>CAVRZV010000013.1:0-179082 GCA_963725785.1 uncultured Bacteroidales bacterium | reverse complement strand
GCGATGCCGCTGGCCGTTGTCGCTCCTCTGAAGACGGGGTCACCGAGTCGCGAGACGCGAGCGCCGCGCGGCGCCGGCTTGGCGGCGCCGCGCGGCCCGGGCTCGGGTCCCGCCTGGATGTCGATGTCGACTGTGCTCACGGTCCCTACCTCCGCGGCCTCAGCCCGCAGAGCCGGTCACGGCCACACTGGTGAGCCGTTCGCCGTGACGTTGTTCCACACTTGCGACTGGACTAGGTCATACGCGCTGGACGGGATAGAGCACATAGTCGAGACTCTGGGCCGAGGCCGCGCCGTTCTTGTAGCTCCAGTCGAAGTAGTCGAGCATGTCCTTGGCGCTGGTCGCGTCGGGCTGGTCCTTCTGGACAAGGATGAACGAGGCGCCGACTATCGGCCATGTGGTCTTGCCGGGCTCATTGACCAAGACGAGGTACATGCTGGGGAGCGATGCCTGCCAATCCGCATTTGTGGCGGCGGCGGCGAAGCTGTCGAGGCTCGCCTGCACCCACACGCCGGCCTTGTTCTGCAGCTGCACCGTCGTCATCTGGGCCTGCTTGGCGTAGGCGTACTCCACGTAACCTATCGAGCCGCTGAGCTGCTGCGCTCGCCGGCGCGCCCTCGTTGCCCTTGCCGCCACGCCCACGGGCCAGTTGACCTCCTTGTCGGCGCCGGCCGTCCACACGTTGCCGGCCGCCGCCGTGAGGTAGTGAGTGAAGATCCAGGTCGTGCCCGAGCCGTCCGAGCGATGCACAACGTTGATCTTGGTCGACGGAATACAAATGGCAGTAGCGGCGTATACAAAAGCCAGCAGAGTACTTCGAGCAGGTGAACCTCCCCAATAAACTTCCTGATAAGGAAGCGCAGAAATACGCAGATCTGAAAGCGCAGCTAATCACCTTGAGCAAATCACAGGCGTCGGCTGCACAGGGATGGGTTTATGCATGTTCAGGGAAAATTGCCTTAGCATCAGGGGATGCGTCCACAGCCAAATCAGATTATGAAAAAGCAGTAAGGTATATGGAAGAATCTCAGCATATATCTCCTCTGCAAGAGATGGTGGGAGACACCGTTGTCAGAGGTTGATTCCGACTCACGAACCGGTATGCGCGACGTTGAATGGGTGGGAGAACTCTGATTTGTACAAAGCGGAGGCTGAGGAAGAAGCACAAAGAGGAAATTACGAAAAATGCGCGGAGTCGCTCGGCAAACAAAAGGAAGCCCTTGAGAAAAGGATGGAGGGGGTTGCGAATGTAAATATTCCCGGTATGGAAAAGTTATCCCGCTCGATAGCCGCGGATCTTGATTTCTGCAAACGTCGTCAGAAGCATTTTGCCGATTTGGCACAAAAACAACCGCCCCCGAAATCGTTTACGAAAGGGACTATTGCCTTTGTTATCGTGACGTTGCTATCGCTGTATATCATGCCCTGGTGTCTAAAACGTTCCAAAGTGAAAATATCTCCTGCCATGGCCATTGTTATCATGGTCTTTTCACTTGTGCTCGGGGGTATCGGTGCCGGGCTGGCATCGTGGGGTGAAGGGACAAATTTCTTTAAGCAAATGATAGGAGAGGTGGTCTCGAGCTTCCAATCCGGTCCGCAGCCCGCATCTGACATGGGGAAAAATGAATCCCCGCGCCCAGTGCTTGAAAACTTGATCCACGTGCACACGCTCCCCTAGGCACGGCGTCGGGTTCGCGCCTTTTTTTATATAAAACCTGAAAACGATAAGATAATAGTATCGGCGCTCAAAGCAAGTTGATCTAGGGGGTGATACAGCGGGGGCGCAGTATTTGCAGAGCAGCCTCCCTCTCTTGATCGTTCACCCGATCGACCTCCAGATACCACTCCATGCCCCGGCGGGGCCCCGCCATGTGCCGCACAAAGGCTTCCCCTATCCTCAAGCCAACTCGACTATTTGATATACTCTGCGTGACGGGATAGCGGTGTCCCTCGGCGCACATCGGTTTGCCATATACATATTCCCCTTTGAGGAAAAGACCTTCGATCCATTGCGAGGAAGAGATGCGGTTCAGCTATCGCGGAAGCCTCTATGCGAGTTTCCTGATCACCGTCACCGTCCCGATTATTCTTGCTTTCATATTGTTCCAAACATTCCTCAGGGAAACGGCACGAGGCGAATTCTCTTCTAGGCGGAACGCGTCGCCCGCGGGGTGACGGAGGAGATACAACACCGATCGAGAAGCCTCCTCCGCCTCGCCGGAATCTACGCGAAGGACCGATTCATCCTGTCGGCCGTCGCGAGTCGCGACCGCGCCCTCATGGAACAGCGTCTTTCCGATCTATATAGATATTCGAATCTGGACCTCCTCGAGGTGGGGGATTCAAACGGATACGTTCCTCGCGAGGGGGCACCGACCCAGGAGTACGGGGAACAGAAATCATCGCAACTTATCATCAAGAACGCGCTGGAAGGCCGGGAGGATGCCGACATCGAGTACGGCGCGTCGGGAATCGCGCTGCGGGCTGTCGCCCCGATTCTTTCCACCCCGGATAGACCCATAGGCACCCTGATGACGGGGGTCCTCTTGAACCGGGACTTTTTCGACATTTATTCGGATGTCGTTCACGAACTTCTCGACCGGAAACTCGCACTCGTTCGGCGGCAAGTACCTCGAACTGATTCCGAACGAGCGCATTCGCTACACCGACAGCTTCGACGATCCCAACCTTCCCGGCGAAATGCGGACGACCATCTCGTTGCGGCCGGTGTCGTGCGGAACCGAGCTGACACATTGTTCAGGAAGGGCTTCCGGAAGCCATTCCGGTCGAGATGTGCTACCTGGGCTGGCAGGAATCGCTCGCGCTGCTGGCCCGGCTGGTCGAGCCCGAAATCCCCGGTTGATGCAGGCGACGCCTCACCCTTCAATCAACCGGACACTGCCGATCAGCGCAGCGCCGCTTACCCTGAAAGTTGGGTTGTCCACTACCAGACCATCTCTCTGACCAGCGAGGAATGCAATGTCGAAACTCCGCGTCCAAAGCTTCGCGATTTCCATCGACGGCTACGGTGCCGGGCCGAACCAGGATCTCCAGAATCCGCTCGGCGTCAGGGGCCCTGAGTTGATGGAGTGGTTCTTCCACACGCGCGTATGGCGGAGGATGCACGGCCAGGACGACGGAGAGACGGGAGTCGACAACGGAATTGCGGAGCAGGGCTTTGCCGGAATCGGCGCCTGGATTCTCGGGCGCAACATGTTCGGTCCTGTCCGCGGCCCGTGGCCGGACGACAGCTGGAAGGGCTGGTGGGGCGACGAGCCGCCGTATCACACGCCCGTCTTCGTGCTGACGCATCACCCGCGGGCGCCGCTCAGGATGGCGGGAGGTACGGAGTTTCGCTTTGTCACCGAAGGCATTCACGCCGCCCTGGAGCAGGCGACCGCTGCAGCGGGCGGCCGCGACGTCCGCCTCGGCGGCGGCGTATCCACGATCCGGCAGTATCTGCGCGCCGCCCTGATCGACGAGCTGCATCTCGCCATCCGACCTGTCCTGCTCGGTTCCGGGGAGCATCTCCTGAACGACATCGACATGCGTGCCTTGGGCTATGAATGCGCGAAGTACGTCGCGGGCGAACGTGCGACCCACGTCTTTCTGCGCAAGCGCGCGTGACCCGTCCGGATCGATCCGTAGCGATGACGCCCAACCTTCGGTTGCACCGGAGCGGCAACATCGGAGCGATTAGCCATGGTATGCGCCGAGCACCGAAAAGCAGAACACGCGCGTTGTCCATGAAGAACACCCGAAACGCTATGCGTACGGCATCGAAATTGCCCGGGGACGAACCACCTTTCAAAACGCGGCAAGCTGAAACGGCTTTCACCTTTTGTGGGAATTTTGCGGCAATCGCGGCCTAATCGCGCGTTCGAGAGCGGACGTTAGAACTCCGCTGAACCGTAGTGCTCATGCTGCGTCCGCGAAAATCTTCGGTGATTCCGCCATCTTTTTTCGCAGGGCGTGCCCGTTAACGCCCGTCCCATGCGGATCTGCGGGCATTTGCGCCTTCGCGGCACCTTTCCTTCGCAAGGTCCGGCCCGCGGTTGGGCACGAACGCTATTATCCAGGCACGCCCTCGACGACCTCGGCGAAACCCGCGCGCGCGATGGCGTCGTCGACCCGCTCGATGCCGCGGCCCTGATCGACGATCCAGGCGCGCGACGCGCCGATGTCCCGCATCGCCTCGCGCAGCACCCGCAGTTGCCGCCCCGATCCGCCGTACGCCGTTTTCACTTCGACCACGACGCGCGCGCGGCCGCGGTCCAGCACCAGGTCGGCTTCGGCGCCGGCCGCGGTACGCCAGAAGTAGGCGCCGGAACCCGGATGTGCGACGGCTTCGCGCCGGAGAACATCCTCGATGACGAACGTTTCCCAGCTCGCGCCGCGCACCGGGTGCGCCTCCAGCTCCTCATGGCTGCGGATGTTCAGCAGGTAGTGCAGCAGCCCGGTATCCCGCAGGTAGAGCTTCGGCGCCTTGACCAGGCGCTTGCCGACGTTGCGGAAATACGGTGGCAGCCGCCGCAGCAGGAAGATCCGCTCCAGCACGTCCAGGTGCCGCTGGACGGTCAGGTAGTTGACCCCCAGCGCCGAACCGATTTGCGACGCGTTGGCGATTCCGCCCTGCGCATGGGCGAGCATGGTGAGCAGGCGGCGCATGAACACCGGGTCGGTCCTCAGGCCGTATTGCGGAAGGTCGCGCTCGAGCACGGAGCGCAGATACGCTTTCCACCACGCCCAGTGATTGTCCCGAGACGCTTCGGGGATACATAGCCGTGCAAATTACGCACCACAGGCATTATATGCAAGGCTATTTCGCGGCTGGCTCCGACCTACTCCCCGTCAATCCGGCACAGCAGCGCGCGCAGCTGATAGGTCCCCATCGCCGGGTCGTACGGGCGGCGACTGGCTGGTCAGCACGTTGGCGTTCGATTCCCAGATGCCGTGCTCCCGGTCCTTCGCGCTCCGGGAAACCACCAGCCGTGCTCGCAGTGGATCACGTTCGGGTGGATGTCCTCGGTGAGGACGCGCGCGCTGCCGGATGCTGCCGCGCGGCGATGAGATCACCACCCAGTCGCCGCGCTCGATGCCGTGCTTCGCGGCGGTGTCGCGGGTGGATCTCCACCCGCGGTTCCTGGCCGCCCCGGCGCAGTTTCGGCAGCTGCCGGTACTCGGAATGGTAGAACACCGGGATGCGCGCGCCGGTGGTGAGCACATACGGAAACTTCTTCGCCAGCTCGGGCGTGCTCACCGGGCTCTCGGGCGGCTCCTCGTAGTACGGCAGCGGATCGTAGCCGAGCTCCTCCAGGCGCGTGGAATAGAGCTCGATCTTTCCCGTCGGCGTGGCGAAGCCCTTTTCCTCGTACTTGCGGTATTTCATCGGCACCTTGCACCGGGCCGTGCGCGGCGAGCTCCTTGAAGCGTCATGCCGATCGGCGCGAGCATGCCGGTCGAAGATGTCGTGCGGGCTCGTCGTCGCAGTGCGGCAGGCCGAGGCGCCGCGCGAGCTCGGTCATGATGACCTCGTCCTGCCTGCATTCGCCGATCTGCACGGCCTTCTGCTGCGCGAGCACGACGTCCTCGCCGAAATACGGCATGCCGACGATCTGGTCGAGCTCCGGCCAGGCCGCCGCCGGCAGCACCACGTCGGCGAGCTCGCAGGTCGGCGTCATGAACAGGTCGGCCACCATCAGCAAATCGAGCTTCATGAGCGACTCGTACACCAGGCGCGAATCCGCGTAGGTCGAGAGCGCGTTGTTGCCGAAAACGAGGAAGCCCTTGGTCCAGTAGGGATCGCCGGTGCGCATCGACTTGAACACCGACGGCATGTGCGCCGAGGGCACGCGCGAGCCGGCCCCGGAGAGCACGCGGAACTCGATCGGCGCCGAGGCGCTTCTTCCTCTGCTCCTCGGGCAGCACCTCGGGCAGGAACGGGAACGGCGCGAGGGCGCGCATGCCGAAGCACCAGCCGCCCGGGCGCGTCGATGTTGCCGGTGAGCGCCGGAAGCATCGAGATCGCCCGCACCGTCTGGATGGTGTTCGGCGTGTGCTCGATCGCGCAGCCCCATTCGAGCGCGCCGGGCTGCGCCTCGATCCACAGCCGCGCCGCGGCGCGGATCTTCTCGCGCCGGAACCCAGGTGATCGGCTCGGCCCATTCGGGCGTGTAGCGGCTTGACGCGCTCGGCGAGCCGGTCGAAGCCGTAGGTCCATTTCTCGACGAAATGCCTTGTCGTAGAGCTTCGTCTTCGATGATGACGTTCAGCATCGCGAGCGCCAGCGCGTCGTCGGTGCCCGGCCGCAGCTGCAGGAACACGTGGGCCTGCTTGGCGAGCCAGGTCCTGCGCGGATCGACGACGATGATCTTCGGATTGGCCTTCAGCGCATCGCGCACCTGGAAGCCGACTTCGCCGTCCGGGCTCGAAGTCGAGCGGATTGTGGCCCCAGAACAGCAGCACGCCCGGCATGCGCTCGCCGCGGTAATCGCACCACGCCAATGCCGCCGTAGGTCAGGTTCATGATGTTGACGCGCGGGAAGAAGCACTGCGCCATGCCCGGGTTGCCCGAGTTCGGCGTTCCCATCATGTTGGCGAAGCGCGGCACCCAGTGCATGTGATGCCGTCCGGTGCCGGTGCCGATGGCGATGCCTTCCCGGCCGTACTTGTCCCAGATCTCGCGGATGTTTGCGCAGATGTGGTCGTAGGCCTCGTCCCACGAGGCCTGCCGCCATTTGCCTTCGCCGCGCGCGCCGGCGCGGATCAGCGGATGCGTCAGGCGCGCGGGGCTGTAGACCAGCTCCAGGCTCGCGGCGCCCATCGGGCACAGCCGCCCGTGGTTGAGCGGACCGTCGGGATCGCCCTCGATCTTGACGATCCTGCTCGTCCTTGACGTGCAGCAGCGTGCTGCAGCCGCCGTGGCACATGCGGCAGGTGCTCTTGAGCACCTTGTCCGCAGTACCGCTCACATTCATTGACTACCCTCCTGCCATCCCAGGGTGGGCAGGATGCGGGGCGGCAAACCAGCCTTCCGGCCCGCAATCACTCCGGCTGTAGCCCGATTTCCTTTACGACCTTGCCCCAGGCTGCAAGCTCGGCACGCACGAACGCGCCTGTGCCCTCCGGCGTGTCGGCGCCGTCGGTGAATATCCCCATGCTGCGCAGCCGCTGGACGATCTCCGGAGTCCTTGAGCACGGTGTCCAGGTCGCGGTTGACGCGCCGGATCACCTCCGGCGGCGTGCCGGTCGGTGCGACGATCGCAAACCAGCCGACGAAATCGAAACCGGGGAAGGTCTCCGCAACCGGCGGCACGTCCTCATAGCCGGGCGCACGTTTCGCCGCGGTAAATGCAAGCGCCCGCAACTGCCCGCTCTTGATACGCGGCGCGGCAACGGGGATCGCAAGTATTGCCAGCTGGGTCCGGCCGGCAATGGTGTCCTGGATGCCCTGCGGCATGGTGGCATAGGGAATCTGAAGTATGTTCGTGCCACCGAGCTTGTTCAGCCATGCGGCAACCATGCCGGAAAAATTCCTCGGTCCGTCGGTTGCATAGGTCAGCTTGCCGGGCTGCGACTTCTCCAGAGCGATCAGCTCGGACAGGGTCTTGGCCGGAACGCTCGGGTGGACCAGAACAAGGAACGGCGCCTTGCCGACCATACCCACCGGGACGAAATCACGGGCAGGATCGTACGGCAGCGTCTTGAACGTGTACGGGTTGGTCACCAGCGCTGCCGCGGTCGCAAAGAAAAGCGTGTAGCCGTCGGGTGCTGACCGCGCGGCAAGTTGCGCCCCGACGATGTTCCCGGCCCCCGGCCGGTTGTCGACGATGACCTGCTGCCCCCAGATGCGCGAGAGCCTGTCGCTGACGAGACGGGCGACGATGTCGGGCGCCCCGCCTGCAGCCTGTGAAACGATCAGCTTCACCGGCTTGTTCGGCCAGGCCTGCGCCGAGGCCTGTCCGCAAACGGCAAAGAACGCCGCAACCAGCAACGATCTGACCAGGGTTTGCATTTGCTCCTCCGCTAGTTCAGTTCAAATATCTTCTGCGGAAATTTGTGCAGCTTCTCGGCCACCCCGTTCTCGCCGATCAGGAAGTTGTCGCACACCCAGCTGAAGGTGCGCGCCGTGGCGTAGGTGGGATGGACCACGATGTTCATGTTCTTCTGGATCGGCATGGTCTCGTCGAACCGGATGAGCGGCCGTTCCACCATGTCGTAGCCCTGTCCGTGGCAGTGTAGCCGCTTCTCCTCGGGCCTGCCGTTCTTGCGCATGAACGCGTTGTAGGCCTCGAATATGTCCTTGCACGAGGCGCCGGGCCTGAGCAGACCGAGCATGAACTTCTGCGCCTCCAGCACGAACGCGAATTCGTCCTTCATCTCCTGCGAGGCCTTGCCCAGCACGCAGGTCCGGCCCAGCTCGGTATAGAACCCGCCGGCGCCGTTGTTCTCCACCAGCAGGGTGTACTGATCGCCCGGCTGGATCACCCGGTTCTGCAGATGGCGGTTGCCGAACATCGCCGACACGCCGACCGGCGCCGACGAGCACAGGAACAACCCCTGCTCGCTGCCCAGGCTGTGCCCGACCTGCTCGGCGATCGCGGCCACTTCCAGATCGCGCATGCCGGGCCTGATCGCCTTGAAGACGGCTTCCATGACCGCATCCTGCATGGCCGCCGTGCGCCGGATCAGCGCGAGTTCCTCGTCGCTTTTCACCGACTTGATCCGGTCGACCATGTCCGAGGCGTCCACGAACTTCGCCCTGGAGAGCTTGCCGCGCTTCAGATAGTCCACCAGCGCAAAGGACATGGCCGCCGTTCCCGAGCAGGCCCACGGTCCCGCCGGCGAAGCGCTCCAGCGCGCGCTCGGCGAGCACCGCGTCGTACTCGGCCGTGTAGTGCGCGGAGGCGTAGCTCGGCGTGCCCATGAATCGCGCGGTGCCGCGGCGCAGGCCGTCGCCCTCCGGCGGCAGTTCGCGCACCACGCCGAACGGCCCCTGGCCGACCACCGTCATCGCGCTCGTCGTTCGGGAAAACCACCGTCACCGGATAGCCGTTGGTCGCCGGCACATCGGTGAAATACTTGACGTAGCCGCCCATGAAGTCGTTGTTGGCCTGCATCAGCAGCACATCGATGCGGTGCTCGGCCATGGCCGCGCGCACGGCCGCCCAGCGCCGCTCCAGCTCGGCCGTGGAGATCGCCGTGTTGATGCGCTCGTTGGCTTCGCCATCTTCGTTTCCTTCCGGTTATGCGGTCAGACGCCCTGCCGGGCGCCTGACCACGTTGATCATGTTCTCGGTGTCGCCAGCGAGGAATCGCCGCACGTTTTCCTCGATGGTCGGCAACGCCCTGTCCGCATACTCGTCGTGAAACCCGCCCAGGTGCGGCGTCACGATCACGTTCTCCATGGCCCAGAACGGGTGGTCTTCCGCGCAGCGGTTCCTCGACGAACACGTCCAGCGCGGCGCCCGCGATCTTCCCGGTCTGCAGCGCCGCGAGCAGCGCATCCTCGTCCACCACGCCGCCGCGCGCCAGATTGAGCAGATAGCTGGTCGGCTTCATCGCGGCGAACACCTTCGCATTGACGATGCCGTGCGTCTCCGGCGTGTAGGGCGTGAGCAGCATCAGGAAATCGAACCCGCGCACCGCCTGCTCGAGTTCGTCGCGGCGCGTACATCGCGGTCGAAGCCGGGAACGCTGCGCACCGCCGAGGATGATGCCTTCCACCTTCATGCCGAACGCCTTGCACTTGGGTGCGAGATCGGCGGCGATCGCGCCGACGCCGAAGATGCCCGACGGTCTTGCCGTTGAGCAGGCCGGCCGGGAAGCGGTCCCATTTGCGGCGGCCCTGGTTGCGCAGCGCGCGCGGCAGTCCGCGCGCTCAGCGCGAGCATCAGCATGATGGCCGCTTCCGACATCGAGTCGGCCATGTCTGGCCGTGCATGTTGGTGACCAGCACGTCGTCGCGCAGCGACGGCTCGTCGATGATGCCGTCCACGCCGGTGCCCGACGGCCTGGACCCACTTCAGCCTCGTCGCCCTCCTTCAGCACGTGGTCGGACATGTGCGCGCCGAACGTGATCAGGATGTCAGCGTCCCCGATGTACGGGCCGACCTTGCTGTGATGATCGACCATGTTGATGTTGATCTCGGGGAACTTCGCCTTGAGATGGCTGTAGTACTTGTTCCTGACCTTTTCCGGCAGGGTCAGCATGATGAGCAGATTGGTCATGACGCTGCCGAGTCGTCCGTAATCATCGCTTCGGCCAGCGTAGCTGTCCCGCGACCCATCGGCCGCGCACGTCCTTACAGCCCGAGAATGCGCTCGGCGTTCTCGTGGAAGATCTTCTCCATGACCGTCGTCCGTGTAGCCGAGCTCGCTCCACTCCTTGAGGATGCGCTCGTAGGGCATGCTCGGATAGTCGCTGCCGAACATGATCTTGTCCTGCAGGCGCGCGCGCATGTCGACCTTGAGGTTGCCGGGAAAGTACTTCGGCGCCCAGCCGGACATCTCCCAGTAGACGTTGCCCTTGTGCAGCGCGACCGCCGTCGTCTCGTCGACCCACGGCCAGCCCGGGATGCGCCATGATGATCTTGAGGTCGGGAAAATCGGCGGCGAGCTCGTCGATCGCCGAGGGATGCGCGTGGCGGATCGCCGGCGCCCATGCCGCCGGGCATGCCCGCGCCCATGCCGGTCGTGCCGACGTCGATCATCACCGCCGCGCCGAGCGACGCGATCTCCTCGAACAGCGGGTAGTAGCGCCGGTCGTCGACCGCGAAGTGCTGCATGATCGGGTGGAAGTGAAAGCCGATCAAGCCGAGCTCGCTGACCGCCTTCCTGCACCTGGCGGATCGCGATCTCGCCCTTGGCCGGCTCGACCGCGCCCCAGGCCTGGATGATCCGCTTGGGATGGCGCTTCCACATGGCGTGCACGTACTCGTTGGTGCACGGCGGCGTGGCGATCGTGGTCTCGAGGTCGAGCGCGACGAGCACCGCCTCGACGCCGGCGTCGGTGAAGTCCTTGAGCACCTCGTCCTCGGTCTTGCCGACCCAGCTGCGGTTCCAGTACTTGGCGAGCGCCTCGACGTAGGGGCCCTGGCAGGCGATCCATTCTGGGTGCCGGGATAGCAGTGCAGGTCGATGATGCGCATGTGTCGCGTTCGAGCCTTCGCGAGGCGCCGCTCGCTCGTTCGAGTTTCTTTGCGATCAGCTCCACCAGCGTCTTCTTCGACACCTTGCCGAAGGTCGACACCGGGAAGTCGCTCAGGACCTCCAGCCGCTCGGGCAGCTTGAACTTCGCGATCTCCTTGCGCCTTCAGGAACTCGACCAGCTCGCTCGAGCGTCAGCGCTCTTGCCGGCGCGCAGGATCACGCAGGCGCACATCCTCTCGCCCAGGTCGGGATCGGGCATCGGCACGCAGGCGACGTTCTGCACCGCCGGGTGCGACAGGATCAGGTTCTCGATCTCCTCGGCGCTGATCTTCTCGCCGCCGCGGTTGATGAGGTCCTTCTTGCGGCCCTCGACGACGTAGTTGCCGGACGGGTGCTGGCGCATCAGATCGCCGGAGCGGTAGAAGCCGTCCGGCGTGAACGCCGCGCGTTGTACTCGGGCACGCCGTAGTAGCCGCGCAGCGTGTAGGGACCGCGGCAGGTACAGCTCGCCCGACCTCGCCGCGGCGGCACGTCGCGGTCGTCGTCGTCGAGCAGCCTCACCTCGTCGTCCGGGCAGATCGGCCGGCCGCAGGTCTCGAGCCGCACCTCCTCGCGGATCGTCGAGGCGCACGAACATCAGCATGCCTTCCGACATGCCGAAGTTCTCCTGCACGAAGCACGCTCGGGATCAGCTGCTTGGTCTGCAGCCGCACCTCGGGCTGCATGCGCTGGCCGCCGCTCTGGATGACGCGCAGCGAGGACAGGTCGTACTTGCCGATCGACGGGTCGTTGATCGAGGCGGATCAGCAGCGCCGGCACGACCTTGATGTGCGTGACCCGGTGCTTCTCGATCAGCCGGAACATGTCCTCCGGCCGCGTGGTCGGGCGAGAGCACCACCTTGCCGCCGTTGAACATGAAGCCCTGGATGCCCGGGGCAGGCGAGCGGCAGGTTGTGCGCGATCGGCAGCGCGAGCAGCAGCACCGAATCGCCGCGTCGACGCCGCAGACCGGCGCCGCGATCTTCGAGTTGTAGGCGTAGTCGTTGTGCGTGCGCGGGATCAGCTTCGGGATGCCGGTGGTGCCGCCCGAGAGCTGGAAGATGCACGGATCGGTCGGGATCGATCTTGATGCGCGCGAGCGCCTCGCGGCCGAGCGCTGCGGCTCTTGCTCGATCAGCTCGCGCAGCGACGTGAACCCGTCGCCGGGCATCGCCCAGGACAATGCCGTGCTTCAGCGCGGATTCTCGGCGCGCACGCGCTCGACCATCGGCGCGGAAATCGAAGTCGCCCTGCGCGCTCGGGCACGACGCAGGTCGTCGCGCCGCGAAAGCTGCACGAACTGGCTGACCTCGGCATAGCGATGCGTCGCGAGCGCAGCGATCGGGATGGCGCCGATCTTCTGCAGCGCGAAGTAGAGGAACACGAACTCGATCACGTTGGGCAGCTGCACGACCACGCGGTCGAGCGGCTTCAAGCCGAGCTCGAGCAGGTTGAGCGCGAGGCGCTCGCTCACGCGGTCGACGTCGGCATAGGTGAAGGACTGCTCGCCGTCGCAGAACGCGATCCGGTCGGCGTACTGCTGGAACACCTCGGCGAACTCCTCGGCGAGCGAGCGGTCCTGCCAGTAGCCCTTTTCGCGGTAGCGGCGCGCGAATTCGCGGCGGAAACGGCACGACGCCTTCAAGCATGCGTTTCCCCAGCTAGGAAAAGGGTTCTTGGGGCGCCTGGAAATAGACGCCATGCTCCATGACTTCTTCGAACCGTATCTCATTGGTTGATGAACTCATGAGACAGGCAAGCAGAAAAATGCCGTACTTCACGAGTGGATCACAATATCAGGCTAACTTTTAGCTGACAGTTCATAAACTAAAACAGTCGTAATGATTGTAAAGATGAAAGCAATCGTATATAATAAGAAAAATTATCCCGACAAACTCGTCTGTTGTGAGGTTAACAAACCCACACCAAATGACGACGAGGTATTAATAAAAGTACAGGCAGTCTCACTGAACGCTGCAGATTATCGTTCAATGAAAATGGGAATAATTCCGGAAAGAAAAATATTCGGGGCAGACATTGCCGGCTGTATCGAAACAGCCGGTAAAAATATTTCCCTGTTTAAACCCGGAGATGAAGTAATGGGCGATCTTGCCAGTTTTGGTTTTGGAGGTCTTGCTGAATATGTCACAGCTCCTGAAAGAGCATTGATAATCAAGCCCGGGTCGGTCTCGTTTGAAGATGCAGCTGCGTTACCAATGGCTGCAATGACTGCGCTTCAGGCTTTACGCGATAAAGCTGGCATTCAAAAGTTACAGAAAGTACTGATTGTCGGGAGCGCCGGAGGAGTGGGAACATTTGCAGTCCAGCTGGCCAAATATTTTGGAGCTGAAGTTACCGGAGTGTGCAGTTCAAAAAATATTCAGCAAACATTATCTCTTGGGGCGGATTATGTTATTGATTATACAAAAGAGAAATTCACATCTAAAGAAAAGAAATACGACATAATTTTAGGAATCAATGGTAATTATCCGTTAACAGCCTACAGGAAAACCCTGACTTCAAATGGAACATATGTAATGGTTGGCGGTTCTTTATCACAAATTTTCAAATCACTTGTCTTTGGCCGGATATTATCTTTCGGATCAAAGAAAATGAAATCTTTAACCGCAAAAGCAAACAGAACCGATTTGGAGTTACTGTCTAAACTTTTAGAGAAAGGTATTA
Source organism: uncultured Bacteroidales bacterium (assembly GCA_963725785.1). Classification (GTDB taxonomy): domain Bacteria; phylum Bacteroidota; class Bacteroidia; order Bacteroidales; family VadinHA17; genus LD21. Next base: position 165,207 of record CAVRZV010000013.1, on the reverse strand, counting down.
TTAAACCAGTAATTGACCGGCGCTACTCACTTGACATGACAGCAGATGCAATGAACTACTTAAAACAAGGACACTCTCCGGGTAAAGTAGTGATCAATATAGAACCCCAAAAAAAATATGAACACCATACACAGGCAATTGATCTGATTTGCCTTTCATAGTTTTACTCCTCACTTATATGAAATTATTACCTGTGAATTGGATACAACAACTTTTAATTTGATTATTTACTTCAGATTATGATAAAATACATGAAAGCAATTGTGTACAAAAAATACGGTTCACCAGATGTGTTTGAACCTCTGGAATTAGAAAAACCAACACCTGAACCCAACGAAGTTCTGATCAAAGTTTTTGCAACAACAGTAACAACTGCCGATTGCATGATGCGAAGAGGCGATACTTTTTTAAGCAGAATATTGCTGGGTCTCATCAAACCAGGGAAAAAGTATCAAATACTTGGAACAGAATTTTCAGGTAAGATTGAAGCAGCAGGCAGTAAGGTGAAAAAGTTTAAACCCGGTGATGAAGTTTATGCATTCAGAGGCTTTGGAACCGGTTGTTATGCCCAATATAAATGTATGAATGAAAACGGATCACTGGCAATAAAACCCGGTAATATGACAGTTTGACGAAGCTGCATCGGTAGTTGACGGTGCAACAACTGCTCTGTTTTTCCTTAAAGAAAAAGCCAATATTCAAAAAGGGCAGAAAGTTCTTATAAATGGAGCATCAGGCAGTATCGGAACATTTGCAGTGCAACTGGCTAAATATTTTGGTGCTGAGGTTACAGGAGTTTGCAGTACAAAAAATATTGAGTTGGTTAAATCATTGGGAGCCGATAAAGTTGTGGATTACACAAAAGAAGATTTTGCAGAAACCGGTGATACTTATGATATAATATTTGACACAGTTGGCAAAAGCTCGTTTGCACATTGCAGGAAAGCTCTTAAAAGCAAATGGTAAATATATTGCAACTGTAATGACATTTAAAGCTTATTCTCCAATCATTCCTGACAAAATTTGGAAATAAAAAGAAAGTGATTTTTGCGATGTCTCTTAACAAAACTGAAGCACTGAATTTTATCCGGACACTAATTGAAGAAGGTAAATTAAAAACAATAATTGACAGGCAATATCCACTTGAAGAATTACCTGCTGCTCATGAATATGTTGAAAAAGGTCATAAAAAAGGAAATGTTGTGATAACTGTAACGCATTAATTTTTGTACGTCTGGTTAAAGAATACCACTTATCACATTATCTGACCGCTTATCACAATCTTCTTTGATTAAGCATGATGCATCATTTTCTTTGTCATTGTTTTTTGTACAACCAATACCTGAAAAAATGATGAGAAGAATTAATCTTCAAATGGGAACAGCATTGAAATCAATTCTCATTCTCAACTGTTTTATTCCTTCTGGCAAATGCATGTTTTGCACAAATACTTCCGACCGGAAATTTGTACCTGGGTCAGACCCCTCCTGACTGCACACCAAAAAGATTTCCATTGGCAGTAAGACCAGGGATTCTTTGCTGCCGAACGGATTGCGATTTCAAATGATGGCAGGGATATCTACTATTCAGAGATTAAAGGGTACTACCCCAATACAGGAGAAAGCATCAAAAAGTACAGCTTCTCAGATGGAAATTGGACCGGCCCTGTCAGTCTGTTTGAAGGTTTTGCCGCACCGGCATTATCGGTTTCGGGTGATACAATGTACGTCGAAAAAAATTTTGAAACTTATATTTCTGAAAAAAAATGCTCTGGCTGGAGTATTCCTAAAAGGATCTTAGCCGGACTGGATTCTGCACATTATTTTCAATCTGTGCTGAATGGAAATTATTTCATTTCATCACGATCTGGTTCAGGTATAGGATTGGGCGACTGGTGCAGGGTACTTATAAATGGTGCCGATACGATAGTCTCTAGCCTGGGCAGACCGCTAAATACAAGAGGTGAAAATCTTGATTTTTTTGTCGCCGGTGACGAATCATACATGATAACAACAAGTCCAGATGGATTAGCGGTCAGCTTAAAGAAAAAAGACGGAAATTGGACAACTCCGGTTCCTCTAAGTAAAAGAATAAACTTTGGGCTAGGAATGTGGGGGCCCTGGGTGACTGCAGATAACCGATTCCTGTTCTATTCTACCGGTACTAAAGCTGATTATTCTGACGTAGCGGTGTACTGGGTTAAGATTAACGGTATTATCGACAGCATAAAGCAGACCGGATCTAACTGAATCACTTTATTGACCACATTTAGCCTGTCATACGGACCTCATTAATATTTGATTTATTCTTTCTCTTGTATATTGTATATGTATATGGAATAGTATCGTCTTCACCTGTAGTATGCTCTTCTTTATCTATTACTTCCCATATGCTAAGGTCAATTTCAGGAAAATAAATATCAGCCGGTGCCTGTTTATGAACATGAGTAATAAAAAGTTTGTCTGCGAATGGCATGAACTGCCTGTAAACACTACCCCCTCCGATAATAAAAACTTCTTCATCCGTTGTGCATTTGCTTAAAGCATCCTCAATTGAGTATGCAGTAATGCAGAATTCGATGTTCTCCTGAGGATTATCTGTGAGAACAATATTTTTCCTTCCGGGGAGTGGCCTGCGTGGCAAAGATTCCCAGGTTTTCTTACCCATTATGATAGTATTACCGAATGTTAGCTTTTTGAATCTCTTCAGATCCTCCGAAATATGCCATAAAAGTTCATTATCCTTTCCTATTCCCCAATCCTCAGAAACAGCTACAATGATTGATATCATACTTTAAATTATTATTTTAGAAATATCACCTTTTATATGCGGATGAGAAACATAATCCACCAGAGTAAAATCATCGTATCTGAAATTCAGGATATCAGTTACTCCGCTATTAATTACCATTTCAGGCAATTTAAATGGGTCTCTTGAGAGTTGAAGTTTTACCTGATCAATATGGTTAAGGTAAATATGTGCATCGCCAAGCGTATGAATAAAATCACCTGGTCTTGAGGCCGGTTACCTGTGCAACCATCTAGTGTTAAAAGAGAATATGATGCAATATTGAATGGAACTCCAATAAAAATATCAGCGCTGCGCTGATAGAGCTGACATGATAATTTTCCATCTGCAACATAAAACTGGAACAGAATGATGACATGGAGGCAGAGCCATTTTTTCTAATTCACCAACATTCCAGGCGCTGACAATATGCCGACGTGAATCGGGTGATTCTTTAATTGAACTTATAACATTTGCAAGCTGATCAATTTTTCTCCGTCCGCCTGCAGGCCACGAGCGCCACTGATACCCATAAATCGGACCCAAGATTCCATCTTTATCGGCCCATTCATTCCATATTCGTTACTCCATTGTCATTCAGATACTTAGTATTTGTATCTCCTGAAATAAACCATAACAACTCATGAATAATTGATTTAAGATGTAGCTTTTTTGTTGTCAGAAGAGGAAATCCCTCCTCAAGATTAAACCTCATCTGATAGCCAAAAACGCTTATCGTTCCGGTACCGGTTCTGTCCTTCTTTTCAGTTCCGGTTCTCAGTACATGATCAAGTAAGATCAAGATATTGCTTCATTAAAGCTACTTAATATTAAGATTTGGTGAATTTCACCGATACCTGCACTGTCTGATGGTCTGATACGGCGCTACTTTTTTTTCTTTCTTTTCTCGATTTCATCCCTTACCGCTGCAGCACGTTCATAATCTTCAGTTTTAACCGCCTCATCGATCATTTTATAGAGCTCCTCATCAGAATAGGTGTCATATTTGGTCTTTTCAGGTTCAAAAAAATTGTCTACCTCATTTACTGAAGATATTTCACTGTCAGTAGGGCTAACCGTTATTCCTGCCTTTTTAAGGATATCTTCAGTAATAAATATCGGACAGCCGAATCTCAATGCTATCGCCACCGCGTCGGATGTTCTGCTGTCAATTGAGTATTCCTTTTCTCCATTATTGCAGACAAGCTTTGAGAAAAAAACACCTTCCTCCAGTTTATAAATCATTACTTCTATAACAGAGATGTTAAACTCATCGGCGAATTTTTTAAAAAGGTCATGAGTAAGAGGACGCGGAGGGTCAAGATTTTCAAGTTTAATTACAATTGCCTGTGCTTCAAAGCCCCCGATAATAATAGGTATCCGTCTGTCACCGTTTTCTTCAATCAATATCAGTGCATAAGCTCCTGACTGAGTCTGACTGTAAGAGATACCCATAACTTTTAGCTTTATTCTCTTCATATCAATTGTTTACACGCAAAGAAATAACCGGGTTTTATATTGCTTCTGACAAATATAAAGATATTAGCAGTAACACCAGAGTGGGGATATTGTTTTTTATTAACATCATGTCAATTTATTTACCCCTGCCCCAACCTTGCTTCGCCGAAACGGCTGCGCGAAGGCGAAGGGGAGTAAATGATCGGGGTAAACGAATAACCGGGCATGAAGTACGAGCTCGACACAGTCAAAATCAATAAAATCATCTGACTGATTCCCGATACTCATAAAATATTCATCTTATTGGTTTGCGGATAATCTTATTTTTATATCTTTGCAGTCCAAAATTGGATAAATCCGCAGGGGCAACTGAAAGTTATATTATCAAATGATTATATACGCCTCACGGAGTAACGTAAAAAATTTATAAGATGTACGCAATCGTAGAAATTGCTGGTCAGCAGTTTAAAGTTGAGCAAGGAAAGAAAATTTTTGTTCACCGGCTTGAAGTTGAAGAAGAAAAAGAAATCGAATTTGACAAGGTTCTTTTGATTGAGGACGAAGGGGTGATCACTATTGGAGAACCTACTGTTAAAGGTGCAGTTGTCGGTGGAAAGATTATCGACCATGTCAGAGGTGATAAAGTAATCGTTTTCAAGAAAAAGAGGAAAAAGGGTTACAGGGTCAAAAACGGGCACCGTCAGAATTTTACCCAGGTTGAGATAATAAGTATAAACGGCAAAAGTTTACCCAAAAAAGCAACTCCAAAAAAAGAAGAAGCAAAGTTAGCTGAAGTTAAAGTTGCTGAAGTAACTGCAAAGGATAAGAAACCGGTTAAGAAAGCTGCTGCTAAAAAAGAAGATACTACTGTTAAGAAAGCTGCCTCAAAAAAAGCAGAAGCACCTGTAAAGAAAACAGCTGCTAAAAAAGTTGAAGAGAAAAAACCAGCTGAGAAAAACACTGCAGGTAAGAAAACCGTCAAAGGGAAAAAATAAATAATAGAAATTTCAAGCAAATAATAATATAAAGTTATGGCACATAAGAAAGGAGCAGGTAGTTCACGTAACGGTCGCGATTCTGAAAGTAAACGATTGGGAGTGAAACTCTTCGGTGGCCAGTCAGCCAAAGCAGGCAACATTATAGTTCGCCAGAGAGGAACAAAACATAATCCTGGATTAAACGTTGGCCTCGGAAAAGACCATACTCTTTTTGCACTTACTGATGGAGAAGTTGAGTTCAAAAGAAAAAAAGATAATAAAACTTACGTATCGGTTAAGAGTGTGAAATAGTTAAGCACTTTCACTTCATTCACTATTTATCGACAGGTTATTTCATACCGTAAACCGGTAGCTCAATAAAGGATATTAGAAAAGAATCAGACTTCCGGAATTCTTTTCTTTTACAGGAAAGCATTATCGGGAGTTTTTTAATATTTTTACAGCAGGCTCTATCGCCTGCTTTTTTAATTAATTCATAACTGAACATGTTAACGTTAAACCTTATCCGTGAAAAGAAGGAGTTTATCATTGAACGGCTGAAAGTAAAAAACTTTGAAGCTGAAGAACTGGTCAACAGAATTCTTGCACTCGATTCATCGCGAAGAGAAATACAATCCAAAACCGATTCCATGCAGGGAGAGATGAACCGGATCTCGAAAGAGATTGGCATTTTGATGAAGGATGGCAAAAGAGCTGAAGCTGAAGCAGCCAAGAAAAAAACATATTCACTAAAAGAAGAGATAAAGTCTCTTTCCGACAAACTTACTCCGATAGATAATGATCTTCATAACGAAATCATCAGGCTTCCGAATCTCCCTCACGAATCTGTTCCAAAAGGTCAGGGAGCCGACGATAATATTAAAATCCGGGAAGGTGGTGCTATGTTTGTTTTGTCAGAAAATGCTCTCCCCCACTGGGATCTGATAAAAAAATATGATATTATTGATTTTGAGCTGGGTATTAAACTTACCGGAGCAGGATTTCCCGTTTATAAAGGGAAAGGTGCAAAACTGCAAAGAGCACTGATCAACTTTTTCCTCGACGAAGGAGAGAAAGCTGGTTACCAGGAGGTGATACCTCCAATAATGGTAAATGAAGATTCCGGATTTGGTACAGGTCAGTTACCAGACAAAGAAGGACAAATGTATCATGCAACACTTGATAATTTTTATCTGATACCTACTGCTGAAGTCCCTGTTACAAATATCTTACAGGGATGTGATTCTTAATGGGGATATCCTTCCTATAAAAAATATTGCTTATACACCATGTTTCAGACGAGAAGCAGGTTCGTGGGGAGCTCATGTAAGAGGACTAAACCGGCTTCACCAGTTTGATAAAGTTGAGATAGTAAGGATTGCCCACCCCGATCATTCTTATGAGTCACTTGAAGAAATGGTAAAGCATGTCGAAAGTCTGGTTTCCAAACTTGATCTGCCATATCGGATACTCAGATTTTGTGGAGGTGACATGTCATTCACCTCTGCTCTCACATACGATTTTGAAGTATGGTCAGCCGCACAAAAACGATGGCTGGAAGTAAGTTCTGTTTCAAATTTTGAATCATTTCAGGCTAACAGGTTGAAATGCAGGTTTAAAGAAAAAGGAGACAAACAGACCCGGCTTGTTCATACACTCAATGGCAGCGCTCTGGCTCTGCCAAGAATTGTTGCAGCCATACTTGAAAATAACCAGACTGAAGCAGGTATAAAGATACCTGAAGTACTGATTCCATACACCGGATTTGATTTGATAAATTAAAATGAGTGTACTTTTACTGAAGTACAAAGTGAAGAACATTAACGAACAGCGAACTTAGAAGTATAAATATTCTTTCATTCGACATTCGAATGTTCGTTGTTCTTACTTCAAAATATATAATGGACCAAAAACCGTCAATCTTACATCTACGCCGGTCTGGCAATACTATTCTGGTCAACGGTACCCACTGCATTTAAAATATGTCTGGCTGAACTAGATATTCTTCCGATGCTCACAATTGCATCTTTTACATCAGCTTTGATATTGCTTCATTAGTTGTATTAGCCGGCAAGAAAGCGCATCTCCTCAGATTGACAACTCCGAAAGAACTATATAAACTCTGCAATTCTGGGTTTGATAAATCCATTTCTTTACTATCTTATCCTGCTAAAAGCTTACCAATTACTTCCTGCTCAGGTAGCCCAGCCCCTTAATATGATCTGGCCTATAATTCTGGTTTTTCTTTCTGTCCCGGTTCTCGGACAAAAAATTGAAACGAAAAGCTTTATTGCTCTGTTTGTAAGCTTTATCGGGGTCTATATCATTTCTTCCCAGGGAAAGCTTTTTAAACCGGGCATTCGGATATCAGAGGAGTACTGCTGGCCACCGGATCTTCACTTTTCTGGGCATTCTATTTTATTCTGAATGTTAAAGACAAAAGAGATGAATCGAGTAAAGCTGCTGCTAAACTTTATATTTGGATCCATCTATCTTATTGCAATAATCCTTATTACCGGAAAATGGCATACTACTGAATCAGGAATAAAAGGAATTGCCGCTTCAGTATACATTGGCTTGTTCGAAATGGGAATAACATTTCTTTTCTGGCTGAAAGCACTCAATATGGCATCAACGACAGCAAAAGTAAGTAACCTGGTCTACCTTGCTCCATTTATTTCACTTGTTTTTTGTACACTATATTCTTCATGAACCCGTTTATTATACAACACCTATTGGACTAGTTCTTATTATTTCAGGAATCTTTGTTCAGACAAATCGATCAAAAATGCATTGTTTAATTGTTATATGCAATAAACATTATATACAGAAAATGAAAAAGTTTTCAATTATTCTTTTTCTGGTAACAATTACAGGATTTATTTCCTGTAAAAAAGATATTTCACCGGTAGTCTTGCTCCCACTGTTGATGAGCAGGCCAGAGATACTCTGTATGATGCAATGAATCGAAGTATATTTCTGGTATAAACTCATGCCAGTTGTGGAATAAACAGACTATAAAGATCCATATACGCTTCTTGAAGCAATGAGGTATAAGACTCTTGACAGATGGAGTTTTGTTCAGACCTATACGTCAATATTCAGCACAGAGCCAGGGAGGTTTTGTCGGACATGGAATCAGTATGGGTCTCGATTTAACAAAATCAAACGTGAGAATTGCACAGATCTACAAAAATTCACCTCTCTACACCCAGGGAGTACGACGGGGATGGATTGTTAAAAAACTCAATAATACTGATCTGGCTCCAGTTTTTATTAAGAAAGATACTGCTGCATATAACCAGCTGATTGGTAAGTCACAGGCAGGTATAACAAATACATTTCTCTTTACAACTCCAAATGGAAAAGATACCACTATATCGTCTGCGACAAAGCCTCGTTTCACTCTGAATACCGTTATTGCTGCTGATACTCTTCACCTGAAGTCAGGTATTACCGGACATCTTGTTTTTGATCAGTTCATACCTCCTTCAAACCAGGAACTGGCAACAGCTTTTGCATTACTTTAGCCAGAATAATATAAAAGACATCATCAGTCGACTTAAGATATAACGGAGGAGGTGATCTGAGTGTTCTGCAAATATGGCAAGCTACCTTGCCGGTGCAGCAAAATTCAATACCCCATTTCTAACCTTAACATTCAATGATAAGAATTCTGCATATAATAAAACTTATAAATACAATACAGTATCTTCTCCTCTGAACTATCAAGAGTAGTTGTAATTACAACAAGAGGAACAGCCTCTGCCAGCGAAGATTTTATCAATGGATTAAAACCGATTCTTGCATGTCACTGTATTGGTGACACAACAAACGGGAAACCAGTTGGAATGGTCGGTATACAATATAAAACCAATTATATGTTCTGGCCTATATCCTTCTCACTTGTCAATTCTGCAAGTCAGGGTGAATTTTATAACGGATTTTTTCCTGAAAAATATGTGCCTGATGATATAACCCATGACTGGAATGACAGAAATGAGGCATGTCTGAACGAATCAATCTATTATCTGGAGCATGGAAATGTGTCGACAAAAGGATTGGATATAAGGAAGCACTCAGCCTTCAGTCAGGTTTGATGAAAATCATCAAAAAATTAATAATGCATATATAATACGTAAATAAATTGCTGTTGAAAAAGTCTTTGTGAAACCTTAATGAATCCTTTGTGTACCTTTGTGTCTGCTTGTTGAGCAATATTATTAACAACACGGAAAGTACTAAATTGAAAGTCAAACCAAAGGAAAGGATAATTCTGGGTATCGATCCGGGTACCAGTATTACAGGTTATGGAGTCATAAAAACCTCCGGTACAACTCCCGAGCTTATATCTATCGGATCGATTGATCTTTCAAAGTATGATGATCATTATCTCAAACTGAAACATATTTTTGAAAGAACAATTGGCATAATTGATGAATATCATCCCGATGAGCTGGCTATTGAAGCTCCTTTCTACGGCAAAAATGTTCAGTCGATGCTGAAACTCGGCAGAGCACAGGGAGCAGCAATAGCTGCAGCGCTTACCCGTTCACTACCAATATTTGAATATGCACCGAGGAAGATAAAAATGTCAATTACCGGTCAGGGTGCAGCATCAAAAGAACAGGTTGCTGCAATGCTGATGAATATCCTGAAATTCAGTCTTACAGAAATCAAACTCGACGCCACTGATGGGCTGGCTGCTGCTCTTTGCCATTTTTACCAGACTAACAAACCTATGCAGGATAAAGCCTATAACAGCTGGAAAGACTTTATGAATAAAAATCCTAAAAGAGTAAAAACAAAGGAAAAATAAGACTGTCATACAACTGCAAAAGCAAGTGCTACGACACTTACTTTCACTCCGCTGATTTCAAGAAGTTCATTTGCACATGATTCAATTGTTGATCCTGTTGTTATTACATCATCCACAAGTAAAACATGCTTCCCCTTAATCATTTGAGTATCTATTACCTGGAAAATACCTTCAACATTTGTCCATCTTTCATACCTCGACCGTTTCGTCTGAGTTGCTGATACAGTAATTCTGCAAGGGATCTTGTTTCAACTGGCAGTCCTGTCACATCCGCAATTCCCATAGATATTATTTCGCTTTGATTGAAACCGCTGATATGTTCTTCGCAGGATGAAGCGGAACCGGAATTATCAGGTCAATATCGTCTATAAAACCCGATGATTTAAGGGATAAACCATATATTCTGCCAAGCTCATATCCTATCTCTTTGATTCCCTTGTACTTCAGATTATGAATCAGATTTCTTATGCGGCTTCCTTTATTATAATATGAAAAGGCGGCAGCCCTTTCTATAAGACACCTTCCCCAGAAAAGCTGCGCTACCGGATTATCTTTATCAAGATGATAATTAGTACGGGGAATAACAACATAACATTCGGTACAGATAAGGTTTTCATTCCTCATCAGATGGTTCCCACACGCATAACACAACCTCGGAAATAAAAGACTGAGCAAATCATCCCAGAAATCATAGAAATAACTCATGCAGCGAACAGAATTATTACATAAAGATATGAAATTCCTGTTTATAAACACCGGTAGAGACGTTGCATGCAACGTCTCTACAATTTTCGTTGAATGCAACGTCCTTCTTAGCGCCTTAGCGTCTTTGTGGCAAAAAATCATTTGATGCCACGAAGGCACGAAGACGCAAAGAAACGCCAGGTTAATGAAATGTTTTAAAGAATAACCTTATCGGTGATTTTGGCAGCTATCTCCTTAAATTCTTCGGGAGAGAATTTAAGCTTAGGGTTTCTGAAGTTAATATCTTCCATCGTATCCATAGGAACGAGATGTATATGGGCATGAGGAACCTCGAGACCTAAAACTGCTACCCCGATCCTGTTGCATGGAATCGCACTTTTAATTGCAGCTGCAACATTCTTTGAAAAAATAATCATTCCTCCTAAATAATCATCATCGAGATCAAAAATGTAGTCGGTCTCTTTTTTAGGTACTACCAGTGTATGTCCTGCTCTCAAAGGATTTATGTCGAGAAAAGCAAAATAATTATCGTCCTCTGCAATCTTATAACAGGGGATCTCTCCATTAATGATCTTTGTAAAAATAGTGGCCATAACGGCTTCTATAATCTGTTATTATAGTGAAATAGAAATTATTTCAAAAGGAATAGTTCCGGAAGGTACTTTGATCTGTACTACATCACCTACTTTCTTGCCGATAAGACCCTGAGCGATAGGAGAACTGACAGCGATCTTTCCAAGTTTAAAATTTGCTTCGCTTTCCGGAACAATAAGGTATTCCATAACTGAATTATTTGACTTATTCCTGATCTTTACTTTGTTAAGTAATCTGACCGATGAAGTGTCAATTTTTGATTCGTCCAGAATTCTTGAACGGGCCACAATATCCTCGAGTTTTGATATCCTTAACTCAAGCATACCCTGTGCCTCTTTAGCAGCAGCATACTCCGCATTTTCTGAAAGGTCGCCCTTATCTCTTGCATCAGCGATCTGCCTCGAGATTGAAGGTCTCTCAACATTTCTCAACTGATCGAGCTCTTCTTTCAGCTTCTGAAGACCGTCTACCGTCACGTATATAACGTCTGACATTTTTCTCTCTTATATTTAAAAAATAAGAAGAATTCCGGGGTCGCCGGAACTCTTCAAGAGCAAATATATGTTTTTTTTTATTTATTTACAAAAAAAAATGCTGTGAACAGGTGTTTTACAAGTAATTATCTTAAAACTATTAACTTAATCATATTTTCTACCTGCTTTCCGTGAACTTTCCCTGGTTTTCTTCTTTTTTACTTTCTCCCGAACAACAGTATCTTTTTTATTTTGCTTCATACGCGCCTGGACTTCAGGCGTCTGGATATCTATTGTTCTTTTTTGGGACCTCCGGACAGATTTCTCATAGTTCTTTTTAAGTCTCCGGTCATTAGCTTCCTGTTTTCTCTTAGCTTTAAGAACGGACTTTGGTTCCTTAACCTTTACCTCCTTATAGTTTCTATGAGATTTACCGAATAGTTGTTTCTCGGGATTCTTATGAAAGATCTGAGCGTTACCCGGAGTTGTCGATAAAGATAAAACCAAAAGTAAAAGAATAAACTTGCTTACGGATAATTTATTCATTCTCAGTTATTACAATAAATATTTATCAATTCCGTTAAATTTCCTGTGGTAATAGTAATTTTGCAATACTAATCATTTCACGATGACATCTGAATCAAAAATAAGACTTTTTTTAATTACCATTGCTCTTGTCCTCATCTTTAGTTCGTGTAATAAGAAGAATGATGTGATCCCTGATACTTATGTGAATTTCGTGCTCAATCTGAATGACCCTGAATTTGTCAGTCTGATTGGATTTGGCGGTTCTGTTGCAGTCGATGCCCATACAAATAACTGGGGATCAGGTGCTGCAGGATATGATGGTAATGGTATTATAATTTGTTCCGGAAACGAAGAGTTCTATGCTTATGACCGTACCTGTCCTCAGGATTATGTTGTAAATAATCTGAGTGTCAAGGTAAATATCGACCCTTCAAATTCAACAATTGCTATCTGTCCGAAATGTGGTACCAAATATGGCCTTACAGTCGGGGGCACTCCCGCTTCCGGAGTAGGAAGATATCCTCTTAAGAACTACAGAACAAGTTTCCAGGGGAACTATGTTACTGTGTGGAACTGAATAAATGACGTAGGGACGTTGCATGCAACGTCCCTCGTTACATGCAATAGGGACGTTGCATGCAACGTCCCTACATTTGTCCGATTTAAAAATAACTTATTCTAATATCTGTAATGGTCAGGCTTATATGGACCGGAATCAGGTACCCCGATATAATCAGATTGTTCCTTTGTAAGTCTGGTAAGTTTTACACCCAGCTGATCGAGATGAAGCCTGGCTACCTCCTCATCGAGATATTTTGGAAGCCTGTATACACCTATTTCATACTTGTTTTTCCAGAGATCAATCTGAGCCAGTGTCTGGTTACTGAAAGAGTTACTCATAACAAATGAAGGATGGCCGGTGGCACAGCCAAGATTAACAAGTCTACCCTCGGCAAGAATAAAAATTGCATGTCCGTCAGGGAACAGGTATTTATCGACCTGTGGTTTAATATTGATTTTTGCAATACCTTTCATTCCGTTAAGATTATCAACCTGTATTTCATTGTCAAAATGACCTATATTACAAACGATTGCCTGATCTTTCATCTTCAACATATGATCAAGGGTAATAATATCTTTATTGCCGGTTGCTGTAACATAAATATTCCCCTCATCAAGAGTATCCTCAACTGTTTTTACTTCAAAACCTTCCATTGATGCCTGCAAGGCACATATCGGGTCGATTTCTGTCACAATAACCCTTGCACCGTAAGATTTCATCGATTTTGCACATCCCTTTCCAACATCGCCGTAACCACATATTATAACTACTTTACCTGCAAGCATTACATCGGTAGCTCTTTTGATACCATCAGCAAGCGACTCACGGCATCCGTACAGGTTGTCGAATTTTGATTTTGTAACAGAATCGTTTACATTTATTGCAGGTACAAGCAATTCGCCGTTTTCCATCATCTGATATAATCTGTGTACGCCAGTTGTAGTCTCCTCGGATATCCCTTTAAGTTCACTTACTGCCTGGTGCCATTTACCTGGTTCTTTCGCCAGAATATCTTTAAGAGTAGCAAGAATAATTGCCTCTTCCCTGCTTTCGGGTTTTTTATTTAGAATCTCAGGGTTCTTTTCCGCTTTATATCCCAGATGAACCATCAGTGAAGCATCGCCACCGTCATCGACAAGGAGATTTGGACCTTTACCTCCCGGGAATGAAAGAGCCTGGGCAGTACACCACCAGTACTCCTCAAGTGTTTCACCTTTCCAGGCAAACACCGGTATACCTGTTGCAGCAATAGCTGCTGCAGCATGATCCTGCGTTGAGAAAATATTACAGCTTGCCCATCTTACCTCTGCGCCAAGTTCAGCAAGTGTCTCAATAAGGACCGCGGTTTGAATTGTCATGTGCAACGATCCGGTGATCCGTGCTCCTTTCAAAGGTTTTTCCGAGGAATATTTCTTCCTGATTGACAGTAAACCCGGCATTTCTTTTTCTGCAATTTCGATCTCCTTTCTGCCAAAATCTGCAAGTGATATATCTTTTACCTGGTATTGCATAGTATCAATTATTACATTTATAAACCCGATATTTTTTAAGAGGTCAAAGTTAACAAAACATTTGCTATTTTTCAGGAGAAAATTCGAATCGTATTCTGTTTATCCAGTTCCATCTGTTGTGTCAGTTCTTCCAGACTGTCAAATTTTTTTTCATCTCTCAGTCTTTTTCTGAAAGTCACTGAGATATTTCTTCCATATATATCCGCATTAAAATTTAAAATATGAACTTCAATACTTCTTAATTTTGAATCAGAGTTTACAGTCGGATTGGAACCAATGCTAAGCATACCCGGGTAATCTTTTTCATCCACCTTAACTTCAACAGCATATACTCCATCGGCGGGAATCAATTTATGCTGATCATCGGGTATAATATTTGCAGTCGGAAATCCAATAGATCTGCCAATCTTCCTTCCTTCAATTACTGAACCACTCATGGAATATGAATATCCAAGCCACCTGTTAGCTTCATCAAGATTTCCTCTAAATAAGGCATTACGAATTGAGGATGAACTAATTACATCTCCGTCGGTATGAAAGGCCCGCACCTGTTCAACCCTGAAAGCAAGTGATTCCGAACATTGCCTGATAGTATTAAAATCGCCTTCGCCACTTCTCCCAAAGTGGTGATTATATCCGATTATCAAATGCTTTGTTCCAATCTTTCTAACCAGTATATCTTTAATAAAATCACATGCCTGTATTCTGCTAAACTCTATATTGAATTCAATGATAATGAGATGGTCGATATTTGCTTTTTCCAGAAGTACCTTCTTTTCTTCTATTGTTGACAGAAATGACAGATTAATAATTCTTTTCTCCAACACTAATCTCGGATGCGGAAAAAAAGTTATCACAACCGATTCTCCCTGAGATTCTTTAGCACTTTTAACGAGGTAATCGAGAAGAGCCCTGTGTCCCCGATGCACTCCGTCAAAAATGCCAAGAGTAACTACCGGAGCAATCAGTCTGAGATTTTCATATCCCTCATGAATAACCATAGCAGAAATTTATGTCTGCAAAATTAATAAAGCCCATGGAAATCAAGCAAATTAATGATTTAGTTTTTGTACTTTTATGTTAAGATCTCCAATATTGCCAATCATCATGAATACAACCAGTTTCTATAAATCCGACCCTTGGTTGAATCCATTTACTGAAGTTATTGACAGACGAATAACGAAGTGCCTTCTAAAGGAAAAACAACTTATCGGGGAAGGCACACTTTGTGATTTCGCAATGGGGCATTATTACTATGGTCTGCACAGGAATAACGATTCATGGATTTTCAGGGAATGGGCTCCTAATGCAAAAGAAATTTTTATCATCGGAGTATTTACCGATTGGAAAGAGAAGAAGGAATTCATGATGAAGAGGATTAATCCAATGGGTGACTGGGAAATTATTATTCCACCCGGAATAATTAAACATGGGGACCTGTATAAACTTTCAGTACACTGGGATGGAGGGAAGGGAGATCGTATTCCATCATACGCAAACCGTGTTGTTCAGGATGATAAGACAAAGATATTCAGTGCACAGGTTTGGCAACCTGATGAAAATTATACCTGGAGTTCTGAAAACTTTAACGCTCCGGTCACTGCTCCCGTAATTTACGAGGCGCATATCGGAATGGCCACTTCCGAAGAGCAAATCGGAACTTACAGTGAATTTACTGAAAAGGTTATTCCCCGAATAATCAATTCCGGATACAATACAATACAGCTGATGGCAATCCAGGAACATCCGTTTTATGGTTCGTTCGGATACCATGTCTCCAGCTTTTTTGCGGCTTCATCAAGATTCGGGACACCTGAAGATCTTAAGCAACTGATTGATAAAGCACATTCGGCAGGCCTGAGGGTTATTATGGACCTTATCCACTCGCATTCTGTTAAAAATATCAATGAAGGACTTGGCCTGTTCGATGGCTCATTAGGGCAATATTTCCATTCAAATGAAAGAAGAAATCACAGAGCATGGGATTCATTGTGTTTCGACTATGGAAAGGACAATGTACTGCACTTCCTGCTATCCAATTGCAGATACTGGCTTGAAGAATACAAATTCGACGGCTTCCGGTTCGATGGAATTACAAGTATGATTTATTATGATCATGGCCTCGAAAAGAATTTTACATCATATAATGAATATTTCGATGGTAATCAGGACGAAGACGCGCTGGTATACCTCTTTCTGGCCAATAAAATGATTCATAAATACAAGGCGAACGCCGTCACGATAGCTGAAGAGATGAGTGGTATGCCGGGAATAGCCTCCGATACTGAAAAAATGGGCTTTGGTTTCGATTACAGGTTATCAATGGGAGTACCTGATTTCTGGATAAAACTCGTTAAAGAGACTTTTGATGAAAACTGGGATATGGGAAAGCTGATGTATGAACTTACTCAACACCGTCCGGAGGAAAAGATAATATCCTACTGTGAATCTCATGACCAGGCTCTTGTTGGAGATAAAACACTTATATTCAGAATGATAGATGCGGAAATGTATTCCGGTATGAACAAATCTTATCACAGTGTCGTGATTGACCGTGGTATTGCCCTTCACAAGATGATCAGACTGATCACCTTCAGCACATCGGGAGGTGGTTACCTTAATTTTATGGGAAATGAATTCGGCCATCCCGAATGGATCGACTTTCCACGTGAAGGAAACAACTGGAGTTTTAAATATGCACGACGCCAATGGCAACTTGCAGATAATAAGGATCTTAAATATTACAACCTGAATAAATTCGACAGGAGTATGATAAAACTGAACAAAGATCTCAGAATACTTGATGATCTCACAGTTAAAAGGATATATGAAAATGATGCTGATAAGGTTGTTGCCTATATGAGAGGGGAATTATTGTTCGTTTTTAACTTTCATCCGTCAGTATCATTTACTGATTACGGAATACCGATTGCCGGGAAATTCAGGATTGTACTTGATACGGATGATCCCTCATTTGGCGGTTTCAACAGAATAGACAGGAAGACTCCCTACATTTCAATTAAAAAAGCAGAAAGGAATATTATTAATGCTCCTTTATATCTTTATCTGTACCTGCCTTCAAGAACAGCCCTGGTATTTAAGAAAGAACCCGTGCGACGGGCAACAGATCTCTAATCTATCCAGCGCAGGAGATAAAAATCCTGCTTATGTGGAAGATCTTTATGTTTCGGGTAAATTCGGATTCCATAAAAGAATGAACCGGCTTTTTCAGGAACAAGACTGGCCCTGTACAGACATTTCCCGTTTTTACAGCTTATCAGTTTGAACTCTTCACTTGCAACAAATTC
The DNA here is from genome assembly GCA_963725785.1 of uncultured Bacteroidales bacterium. Lineage (GTDB taxonomy): Bacteria > Bacteroidota > Bacteroidia > Bacteroidales > VadinHA17 > LD21. The sequence goes on along the minus strand of CAVRZV010000013.1, from coordinate 147,485 downwards.
ATGTTCACCTCTTTTACTCATATGTGTTACAATAAACTCAACTCCCACGTTTTCTTTCGGTATTTTCTTTACATCGAGTGCAATCTCAGCTCTGTAATCGTGCCCTGAACGGTAAACATTATCTCCGGCCTTTTCAAAACTATAATTCAGGACTTCAATATTATCCCACTCATCTTTGATAGTTTTTTTCCAGGATGCAAGCTCCTTTGCCTTCTCAAAATTATTTTCGGTGAGATATTTGTTACGCGTAAAGAGCTTATTATAATATTTCTCAAAGTAGTCGTCAATCATCCTCTTCATTGTAAATTCGGGAGCTATCTTCACCATAGTGTTTTTAATGAGGCTGACCCACTCAGCAGGTATTCCCTGTTCGTTAAAAGAATAGTAGGCCGGAACTATTTCATATTCAAGCATATTATAAATAGTTTCGGCATCTATATCATCCTGTAGATCCTGATTTTCATAAGTTCTCTTCTTGGGTAAAGCCCAGCCGGCAAATGCCCTGTATCCTTCAACCCACCAGCCATCAAGAACGCTGAAGTGGATTGTTCCGTTCATAACAGCTTTTTCACCGCTGGTACCTGAGGCTTCAAGTGGCCTCGTTGGCGTATTAAGCCAGATGTCGACTCCCCTCACAAGGTATTTTGCCAGCTCAATATCATAATTCTCGAGGAATAAAACTTTACCCGCGAACTGGGGAAGCTGTGATATGTCAAAGACTTTTTTTATCAGGTCCTGACCGCCACCATCGTTGGGATGCGCTTTCCCGGCAAAAATAAACTGGACAGGTTTCTGAGGATTATTAACTATTCTGGCAAGTCTGTCGATATCGCGGAACAGAAGAGATGCCCTTTTGTAAGTGGCAAACCGTCTGGCAAATCCAATTGTCAAAGCCTTTTCATCAAGATGACTGCTGATATTCAATAGAGTACGGGGACTGACGTGCTTCTCAATCATATCAGACTGAAGCCTCTTCCTTATATTTGAAAACAGAGTCTTTTTCAGACCGGTTTTTACCTCGTAAATCTGTTTATCCTCAAGACTATAAAGTTTTTCCCACAGGTTTCTGTCGGTCTGGTCGAAATTTATATCCCCGGTCAACTGTTTGTAAACCGCTCTCCATTCCGGAGCAGTCCATGTCGGATGATGAACACCGTTAGTGACATAGCCGATGAAAAGTTCTTCTTTAAGATAACCCGGCCAGAGCTTATTGAACATCCCCTGACTGACTTCACCATGCAATTTACTGACGCCATTTACTTCCTGAGACATTCTTGCAGCGAGATAGCTCATATTAAATTTCTTGTCAAAATCTCCCTCGCATTGTCCCAGAGCCATAAGTTCTCCCCATGTTATTGTTAACCGGCTATGATAATGAGAAATATACTTACGGAGCAGATCTTCATCAAATGCATCGTGCCCTGCCGGAACTGGCGTATGTGTTGTAAATAGCGTTGATGACCTCACTGCTTCAAGCGCCTGGTTAAAAGTAAGATGGTTATCATTTATCAAACCTCTCAGTCTTTCCAGGCTAATAAATGCAGAATGCCCTTCATTGCTGTGATAAATATCAGGCTTTAAGCCCATATCCACAAGGGCTCTGATACCACCTATTCCCAGGATTAGTTCCTGCCTGAGCCTGTTCTCTATGTCTCCTCCATACAGATAATGAGTTACCGTACGGTCTTCAGGCAGATTATCATCGAAATCGGTATCAAGAAGAATAAGCCGGACTTTCCCCACCATAGCTTCCCATACGCGGATTTTGACAGTTCTTCCAGGCCACACAAGACTTACATTCAAATGGTTACCTTTTGAATCTTTAACCGGGATTATAGGAAGACGTGAAAACTCCTCAGCTTCATATATCGGAAGCTGCTCTCCCCTGGGCCCGAGTTTTTGTTTGAAATAACCATACCTGTAAAGCAACCCGACACCGGTTATATTCAGGTTCGAGTCGCTGGCTTCCTTCAGATAATCCCCCGCAAGTATCCCCAGACCCCCTGAATAAATCTTCAGACACGGGTGTATACCAAACTCCATACTGAAATATGCTATTGAAGGTAAGCTGGTATCATTAGGCCGATCCTTATAGGCTTTAAATATTTCATTGACCTTTTTCAGATCTGCAACATAATCATCATCATCTTCAAGTACAAGAAGTCTTTTATAATCGATCTTTTCAAGAAGAAGCTTAGGATTATGGTGTACATTCTCCCATAGTGACGGATCCATTCTTTTAAACAATGACTCAGCTTCAGAGTTCCACGACCACCAGAGATTATTTGCCAGATCTTTTAGTGAGGCCAGCTTCTCGGGAACATCACTCTGAACATAAATATCTTTCCAAACAGGTATCTGATGAGGTTTGCGGACATTTACTCCGGGGGTTTCGAGAAATTTTATGAATTCCCTGGGTTCTTCTCTCCTCTCGCTGCTTTGCGACAGAGCCTGTTGGTATGCAGTGAAATAATGTTCAACAAGGTTATCCCACAGTGCTATTCTCGAGACTGCATGAGCTTTTTCTCTTGCAGACTTAATTTCTGACTCATTTAAACTGATAAACCTTGCAATGAAATCCGTGATATTCGACAATAACCTCAGCTTCGTTATCATCGGTCCTCTCAATTACTGAGATCCCGTTCCCTGGTTCCTGAAAATATGTCTTGACCCACATTCCAAATCCTGAAAGTGAGGTAGTTACAGTCGGAATATATAACATCAGGCTTTCAAGCGGAGTATATCCCCATGGTTCATAGTAAGATGGAAAAACTGAGAGGTCAAATCCAATCAGCAAATCGAAATATGTCATATTAAAGACCCCATCATTACCATTCAGATAGCAGGGTACAAAAATGACCTTGACTTTCGATTTTTGATCATTTTTCAGATTATTCTCTTTTACTCTTTGCAGCAGAGGATCTGATGAAGGGTAATGCAGACTATGTGTAAGGTATTTATCACCACCGTTTCCCGGGCCATCATTATAAAGTATATCTATTATATCCTGACGAGGGCCTTTATGATAGGCAGGGATCAGAAAAAAAGCAATACATTCTTTTTCGATTGCAGCTTTCTCCTGAAGCTGGCCGAGAGAGTCAATAAAAATATCAACTCCTTTATTCCGGAATTCATATCTCCCGCTGTTTACCACTAATATACAATCTTCGGGCACAGAATAACCTAATACAGCTTCAGCAACGTTTATCAGTTTTTCCCGGGCTAATTGCCTTCTTTCTTCAAATATTTCACTTGCAGGAACAAAAGAATCTTCGAAACCATTGGGAGTAACAACATCAACCTTCTTACCCAGAAAGTGCTGACATTCTCTGGATGTAATTTCGCTTACTGTTGTAAAAACATCCGCTTCAGCGGCAGAAATTTTTTCGAGCGATTGCTTGGCTTCTACATGGAACTCCCGGGCGATCTGTGCTGGATTATATTCCTCCATTTTACCGTACAGCGGACGATTATTACCGGCTATACACCTGCCAAGCACGGTAGCATGAGTTGTGAATGAAGTGGCAACCCAGGGGGCATACTTTTTCAGGTATAATATTCCTGTCCCTGTCATCCACTCATGGAACTGAGCTATAGTATTATGATGTTCGTTATAGAAGGATGTAAAGCTTTCAATAAGTTTACCGGCGGCATATCCAAAAAGTGCCGGTTCAACATAGTCCCATTGCCCCGTTATGCTATCCAGTTTATACGATTCCCAGAATACAGCAAATATTTCATTCTGCTGCCCGAAATATGGTGTAAAATCGATCAGGATTACAATTGGTTCCCCGGCAATATTCCACCTCCCGGTTTTAACTCTCAGCCCTTCGGATGCAGCCCTGGCTTTCCATGAAACAAACAGCGATTCGTCAGGAATAAACTCAGGATTCTTAACCTCTTCCCTCCATACATCGGGACCGATCAGGATGTATTTATCTCTTAGTTCATTGACAATTTTAAGCGCTTTTGTTGAGATTACCGTATGTATACCTCCAACCTTGTTGCAAACTTCCCAACTGGTTTCAAAAATAAATTCAACCTTCATCTTCAGAAATTATTTATTTTAGTGTGGAATTCTTACTTTTTGATTCGTTTTACTTTCTTGATAGTTTTCAGAGGAGTATTTTTTATTGTTGTTTTGTTTTTAGCTTTGGATTTTCCGGCTGCAATTTTAGTTACAATTTCTTTAGATACAACTACAGTCTGCTTCTTTTCAGAAGTCTTCACCTCCTTTTTTAGTTTCTCTGTTCCCGGTTTCTTTTTTACATTTTTCAATGATTTCTTTAATGTTGGTTTTACCGCCGGTTTTGCTTTTGCAATTTTTCTGGTAAGTTTTGCAATTTCATAAACTTGTTTTTCGATGATCATATCTTTTTCAATGACCTGCGCGCCAAGTTTAAATATCTGATCCTGCTCTGCAGTATCAGGGAACAATTTTCGAAGTCTGATTTCAAAGTCACTGAGTACATTCATATAATTCATGAAGGCATCATATGGTGTTTCATAGGGATTGAAGTAGGCATGAACTGCTCCGTCGGAAAAAAACTTTGTTGCCATATAATAAAAATGATCGCTCGACTGGAGATATTCCCAATCTTTTTTTATCAGTTCGTCCTCACATTTGTTTACTTTCCCGGCAAGGCTGTATAGTTTATCAAGAGCGGCAACCTGCAGCTCATTCCCAAGCCAGGCCGTTATGTCGCGCTCTTCATCAGCCCATGAGATTGGTGAAGGAATACTGATTGCAGAAACCGGTTGCAAACTATCGGCAATCTCCGTAGGTGTCATAAACCGGAATGGAGTTTTTTTGAGAACTGCTCCCGGCATATAGTACAGAAAGTCAAATATGCCTGTCTCTTTCCAGTTATGTTCACCAAATGTCTCATAATCGAGAAAAATATTTATCAGTTCGCTTTTAGCAGCAAGTTTGTTTATCCACGAAGCATATTTATCGGCAGTTAATGGCCAGGAGTTCCAGTCCCTGTTTGAGAACCTGAATGCAATATCATCACTAAGAACAAAGTTCCTCAACAAGACTTTCAGCCTGGGATTTAATGAGTTACAATATAGAAAGTTGGGGCTTTTCCATCCCAAAACGTGTTTGGCACCTTCAGTCAGTATAGATTTAAATCCCATATCAGCCACCCAGGTTCCGATAGTGTCGGAATAAATTAATTCTGTGTTACGAAATGAAGCAGGTTCAACTCCCAGGTGAGTCTTTAACATTTCTTTGTGTTTACTGACCTGCCGTTCAAACTCACTTCTGCTCTTAAGTGAAACAAGCGAATGAGAGTTTGTCTCAGCAAGAAATTCCACCATTCCTGTTTCGGCAAGTTGCCTGAACGAATCAAGTACTTCAGGGGCATATAACCTGAACTGGCTGATTGCAAGCCCGGATAGAGAAAAAGTAACTTTAAACTTCCCTTTGTGTTTCTGGATAAGATCCAAAATAATCTTATTTGCAGGCAGATAACATTTCTCTGCCACTTTTCTCATGATTGATTCATTCGAGAAATCATCATAATAATAATGATCGTGCCCTAGGTCGAAAAACCTGTACCTCTTGAGCCTGAAAGGCTGATGAACCTGAAAATAGAAGCAAATCGCTTTTTTGCCTGATATACTCATATACTAAAACTATTTATTTTCAATCACTCGGTAATAGATATCCCGCACGTGCCTGGCCGAATTATCCCATTTAAGCCTGATAACCTCTTCCTTCCCGTTTTTAATAAACATATTTGCCAGGGCAGGGTAGTTAAGGATACCATAAATTGCATCGGCCATTGCATCAATGTCCCAGAAATCAGTCTTAACCGCATGTGTAAGTATTTCAGCGACACCCGACTGCTTACTGATTATTACGGGTACATTCGACTGCATAGCCTCAAGAGGTGAGATACCAAATGGTTCTGAAACAGAAGGCATAATATAAACATCGCTCATATCCAACATCGAAAATACATCTGCCCCTTTAAGAAATCCGGTAAAATGGAACCGGTCGGTTATTTTAAGTGCGGCTGCTCTTCTCATCATCCTTTCCATCATATCGCCCGACCCGGCCATAACAAATCTTACATTGTCCATTACCTGTAACACTTTATATGCTGCTTCGATAAAATATTCAGGGCCTTTCTGCATAGTTATCCTGCCCAGAAATGTGACAACCTTTTCGTCAAAACCTTTCCTGATGAAACAGTTTTCTGAAATCTCCACCGGCTCAACAGCGTTATAAACAGTTTCAACTTTGTCGGGATTAATATTGTATTTATTTATTACAATGTCTCTTGTGAGATTACTTACAGTAATTACTTTAGAGGCTGCATCCATACCATTTTTTTCGATGCGGTAAACATCGGGGTTTACACTTCCGCCGCTACGGTCAAAGTCGGTTGCGTGCACATGTATTACAAGTGGTTTTCCCGATACCTCCATGGCTGCAATGCCTGCAGGATAAGCAAGCCAGTCATGTGCATGGATGATATCAAACTCATTTTCCTCGGCTATCACCGCAGCTACAACAGAATATTTATATATCTCATCCATCAGGCTATTGTCGTATTTTCCAGAAAAATCAACCTTGCCATTATTATTTGTCTGAACGAAGAAACTGTATCCCGATACTTCAGAACTAATCAATTTCCAATAATCTTCAGGGTCGGTATAAGGCACAATTTTTGAGGACACTTCAATTCTTTCAACAGGACGTCTGAATCCTTTATAAAATACCTGTTTATATGCAACAGGCACCTGGTTCGCACCAACAAGTCTGACAATGGTCTGATCCTCATCGCCCCATGTCCTGGGTACAACAAATATCACTTCCAGATCATCGAGGGTGGCCATACCTTTTGTAAGGCCATAACTGGCAGTACCCAATCCACCTGAGATATGTGGCGGAAACTCCCATCCGAACATTAACACACGCATACCCTGCCTCTGTTATTGATTTGCAAATTTTGTTTCAAGAATCGCGATTATTCTAAGTACTTCTGCTACACTCCATGCCTGTGAAATAGCTCCCCCCGGTGTATGAGGAGGATCGCCGTCATAAATCTCGGAAATTGTACTGATCCCATGTTCACTCATTACATGCTTCAAGACCAAAAATAAGTTTTTTAACTTTCTGTACACCCTGTTGTCCGTACACTTTCAGCCATCCTTCACAGAAAGGACCATAAAGCCAGGGCCATACAGTACCCTGATGATATGCATTATCTCTTTCTTTCTGATTCCCTTCACATACTCCATGGTATAGTTCATTACGAGGCGACAGAGTTCTTAATCCTCTGACCGTAACAAGATCTCTGTCAGCAACATCAAGTACCTTTTTCATCTGGTCTTTATCAAGCATCGAATAAGGAAGAGAAACAGCAATGACCATGTTAGGCCGTATAAAAATATTTGCACCCTCGTCATCATTGACATAATCAGCCAGATAGCCGGTTTTCTCATCCCAGAAAATCTCAAGAAAGGATTTTTTTATAAGTGCCGGCAGTTTTTCATACTCCTTAATGAACTTCTTATCATTACCTGTCCTGGCCAGCTCAAGTGAAAAGCTAACAGCATTATACCAGAGTGCATTTATCTCAACGTTATAACCCTTTCGCTGTGTTACAGGACTCCCATCTACTACAGCGTCCATCCATGTCAGTGCTTTCCCCGGGGAATCTGCATATATAAGCCCATTTTCTCTCATATGGATATTAAATGACGTTCCTCTTACAAAAGCGTTCAGTACAGATTTTGCAGCTGCGCCATATCGTTCCCAGGCGTCAGTACCTCCATGTTCAAAATATTGTTGAACCGACCAGAAGAACCAGAGAGGAGCATCAACAGAATTAAAGGCAGGATTATCAGAGTCACCCATATTGGGAAACAATCCATCCTTCATTCTGTCAATCTGAGTGTCGAGAACTTCGCGATAGAGTACAAGGTTATGACGGGCCAGAGCGAGTCCGGGTAATGAGATAAAGGTATCCCTGCCCCAGGCGCCAAACCATGGGTAGCCGGCAATAATAAGTGTCTTGCCACCCCGTTTTTCAACAAATTGCTGGGCAGCATTTTTCAGGCAATTAAGGAAGCTGTCCCTTGGGATTTTACCTGAGACTGTCTTTGTAAACTTCTTTTTAAGTCCGGCTGTCTTTTCCTCTTTCGTGGAAGCAGAAAAGACTATTATATCTCCCTTTTTTGCTTTAAGCTCAAAAAAACCCGGGGTAAAAAGGTCTTCCGAATAATCATACCCGCGTTTCTGTTCTTCAGGATATTCAACCCCGAGATACCAATCAGGTACGGGAATAAACTCAACAGGCGAAGAAAACTGAAGTTTTAGTGAAGGGAATCCCTCATACATTTTTGATTTGATACCATTTTCTATATAATCAACCCTGGTATTTGCAGCCATGTTGGCATGAGTGAGCTGATGGATACTCCGAAAAACAAGAAAGGGGCGGAACTGCAGTTTCATAGGTTCCGAGGCTTCAAGTATTGTAAACCTTATAAGAAGCTGCTCTTCATAATGAACAAGGAGTCTTTCCTGTTTTAGGATTACACCACCAACCCTGTATATCCTTGAAGGAATGTTATCTACGTCATAATCTTCGACATATTTATGACCCTTCGGACTAAAATAATCTCCCTTATATTTTCTTATGCCGGTATTAAAACTTTTATCATTGTTAACAATTATAACATCGAGAGAAGAGAGCAGTACATATCTTTCACCGCCTAACTCGTCAACAGGACAGATTAGTAACCCATGGTATTTCCGGGTATTGCAACCGGCCAGGGTTGTCGAAGAATATGATCCTGCCCTGTTTGTTCTGATCATCTCCCGTGCCAGTGAATATTCCAGATTTACCACCTGACTCTTTTCAAACTTTATGTAACTCATATAATTAGAGTATGAATAAAATAATCTATGTAAGTTAATTATAAAAAATGAACCTTGCAAACCATCCTGATCATGTCATAAAAAATTAATAAAAATTCTTAAACGCGCTGCCGGATTAAAAAAAGAATAACTTTGCATCTCAATACTTGAAAATAATTATCAATTAACATTTTACTTGATGGATAAGAAGATTTTTCTATACTTGTTTATAATTATCATTTTTGTTGCATGCAAAAATAATACCGTCCAAATAACTGGTAATCTTGTTACTCCAGTCAGCGGAGAATATATTTATCTTGATGAGCTGAAGTCGAATGAACTGAAAACTGTTGATTCTGTATTATTAACAAATGATGGTGTCTTTAAGTTTAAAAAGGATGTTAAATTTCCTTCATTCTATCTTCTTAAAAAGAATAATGATAATTTCTTAACTATGCTTGTAAAGCCGGGAGAGAAAATCACGATTAAAGCACAATACGATTCCTTAAATTACCCGATATCAATTAAAGGTTCGACCGGCACCGAATCAATGGCAGAATATAACAAAAAGCTCAGGAAAACAATAAAAAAAATGACTGAGCTAAACAACATTTATATGCAAAATGCAGATAAACCGGAATTACCCAAAGTAATCGAATCGCTCGACAGTACGGCACAGGTTTACCTGCGTGAGATTAACGCTTATACGAAAAAATATATTGATGATAATCTCACATCCCTTGTCAGTCTTGTAGCACTCTATCAGCAGGTTGCGCCAAGTGTTTATGTTCTTAATCCCACAAAAGACCTGAAGTACTATATAAAGGTTGATTCATCAATGCATATCCTTTATCCTGATTATGAGCCGGTTAAAACTCTTCACGAACAGGTAAAGGAAATGGTTGCGAAAGTAAGAGGAGAAACAGGGGCATCTCCCGGTACAGATTCAGGAACTGAAGCTCCCGAGATATCACTCCCTACACCCGAAGGAGATACCCTGAAACTTTCATCAACAAGAGGATCGGTAGTTCTCCTTGATTTCTGGGCAGCGTGGTGTGCTCCATGCAGGCAGGAGAATCCAAATCTGGTAAAAGCTTATAATGTTTATCATAAGAAAGGATTTCAGATATTCCAGGTATCACTTGACAAAACCAAAGAGGCATGGATGAAAGGCATACAGGACGATCATTTAGAGAAATGGATTCATGTCAGTGATATAAAATATTGGAATTCCATAGTTGTGCCACTCTATAAGATCGAATCAATACCTTATAATTTTCTTCTTGACAGAGAGGGCCGTATAATAGCCTCTAATCTGAGAGGAGAAAGATTACAGACCAAACTGGCTGAATTATTTAAATAAAAGACCGAATATATAATCTGGTAATCCGAATTTGAATGAAACGAATACTATTTGTCCTGTCTCTTGTTATTCTTTTTTCCGGTTGTAAAGACAACACCAAATTCACTGTCGATGGGGTTATAAAAGATACCAAAGAAAAATATATACTTATTAACAGGCTGGATGTTGATACTCCGGTGCTTATCGACTCGGCAAAAATCAACCGGAAAGGTATGTTCCGGCTGAAGGTTAAGGCTTCCGGACCTGATTTTTACCAGCTTGGTTATTCAACATCAAATTTTATTACTTTGTTGGCTCAACCCGGGGAAAAAATCGGGCTTCAGTTTAATGACAAAAATCTGTTTGAACATTTTTCAGTAACCGGATCAGTGGGTACCGAAAAGCTACGGACACTTGATCTCAATCTTTCTGAAACAAAAAGAAAACTTGATTCACTGAGTACCCTGTATACCAAATTGTCAGGAGAGGAAGGTTTTGATGTTAAGGGTCCTTTACTTGAGACAGAGTATCAGAATCTGATCAAGGCACAACGGAAAAAGAATATTGAGTTCATTATAAATAATATAAATTCTTTAGCTTCAATAAAAGCACTGTATCAGCGGTTCAATCCAGATTTGTATGTTCTTTATGATCCTCACGATCTCCAGTATCTTAAAATTGTAACTGATTCGCTTACACACCATTATCCAAATTCGAAACATGTGCAGGCTATGGCAAGGGATTTTGAGAAAGAGATGAATCAGATGTATGTCAACAAAATAACACAGCTGGCAAAAAGTATGCCTGGAACAAAACTCGATCCGGATTTAAAGAATACTAAAGGTAACAGAATTGCACTCTCTTCCCTCAGAGGGAAATATGTACTTCTTACATTCTGGTCGGTAACTTCAACTGATTGTGTCGAAGAAAATCTTCAGTTCAAGGAGCTTTACAAACTTTATAACAGGAAAGGATTTGAAATTTATCAGATTAATCTCGACGAAAGCGAGTCAGCCTGGAAGGCAGCTGTCAAATTTGATGAGTTACCATGGATAAGTACAAGGGAAGATGATCCTAAAAATCCCACAAATGCAAAATTATACAATGTTAAAAGTGTCCCTTCGAATTATCTGATTGACAAAGAAGGCAGACCAATTGCTTCAAACATTCACGGCAGAGCTTTGCAACTGAAACTCGAGCAGTTATTTAACAAATAGTAAATGTTTTGACAGAAACAGGAAAAATATATTTTGCTTCTGATTTTCACCTGGGATTGCCAACAGGATCGCCCCCTGTAGAAAGGGAAAAGAAAGTGGTACGCTGGCTAAATTCTATCGCTCCCGATGCAAAAGAGATCTACCTTCTTGGTGATATTTTCGATTTCTGGTGGGAATATAAACTTGTTGTCCCGCGGGGATTCACCAGGTTTCTGGGGACTATTTCTGCTATAACTGATTCAGGAATACCTGTTCATTTTTTTACCGGGAATCATGACATGTGGGCCGGTGATTATCTCTCCGATGAATGCGGCATCATTATTCATAATACACCATTGACAACTCAATTTAACGGAAAGAAATTTTTCCTGGCACATGGTGAAGGATTAGGAACAAAAAGTACCGGATATAAAATTCTCCTTTCAATCTTCAGAAACAGACCGCTTCAGATTATGTATTCAGCGCTCCATCCTTCAGTAGGGGTTGGGATCGGACACAGATGGTCATTGAACTCCCGACTCGGGAAAGGTATAACCCTTGAGTTCCTGGGCGAGGACGGAGAGGATCTGATACGGTATGCCAGGTCAATCCTTGCTGGTGAAAAAATTGATTATTTTATTTTCGGACACAGGCACCTGGCAATGACCTACCAGCTGCAACCAGATTCGGAAATTTTGTTTCTTGGTGACTGGATTAAGAACGGCAGTTATGCAGAATGGGATGGCAATGCACTTACTTTTAAAACATTGACCTAATCGTTCCTGTCCTCAACTTTCACATTCAGAACATAATAGGAATAGAGTTCATTTATCTGTTCAAACTGGTACACTAATTTGCTTCCTGATTTTCTGGCCATATCAATCAAACCCATATTCCCTGTGCTGTCTGAACTTATCGTCTGCCCTGAAAGAGATTTCCTGAAGAGCTCTTTCAGTCCGACTTTGTCATACTTGTTTATAGTATCGAGTTTCCTCTGAAGATCCTCTACGTTTTCGTTGAGAATAAGGTTTCCGGTGGTAAGAGAATAGACATCATCTTCCAGCATTATCATTGCTACCGGCATTCCGAACTTTTCCTCCGGCCCTTTTCCCGGACTATACTTTGCCACATTCTCAAGTATCTCAACAAGAACGCTGAATATTCTTCTTCTGAGATTTAACTCAATATCTTCTTCAACAAGTTTCGTTTCAGTAAAAGAGAGCACCTCTTTCTCAACATCAGATGAAATATGTCCCGACCAGAGCAGGTAGACATTGTTTTCTGCCATCAGTCTTTCAAGCTGTGAAACGGCCTTGCCACGAAAGGGGTGCTCTTCCCCGGCAGAATGTACTCCGACACCGACGGAATTGACCGTTTTGCTTAAAATAAAATACGAAAATTCATCGTCAAGTGGAACAAAATCATAATCGAGCTTGTTTCCCGTTTTTTTTGCCATCTCCAAAAGGCCAAGTCCTGCACCTCCCTTATTGCTGAATTCGGAACTGCTTAACATCTGCCTGTAAACATTTCTGATTTCTTCAGGTTGAAGATGATTTATCTCATCTAGTTTTAGTTTCAGATCTCTGATACTTGATGATGGCAGAACATTTCCGGTTGTTACCGTATAACCATTATCTGTTTTAGAGTATACAACGAGAGACATATCGGCATGCTGATTCTGGTCACTATGCCTTGATACATTCTGAAGACTCTCAAGAACAAACATAAAAAGTCTTTTCCTACCCACAAATCCAAACGCCGAATTTTCCATCTCCTTTTCAAGAAGCATAAGAAGAGGCACGGAATTCTCATTTGTTACAACACCTCTGTAAACAAACATAAGGCGTTCTTTCATCATTTTATCCCTGATACTACGAGTAAGTTCCATACTAGGAAGATGTGGCAGTTTATTAAGCCGTTAAAAATAGTATAAATTCATTATTTCGCAAAAAATCCCGGGAAAGGGACTGGAAACAGGATCTTCCCGGAATGACCTTCGGGAATGAACTAATGTCAGAGAGTTCCAGATTACAGGCAAATCCTTGCAAAATTCAAAAATTATAGATACCCTTGTTCTTTAGTGGTGAAAAACTGACCCGATCAGCAACATTTTTCAGATCAGACAGTATAATTACTCCATTTTTTTTACTGAAGTTAATTATCAGTTGGAATTTCTGGTTTATATTTGGGGAGAAAGTCAAATTGCAAAGGTTTTAAGATGTATAAGTTTTCATTACTGTTGATAAGTATCAGCAGGATTAATGAATTGTAAGTTATATATTTAATGTTACTATAAACAAAATTAATGAATAGCTATCCGATTGCAGTGAAAAAAAGTATTGATGAAAAAGCAGTCGCGTTTTTGAAGTATCTGATAGAAAACGGCGGACCTCAGCCTCACAATTATGAAGAATTCAGCAAAGTTGTTAATAGTCTTAATAGTGAGGAGGTTGAGGAATTCAGGGAAATAATAAAAAGCATCCTTAATACAAAGACCCTTATCGGCCACGCTTTTGTTAAACCTTTCGGGTATCCCGGAGATTTTAACCTTATCCAAAAAATTTATCAGTTTGATGTCAACAACGATCAGCAATACAAAAACTGGGATCTTTTTTTCCAGAATCAGCCGGCAGCCTATGCTGTCAGAAACAGGAAAGACTTCTTTATCGACTACTGCAAAAGGCTGGTACTGGAAAAAAAGGAATCAAGAGTTCTCATCCTTGGATCAGGGCCTGCTGAGGATGTCAATGAATTCCTGAGCAACCATTCAGGTGAAAATTCAATTAGCTTTGATCTAATTGATTTTGACCAGTGTGCAATCGATTTCTCGATGGAAAAAAATCTGGACGTTTAACGGACAGATAACGTACAATAAAATAAATGCGCTGCGGTTCAATGCATTTAAATTATATGATCTTATCTGGAGTGCAGGCCTCTTTGACTATTTCAAGGATAAGCATTTTACTTTTCTGATCAGAAAATATATTAATTGCCTAACCGAGGATGGGGAAATGGTTATAAGCAATTTCAGCACTAAAAATCCGACAAGAAGATTCATGGAAGTATATAGACTGGAACCTCAATCACCGGACAGAGTCGGATCTATTCAGGATTGCCCTGGATGCCAATATTGATAAGGAAATGGTAAGTGTTGGAAAAGAGCCTCTTGGTATAAATTTGTTTCTTAAAAATAAGAAAAAACAATTAGTTCCATAATTCAGAAATATGAGATAAATTCAATATCTTATCTATGAACCTATTTAAGTATGTGGGTAGCAGTTTCCTGGGCCTTCCTACAGCCAGTAATGAGTCTCTGTCAGTTAATTATCTTACACTTAGCTTTACCGGAGATTTACATCAGTACGAAAAGGAATTCCACGAAGATTACTTTAAAAGATCATTAAACCCTTATAGATTCTCTCTTATTCTCTCAATGATTTTCTATGGGGCATTTGCGTTCCTTGATGCTGCTACTGTGCCGACTCTGAAAGGTGTTTTCTGGTTCATCCGGTTCGGTATTGTTTTTCCGATACTTATTACAGCACTCCTCTTTTCCTATTCCAGATTATTTAAAAAATACATGCAGTTCACTATTTCATGTATTATGTTCATTACCGGCTTCGGAATTATAGTCATGATTATTCTGGCCGCAAGGGTGGGGAATTATTCCTATTATGCCGGACTGATACTGATCTTAATATTCGGTTATACCTTTAGTCGTGCAAGATTTATTTATGCATCAGTTGCCGGATGGTCGATCGTTGTTTCATATGAGATATCTGCTATCTGGGTATCGCATACTCCGGTTAGTATCCTTATAAGTAATAATTCATTTTTTATAAGTGCCAATGTTATTGGAATGTTTATCAGTTATTTTCTTGAACTTTCTGCAAGGTTAAGAGTTCTATATGAGAATACAGCTTGAACAGGAAAAAGAAAATGTAAAAACTGCCAATAATGCACTTGAAAAAAGAGTTGAGGAGACGGACCTATCAGCTTTCAAATGCCAATCTTGATCTGAAAAAAGAGATTGAGATACGGCAGAAATTTGAAAGAGAACGTGCTGAGCTGGAAAAACAATTGTTCCAGCTTCAGAAAATGGAAACTATAGGTACTTTAGCCGGTGGTATCGCCCATGACTTTAATAACATACTTACTCCTATCCTCGGCTACACCGACATGGCACTGGAGGAACTGCCTGAAGAGAGCAATCTGAGATTCGATATTGAACAGATTAACAATGCTGCTCACAGGGGCAAAGATCTTGTTCAGCAAGTACTTACGTTTAGCAGGGAAGTAGATTTTCAAAATAAACCTATTCAGCTTCAACCAATTGTTGCTGAGGCAATAAACCTTATTAAAGCCTCATTCCCTCCCGGGGTTGAGATCAGACAACATTTCGATCAGAAGATTGGTACTGTTCTGGCAGATCCGACTCATATTCATCAGATAGTGATGAACCTGTGCACAAATGCCAATCATGCCATGATGAAATCGGGGGGGGTTCTTGAGGTAAGACTTGAAGCTGTAAAAATTGATCAGAAATCGGCTGAAAAAATACAAAATCTTAAGAAAGGCGAGTACATACTTCTGACAATTTCAGATACAGGGCATGGGATGGATATAAAAACCAAGGAGCGTATCTTTGAGCCGTTCTTTACCCGTAAGGAAGTTGGTTCAGGATCTGGACTGGGCCTCTCTGTGGTGCATGGTATAATTAATAATTACGGCGGGGCGATAGTGGTGGATAGTACCCCTGGCAAAGGAACAACATTTATGATTTACCTGCCAAAATACGGTGCTGATCTTTTAGAATCTGACAAATCAGAAAAAAAACCGGTAAAAGGCGATGAATGTATCCTGTTTGTTGATGATGAACCGGAAATTACTTTTATGGGCAAGAAAATGCTGGAAAATCTTGGATACAAGGTTTCAATCTCAAGCAATAGTATCTCAGCGTTAGAAGAGTTTAAGAAAGATCCCGACAGATATTCTTTACTAGTCACAGATCAGAACATGCCAAATATATCAGGAACAGATCTAGCTATCAATGATGAGAAAGATCCGTCCGCAGTTAGGAGTAATCATTATAACCGGTTATGCAGATAATCTGTCTGAAGAAGTCTTATCACAAAGCGGAATATCGGAAGTTATTTTAAAACCTATGATCCTGGATGATTTCAGTAAAGTAATCAGAAGAGTACTTGATAATAACATTAAAACTGTTTGACAAATGGCCCGGATTTATGTATTTGACGATGAACCATCAATCCTTCTAATGATCAAAAAAATGCTTGAAAAGGCAGGACATGAAGTAGATATTGCTTTAAACGGGAAAGAGGGGATGAATTTATTCAGGAAGCATGTACCAGATCTGATTGTTACTGATATTATCATGCCGGAAAAAGAAGGATTGGAAACAATACTTGAGCTCAGGAGAACGTATCCTAAGCTAAAAATAATCGCTATATCAGGAGGAGGCAGGATAAGCCCGTCAGGATATCTTCCGGGTGCAAAACTTCTTGGAGCTGATATGGTTTTTGAGAAACCGCTTGATCAGAAAAAATTCCTGAATGCTATTGAATTGCTGTTGAATGATACAGGTACTGAGAACTTACCCAAACAACTATAAAGCAAGCGCAATGCCGGTCAGTACGAGCGAAGCCAGCCAGGGTGAGCGGAGCCGAACCCTAGCCGGCCCATCCCTCCCTGTCCAGATTTCTGTAATTAATTGCTTCTGAAATATGTTCGGCTGTAATATTCTCAGAGTCACCCAGATCTGCAATAGTTCTGGCAACTTTCAATATCCTGTCGTAAGCCCTTGCTGAAAGTCCTCTGACATCCATTGCTGTTTTAAGCAGCTTCCCGCTTGATTCATCGAGCTGACAATATCTCCGTTGCATTGATGATGACATCTGAGCATTGGAATAGACTCCTTTAACATTTTCAAATCTTTTAGCCTGGATGGCTCTCGCTTTTATCACTCTTTCACGAACTTCTGCAGAATGTTCAACTTTACCTGAATCTGAGAGCTTATCATAATTAACTGGTACCACTTCAATGTGGATATCAATCCTGTCGAGCAGTGGTCCCGAAATTCTGTTAAGATATTTCTGTACCATTCCTGGCGAGCACATGCATTCTTTTTCAGGGTGATTATGAAAGCCGCAGGGGCACGGATTCATTGAAGCTACAAGCATAAAACTTGCAGGATAATCAACAGTTGATTTTGCTCTTGAAATTGTTATAACCCTGTCTTCCAGAGGTTGCCGCATGACCTCCAGTACAGTCCGTTTGAATTCCGGGAGTTCATCGAGAAACAATACTCCGTTATGGCCGAGAGATATCTCTCCCGGTTGAGGAAATGTACCCCCGCCAACGAGTGCGACATCAGAAATTGTGTGGTGCGGACTTCTGAATGGGCGCTTTGTCATAAGCGCTGTATGGTCATCAATCTTGCCGGCTACTGAATGGATTTTTGTTGTCTCAAGAGCTTCTTCAAGGGTCAGAGGAGGTATAATTGTAGGCAATCTCTTGGCCAGCATTGTCTTTCCGGCTCCGGGAGGACCGATCATTATAATGTTATGCCCTCCGGCTGCAGCTACTTCAAGGGCACGTTTGACATTCTCCTGCCCGCGGACATCTGAAAAATCAACATCGTATTTGTTCGCCTCACTGGCAAAGATTTCAAGCAGGTCAACTTTTACCGGGTTGAATTTTTGGGTGCCATTAAAGAAATGAACCACTTCACCCAGGTTTTCCATTCCATAGACATCGAGACCTCCAACAACAGCCGCCTCCCGGGCATTTTTCACAGGTACTATTACCCCTTTGAATCCTTCTTCCCTGGCACGCAATGCTATTGGAAGAACTCCTTTTACCGGTTGAAGAGTTCCATCGAGAGACAGCTCTCCCATCAAAACAAATGACTCAATATCTCCTTTTGAAACTTTTTCATCGGCAGCAAGGATACCCATTGCCAGTGGAAGATCATACGCTGACCCTTCTTTCCTGATGTCGGCTGGTGCCATATTTATTACTATCTGCTTTCCTGGCCAATGATGATCCAGCGAACCAAATGCTGATGCAATTCTGTGCTGGCTCTCTTTGACAGCACTATCGGGTAATCCAACAAGAAAAAACTGGACGCCGCGTGACTCATTAACTTCAATGGTTACGGTCACTGCATCAATACCCGTAACGGCACTGGCAAATGTTCTGACTAACATAATTTAAAGTTTACTAGCACATTAGGAAACCAGAACCAAATATAGACAATTGAAAGATAAAAGACAAAAGTATAAAGACAAAAGTTGAAAAGGTTGAAGGGGTTGAAGGGGTTTAAAGGGTTGAAGAGGTTGAAAAGTTGAAATGCAAAGTGCTTAACATAAACAAATTGCTAATTGTGACTTTATTCGTGGTTAAAATAATCAAATAGAAGTTTCAGGTGCCAACTGAGTAAGTGTGCATAATAAATGTTTACATAGTCGTGTTATTGTTTTACTTTTTTTTCTTAATTTAGATCATCAATTATACAGAAGGATCTATTTTGGAGTTTTTGCACAGAGTGTTTATTATGTACTAAAAATGAAAAAATGATGAAAAAAATCGGTTGGGTTTTACATGGCATTTTATTCATTTCTTTTTTGACTGTGAAAGTTACCTTCGCCCAGACAGATGTAGAAGGAAGTAAAGATCACCCATTGATAACACGTATGCCTGACTATTACATCGGAAATTATAATATGTCTGAGTTTGGCGCATACGATCCAGTTGTGATTGGTGGTAGTGATGTTCACTGGGAAGGGAAAGTGTATACCTTTAATTACGAACGGAAGGAAGCTGCCCGTCCCATTAGCATGCTGCAGATAGTTCGAAACTACGAAGCTGCGATCAAGAAGGCCGGAGGAAAGCTCCTCGGGACAGGTGATGGACGACGAATGGCTGCTGAGATCAGAAAGAACGGCTCTCTGACCGGGGTCTATGTCGAAGTGTTCAACGAAGCAAGGAATTATAGTCTGGTGATTGTAGAGTCGCAGGCAATGAAACAGGATGTTGTTGCAGACGCCAGGGCTATGAATAATGACCTCACCGAAACAGGAAAGACAACAATCCAGGGTATCTATTTCGATACCGGTTTGGCCATTATCAAACCTGAGTCAGAACCGGCTCTGATAGAGATGGTGAAATTGTTCAAAGACTCTCCTGCACTTAACGTCTATGTTGTTGGTCATACAGACAATGTCGGCAGCCTGGAATCGAATATCAAACTCTCTTCTGACCGTGCGGCTTCTGTTGTCAAGGCACTCACCGGGAGAGGTGTAGCAGCGTCGCGCCTGAAATCTGCCGGAGTGGGTCCATACTCGCCCATAGCCTCGAATGACACTGAAGAAGGTAAGGCAAAGAACCGCAGGGTAGAGTTCGTCAAACAATAAAGCTCCATTCCGATTAAACAGTTACTGAAAGTCAGAAGTATCATATTCCTTCTATACAACTGTTAAATATATAACTTACACGTGAAAAAGTGTAAAAGTATTCCGGGGTTTCATCCTTATCTTTATATCTTCCTGGTTTATTGTTTTATCAATATCAGCTCTTTACAATGAAATCACCTGGAGTAACCATTACAAAAGAAAAACAAACGTGAAAACCAAGAAAGGCTTGAAAGCCGGGAACAAAACAAGAAATTTTCCCGTGGTTTGTGTGGGAGGATCTGCCGGCGGACTGGATGCCTATACCAGGCTATTGCAGAATCTGCCCAGCGACATGGGTGTCGCCATTGTAATTGTAAATCACCTGAGAAATGTTACCACACAACTCCACGAAATTCTTCCAAGATACACTGCTATGCCGGTTGAATTAATTACCGAAAAACTGGATATCCAACCAGATCATGTATTTATCATCCCGGAAAAGCACGATCTGCACGTTCTTAATAATGAATTCCGTCTGAAACCGATATCAAAGCCCAGGGGATGGCCCGATGTGATTACGGTTTTTCTGAATTCCCTTACCGAGCACTGGGACGGAAAACTTATAGCAGTCATTGTATCAGGGTATGATGGTGATGGAGCGAAAGCTCTATCCAGCATAAAAGAGGTGGGCGGTATTACTATTGCACAAAAGCCCAACACGGCTGCAATGCCTGATATGCCAAACAGTGCTATAGAAAGCGGTTGGATAGATTATGTGCTGTCACCTGAGGATATAGCTAAAGAAATTATCAGGATTGCACATTCTGAAAAACTTCATGAGATAACACGATCGGGGAGAAATTAAATATCCATTTCGCAACAACCATTTTTTCAGGAACATATTCAACCCGCTCAGGGGGAGCTAATCTTACATCACATCTTTTTCCTCTCGTACATGGCAGAAGTATCTGTCAAGGACAAGAATGAATCAAAAAAGTATTCGTTATAATGATTGTGAGATCCCTCAACTCATCCACCACATATCCAGTGCTTTAGAAATGTGTCATACGGTGGATGAGTCGAGGGATGACAAGTTTTTTGAGTGTATGAGGGAAGGTTAGAGTCGGGAGCAAGGGGGCAAAATACATGAAGAGAGTAACCCCCATTCAGAGCTTGTCCCGACAAAAAATCTGAATTAATAAATAAAACTTGACTTTGGAATTCTGATAGCATAACTTTGTTGAAGAGGATCTTGAACAAACTGTTATGGGAGTGAATTCCGGAATTTATTTATAGTCATTATGAAAGTCTTAATTATTTATGCTCATCCTAATCCATTGTCGTTTACAAAAGCTATCCTTGACAATTTTGTCAGGGGACTAAAGGAAGCAGGACATCGATATGAAATTGTCGATTTGTACAAAATTAAGTTCAACCCTGTATTGCAGGATAAGGATTCTGCCTTTTTTGTCGATAAAGATATGCCCGAGTGGCTGTTCAGGCAAATGGACATGCGGAAGATGATAATCGGTCTTGCGGGTGGACCTGTACGAAGGTTGGTTGCAAAATTGTACATTAAGAACAAGAGCGATGATGAACTGCGTGAGCTTATTAGTTCTCAAAAGCCCGGCGATGTGCTGGCTCAGCAAAAGAAAGTAGCAGAAGCTGATGTACTCGTATTCATAACACAGGTGATCTGGATGCACTTTCCAGCGATAATGAAGGGGTGGATGGAACGGGTTTTTTCTTACGGATTTGCATACAGATTGAATGAAAGCGGATGGCATGGTGATCCGGATGGAAGAATTCCTTTATTGAAAATCAAGAAAGCTATAATAATGCATCCCACTTTCTTTAACGAAATAGTTTACAGGGAAAAGGGATTCAAAGAATCCATGGAAAAAATTATTGATAACTGGAGCCTGAAATACCCCGGGATTCAAACTGTCGACCATATCTACTTCCATTCTATACTGGCAGTGGATAATGACACCCGTAAAAAGTATCTTGATATCGCATATTTAAAAGGTAAAAACTTATAAGATTATGAACTATTATTTCTTGAACAACTAATCCATAAGTGGAATTCACAATGAAAACTACAGAAACAACATCACAGAAAAGTCCTGTAACACCCACACCTGTTAGTCCTGTCCTGAATTATAGTACCAAAAGGATGTATCGCCGCCGCGGCCTATCAAACTTGCTGAAAATGGGCCATTGTGCTCCAGCTGTAATGAGGACTTTACTTGATCTTGGAAATACAAAAGAAGATTGGCTGGTCAGGATGACTGCCGGACTGCCGGGTGGAATAGGAAGTACAGGATTCGAATGTGGAGGGATTACAGCCCCGCTGATTCATATGGGGCTGGAGTATGGGCTCAGTGCAAAGAATGGCGGACTGCCGGCAGTGATCTATGCAGGTCACGATTATGACAATCGATTTCGGAAGTGCAACAATTCAATCTTATGCAAGGAAATACTGGGTGACCGACGAGTCCCTTTGCCTTGCATAAAGGTCGTCCGCCATGCTCCGGAGCTTTTCAGACAAACTGAAAGTAAAGACAACACCGAGGCTATTTCAGGTGAGAGCGTTGAAGCCTATAACCTTTTATATTCTCACATGTCCGACAATAATTTTCACTGTGCTCATGCCGTGCTGAAGCATCTTAGTGGCACTATTCCTGTAACCCGGGAACTACTGGATGGAACCAGCGGTTTTATAGGTGGAACTGTGTTTAAAGGACTGACCTGCAGTGCCTTTACTGCCGGTGTGATGGCCGTCGGCCTGAAACTTGGCGAGATTGAAAACAGTCACCTTCGGGTCTTTCGTATGTTAGCTACAATGATCGTTGGCGGTAATGCCATGGCAGACCACATGAACAAGTTCAACAGACCCATGAATATCGGCAAAAGGATGTCGCAGTGGTTCACGAAAGAGTTCGGAAGCACATTATGTCATGAAATAACAAATTGCGAATTTTCCTCGTTAGGTAATGTACACCGGTATATCGAGAATGGTTCTGTAACCATCTGTAAGATTATAGCGGAAAAAGTGGCCAGACAGGCAGAAATTATCATTAAACAAAAAGGAGTTGGCTTCTGAAATGGCAGTCATGTCTCCTTACTTTTGACAGGAGTGTAAAATCGTATTTATTTTTAAAGTTAAGGAGATAAAACCTATGACAAATTTTCAATTTTCAGAAATTAACCTTGCTGCTGTATTTGTCGCATGGATAATTCATACCGCAACTGGATTAATATGGTTTCAGCCAAAGCTGTTTGGTACAGAGTGGTCAAGACTTACCGGAAAAGAACTTAAACCCGCCAAAAACTGGATCGTTGCAGGTTTTGCAGGTCATCTGGTTATGATTTTTGTACTTCTTATCATAATTAAGCTGGCAAATATGGCTGACGGGTCAGGCGGTTTACTTGTCGGACTTCTTTGCTGGATTGGTTTTATTGTCCCTTTGGAAACAGGGGAACTAATCTGGGAAAGAATTCCTTTCAGATTATTTCTGATTCGCATCGGAAATCAATTTGTCGGGATGGGTATTTCTGGTTTTATTCTGGGAGCGTGGCAATAAAGGCAAATCCCTGCACTTTTTAAGTTATTCGAATGGCCTGATCATGACGGTTTTATCTTCTCATACAGCGGTAATAATTTGTTTCTGTAGCAATCCTTTATCATTGATTCATATTCTGCAATAGGCTTGACCGGGATCAGGTCTATAACCTCCGTCGGTGTCAATCCTGACTGGTACATTAAATTTAATGAGGCTTTAAGCGTTTCCCTGATGGAATCCTTACATTCCTTTTCATTTAAGCCTATCTGCGTACCTATAGCCTGAAGTTCATTCCACTGAAACCAGAAATAAGTTGGTAACATTGCTGACATTATTGCATATCCTTCAAGTTTTTCTTCAGGAACCTCAAATGTATTTCCTGTGAGTCTGAGCAGATCCAGAATTTGTTGCTTTCTTTTTTCTTCAAAGCCAGGTGAAAAGCAAGCCGGATTATAACCTTCATTAATATAGGAAGTTGCGTTTGGGATCAATCTCGCAATGTTTTCCGACTGATTCAGTTTTGTTGATATTTTCGATATAGTGATTTTGGGAGCAAGAGATATCACTATTGTATTCCTGTTAATGCTACCTTTTATTAGCTCCAGGGTATCCATAATAACAGGTGGATGCAGGGAAATAAAAACTATATCCTGCAAGGCTGCTTCAGATGCTTTATCAACCTTGATATCGGGGAATGATTTTATAAGATTCCCTATGACATCCTGATCCGGATCAGTAACAACAATTTTGCTTACTTGTGTATTTTTGTTTTTGAATGCCTGCAGAAGGATTCTGGTTGCTCTTCCGCCACCGATAAAACCAATTGACTGTTTCATAGTGATATAATTTAGTGCATTAAAATATAATTTATTGCAGGTCATTGCATGCAATGACCCTACTTTTGTCCCGTCTTGCGGGATTTGCCTTTAGCTATTTTGTCTTTCCGGGATTTATCAATTGTTTCTGATCATCCCTTCGGAATTCCGGTTGAATGTTAAAATGATGAATATGATATTGCCCGAGGATCTGGTCGACTTTTTCAAGTATATCTTCAAAGCGTGAAATTGAATAATCATCATCCAGATCAAGATGAGCCTCCAACATCATTTCATGATCATCGAGCTGCCATACATGAACATGGTGCATGTTTTTTACACCATTAACCATTGTTATTTCCCGGGCTATCTCTTCAATATCTATGTTAACAGGGGTAAACTGCATTATTATTCGTATAGCTCCATAAAAAATGCCCCAACTGTTATAGACCAGGTAAATGGCAATACCTATCGACAATATACCATCAATCCAAAACCATCCCAGATATTTCATGACAAAACCACCTGCAAGAACTGCAACAGAAGTCATCATGTCGGTAAATAAATGAAGGTAAGCTGACCGTATGTTCATACTTCCTTCAGCATCCTTTTTTAGAAGCAGAACACTTAATCCGTTGAGTAATATGCCCAATGCAGCAAGATAGATTACAACCATGCCTGCAACAGGTTGGGGATTAAGAATTCTGTAAATTGATTCCCATACCAAAACTGTAGCAATTATAAGTAGTGATGCGGTATTAATAAAAGCTGCAAAAATCCCTGCTCTCTTAAAACCATAAGTTTGTCTGAGCGTTCTTTCGCGACCCGACAATTTTTCTGCCACAAAGCTGACAATGAGAGAAAATACATCGCTGAAGTTGTGTGCTGCATCGGAAAGCAGCGCCATACTTCCGGAAAGCAGGCCACCTGTCACCTGTGCTACTGTTACCACTATGTTTAACAGAATGGTAATAGAAAAGTTTTTGCCATTTAAAGTTTTATGCCTATGTGATCCTTCACTCATACTCATTCTCAAATACCTATTTTACCCGGGTCATTTTAATTACGTTATACACCTTGTTATTCTTAAAGGCAGTCTGAACAATTGTATCCGGGGCTTTGAATTCAAATCTCCATTTTAAGATAGCATTTTCAGGATTCGAAATATCCTTAAACAGAACCATTTCGCCCGCGTTTTTAGAAGTAAACCATAAGGCACAAAGCTCAATGGAAGGAGAAGATTTAATAAGTTCTGCTATAATATGCTTATCACTTTTCGGATCATAGCCAAAAAGCTGCCTCACTGAAGTAAGCGTTTTCCCTTTAATTATAATCTCACTTGTACAATCCAATCCCGATCCGAATGGATTATTAGTTCCAATAACAAGTGTATCCTTACCTACTTCCCCCTTCCACAGCCCAATGAACTGTTTTATCAGTTCAGGCTGGTTAAGTGAGAAATTCCCGGATTGCGCATGCATGTCAATTGTACAGACTAGCAGCGCTCCAATCAAAGAAGTTAAGCTGAAGGTTTTCATTTAGCAGGTTTTTTAAAATTGTTACTCGCCACCAAGTTACACGAAAAATTGTTCATATTTCGTCATACAAACCAAATTACCAATATGTGCCGGTCGACTGATTCCTTAACTCACCTGGTTAAGTTCAGGTTGTGCCGGAGATCTTTTAAATAAGATTTAGTTGAATGGCAAAAAAGTAAAAGGGGCGGATTGAGACTAAAAAAACCCGGATTTATTCAATCCGGGTAACCTAACTAAACAACCCTGAAAATTTAAATAGCAGTCCCGCCCCTCTCTCCGGTACGAATTCTTATGCATTCTTCCAGTGGGGTGATAAATATTTTTCCGTCACCGACACTTCCTTCTCCGTTGGTTCTTGCAGCTTTAAGTATGGTATTAACTGTTATATCAACAAACGCTTCGTTGACACCAATTTCAATTCTGATTTTAGGTATCAGGTCAGGAACAATCCTTTGTCCCCTGTACATTTCTTCAATTCTTTGCTGACCATGTCCCGAGACCCGACTAACGGTGATTCTGGTGATCTCTGCTGCTATAAGCGCTTCGCGAACTTTATCCAGCTGGACTTCCCTTATTATTGCAGTTATTAATTTCATAATCTTGAATTTATAAGGTAATATGATTAACTTGGATTTAGCATTCCGTAGCCTCTTTCGCCATGATAAGACCTGTCGAGACCTGCCATTTCATCCTCTTCTGCTGATTTGAACTTTACAACTTTATTAAGCAGGTAGATTATTATAAAAGTCATTCCTGCAGCATATGCTATTGCAATGATTACAGCAAGTGCTTGTATTCCAAGCTGGTTCCATACTGTCCAGCTCCCGCCGGCAGCTGCTGCCGCATCGTGCATCCACGACGGACGAATGAAGAATGTAAGAAGCAGTGCGCCTACAACTCCTCCAATCCCATGTATGCCGAAAGCATCAAGACTGTCATCGTATCCGAGTTTATTTTTCATCTGGATACCCATGTAGCATAATAATGAAGCCAGTAGTCCAAGGATCATTGCCCCATATGGCTGAACTACTCCTGCAGCAGGTGTAACTGCAACTAGTCCTGCAAGAATTCCCGAGGCAAAACCAAGTGCTGTTGCTTTACCCTGGTGAAAGCTTTCGATAAGGATCCAGGAAAGGGCACCGGTAGCTGCGGCAACCTGAGTGGCTGTAAGAGCCTGCGCTGTGCTTAGACCAGATGAGATACTGCTGCCAGCATTAAAACCAAACCAACCAACCCATAGCAGACCTGCACCAAGCATAGTAATCACCATATTGTTCGGACGAATTACCTGATAGGGATATCCACGGCGGGACCCCAGATATATTGCTGCTACCAGGCCACTTACCCCTGCAGAAATATGAACAACTGTTCCTCCTGCAAAATCTATGGCACCTTTAGCTCCAAGATGAAAAAGGAAACCATCGGAAGCCCAAACCCAATGACAAATGGGATTGTAAACCAGCAGACTCCAGACAGCAATAAAAAAACAATAAGCTTTAAAATTTACTCTCTCGGCAAAAGCACCCGCAATAAGAGCCGGTGTGATAATTGCAAACTTACCCTGGAACATTGTAAAAACATATTCAGGAATACCTGCATCCAGAATATTTGTATCGATCCCCTTAAGAAAAAAATAATCGGGGTTCCATCCGAACCATCCTCCCAAAATGTTTTTTCCAAAACACATACTGTAACCCAGAATCACCCATAATACACTTATGATCCCCATGGCCACAAAACTGTGCATAATGGTCCCAAGTACGTTTTTTGAGCGTACCAGCCCGCCATAAAACATAGCAAGTCCGGGAATCATCAGTAAAACAAGGGCCGTAGAAGTCAACATCCATGCGGTGGCTCCTGAATCAATTGGGGTGTTTTCTGCAGCAAATAAACCTGTACTACCTATAAACAGCAGCAACAGAATTAAAAAGGATCTTTTTTGAAAAATTTTCATAAGTTACAAAATTAGGGTATTAACCATAAAAATCGATATATTCTTTGCAAACATATGCTATTTTAAGGGGTATATCAAATTATTTATGTATTTTTTACTGACTTTCATCATTTTTTTGAGGGTGTTCTTCAATTTATCTATATTTTTTATATGTTCTACCCGCTTTTTTAAAAGACATCCGTTCTTTAGTTCAGTTTTTGTATTCTTCTTTCAGCTTTTGATTCTTTTTATAAACTGATTTATGTTCTCAGATACAGACCCATCCTGTCCGAGAATTTTCACAAAGGCACTCCCAATGATACCTCCTGCGGCATATTTGCATGCCATCTTAAAGGCCTCCTGATCAGAAATCCCAAAACCGATCAGGCATGGATTTTTCAGATTCATCTCACTCACACGCTTAAAGTATGATATCTGTTCTTCTGAAAAATTTCCTTTGATACCTGTTACTGATGAGGATGAAACCATATAGATAAACCCCCTGCTTATTTTATCAATTGTTCTTATCCTCTCCTTGTCAGATTGCGGTGTTATCAGGAGAATGTTGTGTAGATCAGATTTTTCGAAACAGGGGAGAAATCGGTCACGGTAAACAAGGGGAGGCAGGTCGGGAAGAATTACTCCATCGATGCCAATCCGGCTGCACTCTTTGCAGAAATTCTCCATGCCAAACTGAATTACCGGATTCAGATATCCCATTAGAAGCAAAGGGATTTCAACATCTTTTCTGATATCGGTTAACTGATTGAACAAAAGTCTGATACTCATGCCATTATCAAGAGCCACCTTATTACTGTGCTGGATAATGGGACCGTCGGCCATAGGATCGGAAAAAGGCATTCCTATTTCAATCATATCTGCACCGGCTTCTGCAAGAGCCTTTATGATAATTGTCGTCGAATCCAAATGCGGGTAGCCGGCAGTGAAATAAACCGAAAGTATATTTTTTGTTTTCTCTTTAAAAAGTTTGTCGATCCGATTCATCTGTATCTGAAGTTTATATTTTAAAATCAAACTGTTTGTCTTAACACTGTAAAGACATTATCTTTTTGGCACTGTCCCTATTACCTGTTTAACTTTTCGGTCCTCAGATCACGCCATAGCGCAGATTGAATCCTACTTGCTGCGCAATCTGTGAGTCAGCGGGAAACATTCCCTTCCATATATTTTATATAAGTACCCATATCTTTGTCTCCTCTTCCTGAAATTGTTACGACAACAACATCATTTTTACGGAACTGATGTTTTTCCAACCAGGCAAGAGCATGAGCAGATTCGAGCGCAGGCACTATTCCCTCAAGACGGGTAAGTCTGAAAGCAGCTTCAAGCGCTTCATCATCATTCACATTATCGAAAATTACCCTCTTCATTTTATGAAGATAAGAATGGATGGGCCCGATACCGGGATAGTCGAGTCCTGCAGATATTGAATAAGGTTCGGTTATCTGACCGTCGGCAGTCTGCATAAGTACAGTCATGCTTCCGTGAATTATCCCCGGACGTCCTGTAACCATTGTCGCTGCTGTTTCACCACTTGCAACGCCTTTCCCTCCCGCTTCCACCGCGATCAATTTTACATGAACATTTTTAAGATAATGATAGAAAGAGCCGATCGCGTTACTCCCTCCGCCAATACATGCTATTATATAATCGGGATTTTCTTTCCCTGATATCTCTCTGACCTGGAATTTCATCTCCTCACTTATCACCGACTGGAGTCTGCTGACCAGATCGGGATAGGGATGGGGTCCGACAACCGAACCAATAATATAATGTGTATCAACAGGATTGCCGATCCAATCACGTATAGCCTCATTTGTTGCATCCTTCAGTGTCTTATTGCCGCTGGTAACAGAAATCACATCAGCTCCAAGCATTTTCATCCGTAGTACATTTGGAGTCTGCCGGTTAATATCGGTCTCTCCCATATATACAATACATTTCATGCCCATGAGAGCGCATACGGTAGCTGTAGCAACTCCATGCTGGCCGGCTCCCGTTTCTGCTATAATCCTGGTCTTCCCCAAACGTCTGGCTATAAGTATCTGACCTACTGTATTGTTGATCTTATGTGCTCCTGTATGATTCAGATCCTCCCGTTTCAAAAAGATCCTTGCATTATGATATGACGATAGCCTCGAAGCAAAATAGAGAGGAGATGGCCTGCCAACATAGTGCTTTAGTAATGAGGTGAATTCTTTCCTGAATTTTTTATCGTCCAGGATCTTACGGTAATTTTCACTTAATTCCTTCAGGTTAGGGTACATCATTTCGGGAACAAAAGCTCCTCCGAACTCTCCATAATAACCGTGTTCATCAACATCATAATTCATTGCTTATCATTTTTAATTTCATCTATAAACTTCTTCACCAGAACATGATCCTTTATTCCCGGTACTGTCTCAAACCGGCTGTTAATATCCACTGCATACAATCCCCTGTTCGACAATGTTTTTATCAAGCCGGCATCTTCACTTCCGATACCCCCGCTAAGGAAAAATGGTTTGTCAAGCGAATATTCTCCAAGTATGTCCCAGTTAAATTTACTACCGCTTCCTCCCCGGGTTTCGCTTTTTTTATCAAATAAGAAATAATCGCATCCCGGCATATATTTAAACAGAGTTTCAAAATTAAACTCCTCCCCTATGCCAAATGACTTAATTACAATCATTCCTGATGATTTTAACTGCAGACAGGAGAAAGGCGATTCATCTCCATGCAACTGAATCATATCCAGACTATTATTGATTGAACAATTAATGATCGTATTATTATCTTCATTAATAAACACCCCAACTCTTTTTATCCCTGCAGCCACATTATGAAAAAGCTTGTTTTCAGGATTCTCTCCCACATAGCGCTTTGATCCCGGGAAGAATATGAATCCCATATAATCGGGTTTTGCCCCGGCTATCTCCAGTACATTAACAGGACTGGTCATTCCACATACTTTTACTTTGAGCATGGCTTTAGTTTAATGCTTTAATAAATTCAGCAAAAGCATGCACCGGGTCGGATGTACTCATAAACTTCTCACCTATAAGAAACCCTTGATAACCTGCAGTTTTCAGCTTTTCAATTGTATGAGGAGAAGATATTCCGCTTTCAGAAATCTTTAAAAACCCGGAGGGAATCTTATCCGCAATGTTTTCCGAAATTTCTGTATTTACCTCAAATGTTCTTAAACTCCGGTTATTTACACCGATAATATCTGTGTACTGATTGACCTTATCAAGTTCGCCGGGTTCATGTACTTCGAGTAAAATCTCCAGACCAAGAGAGTGTGCTAATCGCGACAGGTTCTGAATTTCCTGTTTCCCGAGGACTGCAGCTATAAGAAGAATTGCATCGGCTCCAATTGCCTTTGATTCTATTACCTGGAATTCATCAAGAATAAAATCCTTTCTTAATATTGGAAAGTTGCTTTTCTCCCTTGCATTCAGTAGATCGGAAGGTGAACCTCCGAAAAACTTATGGTCTGTAAGAATTGAAACTCCACTGGCACCTTCATTAAAATATCCACAGGCGACATCGGCAACCTGTGAGGATGAGTTTATGACACCTTTTGAAGGGGATTTCCTTTTAAACTCAGCAATAATCCCTGTTCTGTGCCTGTCAAGTAAAAATTCCGAAAGGGAAATGGTTTCCCGCTTAAACAGTCGGCTCTTTTCCATATCTCCTATTGAACCGGTAGCAGTCCGAACCATAAGTTCCTTCTTTTTGTTTTCTATTATTTTTTCAAGAATTGTCATGGCTGCAATTCAATAAGTTTTGTAAATGATTTAAAAGCTTTCCTGCTTAAAAGAGATTCTGCTGCAATTTCGTGGCACTCTTCAAATGATTTTTCGGGGTAATAGCATTTAAGCGCCATCTGTGAATTAGCAGTTACAACATTTTTCTGTGTTGCTGTTCCTTCACCTTTCAGTATCCTTATATATAGCCCGGCGGCATCCTCCACGGTCTTTCCTCCGCTTAGTTCAGATGGAATAGCCCTCCTGAAATTCAGTTCCTCGGGCGAAATTAAATTTTCGGCACCGTTCAATATATATTTAAATTCCGATGTAAGTGAAACCTCATCATATCCATCGAGACTGTGGATAATTATATATTTCATTGAAGATTGCTGATAGAGGTAATTATATAATCGTGCAAGCTCGAGACTGTAGACACCAATAAGCTGTTTTGGGGGAAAACATGGATTTACCATTGGTCCCAGCATGTTAAAAAAGGTTTTAATTTTAAGTGCTCTCCTTACCGGCACTACATTTTTCATTGCCGGATTGAAAAGCGGCGCATGTAAAAAACAGACACCTGATTTGTCGATTTCTTTTTTCAATTTATCATTATCGGTTGAAAATTTGTATCCGAAATACTCCATTATATTAGAGGATCCGCATGAGGAACTTACACCATAATTACCATGTTTGGCTATTTTAATGCCGGCTCCGGCCAGAACAAATGCAGTTAGTGTTGAGATGTTGAAAGTGTCTTTCCCGTCACCACCGGTACCACACACATCCATAGGCTCGTATTCCGACAGATCGATCCTGATGCAAAGATTCAACATGGCATCCCTGAATCCCGTAAGTTCATCAACTGTAACGCTCCTCATCAGGTAAACTGTAAGAAAAGCCGCAATTTCCGACTCTGAGTAAATACCCTTCGCAATATTGGTAAGCACCTTTTCAGCATCCTGCCGGATGAGTGTTTTGTGCTCAAATAAATAATTAAGTGTTTCGCGCATATTCTGATGTATTTGGCATTCGATTATAAATCTAAATCTGATGGTTTATCCAGTTGGCAATAATGTTAATACCGTACTCTGTAAGGACCGATTCCGGATGAAACTGCAAGCCGTGAACATCATATATATTATGTCTGATTCCCATAATCATACCTGTTTCATCGGTGCAGGTGACCTTTAAACATTCAGGGAGGTCATCATCTGAAACAGCCCAGGAGTGATACCTCCCGGCAACAATCGAGGCCGGTATATTTCTAAATAGAGGATTGGTTAATTCATTAATTGTAACCGGGGTAGCAATGCCATGGTATACATTGCTAAGGTTGACGATTTTTGCTCCGAAGGCTTCACCTATTGCCTGATGCCCAAGACATATTCCAAGGATGCTTTTTGTTGAAGAGTACCGCTTAAGAAGTTCTACGCAAATACCTGCATTTACAGGAATACCTGGTCCGGGAGAAAGAAGAATTTTATCATAGTTGCCTGCTTCTTCCAATGTTATTTCATCATTCCGGTAAACAGACGGGCTGTTACCTGTAAGCTCTGCAATATAATATACCAGGTTATACGTGAATGAATCATAATTGTCAATAACCAATATTCTTTTCATTTTTATATAATAAATTATTAATTAATCTCTTCTGCCATTTCAATAGCTTTTCTCAAAGCCCCCAGTTTATTATTTACTTCCTGCAGTTCTTTCTCTTCATCGGAGACCGCAACAATCCCTGCACCTGCCTGGTAATATAATATATTGGCTTTGCTAAGAAATGTCCTTATCATTATTGCATGATTGAAATTTCCTTTCAGGTCGAGGAAACCAATAGCTCCACCATAATAACCTCTTCTTTGATTTTCGCATTTATCAATGATCTTCATTGCCATGTACTTAGGTGCACCTGTAAGTGTTCCTGCGGGGAATGTGGCCGACATCATATCTGCCATTGTTGTACCTTCAAT
The DNA here is from genome assembly GCA_963725785.1 of uncultured Bacteroidales bacterium. Lineage (GTDB taxonomy): Bacteria > Bacteroidota > Bacteroidia > Bacteroidales > VadinHA17 > LD21. Next base: position 114,081 of record CAVRZV010000013.1, on the reverse strand, counting down.
AAGCTCCCCTGAAACAGCTGATACCAGGTGAATTACGTGTGAATAGAACTGAACCTCACGAAAGTTATCTACTTTAACATTTCTGGCGTGTTTGCTGAGATCATTACGAGCCAGATCAACAAGCATGACATGCTCTGCATTTTCTTTCTTATCAGTCGAAAGTTGCTGTGCCAGAAGCTTGTCATTCTCATCATTACCGGTACGTCTGAAGGTTCCTGCAATCGGATTTATGGAAGCATTGCCTTTATTTATCTTAAGATGTGCCTCAGGAGAAGATCCGAATATTTTATAATTACTGTAGTCAAAATAGAACAAATACGGAGAGGGATTTATTGAACGTAAAGCCCTGTAAACATTAAATTCATCACCTGTGAACCGTCGCGAGAACTGACGGGACAAAACCACCTGGAATACATCCCCCAGGTAACAATGTTCTTTACCTTTGCTTACCATCTCCATGTACTGATCATCTGACATGTTGCGTTCTTCCCCTCCTTCAGTTTTAAAGGAGTAAAAAGCCACATTTCTGCTATTAAGCAACGATTCAATCCTGTCGAGCTCACCATTCTCTTCATTTATCCGGTTTTCAATTATCTGTAGTGTGTTCTGATAGTGGTTTATCGCAATAATATATTTATAGAGGTGGTACCTGATCTCAGGGATTTTATAAGGATAATCATTTGCCGGTTTTAATTCAATTTTCTCAAAATATTCCACAGCATCATACGATAAATAGCCGAAAAGTCCGTTGACCGGAATATCGCCCTGCTCCTCCGATTGAACAAAGGAGTTGGTGAAAGTCGAAAACCTTGTATTAAATGTCTGGTTATCTATTATTTCAGTAACAATCTTTGATCCGTCAGGGTATGTTTCCGTCATATATCCTCTATCGGCTTCAAAACCTGCCAGTGGTTTCATACATATGAAAGAAAAACTGTTTTCATTACCATGATAATCAGAACTTTCGAGTAATAAGGAATTTGGATAAATATCTCTTATTCTAAGATATATACTTACCGGAGTAATAGTGTCGGCAAGTAGTTTTCTTGATGATGTTTTTATTTCAAATTTTGCCATAATGTTATCAATTTAATTTATGTTCTAACCCCCTTCCCAACCCCCGCCGAAGCGGGGCAGGCTTTCCCCACGGGGGAAGGAGATCAAATCCAGTTATCATTTCCCCCTTGGGGGAAAAAGAAAGGGGGTCAACTATTAATTTATAAAATCAAAAAAGCCTGTCGTGAGTACGACAGGCCGCTGATTAATATCTTATAATATTATATACAAATAGCTGGTAGTCTCACATTAAAAAGTGAAATAAGCTTAACCACCAACGCCAATTTGTAATAATTGCTTTCATTTTATAATCTCTTTCTGTGGCAAATGTAAAACATGTTTTCGAAAAAACAAATTTTTTGACTTTTTATTGATCAAAAAATTGAAATCCATTAACCGCAAAGTTCACAAAGCATTTTGCCCCCGTCCTTTCCCGACCAAGGTCGGGACAAGTTCTAAAAGGGGGTTAATTCAATAAATGCGTTAAGGTTACTCCCCCTATTGGGCATAGCCATCAACTTAAGCTTTAGGATGAATGATATACAGCATAAAAAAGTTTCCCCTCCTTTTGAAGCTACTCTTTGTACACATCTTTTCATCTTAGCTTTTTTGTACTCACCCCCTAACCCCCTCTCTACTTCGTAAAGAGGGGGCAATTCACAGATATGCTGAATATTATGAGTCATTACAAGGAAGTTCAAAAATACTTTTTCTATTAATAATTTTGTTTAGCACGGAAACGCCTAACCTCTAAACAGTAGATTCTTAATCGTTATATTGGAACTTAATCGTATCCACGCCCCTCTTTACGAAGTAGAGAGGGGATGGGGGTGAGTATGTACGAGACAAAAGGACCGATCCCGAGAAGCGGGAGAGCTCGGCGAAGCCAAACTTCGAATCGAAAAAATGTGTATAAAGATTAGCTTTTGAAGGAGGGGTGGTCGGGACGATTGATTATCTTATATATACAGAATTTAATTTCCCGACCGGGGTGGTTGATTCATTGATTTCTTCTTACCTAATATTGGTATGAAAAACCAAAACCTCTTTAACAGGAATAGTCTTAAATTCTTCAGATCATCACTTAGGAACATGTCCACTTCTGCTGAGGCTGAGTTATCGAAAATGTAATTGAGATTGATGGTAATCCGTAACAATCAACCACCCCGGCCGGTATCAGCATGTGTCTCATAATTAAAAAGTGGTCCGGCCACCTCCCGCTTAGGCGGGAGGAAATGTATCATACATATATTCAATACTTTACATTCTGTTTTGTACTAAACTCTCTCCATATTTTACTATTTTCAACTCCTTAGGTTGACGGCTATGCCCTTTAGGGGGATGGCCAAGAAATGGCCAGAGGAGGTGACTTCTCTTTCAGAGATAACATTTTACAATCCTGTGACAACTCATGACAATCTTTTACCTGGCTGTGACAGCAATTCCTTTTTAAGACTGCAATTTTGTACAACAAAGAAAATAATTTATGTAAATGAAAAATAATATTATAAAACTACATTATTCACGTTAATCGAAAACCATACCAATGAAAACAAACCGTTATAAGTTTTTCACTCTTGTCGCACTTATTCTGATCCTTGGCATATCGGCTCAGGCTGAAGACTTACGAAAAATTGTCTCTCTTTCAGGAAACTGGAAGTTTTCAATCGGAGATGACAGTAAATGGGCCAACCCGCTTTATGATGATTCCGACTGGGACCAGATTAATGTACCCGGAGAATGGGAGAATCAGGGTTATAAAGATTATAACGGATATGCATGGTACCGGAAATCTTTCAAAGTTTATGACATCCCGGCAAACACTCCAATCTATATAATGATGGGAAGAATTGACGATGTCGATGAGGTTTATCTTAACGGGAAAGAGATAGGTAAAAGTGGTAAGTTTCCACCGAGCTATGTTACAGCCTATGACAGAATCAGAAAATATGTTATCCCAGCCGGCTGTCTCAAAGAGGATGGTGAAAATGTTATCTGCGTGAAAGTTTATGATTCCTATCTCGAGGGCGGTATTGTTGATGGACCAACAGGTATATATATAGATGAGGATAATGATTTGCTCGATCTTAATTTAAGCGGTAACTGGAAATTTCAAACAGGTGATAATAAGGGCTGGAAATCTCCCGGATTCGACGATGAAGAATGGAAAACAATCTATGTACCGTCAGCCTGGGAAAACCAGGGATACGATGACTATGACGGATATGCCTGGTACCGACTTAAATTCACCTTGCCTCAAAATCTAGCAACAGGCCAGTTATACCTCACGCTTGGAAAAATTGATGATATTGATGATGTTTATCTTAATGGGGAACATATTGGAAATGTGTATGATCTGAGGAGAAATTTTGGATACAGGAACTCGGGATGGGAATATAATGTCCGCAGAACATATAAGATACATGACGGTTTGCTTAACCGTAATGGAATAAACACCATTACAGTAAGAGTCTATGACGAACAGGGACTCGGAGGCATTTATGAAGGTCCAATCGGGATTATGTCGGCTGAAAACAGTCGCAGATATAACAACAAACATCATAACGACAACAGTTACAGTACTTTCTGGGAGTACATGTACAATAAGTTTATTCGGAACGATAATTATATGGAGGAATAGATTATGATAACATTTTTAAATGTAAACAGAACAAAAATTCTATTTATAACTGCTTTAATAAGTTTGTTCTCTCAATCCAGTCAGGCATATGTCGCCGCCGCAGGATCTGGTACTTCTGGTAAACCTCAGGGGCAAATGGCAGTTTTCAATAGGGATAAATGATGAGTGGACTTCCACTAAGTTCAATGATAGTAACTGGGAATCAATCAGGGTACCATCGCCCTGGGAAGATGAAGGATTCAACGGGTATAACGGTTATGCTTTTTACAGAAAAGCGATTAACATTTCTTCAAATTACAAAGGCCGTATGCTCTACTTAAATATGGGATATATTGATGATGTTGATGAAGTATATCTGAACGGTACATAAAATCGGTTCGACCGGCAGTTTTCCGCCGAATTACAGTACAGCCTATAACGCCGAACGAATATATTATATACCTGAACAATATATAAATTTCGACGGTCCAAATCTGATTGCGGTAAAAGTTTATGACTCAGTTCAGGAAGGAGGAATCGTAAGCGGGGAGATAGGATCTGTATGGTGGAAAAGCATCTGTAAATCTCGACATTAACCTTCAAACCACCTGGAAATTTCAGCCCGGGGATGATTTCCGACGCAAAGAATCTGATTTCGACGACAGCGGGTGGGGTGAAATTTTTGTTCCGGCAAAATGGGAGGATCAGGGCTACAGAGATTATGATGGTTATGCATGGTATCGAAAATCATTTATATTCAAGGTCACAAATGACAATGAAAAGATGGTTCTGCTGATGGGTAAAATAAATGATATCGATCAGGTATTTATTAATGGCATGTTTGTAGGATCTACCGGAGAATTCCCAAAGAATGGTAGATCCGAGGCAAGTGTAGGTCAGGAATATGTCGCATTCAGGGGATATTATATCCCCGATGGATTGTTGAAAAAGAATCAAAAGAATATTATTGCTGTCAGGGTACTGGACGTAGCCGGCGATGGTGGAATCTATGAAGGTCCTGTTGGACTAATCACACAATCCAAATACATTGAATACTGGAGAAAAATTAAAAAGGAGGACAATTAGTAAAGTATTCATTCATTTTCCCGCTGATCTTGCTGATTTTCGCAGATTTCTGATTTTTGACCTGCACCGATCACCGTAGTCTGCGGGAAATTTTTTTCTATATTTAAAGAAAATATCCACTTATGAATACCTCTTTGCGAAAAGTCAGTTTACTTATTCTGGCAATTATTGTCTTGCCGGTTCTGATCTTTTCGATATTTGAAATTGGTAACTTCAAACAGAATGAAAAAGTCATACAGGATATCTACAAAAATCAGCTTGATGCTATTCTATTTTCGATAAATCAATACTCTGACGATAAAGTAAGCAGCCTTGCCAGCGGAATTGAAAACAGCATGAATAATGATAAACCAGGTGCCGGACCGGATTTGAACAAGCTCCTGAATGAATTCCCATCTGTCAGATGCCTGATACAGTTCGACGAGAAATCTGAATATCTGTTATCAGTACCAACTTCGTATCGAGATAGCACATTGTTTACAGATATTGTCACTACCCTATCCGGCAAATCAAAGACTATCAGACAATTACAAACATATTTACGAGGGGGTTACCGGAAAATTGAAACAATCGGAAACACCCGGAGTGATATGCAGTGGATTGTCTTTTTAACCCAGGTGAAAGATCATAAGGTAATCAATGTTCTTGTTATTGATCCTAAGAAATTTATCAGCCAGGCACTTGATCCGAAGATCCAGGAGATTGCCAAAAGTAAATTTCATATTGCGGCCTATCGTAAGGGAGAAGATTTGCCTTTTTACACTTCAAATAAACAATACAATCCCGGGAAAATAGACGTCAGAGAGCCATTCTGGTTACTGACAAACTATATGATGGGTATAGAACTGAAGGATGTTACTATTGCTGATCTGACCAGAGACAGGGTAAGGAGAAACCTGATATTAATCGGATTAATGGATATTATTTTGCTTATCGGGGCTTGGTTGATCTTCAGAAATGTTAAGAAACAGATGGAGCTCTCCCAGTTAAAGAGCGATTTCGTATCAAGTGTTTCGCATGAAATCCGTACTCCTCTTGCCTTGATAACCATGTATATTGAAACACTCGAGATGGGAAGGGTTAAGAATGCTGAAAAGATCAAAGAGTATTATACTGTAATTCTGAATGAAACAACACGTCTCTCGGGCATTGTGAACAGGATTCTCAGCTTTTCACAAATTGAAAGCAACAAAAGGAAATATTTTTTCGGTGAGACAGATCTTAATGAAATTGTTGATTGTGCTGCATCTTCATTCCGGTATTCCATAGAAACGAAAGGATTCAGTTATTCCTTCGAAAGGGATGATAACCTGACTTCAGTTATGGCCGACAGGGAAGCCGTAACCGATGCATTTGTAAACCTTGTTGACAATGCAATGAAATATAGTACAGAGGTCAAAAACATCATTGTAAGAACAGGGACATATGACAAATACGTTTATATAGAAGTGGAGGATCATGGTATTGGGATTTCAGAGAAAAACCAGAAATATATTTTTGATAAATTCTTCCGTGTCACCGAGATGAACCTGGCGAACAGGGTAAAAGGATCAGGACTCGGTCTGGCTATTGTAAAGCATATAATGGATGCTCATGATGGTAAGATCTCTGTAATAAGCTCCCCGGGGTCCGGCTCCACATTTCGGCTTTCATTTCCGGTTAAATTACCTGTGTAACTATGAAAAAGATATTGATTGTTGAAGACGAACTGAATATGGTAAGAGGGTTGAAAGACAACCTTGAATTCGAAGGATATGAGGTAGATACATCTATGGAAGGAAGTTCGGGTCTTCAGAAAATCCTGCAATGCCAGTACGATCTGATATTGCTTGATGTTATGCTGCCGGAAATTTCGGGATTTGATATCTGCAAAGCTGCCCGGAGAGAGGGTATAAATACTCCTATCATTCTGCTTACAGCCAAGGGAGAGGAAATTGATAAGGTATTGGGACTGGAGCTTGGAGCTGATGATTATATTACGAAACCATTTAGCCTGCGCGAGTTACTTGCAAGGATCAAGGCGATTTTACGTCGTGTCCATTCAGAAAAAGAAGAAAATGGGGAGTCAGGATTTATCAGTATTGGTAATATTAAAGTCAATTTCAGAAATTACCTGGCATTTGAAGGTACGAACGAAATCAAAATGTCGCACAAAGAATTTGAAATATTGCATTACCTCTATAAGAATGAGGGAAAGACAATTCATCGCGACGAACTCATAAGCAGTGTCTGGAGTATCGATTATGATATTACGACCCGCACGGTAGATAATTTTATTTTAAAGCTGCGTCAGAAAATAGAAGCTGATTCAAATAATCCCAAGATTATCCTTACTGTACATGGGATAGGATATAAAATGATTGTGGGTTAAAAAGACCATCATTTTAAGCACAGGCTGGAAGGCCTCCTAAATTTAAGGGGCTGTTGAATAAGGTTTCTTTCAGCCTTTTCAACAGCCCCGTATGGGAAACTACCGGATAATTCTTAAAGTAGCTTATTGGAAGTTTTTATTTTTTATCATAAACCAACGATGTCTTCATTTCTCCGTCAGGCATACTGTTGGTTGTCTCAATCTTCAGTGTTTTGTCGCCATCTAAAAGCCAGGTTTCAGTGCCTTTCATTTCCATGTTATCCCCATTCATATTGAATATGGTTGAAGTTGCGATCGTTATTGATTTCCCGTCAGCCGACCATTTAACAGTTGATTTTGCTTTGGAATCCATAAAACCGGCATTTTCACATTCCTTGCCATCCATTGTGTATTTACCGGTCATCTTCATCTCCTGTCCATCGGGAGAGTTCATAGTCCTTTCTGTAGAAAGATTGTTCCCCTCCTGTTTAACTGTCAAAATCGATGCAGCCATACGAAAGGGGCTATCTCCGAAATTGCTTTTTGATTCATTTAGGGCCCAGCTTCCCGAGAAATTAGCTGAACCACTCTGGGCTGATAACTGTGCGGTAAAAAGTAAGGCTAAACCAAATAGCATAAATGGTTTGATCTTTTTCATGAGTCCCTGATTTGAATTTTTAAAATTTTTCATTTTCATGTGTATTTAAGAATTAAACAATTATTAAGTTTTTACCAATAAATCTATTCATACGTACCGATCAACAAAAATAATATATATAAATCATTCAAATTCACCGACAGAAATAATAATTTCATGGATGGAATCCGATCCAGGCACAAAAAAGAGGTTGCCAGCGAGCAGGTACGCAGTACCAATGAATATCAAAGGAAGTTCTTATCCAGGTATTCCTGAAACTTATTTTTATACTGGTCGCTTACAGGAATATATTCCTTTCCAAATACAATCCTGCTACGTTCTATAGTATCAATCTTTTCGAGGTTAACAATGAATGAACGGTGCACCCTCATAAATTTATTTTCCGGAAGTTTTGATTCCAGGAGTTTCAGTGAGGTAAGTGAGAGAATGGGTTTAAGTGAATTCTGAATATATACCTTAACATAATCCTTTAGGCCTTCTATATAAAGGATATCATTAAAGTTTATTCTTTTTATTTTATAGTCAGATTTGAGAAACAGAAATTCGTTGTTTACATCCACTCTTGCCGGCATTTTTTGCTCGAGCCGGAGCAAATTCTGAACTTTATGTACAGCTGTCAGGAACTCCTCATAACTGAAAGGTTTCAATAAATAGTCTACTATTTCAAGCTTGTATCCTTCCAGCGCATATTTTTCAAATGCGGTTGTGAAAATTACTTTTGGTCCCTTTTCTATTAATCTTGTGAACTCAATCCCCGACAGATCGGGCATCTGAATATCTATAAAAATAAGATCGGCCCTGTTGTCTGTAAGAAATTCTGCTGCGTCAAGAGGATTATCGAACTGCCCGATAAGTCTTAATCCCGGAGTCTTCTCGATATAACCAGCAACAAGCTGCAGAGCAAGCGGTTCATCATCTATTGCAATTACTGAAATCATTATGCAAAATTTATCTGAAGAATTACTTCAAACTCTGTTTCCGATTTATTAATCGTTATCTCATGTTTGCCAGGGAACAACAGATTAAGTCTTTTAGTAACATTATGCAGACCAATTCCTGAATGGCCATTCTTGTCATCTTCCCTTGTTTTAACCAGACTGTTTACACAACGGAATTTTAACGATTCTTTTTCTGATGTCATACTGATGTAAATAAACGACTTCTCACGATAACTTATGCCATGTTTGAAGGCATTTTCAATAAATGAAATAAAGATCAGGGGAGGAATGACAATATCCTCATATTTCTCAGGGAATGACACTTTAAGATCTATCTTATTGTTCATCCTCAGTTTCATGAGATCAATATAATTATTCATGAAATCAATCTCGTTACTCAGCAGGGTATTTCCATGTTCTGAATCGTACAACAGATATCTCATTAATTTTGAAAGCTTCAGTACGGCTTTTTGAGAATCCTCTGCATTTATACTTATAAGAGAATATATATTATTGAGAGTATTAAAGAAAAAATGCGGACTGATCTGGTTTTTCAGGAATGCCAGTTCAGAATTAAGCTTTTCCTTTTCCAGTTCTTTCTGAAGCTTTTCAATCCTGGAATTACGTTCGAGCACTCTCAGCCCGAGAGATAAGAAGACAAGGAACAGCGAATTAAAGGTATAACTATAAACGTGCATCTCCCTGAATGGCGGTCTGCCAAACATCTTGCCCCCAACAGGTGGACCATTTTCGTGGTCTCTTAACGCAGGCCTGCTAAATTCCTCCGTATTCCTTATTCCGGGGACATACTTAAAAACCAGTCCGTTTGAAATGTCTGAAACAAAATAAAAGCAGATTACAAAAATAATAACAGAGAGAAAATATTTATATCGTCTTGAGTTGAAAAATAACCTCGGGATCAATAATATATAATTGGTATAAAATATAATTCCGCTGATTATTGTATTGATATAATAGAACCATATGAAATCATCCCCGACCTGCCATCTCTTTATAAAAAATAAAGGAATACCAAGAAGAATTGCCCATGCAAGCAGGTGAAGAAGAATTGTGATTTTATTTCCTGTAAAAAAATCTTTCATGATTCTAAAAGTATAACAAAAAATGACAGGTTCATCAGGTAGTTAACAGATTTCCCGATGAGCGGGCATCTATTCGTATCTGAGTGCATCAATCGGATTAAGATTTGCCGCTTTCCTTGCAGGATACCAGCCAAAGAATACTCCGATTGCAAAACAAACCGTGAAGGCCAGGACAACAGTCTGTACCTGAACAATTGGTACTATATTCATCAACGATCCTGCCCCTTTGGCAATAATATAACCAAATACAACACCCACAGATCCGCCAAGGATACTCAGAAGAATAGATTCAACGAGGAACTGTTTAAGGATATCTTTCCCCCTCCCTCCTATTGACATCCTTAGCCCTATCTCACGTGTACGTTCAGTAACCGATACAAACATAATATTCATAATGCCGATCCCCCCGACCAGCAGTGAAATACCTGCGATGGCACCGAGGAGTATTGTAAGCATATCGGTGATTGACGATACAGTTGCAATAAGTTCCGACTGAGACATCACCCTGAAATCGTTATCTGCTGATTCCTTAAGTTTATGAGTTCTTCTGAGTGTTTCAGTAATTTCGGCAATTGCTTTTGCGCTTTTTGCCTCGGTCGTTGCCGATGCATATATACCATTAATATAATCTATTGCTGCCAGCCGTCGCTGAACCGTAGTGTACGGAGCAAGAATAAGGTCATCCTGATCCTGCCCCATTCCACTTTCTCCCTTATCTTTCAAAACCCCTATTACCAGAAAAGGCAGCTTTTGTATACGGATTGTAAGACCAACCGGATCTGCTCCCGCTCCAAAAAGATTCGTCACGACAGTCTGTCCAAGAACACATACTTTGGACATACCTTTTAATTCTGTGGGATTGAAAATCCTGCCGCTTAGAATCTCAAGCTTTCTTATTTTAAGGTATTCTTCGGTCACACCATAAATGGTTGTCTGGGTATTCTGATTACTGTAAATAACCTGTCCGCTTGCTCTTACTTCCGGTGAGACACTGGAAACCGATGCAGCATCGGTCCGTATTGCTTCAACATCGCTGTACTTAAGAGCCATTGAACCTGAAGCACCCAGGCTGACACCTCCTCTTCGTTGAAAATTGGGCATTACCATTACCATATTAGTACCCATGCTTGACATTTCATTGCGGATGTTTTCCTTCGACCCTTCACCTATTGCCAGCATCGCAATAACCGATGCAACTCCAATGATGATGCCCAGCATTGTCAGAAAAGCTCTCAGCTTATTTCTGACAAGTGCCCTTATGGCTATTCTGAATAAATTTGCGTAGTGCATAATTTGTTAATTTATATCGTTTTCATCATATACCTCAACCGGAAGATTCTTCAGCATCTCCTTTGCATCCAACCGGTCTGTAACAATATTCTCACGCTGGATCTTCCCGTCCCTGAATATGATATTCCTGGTAGCAAACCTCGCTATATCGGCTTCATGAGTTACATAAACTATAGTCCGTCCTTTTTTATTCAGATCCTGGAACAACTCCATTATTTCAAATGAAGTTCTTGTATCAAGGTTGCCAGTGGGCTCATCTGCCAGTATCAGAACGGGATTATTGACCAGCGACCGGGCTATTGCCACACGCTGCTGCTGTCCACCCGATAGCTGATTCGGCATATGATGCATCCTGTCTTTGAGTCCAACTGCCTCAAGGGCATTTAACGCTAATTCTTTGCGCTCTCTCGACTTTATAAGCGAATTATAAAACAATGGAAGCTCTACATTTTCCAGAGCAGTAGTTCTTGCCAGGAGATTATAAGCCTGAAACACAAAGCCAAGCTTTTTGTTGCGCAATCTTGCAGTTTCATCCTTATCCATCGTCTTAACATCCACTCCATCAAGAAAATAATCACCGTGAGAGGGTTTATCAAGACAGCCGAGAATATTAAGCATTGTGGACTTCCCCGACCCGCTGACTCCCATGATAGCTACAAATTCTCCTTCCTGAATTTTCATATCGACTCCCCTTAGAGCATGAACTGTAACTTCACCTACGTGATAATCCTTGCGCAGATTAGAGATTTCAATTATTGTATTATTCATAACATTAATCTTTTTGTTTTTTTATGCCCGAGCTTTAGAAAGGAAATGGACCTCCCGGACCTCTGTCAGTTGATTTTGCTTCAGAAGATTTTCCTGATGCACTCTCCATAGAGATAATAACTTCATCCCCTTCCTTTAGTCCTGTGAGTACTTCTACCATTGACCCGTTGTCGACCCCGATCTTAATTATTTTGGGGCTCAGACCCATCTTGTCATCTTTCACCCACACAGTCTTTGTTTTGGGATCCTGTTTTATACCTGGCATGGACATACCTGCTGGTGGAAATCCCTGGGTCATCTGTCCTGCAGGCATGTTTGCTGGTGTTGCGCCCATCCCTGTTGCTGCTCCTGAAGGCATTTTTGGCATCTTACCGCTTTTTTGCAGTGCAGTGAACATCTTTTTCAAATATTCTGTATCAGGAGTAAACCTTACTGCTTTTCCTGAAAGTGTAAGCGTACCCTGTTTTTCTTCCACATAGATAGTTGAACTCGCTGTCATCCCCGGCATAAGTTTCTTGTCAGGATTAGGAGCACTGAGTATTACCACATAAGTGACAACATTATTGGTAGTAACCGGTTGTAATCGTACCTCAGAAACAATACCTTCGAATTTCATATCGGGGTATGCATCAACACTAAATTCAACACGTTGATCTTTTTTTACTTTTCCAATGTCAGCTTCATCAACGCTTGTCTGAACCTGCATTTGTGTCAGGTCATTCACGATTGTAAAGAGAGTTGGTGTGCTAAAGCTGGCCGCTACAGTCTGTCCCTCTTCAACAGCACGGTTAAGCACTACGCCATCAATGGGTGATGTTATTGTTGCATAATCAAGGTTTACCTTAGCTCTGGCCATCGCCGATCTGGCATTACTGAGAGATCCTTTTGAATTTTCATAATTGAAAACAGCCTGATCATAATCCGACTGGGATATCAGTTTTTTGTCATACAGCACCTTTAACCTGTTATAGGTTGCTTCCTGGTAATTTAGCTGAGCCTGTGCCTGGTTTAGAGCTGACTGACTCTGGTCAAGCTGAGTCTTTAGCGGGGTCTCATCAAGTTTGGCGAGTATCTGCCCCTGTTTTACATTATAGTTGAAATCAACATACACATGTTGCAATATCCCCGATACCTGTGTACCAACATTCACAGTCTTTAATGCCTGGATCGTTCCTGTAGCAGTTACTGTATTGGTGATATTACCCTTTTCAACTTTTACAGTTTCAAAACTGGTTGCAGTCTCCTTTTTTGCAAATGGTTTCAATGCAAGTACCAGCACAACTGCTACTATTATGACACCAACAATTATTAACCTTTTCTTTTTCATATACTTACTTTTTATGTTTTTCTTATAGCGACAACGGAATTCCCATGTAAAAATCGAGTATCTTATAACTGAATATTAAATTATATTTCGATTGTAAAAACTGACTCTCTGCAACTATCAGGTTAGTCTTTGAAACCAGGTAATCGACTGAGTTTATTATCCCCTGTTTGAATTTCTCTTCAGAAAGTGCTGTTGATTCCTGTGTCGATTTATACTTTTCCAGACTGGCCTCATATTCAATTTGTGCCGAGGTTACGTCAAGGCAAGCCTGTTCTATGCTTTTTCTGAGCTGGTTTTTTGTATCGGTTTCGCTCAGGAGAGCATCCTGATACCCTAAGACTGCAACTGAAACACTTGTTTTAACCTGTTTCTTCTGATATATAGGAATAGAGAGAGAAAAACCAGCTGATGGCCTTAATCCATTATTTACCTGGGAAAAATATGCATCATTTGACTGGCTGGAATATGCAGAGCTTAATCCGGCACTTGCTGACAATACAGGAAAGTATGAGGCTTTAGCTATTTTCTCATCATAACTGGCTATTTTTTTGTTTATTTCAGCATTTTTTATCTGTGGTTTAATAGCCAGCGCCGTTTCATACACCGACTTAACATTAGGAATGCGGCTCTGATTTATGGCAGGCAGCATTTCAGGATGTTCAATATTGAAATTCTCACTTACAGGTAGTTCCATCAGTTGCATCAGGTTAATTTTTGCGATAGAGAGCTGACTTTCAGCGTTTGCAAGAGTTAGTTTCTCACTTGAAAGCTGCGATTTTACCTGGGCATAATCTGAAATTGATATATTCTGGAGAGCAAGTCTTTCACCTGCCAGGTTAAGTTCCCCGACCGTTGATTCTATTTGTTTCTGACTGTTTTTGACCTGCTCCTCGGCATAAAGTACCTGAAGGTAAGCATTAAGAATGCTGAGGCTTATTGACTCTTTTGTGGTTTCAAGAGAATACTTCCCTCCTTCTATTTCGAGGTCAGCCTGTTTAATCTGATTGGAGATCCGTGAGGCATTGTATATTGTAATACCTGAATTAACAGAATAACTTGAACCATTAACTCCTGAAAAACCTGAGGTACCGGTTGTTGTGCTTTTGCTCCAGTTAAAATTCTGGTTTACAGACGCATTAACTGAAGGCAACCGTTGTGCTTTTGCCTGGTCAGCGTAAAGACCGAATCTCTGGTTTGCATTTTCGCTTTTCCGAATCTGGATATTCTGACTTAGTGCACGATCTATGCACTTTTGCAGTGTCCAGACAGAATCCTGCTGTAATGGGATAGACATGCCCTGGCTTGTCCCTGCCAACCATCCAAAACTTAATATAAAAACCAACTTTCTCATAAATCTTTTGAATTTTGAGATAAAGGTACAGGCTGACCAGAGTCTCTGAAAACTAAATAGAAGTACAGGCAGTTTTTACCGACAGACGGCTGGAATTACGATATGTATCAAAATGAAAACAGGGACACGCGGTATGCATGTCCCTGTATCTTCTTGTAAATGATTGATATTAATTGACCTCTGGTAATGATGCTTTTATCATCTGAAGATTTGCTTCAAGACCATCGAGGTAAATAAGGACCCAGGAAAGAGGGATAATAATGTTTGTGCCACTGAAGGTCATGGCCGGATCTTCCTCTTTCTCTGTACCCAGGTTAACTATTGCAGGTAAAGCTTTGGCTGTTTCTTCATAACCTCTGGTTTGTTTCATTAAATCAACAAGTTCAGCAAGTGCCTTTTCAAGCCTTACTCCTGCCGGTATTTCACCATTGTCTGACAATACAGCTGCGGCAATATTAGGGGATTCAGGTATAAGCAAATTCCCCGGGGCTATTTTCCCATTGTTCGACGTGTCATCCCTTCATGTTTTAATATCAGATCCTGGTAGTTATTTGCGATTTTCAATATCTCATCAATTTTTATATCAACTGCCGATTCTTTGCCAATTACTCGTTTTTTGAACCATCGCGGTTTCTATGTTGTTATAGTTCCGTGAAATGTTAAAACTGTCAACAATTGTATTTCTCGAAACATTTAAAGAAAGAAGTGCCGAGAATACTGAATTCAGTGCAAGCAGAAGCAGGACAAAAACTGTATTGTAAATATTGAAATTCTTGTTCTTCGACGTAACTGTCAGAAAAACAGGAAGAAAAACAATATACGGGAAAGGGAGGGCTATAAGAAGTGCGACTCCGGCATGTGGCCAATGCATTATCTTAAAAAGCATTGCGGTGAAGACAACAAAACATGTAATAAATGTTACTATATAAAGCAACTTATTCTGACTATTACCTTCAGCTTTGTAATTATTTATAAGTGCAGCAGGGAAGAAGAGCAGTACCAGTATCAGAGTTCCGGTAATTATCAAAATTGCTGCTCCAGGCCAATGGTTCACTTTGAAAATAAGTCCTGTGGAAATTATCATGGCGGCAATTACTCCAAGAATATATATCTTTTGCTTCATGGTTTTATCTGTTTAGCTGATTATTATTTCCCTTGCAATTTTATTTAAAACACATGATTCAACAGTAAGGAGACCGTTTTTCATAATTTCAAGAGTATGAAGCCCTGACATTAAAGACATTTCACCTTCTTCAGGTTTCACAACAGGTAAGAATATATCTGTAGTTAAGCATTTTTTTGTACTTTAACAAATCTTCAGCAGGAGTTATACTGGTTAAATAATTTACGTATTCCGCCATTGACGAATTAAGCTCCTTCCTGACATTAGCAGCCAGGCGAAAGAAAAATCTTCGCAGGTCCGGGATCGAAGTGGTCTTGAAAGTTCCCTGTATAATATTTCCTGACCGGTTTCAGTCTGCCTGATCTGGCTAGCACTCACGGCAGGTTTGCCGGGTTCACCTTCCGATTCCTGAACCATTTCTTCCTCGATATTGCTGATAATTGTAAGAATTCCGTTAGTTCTTGAATGTAACTGTTCCATCTTATGATAGTTTGAGGAGTCTTTATACCTGCTTATCAGAGAACTGTTATTCCTGAATAAGTAATCATATAATGCGTTCTGCTGATCATTATTAGGATAATAATATGCCTGGTAGGAATGCTGCAGGTTCAGGGTTATCATGGCTCCGGGGACTATAATCAACAGAAATCCAATGACCAGGAAAATGAACATGGAACTAATATGACTTTCTTCCTTCCAGGTAAGCCATGTAAACATGGGGAACGCCAGAAAACACAAAAGGATTATCCCGAAAACAATAAACAGGGTTGCGAGTGGCCAGTGCTGTATTTTAAAGAGCATGCCTGCAACAAAAAGTACTGAACCTGCTGCACCAATGATATAGACTGGCCGTTTAGCTCTTGTTTTCCTGATCATGACAATCTGTCTACCAGCAGTGCCGGGATAAAAAACAGAATGCCTGAAAGTGTTGCCAAGAGTCAGAATTATACCTGGCACCAGGCCAGTGCTGAATTTTAAAAAGAGTACCTGCAATAAAGCATGCTCCTGCAAGAAAAGCTGAAATGAACAGGAAAAGTCTCTTTCTGTTATGAGTCTCTTTCCACAGGACACTCAGGGCTGAAGGCAGAAAAACAAATGCGAGTATCAGAGCGCCAAGGGTCATCATAGTATCCCTGCACCTGGCCAGTGCTGAATTTTGAACATTGCAGCAAAGCCAAACATGATTGTGCCTGCAATAGCCTGAAATTTTCATCGTGTTTTTCATATATCGGTATTTAGTGTCAACTGCATAAAGTGTCTCTTCCTGTATCTCCTTAAGTCTTCGCGGACCCATTTTTTGTTTAACTCTCTGATAGGCTTCAGAGAAGTTCAAGCCAGTCTGCATCTCATTTTCAACATCGCAGCAGACATGATCAATAAGATCTTCGAGGAGATGAGAAAATGTGATCTCCTGTCTGCTGATGTCATGGCTAATCTGATCAATATGATGCAGACTCAGTTCAGGCATGGCTCAATCCGGGTTTGGCATCAACTATACGTTGAAGTGATTCGATGAACTCGTTCAGTTCTTTTATCTTGTCTGCAACAACAGTATGGCCTTTAGGGGTCAGAGTATAGTAGATTCTTATTCTGTTATTAAAATTTTCTGAAGTAGTAACCAGCGATCCATCCTTTTCCAGTTTATGAAGAATAGGATACAATGCTCCATAAGTAAGTTTTATTTTACCCTCGGTTAGTTCTTCCACCTTTCGGGTTATAGCGTAGCCATGCATTGGTCCTTCCTCTTTCAGAAGCTTCAGGACGATTGTTTTAATTGATCCTTTGATAAGGTCTGTTGGTATCATAATATAATATATAAGTTGTTTATATATTGCAAATATAAAATATTATTTTTTATAAATGCAAAATTTTCTGAAAATATTTTTTGATCCCGAATTTTGGGATAATTATTATGTAGGGAACGGTCGCGACCGTTCCCTGCAATTTTTCATTTCGACCGTTCCCTGCATTTTCATTTCGAACGTAGGGAACGGTCGCGACCGTTCCCTACATTTTCAGGATGTCGCGACCGTTCCCTACATTTTCATGTCGACCGTTCCATTTCTACCATCGGGAAGGGTTGGTCTCTATGTAATTAATGATGCTATTCAGCTCCCGATTATTCCTGATTATATGGTCGTGAAACGATTTCTGCCATTTGAATGTTATATCTCCATGTAAATGAATGCGTTTTGAAACCGTTGTTTTATATGCACCAATCAATTCCGTTAATGGTTTTATTTTGGGATTTGTTTGAATCATCGGATTCTGCCGAATCGATTGTAGGGAACGGTCGCGACCGTTCCCTACATATTCATTTCGACCGTTCCCTACTTTATACGTTCCGATTTCAGACCGTTCCCTGCATTTCATTTTGACCGTTCCCTATCATTTCTTCATTTTGACCGTGGGAACGGTCGCGACCGTTCCCTACAATTTTAAAATAAAAATCTGTATCAATATGAATTATCCCATGTACATGATCTGGCATAATTATATATGATATTAAATCAATATAGGGAAATTGATCTTTCAGCCAAATCCATTGTTTATTAGCAATATTACCATTTTCTGATAATCGCATTTTACCATTTTCGATCGATCCAAATGAATGAACATGTCCCTTCACACAAATTGTGATAAAATAATACCGGCTAAGTGAATAGTCAAAACCAGTCAACCTTATAAGTTTCCTTTCATGCATAATTCAATTTATATCTGTAACTGGTCAGCGAGACCATAAGTCACTAAAATTAAGAATATTACTTTATTATTACAAAATTTTCTCGAAAATATTTGGTGAATTCCCAAACATATTATATTTGACCATTTGGTTAAATCATATAGTTAATCTCATTGGTTAAACTTAATAGTTAAAGCTATGACTGAGAACGACAAACAAACTGAGGAAAAGATCTTTGAAGCTGCAACTGATGTTTTTGTAGAAAAAGGTATGGACGGAGCCCGTATGCAGGATATTGCAACCCATGCAGGGATAAACAAAGCTCTACTGCATTATTATTTCCGGACAAAGGATCAGCTTTTCAGCATGGTATTCGAAAAAATTGCAAAAAGAATGTTCTCAAAATTCGCACCTGTTTTCGACGAAAATCTGACTCTTGAAGAAAAAATAAGATTCTTCTTCAATGAACATATATCATTTATGAAGGATAATCCACGTCTCCCCGGTTTCATACTTAACGAAATAAACAGAAACCCTGCAAGGATCAAAAAACTCCTCAGCACTATTGATTTCAGAAAAATCTGGACACTTCTCAAAAGCCAGCACAAAAATGAACTGGATAAATACAATATTACAGAAGAAAACCTGCCCCAGATTATGACAACTATAGCTGCAATAAGTGTATTCCCTTTTGCTGCAAGAGGAATACTTGAAGGTATACTTGAAAATATGGGGGTCGATTTCGACAAGTACATTGAAGAGAGAAAAGAATTTGCAGCTGAGTTTGTTATTAAAGCAATAACTAAATGAGAAGTGACTTGAGTGCCTAAAGTGCCTAGAGTGCCTAAAGTATAAAGAAAAGTATAAAATTATAATAAATGAAAAAAAGAGTATTGATATTGCTGATAGTAATTATTCTGGGACCTTACATTTTACAGGCCCAGAAAATACTGACTCTGAAAGAGTGTTATGACAAGGCTTATACAGCCAATGCCTTGCAGGTGAAAAAAACGGGTATTCTGATATTTCAAGACTTAAAGATGCGAATCTTGTAAAAGGATGGCTTCCAACTCTCGATGCAAACGGAAGCTTTATATATAATTCATCAGTGATTGACATGAGCGGGGTACTTGGAGATCTTCCAATACCCGGGATCGCTAGATGCCATAAAACCTCTTCCTCATGAACAATATAAAATCACTGTCGATATAAACCAGGTCATTTATGATGGAGGAGCAATCAAAGGTGCAAGAGATCTTGAAAAAGCCGACCTGAATGTTAATCAAAAACAGACTGAAACAGATCATGTATAAAATCCGTGGACAGATTAACAGTTTTTATTTTAACCTTTTACTGCTGGCAAGACAAAAAGAGCTTCTTAATAATTATCTGGAAATAATTAAAAAAAGAATCGACTTCAATGCAATCGGGTATTAATAATGGTGTGATTTTAAAGTCTGATGCAGATGTGCTGACCTCAGAAAAGATAAAAATTGAACAGCAACTTGCCGAAAATGAGATAAGGAAAACTTCATTTCTTAAAATACTATCAGATCTTACCGGAGATCAAATTGATCCTTCCACAGAATTTGTTCAACCTGCACTTTCAGATGAATCTTCAGAGGAACTTACCCGTCCTGAATTGCAGCTTATTTGATCTGAGAAAAGAACAGCTGGCTGCCGGAATGAAAGTGATCGAAAGTAAAAGAATGCCAAAAGCTTTTGGATTTGCCACTCTCGGTTATGGAAATCCTCCGGGAAGCAATTTCTTTAAAAATGAGTTTGCCCCTTACTATATTGTTGGAGCAAGCATAAAATGGAACATTTTCGACTGGAACAAAGCTAAAAACGAGAAACAAATAATCTCATTTCAGGAAAATATCCTTGAAAACAGGAAAAATGACCTTATCAGATAACCTGAAAAGGCTTCTTGAATCAAAAAAATCTGAAATATTAAGCCTCAAAACTCTGCTTGAAACAGATTCTGAACTTATTACTCTGAGAAAAAGAATAACTGCTTCTGCTGAATCACAATATCAGAATGGCACAATTACTGCAACAGACTATCTCAATGAGCTTAATTCGGAACAACAGGCTGTGATAAATTATGAAATCCATAAAATAAATCTTTCAATGGCGAAAGTTGATTATCTGAATATAAGCGGAAAGGAGATAGAGTAACCCCGGGTTTGCCCCCCTTTAGGGGGGTTGGGGGGCAAAAAACCAAAGAGGGGGGCTGGGAGGGTAAAGAAACCGGAGATTAAAGAAATTATAAATTCAAAGACTTAACAAACAAAATAACAATCATGAAAACCAGATCATTATTGATAATTGCCATATTCTATTCTGGCAGGCTGCAAAAACCAAACCGATAAAGCTGATGCATTTGGAAATTTCGAAGCTACTGAAGTAATTGTTTCTGCCGAAACCAATGGTCGCATCCTGCAATTTGAACCTGTTGAGGGAATACATTGATAACGGTGCAAAAATTGCACTGATCGACACAACTCTTTTTCATCTCCAGAAAGCAGAAATAGATGCCGGAATGAAAAGCATCAGAACTCGCATCAGTTCAATAAATGCCCAAAATGATATTCTGAATCAACAGATAACAAACCTCAATGTTAACATAGAAAGGATACGCTAAGATGCTAAAGGATGATGCAGCAACCCAAAAACAACTTGATGATCTTACCGGACAAGTTGCAGTAATTCAGAAACAGATAGCTGCAAACAATACACAGAAGGAATCTGTTGCAGCAGAACTTGCAGTTTCGATCTCGAAAAAAATGACTCTGATCGAACAAATCAGAAGGAGTTCTGTCTTAAGCCCGTTGAATGGAACTGTAATTGAAAAATATTCTGAGGCAGGAGAGATAACAGCTGCGGAAAACCTCTTGTAAAGATTGCTGACCTGTCGGTAATGAAACTAAAAGTATATGTAAGCGGAGCCCAGCTTGGCAAGTATAAAAATCGGACAACAATGCACCGTCAGAATTGACAACGGGAAAAAGGAATACACTGTCATTCCCTGGAGTGATCAGTTATATCTCCGACAAAGCCGAGTTTACTCCAAAGATCATACAGACGAAAGAGGAGCGCGTAACACTGGTGTATGCAGTAAATATAGATGTGAAAAATGATGGAAAAATAAAATCAGGAATGCCCGGAGAAGCAAAATTCTGATTACACAATGCAGATGCAAAAAGTTATTGAATCAACTGACATAAGTAAAGAATTCGGATCAACAAAGGCTCTGAACGATATCTCATTCTCGGTAGATGAATCAGAAATATTTGGTTTCATCGGTCCTGATGGTGCCGGCAAAACGACTCTTTTCAGGATTATAGCAACGCTCCTTCTTCCTGATACGGGGAATATGAAGGTACTTGGAATGGATTGTATTACCGAATTCAGGGAACTCCGGAAAAATATCGGATATATGCCGGGGAGGTTCAGTCTTTACCAGGATCTGACTGTGGAAGAAAACCTGAATTTTTATGCCACAGTTTTTGGTACCACTGTAAAGAAAAACTATGATCTTATTGCCGACATTTATTCTCATATTGAACCTTTCAAAAAGAGGCTGGCTGGTAAACTTTCAGGTGGCATGAAACAAAAACTGGCACTTTCATGCGCTCTGATCCATAAACCCAGGCTTCTTATACTTGATGAACCCACCACAGGCGTTGATGCTGTTTCGAGATCCGAATTCTGGACAATGCTCTCCAAACTCAGGCAGCACAATATAACTATAATCGTATCAACACCCTATATGGATGAAGCAATGCGATGCGACAGGGTAGCGCTTATTCAGAACGGAACGATACTTTCGGTTGATTCGCCGCAAAAGATCCGCGATGGTTTCAGCAGAAAACTGTTTATGATAAAAGCCCGTGAAAAGTACAAGCTAATTACTGCACTAAGAAACTATCCCGATACAGTGACAGCCTATCCTTTTGGAGATTCTGTTCATGCTACATTTCACTGATGACCGCATCAATGAATCATTGTTTAAATTTCTGCAGGAAGCAGGACTAAACAATGTAACTGCTGAAGAGACAGTGGCAGGCATTGAAGACAGATTCCTTGAACTAATGTAAAATGTCAGGCGTAAATGGATAACCGGGTAATAACAGTAAAAAATCTGATCAAAAAATTCGGCACTTTTGTTGCAAATGATAACCTTTCATTTTGATGTTTTCAAAGGAGAGATATTTGGATTCCTCGGTGCAAATGGTGCAGGCAAAACAACCGCTATCAGAATACTGTCAGGACTCTCATCTCCTACATCCGGAGAAGTAATAGTTGCAGGAGTTGATGCATCAAAGAAGCCTGAAGAGATTAAAAAACAGATCGGCTATATGAGCCAGAAATTCTCATTGTATGAAGATCTTACGGTAAAGGAAAATATTATGCTTTATGGCGGAATATATGGAATGAGCAAGTCACTTATAAAAGAAAGAACAGATAGTCTTCTTGAAAAGCTGAATTTCCTTGACTATGGAAATAAATTAATTGCTGATCTGCCGCTTGGATTACGTCAGAAACTTGCATTCTCGATAGCTGTTTTTCACGAACCTAAAATAGTATTTCTCGATGAACCAACCGGTGGAGTTGACCCGATAACACGCAGGCAATTCTGGGAAATGATATATGAAACATCAGCAAGAGGTATTACAGTTTTTGTAACAACACATTATATGGATGAAGCTGAATATTGCGACAGGATCTCAATTATGAGCGAAGGTAAAATAGTTGCACTTGACACACCTGAGAATCTTAAAAAACAGTATAATGCGGGTACTGTTGAGGAGGTATTTATTAAGATTGCAAGGCCAGACCCCCAATCCCGTAACAAATTATTAAGCTGATTATTAAATATATAAATGAAACGATTCCTCGGTTTTGTTAAGAAAGAGTTCCTGCATATCTTCAGGGATTACAGGACACTTTTTATTATCTTCGGGATCCCTGTCGCACAGATACTTATCTTTGGTTTTGCTGTAAGCACTGATATAAAGAATGCAGGAGTTGCATTTCTTGATCTTTCAAAAGATGAAACGACACAGAAACTGACAGATAAAATAATCTCATCAGGGTTCTTTCAAACGTACTGAAAACCTGATAAGTTATAATGAGATTGAAGATATATTCAGAAAGGGAAAGACAAAAGAAGTAATAATTTTCGAAAAGGATTTTGGCAGAAAACTTCTGGATGAAGGAAAAGCCGGCATCAGCATAATAGCCGACGGATCAGAACCAAATACTGCCACGCTGGTCACGAACTATACAATGGCAATAATATCTGATTTCAACACAGATATTTCAGGTATAAGAAGCATACTCCTATGCTAATCCAGCCTGAGGTAAAGATGTTTTATAACCCTGAGCTTAAGAGTCAGCATATGTTTGTCCCGGGTGTTATAACAATGATTCTTATACTTATCTGTGCCCTGATGACATCCGTTACCATAACCCGTGAAAAAGAGTTCGGAACAATGGAGGTATTACTTGTCTCTCCGCTAAAGCCGATACAGATAATACTGGGCAAGGTAGTACCTTACTTCCTTCTGTCCTTTATTAATGTTATCCTGATACTTATTCTCTCATGGCTGGTATTCGGACTTTCTGTTAAAGGAAGCATTGTTCTGCTCCTGGCAGAATCAATGTTATACATTATGCTGAGCCTTTCGGTGGGTATCCTTATTTCAACCAGTATCAGGCAATATGCAGCAGGCCATTTTCATTTCACTGGTCGGGATGATGCTTCCTACAATCCTTCTTTCAGGCTTCATTTACCCGATCGAAAATATGCCTAAACCTTATGAACTGGTAAGCTATGTTCTGCCACCCAGATATTTTATTACAATAATTAAAAGCATTATGATTAAAGGTACAGGGTTTCTGTATGTATGGAAAGAGACGCTTGTACTGCTTTTAATGACAATACTGTTTATTGGATTAAGTGTCAGGAAATTTAAAGTGAGGCTTGAATAGAATGAAAGGGAGAAGGGAGAAGGGGAGAAGGGGAGAAGAGGAGAAAGGGAGAAGGGGAGAAAAGGAGAGAAAGTGAAAAACCGCATACCTTAAGACAAAAGAAAAAAAAAGTCGTAAAATGAGAACAATATTATATCTGATACGAAAAGAATTCCTTCAGATCTTCCGTAACAAATTTATCTCCAAGGCCATTTTTGGCGTACCTATTGTTCAGATGCTGATTATTGGTTCCTGCAGTTACATTCGAGATAAAGAATGTAAGACTCTGCATCATCGATAATGATATGACCTCTGAATCAAGGGGACTGATAAGTAAACTTGAAGGATCCACTTTTTTCAAAGTAACATTTTCAACCTTCTCTGAGAATGAAGCAAATAAACTTTTACACAAGAATAAATTTGATCTGATACTTAATATCCCATCAGGTTTTGGCGAGAATCTTGGAACGGGAAAGACCGGGAAACTGATGGCATCTGTGGATGCCATCAATGCTTCAACTGCACAGCTTTCGTGGGCTTATCTGAATGGTGTTATACGCGATTATAATATGAATATCCTTACTGAAAATATCAATTCAGTTCCTGTAGTTCCTGTACCTCAGATTATGGTCACAAACAGGTTCTGGTATAATGAAATGCTTAATTACAAGCACTATATGCTTCCCGGAATACTTACACTCCTGGTAACGGTAATAGGATTCCTTCTTGCCGGACTTAACATGGTGAGGGAAAAAGAGATTGGCACCATTGAGCAGATAAATGTTACACCTGTGAGAAAATATCAGCTCATCATTGCCAAAATGGTACCTTTCCTCATAATCGGACTGATTGATTTGTCTCTTGGTCTGATAATCGGCAAACTGGCTTTCAATATCCCTTTTGTAGGAAGTATTGCTCTGCTGTTTGCTGTGTGCATTCATATTTCTGATTGCAGTTCTCGGTCTTGCCCTTTTCATTTCAACATTCTCAGGAACACAACAGCAATATATGTTTATTGCATTTTTCTGTATGATAATATTTATGCTGATGAGCGGAATCTTTACTCCTTATGAGAGCATGCCAATCTGGGCACAGGATTTTAATCTGATCAATCCTGTTGCCTACCTTATGAGGATAAACAGGATGGTAATGCTTAAAGGTTCAACAATTCACGATATAAGCAGGGAAATAATTTCACTGATAATTATTGCAGTTTGTTCCACAAGCCTTGCAGTAAGAAGATACAGGAAGACTGCATAAAGTTAAGATTTCCCCGCAGATTTCGCAGATTTACGCAGATTAGGCTAAGTATAATTGTGATCTGCGACAATCAGCGCGATCTGCGGGAAAATAAAAATCAAGCAAAACGCAATTTATTCTAAAGTAAGATATACTGCCTCAACAGGCCAGTGATCAGAGATATAAATCCCTTTTTCCTTTTTGATTATTGTACTGTGATCCAGTACTTTCATACCGTTCTTGACAAAAATATAATCTATTCTTCCGGATTCCGGTTTATCAGAAAAACCATTGAATGTATATATGGGACCAGATGGTCTTTTTTCAGAAATAAAATAAGAATCCTTTAATAATGGAACACTTTCATCAGGGCCTGTCAATATTGAATAGCCTGTGCTGGTCGGGAGGCATATTAAAATCACCGGTAATAATAAAAGGGAAATCCTTCTGCATATTTTATTAACCTCTTTAAGCAATACTTTTGAACTCATTATCCTTGCAGAATCGGAATCGTGTGCAAAATGTGTATTGAAAAAGAAAAAATGCTTATGGCTTATTCTTATCGACAAGCTCCATCCATGTTACAATACGCGGAAGAGAAGCTCCCCAACCTTTCGATCCGGGAATTTCAGGTGTATCGGAGAGCCAGAAAGTTATTGTTCTGACCATATCAAATTTCTCCTTTCTGAAAAAAACCGGATTCATCTCCCCTGCCCTTGCACCATCGTCGCGGCCTACTCCAACTGAAGAATACTCAGTCAGAACAGAATCGAGAACTTCATACTGATTCCATAAAACTTCCTGCATACCAAGAATATCAGGCTTTTCGTTCATTAATAAAATTACAAACCTGCTGATGCCCTGTTTGGCCAGGCATTGATACTGTCTCCCGGATTATCGTATCTGACATTCAAGAGTCATAACTTTAATTGCATTTTCTCCTGATTTATGTGAACAACCTGTACAGAACAAATAAAAAAATGACTATTAAACAGATAAGACAGCTTTTTCATTTTCCCGTAATTTTATTCAAAGATAATCATCTGAACTTTAATAATCATCATTAGTTCATCAGCATAGCTTCACTTAGATTCTATTCTCATAAAGGTTATGTACCAATTATTTATATATTTGTAAAATTGTTTAAATAAAGGATTCATAGTTCATTTAAGAACTTGTATCCCAGTCTATATGCTTAGCTGATATCTTACATAAAATATTTTATTAATGCCTGATGTAATAAAGCTTTTGCCCGACTCGGTAGCTAACCAGATTGCTGCAGGAGAAGTTATACAAAGGCCGGCTTCTGTAGTAAAAGAGCTGATGGAAAACTCGGTTGATGCAGGGGGAAAAAATATCAGGGTAATTATAAAAGACTCCGGAAAAACACTAATTCAGGTAATTGATGATGGAGCCGGTATGTCTGAAACCGATGCAAGGCTATCATTTGAGAGGCATGCCACATCAAAGATCACAACTGCACAGGATCTTTTTGCCATTACAACAAAAGGATTCCGGGGAGAAGCTCTGGCTTCAATTGCTGCTGTGGCGATGGTTGAACTTAAAACCACGCAGGGAAGAGAGTGAAACAGGAATACTGGTAGTTATAAATGGTTCAAAGGTTGAAACACAGGAACCATGCAGTTGTCCGGTCGGATCAAGTTTTTCTGTCAAAAATCTTTTTTTCAATATCCCGGCCCGACGTAAATTCCTTAAATCGGATAATACTGAAATCAGACATATAGTCAATGAATTTCAGAAGATCGTTTTAGCTCATCCCGATATAAGATTTTCTCTTCATCATAACGATAGTGAGATATATAACCTTGGCTGCAGGCAATTTAAGACAACGGATAATCGGAGTATTCGGAAAACAGATCAACCAGGATCTCATTACACTTGAAACAGAAACAAGCCTGATCAATATTAAAGGATTTATCGGAAAACCTGAGAATGCAAGACGAACATATGGTGAACAATTCTTTTTTGTGAATAACCGCTTTATGAAACACCCCTATTTTCATAAAGCAGTTGTTGAAGCTTATCAGAATATTCTTCCTGTTGAAGCAATACCCTCATATTTCATCTTCATGGAAGCTGATCCTGCTTCAATTGATATTAATATTCATCCTACAAAAACTGAAATCAAATTTGAGGACGAAAGATCAATATGGCAGATACTTATGGCATCGGTACGGGAAGCTCTTGGCCGGTTCAATATTGTTCCGTCACTTGATTTTGAAAATGAAGCACTGATAGATATTCCTGTAAGAGGCTCATCGAACCATAATGCCTGAATCACCAAATATTGAGATCAATACACAGTATAATCCATTTGAAGGAGAAGAACGGATCGCATGAAAGACCAGGATTCATTGAAGGTTTGAAAGAGAAAACATTGCAAACTGGGAAAAACTCTATTCAGCTCTTGAAAAAGAAAATGAAAATCCGGAACAATTTGAAAAGATAAGAGAGTCACAAAGAAAATTCTTCCAGATAAAAAATAAATATATTGTCTGTCCTGTCAAATCGGGACTTATGCTGATTGACCAGAAAAGGGCTCATGAAAGGGTCCTGTATGAAAAGTTTCTTGAATGTCTCAGCAATAACCGTGCTGTAAGTCAGATCGATATGTTCCCTGTAACTGCAGAGTTAAATCCTGCCGATTATATTTATTCTGAAAGAAATCGAAGAGTGAACTGGAATTGCTTGGGTTCAGTATTCAGCATTCCGGGAAAAATAAAATTACAATAAACGGAAGACCATCAGGCAGTGATTCTTCCGATCCTCTTGAGATGCTTGAGATTTTACTTGAAGATTATAAAAATACTCAGGCTGATCCTTCAACAGGAGCAAAAGAAAAGATTGCCGCTGCAATGGCAGGAGCTTCAGCAATTCCTTATGGAAAAGTGCTGAGCCAGAATGAAATGGAAGATCTTTTCGATACTCTGTTTGCATGCCAGGCACCAAACTATTCTCCAAAAGGAAAACCTGTGATAAGTATTATTACACTTGAAGAAATTGATAAAAGATTTAAATAGAAAAGCTGGTGATGATAAATTTTTGCATCACCGCTTGAAAATCAATTTATTTACCCCTTCCCCAAGGGGAGTAAATTGATTTTCTTCGCTCCCCTTGGGCCGGGGTAACGAAGAAAATCAATGACAAATTGTCGGATCGAAATGTGGATTAGTTTTGGCCCGACAATTGAAGTTTAAAAATGTTATAAAAACTGATAGATGAACGGATACGGCAGAGGTTTTTTCGGATTACCCCCGGTGGTAAAGAATATCATTATGATCAATGTATTAATGCTATTTAGCTTATTATGCAGCAAAGAGCGTTTTTGGCATTGATCTGCAACAGTATGCTCGGACTCTATTTCCCAAAATCAGAACATTTCATGCCTGTCCAGATTGTCACTCATATGTTTATGCATGGAGGATTTCTGGCATCTTTTCTTCAATATGTATGCTCTTTATATATTCGGGCAGGTACTTGAAAATGTATGGGGACCAAAACGTTTTTTCATTTATTATATGGTTTGCGGACTTGGTGCTGCATTTACTCATGAATCTGTTATTGCATTTCAATATAACCACTTGGTTCAAACATCTCAGTCCTGAAAATCTGCAGCTTGTACTTAATGAAGGAACTGCATATTTCAAACAGGGAAAAGGTATTTACTGATCCGATATGAAAAGTCTTCAACTGCTGCTTAATACTCCTACAGTTGGAGCTTCCGGAGCAATATTTGGTGTTCTGCTTGCATTTGGAGTCCTTTTCCCAAACACTCAGCTTATGCTTCTTTTTCCACCAATACCAATAAAAGCCAAATATTTTGTTCTGATCTATGGTGCCATTGAGCTTTATCTTGCAGTTACACAACCCGGGAAGCAATATTGCACATGCTGCACATCTGGGAGGTATGTTATTCGGTTATATTCTTATCAGGTACTGGAGAAAAACAACAAACACTTTGTATTGATGGGAATCTGGGACGACATAAAGAAAACTTTCAGAAATGGAAGTAATCTTACAAGGCTTATTTATATAAACATTGCTGTATTTATTCTGATCACAATTGTTGCTATTATTGGTTTCCTGCTCAATAATCCGGAAATCTCCGGGAAAAGCACTTAACTTTTTTCTGTTCCTCTTCATTTAAAGCTTTGCTTATAAGACCATGGACATTAATCACATACATGTTCTCATAAAGATATCTGGCATATTCTGTTCAATATGTTATGGTTATACTGGTTTGGCAGGATATTCCTTGAATATCTCGATCAGAGAAAGCTTGTTGCTGTATATCTTCTTGGAGGTATCAGCGGTGCTCTTGTTTACATTCTGTCATTTAATATTTTCCCGGCATTTACAGGTATTGTTGCAGAATCAGTTGCAATCGGAGCTTCTGCATCGGTTATGGCTATTGTTATTGCGATTGCTGCATATGTTCCGGACTATACTGTTCAGCTCTTTCTATTTGGAAGGATAAAGATCAAATATATGGCCCTGGCAATTTTTGTTCTGACTTCAATAATGGATTTTTCTGTCAATTCAGGAGGAAAACTTGCACATATAGGAGGTGCTTTTTTTGGATATTTTTATATCATTAACTTAAGACAGGGACGTGATATTGGAAAGGGATTCAACAGGATAATTGATTTTTTTGTAACAATTTTTAAACCACGGAAAAAACTTAAAGTCACTCACAAAAAAGCTGCAACTGAATATGAGTATAATAAGATCAAAAGCAGAACACCAGGCACAAATAAACAGTATACTTGACAAAATATCAAAAGGAGGATATGACAGTCTGACAAAAGAAGAAAAAGATACTCTTTTCAAAGAAAGTCAGAAGAAAAATTGATCTCTAGAATTTAGTCCATTAATATAACTATTTGCAACAAGCTTGTCAAAAATCAGAATCCTGCACAACAGTTTATCTTCTAAATACTGGTAAATTCGTAATTACATATTATTGTATTTGAGAAAAATCCTTTATAAAATTCTTCTGGCTGTAAATGTATTTTTTGCATTTACATCTGCTGATATCTTACCTGGCAGTTCATATCAGTCCGGCGATTTTGCACTTCCTGCCTTTTTTGGTCTTGCCTATCCTTATCTTCTATTAATCAATATTATACTTGTTATTATCTGGGCTATGTTATTAAGATTTGAAGCTCTTATATCGGTAGTTGTAATTGCAATTGGATTTAATCATTTTTCGAATTATATAAAACTCAGCAAACCTTCAGGAGATAAGACAAACACATTTAAAGTATTAAGTTACAATGTGCGCTTGTTCAATTATTTTGAGAATAAGAATAGTGCCACTTCCGAAAAAAAAGTACTTGAATTCCTTAAAGCTCAAAAACCCGATATCATATGTCTGCAGGAGTTTTTTGTATCAGGTAATCCTGTCAGGAAGAGACAGCATGTAAAAGCATGCACTTGGAGGAAAATATTATTCCCATATGAAAGTTATAGGAAGCGGTAAAAACAGGTATCTATGGGATTGCCACTTTCAGCAAGTTTCCGATTATCAGGAAAGGAGAAATAATTCATCCCGGTTCTTCAAGTCTTTCAATATATACTGATATTCTGATCCAGAAAGATACTTTCAGAATTTATAATAACCATCTGCAATCATTCCGGCTTAAGAGGATGGAACGTTCATTCATTGAAGAGATGACAGCATCAGACGATAAAGAGACAATGGATGAGGTTAAAAGTTTATCAGTAAGTCTGAAAAAAGGATTTGTCAGGAGAGCCCTTCAGGCACAGGTAGTAAAAGATCATATTAACAGATCCCCATTCCCGGTTATTGTTGCGGGTGACTTTAACGATACTCCGGTATCCTATGCTTACAGAAAGATACGTAAAGGACTTAATGATTCCTTTGTAAATTCAGGATATGGTGCCGGATTCACATATAAAGGAAACTACCCTCCCAACAGGATAGATTATATATTGTATGATAATGCTCTTATAAACAGCTATTTTGAAATAATAAAGGTGAAGTATTCCGATCATTATCCTATTGTTGCCTATTTCAGGAAGAAGAATTAAAACGGAAGTTTTCTGAAATCCACATTACCTCCTGAGATTATCAATCCTATTTTTTTACCCCTGAAAAAATCGGGATTTTCCTTTAACAATAGCCAGAACAGTTGCTGATGATGGTTCAATAATGATCTTCATCCTTTCCCAAACCAGCAGCATACATTCAATTATTGATTCTTCTTTTGCAGTAAATATCTTATCAACATTCTTTCTGATGATTGAAAAAGTAAGCTCACTCAGCGAGGTAAGAAGTCCATCAGCTACTGTTAGTGGATTAACAGAAGGAGTCAGTTTTCCTGTTGTAAATGATATATATGCATCATTTGCATTAAGTGGTTCTGCTCCAATAACCTGAATACTTTCTATTAATACCTTTTACACAGGTTGAAGTGCCGCTCATACAGTCCTCCGCCTCCTACCGGAGCAATAACAATTTCGAGATCACTTTTTTCCTCAAGCAGTTCCAGTGCTGCAGTTCCCTGTCCGCAAATAACATTAAAATTATCATAAGGATGAACAAGTGTTGCACCTGTTTTTTCCATTATCATCCGTGTCGTCTCTTCGCGGGCCTGCAGAGTAGGTTTGCAGAAAGTGATCTCAGCTCCATATCCGGCAACTGCATTCTTCTTAACAACAGGTGCATTTTCAGGCATCACAATATTTGCTTTTACCCCGTTCATCCTGGCAGCAAGAGCAAGAGCAGCAGCATGATTACCTGATGAATGTGTAACAACACCTCTTGCTTTTCTGCCTCAGAAGTAATGAAAGAACTGCATTGTTGGCACCTCTGAACTTAAATGCTCCAACTTTCTGAAAGTTTTCACATTTAAAAAAAAGCTCACAGTTAAAAAGCTCATTTAACTGTTCTGAGACTCATAACCGGAGTACGATGGATGAATGATTTAATCTTTGAATGAGCAGATCTGATATCGGCAAGTTCTGGTAATATCATTGAATATGTTTTCTCAAAAACCTGAGTTTTGTAACCCCATTTTTACCTTACCTGGGTTTTGCTGTGGCAATAATCATTTTTGAATTTAACCTGTTTCCTAAAGAAAGTACATTCACGAGATCCTGGATAGGAAGAGTATTATCAAAACGTAACATGATGAAAGCATCAGGAGAACGTGTCAGTTCTTTTTTCAACTGCGATTCCAGCGACTCAAAAGTGACCTGGGTATTATTCACGTAATAAAGCTTTTCTTTAGTCATTGTAAGGTTGATCTCCTTCTTCTGAATAGTCTGGCTGCTCCTTGAATTGGGTAGCGAAACCTTTATCATGCTCGGATTGAGCAGTGTGGAAATAATGATAAAGAACAGCATAAGAAAGAACATTATGTCGTTCATTGAAGAAGTGAAAACTTCAGCAGTAAAGTCTTTTTTCTTACGAAGGTCTATCATTTTGACGGGCTTTTTAACAGATCAATGAAATTCATCGCATTCCACTCAAGCTGGTGAATAGCTTTGTTTAATATTATATTAAGCCAATGATAACCGATATAGGCAAGAATACCAACAATGAGTCCCGCTGCACTGGTAACCATTTTGGTATAGAGCCCGGCGGAAACACTCCCGATACTTACATCGCTTGTCATCGAAATATTAAAAAATATTTTTATAACTCCGATTATGGTCCCCAGAAAACCGAACATGGGTGCAATACCTGCTATAACAGCAAGGATATTGTATATTCTTTTCAAGATCATAAACTTCAAACTTGCCGGCAATCTCAATGGCTTCTTCAATCTCCTTTATAGGTTTGCCCAGACGGGAAATCCCTTTCTCTATCATTCTTGCGATAGGTTTTGCAGTACTTCGGCAGAGTGCAAGAGCCGAATCGGTTCTTCCGTTCAGAATATATTCGTGAATCCTGTTCATAAACTCAACATCTGAACTGATATGGCGTCTGATAGTTAAATAACGCTCAATAAAAACATATATAGCTATTATGGAAAGCAAGCCAATCGGTATCATAATAATACCACCCTTCATAATAATATCAATCATCTTTGTCACATCAGGCGCCTGTTGGACAGGAAGTGCGGGAGCAGCCGCAATAGTTTTATTCAGAGTATCAAACGTCTGTGTGATAAAAAAAAGGACTGCTGTCATATCTGTTTTTATTAGTAATAATATTATTCAAAACGAAATCTTAATAGAAAAATTATTCAATTTGTCTAAATATGCCTGTTGCGGTATAGATGTAATCTGCAGTTATCCTGTAAAAAACCCAAATTTAATAGTTATAACAGGTTTTTCCTAAAGAGTTCAAACAATTTGTTTGTTCGTCTTAGCTCCCCTTAATTGTTAATAAATAATCCGTTTATACTAAAAAAATCAAATTATCGTTCTTCCATGACTTTGTACAATTAATAACTTTGATGGTTAAATAAAGAATAAAATGCTTTACAATTACATTTTGCTTGCGGTTAATCAACCACATTTAAAAGACACAAATGCAGTAAATAATGTGGCTGAACTGCTCATGAAGGGTGGATTTATAATGATCCCGATTCTTCTGCTGTCAGTATTAAGCATATACCTTTTTATTGAAAGGTTTCTTTATATCAGAAAAAGTGCGGTAGTTGATGAAGACCTTATTTATAATATTACCGGGGAAATCAGGAATAAGAGAAATGAAGAAGCCCTGGTGCACTGCAGGAATAATAACAATACATCGATTGGGAGAATTCTTGAAAGCGGTCTGAGCCAACCGGGAAAAACCGCTAAGGATGTCGAGAATTATATGGAAGCTACAGCCAATATCGAGATTTCCGAGATGGAAAAAAACACAGGTTATCTTGGAATTATTGCCGGTATTGCCCCTATGCTGGGATTCATAGGGACTATTTCGGGGGTAATTAAGATCTTCTATAACATTTCGCTGGCTGATAATATAAGTATTGGAATTATAGCCGGCGGATTGTATCAGAAAATGATCTGCAGCGGTACAGGATTGATTGTAGGAGTGATAGCTTACAGCTGCTACCATTATTTACAGATGATGATAGACCGGTATTCAATAGATATGCAGAGGCAGGTTAACGAGGTCGTAAAAGCATTGTGAAATGATTATCAAGAGAAAAAGACATTTTAAACCGGAGGTAAGCACATCATCTCTGAATGATATTATGTTTTTCCTGCTTTTATTCTTTCTTATTGTTTCATCACTCGCTAATCCCAATGTAATCAAGTTATTATTACCTAATTCAAAATCAGCTCAGAATCTAAGTAAGCAACAGATCTCAATATCGGTTACAAAAGATAAAAAATACTATATCGACAGCCATCAGATAAATTTTGAAGACATCGAACCTCTTCTGAAAGCAAGGATCAGCACTCTTCAGGAACCAACTATCATACTCAGGCTTGAGTATACACTTACTGTTCAGGATCTTGCAGATCTTCTTGAAATTGGTTCGCGTCTGAAAGTAAAAATGGTCATGGCCACAAATAAGACTCCCGGGTCTTAGAAATGCCGGATCTCACTGGTTTTCCCAAAATTCCAAAAATGTTTTATCTTCATGCGCTTAATTCCTTATTCACTTTTTTATATACTTCGTTGTAAATGAAAAAATATTTTAAATCTCTTGTACTCGAGTAACAGCAAGAAACTGTTCATGTTAATCTCTTGTTTTATTTTCTCCCCTCTGTCTTTTTGCTGCAGGAGGTTCGGTCCCCTCCATCGGACCAGTAAGGGTTGAATTTATAATATTCGGACTTATCCTTCTTGGAGTTGCGCTTTTTCATAAGCAGACATTCTGGGTAGCAGTCATCGGACTGACCGTATTATTGACATTCAAACTTGTTTTTGATCCGGGATTTCATCTGTTGGAGCATCTTTTCGGAACAACACCCATGGGTGAACAGACTTATGGATAAAGGGTTACGGCAGGGAGAATGGGGAATTATTCTTAATCTTCTCGGTCTTTTGCTGGGTTTTGCTATATTATCAAAAATATTTGAAGAATCAGGTGTCCCTGATATTTTACCGAGATTTCTTCCTGATGACTGGAAAGGTCCGTTTCTACTTCTGATCTTTGTATTTGTTCTATCATCATTCCTCGATAATATTGCTGCTGCACTCATTGGAGGCACAATTGCACTGGTTGTTTTTAAAAAGAGAGTTCATATCGGTTATATTGCTGCAATTGTAGCAGCCAGTAATGCCGGAGGAAGCGGAAGTGTTGTGGGAGATACCACAACAACAATGATGTGGATTGACGGAGTAAGTGCATTTAATGTACTGCATGGTTTTATTGCTGCCGGTACTGCTCTGTTGTTTTTTGCATGGTTTGCATCTCATCAGCAGGACAAATATCAGAGAATTCAAAAAGATGCCAATCTGAATGTAAAGATCGACTGGGTGAAAATATTTAATGTTGGTCTTATGCTTGCAGGTGCGATTATTTCAAATATTCTTTACGATATGCCAGCTCTGGGAGTATGGATTGCTATTGTTATTGGATCATTTCCTCAGACCTGTACCATGGAAAGAGGTTCCCGGTGCAATTAAAGGAACAATATTCCTGCTCTGTCTTGTTTTTTGTGCTTCAATGATGCCTGTTGAAGAACTTCCGAATGCTTCCTGGTATAACAGCACTGGCCCTTGGATTCCTTTCTGCAGTATTTGATAATATCCCTCTTACAAAACTTTGTCTCGATCAGGGTCATTTCGACTGGGGAATGCTTGCATACAGTGTTGGTTTCGGAGGATCAATGATCTGGTTCGGTTCATCTGCAGGTGTTGCAATTACAAATAAATTTCCTGAAGCGCAGGAATGTAATTCTCTGGGTTAAAAACGGCTGGCATGTTGCAGTTGCTTTTGTAATCGGATTCTTTGCATTATACCTTATTATGGGATGGGAACCTGCAGATAATAATGAACATAAAATAATTAATTGTCCGGTTCCGGGATGCCCGATGGGTAATAAACCTGTTACACAAAATCTTCCTGGAACTATCGGATACCTACAGTTGATAAAATAGAACCTTATTTTCAGATGTAGGGATCACGCCATGGCATGTCCCTCGGTAGTTAACACTTATAATGTCCGGTCTGCCATGGCATGCCCTGCGGAAATGATATTCTTACAACAAAAAACAGGGACGTTGCATGCAACGTCCTTACAACAGATTCCTACAAAAAAGAGGCTGCCCATAAGGACAGCCTCTTATTATAGTAGGGACGTTGCATGCAACGTCCCTACAATTTTATTATATGACTTCTATTATCCGAAAATACTCCATGCAACTGTAACACCTGCCAGAACAACTGATACCATCGACATCAGTTTGATGAGGATATTAATTGACGGTCCTGATGTATCTTTGAAAGGATCACCTACTGTGTCACCAACAACACTTGCTTTATGGCATTCACTTTTCTTTCCACCATAATTTCCTCTTTCAATATATTTTTTAGCATTATCCCATGCGCCACCTGCATTATTAAGCATACTTGCAAGAATGAAACCTGCAGTCATTCCGCCCATCAGCAAGTCCAATAACACCCGGAACACCAAAAATAATACCTGTAACAACTGGAACAGCAATTGCCATAAGAGCAGGAACAAGCATTTCACTTCTGTGCACCTTTGGTTGAATTGCAACACATTTTGCATATTCGGGTCTTCCTGTACCTTCCATAATTCCGGGAATTTCACGGAACTGACGTCTTACTTCATCCACCATTTTACCGGCAGTTCCGTCCAACAGCTTTCATAGCTCATTGCACAAAAACAAAGCCATCATAGCACCAATGAAAAGACCAGCCAAGTAATATCGGATTGAAGACTGAAAGATCATAAGCTGAAACAAAATCCTTGATACCTGCGTGAGAAACTTCGACTGCAACTCTGTCCTGCCTGAACAACTGCAGGGACATGTACTTGTGATAAAATAAAACATCGCCGATCTGTTTGTAATCCATCAACAGCTCTTATCGGCAAGCCTGCCAAGCCAGAGTTTTACTTCCTCCATATATGCGGCAATAAGAGCAAGAGCGGTAAGAGCAGCTGAGCCAATAGCAAAACCTTTACCTGTTGCAGCTGTTGTATTTCCAAGACCATCAAGAGCATCAGTTCTTTCCCTTACTTCTTCGGGAAGATCTGCCATTTCAGCATTACCACCTGCGTTATCAGCAATTGGTCCGAATGCATCTGTTGCAAGTGTTACTCCAAGTGTTGAAAGCATTCCTACAGATGCAAAACCAATACCGTATACACCCATTGCAAAGTTATGGAATCCACCTGCAAAACCATAAGCTGCAATAATACCAGCAACAATTGTAAGAACAGGAAGCCATGTTGAGAACATACCCACTGCCATACCTTCAATAATAACTGTGGCAGGTCCTGTCTGAGATTGTTTTGCAATACCCTGTGTAGGTTTATATCCATCGGAAGTAAAGTATTCAGTTGACTGTCCGATAATTACTCCGGCAACAAGACCTGAAACTGCAGCGCCAAAAACACCCCAGGTAATCCAGTCTGCATACAGCCATAACTGCCAGTACAACAAGAATAAGAGCAGAACTTCCCCCGGTTCCAAGCAGAAGTGCTCTGAGAAGAGTTTTTGGAGAAGCAGATTCTTTTGTTCTGACCATATAAATACCGGCGATTGACAATAAAATACCGATTGCTGAAACCAGCATTGGAGCTACGATTAGCCTTAATCTGAGAATCTGCTTGTCCCACTATAGCGGAAGTGCAGCACCAAGAGCAGCTGTTGCAAGTATTGAACCTGCATATGATTCATAAAGGTCTGCACCCATACCGGCTACATCACCAACATTATCACCAACGTTATCAGCAATAGTTGCCGGATTACGTGGATCATCCTCAGGAATTCCTGCTTCAACTTTACCAACCAGGTCAGCACCCACGTCAGCAGCTTTTGTAAAGATACCACCACCAACACGTGCAAAGAGAGCCTGTGTTGAAGCACCCATACCAAAAGTGATCATGGTTGCAGTAATCTCAATAAATTTCTGGTGTTCATCAATTCCTGGCCTGAACAAATGTAAGACCAAGGAAATGTAAACCTGTTGCCATATGTTCCGGAGTAAATACTACCTTAGTAAGGAAAATGAACCATGCTGCAATATCGAGAAGTGCAAATCCGACAACAACAAGACCCATAACTGCTCCACTTCGCAGTGCTACCTGTAATCCTTTGTTGAGTGATTTTGAAGCAGCCCATGCTGTCCTGTTGGAAGCAAACGTTAGCAGTTTTCATTCCAAGATAACCGCAAAGTCCTGAGAAGAATCCTCCGGTAAGGAATGCAACAGGTACAAATGGGTTCTGAACACCCATATATGCCAGTATCGATAATAATACAACAAGAATTATAAAAATCTTGCCCACAACCGTATACTGACTTTTAAGGTAAGCCATTGCACCTTCCCTTACATACTCAGCAATCTCTTTCATCTTATCTGTTCCTTCTCCTGTACCTTCATTCCTTTGTAAAAGATCCAGGCAAACAATAATGCCATGAGTGCTGAAATTGGAACAATCCAAAATAAACTACTAATCATGATATCTAGTTATTAAATTAAAAATTAAAAGGTTTAGGAATTAAAAAAAATTCACCGGTACAAAACTATATGAGTTTTTTAATAATTCAAACGAAAAATTCGCCTTCTTGAAATAGTTTGTAATTTAAAATGAGTCTAAACAGAGATCAGATTTTATATCTAATTATAGACAGATATAGATATGTCATACGCAGGGATAGCGCCCTCATCTGACTTTCGATTTCAGCTTTTTTTTAATTGAATTAATTACAAATGGAATTGATGTGATCACAATCAGAAAAATAACTATATATCCAAGATAATCCTTTGTTCCGGGAACATATTTCCCCAAAAAATAGCCGGCAAGAACCAGTGTGCACACCCAAAAAAATGCACCGACAAGACTATATATGAAAAACTTATAGAGTTCTAATTTTACTATACCGGCAACAATAGGGGCAAACGTGCGGACAATAGGAAGAAACCTGCTTAATATTATGGTCTTTTTCCCATGTTTTTTATAAAACTCGTTTGCTGTTACAAGGTGCTCCTGCCGGAATAAAAATCCCGATTTTCTTACGAACAACAGAGGTCCTACCTTTTTTCCAAACACATACCCGACCATATTGCCTGCCACTGCGGCAATAATTATTAATATAACCAGAAGCGCTGGATGTAATTCAAGGATACCTGTTGAACATAATAATCCTGCTGTAAATAACAGAGAATCACCGGGAAGAAAAAAACCAACAAACAGGCCAGTTTCAGCAAATACCACAAAAAGAAGCAGATAGATGCCTCCATAATGTATTATACTCTCGGGATTTACCAATTGCTTCAAGAAATCAAATATTCCATCCATCTGATCTGTTTATAGGAATAATCACTTATTAAATATAGGTGAATTTTTTTAAATGCACCAGAACATCATACCTTGTTCAAAAATAACTTTTGCGCGCAATTAGGGAGTGGCTTAGTTAAAATAAAATCTGTAAGTTTGCAGCATGCGTAATCTGTCAAAATACACGGCGATATTTCTGTCTTCCATATTGTTCTGTACAAGCATTATTACTGAAAATCACTGTTTCGTACTTAACTCAGGAAACAGAAGTCCCGGCCAGGAAAGTCTGAGTTCACATTCTCCAATTGAAAGAACCAGTTTATTTCTTTTAAACCGTCATGGTGAGGAACTGGCTAATTCAGCAAGGAATTTACCGGTATTTAACTTAAGGAATCTGATTTTTGATATTTATTGTAATACTTTATCCTCTCAACACCGAAAACTGAGAATCAGTTCAGAATATCTTCAGTTTTCCGGCATAATTTCCCGGAATCTGACAATAGGCGATATAATATTCCCTTTCCAATATTTCTGGTAAATATTCCTATATTCAACACAGGAATCAGTCTAATTCCGATTTCATATAATTTTATTATTTAAGATCTAAACATGCAGTGGGTTTCGCATATTTTTTGAAACCCGACTGTGATGTATGATAATTATTACAAACTATATACATAAAGATGGACAAAGCAGCAGCAACAATAGTAATTGGTATAGTACTCCTGATTACTTTACCATTTTTTATTCTTTATCTTAACAAAAAGAGAAAGGATATAAAATTTCTGAACCAGTTCGCAAATTTTGCACATAAAGAAAATATAATAATTTCCCGGAAAGAATTCTGGGATCATAAGTACGCCATTGGTATAGATAACAAATCAAAAAAAATAGTATATGCCACAAAACTTAAAGAGGAAGTAACCGGTACAATAATTGACCTGAACCAGTAGAAATGCAGGGTGGTGAGCATAAATAAAACGAATAAAAACCAAAATGGTAATAATTCCATCGATTGTCTGGAATTGCTTTTACATTCGTAATTCTGAATTACCTGAAAAAGTGTTGGAATTTACAGAATTTATAACTGTTGAGCTGCAATGAGTATGAAGAAGATCTGAAAGAATCATTGAATGCCCTCCGGCAGGGTGGCGTATTATTATATCCGACAGACACTATCTGGGGGCTTGGGTGCGATCCCACCAACTCCATGGCAGTAGAAAAAATCTTCAAAATAAAATCAAGGGTTGAAACTAAAGGCCTGATTATCCTTACAGACGGATTAGCTATGATTGACAGGTATGTGAAGGAGATTCCACAAATAGTATATGAACTGGCAGATGTTTCCGATACTCCTCTTACAATAATATACCCTAAAGGAAAAAATCTGGCCGCAGGTGTTTGTGGTGAAGATGGATCAATAGCAATAAGAATTTGTTATGATGAATTCTGCCTCAAATTAATTGAGCGTTTCCGTAAACCGATAGTATCAACCTCGGCCAATTTAAGCGGGAAACCGTCGCCTGTGAATTTTGATGAGATTGAGAAGACTATTATCGACAAAGCTGACTATGTTGTAAATTACCGGCAGAATGACCGGAGTAAATACAATGCTTCTCCGGTCATCAAAGTGAATGAAGATGGCACAATCAAAATTATCAGGAAATAGCTATCTGGATCTTATTTTCCCCGAACCCGATACATGCGCATCGATCTTAGGATTACCCTCATAGGACACATTTCCGCTGCCCGAAACACTTGCCCTGAGAGACTCGGTAACATAACAGGTACAATTACCACTCCCCGAAATATGTATCTCAGCCGACCCTATTTTTAAAGGTTCCCCCATATAGTTACCTGATCCGCTTATGGAAATGTCAGCTTTTGAGGAGGTTCCGTTGCCGTCCATAACTATGTCTCCTGAACCTGAAATGCTGCAATCAAGGTTTGAAACTGAAATGTCTGTCGTATATATTTTACCGCTTCCGCTGACACTCAGATTAAGATCACCTGTTTTAACAATATCTTTTATCTCGGCTTTTCCTGATCCGGAAACACCCAAAGCATTTAACTCGGGCATAGTAATATAAACAATTACCCTCTCATTCGAATTCATTCTCCAGTTATGCATTCTCCAGTTCTCATTTTTAATAACAAGCTTACCTCCAGAGACTTCTGTTATTATATCCTCGAGATATCTTTTTTCTCCTTCCAGAACTACCTTAAATTCCGGACCAATATTTATATACAGGTTCGCCTGACACTCCAAAGTTCACCTTCGT
Source organism: uncultured Bacteroidales bacterium (assembly GCA_963725785.1). Classification (GTDB taxonomy): domain Bacteria; phylum Bacteroidota; class Bacteroidia; order Bacteroidales; family VadinHA17; genus LD21. The sequence continues at coordinate 71,797 of CAVRZV010000013.1, read as the reverse complement.
AAACCCTGATAGATCTCTGGATTCTTTTACAGCTGACTGGTCACTGGCAAAACCTTCAGTGACAGCTATTGCTAAAATCAATAATGATAAAAAAATTGGCCTTTTCATAGTGCAGTGCTTTTAGTAAAATTTAATGATATACTCTGTAAAGACAGGTCTTTCCCGGAAAAGCTGCACCTGCAGAACTAAATATTCAATTGATCTCCAAAAGACCTTCAGGGATATCCATCACCACTGTCTTCTTCTCTTTATCAATACTGACTATGAAATGTTCATGAAAAGGGATCAGAAAGTATTTCTTCTTCAGAGAAATTACATTCAGGAGTAACTGTCCGTTATTTGAGATAATTTCAGAAACTGTCCCGAGCAGATTCTTCCCGGGAGCAAATACCGAGTAGCCAATCAGGTCCTGGTTATCTTCATTATGTCTGACATGATCATGTTCTGAAGTCAGGAAAATCCTGCATCCGATGAATTCACTTATTTTATCAATCGAATTGTACCCGTCAAACCAGAGTTTCAGAATATCGGCTCCTGCATATTCAAGGCTGGAAATAAAAAAAGGAACCGGTCTTCCTTCAATTTCAAGAAAGACCGATTCCAATTGGGGAATATTTTCAGTAAAGATTTTCTCTAACTTAACTGTAACGGCTCCCTCATAGCCGCTTACTTTTGTGATTCTTCCCAGTAATATGTCGTTTTTGTAAGCCATTGGATCTCCGATCCTTATGACCTTTTCAACTACTCCTGAGGTTTATCTTCTGCAACCGGTTCCGATGAAGCTTCTTCGGGAGCAGTTGACTCTGGTGTTTCTTCAGCCGGTGCTGCCTCTTCGTTAATAGCTTCAACAAGGGCCTTATCTCCTGCGGCTGCTTTCGCTGCAAGGTCTGCATTTCTTTTGGCAAGTTTTGCTGCTCTTGCCTCATTAACGCGTTTTTCAACTTCAAGCCTTTTTCCTAAATCATCATCCTGAGATTTTTCAAGATTTGACTTTTTAGCTTCAATTTTAGCCTCATTCTGTTTAATCCACTCTTCAAATCTTTTAGTTGCCTCAGCTTCATCAAATGCACCTTTTTTAACACCTTCAAGAAGATGCTTTTTCATCAGGACACCTTTATAAGACAGGATAGCTCTACATGTATCTGTAGGCAATGCGCCATTTTGCAGCCAACCTAAGGCTTTATCGAAATCGAGTTCGATTGTAGCGGGGTTAGTGAGCGGATTATAAGATCCGATCTTTTCAATATATCTGCCATCACGTGGCGATCTGCTATCTGCAACCACAATGTGGTAGAAGGCCAGCTTCTTGCGGCCTTTTCTAGCTAATCTGATTTTAACTGCCATTAATTCTTACGCTTTTTTATTTAACCTGTTTTTAAAATTGTGGCTGCAAAGATATAATATTTATTATTACTAAAAGGAATCATGTGCCCAAATTTATTGATTTTCTTCGATTACCCCGACCCCAAGGGGAGCGAAGAAAATCAATTTACTCCCCCTGGGGTTGGGGTAAATAAATTGATTTTCAAGCCACTTGGTTCAATTTATGAATATTTTTAATTAATAAATTAATTGATTTAATAATTTGCTATCAGACTAAAAAAAACGGCAGCCTCATCAGCTGCCGTTAAATCAGTTACACAAATTAATTTGCATATCCCGGATTCTGCTGAGGCTTAAGATTAGGGTTAGCCTCCAGTTCTCTTGCCGGTATCGGGAAGAGCAGTCTGGGATCGTTCCATGTATAAGTTGCAAAATTCTGATGCAACCTTCTGATATCATGAATTTTAAATCCTTCAAATGCAAGCTCAAGTCTTCTTTCAAAAAGAATATCATCAAGTGTTACGGATAAAACAGGATCCAACCCGGCCCTGGTGTGGATCGTATTATAATCATCCAGAGGTGTAGCACCAATGTTTGTGGTGAGTCTGAAATTACATTCAGCTCTGATAAGGTACATTTCTGCAAGGCGGATCAGGTTCACCACTCCATACTTATTGTTCCATTTGCCAGTCTCGATTGAACCATTCCCGTTAAAGAAGAGGTCCAATCTCTCATCACCGACAGGATAAAGATTAAGGTGCCCGTCAAGAATCTCTATATCGCCGTCTCTTCCACCAAAATCCTGAGTTGAAAAGAACTCCGTCATTGAACTGATATAGTCCTGTGGTGTAATCTGAGTGGCAAAGATATCTTCTGATGTATTATTGTCTCTATTGAATACAGCTGCATAAGTAGTCTGAAGGGCATAAAGGTCAGAACCTATTACTGTATTAGCAGCATCTCTGGCATTTGCATAATCCCCTTTCTGAAGGTAGACTCTTGCGAGTAAGGCATTTGCTGCACCGCTTGTTGCGTATACATCGTTTTCTTCCGGCAATTTTGAAGCAGCTGTTACCAGGTCGGCAATAACCTGAGTATAAACCTCATCAACCGTATTTCGGGTAACGAAGTTGCTTTCACTCAGAACTCCTGTGGGTGTAAGAACCAGGGGAACCCCTAATTGGTCGTTAGCAACACCGAACTTGTACTGATCTCCAAAAAAACGTACCAGGTCGAAATACATCAGACTGCGCAGGAAGAGTGCTTCGCCTTCAACCCTGTCGCGATCGGCAGCAGTTACCACACTAAGAGCAGAAAGTATATTATTGGTTGTATTAATAACTTCATAACTGTCTCTCCATTGTACTTCAACTTCAGAGTTCGTAGCTAAGATTGTTTTACTGAATATCTGGCGTGGATCAATATAGGTTCCAACCCATCGGATTTCACCATTACCGCCCAATAGTTCCGCGTTTCTGAGGAGATTGCCTCCGTAAATTCCGGCGTATGCAAATTCGGAATAAGCCCCCTGGAGAACACCTTTGACATTTTCGTCCGTTATGAGGGCGATTGACTCATCAACACTCTGAGAAGGCAGTAGATCGAGATATTTGTCGCATCCTGTAAATAATCCAAGAAGTGCGACTACTGATATAATTGAAAATAATTTTTTCATAGTTTCAGATATTTTATTTTATTTATAGCCCAATATTAATACCGAAGACAATAGATCTTGGCTGTGGTGCGGAATAAAAGTCACACCCTGAAGTTATATTATCATTCAGAAAATCGGTTGAAACCTCCGGGTCCCATCCCTTGTACTTTGTAAAAGTAAGGAGGTTTTGTGCCTGGACAAATATCCTCATCCGATCGAGTTTGGCTTTACTTATTATCTTTTTGGGCATCTCATAACTTAGCATAAAGCTGCGTAATTTCAAATATGATCCATCCGACAGGTACCTGCTGTTACGGCTCTGATCGCCATTATCATAATAGAATCTTGCCTGTGGTACATCTGTTTTATCTCCGGGCTTTTTCCAGCTTGCGAGTTGCGATTCCAACTGGTTGTCAAACCAGACTCCGTTTGCTCCCATCCACTGATCACCAATAAGATGAATCTTGTTCCCGGTCACACCCTGGAATGTAAAAGCTAATTCAATTCCTTTGAATCCTAAAGTGTTGGTTATAGCTCCAATAAGATTAGGCGTCGGACTTCCGAGTACAACAAAATTGGCATCATTGAAAGAACTGGTTGTTGTAGTATGATTTGTGATATTCCCGTTAGCATCCTTCGTATTCACATACCAGAGAGCATCGCCATTGGCAGGGTCAACCCCGGCATACTCTGCTCCATAGAAAACCCCGATTGGCTGACCTACCATTACAACATTCATATAACGGGCGCTTCCATCATCAATAATTGTCTGACCACCTAAATTGGTAACTTTATTCTGGTTGTATGATAAGTTTATATTTGTATTCCAGGTAAATGTTCCGGTAACATTGTTTGTATTGATAACGAATTCCAAACCTTTGTTCTCGACCGATCCGATATTCTTCAGCTGGGAAGGATATCCGGTAGTTTCCGGTACAGGAACATTAAGTAACAGGTCCTTGGTCTTCTTGACATAATAATCTATTTCTCCCGAAATACGGTTTTTGAAAAATCCCCAGTCAATTCCAAAATCCACCTGACCGGTAGACTCCCATCCAAGATCCGGATTCTTAATCTGACTGGGAATAATACCACCAAGACCATTATATCTGCTGACTCCGTATAGTCCAAGCTGTCCGAAGTTTCCAATACCCGCATTACCTGTCAGTCCGTAGCTGGTACGGAGTTTAAGGAAACTTAAGAAAGTGCTGTTTGAGAGAAAACTTTCTTTAGTCAATACCCATCCCAGAGATGCAGCCGGGAAAATACCATATCTGTTGTTTTTACCAAACCTGGAAGAACCGTCGATACGTCCTGATATTGTAAGAAGATATTTTGACTTGTAATCGAGATTGACCCTTGAAAAGTATGAAAGGAAACTGTATTTAGTGAGAGTTGAAGTTGCTCCTGAAATTAATCCGGCACTTGCAAGAGTTTTCAGCTGATCGAGCGGGAATTGTTCTCCTTCAGCCCATGCATTGTCTACAGTTGTATACTGAAATTCAGTACCCAGAACAGCGCTCAGACCAATATCACCAAAACTTTTCAGATAATCGAAGTATGATTTTGTTGTAATATTCTGGGTTTGTCCATAGTTTGCAAAACCATAACCGTTATTACCGATCCCGGAATCAGTACGTTTCCCATACCTGCGCGTTTTCTTTAAGGTTGTAAAGGTCAAATCCAAGTTCATTTCTCCATTTAAGTCCCTCCAGCAAATTAAAATTCAGATATCCATTGGCAATGGATCTGTACTCAATTATATCCCTTGAGGCATCTTCAACATCGAGAAGAGGATTGTAGTATGTAGTTGTCGGAGTACTATACAGAATTCCACTTTTATCTCTCACAGGAGTTATCGGTGACAATGCTACAAGCTGCAAAGGTGAAGAAAAAGCATTATCTGCAGAAACCTGGTCAATTCTGGTCCTGTTCAGGCTTAAAGAAAATCCCAGATCAATTAAACTGCTTACCTTATTGTCAATATTGAGCCTGGCTGATATTTTTTCAATACCATTTGAAATAAGAATACCCTGGCTATTATTGTAGGAAAGACTTGTAAAATATTTCAGTTTATCGTTACCACCCTGGGCTGACATATCAGCGGAGAAAATTTTACCTTTCTGGAATGCGAGGTCCTGCCAGTTCGTGTTCACCGCAAGAGAAGGATCTGAGTCAGGTTGCCCACCCGGAATATCTGGCAAACCTTCCATGAATCGAATTCCAACCTGAGTTCGAATAATCGCCCGGGTTATTAATCGGATCTATTCCATCTATCAAATCCCTGTTATAAGCTGCCTCTTCAAAATATTTTACATATTGATGTGGCGTTCATGAATTTCCTCTTATGGGAGGCTTCATTAAAACCCGATTGAATTGTGAAGTTTAATTTTGTAGCTCCGCTGATCCCTTTTTTGGTTGTAATAATAACAACACCATTGGCGCCCCTTGAACCATATATCGCCGATGAAGCGGCATCTTTAAGAATATCAATTGACTCGACATCGTTGAAATTAATTGAGGTCAAAGGATTAATAACTGCACCCGACTGAGTTTAATGCTTCAACTGGTAAAGGAATCCCATCTACAACGAATAGTGGCTGGTTAGTGGCTGTAATGGAAGATGATCCGCGAATCCTCATGTTGGTTGTACCTGTCGATTTTCCATTAACAGATTCAATAAAAACCCCGGCAGTTTTGCCCTGAAGAGCCTGCTCAACGGTCGAAACCGGAACGTTCTTAATTACGCTGCCATCTACTTTGGCAATACTTCCTGTAACCTTAGATTTAATCTGCGTGCCATATCCAACAACAACAACTTCGTTAACTCCTACGAGATCATATTCGAGAACAACATCATACACATTTGATGTCTCCAACATTAACCTCCTTGGATTTCATCCCTACATAACGGAATTCAATTATCGCACCCGGAGCGGCACTGATCTGATATTTCCCATTTAGATCGGTAGTAGAACCTGTTGAGGTTCCCTTAACCAGCACTGTACCCCCAATAACAGGAAGATTATCCTCCGCACCTGTAACAGTACCGGTAATAGTTTTTTGCTGGGCAACTGCCGGCAGCAAAAAACCACAGAACAGAAATAATAAAAATAGAAGTTTTCTCATAACTTTTAGTTTAGGTTAAGCATTAGTACAAAAGGAATAAAACGAACCTTATTTACTGTTTACAACGTAGGTTGGCGTTATAAAACAAACTTAGAACTTTTTTAATTGAAATTCAAAAAATTTCTTCATTTTTTGTGATTATTTCTTTACATATGAAATCAAATCCACGATAACAATAAAAAATAGTAAAGACCAGGGCGAATCTCTTAAAGGATCCGTAAAACAAAAGAGGCTACCCTTTTGGGATAGCCTCTTTTATTACTGGCAGAAAATTTCTGCTATAGATTTCTCGTAAGATCAAATTGAAATATTCCCTGGCTGCCATAACTGCCAACAGAAATATCTATATTTAAAACATATGAACCGGTACATGAATTATATACACCACTGCCAGAAAATGTTATACCACCATATCCAAAATAATCGGAAGCCAGTAACTTCTCTTCAGCAGTAACTTCAAAAGTAGCCGGATTTATATGTATCACAAAGGGACCAAGATCCTCCACAATACCATCAAGGATAGCAAGGTCTTTAATATATAGAGTGTATGGATCCTCAGGGTCTGCTGTGATTGTGACATTGTTATCTGATGGCCAGGCTGAAACTGCATGATAATTTCCAAAAGTTAGAGCTTCATTGAATCCACAGGCCACAGTCACAAATAAAACGGCACTCGAACGTGTAGTTATTCCATTTGCAAGTGTTAAAAGCTCAAACGTAAAAACATCATCGTTTTTTATTGTATTTAAAGCCTTCCCGAGTTTCTGGGCCACATCCGATGCTGTGATCCTGACAGTTGCAGGAAATGTAGTTATCTCACTTATCATTATCCCTTCGGAATTGTTTCGATACGATCCAAGGATAGTGATTTTGTCTATCTTGTTTCCCGGCAGGTTCAGTTGCTTTGAATTCCACGTAAGCGTTTGCAAGATCCGTGGAATTGAATATTCCCGGATTAACATCTGAAATGTAAGGGATGACAGCTACATCCCTCAGCCCTGCAGGATCTTTAGCCTTTTCACACCCTATAAATACCATTATAAGTGTGATAATTGATCCTAATATATTTATTTTTCTCATCTTAATTTGTTTTAAAGTTTAAATATGAAAAACACACAACTTATCTTGTTCCTCCGGCCCACCAAACATTTTCAGTATATACATATGTACCATCGCCATAGGCGTTCCGGACATTAGCATTGGTTGTCACATCAGAAGATCCGTATGTGAAACGTAACGGGAACAAAGAATTGTTCAGCGGATTTGCAAGGGTAATCACATTGTTTCCCATCGCTTTCAGACGTCTGTAATCGTTGTAAGCCTCAACAGCTTCTTCTTCGTAAAAAGCAAGGTATTTCTGATTCATCACCTCTGATAACGGATTTGCAGTAAATTTTTGTTTTACATTGGTATTGTAATAATTGTCAGCTGCAGTTGCTGGCAAGTCAATATTTACTTTTGCAAAAGCAGCTTTTATACCATTCTTCAAAGAAGTTTCTGCATTGACAAGATCATTTAACCTGACATATGCTTCTGCTTTCAAAAATTCAATCTCGTGATAACTTAAGAGGTATGTAGGTGCCGTAATGGTGCTTATTGCAGAGATAGAATAGACTCCTGCTACCTGATTCGGTGTTCCGTTAGGAGCAAACACCAGTGAGCTTCCTGTCCCGGGATAGGGCTTAAAAAATACATCATCCCGGGGATCGTTTCTTGCAACTAATTTATCATGGAGACTCTGGCTTGCTCCATAATAATCTCTATCCTGAAAAAAACGATAGAACGGACTGACTGATGTATTTCCGTTATAATTGAACTGAGCTTGTTCATCTGATGATGTAAACGATTGATTTGCAAAGGTAATAACGTTGCTATAATCAGGTTTCACGAGAGATAAGCGCATAGTATATCGGGCTTTCAATCCGAATGCAAACTTTTTCCATCCGGAAATATCTCCGCCATAAATTAAATCCTGTGTTCCTACTGAAGGAAATATTGATGGTTTATCCAGATTGACAAGGGCATCATCAAGAAATTTAAATATTGCATTATAAATAGTCTCCTGCTTATCGAGAACCGGAGTGAAAATTTTGCCTGGTTGAAGCGCTTCGCTCCATGGTATATCACCCATCATATCCGTCAGAGTTGCCAGATTAAATGCTGAGAGTATCTGTGCAATACCCAGAGTATGATAATTCCCGGCTTCGGTGCCCCCTTCGGAACACTTATCGATAATCACCTTCAGATTATAAAGGTTCAGATAAACAGATAACCAGGTATTGTTATAAGTTGATGACGCAGTTGGTTCCGCACTTCTGATCTCGGCATTATAGCACTGTCCCATTGTGCCGACATTATGTTCAATATATACAGATGCAAAAAAAGTAAAATCGTTCTCAAGTGTTGAGAAAGCACTACTTGTCATGCAGTCTGTAATAATCAATCTGGATTCCATATCAGTGGGGTTGTTCACGTCCTTGTTGATATCATCCATGATTTTTTCGGAACAAGACCACAGATTAAAGGTCAGGATTCCGGCAAAGAATATATAAATTGCTTTTTTCATGATATTTATAATTAAAAAGTTATCTCAAAACTAAAACCATAACTAGTTGTCTGAGGCAACGACCATTGCTCAAATGATCCTCCCATGTTAGTATTCCCCTGGCTGGATTCCGGATCAAAGTTTGCAAGGGCAGTCCATAAAAGAATGTTACGAGCAAAAACCGAAACACCCAGATCAACGGAGTTGAATAGTTTTTTTGAAGGTTTATACCTCAGCGAAAGCTCCCGCAGCTTCACAAATGAATTATCACGAACAGAATACTCATCAATATTACCCAGTACGTTTTGATATAAATCCTGGAGAGCACGCGGATCAGAAGGTCCTCCCCTTGCAATATCGTTTTTAGTGCCATCGGGTTTTACGCCGTCGAAGATGAAAGTTGTTTCGCGGTTCTCAGTCTGTTTCGACAAACCATAAAAGTCGAGTAATCCATTGGTCCCCGAGTACATCTTCCCTCCTTTTTTCCATTCTGCCGTGGCAGTCAGTGACCAGCCTTTATATGTGATAGCATTTGTTGCCCCAACTATAAAATCAGGAGATACTGAACCTATAACAGCATTCCCACCAGTCTTTGGCATGCCATAATAAGTTGAGCTGGGGTCGTCCTCAACAACAATATTACCCTTCGCATCACGAACAAATGAGACACCATAAATAACCGGATATTTCTGGCCGATACCTGCCCTCACCTGGGGAGTAACATATCCTCCTAAAAAGATATTCTCAACACCTGTAGCCAGCGCATCAACGTAATTGTCAATTTTCGAGAAGTTAAAATTCATATCCCATCTAAAGTTTTTCGATGCTACAGGAGATATATCCAAAATAACTTCATGACTTAATGTATGCACTTTACCTCCATTCATTACCAGTGCATAAGCACCTGCGGAAGCTGCCAGTGGTACAGAAAATATCTGATCTACAACATTCTGCCGCGAGAAAGTATAGTCAATCCCCAAACGATTATTGAAGAATTTCAGATCTGCACCAATTTCATAAGATTTTGTGTTCTGAGGTTTTAAATTGGGGTCATATTGAATATTATTTGGAATATATGAACTTATTCCTCCCATGGGATACTGGATTGGAGAGCCCGTCCACCAGCCTCCTCCATAGTTAGGTGTTGTGTAATAGTTTTTAACATATGTCCCCGCCTGACCGACCTCTGCATATGAAAGACGCAGTTTGGCAAAGGAAATCCAGTTACTATTCTTTATAACATCCAATTCAGATGGCAGAATACTTAATGAAACAGAAGGATAGAAGAATGTCCTGTTATTTGTAGGCATCGTGGAAACAATATCATTTCTTCCTGTTGCACTAAAGAAAAGTATTGATTTCCAATCCAATGACAAACTTCCAAAAAAGCCAACAGTACGATCCTCATTTTTAGATTCATTTGCTGTAACTATATTGGCATTCCTGACATGTGACCATCCACCAAAATTAAAATCCTCACCATGTTCCGAATAAGTCTTATAATTACCCTGGTTAAACTCATTTCCGATCATTGCATTGAAGTTCAGATCTACTCTGGATCTTCCAGTCATAATTAGCTGTCAGAAGTGAGTTTACTGTTGAGGATGATATACCATAGTTATCCAACATACCTGTGCCTCCATTACGTCCATAATCAAAGACATCCTGAAAATGTGTGGTATATGAATCCATTCCTAACTGATAATGAACTTTAAGATTCATAGATTCACTCAATTTGGCTCTTATAATCAATATATCCATTCCCAAAAAACCGGTCTGTCTTTTCATTAAAGTGATAATGTTTAACAGCCCAATATGGATTGTCATAATAAGTAGTGGCCCGGTAATATATCTCAGTATAAGGATCACCTGGAACATTATATGGATATCCTTTCAGATTATAGCTTCTGGGTGCAGCAATTGCACCGGCTATCGGGGTATCATTTCCTGATGGCAACTTGTCAATATCGGTTTTAGAAAAATTTGCATTGAAACCAGCAGTGAAATTTTTGTTTAATTTTCTTTCTGCTGAAGCTTTGGCATTCCAGCGGTTCATACCTGTTGAAGGAACTATACCACTCTGAGATGTCTGACTTAAGCCAAGTGCAAAATTTCCGGTTTCAACTGCCTGGCTTACATTTACATTATTTGTTACTGAAATCCCTGTTCTGAAAAAATCATTCCAGTTATTAAAAATTTGCAGGTGTAACCCAGGGATCAAGACCGGCTGTTGCCAGCTGGGGTACATTAAATTGTCCGGGATGTCCATTAGCATTTCCACCATACGTCGGATCATTGGGAAGATCAACGATTTTTGGACCCCACGAACTTGAAGAAGTTGGTACATAGCTGCCATAAAGACCCTGAGCATAGGTAGTCTGGTAATCAGGTGTACGTGAAACCTCAGAAAAACTACTTGTATTAGAAATTGATATTACAGGTTTTCCGATCGCATTACCCCGGCCGCTTTTTGTCGTAATTACAATAACCCCGTTTGATGCTCGGATACCGTATAGAGCTGCTGCTGCCTGACCTTTAAGAACATTGATACTCTCAATATCTGCAGGGTTAATATCCATGCACGGTTAGAAATGTCTGAACCGGTCACACCATCTCCGGCAAGCGAGAAATCGCCTCCGGATCCCGACTGAATATCTGAGCCAGAGGAAATCGGCATACCATCTACAACATAGAGAGGATTGTTATTACCTGTAAAAGAACGAGCACCACGGATAGTGATCTGTGATGAGGCACCCGGCATTCCGCTTGACGGTTTGATGTCAATACCTGCAAGCTTGCCCTGCATTGCACCCGACAGGTCAGTATTACCGGTTCGTTCAATTACATCATTTTTAACATCCTGAACTGCATATCCCAGAGCTTTTTTCTCCCTTGAAATACCAAAAGCTGTTACAACAACTTCATCCAGTCCTTTAATATCGGATTCAAGACTGACATCAATAACTGAACGGTTTGCAATCTCAACCTCCAGCTTTTTCATTCCGATATAGGAAAATACCAGAGTCGTTGCATTCTGAGGTACGGAAAGTGTGTATTTCCCATTTATATCGGTAGTTGTACCGTAAGTTGTTCCTTTCAATTGTACAGTACATCCGACAACTGGCTGTCTGTCTTCAGCCCCGGTAACAGTACCGCTGATAGTCTTTTGCTGAGCCATCACCGAGAGCGACACTCCGCAAAAAAATAGAAATAACAAGAGAATTTTTCTCATAGCATTATAAATTAGGTTAGTAAATAATTGTAGAGAAATCAAAGAATCTCTCTCATACGTTTTAATTAGTTTATTAGGTACCATTAACAAAATAAACTAAGAGGCCTCTAAATTTTTATATCGTTTAACCAAATGCAGATTTGACTTTACAAATGTTTTGTTTCCTTCCACATTTAATTTCTCAGCCTTTTCACTGATCTTTTCAGCTGACAGAATGCATTTTCCCCAAAACAAATGTCATCCCTGATGCTTAGAATTATTTTTCCACACCACTTCCGATACGGCATATGCTAATTCAATTTTGCGTATTTTTGTTTACTTATTTAATTAAATATTTAACTCCCCCCCATGGCAGGTTTCGCACACTTACACGTTCATACTCAATACTCTATACTCGACGGGGCTTCAAATATTCCTTTGCTGATGGACAGGGTTAAAACTCTTGGTATGGAAGCTATTGCCATTACGGATCACGGTAATATGTTCGGGGTTAAAGAGTTTCACAACTACGCCACAAAAAAAGGGATAAAACCTATTATAGGATGTGAAATCTATGTTGCAAAAAGATCCATAGAGGAAGTCAGCGGAAAAGAGGACCGTTCCGGCGATCATCTTATTCTCCTGGCTAAAAACCTGACCGGATATAAAAATCTTATTAAACTGGTTTCAATTGCCTGGATCAAAGGCTTTTATTACAAACCACGCATCGATAAGAACCTGTTGGTAAAGTACAAGGAAGGGCTGATAGCATCATCTGCCTGCCTGGCCGGTGAGGTTCAGGATGAAATACTTAATGGTACAATGACAGGTGCAGAAGCAGCACTTAAAAGCTATCTTGACATCTTTGGCGAAGATTTTTATCTTGAGATACAACGACATGAGACCTATGATCCGGATGCAGACAGATCGGCTTTCCCGCTTCAGCAGAAAGTTATCGAAGTCATTTAAAAAACTTTCTGTTAAATTTAATGTCCGTCTGATCGCTACCAATGATGTACATTTTATTAACGCCGAAGATGCTGAAGCTCACGACAGGCTCATATGCATAAATACTGCAAAAGATATTGACGATCCCAACAGGTTAAGATATTCAAAACAGGAATATCTAAAAAGTGAAGAGGAAATGCGGGCCATTTTCAGTGATGTTCCTGAAGCTATCGATAATGTAGCCGGTCTGGTTTCTAAAATTGAAAAATATAAGCTCGATCACGATCCGATCATGCCGGAATTTGATCTCCCTGAAGGTTATACCGACAAGGATCAGTACCTGAGGTTCCTGACATATAAAGGAGCAGCAGACAGATGGGGAACACTGACAAAAGAACAGACTGACAGGCTTGATTTTGAATTGCAAATGGTAGCCAAAATGGGATTTCCGGGATACTTTCTGATTGTTCAGGATTTCCTCCGTGCTGCAAGAGAAATGGGGGTGTCAGTTGGTCCGGGAAGAGGATCAGCCGCAGGATCTGCTGTTGCCTATTGCCTGAGGATCACCGATATTGATCCAATAAAATACGGACTTGCTTTTTGAACGATTTCTGAATCTCGATCGGATTTCCATGCCTGATATTGATATTGATTTTGATGAAGACGGAAGAGAGGCAGTACTGAAATATGTAGTTAATAAATACGGACATGACAAGGTTGCTCATATAATCACTTTTGGTTCGATGGCAGCAAAAATGGCCATTCGTGATGTTGCCAGAGTTCAAAAATTTCCCTTACCCGATGCAGACAGGCTTGCCAAACTTGTTCCTGAAAGACCAGGAATAACACTGAAAGCAGCCTATTCGGAAGTACCTGAGCTCGCACGCGAAAGAGAATCTTCTAATAAACTAATTGCACAGACCCTGAAATATGCCGAGGTGCTTGAAGGTTCGGTCAGACAGACCGGAGTACACGCCTGCGGCATAATTATAGGAAAAGACTCTCTTGACAACTATATCCCGTTATGCACTGCAAAGGATACCGATCTGTATGCTACACAATACGACGGAAGCCATGTAGAGTCGGTAGGTCTTCTTAAAATGGATTTTCTTGGTTTAAAAACACTTTCAATTATTAAAGATGCCGTCGACAATATAAAAAAGTCAAAGGGGATAGAAATAAACATTGAAACATTACCTCTTGATGACAAAAAAACTTTTGAGCTCTTCAGCAACGGTGAGACAACCGGTATCTTCCAGTTTGAATCGACCGGAATGAAAAGATACCTCAGGGACCTGGAACCGAACCGTCTTGAAGATCTGATTGCAATGAATGCCCTGTACCGTCCCGGACCAATGGAATATATCCCAAAGTTTATCCGCAGGAAACATGGTACCGAAAAGATAGACTATCCTATTCCGGTAATGGAAAAATACCTTGACGACACTTATGGAATTACAGTTTACCAGGAACAGGTGATGCTGCTGTCGCAGGAGCTGGCAGGTTTTTCCAAAGGAGAAGCAGATTCCCTGAGAAAAGCCATGGGGAAAAAGAAACGCTCCATTATGGATGAAATGAAACTGAAGTTTCAGGAAGGTTGCTCCAGAAATGGATACGATGAGACAATCGTAAATAAGATCTGGTCCGACTGGGAAGCGTTTGCACAATATGCTTTTAATAAATCACACTCAACCTGTTATGCGCTTGTTGCATTTCAGACGGGCTATCTGAAAGCTAATTACCCTGCCGAATATATGGCAGCTGTTCTCAGCAGGAATATAAGTGATATAAAGAAGATCACTACATTTATGGATGAGACCAGAAGAATGGGCATGGAGGTTCTCGGGTCCCGATGTGAATGAGAGTAATGTGAAATTCACTGTTAACAAGGATGGAAATATCAGGTTTGGACTGGGTGCTATTAAAGGCGTCGGCGAAAACGCAGTTTTACAGCTGATTGAGGAGAGGGAAAAAAATGGTCTTTATAAAGATATTTATGATCTTGTTGAAAGAGTAAATCTCAACTCACTTAATAAGAAAAACCTCGAAGCAATGGCAGTTGCAGGTGCATTTGATTGTTTCCCCAAAATAATCAGGGCACAGTATTTCTCACTCGATACAAAAGGATCAAGTTTTATAGAGAGCCTTATAAGATACGGGAATAATGCAAAAACAATCAAAACATCAACACAGCAATCCCTGTTCGGATTGACAGGTGGCTTCGATATGATAAAACCCGAACCTGCCTCTTGTCCCGATTGGCCCAAACTGGAAAAACTCAACAGAGAAAAGGAGGTAATAGGAATCTATCTTTCGTCTCATCCTCTCGACGATTTCAAACTCGAGATCAATACTTTCACCACTGCGACGCTTGCCGATCTCCAGAATCTTCGCGAATACCTCGAGCGCGATGTTGTCGTAGCAGGTATGGTGACAGATATTAAAACAGGAATCGGGAAAAATGGTAAACCATATGGTTCTCTGACATTACAGGATTATTCCGATTCTTTCAGGTTCATGTTATTTGACAAAGAGTACATTGAAAACAGCAAATTCTTTATTGTCGGTTATTACCTTCTGATAAAAGGAAGAGTACAGAAAAGAAAATATAAAGAAGAAGAACTTGAATTCAGGATTAGAACAATTAATCTGTTGTCGAGCGTAAAGGATGAACTAATAAAATCGGTGACTCTGAAAATCGATCCTGAGAATATCAGTAATGAAATGATTAATGAGCTGAAAGAACTTATAAATGAGCATAAAGGCGAGACTGAACTTAAATTCCTTTTTATTGATTCTGATGATAAAATTTCTCTCCCAATGTTTTCAAGAACCTTCCGCGTAAGGTTGAATAATGAATTAATAACATATCTTGAAGATCATCCCGGAATAGATTTCAAAGTAAATTAGCCTAAGTTATTAATCTTTAATTCAGTATGAAGACCCCCTTCCCTGCCTTCCCCCACAGGGGAAGGGGGATGAAATAATCATTTCCCCCTTGGGGGAAAAAAGAAAGGGGGTAACAAGAACATAAATAATCCTGCAAATTATGATTTAAAACAAAAACAATCAGACTGATTTATAATTAATTATCAATATGTTAGAATTATTATTAATATCCATTAATTCACGACTTAAGTTATTCATTATCTTTGCAGCGGAAAATTATATAAAATATTTAAAATATATATTGTTATGGCAATAGAGGTAAATGACGGGAATTTTGATGAACTGGTCGTCAAATCAGATAAACCTGTTCTTGTAGATTTCTGGGCTGAATGGTGCGGACCCTGCAGGATGGTTGCTCCTATCCTGGATGAGATTTCACATGAATATGAAGGGAAAGCTGTTGTTGTAAAATGTGATGTGGACAACAACCCCGCTGTTTCAGCAAAGTATAGTATCCGGAACATTCCTACTGTTCTCTTTTTTAAGGATGGGAAAGTAGCTGATAAACAGGTGGGAGCAGTCCCAAAGAATAACTTTGTAATAAAACTGAACGCTCTTCTGTAGAAATTAGAATCATTTGTTCCGGCCGTTCTGTATCTCCGCAACGGCCTTTTTAATAATCCCATATGACAATTTGCGTGTTCGCTTCATCCAGCAGTCGCATTGACAAGGAGTATGCAACTGCCGCTTCAAATCTTGGATCTCTTCTTGCACAGGCTAAAATAGATGTAGTCTACGGAGGTGGCGGGATTGGTCTGATGGGTAAACTAGCTGATGCTGTTCTTAAAAACCAGGGAAAGATTACCGGAGTAATTCCATCATTTATGAAAGATGAAGGATGGGACCATCCGTCAGTAAGTGAAATGATAATAACATCTGATATGGGAGAACGGAAAAAGAGGATGTTTGCCATGGCAGATGCTGTTGTTGCATTACCCGGAGGGGTTGGTACACTGGAGGAATTGACGGAAGCTATGACTCTCAAACAGCTTGGACTCTTCAGGGGCCCAATCATTTTGTTGAATACTTTGAATTTTTATAATTCTTTTATTGATTTTCTTGAACACATGATATCAGGCAATTTCCTGAGATTTGAACATAAAGGGATGTGGGAAATTGCACAGTCCCCTGAAGAAATCATCATTCTTCTGACAAAAAACAAGAGCTGGCTAAATGATCCCAGGAGTATAGCAAAAATCTAATTATCCGGAATTTTTGTGCCAATAAATAATATATCATCCACCTGACCAAGATCGCCTTTCCAGTCAAGGATCTCTTTTTCAAGTCTTTCCTTCTGCTCATTCACAGGAAGACTCCAGATCTCTGAAAGGAGCTTTTTAACATTCCCCGACTTGTATTTCTTAACATCCGGTGATCCAAACTGATCAGCATAACCATCGGAGCACATATATATCATATCCCCGGGCTGAATGTTAACTTGCTGGTTGGTAAAATTCTTCTTTTCATCCATTGTAGTCATTCCTATCGGGAACCGATCACCTTTATAAACAATTACCTCACCTTTTCTGACCACATACAAAGGATTATATGCTCCTGCGAATTCAAGTGTAAAATTCTTTTTATTAAAGGCTACCAGGGCAAGATCCATTCCATCGTTTATTGCCTTTTCATGACGTTGCATAAGAGCCTTCATCACCTCATTATTAAGCTGATCAACAATTGCAGAGGGTCGTGTTAATCCATATTCCCTTACAACCTTATTCAGAGAGTTATGGCCGATAATCGACATAAATGCTCCGGGAACGCCATGACCGGTACAATCAACTACTGCTATGAACTGCCAGTCACCATTGTCGTACATCCAGTAGAAGTCGCCGCTTACAATATCTTTTGGCATGAACAGAACAAAAGTCTCCTTGAAGGTATCCTCCTTTGGAAGCATCGCTCTCTGGATACGCTCTGCATATCGGATACTTGCGGTTATATCTTTGTTTTTCTCCTCGATCTCCATGCTTTTCTGAACCACCTCTGCTGTCCTTTCCTCGACTTTTTCCTCGAGAATTTCCTTCTCCTTTATCAGGTTCTGTTCCCTGATCTTAATATATGTTACTACAATCACAACAATTAATACAACAGAAAACAGTATAAACCACCAGGTTTGATAAAAGGGCGGTTTTATAACGAAATGAAATGTCACAGGTTTACTGTTCCAGATTCCATGACTGTTACTGGCTATCACATTGAATGTATATTTCCCCGGAGGTAAAGCCGAATAAATCGCCCTGGTCTGGTCAGTGACAGGCTGCCAGTCTTTATCTGCCCCATCCAGTTTCACTTTATATCTTACAACATCCGGATTTGTAAGACAAATGCTGTAGTAGTCGAATAAAACAGATTTCTCGTTGGAATTTAACTTCAATCCTTCCGTCATTTCGCGTGATTTGTAGTTCACCCTCATGCTCATAAGATGGGTCAGCGGTTCCAGATCCTGAGTAGAAATTTCAGATGGTCTCAGTCGTGTAGCACCATTTGCTGTTCCAAACCACAAGTCTCCTGAGGGACTTTTAAATACTGCATTCGGTTTGGTTTCAATTCCCGAAAATCCATTTCTCTCAGTAAACGAATAGATCCTCTTATTTTCAGGAAAATACCTGTTTAATCCGTTATTTGTACCAATATAAATACTACCATCTTCCCCTGTAGAAAGAAGGTTTATATTATTTGAAAGAAGTCCGTCGTTTTCTGTAATATTCAGAATAACAGAATCATTCCGGAATGCTTTCAATCCCTCGCTAGTTCCAATCCATAGCACACCTTTAGCATCCATGACAAGTGCCTTGGGAATAATACCCGACAGTGCAGAAACTCTCTTAAAACTGCTCTTTGCCGAATTAAATTTTATCAGGCCGGGCTTGCCTCCCATCCTGTCGGTACCGATCCACATATCACCATTAGGATCGCAATAGAGAGCAGTAATTCCCACAACAGTTAAACTATCGAGGTTTGTATATCTCTGAAAATTTTGCTGATTAATGGTCCCGACTGCGACTCCCTCGTTAGTACCCACCCAGAGATTGTTTTTCCTGTCAACCTCCAGTGCTTTTACCTGGTAGTCCCGGTACAAATTTGAGTTGATATAAGGCTGGGCTTCAAATTTTGACCTCTTCATGTTGAAAAGGATCACTCCTCCTTCATTTGTACCAATCCATAAATTTCCGTCCCTGTCTTCTTTGAAAAACCTGACATCTTCAGCAGGGATCGATTTATTGGCTATATTAAATACAACAGGCTTTTTTCCTGACCCGGGATCATAAAGCGAAATGCCTGCATTTGTTCCAAACCACATTAATCCTTTTTTATCGCTGTAAATAGCATTTACATTGAGATCGGGAAGTATTTCTTTCTCATTTATAGTTTCAAATGCATCACCCTTAAAAATTGTAAGCCCGTTGGTCTGATCAGCAATAAGGATATTGCCCTCGACATCCTCAATAATATTATAGATCTTTGAAGCTTTCAGTCCGTTCAGAGAGTTAAACCTTCTCATTTTATCTCCATCGAAAACAGCGATTCCTGCCCCAAAAGTTCCAACCCATATGCGTCCTTTGGAATCTTCTGTTAAACAATTGATCCAGTTACTCGAAACACCTTCTTTTGGAAAGTCAATCACCTCCATCCTGCTTTCAGACATTATGTATTTGTAAAGACCTCCATTGTATGTTCCAAACCACAGATTTCCTTTTCTGTCTTCAAGCAGACAGGTGGTATTAAAATAAGTCGTCATATGGGGCATCCGGTAGTTCTCAAACTTATTTTCCTCAGGATTGAATTTTCTTAACCCTACATCAGAAATGCATATAAATGATCCGTCTCTTAATAATTTAGATCCATAAATCTGATCACTCAATCCTGCTTTGCCCCTGAACTGCTTAGCTTTAATATGTTTTACGTCGGTTGGAGGGAAATCTGCCTGAATAGCTCCTTCTGATGTAGAAGTAAACCATATTTTGTCTTTTCTCTGAACAACACTTGTTATATCGCCGGTGATTCTGATTGAGTCGAAGACTATTTGTTCAAATATCTGACCATTATATCGGGATATTCCGCCTCCATTCAAATGTCCGAACCAGATATATCCCAGAGAGTCTTCAAAAATGGAACGTACGCCACCGGAACCAAGATTGTTACGGGAGGTGAAATTCTCAAATTTTTTACCGTCAAAACGGGAAAGTCCACTTGGTGTTCCAAGCCAGATATAGTCTTTTGAATCCTGAAGAAGGGTATAAACCTTCTGTTCGCTCAGACCTTGTTTAATACTATAGTTATCAAAAAAACAGTTCTGTGCAGTAACCTGTGAAACAGAGAGAAGTAAAAAAAAGATTAACCAGGCAAGAAATTTTGCCTGGTGCCTGATGAGGTTAATGGCTGACATATAAGAACCTATTTTGTGATGAAGAAGAATGTACCGTTCATGTCCTCCAGTCCCTGAATTTTTCCAAACTTTGGTTTCTGTCCACTGGCTGTAGTAACAGCAGCAGTCACCGATTTAACTATAGTTTCAATAGGGATACATGCATTTTTGTTATTCATAAGTGTGTTGGCAAATGTTGCTGCAAACTTTGAATTATCGGAAGCCAGTTCATATGCTTCCCCGGCTGACGAGAAAACCTGCGCTGATTTTGCCCCAGCTACAATAGCATTATCGCATGTCGGCGCCTCATTTGCAGCACGTGAAGCGGAATAAAATCCCGGCCCCGATTCACAGGCATCTGAAATAACCAGAGTATGTACAACCACGTCACTGTAACCCTGCAGTCCGGCTTTTAATCCATTAATATTAAAATATGTAAACTCATCATCGCGCTTTGCATCAACCGGGATCCAGTATCCAACATCATTAATATATTTACCATGTCCTGCATAATATACCATTAAGGACTTGACCTGATTCTTCTTTACCTGGTCGCGGAGCTCTATATTAAAGAATCTCTCCATCTCGGCTTTGGTCATGTCTTTCTTATGAATATAGTTATGAATATCATAATTAGCCAGGGCTCTCCTGACTGTGCTGATATCTTTTATAGGTCCGTCGAGGCTGGCAAAAGTCTCATAACTTGAATTTTCAATGAATACTACCCATGTCCTGCCCATAGGATTGGTAGCAGCAATTCCGGCGCCTTCCCTGTTAAGCTTAAATTCTGTTTCCTGCTTATTGCCGTAAATATCTTCAGCAACAACGGTAAACTTATTCAGATCTGAGACATCGAACGTTGCCGTAAATGCAGGATTCAATTCATTGGGATTGTAACTGGCAGTAAAATTACCAACGGTGATTGATTTTATGGGACTTTCATCCGAAATCTTACCCTGAATTGCAATATTGGGTGTGGGCGATTCAAGGAAAACCTGTCCCTCTTCTGAGGTATAAGGAGCAATTATAATTATTTTAGGAGGGTTTATTTCGGTACGCTTTATCGGATAACTCAGGACCTTTTCATTATCATAATCATCTTTGGCCGACAAAATAATTTTATCAATACCGTTGACATTTATATTTGCCAGAAAATCAGATTCGCCGTTCTTTTCTGCCAATATAACATTCTCATTATTAATCGTAAAGGACTTAATCTTGCTTTTATCTTTAAGATAACCTGAAATAAGAAGCGTCGTTTTGTCTCCTTTAATTTCTACTGTATCCTTTGCCGGAAGAGGGCTTACTATCGCAATTACAGGAGGATACTATCTCCCGGTTGAGTTCGTATAGTCTTTTTTGCGAAAGTTCAAGCATTTCGCGTGCCTTGGCATCGTACTTGGAGAGAAATGTTATCTTGTTGTAGTCTGCCCTGGCTTTATCGTAATCCATAATTTCTTCATATGACTTTGCCCTGGCATAGTACGTATCAGGATCTTCCTTTTTATTTGCTACTTCAAGAGAGATACACTTTGAAAAATCATTTATTGCATTTACATGCTGATTAAATTCCTGGTAGCATTTTCCTCTTTCAAAATATAATTCCGGATTAGCCGGATCGATCAATATCGTTTTGGAAATATCATTGATTGCACTCGGATAATCAAGGTTTTTCCTGTAAACCTTGCTCCTGGCCAGATAAGCGTCTGTGTTTCTGTCGTTACTTTTAATAACTTCATTGCACTGTTCCATTGCCTCTTTGGGATTAGAGGAAATCAGCAGTTCGGCAAGGGCAATTCTGGGTTCAGCCAGCTTTTTGTCTTTTGAGATGGATTTCCGCAATTCTTTTTCACCAAGGGTAGCATTGTTAAGACTGCTGTAAATCCTCCCCCGCCAATAGTAATCCATTGGAGTATCCTTAATTATTATAGCGGTATCCGATGCCTGAAGCGCCTGATCGTACCTCCTGAGGTTATACAGTGTAATGACTTTTTCGGGATAAACCTTTGTATTTCGTTTATCAAGGGCTGTGGCATGGTTTAGCATTTTAAGCGATTCCTCATAGTTGCCAAGCTTATTACTGACAGAACCAAGACTGATCATTGCATTGACATTCTTTGGAGAAAAAACCAGCGACTTTTCATAATCAGCTTTTGCTTCAGCATATTTTGACTGTTTTTCATAAACCTGCCCTCTCGCATAATAGTAATCAGGATTTGAAGGTTCGAGGTCAATGGCGCTTGTAAACTGAACGACAGCGTCATCATATTTCAGATTTTCAACAAACTCCATTCCTGCTTTGTAAAACTTTCTGGCACTTTGCCCAAAAGCACTTACTGTCATCAGGATCATCATGGTTGCTATAAAAAATACTCGCTTCTTCATATTGTCTTTACTAAGTTTAATTTCTCTAACGATATATCAAATTTAGAAATATTTCTTATAAATATCAATCTCCATGCACTCTAACTTGCATTCTTTAAATATATTTCAAGACAACTCCCATTGAAATATGTCTTCGACGACTGGATTCCGTTTATAAGAGGCGCCTTTACTCCCTGCTTAAAAAAAACTTCTCCTGTAAAGATTCTTGCTTCATCCCACAAACCGGTTGAGATAAAATGATTAAGCACTTCTGCTCCACCCTCGATCAGTAATGATTGAATACCTGATGAATAGAGGTATTCGGATATTTGAAATGAAGAGGGTTCATTTACCTTAAGTTTTACAATTTCCGCATCAGGTATATCTGTTTCATAATTATGGGTGAATATAACTACTTTACCCTCCTTATTATCAAATACCGACCCTTTTATGTTAGTACCTGATCTGCTGAGAATTAATTTTAAAGGATCATTACCTTTCCATTCACGTACATTCAGTCTGGGGTCATCTTCTCTTAAAGTTCCTGCACCTACAAGAATAGCTTGTTCAGATGCTCTCCACTTATGCACAAGGACCCTCTCCGGCTTACCGGTAATCCAGGTAGGTTCCGTTTTATGATCTGCCGGTCTCCTGATATCGAGATATCCATCAGCGCTTTGTGCCCACTTTAGTGTTATATAGGGTCTTTTTTTCTCGTGAAAAGTAAAAAATCTTCTGTTCAGGTTTCTGCAGTCCGCCTCAATAATACCTGTTTTGACCTCACACCCGGCTTCGCTGAGCTTTTTCACCCCTTTCCCGGATACTTTTTCGCTTGTATCTGTCGTGCCTATCACTATCCTGGGGATTGCATTTGAAATAATATAATCGGCACATGGAGGTGTCTTCCCAAAATGAGAGCATGGCTCAAGGTTTACATAAAGTGTTGAAAACCTGAGTTTTGTTTTATCGGAAACAGAGTTTATTGCATTAACCTCAGCATGAGGCTCACCCGATCTGATATGATATCCTTCTCCTATTATCTTCCCATCGTACACGATAACCGATCCAACCATTGGATTAGGGTAAGTTAATCCTTCGGCCTTTGAGCCCAGTTCAAGGCATCTTCTCATGAATTTAATATCTTCTGCCTCCGTCATTTCAGTGAAAAGATTAATTTTGACTTATGGGTGTTAAGATACAAACAATTAAAGACATCAGATTTTATCTTGCCAGGGAACTAACAGGTGTCTATAAGGAACCCGAAATAAGAATCCTTGCAGATATTGTCATTAAGACTGTTACAGGAGTAACAAAGTTGCATCATCTTTATGATAACAGGTCCACAGTGACTGTTACACAATCAGAAAATGTTCTCAGAATAACCGAAGAGCTTAAAACCGGGAAACCTGTTACAATACATAATTGGCGAAACTATTTTTTATAATTGTACTATTAAAGTAAATAGTTCTACCCTTATTCCTCGTCCTGAAACAGAGGAACTTGTAGATCTGATTATCAGGGAAAATAAAGGATATCAAGGTGACATTATTGATTTTGGGACCGGTTCAGGTTGTATAGCAGTTGCTCTTGCTGTAAATATTCCATCGTCGGCATTAACTGGAATTGAGATTTCCGATGAGGCTCTGAGTGTTGCACGGGAAAATGCCAGACTGAATAATGTGCATGTTTCATTTCATAAAGGTGATATCTTCAATTTAACTCCTGAAGACATCGGTAAAGCAGGCATCATTGTCAGCAATCCGCCTTATGTGCGCGATTCCGAAAAACTTCTTATGAATAAAAATGTGCTTGACTTTGAACCTCACCTTGCTTTGTTTGTAACCGATTCCGATCCGCTTGTTTATTATAATACCATCCTTAAACTGGCAGAAAAAGTTTTACTTCCAGGTGGTGGTTTGTATTTTGAGATCAATGAAATGATGGGAAAATCCTTGTATCAATTGCTTGAATCATTTAATTATTCCGCGATAGAAATTGTTGCTGATCTTAATAATAAGGATAGAATAATAAAAGGAAGAAAAAATGTCTGAGAGCACATTATATAAAACAGCATTGAACAAAGCAATGGCTGAATGTTCACGCCGTGAGTTTTGCAGCGAAGATATCCGGAACAAACTGGTTGAATGGGGTGTTGAAAATAATGACGCTGAAAAAATTATCGGAGTTTTAATCCGCGAAAAATTCATTGATGAATCAAGATATGCTTCCGCTTTTGTGAGGGACAAATTCAGGTACAACAAATGGGGAAAAGTTAAGATTGCAGCTCATCTCAGAGCAAAGAGATTGCCTTCTGATGTAATAAAATCAGCTCTTGATTCTATCGAAGAAGAATTATATAACAAATTTCTTCGCGAATTAATTGAATCTCACAGACGATCAGTTAAAGCAAAAAATAAATTTGACATGAAAGCAAAGCTTTTGAGATATGGCCTGTCAAAAGGGTTTGAGAGCAATTTATTATATGATATTCTGAATGAGAGTGAAGAGTGAATTTATCCGCTCCTGATGTCTGCCCTCCATAGCCATCAATCTAAGCTTAGGGGTTGAATGCGAACCTGTATAAAAAAGTTTCCCCTCCTTTTGAAGGAGGGGAAAAGTATCAGACATATATTCAATACTTTGCATCCTGTTTTGCTCTAAACTCTCTCACTATTTTACTATATTAAACTTCTTAGGTTGACGGCGATGGGGGCAGGGGGAAACAGCAGAGAATGAGTCCTTTAGGGGGGCATGGGGGCAAAAAACAGAGAGGATTACTAAGCTCTGGATTAAATTCCCGAAAAAATATTCACAATGAATGGCCAGAAAGCAACCAGGAACATTATCCCTGACCCGACACAATCTACTATTATCAATTGCCGGCGTGTATCAGGATACTTTTGATAAAACATTGAAAATGCAACTCTTAAAACCAGTTGTGCTGCAAAAAAGAGGAAGATCCTCATGCCATATTGATTCCATTTGTATGCCTCATCTATTCTTCCGCTGACAATCAGGGAAAAACTATGAGATAATCCACATGAAATACATGGTTCCCCAGTGACCTTTTCATGAATACATGCAACAGGATAGTTATCCTTTTCAGGAGAAAAAAAGGCGGAGTAGACAAAGATCAATAAAATTACTCCGGCAAAAAAAATATTAATAAAAAGGTAAGGATCTTTGATGAACCTTACCCTCTTGTTTTTTTCAGGATTACTTTTTCTTCCGGACAGTAACATGTTTCTTAATACTATCATTTTTCTGAATACTGTCAGGTTTCTGATTGTTCCCTCCCTCAAGATTTTCAAGTGTCTTCTCCTGATCTTTTTTATTGGAGCTGGCGTTTATTTCCACCTTATCTCCGTTACTTTCAACTTTTATCGACACGTTTGCATCTTCAATTTCTTTTGTAACATTATCCTGAACATCCCTGATGATATTATGGAAATTATTCGGCCATTGACCAGCTTTCTGAGCAATCTTCCCTGCTACAAATATCTGTGAAACTGAGATCATCGAAGCAATTATTGCAATTATCAATCCGGCAATCAGTACCCCGCGAGGTGAATTATTCCTTGAAGCCTGGGAAAGTCCGACAGCTGCGAGAACAACTGCTATAATTCCGGGGATAATCGCTATCAGACCCACACAGGGAATAACTGCAAGCACAAAGGTTATTATGGCTGTAATCAGAGCAGCGATTCCCAGATTTTGTCCCGTATTGTTTTTTACCTCTTCCATGATATTTATTTATTTATTATTATTCATTCCGGTAAGGATGTTTACCATATCCTGTTCTAAAGACGTTGTCGGATTTTCAATGATGCGTCCGGTCTCAACATTATTTTTATAAATGATAAATGTAGGTACACGTTGGATATTGAGACTGACATATTCGCCAACCGGCGATCGTTTGGCATCATCAACCCCGATGAATGTTACTTTATCGACCGGGAATTGCCAGATATCCAAAACTCTCATAAAACGTGGAACTTCTCTCCTGCTGTCGGGGCACCATGTTCCCAGAACAATTTTAATTGAAACGCCTTCTTTGCTGATTTCCAGCAATTTATTAATTGGGTCTGCAACAGGGATGTATTCATCAAACCCTTTTATATACCACGAAGCATAAGGATCGCGGGTTAACTGACTTATATTAAAATAGCCGAGTATCCAGGTTGTCTGATCGGAGAAATCTACTACGGGTGGAACAACATCTTTGACGGTAACATCTTTTGCTATTACTGCCGGTTTATTATTTGCCAGAGGTTTTGTGGAAGTGCAGCTAATTAAGCCGAAAATAATGATGATAAACAGGAATAAAATATTTTTCATTTATTGTTTATTAACTGATGCAAATTAAAAGGATTTTTTTTAATGCGTGGTATTTTATTGCATAGAATATACCCTGCAATTAAAAGCGTAATTAGTTATTTATCTTTTTTATCCTGTTTGTATAGTAGATTGAAATACCTATAGAAATCGCAGCCAGAAACAACAAAGCAATGACCCTGTAGATCAGCCCGATTCTGGCCAGATCAACGATAAACAGATAAAATGCCGAGCAGATCATGGTACCTAAAGCCATATACCGGTATTTAATATTTTTAAGAAGAAGACTGATAATGAAATAAAGAAATGCTGCCATTGTCCATGAAAATGTTACAAATTGCCTGGGTACAGCATATAATAATGAGAATAGCATCATGAAAAATGCCTCCAGCATGTACAGGTTTCTAATCATGTCAGTCTTAATCTGCAGCCTTGACCTTTTCCAGTTAATTATTCTTGCAGAGATAAGTGCTATAAAAACAAAGCAGAAGTTAACACTGCTGACATGCTTTGATGATAACAGATAAACGATCAGTATTGTTAAAAAAAGCAAACTGTTCATTACTATTATCAACCGGTTGCGAAACCAGAGCGCCATGGAAACTACAAGAAGACTCTGAACCGACAGTAGCAAATAAACCCTGGGAAGCCCAAAGAGTCCGTAAACTGCAATACTCATTGCCATAAAACCATAAAGAGCGTAAAAAGCGGATGCAAAATTCCAATCAGACTTAGAATGCAGTATAATTGAATATATAAGGCAGCATATAGTTATTATAGTAAATAGAACCACATAATCAGAGCTGTAAAATCTCAACACAATAAAAAGCAGCAGAATAGTGAAAAGTATTCCATTTAAAATTATCACACCAATTAAGAACTCATCTGTTGCTGCTTCTCTGGTCCTGAACAATGATACTATTGAGAAGCATGCGCCCATTGCTAAAAGATATACAACACCATAATTCTGTTCCGCGATCATTTGCATTGGATGACCCATAAGGGGGTTACCTAATAACCAGAGCAAAAAAGAGATGTACGCCAGAAAGATTGATATAATTACCAATGGTTCCCATTTAAACCTGTAATAAAAAAATACTGTCATGGCAGAGACCAGGATAATCATTGGAAGAATGAAATGTGTGGTATCACCCAGTATTGCTGTGGCAAGGGCTAAAATCACTGCCAGGGCAGCATATGTCTGTGATCGGTCCTTAATAGAAAAGTATACCTGTAATCCGATTATTAACAACAAGAGAATCAGGGACATTGTCTTCCATGGAATGATGGGTGAAACCGAAAAAAAATGCAACCTGACGGTAATATAATAGAGGAGTAACTGTGAATTTATTTTGAAGATAAATGCAAGGTGAACATTGGTTTTCTTTATATAATTTGCCAGAATGAATATAGCCGCAGCTACAAGATAACCAAACAGTATTGAAATAAACCGGTATCCCATATTCATTACATACTGTGATAGGAAGATAATACCAAAAAGCAATACTATATTGCCTAACCAGGCGAGTCCGAAACGTCCGAATTGTGACTCAAGTCCTGTTTCATCCTCCTCTAAGGTGCCGGTATTCAGTAATGGTTCTAAAGTTTTGTATTGTTCCGCTGACCGGGAAAGTTGTTCGTTGTCAGTTTTGTCGAGAACAGATTCCAACCTGCTAAGCCGAATCTCTAAAGATTGCAGACTCTCGCGAATTTTTTCCAGTTCTTCATCCTGATCTGCCATGGCAATTAATTATTACTAATCTTCCTCTTTCACCATCTTCCAGGGGGGTAACAGCCACAAGAGAAATGTAAGAATCCCGATCGGGAGAACGAGCCAGAATATGGCCATCAAAGTCCCATCGAGACCAATCAATCCAACTTTGAAGCTTGTGAAACCCGAAAAGCTTTTTGAGAATAACTGCCCTCCGATTACAACATTCCATCTCATAGAATATACTCCAATAAGAACCAGTATGCTCACTATGAAATACATAGTCTTTTGAAGCTTAATTTTATGTTTATAGAACTGAAGGAAAACAAGTGTGATTAGCGGAATAATTGTTCCAACCAGACCCTGAGCAACAAAAAGTGTAAGATAAAGCTTGCCCGAGACCAGCAGTTTTATTATCTCAAAAGATTCTTCGGCTTCATAAATCCTGTGTATCTGATCGAGACTTTCAAGAGTAAAATCAAGAATCAAAATGAAGAAGAGATACTTCCCGATTGTATCAAGTACATTCAGATCAACAGTTTTCTTCCGGAAAAAGGAAACAATCATATAAACCAGCATCACCAAAGCAATTCCTGACACCATTGCGGAAAAAAGGAAAATAATAGGAATTAAAGGCGATGACCACCATGGGTTGGCCTTCAGCGATCCGAAAATAAAACCAACATATCCGTGTAAAATGAATGCAGAGGGGATTCCGATAATAGTAATTATATGCCCGAGCTTTCTGTCCCATTGAACTGTTTTAGGTGAAATATCATTTACCCCAAGTGTAAGGATTTTGTAAACCCATTTCATTACCCCTTTCTTCTCATTCGACCAGACAACCATACTATGACGGTAGTCGAACCAGATTTCGAGTAGAAGAACAACAGCAAGATACCACAGGTATACAAAGCCAAAAATAGCCATGGCTGAAGAGGAATGTGGAGTGATCATAATTTCATATGCTCTTTGTGGCTGGGAGAGATGACTGATCAGCGGCATTGTGGCAACAAGAAGAAATGACAAAGCAGTAAGAAGTGCGATCTGGTATGTCGGCTTAAGAATTTTAACCTTAAAAACCCTTTCGAGCGATGCAAGAATAAAAGCTCCGGCAACAAGTCCTGTAATAAAAGGATATACAACAATAAGAATTCCCCACTGCAGATCTATTTCGTTAGGGAAAATGTATCCTTGTGCATGAGCCAGAATTTCATACAAATGTTGGTAATGTGGTTCCATATTATCTTACCTCCGAACTAAGTGCGTTATAGTATAATTTTGCACCTGTATTCAGATTAGGTCTGAGTACCTGTGTGGTATGCTCTTTTAAAAATTTAACCAGGTCGCTGCTTTTGTCCCTCAGATTGCCATACATCCTGGCACCCGTAGGGCAGGTCTCCATGCAGGCCGGAGCAAGACCCTTTTTTAACCTGTGATAGCAAAGTGTGCATTTATTTGCAACTTTCTTTACCGGATGAATGAACCTGCAACCGTAGGGACATGCCTGTACGCAATACCTGCATCCGATACAGTATTTTTCGTCAACCAGCACTACACCCTCGGGACTGTCATAAGTTGCGCCTACCGGGCATACCTGAATACAGGGTGATTTTGAACAGTGGTTACACATCTTTGGTACAAAAAACGATTTAAATATTTCCTCATCCGGAACAGTCTGTTTAAAACCATCAATTCCACCATTTGGCGAAACAATATCCACACTTCCATCATTTTTAACTGTATACTGTTCCACCCAGGTGCGAAAGAAAAATGGCTCGAGCGGAACATCATTTTCTTTTTTACATGCTTTGGCACAGTTTCCGCATCCTATGCATTTTTGAATATCTATTACTATTCCATACCATGGAAGGGTTTTATCTTGCGGTTCAGCAGCAAAAAGCAGAATCTGTGAAGATTTCAGCCATGAATAGCCGATTGCAGCTCCCGCCAGAGTTGCTGCCGTTTTCAGAAATTTTCTTCTTGAAGAATTTACTTTTTCATTTCCCATGGTTGATGTGGATTGTGACATTCGATACAATTCTTACCAACATTATGCTTATTCAGGTCAACCTGATTAATTGAGCTCTTTTGCTTCCCGGCATTTATGGCATGACATGATCCGCAGAAATCTCTTCCCCCCGGCTTTAATATGTCCGCAACCTTACTGCTGATTACATGCGTCTCACCCGGACCATGACAAGTTTCACAATGTATGTCGCTGTGAACATCCTGTGCTTTTTTGTCTTCGATATCCTGATGACATTTAAAGCAGGCCTGCTGCCCTGAATAATGAATTTCAGGTTTTGCGTTGTCTATCAGTGAAGCTCCCCGGTAATGACCATATTCACCAAAAGTATCGGGTACGAGAAAATGCCGGGCTACAAGAAAAAGGGAGATAAATATTGCAAAAGCAAGAGCAAGTCTGGGAACCTGAGGTGGAATATAGAACTTCATTTAAATAAGAATATTTATGAATGTCTTAATTGTGGCACCAAATTATTACTACTTCCAATAAATATTAAAGAATATGATATTTATTAATCTGATACAATGATATTTATAAACATTCTAAATAACACGGCAACAGTATTTTCTGACGTATTATTACTGAAGTCATCAACTATTCTGATAATCAGACTATATTGTTATTACATTCACAATAATTACTGAATGTCAGATTCTTCCGTTAAACAAATAACAATATAAGTTTGTTTGGGAACTGTACCCTCATTAACCACAAAAGGGCACAAGCGTAAATGAAGGTGTCTCAAAAGTCCTCTGTGGAACTCTGCGTAAACTCTGTGATCTCTCCCGATAAATCGGGACAAGTTGTGTAAGTTCTTAATCATTTGTTACACAGAGTCTCACAGAGAAGGCACAGAGCAACACAGAGAAATAACTACCAGGGTTTTCGGCTTACACCCTAAGGCGAGTGGAGAGTTGAAGCACTATCAATAAATTTCAAGTAATATCTCCAGTATCTGTTTTGCTGCTTTTGAAACAGATGTACCCGGACCGAAAATTGCAGTTACGCCTGAGTCATAGAGAAACTGATAATCGTGGTGAGGGATTACTCCTCCGGCAATTACAAGTATATCTTCCCTGCCAAGTCTTTTCAGCTCACTAATTACCTGAGGAACGAGTGTTTTATGCCCGGCAGCAAGACTTGAAACGCCGAGAATATGAACATCATTCTCAACTGCCTGCTTTGCTGCTTCGGCTGGGGTCTGGAATAGTGGCCCGATATCCACATCAAAGCCTATATCGGCATATCCGGTTGAGACAACTTTTGCACCACGATCGTGACCATCCTGGCCCATCTTGGCGATCATTATCCTGGGTTGGCGACCCTCTTTTTCTGCAAACCTGGCAACAAGTGCCTGTGCTTCTTTAAAATCTTCATCTGATTTGTACTCAGATGAGTAAACACCTGAAATTGTCCGTATCACTGCTCTGTACCTCCCTACAATTTTTTCACATGCATAAGATATTTCGCCCAGACTTGCCCGTTTCGAGGCTGCCTCCACAGCTAATTCAAGAAGGTTTCCAACTCCGGTCTGAACACATTTTGTAATTGCATCAAGTGCAACCTGACATTCTGATTCGTTTCTCTCCGCACGAAGCTTTGTCAGCCTGACTATCTGCGATTCGCGGACAGCAGAATTATCAACTTCCAGAGTATCGAGCGGATCTTCTTTTTCGAGCCTGTATTTGTTTGTACCAACTATTGTCTGTACTCCTGAATCAATTTTGGCCTGGGCTTTTGCAGCTGCCTCTTCAATTCTCATTTTAGGGACACCCGATTCAACTGCCTTTGCCATCCCGCCAAGACTTTCTACTTCCTTAATATGATCCCAGGCGCGCCGGGCTATCTCGTTAGTAAGAGTTTCAACATAATACGATCCGGCCCAGGGATCTATTGCTTTACACACCTGGGTCTCCTCCTGAATATAGATCTGTGTGTTCCTTGCAATTCGTGCTGAAAAATCAGTTGGTAATGCGATAGCCTCATCGAGAGCATTTGTATGCAGACTCTGAGTGTGTCCCAATACTGCAGCCATAGCTTCGATACACGTACGTCCTACATTATTGTACGGATCCTGCTCAGTAAGACTCCAGCCTGATGTCTGGCAATGAGTGCGAAGAGCAAGCGATTTGGAATTCTTTGGATTGAAATCACTTACAATTTTTGACCATAGCATCCGGGCTGCCCGCATCTTGGCTATTTCCATAAAATGATTCATCCCGATTGCCCAGAAAAACGATAACCGTGGAGCAAAAGCATCAATATCAAGCCCGGCTTTAGCTCCAGTCCTGAGGTATTCCAGACCATCAGCCAGGGTATAGGCGAGTTCAATGTCGCAAGTTGCTCCTGCTTCCTGCATATGATAACCCGAGATACTTATTGAGTTGAACTTTGGCATTTTTTCCGCAGTATACCGGAAAATATCTGCGATTATCCTCATCGAGAATTCAGGCGGATAAATATATGTGTTCCTTACCATGAATTCCTTTAATATGTCATTTTGAATTGTACCGCTCAATTCATCGAGTCGGGCGCCCTGCTCAAGAGCTGCAACAATATAGAAAGCCATTATAGGAAGAACAGCTCCGTTCATTGTCATCGACACAGACATTTTATTGAGAGGTATCTGATCGAAAAGCAATTTCATATCAAGGATCGAGTCGACTGCAACCCCGGCTTTACCAACATCCCCTGCAACCCGTTCATGGTTCGAATCATACCCCCGATGCGTAGCCAGGTCGAATGCTACAGACAGACCTTTCTGCCCGGCTGCAAGGTTTCGCCTGTAAAATGCATTTGATTCTTCAGCTGTAGAAAATCCTGCATATTGTCTAATGGTCCATGGCATCATTGCGTACATACCGGAATATGGTCCCCGCAAAAATGGCGCTAATCCAGCGGCATAATCAAGATGTTCCATCCCTTTCAGATCCTCTTTCGAATAGACACTCTTGATGGGAATCATCTCGGGAGTCTCCCAGTCTTTTCCCGGATTTTTATCCCTTGCCCGTTCACTATAGCCCTTTTCATTAACGGAAAGATTGCTGAGGTCGCTATATTTGAATTTTGGTCTCATGCTCTACATTTTTACTTCTTTACCGGCCTGTAATCTCAATCTTTCATTCTCCTCCGATCCTCTGAAAAGTTTTATCGGCTCAATATCATTACCTCTTTCCAAATCCTGTGCTTTAAATACCCGCGTCAGATCAGTTCCGGCAGGAGCTTTTTCATCAATATCGGGAAACCTGTTTGTCCCGAGCAGTGTTTCTTTCCCATTTGCAATATCCGATTTTCTGCGTGATGCCGTTTCGGATAATTTATTCTGTATGAATCCCGATTTCAGACAAGTTAGAAATCCTCCCCTGTCTTCAATTTCAAGGAATGTTTTCCACGCATTCTCTGCAATAAGGTTTGTAAGGTTTTCAACATAATACGATCCTGCTGCCGGATCTGCCACCTTATCAAAATAGGCTTCTTCTTTAAGGATCAGTTGCTGATTACGTGCGATCCTTTCTGAGAATTCATCAGGATTTCTGAAAACAATGTCAAAAGGTTCTACTGTAAGTGAATCTGTTCCTCCAAGAATGGCTGACATAGCCTCAGTTTGTGTTCTGAGCAGATTTACATAAGGATCGTATAAAGTTTTATTCCACCTGCTTGTAACACAATGTATATCCATCTTAATTTCCTGGTTATTTCCAGGATTATAGCCATTAGTTACAACAGACCATAAAAGACGGGCAGCCCTTAGCTTGGCTATCTCGGGGAAATAGTTTGATCCGGTTCCAAAACTAAATCTCATTTTAGAAGCAGCTGTTGTACTCCTTATCCCCCGCTGGGTCAGCTGTGCCATGTATTCGTTTCCCATCGAAACGGCGAATGCCAGTTCCTGAACAATATCAGCGCCAGCGTTTGTAAAATTTGAGGCATTGATATTGATCGTCCTTAGCTGAGGAAGTGATTCTGATAATTTTACAACTGAAGCCAGGTAATCAAATCCCTGTTCGGGAGGAATACACAAAGTTCCATTAATCATTAGCCGGCTTAACGGATCAACTTCAATGGCTCCTCTGACCTCTTCCGGATCAGAACGGGATTTTTTTACATAATTTATTATCAATTCAATTATCTCCTTTGCTTTGCCATTGCAGAGAAAGTTCATTTCAATGCCTCCAAGGAAGATTCTTTCAAGTAGTAAATCAAAATTCTTTTCATTAACAGTTTCAGGGTCAGCAATAATAAAGCCAAGTGAATCAATCCCTTTCATAAGGATAGTCAAGGCTTTACGGTTAGCTGTTGAATAATTGGTTACCTCAATATTCTGCCTGACACGCCAGTTATTATTTTCTGTTTTTGTTCCTCTGATATAAGGAAACTCTCCCGGGAGAGTGTTGATATACATAAGATTTTCAATATCTTCCGCCCGGTAAAAGGGGTTTACATCAAACCCTTCATTTGTTCTCCAAACAAGTTTTTCATTAAAATCAGCTCCTTTCAGATCAGCACTTATCTTATCCAGCCACTCCTTTTTTGTTACCGGAGGAAACTTATAAAACAATTTTTCCTTTTTCGTCATTAAAATCAGTGTTGAAATACCGGATACAAATTAAATGAATAGTCAATAATAGTTATATGAAATTTATCATATTCAGACAATTGTGAAATCTCTGACTATTTCCCGGCAAATTCCATCAGGAAAGATTTTATAAATGGGTTCAGGTCGCCATCCAGAACTGCCTGAACATTTCCTGTCTCGTGGTTTGTTCGTAAATCCTTTACCATTTTATATGGATGAAGAACGTAGGATCTTATCTGTGAACCCCACTCGATTTTTTTCTTTTCACCCTCAATTTTTGCCTGCTCTTCCCTTTGCTTTCTCAGTTCCAGTTCATAGAGCTGTGATTTAAGGATCCGGATAGCGTTTTCCTTATTGTTTAGTTGTGAACGGGTCTCCTGGTTTTCGATTACCAGTCCTGATGGTTTATGCCGAAGCCTTACAGCAGTTTCAACCTTGTTGACATTTTGCCCTCCTGCACCACTTGACCTGAATGTATCCCATGTAATATCGGCGGGATTAATCTCAATCTCGATATTATTATCTACAAGAGGAGATATAAAGACAGATGCAAAAGTTGTCTGTCGTTTTCCCTGTGCGTTGAATGGGGAGATCCTGACAAGCCTGTGAACACCGTTTTCGCTTTTCAGATATCCATAGGCCCGTTCTCCTTCTATTTCCAATGTCACAGTTTTGATACCTGCCTCATCACCAGACTGATAATCAAGTTCTTTAACTTTATAGTTGTTTCTTTCTGCCCAGCGTAGATACATCCGCATAAGCATGGCGGCCCAGTCGTTGCTCTCAGTACCTCCGGCACCTGAATTTATTTTCAGGATGGCACCAAGCTGGTCCTCCTCTTTCTGAAGCATATTCCGGACCTCGAGGTCCTCAATCATTGAAAGACAGTTTTTATACTGATTTTCAACTTCTTCCTCAGAGGCTTCTCCTTGCCGGTAAAAATCATTTATTACTTCGATATCGTCAAGAGCAGAATTAATTCTGTCATATGCTGTTGTCCAGCTCTTTAGCTCCGCAATACTCTTGAGAAGATCTTCAGCTTTTTTGGGATCGTTCCATAAACCAGGCTGTTGTGACAGGCTTTCCTTTTCTGCAATAAGTTCCAGTTTGCCTTCGATGTCAAAGATACCTCCTTAACGCATCACGGCGTCCTGATAAAGCTTTTATCTGTTCGTTAGTTACCATTATTATACTTTTGGACAAATTTAGTCTTTTATAGTACAACTATATAGCTTAAAGCTTTAATTTTGGCATTCTCATAAACAAGTATGTTAAGACTGATCATCATTCTGCGACCATTTGCCAGGTATCTGTTAATTGCCTGGAGTTTAACAATAATAACACTATCGTCGATCCCGAATATTCCGACTTTAAAGATCCACACTTCCGGCGGGGCTGTGATCAGGATTGATTATCTGATACATTTTTGTGAATATGGACTGTTAACATTCATGGCATTTCTTTCATTTGCAGGAAACGGGTTTAAAATCACCTTTAAGAAATACATCCTTTTAATAATAAGTCTGATCTCTTTTGCAGTTCTGGATGAATTTCATCAGAAGCTGATACCGGGAAGGTCGTTCAATATAAAGGACATAATAAGCAATGTAACTGGTATACTGGTTGTTACGGCTTTTACAATAGTTTGTATTCAGATCGATCAGGAATAGCCTGATGAAGTTCCACAAGTGATTGAACACCTCATCTGTTAACCAATAATAGAACACCAAGGTGTTCCACCAATAATCGAACACCGAAGTGTTCCACCAATAATCGAACACCGGAGGTGTTCCACCAATAATAGAACCGGAAGTGTTCCACCAATAATTGAACACCGGAGGTGTTCCACCAATAATAGCAAAATGAACAATGATTTTCAAAACCCCGGAGGGGTTCCATCAATCCTCATCATAGAATTCATATAAATATTCCGTAGAGA
Organism: uncultured Bacteroidales bacterium; assembly: GCA_963725785.1. GTDB lineage: Bacteria > Bacteroidota > Bacteroidia > Bacteroidales > VadinHA17 > LD21. Next base: position 34,712 of record CAVRZV010000013.1, on the reverse strand, counting down.
AATCTACCCCCTGTTCAGTAAGAATTCTTAAATATTCCTCCTTAAAACTTCTTTTAATATGATGTGATTGCTGGTTAAGAATATATTTATAAACAGTATCCAACTCGCGATAACCAACTGTAAATGCACCGTACCCTTCCTGCCAACTAAATTTTGATGCTAAAAGATGATTATTATTGATATACAATGAAGAACTGCGTTTAATATCTCTAACAAGATCTTCAATAGATAATGACCGGACAAAATCCCGCCAGAATATGTATATGGTCATTTGTTCCATTTATTGCAATTGGGTAGCAATTCTTTCCTTTAATAATACCATAAATGTACTTGTGAACATTATCCCTGATTGATTCTTTCAGCATAGATTGCCTGCCCTTTGGAGTAAACACACAATGGGCATACAGTTTTGTGTAGGTGTTTGGTTTCATGTCGGTTAATTTTATAAATGCAGCATTTAAATTTACATTTTTTTAATTAATCATGAAATCATTGTGAATATTTTATTTGATTTTTAATTGGGGGATATCAATTATTTATGGAACCGCTCCGCGGTTCTGAATACGTTCCTGATTACCATTACTATAATTGATGGAACCGCTCCGCGGTTCTGAATGACAACCTGGATTATCCCTCTATAATTGATGGAACCGCTCCGCGGTTCTGATAACGCTCCTGAAGGAGTTTTCTGAAAAAGGTGTAATAATCTGATACCGTATTAGGAGAAGGAGATTCCTCGCTGGCGCTCGGAATGACAAAATTTTTAGAGGTACAAGTGCAGAGGAGGCGGTTCGCCAAAGCGAACCGCCTCCTCTATCTTACTAAACGTCCATAACTTGTCATTCCGAATGAATCCCGCGAAGCGGGAGGAATGAGGAATCTCCAATCCTTATGCCAGGATTTACTATTTGAAAATACACCATACGTGTTCCACCAAAAGCTACATAAACCGCGGAGCGGTTTCACCAATTATAGAAAAAAATAACATTTTTTAGAACACCGGAGGTGTTCCATCAATTATAGAACAACGGATCCATAAATAAATGTGTGAACACCGGAGGTGTTCCATTAAGATAAACATTAATAAACCTGTCTGGTAACAACAGAGATAGGTTAATGGTCCTAATTGACTTTATAACCGATGAATGAACCGGTTCCCGAATAAGTCGACATACCTGTATTGATTGTCAGGCTAACAACATTTCCCTGATCGAGTTTCATTGTAACCCATTTAGTTAATTCAGAGTTAGTAACTATATCTGATCCAAGAATCTCATAAACAGTGCCATTTTTTAACAACCTTAATTCGCGAGAACTTCCAGGCCCGTCAGCTTTATAGTATACACAAAAAGTATAAATGCCTGATATTGGAGCAGTAAAGTTGCCGGTTCCACCATCATAACCAGCCCCATCATTAAATTCCACATCAGGATTAATAAAGGAGTATGTAGATCCGATCGTCAGTCCAGTTTGGGAAATGCTTTTTTTCGCTTTAAATCCAACAGGATTTTCAAGATTAACTGTATTTTTTGAAGAGATAGTGAGATCTCCGGTATTTCTATTATACGTCAGCGTCTGTAATTCATTTGTCGGATCCGAGTCAGCATCATTTTTTAAGGCTGTCAGATCAATCGGGGCCGATCCGCCTGAAAGAGTCAATTTATTATCCGCCTGATTAAAACTCACAGTCTGATTAAATTTCGACAGATCAATTTCCGTCGCATTAGGATTCTTGGTAATTTTAAGCTTATTATTTACATCCAGCTGCAGATCCTGTATCTGGTTTGTTAACCCTACCTTGTTCCCACCTAAAATTGAAAGAGTATCTCCCAGGAGTGAAAGTTGATGCGGAACATTCAGGGTTGAAAGATTCACAGTATTTCCACCTGAAATTGCAAGGTTTACGCCGTTAAACGATAGTGTCTGATTATCTGAAGCCGGATCTCCTGGATCGCCCTTTGATCCCTGATCACCTTTTGGACCCGGGGGGCCTGGTTCGAGGGATTTCTGAGCATACAGTGCATATGGCACAGCAAGAAACTGCATGGTTCCCATATCGATAAAATCATTATCAAATTTTACCTCTATTTTGAGATAATGATAAGCCTGGCTCCATTGAATCTGGGATAGTTCACCATAAAGACCACCCGTAGGAATACCTTGCCCGATAATAAGTGAAAAAACTCCATATTTAGAAGTTTTAGCATTTGAATGAAGCTCCTGGTATACAACTGTTCCAAGAGGATTACCAGAGATAATTGAGAATTTAACATCGATATTTTTATTGACCAGTTCTTTACCAAAATTATCTCTTGCGACTGCCTGGTAAAAAATTCCAAATGGAACATTCTGCCCAAAAGCCGTTAGCCCGGTATACAAAAATATCAACAACACGAAAAACCTCTTAAAATCTTTTAAAGCCATCCTCATCCGAATTACATTTTTTCAATCTTAAATGTCCTATTGATTATTCCGTCATCACTTGCTACCCTTACAAAATAAAAACCATACTTAAGATTTGTAACTTCCATCTGACGGATTAAAAAGAACTTATCAGCAAAATTCATTGTCAGGGAACTAACTACCGTCCCTGTAATATTAATTATGTCTATTTTGAACTTCCGTGGAACATCACCGAAAAGCTTAATACTGATAAAATCTGTTGCAGGATTTGGGTAGACGTCAACTCCATTCCCCTCGGGCAGATTTTCCGGTGGGATCATTACACCTGGCTGTTGAAATCCCTGCGTAAAAACATATCCCGAACTGCTTATTATCTCAGTAGCTGTTTCACCTATTGTTTGGGAATAACTTATTACACCAGTAGTTGTCAGACCTGCTGCCGGAACCAATACCTGATGTGACAGATGCTGGGAGAAACAATTCACCCAAGAAAAAAGTAATAGCACTAAAACCTTCGTCCCCTTCATCATATTATGTGAATTCCGGAAGATCAAATATAAATGTATTTTTGAAATACCAACAGTGTTTGTTAATAAATATGTTAATAACTTGCTTAAAAACTTTCCGGTCAGCTTAAGAAATTAGCGTATATTAAAGCCCCTTCCTTTTATTTTACTTATTCTCTTTATTTAAGTCGTTACAGATCAGTTTTACCCTATTTATGCTTAAATCATTTTTATATCATAATTTATCTGAGGCGGGTTGTGATGAAGCCGGAAGGGGCTGTCTGGCAGGACCTGTTGCAGCAGCAGCAGTCATTCTCCCTAAAAATTTTAAGCATTCGGTTCTAAACGATTCCAAGAAACTATCGGCAAAGCAAAGATCTCTTTTGAAAGATGAAATTATGAATTCGGCAGTCGCCTGGAAGGTAGCGTTTGTCGATAATACTGAAATTGATGAATTAAATATTCTGAGAGCTTCTATTAAAGCTATGCATATTGCAATTGAAGGATTGGGCAAAGTACCACAGTTCCTTCTGATAGACGGAAACAGATTTTACCCATATAAGAACATTAATTACAAAACAATTATTAAAGGAGATGGACTTTTTTTCTCAATTGCAGCTGCTTCAGTGCTGGCAAAAACATTCAGAGACGAGTTCATGGAGAAAATTCACAGCGAGTATCCTCATTACGGATGGGATAATAATAAAGGATATCCTACTTCCTTCCACCGGGAAGCAATAAAGAAATATGGAATTACCCCCTACCACAGAAAAACTTTTAATCTTTTCGATTCACAGCTTAAATTTGAATTTTGAATAGCAGGCTCGATTAATAAAAAAGTTATCTTTGCCGGATAATTTAAAATCAATCTAAATAATTTATATTGTATGAGAAAATTGTTTGCAATTTTAGTAATCCTTATTGTCAGTTTTGGATTCCGGGCTAGAGCAGATGAAGGTATGTGGCTTCTGCCGCTTATTGAAAAATTAAACCTGGGAAAAATGACAGAGCTGGGACTAAAGCTCTCTGCTGAAGATATTTACAGTCTCAATAAAGCCAGTATTAAAGATGCTATTGTTAGTTTCGGGGGGGGATGTACTGCAGAGATTGTCTCTTCTCAAGGTCTGATCCTTACCAATCATCATTGCGGATATGGTTCAATTCAGGCACACAGCAGTGTCGATCATGACTATCTTCGTGACGGATTCTGGGCAATGTCGAAACAAGAGGAGTTGCCAAACCCTAACCTTTCAGTCACATTCCTTATACGAATTGAAGATGTAACCAGTCAGGTACTTGCAAACGTAAAACAGGGCATGAGCGAAACAGACCGGTCAGCAGCAGTCAGCGATGCACGACAGGCAATTGAGAAAAAAGCCAACGAAGGGAATAATTACAGGGTACAGGTTGGAAGCTTCTATGGTGGAAATTATTTTTATCTTCTTGTTTACGAAAGATATACTGATGTCCGTTTGGTTGGAGCACCACCCTCATCAATTGGCAAATTTGGTTCAGACACCGACAACTGGGAATGGCCACGTCATACTGGCGATTTCAGTGTTTTCCGTGTATATTCGGGTCCGGACGGAAAGCCGGCCACCTATTCAAAAGAAAATATCCCCCTGAAACCTAAACATTATCTGCCTGTTTCCATTAAAGATATAAATAAAGGTGATTTTACTATGATCCTCGGATACCCCGGCAGGACAAACAGGTACATGACCTCTTTTGAAATAAACGAACTATTGCAGATCGTTCATCCCGACAGGATAAAAATACGCAACATAAAACAGGAAATCTGGCTGAAGGATATGCTCGCTGATACGAAGGTAAATATTCAATATTCCTCCAAATATTATTCCGGTTCTACAAATTATTATAAATATTCCATTGGTCAGAAAGCTGGTCTTGAAAGACTAAATGTAAAAGCCAAGAAAGAGGAACTCGAAAATCAATTCAATAAATGGGTTGTTGAATCTCCAGACCGCAAGGCCAAATACGGAGAAGCTCTGAATATGATAAAAACAGCAATTGAAGGCAGGGCAGATTATTACAATGCTCAGCAGTATTTGAACGAATGTCTGCAGGGCTGTGAACTTCTGAGCATGAACCGTGGTGTTGCAGCTCTGATCGCAGCGCTCAGGGTAAAAGATAATCAGAAAATATCGATGGCAGTTACTCAGATTAAAAATAACAGCACTGCCTTCTATAAAGACTATAGTGCTTCCACAGATAAAAAATCAATGAAAGCAATGCTGAAGCTTTACAGGGCAGACATTTCTGCTAAATTCCATCCGGATTTCTATGTAAATATTGTAGACAGGAAGTTTAAAGGGGATATCGATAAATTTGTTGATGATATGTTTGAAAAATCAGTCTTTGCCAGCGAAGCAAAACTGAATGCATTCCTGAACAAACCAGTTCTTAAAACAATAGAAACGGATCCGGTTTACCTTACTACTTCTTCCTACAATAAGACACTAAGTGAGGTATCAACAGAATCAAGTCAGTTCGATGCGGGACTTGCAACTGGAAAGAGACTATGGATTGCTGCATTAATGGAGATGGTCCCTGAAAAAACTCAATACCCCGATGCAAACTCAACTATGCGTCTTTCATATGGGACTGTGCAGGATTATGATCCGAGGGATGCAGTTACCTATAAATATTATACAACTCTTCAGGGAGCGGTAGATAAATATAAACCGGGTGACTATGAATTTGACCTGCCAAAACGACTTATTGATCTGAACAATAAGAAAGAATTTGGAAGATATGGTTCCTCAAAAGGTTATATGCCGGTTTGCTTTCTCACCACGAATGATATTACCGGCGGTAACTCAGGCAGCCCGGTCATGAACGGGAACGGTGAACTGATAGGACTGGCCTTTGATGGTAACTGGGAATCAATGAGCGGCGACATCGCATTTGAACCAGCTCTACAGAGAACCATAGTTGTAGATATTCGATATGTACTCTGGATAATGGATATATACTCCGGTGCAAAACATCTTGTTGATGAGATGACCATCGTTCAGTAAAAAATATTAACCTTAGTCCGATACCCTTTCTCCAATGTGAGAAAGGGTATTTTTTTGTCGCCTGAATTTCATGGAAGGGCAGGGTCATGCCATGGCATGACCCTACACGCTTTTATATGTCAGATGTAGGGCCACGCCATGGCGTGGCCTATAGTCTGGGGGATAATAATAAGGTGATTTTAATTATCTTTGCTTCAAAATGTGAAATATGCACTTTAGCCTGATAGAGATACTTGCCGCTTTTATGGTTCTTTTTGCTATCATTGATATTCCGGGATCGATTCCTATTATAATCGATATTAAAGCCAAATCAGGAGTTATTAAATCAAAAAAAGTCACCCTGGTCTCTTTCCTGATATTGCTGGCTTTTTTATTCATAGGGAGCCCGTTGCTTGGCATCTTTGGAATTGATGTATCATCTTTTGCAATCGCCGGTTCTTTTATCATTTTCCTCATAGCAATGGAAATGATCCTTGGCATTGAACTGTTTAAACACGATTCCCAGGGCGGAGGTTCGATATTCCCGATTGCATTTCCATTAATCGCCGGCGCCGGTTCTATCACAACAATACTATCTCTGAAGGCTGAATATCAAACAATTAATATTTTTATTGCCCTTGTTCTAAATATGATAGTAATTTATCTTGTGTTACGACTAACAACATTGTTTGAAAAAATACTAGGTGCAGGAGGCCTGCAAATCCTTAAAAAAGTCTTCGGCGTCATCCTTTTATCAATAGCAATAAAACTGTTTATTACCAATACCGGAATTGTTTTGCATCATGCCAAATGAAATCACAATATATACCGATGGAGCTTCAAGTGGAAACCCTGGTCCCGGAGGTTTTGGAGTAGTGCTTATTTCTGGCAGGCACAGGTTGGAAAAATCGGCAGGATTCAGGCTTACAACAAATAACAGAATGGAACTTCTGGCAGTAATTGAAGGATTGGAGGCTCTGAAAATAAAAGGCAGTAAGGTAGTTGTTTACACCGACTCAAAATATGTGGCAGATTCTGTCGAAAAAAGGTGGGTATTCAATTGGGAAACCAAAGCATTTAAGAAAAAGAAAAATCCCGATCTCTGGATCAGGTTTCTTAAAATATACAGGGAACATAATGTCAGGTTTGTATGGATTAAAGGTCATTCCAATAATGTTGAAAATGAGATATGCGACCGTCTGGCAGTGGACGCTTATGCCAAAGGTCCACTCCTCGAAGATAATGGCTATTTCCCTGAGAATGAAAATAATGATTTACTGTAATTATGTGTAGCTTGTAACTGTTTTGCGGTTATTGAATACTGGATCAATAATGTAAATAAGGAATTCATATGCAGGAACTTTATATTCCTCCGACGAACATAACACCTGCGGTTCGCTTTTCACCACAGGAAAAAATTTTTCTCATACGCGGAGTATCTTCTCCGGAGGATGTCCGTGCAATGTACTACCCGGTTATTGAATGGTTTAAATCATACATTAATGAATTACTGGAAGACAAGAATGCTAATTATACTTCTGATTCTCCTTTAAGGTTAGAGATAGATTTGCAGTACTTCAATTCTTCATCAGCGAAATTCCTTTACGATATCTTTTTGGAGTTGAACAGGCTTACCCCGGCAGGAATACCATTTATTGTTGAGTGGTATTACGAGGAAGAAGATATTGACCTCAAAGAAGCCGGCTCGGATATTGCTTTACTTTTAGGAATGGAATTTTCTTACGTATCAAAGAAAAATAATTCGTGATGAGGGGACAGGCAGAACTATACAGTCTCTTCGAGAGACTGGCTATTGAATATGAGTATCACGAACATCCCCCACTGGCAACTATTGAAGCTGCGAAGATCCATTGGAAAAACTATAATTCCGGAAGGTGTAAAAACATCTTCTTCCGTAATCATAAAGGAGACAAACACTATTTGGTAATCCTCGAACACCTGAGACAGCTGAATATTAAGGATCTGGAGAAACGGTTAAAACAGGGGAAACTTACTTTTGCGTCTGACCAGCGACTGGAAAAATACCTCGGAGTCGAACCTGGCTCTGTTTCACCTTTCGGCATAATTAATGACACAGAAAAACATGTGCATCTTTTCATCGATGAAAAACTAAACGAATATGAACGGCTTGCTTTTCATCCGAATGTAAATACTGCCTCACTTGTTATATCCAAATCTGATTTTCTGAAATTTCTGGAGTACTCCGGTAATACATTTGAATTTATCAGGCTTTATGACTAGGGTATGGAGTACGCTAAAGTGTCTATTTAAAGTAATTTACTGCAATTTATTATTTAGAAAAAGTAAAAATAATTGAACTTTTGCATCAAAAACTGTTCTCATACGTCATTACGCTAAGAACTTCTAAAAAACCCTGCATGAAAAGAATTTTTATTTCGTTCCTCCTGATATTTTTACTTGTTCCACTCATTTTTGGACAGGACCCCGAAAAGAAGCAATATATTGCAACACAGATAACTACGCCTCCTGTCATAAACGGAATCCTCGACGATGAAGCATGGCAGTCAGGCAGCTGGTCTGGTGAATTCATTCAAAATGAGCCCTACAATGGCAGACCTGAATCTCAAAAAACTGAATTCAAGATTCTTTTTGATGATAATAACCTCTATGTTGCTATTAAGGCTTATGATACGTTCACCTGACAGTATTGTAAATCGTTTAACAAGACGTGATGAAGCTGATGGTGATCTTGCTGGTATAATACTTGATAGTTTTCATGATCTCCGTACCGGTTTTCTTTTCGGTGTAAGTTCTTCAGGGGTTAAAGTACGACCAGATGTTTACAAATGATTCCGGTAGACGGAGATTCATCGTGGGACCCAAACTGGTGGGTTAAAACGTCTGTTAACAAAGAAGGCTGGGTTGCTGAAATGAAAATACCATTCAGTCAGGTGAGATTTGACAAAAATTCAGGTGAAGCATGGGGACTTGAGGTTGCCAGGGTACTTATACAGAAAGAACGAAACATCTTTCTGGCAGCATATTCCAAGAGAAGCTCCCGGACTTGTTCATCTATTTGGAGAACTCAAAGGACTGGAACAGATTAAACCACGGAAAATATTTGATATTACTCCATATGGAGTTGCCAAAGACTGAAACATTTAAAGCAGAACCTGAAAATCCATTCCTGGCAAAAGGCAGATCTGTCAAAACTGAACGGCGGCATTGATGCCAAGATCGGTAGTACAAATAATATGACAATGGACCTGACTATCAATCCTGATTTTGGCCAGGTCGAAGCTGACCCATCGGTAGTAAATCTTTCTGCATATGAAACATTTCTTAAGTGAAAAACGTCCTTTCTTCATTGAAGGTAACAATATAACAAACTTTGGCATAGGTATAGGCGATGGAGGTGTTGGAAACGATAATCTTTTCTATTCCAGAAGAATAGGTCGCCGGCCGCAGGGCGATCCCGAACTGAAAGACGGATGGTATGCCGATGTTCCGACAAGTACGAATATTCTTGGGGCAGCCAAGCTTACCGGTAAAACCAAAAACGGACTATCTCTGGGTTTTGTTGAAGTGCTGACAGCTGAAGAAAAAGCTGAAATTGATACTATTGGCGGAAGAAAGTTTGAGACTGTTGAACCGCTTACAAATTATTTTGTTGGCCGGGTACAGAAAGATTTTAAAGACGGAAATACTCTGATTGGTGGAATCTTTACCAGCACAAACAGAAGCCTCGATGCAAATCTGAGCAACTTTTTGCATAAGGCAGCATATACCGGTGGCGTTGACTTTACACAATACTTTAAGAACAAAAACTGGATGTTCAACCTCAATGCAGCGTTTAGTCTTGTTGAGGGTTCAAAAAAGGCAATCGAGAATACACAGAAATCATCTGCACGCTATTTCCAGCGGCCCGATAACAACTACACAGTTCTGGATACAAACCGAACTTCTCTGGCTGGTTCAGGAGGAAGGATGCAGTTAATGAAACAAAACGGACACTGGAATTTTCTGTGCGCTACATTATGGAAAACACCCGGGTTTGAAACCAATGACCTTGGATATATTCGTGAATCCGATCAGCTCCTGACAGTCCTTTGGGCCGGATACAATCAATGGGAACCAAAAGGGATCTACAGAAGTTTTAATCTAAATTCAGATTTTTATGTCACTAATAATTTCGGAGGCCAGTGGCTCAGCAAAGGATATGAATGGAACGCAAACATAAATCTGAAGAATTTCTGGAGTGTCTGGACCGGAGGAAGTCTCAACAGCTCATCACTTTCCTCAGGTATGCTCGGGGAGGTCCCATGATGAAATTGCCCGGAAGTGTCAAATCCGCGTATTGGCTTCTCAACACGATAATCGTAAAAAACTGGTCTTCAGTGTCTATGCAAACGGATCAAAAGGTTTTGAAAAGAACTCTTCAAACTTCAACACGGAATTGGATATAACACTATAAGCCAACAAATTATCTTTCATTTACAATGAGTCCGGGTTTTAACAAATCATTCTCAGAGCTTCAATATGTTACTAATCTCGAATATAATGGTAACGACAGGTATATCTTTGCCAGTATCAACAGGAAAACTATCAGTACATCCTTCAGGATCAATCTGAATCTGAGTCCTAATCTTACTTTTCAGTACTGGGGACAACCATTTGTTGCTACCGGAAAATACTATGATCATAAATACATAATCAACCCTTTGGCTGATTCTTACCGTAACCGGTTCCTGACATATTCCAATAATCAGATCAGTCTTAATGGTGATCAGTATAATATTGATGAAAACGCTAACGGTACAACCGATTACAGTTTTGATAAAAAAGATTTTAATGTGCAAGAGTTTCTTTCAAACCTTGTTGTAAGATGGGAATATAGTCCGGGATCATCTGTTTACCTTGTATGGAGTCAGACGAGAAGTAATGATAATAAAATCAGGTAATCTTGATTTTTTCAATAATCTTGGTGATCTTTTTAATGCAGCTGATAATAAACCTCATAATGTCTTTCTGATTAAATTCAGTTACAGGTTCGGGTTGAAATAGGTGCAACGTAGTGCAATGGCACAATGGCGCAAGGTTAAAGGACTCGATCCAGATGACTTCGCCAGTGACTATTATACCATGACCATTGTGCCATGTTTCTGTTAAAATCTTGGCATCCTTTTTGCTCTTTGATATTCTGAGAGATACCTCTGATTTGATATAGTTGAAACACGGTTGTCTGTGAATTATTAACAACTAAAAACTATCAGAAATGAAGAGGAAAAATGAAAAGGTCCCGGAATTTGATGAGATCATTTTCGAGAACCGAAACAAGACTTACGGAGCTTTCGATCTCCGGAAACGTTACAAATCTGCTGCCAGTATCTCTATCCTTGGAGGGATAGTATTCAGTGCAATTCTAATGTCAGCTCTCTCACTTAAAACAGAAAAAAGTGATGCATTACCCGGTCCTGCCAGTTTTGTCATCGAATTATCCAAACCGGTCGATCAGATTGTTGTTCCTCCGGCTCCGTTGAAACCACCTGCTGAACTGCTAAGATCAATACAAAATTTACAACCTGTAGTTGTTGCCGATTCTTTGGAAACAACAACTTTTATGCCTATAACTGATATCATAAATGCAACAGTAAAAAATGGCAATGTTACCGACAGTATTGTTTATACAGACCCTGTTGCTCCTGAAATACCGGTTGAAAAAAAAGTATTCTTTGTCGTTGAGGAAAATCCTGAATATCCCGGAGGAACCCACGCTCTCTACAAATTTATCGGTGAAAACCTTGTCTACCCCTCAGAAGCACAGAAGAACAATGTTCAGGGCAGGGTGGTGCTAAAATTCGTTGTGAATCCCAACGGTTCTATCGACAGGATTGAGGTACTAAGAAGCATCGATCCATTACTCGATGATGAAGCTATCCGTGTAGTTAAGATCATGCCAAAATTTAAACCGGGAAAACAGGGAGGTGTACCTGTTCCTGTCTGGTTCACACTGCCCGTTCTGTTCAAACTTGAAAATAACTGATCAGAATTTAATAGTTACCTCTGTGCAGCTCTCCCGATAAATCGGGACAAGTTGTGCTCCTCTGTGCAACTCTGTGATAGTTCTTAGCTTTTGGGGTTACACAGAGTTTCCACAGAGAGGCACAGAGAAAAAATGCCTTAAGAATAATTTTACTGAAGCAGGTAGCATTTGAATTATTTTGATAATTTTGATATCCGTCGTGCTGACCGGGCAATTCCTGTATTCATCTGATAAATTATAAACGACCTCTATGGAAAAATCAATAATTACTATCCGGAACCTGAAGAAATCATATGGCAAAAAGGATAGTAAGAATGAAGTGTTGAAAGGAATAAATCTCGATATTAACCGGGGTCAGATAATCGGATATATTGGTCCGAACGGTGCAGGGAAAAGTACTACCGTCAAAATCTTGTGCGGAATTCTACCTGAGTTTGAAGGAGAAGTGACAATCTTCGACAAGGACCTGAAGACAGAAAGTCTTGAAATAAAAAAACATATAGGGTATGTTCCTGAAACAGGTGCCTTGTATGATCTTCTAACACCAATGGAGTATTTGAATTTCATCGGAACCTTATATGGCCTTAATCATGATATCCTTGAATCACGGGCATCAAATCTGCTTTCATTTTTTGGTATGGAAAAACATTCTGATCAGCGTATGGATACATTTTCCAAGGGAATGAAGCAAAAAATTCTGATAATAGCCGGAATTATCAATAATCCGGATATAATTTTTCTTGATGAGCCTCTTTCCGGTCTGGATGCAAATGCAGTTATTCTGGTTAAGAATCTGCTGATCAATCTGGCAAAAGACGGGAAGACAATATTTTACTGTTCCCATCTTATGGATATTGTTGAAAAGATCTCGGATCGTATCATACTGATAAATAATGGTATCGTTGTTGCTGACGGGACATTTGACGAGCTGAAAACAGAAAAAGCCGACACGCTTGAAAGGCTGTTCGCCCAATTAACCGGCCGGACTGAGAATACAATAAGTACGGAAAACTTATTTAACGGTTTCCGGGAGAATTAATTATGCTGCAGGTTGCACTCTTCATTGTAAGACTGTTTAAAATGCCTCTTCAATGGCTGGGAGTCGATTATCCTCAGTTCGAGATCCTTATGCGCATAAAACTGACTATGGATTTTCGAAGTTCTCCTTCAGGTTTTCAAACCTCAACAAGAAAAAAGCGTACTTTTATTTATCAGCTGTTTACTTACTCTGTGCTTGGACTCCTCTTTGGGGCTGCAGCATTCTCAATAGGTGATCTGGTACTTAGCCTGACTATATTCTTTTCAGTTGTCATGGTATCATTGACAATGACTCTTTTGAGCGAATTTACAAGTGTACTTTTTGATCAGCGCGATAACTACATCCTGCTTCCCCGTCCCGTCAGCCACCGGACTCTTCTCATGCTCCGGCTGTTTCATATTCAGTTCTATATTGGTTTTATCGCACTCGCTTTATCCCTGGCGGCAGGTGTTTTTATGGTCGTAAAATATCAGGGAATTGCAACAATCATTTTCTTTTTAGCAGTTGGTCTGAGTATATGGATAACTTTATTATTTACAACATTCATCTACCTCTTGATATCCAAAGCAGTAAATGGAGAACGATTTAAAGATTTTGTTTCATACACACAGATTGTGATAGCCGTACTCATTTTCGGAGCCTATCAACTCCTTCCCAGACTGATGGATTCGCATATACTCACAAATGTCTCAATGTCGTTCAGCTGGTGGACCTATTTGTTGCCACCTGCCTGGTTAGCCGCATTGGTGAAGCTGAGTTTACGTCCGGACCTGACAACACCCTTGCTCCTACTTTCTTCACTGGCGATACTTGTACCGGCAGGAGGAGCCTTCTTCCTGGTAAGATTCCTCTCTAAAGGATTTGGAGATATCCTGGCAGAAGGTTCAACCGAAAGCGCCACGTCTCAAAAATCAGGGACTTTGAAAACCAGGTTTGCTGATAAAATAAATAATTTCTTCTGCATATCCGACATTGAAAAGGCAGGCTGGAATCTGGCCGTTGCGACTACAAAACGCGATCGCAAATTCAAACAGGCGGTATACCCCTACTTTGGAATTATGATAGTTTTTGCAGTTGTCATCCTGAAACCAGACATGACTGACCTGGCCGTATCATTACAGGAGAAGAGCCAATTCAGTAAATACCTGTTCATTGTAATTGTGGGGTTTTCAGGAAATGCAGCAATCATACAATTACCATATACCGATTCTCCTGAGGCCGCATGGATCTACAGAGCTCTCCCACTGAAGAAGTACGGGCATATTATGACCGGAGCTTTAAAGGCAATTTTTTCCCGGTATTATATTCCTGTGTACCTTCTTCTGGCAATTCCCTGTATTATGCTCTGGGGAGTATCCATTATACCGCAATTAATCCTTAGTGGCCTGGGGAATATACTGATTGTGATGCTACCTGTATTATTTCAGAAAATGGAATTACCTTTTACCCGGGCCCGCGATATGCAGCAAAAGGGGATTAATAGTTTACTGGCAATCCTGAGCATGGCATTGATGTTCATTACAGCCGGTGTTGTTTACTTCACTACTTTCCTGCCAGGATGGGTCACATTTCTTATTTGCGGATCTTCCGCGGGACTGATCGTCTTAATATTCAGATATATCAGGAAGAGTTGGATATCTCAGAAAGGCTGGGTAACTTTGTGAGATATTTCAGAATGATCTATCCCTTCCTGATGAATTATTCACCCGATACCCGCCGGCAATTCTTTCTTCATAAATACTATATAAGATATTGGCTGTTTCTGAGCATTGGTGTTCTCTGGTTTGCTCACGACGCATCATCACAGGATTATTTTCAACAGGAGGTAAATTTTGAAATCCATGTTACTCTCAATGATGCCAGGCATGAGTTAAGCTGCTATGAGACAATAGAGTATAAAAACAATTCTCCTGATACCCTTATATCCCTGTACTTTCACCTCTGGCCTAATGCCTATTCCGAAAATAACACTCAATTAGCCAGAGAACTGATCAGGAGAGACGGTAAGTCTGCATTGTTCAAAAGACAGGAGTTAAGAGGATCCATCGATTCTTTGGATTTTGAAATTGATGGTCAAAGTATTATCTGGAGTTACCAGGAAGGTTATCCTGATATCTGTCAGCTCTTTCTTAACCAGCCTCTTAAACCCGGAGAAACAATTAAAATCACCACACCTTTTCATCTGAAAATACCAGAAGGAGTAACCTCCAGACTGGGCCATATCGGTCAGTCTTACCAGATCTCACAGTGGTATCCAAAACCGGCAGTATATGACAGAACGGGCTGGCATCAGATGCCATATCTCGATCAGGGTGAATTCTATTCTGAGTTCGGCCGGTTTGATGTAAAAATTACTCTTCCTGATAACTATGTGGTCGGCGCAACAGGAAATCTTCAGACCCCGGAGGAAAAGCTATGGCTTGACAGACTTTCTTCAGATACAGCCTGGATGAGGATCCCCGATTATATTAATGCTGATTTTCCTCCTTCATCGGGACATATGAAAACAATAAGGTATACTGAAAACAATATTCACGATTTCGCCTGGTTTGCCGACAAGAGATTTCATGTTCTGAAAGGAAGCATCAACCTTCCTGTATCGGGCAGGAAACTAGCCACATGGGCTATGTTTACCAACGAGGAAGCCTGGCTCTGGAGAAAGGCCGTTTCATATATAAACAGCGCGTTATTGCATTTTTCAAAATGGAATGGTGAATATCCGTACGATAGCTTTACTGCAGTTCAGAGTGCTCTTAATGCAGGTTCCGGTATGGAATATCCCGGATTGACTGTAATTGGTCTCACCGGTGATCCTTATCTTCTCGATAATGTAATAGCTCATGAAATATGCCATAGCTGGTTCTACAGTGCATTGGGATCAGATGAACGCAGGTATCCTTATATGGATGAAAGTATCACAACGGCCAATGAATCGAGATACATGGATGAAAGATATCCGGGGAAAAAGCTTTGGGAACTGAACATAAAAAACAGGAGACTGGCTGCTTTTTTTCATGCAGATAAAATGCCGGTACAAAGGATTCAGGAGCTCGACTGGCTTGTTCCTGCCCGCAGAAATACTGAACAAAGTATAAATCTGGATGCTACCGATTTCACCAATAATAATTATGCAAGCATAATTTATAGTAAAGCTGCCCAGGGATTTAATTATCTCAGGGCCTATCTCGGAGATTCCCTCTATGATTCGACGATGCAGGATTACTATCGCTTATGGAAAAACAAGCATCCTCACCCTGACGATCTGAAGACAGTTTTTGAATCTCATACAGATAAAGATCTCTCATGGTTTTTTAATGATTTTCTGGGAACTACCAAAAGGCTTGATTATAAGATTGCCCGTTTAAACAATGGAAAAGTGCTTATAAAAAATAAGGGCGAGTTGAAAGCACCCCTGCTGTTAGCCGGATTAAATGGAGATTCGATCATTTCACAAAAATGGGAAGAAGGTTTCAAGGGCCGGAAATGGATAAATATTCTGCCAGGCAATTATTCTCAGATCAGGATCGATCCTGGCCATAAAATGACTGAATTATACAGGCTTAACAATAATATCCGGACATCCGGAATTTTCCCAAAGGCCGATCCCATTCAGCTTCAATTCTTATATGCCATTGAAGATCCTGACAAACGATATCTGATCTATTTCCCTTCTTTTAACTGGACCCGGGCCGATGGCTTTATGGCAGGTGTGGCTTTACAAAACGGGACACTTATACCTAAACCTGTTGAATATTTTGTAATGCCTTTTTACGCTTTCGGTAAACAGGCGCTTACCGGTTATGGGAAAATCTCATTCAATAAAATGCCTTACGATAATTTTATCAGACTAGCTTCGCTTACCCTCGAGGGAGAGCAGTTCGGAGTACCCGGAAATCAGAATTATAAAAAAGCTAAGATAGGACTCGACTTATATTTAAGATCCTATAATGTGACTAATAATCTGAATCAGAAGATATTTGCATATTATATTGCAGCTTCTGACCTGTTTCAGATTGAATCTTTCACAAAGGCAAAAATGCGTTCATTTGTGAAGCTGGGATACAACCTGGAAAAAACCGGTTTCGTTAATCCATTTAATCTGTCGGTGGCTTTGGAATCAGGCAGATCATATCAGAAAACATCTATGGAGCTGAACTATAAATATAGCTATAGCGGAAAGAAAAGCGGACTGGAACTTAGGTTTTTTACAGGTTTTATGCTTAGTGATATGGCATCATATCCATTCTACTCTTTTTCTGCAAGCGGGAGAAGCGGCCGTGATCAATATTTATATGAAGGGGTATTTCCCGACCGGTTTACAAGGTTCCCTAAAACCTTCTTCTCACGACAGATGGCTCTGTCAGAGGGTGGGCTTGTGTCGCCTGTAAATGACAGCCTCGGATTCAGCCGGTGGATCTGTTCACTCACATTAACAAGTAGTCTGCCTGGAAAAGCATCAAAAATACCTGTAAAACCCTTTGTTAACTTATTACTGAATGATCATGGTTCCGGAACAAGCGATAAACCTGCACTTTTCTTTGAAGCAGGTCTAAAGGCAGGTATATGGGATATCTTTGAAGTTTATTTCCCTGTTTTTGTTTCTGACAATCTGAATGTAATAACCGGATCTTTCAAAGAGAGGATCCGTTTCGTATTCCGTCTCGATAAGTTATATTCTATGAAGTTACAACCTTAGTTCTCAGATTCTTTTTATCATTTGAAATAAAGCCCTGACCAGATAAAATACACATACGGCTACAAATGCTACCGGAATGAAAAATAAGTTTCCCATTATTTTAAGTTCGTGTGTTTATTAATTCTTTTAAAGGGTAGTCTTAAAACTTTTTTGATTTAATTACACTGTAAAAGTAATATATCCTTTTGTCTTCTTCTAATCGATGATGCCCATTTAATGAGGTAATCAAGCAAGTTTGTCAGCTCTTTATCATGTAAAAACAGCATGTTATTTACATGAATCTATTCCTGACATACGGAAATGATATGGTTCGTCAAAATTGCGAAGGAATTTATCATAAATCTGGCAGGAAACAGGCTTTATAAAACTAGCAAACAATTTAAAATACTGATTATCTGAATAATATAAATCAGCATTGTAAATAACAGAAAAAACTCCGGTTTTGACTAACAACCAGATTAAAAGGATGAGAAATTCTATTCTGATCGGGGATTGAGCTGTCGATCAGTAAAATTGTAGTTAATATGCTCTAAAACTCTGCCTTAATAATGATATCAGAAGATCATGGTTAGTTCTACATGAATCCCGTTTAAGTAAATGCTGAAATGTGACCTGATTATCTCGTAAAAATTTTTATATTTGGTTGAAGATAATCGGATTATTGAAATTGATGTCTTTCGAAGAAATCAATATTTATTTCGATGAGCACTCTCAGGACTATCATTATTGATGATGAAAAACCATCTTGCGAAAGATTAAAAAGACTTCTTGACTCTTTCCCACAGATTAATGTCATCGGATGCTTTACCAGTAGCAGGCAGGGATTGGATAGTATTCTGAAGCAAAAACCCGATCTATTATTTCTTGATGTTGAACTGGAGAAAAATATATCCGCTTTTGACTTAATAAAACAATTAGATAAAAATATATATCACCCACACATAATACTGGTAACAGGTTTTTCACAATATTCAATTAAAGCAATTAAAAATGAAGTATTTGACTATCTGATTAAACCCGTTGATATTGATGAGTTGAAAGCTTCAGTCAATCGACTCGCTGAACATTTATCTTTAAAGACCAGTCAGGCATTAGCAAGGTTCAATATGCTGAGTACAAGAGAATCAGAGGTACTTAAGCATATATTGGAAGGTAAAACCAGCAATGAAATAGCTGATTTGTTGTACATCAGTGTGAACACTGTCCATACCCACCGGCGGAATATTCTTAAAAAGACGGGTGCCGGATCTATAATCGATCTGCTTAGAATCAGCCCACAATGACCCGCGACCGGCTAAAAGAATATATTGCCCATCCGGTCTTTTTAAGCCTCATTATATGGGTCATTCTTGTCATGATAATTCCTCCTGTTTTTTCGAAATACTTAATAAAACATATCCGTGATGAATACACCTCAAAAAAGGTGTGGGATTTATATATAGACTTTGATAAAGACAACCTGAGCGAAAAAATCTCTTTTGATTTAAATGATGCTGAACAGACTAAAATAATTTTCAGAAAGGATAACAGAATTCTTAACCAGTATAACCTTAAAGACCAACCAGCAGAAATTCATTCTGTGTATACCGGCGATTATAATAAAGATGGGTATCCGGAATGCTATGTCTATACGATGAATGAGGATTCAATTTTCCTGAATATAATTGATCCTTATATAACACGGAAAACAATTATTACCGGCAGGTTCATCGACTTCAGAAATAAAGCAACTCAGAGTGCAGATATCCCTCATATTGAAACGGTTGGGATGATCGATAACCAGAACAAAAAATTCAAAGATCTTGTTTTCTTTATAAATACCGGTTATAGTAAACAACCAAGAGCTTTGTATCGATATTCCGTCCCGGGAGATTCACTGATGAAATCACCCCGGAGTGGCGCAAATCCAACTAAATGCACCATTATGGATATAAATGATGATTCCTTACCTGAATTCGTTTTAAGTATTAACGCAACAGGTAACTATGATTATGAATTTCCTTTTACAGATAATTACTCCTGGCTTATGGTGCTGGATGACAAACTAAGATTTCTTTTCCCTCCGGTTAAGATCAGCCAATACCCCGCGCAGCTGGAAGTGATACCAATGAAATTAAGACACAACTTCCGCCTCATTGCTTTAAATGTTTATTTCGGAATAGATAGTATAAGTTCATCTTTCATTTTGTTTGACACCAAAGGGAATAAAATTATCGAAAAACCAATTAAGGATTCTGAAGATCCTTCTTCAGATATTTTAACTAATAGTGATTATAATAAGAATACTTTCTGTTTTTTGAAAACACGAAATTCACATGTGGATGAGATCGATACGAATTTCCAGGTAATAAACACAGTTTCTATTCCGGAAGTAGTAAGAGGCGAGCCCCTGGCAAATCTGGATGCAAATCGTGACGGGAAAAAGGAATATTTAATGGAGGGACGTGGAGACAAGTCTCTTGTTATTACACAGGGAAACTTTAAAGATGCCGTAGTCTTTAATTATAAAGATGTCCAGGGAGAACCATTAATCTCACAATTGATTATGCCGGGCAAAAAACCTATGCTACACCTGCAATTTAAAGATTACTGCAGTTTCATTCAATTTTACAGCAATCCACTTTATTATTTTAAGTATCCAATATATTTAGTTCTATATCTGGCGGTATTACTCTTCATAAGCATAATTGCACGTATTCAGCAATACCGGTTGAATCTTAAACTTCAGACTGAAAGGAAAATTGCTTCCCTGCAATTGAAAGCTGTCAAGAACCAGGTTGATCCGCATTTTACGCTTAACATCCTGAATTCTATTGGTAGCTTGTATGCTACTGAAAATAATAGAGATAAAGCTGACTATATTTTTGCCAAGTATGCAAAGCTGATCCGGCAGACAGTGGTCAGTTCCGATCAGATTGTTATCCCGCTGGCTGAGGAGCTTGAATTTATCAGGAATTATATCGATTTGGAAAAATTCAGGTGCGACAATTCGTTTAGCTATGTTATAAATATTGACAATGAGGTTGATTTGCAAACCAGAATCCCCCGGATGTTGATCCACACTTTTGTTGAAAATGCAATAAAATATGCATTCAGGGGCAGATCAGAAGGTGGATTATTAAAGGTCTCGGCGTCAGCAAAAGATCATATCTTTCAAATACTCGTTGAAGATAATGGTCTGGGACTGGAAGCATCTGAATCTTCTAATAAAGGAACTGGTAAAGGACTCTTGATCTTGAATGAGTTAATTGAATTATATTACAAACTGGAAAAAGTAAAAATTACTTACTCGCTTCAAAATATTACCGGACCAGGTAACATGATATCAGGAACAAGAGCGTTTATTGAAATACCTCAAAGCACTTTCAAGTCCTGATCATTCAACCATATTTAATAAAGATCAGCATATACTCAAATTCATTACTATATATACTCAATCGTAATGATTGATAGTATTATCTCAAGTGATGATATTTACCGGCAAGATTGTATAAACAATCTGATGGGGAAATCCAGCAATCTGATTATTGATAGCAATTGAAGATACATTTGATAAAGAGGCTCCTGTATACAACCCAGAGTAAGCGCCTGTTTCCCCAACTCCGGTTCCCATTTCGGAGAAATAACAGGATATATAGCTGTAATCTGCTTAATATCTCAAACTTACTGACTTTCCCCAGTATCAGGAGCCCTTTTTTTAACTCGTTACAGACATTTAATCCCTATCCCTGCCATCAATAAATACCTGGGAATAACTACAATTTATACTCAGGAGCAGTGATTGACTGGTGGATGCAGCAAATTAGTCGTTTATAAAGGTTATGATTCTATAAATTGCGCTACCTTTATAAGCATTTAAAAGAATCTCATGGGGGAAAGTTTAACATTCATTATTTGCTGAAAAAGAGAAATTATAAGCTAATGGCAAGCACTGTTGTGACGGTTAAAATCATGTTACATAAATATTTAAATCTGCAAAGTCGGTCAAATTTGAATATAAATCTGATAAGTATAATAAGTATAGTCTCCATTCTGTTCATCAACTCCCTCTGCCTGAAAGGTCAAACCGAAAATATAAAATTCAACCACATTGGTGTTGATCACGGGCTTTCCCAAGGTACCATTTACTCTATTTGCCAGGATAAGCTTGGTTTTCTCTGGTTTGCTACTGAAAATGGGTTGAACCGGTATGATGGTTATTCGTTCAAGGTATATAAACATAATGTCAGGAATAAATATTCTATTAGCAGTAACAGGGTATTGAGTCTTTTTGAAGACAGCAAAAAAAACCTGTGGATAGGAACGAATGAAGGGTTAAATTATTATGACAGAAATAACGACCGGATGATAAAAGATCTTCAATGGCCGCGAAACTCTATAACATCAATTGCAGAAGATGAAAATAATAATTTATGGTTAGGTAGCTATGGCTATCTATATTATCTGGACCTTGTACATGATACGTTAAAAGTTTATACAGCAAATGATTCCATAAACAATGGAGGATACCTCAGTAACCGCATTATTAATTCGATATGTGTTGACCATAATAAAAACCTTTGGATAGGTACAAATAAAGGTTTGAATTTATATAACAAACAAAAGGATGAATTTATAAATTATTACTATGATAGCAGCGATCCTAATAGCCTGAGCAACGACCAGGTTTATTCAATGCTTGAGGACAAGGATGGTAGATTATGGATAGGCACTGCTGCTGGTTTAGATTTATTTATTAATGCTAAAGATCTTCCCTTGAAAGGAAAATTTATTCACTTCCAAAATAACAGGACCGATCAAAAAAGCATTTCTACAGGTAGAGTATTGGCACTGTTCGAAGATGATAAACAAAATTTATGGATAAGCACCGAAAATGGTGGCTTAAACAAGTTAGATCTTGCTATGTATAAAAAGGATACCATAAATTTCATCCATTATAGAAACAATAATACAAATAGAAACAGTCTAAGTTTTAATTCTGTCGGTTCGATTTTTCAGGATAAGCAACACAACATATGGATAGGCACAATGGGAGATGGAATAAACATGATAAATGCTGTTGAAAAACAATTTATCACTATTATGAATGAACCTATGAATAAATATTCATTAAGCAATAACTTGGTAAATGCTTTTTTGGAAGATGGAGATTATTTATGGATAGGGACAGAAGGAGGCCTTAGCCAATATAATAAGAAGGATGAAACTATTAAAAGATTTGTTCACGATCCTCAAATTTCAACCAGTATTGGAGCCAATGCAGTTTGGGCAGTTTGTAAAGCTAAGCAGGGAAATCTTTGGGTTGGCGCCTGGTCTGGGGGCTTAAATCTGTTTAATTATAAAAATGAAACATTCACCCATTATTATCACAATTCGAATGACAACAAAAGCCTGAGCAACAATAATATTTTTTCAATTAAAGAAGATCTCAATGCTAACATCTGGATAGGTACTATTGGTGGCGGGCTATCCATGTATAATCCAGTTGATAAAACATTTACAACTTTCAACCGGACAAATTCAAATATTGATAATTATATTTCAACAATATTACAGGCGAAGAATGGTGACTTATGGATAATAACATCTGATGACCTTCTGCGTTTTGACCGCACCAAAAAAATATTCGAGCATTTTGTACATGATGTGAACGATAGTACAAGTTTAAGCAGTAAACAATTATTTGATGTTTTCGAAGACAGCAAAGGTAATATTTGGGTAGGTGCTGACGATGGACTTAATGTTCTCAATAAATCGAGCAAAAGGTTTAAATGTTATCGTACAGAAGATGGATTGCCCGATAATGGTGTCAGAAGTATACTTGAGGATGAACATGGAAATCTTTGGCTGGGAACTTATAAAGGGCTTTCAAAATTTTTAGATGCTGTTAACCTTCCTGAAAATCCCAGATTCAAGAATTTTACAATTGAAGATGGGATACAGAGTAATGAATTTCGTGGAAGGTCCGCGTTTAAAGGTGCTGACGGCATGATGTATTTTGGCGGAGTTAACGGATTTAACATGTTCTATCCCGACAGTATTAAGGATAATCCGTATATACCTGATGTTGTCTTTACTGATTTTTTACTTTTCAATAAACCAGTCAAAATTGGTGAAAAAAGTTCACCTCTCAAGCAAGATATCAGTCTCACTCATGAAATTAAATTATCGCATACACAATCGGTTTTTACCTTTAAATTTGTGGCTTTAAACTATAGTGCGCCTGAAAAAAACGAATATGCTTCTCTCATGAATGGTCTTGAAAAAGAGTGGAATTATTTGGGCAATAAAAGAGAAGTAACCTATAGAAATCTGAAACCCGGGAAATACATCTTTCATGTTAGAGCATCAAATAACGATGGGGTATGGAACGAAGAAGGAGCTACAATCAAAATCACCATTCTCCCACGCTGGTGGCTAACATGGTATTTTAAAATTATTTATACCGCTCTTATCATATCCATTATTCTTGCTATTTTTTATTTTCGTACTTCAAATCTCAGGAAACAAAAGGAAGTACTGGAAAAAACAGTGGAAGAACGAACTCATGACCTATTTGAAAAAAATAAAACCATTGAGGCACAATCAGAAGAATTAAAAGTTATCGCAGAAAATCTGGAACAAACAAATGTTGAACTAATTAATCTAAATGCAACAAAAGATAAATTTTTTAGCATCATAGCACATGACCTTCGCAGCCCCTTTAACAGTTTTTTGGGATTAACTGAAATGATGGCCGAAGAATTGCCAAATATGACGATGGATAAATTACAGTCAATTACGGTAAGTATGAGAAATTCTGCCATCAGTCTTTTCAGGCTTCTTGAAAACTTATTGCAATGGGCAAGAATGCAAAAAGGATCATTTTCATACAATAGGGAAATACTGGAATTGTTCCCCATTGTCGATGAAAGTGCGGCTGTTATTCAAGAAACCGCCAAAAACAAAGACATTGTATTATCCGTCGATATTCCAAAAAACTTAAAGGTTTTTGCTGACAGTAACGTTATTCAAATGGTCGTCAGAAACCTATTGTCAAATGCTTTAAAATATACAAAAGAAGGAGGCAAAGTGAGTATTTCGGCGAAAGCCTCCGAAAATATCGTGAATGTTTCTGTTGAAGATACTGGTATCGGGATGAGTAAAGATTTGATTGAAAATCTGTTCCGTCTGGATGTATCAACTAATCGCAAAGGCACAAACGGAGAACCGAGTACTGGCTTAGGTTTAATAATCTGCAAGGAGCTTATTGAAAAGCAGGGAGGAAAATTGTGGGTTGAAAGCAAAGAAGGAATAGGATCGGTTTTCCACTTCTCAATGTATTCGAGTTCTGAATATATTAATAAGATTTAAATTAAAAGAGACTTTTCAACCAATCCCTTTCCGCTTCGCGGATTCGGTCTTTTTTGTTTTCATCCCTCAGCTCTGCAAGCAGGCTTCGCAAATTGCGGATTACCTTCGGTGATCCGGTTGTGGGGGGACCCTTCAACCAATCCCTGTGGTGCTGCGCACCACTCGGGGAATTTTTGTTTTGTCCTGCAGCTCAGCAAGCTGGCTTTGCAAATTGCGGATTACCTTCGGTGATCCGGTTGGGGGGGACCTTTCAACCAATCCCTGTGGCTGCGCACCACTCGGGGATTTTTTGTTTTGTCCTGCAGCTCAGCAAGCTGGCTTTGCTAATTGCGGATTACCTTCGGTGATCCGGTTGGGGGGGACCTTTCAACCAATCCCTGTGGTGCTGCGCACCACTCGGGGATTTTTTGTTTTGTCCTGCAGCTCAGCAAGCTGGCTTTGCTAATTGCGGATTACCTTCGGTGATCCGGTTGTGGGGGGACCCTTCAACCAATCCCTGTGGTGCTGCGCACCACTCGGGGATTTTTTGTTTTGTCCTGCAGCTCAGCAAGCTGGCTTTGCAAATTGCGGATTACCTTCGGTGATCCGGTTGGGGGGGACCTTTCAACCAATCCCTGTGGTGCTGCGCACCACTCGGGGATTTTTTGTTTTGTCCTGCAGCTCAGCAAGCTGGCTTTGGACAAAACAAAAAATCCCCGGCACTGCGTGCCAGGGATTGGTTGAGGTCGGTGGCGGATTCGAACCGCCGTAAACGGTTTTGCAGACCGCTACCTAGCCACTCGGTTAACCGACCGTTTG
Source organism: uncultured Bacteroidales bacterium (assembly GCA_963725785.1). GTDB lineage: Bacteria > Bacteroidota > Bacteroidia > Bacteroidales > VadinHA17 > LD21. Next base: position 8,872 of record CAVRZV010000013.1, on the reverse strand, counting down.
TGTCGAAACTTTAGCGAAGCTGTACCGTGTACGCTATAGCCTTGACGAAGGTGAACAATTTATTTTTATTAAAAGAACTTCAAAAAAATCCAAACTTATCATCGGTGGCGGATTGCTCTCACGCTTTGCGGGATCGCGAGCTCCTTCACTCCGTTCAGTCGGTTCGAACCGCCGTAAACGGTTTTGTCCCGATTCATCGGGACTACCTAGCCACTCGGTTAACCGACCGTATGCACCGAAGCTTCAGCAAAGGTGTACCATGTGTGCCGTAACTTTGGAGTGCAAAAATAATAAAATTTGTTTAAAAACAAGTTACCGGCTCATTACTACACTTACCGACCCTATCTTCCCTCCCATTGGCGGATTCAGCTTCGAAACCTTAACAGTGACCTTCTCAATACCCTTCATTTCAGAATATATTGAATCAAGTATGCGCCCTGCAATATGTTCAAGCAGATAGGATTTAGTCTCCATCTGCTGCTTTACTATTTCATATACCCTCTGGTAATTAACAGCATCTTTAAGATTATCACTCTCTGTTGGAAGCTTCATGTCTGTTTCAATAGTCAGATCTACAATGAATTTGTTTCCGACTATACGCTCTTCTTTAAAATGACCATGAAAAGAGTAAAACTCCATATTTTCGATCTGGATCAGTCCCATAAGTCCTGATTTATAAGTAAGACGCTTGAAAATCAATTATTTACCCCAACCTCAGGCATAAATGCTTTGCTGACTTCGTCGAAGCTCTCCGTGGCGAATTCTGTTTTGTCACTCACACTTGGGATCATAGTATAACGAAGCATAATCTATGCGATTAGTTATCTAAAAGTTTCAATATTTCTAAAAATAATTCAATATATATTTGGTTTATATTATAAACTAGTTTATATTTGTAATATATTTATCCTTCATAGTTAACTGAAATATAAAAATAAACATTATTATGGAAAACGAGTGAAAAAATGATGACAGGCGAAGAAAGCCTGAGAATCATAACCGAAATGATCAACAAAACAAAAGTCAGTATCCGTCAGGGAAGCTTTCACCTCCTGTTCTGGGGCTGGCTACTGATTATCTGCAGCCTTTCAGCATGGCTTCTTGAGAAATATACAGGTTATGCTCACCCATATTATGTATGGTTCCTGGTGATCCCGGGTGCTTTTGTATCTATGATCTATGGATTTGTGAACGGAAGAAAAGAACAGGTTCATACTTACGCCAATATGTTATACATGTGGACATGGATCGGATTTCTGATTGCTGCAACAGTACTATTTATTGTACAATCAAGAAGTATGGAAACAGTAACACCATATATTCTTTTGCTGGCGGGATTCCCCACATTTCTATCAGGATTCATAATCAAATTCAAACCGTTGATTCTTGGCGGAATTTGCTTCTGGATAGTGGCACTCGTGGTTCATTTTGCCGGCCCGGAAATTGAACCGCTTGGAACACCTGTAGCAATGCTCATTGGATATCTTATCCCGGGTTATCTGTTAAAATACAAAGTAAGTCATGACAAGATTTAATGATCTCGATCCGATACTGCATTCGCAGCTCCGTCTGGCGGTAATTTCACTGCTTATAAGTACGGAAGTAGCTGAGTTCACTTATATCAGGGAACAGACAGGAGCCTCTGCCGGGAATCTCAGTATCCAGATAACAAAACTTAAAGAAGCCGGGTATATTGAGGTGACAAAAAAATTCAGGAATAACTATCCTCAGACTCTCTGCAATATCACCCCTCTTGGGAAAGAGAAATTTTCTGAATATGTGAACTCTCTGAAAGACTATCTGAATCCAAATATTTAACCAGCAACACTATGTCAATATCCTTCGTGGCAAATTAAGATCTGTTTAAAATATCACACCTAAAAATAGGATGAACTCAAATTCATCCTATTTTTGTAATCTTAAAATTTATAATGGATGAGCGACGAGATTATCAGGGAAAAAGAAGAATCAAAACCCTCAATAAGTTTTATTGAACAATTTATTGCTGAAGATTTAAAAGAAGGTAAAAATAACGGTAACGTTATCACACGTTTCCCTCCGGAACCAAACGGATATCTTCATATCGGTCATGCAAAAGCAATCTGTCTCGATTTTGGCATGGCACAAAAATATGGCGGGAAATGCAATCTGCGGTTCGACGATACCAATCCTGTTAAAGAAGAAGTTGAATATATCGACTCAATTAAGGAGGATATTCACTGGCTTGGATTCGACTGGGACGACAGGGAATACTATGCATCCGATTATTTTGGCAACCTGTACGATTTTGCTGTGGAGCTTATACAGAAAGGGCTTGCATATGTAGATGATCAGCCTGCCGATCTCATCTCTTCCCAGAAAGGAACACCTTCCCAACCCGGTACAGAAAGTCCGTTCAGAAACCGGACAGCCGAAGAGAATCTTGATCTGTTCGGAAGAATGAACAAGGGTGAATTCGATGAGGGAAGCCGCGTTCTCAGGGCAAAAATTGATATGACATCGCCAAATATGCATATGCGCGATCCGATCATTTACAGGATAATAAAATCAGCCTCATCACCGTACCGGCAATAAATGGATGGTTTATCCGATGTACGATTTTGCTCATGGACAGAGCGACTATTTTGAAGGGGTTACCCATTCACTCTGCACACTTGAGTTTGAAGTTCACCGACCACTGTACGACTGGTTTATCGATCAGCTCAAAACCGATGATTACCGTCCAAGGCAGATTGAGTTCAACCGTCTGAACCTTACCTATACAATGATGAGCAAGAGAAAGCTGCTTGAACTGGTTCAGGAGGGTAAAGTAAGAGGATGGGACGATCCGAGAATGCCGACTCTTTGCGGTCTGAGAAGAAGAGGTTATACGCCTGAATCAATAAAAAGGTTTATCGACCTGATAGGCTACACCAAAGTCGAAGCCATCAATGATGTTTCTCTGCTGGAACATGCCATCCGTGAAGATCTTAACTTAAGAACCCCAAGGGTATTCGGTGTGTTGAATCCTCTGAAGAGTCATTATTAAAAATTATCCAGAGGGAAAGGTTGAAAATGTTGAACTCATCAATAATCCCGAAGACGAAACTATGGGCAAACGGCTTGTCCCGTTCTGCCGTGAAGTCTATATTGAACAGGATGACTTTATGGAGATCCCGCCTAATAAGTTTTTCCGCCTTGCTCCCGGCACGGAAGTGCGTCTTAAAGGAGCCTACATAATTAAATGTGAAGGCTTTAAAAAGAACGAAAATTCCGGAGCAATTGAAGAGGTTTATTGCACATATGATCCGGATACAAGAAGTGGAGGAAATACTTCTGATAAAAAGGTTAAAGGGACACTTCACTGGGTGTCGGCTCAGCATGCTGTTGATGCAGAAGTAAGATTGTACGACAGGTTATTCGACCATGAAGATCCGGCAGGACAAAAAGAGGATGATTACAGAAAATTTCTGAATCCCGATTCATTGAAAATCCTTACCGGATGTAAAGTTGAACCTTCTCTTGGTATCGGCAAAACCTCTCGAAAGATTTCAGTTCCAGAGACTTGGCTATTTTTGTGTAGATTATGATTCGGCTGTGGGGAAACTGGTATTTAACAGGACGGTTCAGTTAAAAGATACGTGGGCGAAACTGAATAAATAGGTGCTGGGTGAGCTGGGTGCTGGGTGTCAAATACGCCAGGATTCTTCAACGTATTGAAGATAATTATTTATTTTTCTTCCCAGTATATTATATTCAGTTTCCAGTTCATTGAAGCTGGTAAGTTCTGGGTAAAGTTCTTTAATAGTTGTAATATGATTAGTAGTTTCATCACATGAAGCAATTGAATAAGTCAGAAATTTTACATAATCAGCTTTATATCTCCTCCTCCCATATCCTTCTGAAATAGCATCTTTTATACCTTTAGATGACCTGTCGAATCTGACTACCCTGTTCATATAATTCAAATGAAGGCAACTTTAACGATTCACGATGAACCCTTATTGCAAGTTTATATGCGAGATCGTAAATCTCTAAGTCTTTATAACCTGACATTTCTTTAGCACGAAGTAACAATAAGCAAGATAATAAATTCTTCTAAAATTCCAATCGCCAATTAAGAAACACATAGCAAAACCGAGCAACCAGCACCCAGCAACTAGCACCCAGGATAAATAACTCTTTTTGATTTTTCAATATTTAATTTATCTTTGCCCCCTGAAATTGTCCCGTGGTGTAATTGGCAACACGTCTGATTCTGGATCAGAAGAGTTCAGGTTCGAGACCTGACGGGACAACCATAAATGCCGGTTCTTTAGCCGGCATTTTTCATTTGTACCGTCAGGTCGAGAAGTTTATCCGCCGAAGCCCGCTAAGGCGAAGGCGGAAACCTGCTTTGCCCTTCGTAACGAAGTGAAGAAGGGACGGGACAACCGATAATCAATCACTTACAATTTATTTTGTAGGTGATTTTTTGTTTGTTGCCAGGTTCTTGCTAGGTTTTGGGGGGATTTTAGGATTTTGGTTTTAGGTTTAGATGCATATGACCTTCATTTCCGATGACCATTTATTAGAATGCATCGGTAATCTTTACAAAGCTTATTTGAAAGCAAATGGGATCCCGCAACAAACACCTTCATTAATGATCCTGCTGCAACTGCACACAGACTTATGAATTACGAATACAGAAGACCTTACAGTCTTTAATCATAATACTGTATAAAATCAAAGGGGCCGTCTCAATAAGTTTTGAGACGGCCTCTTATTTTTAAGCAGATTGATCTCCCGGCTATTATAAGAGATCATTATTTTCTAAATCCTTATTTGACAGGTGATATTTTTATCTCACGTTCAAACATAGTCGGATAAACCCAATAGCTTCTGAAAACTCCGCGGGCAGAGCATCCTACACCGGAACTGGCATAATCAAGATTAAAGGTAATACCGTCCTGTTTCTGTAACTGGTAAGTATAAATCGCCTTTGTGAGGTTCTCTGTTGAAAAAGGATATGCATTGAAATTAAACAACTCATTAACCTTAAACTGCAGACCTTTACCCTGATCGTCGACCATCTTTACCCAGCGATTATCGGTCCTGAGGCCATAATCACCCGGCTTAATATATGGAACATACATATCATCAACCGTTGTTTGATAGATTCCGATTTTATAGCCACCCTTTCTCCCGGGATAATTTTCCTGTGGTCCCCGACCGTAATACTCAACTTTATCAAGACTCTTGTCGAGTTTAAAACTCAATCCAAAACGTGGAAAATACAATGGTAATCTGCTACCCTGAGGTTTAGAGGTATGATGTATTGTGATCTCGCCATCTCCATCGATAATATAATTGTAGATATTCTCTAATCCGTTATACTGAGTTCCCATAATATACTGGTCCAGAACACCTACTGAACTAACTCCGAAGAGTGTAATTTCCCTGATATTAACATAAACTTTCCCATCCACTTCCGAAGGCTGAACATATATCGGATAGTGTAATAACTGGTCTAATCCTGTGGAATAAAATTCTGTCGATACAAAGTTCCCATAACCCTCTTTCCAGTTTGCTGAACGTGCCGAAGAAGAGCCCCAGGAATCGAGATCATTGGCCATAGGTGCACGCCATACACTTACATAAAAAGGAGCTTTTAACATCTCTTTTCCACCTACTATAATTGATGAGATTGCACCTAGTTTCTTATCGAAAGTATATTCAAAGCCTGTACCTGTTACTTTGATATCCCTGGCTGACTGACTAAATGTAGCTTTACCCGAAGGGCGTTTAACTGCCTCAATGTACTTCTTCCATGGGAGTTCAAGCTGACTCCAGGCTACTTCATATCCAGCCTTAGCCCAAACTTCGTCTTTTTTAAGGGAAGAGCTGACCGTGACACGGTATTCCACACCTTCTTTCAGAACTGGCTTCGTATATGGAATCTTAATAGCCTTTTTCTGTAATGCACCAACCTGCATCTGGAGTATTCCCTCCTGTAAAACTTCACCATCTGCTTCAAGGAACCAGCGTGTTTCATACTGTGAGGCATCGGTGAAATGATTGCGGTTCCATACTTCAACCCAACCTGTTTCCGCATCAAGGAGTGTTATTGATATAGGTTGTACAACTTTCTTAAACTCCCACATCTCGGGTTCCACTTCTCCATTGCCGTAAACACTTCCATAGTTCCGGGCACCGGCACCATAGCTCAGGAAGCTCCCCTTATCTGTCTCCTTTTCAAAATCCAGCCATAAGGCAGCATTCTCAGGTTTGAAATTTCCCGGCAAAACAGCATCAGCAAAGATCCCGACATTATCGAGCATCGCATCGCACATATAACCAGGGGTTTCCGATCCGTCTATCTCAGAATCGCGCCCTAAGCTTATTGTGAATGGAAAATTCTTGATCTTTCCCGTTACCGGGCGACTTCCCTTCTTATTACCATCAATATAAAGTGACATCTCCTTACCATCATAAACAGCTGTCAACTGATGCCAGTTATTTAACCAGTTATCGGGGAGTGTAACACTCAAAGCATTTTTAGCTCTTGTATAAATATAAAAACGTAACGAATCAATCCCTTTCTGGTTAATCCCAAACTGGAATGATCCTTTTGTTATGAAATTACCGCCACTTGCATTGAGCTTCCGGGGGAAAACATCCATAGTAATTGTAAGCTTATCGCCATCAATCTCTACATTGTTCTGTCTGTAAACTTCAACAAACTGATCATGACCATTGAGATTTACAGCTTTACCTGTTTTCCCTTCAACCAGTTTGATGTTATTACCCATTAGGTTAACAGGTGTATTGTTGGGCGATTTATCCTCCACTACCCGTATTCGTTCAGTTATACCCGGACTTTTAAAATCCCAGATTGCCCCACCCAATGAACTTGGTATTGAATAGATTGCGTTCCAGTAATCCTCCATACCACCACCGGCATTTCCGGCAACCGACAGGTACTCATCCATAAAAGATGGCCGGATATCCTTTTCGTTCAATCTCAGACCGATCCTCATATCCAATTCTATCGGACTTGGATAGCGCGGTCCTATAATATCTTCAGCCGGATGAGAGAATGAGTTACCTCCGTACATCCAGTATCGGGTGTTGTCGTATTTTCTGCCTTCCTTCACCACTTCGGTGATATTCGTCCCTTCGCCGCTTTCGTTGCCGGCACTCCAGAAAAGGACACAAGGATAATTTCTGTCGCGCAGAACCATCCGGCGGACACGTTCCCTATACATTTCAGTGTATTCTGGCAGATTAGAAACATTTTCGGTAGCATGAGCTTCCACTCCTGCTTCATCAATAATGAATAAGCCATATTCATCAGCCAGTCGGAGATATTCATTAACGGGAGGATAATGAGAAGTTCGTACAGCATTGAAGTTAAACTGTTTAAGAATCTCGAAATCTTTCCTTATAATCTCTTCGGTCATAGCATGTCCTAAATTGGCATTTTGCATGTGAGAGTTTTCAGCATTAACCTTTAGTGCTACACCGTTCAGCTTAAAAACATCACCATCGATCAGTGTCTCTTTGAATCCTATCCGTTGTTCAGCTATATCCTGCACGGTTCCGTTGTCTGTAAGCAATTGCATCTTAAGAGTATAGAGGTTCGGAGTTTCAGAAGTCCATTTTAAAGGATTCTTAATATCTTTCTTCAGTGTCAATTGTTTTTTGCCTGCAGATTCAAGCGCAAACTTGTCGCTTGTCATTTCTGCTACCAAAGTGTTCTTAGAATCGTATAAAGAGGCTTTCAGTGAATAAGACGCTGTTGGGGAAACAATATATTTCTTAACATCCATTTGAACCGAAAGAGTTGCATCGGTATAAGTCGCATCAAGATCCGTGGTGACGTACCAGTCGAACAGGCGTACATTGGGAGCAGCATAAATGCTTACGTCGTCAAAAATCCCTGCAAGTCTCCAGTAATCCTGAGCCTCAAGGTAGTAGCCATCAGAATATTTTGTAACAAAAACAGCAATAGTGTTAGTTCCTTTTTTAAGGTATTTGGTGATATTGTATTCAGCCGGTTCCTGAGCACCTTCATTATATCCAACCTCTTGTCCGTTTACCCATACGAACGAAGCAGAAGCAGTTTTTTCCATTCTCAGGAAAACCTGATCCCCGCTCCAGGTTGATGGAATGGTGAATGTCTTTCTATATGCACCGGTTGGGTTATAATCCCTTGGCGTTTTCCCTAGCAGGACAGCAAACGGATCAGGTATACCAACGGGAGCGCGACCTCTTGTAGCTCTTGCTGTCGGGAACGGGGCATGAACATTCCTGAAAATCCGATCTCCATAACCCTGCATTTCCCAATTTGATGGAACTACAATATTGCCCCAACCTTTGTCGTTAAAACTAACATTGTAAAAATCAGCAGGTACCCCTTCCGGAATATCACTATAGAAGAATTTCCAATCGCCGTTGAGCGAAATTGTTTTGGCAGGAAGGAAATATGCACGTCCCTCTTCCTGATTCAGCTCAAACACCGAGGTGTTTTCGATATAGTTATATATGTTGTCGAGGAATTTCTCCTGCTGAACCGGCTTAGGTGGTTGAGCAACCAGTATGCAAGGTACAACAAGAAGGGAAAAGAACACTATCTCGTTGATTCTAAAGTATTTCATAGCTGTTCAGTATAATTGAAACATCTAATTAACATCATCTATTTTGAAGGTATTGAATGAATGTGGCTGCAGCTGAACTGTCATTTGGTTTCCGCCAATCTGTAAATTAGTTATTTTTGCTGCTGCTTCCTTGTTTTCAATAATCACTATCAGACTTTTATCAGGATTCAGGAATGCAAGCAATTCTGAATCGGACCACATAGTTTAACCTTATACAATGGTTACGAATTTACAACTTAAAATGACACTGACAA
>CAVRZV010000012.1:0-52000 GCA_963725785.1 uncultured Bacteroidales bacterium | reverse complement strand
CAGGCCATGTAAATCATTGAACCTAATCCCCCTCTCTCAACATAACAAATTACTCCCGTCCGCCAGTTTGCGGACGGGATTTTTATTTCAGAGATGGACGAATAAGGCTTGCCTCAATGAGGACATGTATGAAATAAAAAGCCCTTATGAGTGAAACTAATAAGGGAGTAATTTGGCATGCAAGGTCCTCCCCCGGGGATCACGACCGAACGAAGAGAGGTTGTAATCCCTTTTGGAAGGCCTCTCCCCAAACCCCCCGTCGAAGCGGGGCAGGCTCTCCCCAAGGAGGCTAATCTTTATACACATCTTATTAAAAGAGTCTTCAAATCATTAATATCCATTTGCATATATTTGAATTTCTTGTAATTAGGATGAGATTCCTCGCTCCGCTCGGAATGACACATCTGGTGTGGGGTCAAAAGGGAAGAAGTGGCGCTTCGCAGGTAAATTACAGATTAAAATATCAGTTAATTATGCGAAGCGCCACTTCTTCCCCCATAACCATCTAAATGTCATGTCATTCCGAGCGGAGCGAGGAATCTCCACAGAATAAGATTGTTCTTATGTAAAAGATCATTCCTTTATACAGAGCTTACAATCTGCTACCAACCCCTGGAGATGTGTATAAAGATTAGCCCCAGGAGGGAGGGGCTTAGTTCATCAAAAATATATAAGGTTTATATATGCTTAACAATGTGGTCATGAATATAATTCTCCTCTGAGTTTAATAAACAATAGCTATAAATTTTAACTTTGCCAACAGCTTCACATTTTCACGATTACTGATAACATGGAGAATAACTTTCAAAAAATAAATGAACTCTCGGAGAAATACAGAGACTATACATCTCAAAACCTCTCTAAACTTGTAAAAATAAAATCGTTAAGTACTTTAGAAAAGGATGTACAGGCAGAGCTTACGAGACAAATGCTGGAGGCCGGATTTGATGAAGTAAAGACCGATGGGCTCGGAAATGTCATTGGCCGTATAGGATCAGGCAGGAAAATCCTTGCCATCGATGGCCATATGGATACTGTAGACCTGGGGAATATTGACAACTGGAGTTTTGATCCTTTGGGAGGTGAAATAAAAGACGGATTCGTGCATGGCAGAGGTTCTGTTGATCAGAAGGGAGGTCCTGCTGCTTTTGTCACTGCAGGAAGAATTCTTAAGGAACTTAAGTTTGATCGGGATCTTACTGTTTATTTTGTCGGAAGTGTTATTGAGGAGGATTGCGATGGGCTATGCTGGAAATATATCGTTGAAGAAGATAAAATAAAACCCGATTTTGTAATAAGTACCGAACCCACAAACCTGAATGTGTATCGGGGACAAAGAGGCAGAATGGAAATGGAAGTTCATTTCTATGGAGTTTCATCGCACGGATCTGCACCTGAAAGGGGAAAGAATGCAATCTATATGGCTTCAAAAGTAGCCCTTGAAATCGAGAAACTGAATGAAAGACTTCTACCGGATGAGTTCCTTGGAAAAGGAAGCATTACAATTTCAGAGATTATCTCAAAAAGCCCTTCACTGTGCGCTGTTTCTGATTATGCCCGGATACATATCGATCGCAGATTAACAACAGGCGAAACAAAAGAATCAGCCCTTAATGAAATAGAGGAGCTGATTAAAGGATATAAAGCAAACGTTGAATTGTTGAATTATTCTGCAAAAGCTTATACGGGATACGAATATGGTATGGAAAAATACTACCCGACCTGGACAGTCCCTGTTGACCATGAACTTGTCAGGAGAGGAGTTAAAACATATAAAAATCTGTTCGGAAAAGAACCGGTGGTTGATAAATGGACCTTCTCGACCAATGGCATTATGACATGTGGGGTTTACGGAATACCAACAATAGGTTTTGGTCCGGGTAATGAGATCCTTGCTCATGCTCCAAATGAAAAAGTCGCAATAAGCGATCTTGTAACTGCATCGGCTTTTTATGCGGCTATGGCGTACGAAATAAATTGAATCATAACTTACTATGAATCTTTCAGATAGAATTGAGAAACTAAATGATGTTAAATCAGACCTTTCAGGAAAAGATTTCCTGCTGACATGGGATAAGAGCAAAACAGATCTAAAAGCAGTGCTTCAAGTTGCTGCAATACTCAAAGAGATGCGCTCACAGAATATTTCACCGAAAGTATTTGACTCAGGCCTGGCAATATCAAACTTCAGGGATAAATCAACCCGCACACGATTTTCTTTTGCATCGGCGGCTAATCTGCTTGGACTTACTGTACAGGATCTTGATGAGGAAAAAACACAGATATCTCATGGGGAGACCGTTCGGGAAACAGCAAATATGATCTCTTTTATGTCCGATTTCATCGGTATTCGTGATGACATGTTCCTTGGTGAGGGAAATAAGTATATGCGCGAGGTCGGTGTCGCACTCGATGAAGGATTCGGGAAGAGAGTTTTGCCCTGCCGTCCCGGTATCATTAACCTGCAATGCGATATGGATCATCCGACCCAATCAATGGCTGACCTTATGCACCTGGAAAGTATGTTTGGATCTTTAGAAAACCTCAGGGGAAAAAAGATAGTTATGAGCTGGGCTTATTCTCCAAGTTACGGAAAACCATTATCAGTACCACAGGGCATTATAGCACTCATGTCGCGTTTCGGAATGCATATTGAACTTGCTTACCCTGAAGGATATGGATTGATACCGGAAATAATCGATATTGCCGGAAAAAACGCTGAGGATAGTGGTGGTTCGTTCAGTATAAGTAACTCCATGACTGAAGCTATGAAAGATGCAGATATCGTTTATCCGAAGAGTTGGGCACCTTTTCATATAATGCAGCAGCGTACAAAGCTCTTAATGGCAGGAGACAAGACCGGATTGAAGGAACTCGAACAGATTTGTCTGGCCAACAATGCTAAATTTACTGACTGGGAGTATAATCAATCCACGATAAACCTGACCAAAAACCGCAACGCATTGTATCTGCATTGTCTGCCAGCTGATATCAGCGGAGTTTCATGCAAACAGGGAGAGGTAAGTTCTGATGCATTTGAATTAAACAGGATCAATACCTATCAGGAAGCCGGGTTCAAGCCATATATAATTGCAGCAATGATGTTTACGAACAGGTTTGAAAATCCCGCAGAAGTGTTGAAAAGCATTCTCAGGAGAAACGGGAAAAGGGTAACGGTATAAAAGATGTGGTATGCTGTACAAGGTGTAAGTCCGGGATGCAAGGTGCAAGGAAGTTATCTCTTAATAAATTTACCTCTGGTTTCAGAGTCAGTCAGCTTTCCTTTTTCAACAACTATGTTTCCTCCGGCAATAACGAAGGAGGCATTTCCACTTATTTTAATCCCTTCAAATATGTTCAGGTCGCAGTTTTGATGATGGGTCTTTGTCGAAATGATATTTTCGGATCGGGGATTCCAGATTACCAGATCAGCATCCGAACCAACAAGAATATCTCCCTTCGCAGGGTACATTCCAAAAATTTTAGCCGGCTGTGTTGAGAACAGATCCACCATACGGTTTATTGTGATACGGTTTGAGAGAACACCGTATGTATAAAGGAGGCCAAGACGAAACTCAACACCACCGGCACCACCGGGTATCTTTCTGAAATCGTCGTGACCTCTTGCTTTTTGTTGGAAATTAAAGGGGCAATGATCTGTACCTATAGTGTTAATCGTATCTTTTGAAATGGCATTCCATAGTGCTTCATTATCCTCCTTTTTTCTAAGGGGAGGGCTTATTATGAACTGTGCTGTTTCCGAAAAATCTCCTTGATATTTCGAATCATCGAGAAGCAGATATTGAGGACATGTTTCGGAATACACTTTTTGACCTCTCTCATGCGCTTTTATTATATATTCTATAGACTCCTTTGCTGACACGTGAACAATATATAATGAACATTTTGCCAGGTTTGCCATATCGATGGCTTTTTTAACAGCGGAAGCTTCAAGTGAGGCAGGTCGTGACAACGGATGATATTCCGGTTCGAAATGATGCTCTTTAAAATATCTGTTTCGTAATTTTTCAATTTCATCTCCCGATTCACAATGAATTGTAACAAGCTTTCCGGCCTGCCCAACCATTTTCATGACTTTAAAAAGATCATCATCATTCAATCCAATGGTGTCTTTATACGCCATATATACCTTGAACGAGGCGATTCCTTCCCCGATGCATTCCTGAACCTCCCGTTCAGTGGTTTCACGCCATTCAACAGGACTGACATGAAAGGAATAATCTGTAAATGAGTCCCTGGCCTCTCTTTTTCTGAGTCGTAATGCATCAGGCAGTGATTGACCTCTTTCAGGAGTCACGAAGTCGAGCACAGTTGTTGTTCCACCGTAAAGAGCCGCCCTGCTGCCAGTATAGAAATCATCGGAAGAATAACCCGAGGAAGAAGGAAGATGCATATGTACATGAGGATCTATCCCTCCTGGCAAAACATAATAACCAGTTGCATCAACTACTTTATCATCAGGGGAAAATGGAATTTCCGGTTCAATCCTCGTTATCCTGCCATCAGAAATATATATATCCGAATTATATTCTTCGGTTGAGGTAACTATAGTTCCATTTTTAATTAGAATACTCATAAACTAATCTTCCAGTAATAAAGAAGAGTTGAATTCCATTTACTATTCACTATTCACTGTTCACTGTTCACTGATCTCTGATCTCTGTTTATGCTGCGCCCTTTGCCTTTTCACATCTTCATTTTTTCCCAGAGGCGTCTGCCACATTCCTTTGAAACCTCAAGTATCTCTGATTCATTTACAGATATTATCTGCCGGTTCTTCACAATCAGCCTGCCATCCGAAATAACATCACATATATCGTTCAGCAGTAATTCCAAAAATGAAGTGACTGTAGAAATTATCCATGTTAATCTCAGTTGGAGAATTATAGTCCAGTACAACAAGATTATTATCACCATCACCCCTGAATTTATTTTCATTTAGGTAGCGATGAATATTTCTAAGCCGGAGGTAAGCTGATTTATAATCTATTATTTCAAATCCTTGTCCGGCAAAGAAAGCAGCCCTGGCACTCCGAAGCATATCGCTATGCATGCCATCTGTGCCAACATAATGTTCTGACCAAGATGTTCTCCATTAAAGCGACCAACATTGTTGTTCATATTACTTTCGGTATTCTGCACTACCCAGCATGGTGAGTTTTGGATAATATCTCTCTCATTGTCATCGAGATGAAGGCAATGGGCAAGAATGGTTTTCGGAGACTTGAGGGCTCCAAAGTCATTCAATCGTTCAACAACCCTTTTCCCGTGTTTTCTTAAGCAGAAATCCTGATCATAAGTATCTTCAGCCACGTGTATATGAATACCCGAATTAAACTTGTTCATCAGTTCAACTGCCTGGTTCAGGGTACGATTACTGACAGTGAATGAGGCGTGCAACCCTACTAATCCCTGATGGTTTTTCAGATAAGAAACAGTCTCTGCTAATCCATCTGTTGCAATATCCTTTCCCATCACGATCGGAAATCTCGTAGCATAACAAATGAGATACTCCGACTTTGTCAAAAGCCCTGGCAATAATATCCAGCGAACCTCTTGCAGCAAAAGGAGAAGCATGATGGTCAATAACAAAGGTTGATCCTGCTTTTGCACAGGCAATTGCTGTTACAAGTGCACTCGATTCGATCATCTCATGATCGAGGCACTTATCCAATGTCCACCAGATATATTTGAGTATTTCTAAAAAATTCTGAGGTGTCCTGGCAGGTGCACCCATCCCTCTCGACAGGGCAGAGTAAACATGGTGATGTCCGACTGCAAACGATTTTGTTACAAGTTTTCCGTTGCAGTCTAAAACTTCCAGGTCAGGGGTTTTGACAACATTATCAATATCGCTAATGAAATGAATAGCATCGGAATTTTGATCAACCAGGATATTTTCATGGCTGAATGTCAATGATTTCCAGTCGATGTATATTGCATCCTTGAGAAGTATTGCCATATATTTTAAGTGTAATACTTATTTCTTACCAACACCTTTAAGTCTCTTCATAGGGAGCCTTGTCCTTTTAATACCATCGAAGGCATAGAACGCATTTGCAATTGCAGCAGCAGTCGGCACCATTCCAATTTCACCGATTCCCTTGGCTCCATAAGGACCAACAGGATCTTTCTCTTCAATGCCGACTATCTCCATCTGTGGCATATCGTCAGCTCTTAAAATGCCAAGATCACTTAAATTTCAGGCTTACCGGTCTGCCATCCTTTAATGGCAGTTCTTCTGTAAGAGCGTAACCCATACCCATATGCAACGCTCCTTCTATCTGTCCCTCGAAGAGCATACGGTTCATGATTTTTCCGGCATCATGAGCTGCTATGATCTTTGATATTTCGCCCTTTTCATTAAGTATGACAACCTGTGTAGCATAACCATACGCAAAATGGATTACCGGAGTGTCGGTATTGGCTCCGGGTTTGCACGTCCAGTCACAAACATATTTTCCTTTATAAACGCGGCCGGAAAGCTGGATCAATGATCCATGCTTCAGATCTTCCTTTATTCTTTTGGCAGCATCAATAATTGCATTCCCGACAAGTGCAGTTGCTCTCGATGAAGTAGTCATACCTGTCGGCAGGTCTGCTTCAGTATCTACCTTGACTTCAATAATCCCCGGAGGTATCCCGGTTTCATGGTGCAGTATCTGGATAGCCATTGTATGTATACCCTGCCCCATCTCCGACCAGCCATGTTCTACTATCACCTGTTTATCAGATACAATCCGGATTTTGACTTCACTGTCGTCAATCATTCCATTACCAACACCTGTATTCTTAATTCCACAGGCAATTCCTGCAAATTTTGCTTTACCGAATTCATCCCTGACTGCAAGAAGAGTTTTCTTTAACCCGACACCCTGCAATACTTGTCCGGTAGCAGTTCTGGAACCATTCTCAAGAGCATTATCGAAACGGATCTGCCAGCGGTCGAAACCACCGATTCTGCAAATCTCATCGACACAGCTTTCTACTGCAAAAACAATCTGTGGAACACCAAATCCGCGCATTGCCCCTGCAGGCAGATTATTTGTATATACTGTTATTGCTTTGATATCAACGGAGGGAATTGAATATGCTCCTGTTGCATGGCCTACAACACGTTCCATCACTTTTGTACCGACAGATGCATAAGCGCCTGTATCACCGACAGCGTTGAGTTTTAATGCTGTAAATTTTCCATTTTTATCACATGCAAGACTGATATCCATCTGAACCGGATGACGTTTGGGATGCATTATTATAGATTCGTCCCTGTTAAGATGAACCTTTACAGGTTGCTTCAAAATGAATGCAAATAAAGAAGCATGTCCCTGTACTGTCATATCCTCTTTTCCTCCGAATCCGCCGCCGTTCTGAACCTGAACTACCTTTACCTTTTCTTCAGGAAGACCAAGTATCTTTGCCACCTGCTGTCTGTCGACATATGCACCCTGACCCTGACTGTATAAGCGAACTCCATCATCCTCAGGAAGGGCAATTGCCGTTTCAGTTTCAAGAAATGCATGTTCGATCAGTTGTGTCTCGTATACTCCGCCTGAAATGTATGCTGCTTCCTGAAAGCTTTTTCAACATCTCCGAAGCTAATGCTACAGGTTTCCAGTACATTGGATATTCCGCTATGAACCTGGATACTATCAGGCATTTTAGCTTTATTCATATCGGTTACAGGTTCAAGAACCTCGTATTCAATATGAATCAGGCTGACAGCTTTACGGGCAATTGCCTCAGTCCTCAGCAACCACTCCGGCTATCACATCCCCTATATAACTGGTTATTTCACCTTCATTTACCATCAGTGGCCAGTCCTGAAAAATCAGTCCGGTATATTGTTCCCCCGGGATATCCTTTGCAGTAAAAATTCTGATTACGCCAGTCTGCTTTTTCAGCTTTTGAGGTATCAATATTAATTATTTTTGCTCTCGGATGGTCGCTGAATTTAAGAGCTCCATGTACCATTCCATCAAAATGCATGTCATCAACAAAATCTCTGTCTCCCAGGGCTGTTTCAACTGCCTTGTATTTTGGGTATGGCTTTCCGACCAATGCTGAGATGAGTTTTTTCTCCTCTTTTTTTCCATTCAGCTCATTAAAGGTTGCTTCGATTGCATCAACAATTTTAACATAACCCGTACACCTGCATAGGTTTGGCGAGATAGCTTTAATAATTTCAGATCGTGTTGGCGTCTTATTGATATTGATAAAGTCCTTTTGCCCTCATCACCATTCCAGGTGAGCAGAATCCACACTGAACAGCCCCTTTTTCAGCAAATTTTTTGCTGATGACAGCTCTGAATTTTTCAGGTAATCCTTCAGTAGTAAAGATGATCGGCTCCCCCCAGATCCTTCATTTTTGTCCTGCAGGCTAACTTCGGTTTGCCGTTAATCTCAACGGTACATGCTCCGCATACACCCTGTCCCGAACAACCATCTTTTGCAGATGTGATCTTATGTTCCAGTCTTAAATGGTCAAGAAGTGATTCCTCCGAATCACCTGAATATGTTCTTTTTATGTTATTCAGAGTATATGTTATCATGAAAACATATTTTTCAGATTATCTATTGAAGGATAAATTGATTCAGGAATTTTCAGCATTTTGTCTTACCGATTTCAAATCTTTTAAACCGCTTCCGGTAAGCAAAACCACATTATCTGAGTTCCCAGCTATTTTACCGTTTCTCTGAAATGATAGAAGACCTGCAAAAGCAGTTGCAGCAGCAGGTTCTGCAAACAGACCCGTATTCTTGGGATAATATTGCAGATGCCTCAAGTATCTCCTCATCCGTAACCGTGATTGATTCTCCGTCATATTTCAGGATATAACTGCTGTGCCATATAGAAATTTCTGGGGATATCAACTGAAATTGAATCAGCGATAGTGCTGCTTGTTTTGATCTGAAAATCTTCCTTGTTAATATTCCTTACAAGATTATCGCTTCCTTCTGATTGAACTGCAACAATTGACAGGTATTTTATCGATAAGATCCAGAAGGAAAAGATCTTCAAATCCTTTATAAACACCGGAAATTATTACTCCATCACCAACAGGTACGAAAATCCTGTCGGGGATTTTAAAACCCATATCCTCGAATCAGCTCAAAAGAGACAGTCTTTTTGCCTTCTATTGTAAGCGGATTAAAGGCGGTATTGCGATTATACCAGCCAAATAATTCCGTAGCGCTGACACTCAGATCAAATGCCTCATCATAAGTTCCTTTTATTGGAACAACAACTGCTCCGTACATAATTATCTGGGTAAGTTTTGCTATCGGGGCAGTTTCCGGAACGACAATAATTGCCTTCTGACCCTGGGAAGCACATATACCTGCCAGTGATGAACCTGCATTACCTGTTGAAGCGGTAACTATTACACCATATCTCCTTTCTTTCGCATATGCTGATACAATTGCGGAGGCCCTGTCTTTAAATGAATATGTCGGATTCTGTGAATCGTCCTTCAGGTGAACATGAAATGGCAAAATACTATCATTCAGTTTATTTATAGTATAAAGAGGAGTTTTTCCAATCCTTAGCCTGGGCATACTTTCTGCCATTTCAACTGGCAAAAGATCAATGAAGTTCCTGTTTTTTAAATCCTTAAAACCAGTTATATCTTTTTTCTATTTTATGGTAGTCGTAAAGTGTTTTCAGGACACCCCTGGGAGGGGTTACCGATGTGTTTTGTGTGCTGCAAACCGGACAAAGATACAATTGTATCAGTGCTATTATACTCTTTTCCGCAATCGGTGCATTTGTATATGAATTTCGAAGAACTCATAGTGTCGGATCATTATTATTTAAGAGATTCCGGTCAAAAGTCCGGTTCGGTCATTAAATGCTTTGATCAGTTTCATCCCATTTATCAACCTGAGAGAAAAGCCTGTTCCAGATATCCCTGTCCTCCCATAGCTGATTCAGATCTTCAACACTTTTCCCCTGCTGCTCAATCCATGTAAAATACTTCAGGTTGTGGATCGATTTTCTGTCGTAATAGTTCAGCTCCTTCATAAAATCGGATTTCGTTCCAAGGATGCATTTCTCAAAATCCTTTATAGCCTGAACATCATTGTATATCCCTTTCTCAACTGCCAATTCCTCAATCCTCGATTTATACATATCTGCAGAATCAGTAGCAATTGTAACGATGATATCATCGCCTGTCATCTCATAGTATTTTGCAGTTTTAATTGCTGATATCATATTTCCAATACCCGAGATCCCGATAAGATGCAGTTCATTCACAAATCTGTTGTTGATACCAATTGATTTCAGATATTCATGACCTGCTTTTTCGTTAAAAAGCCGGAGAATTCTCATGCAATCTTCATCGTCAATAGCAGTCACCACATCGGTATTCTTAACATTGTGTATCCAGGGTACATGCTTATCTCCAATACCTTCAATACGATGCCCGCCAAAGCCGTTCATCAGAAGTGTGGGGCATTGCAGAGCCTCCGAAGCAACTACTTTAATATGAGGTGCAACTGTGCGAAGGTAATCACCGGCAGCAATAGTGCCTGCTGAACCGGTTGCTGAAATATATGCTGCCAGCTTGCTGTTTTTCATTTTTAATCTGGTTGAAAACTTCCTCAATTGCGCTCCCGGTAATATTATAGTGCCAGGCAGCATTCCCAAATTCATCAAACTGGTTGAAAATGATGCAATCGGGACGGGTACGTTTAATCTCCCAGCATTTATCATAAATCTCTTTTACATTCGATTCGCATCCTGCAGTAGCAATAACCTCTGAACCAATAACATCGCGAAGCCAGGTAAAACGCTCCCTGCTCATTCCTTCAGGAAGTATCGCAACCGACTCGGTTCCCATAACTTTAGAATCGAAAGCTCCGCCTCTGCAATAGTTTCCGGTTGATGGCCATACCGCCTTATGATAAGTCGGGTCGAATGCCACCCGTTATGATTCGTGGAGCCAGACAACCATATGCAGCGCCAACCTTATGTGCACCGGTAGGAAACCACTTTCCGATCAGTAAAACTATACGGGCATCAACACCTGTTAATTCTTTTGGAAGTTCTATGTAGTTAACCTTTCCGTATAAACCACCGCTATCAACCGGCTGATTTTTCCATGTGATACGGAAAAGGTTAAGAGGATTAATATCCCACAGACCAACTTTTCTCAGCTGGTCTTGTATTTTTTCCGGAATCAGCTCCGGATTTCGTTGCTGTTCAAAAGTAGGCAGAATAATTCCCTTTTCCTTAAAACGCCTGACGGCATTATCTAAAGTTTTTCCATTTGCAATCTTATCTATCAGCTGGATCATATAATACTAAATTTTCTAAACAGAATTTTTTGCAAGTTAGAAATTATAAAGGGAAGGAGACTATCCTATCACTCAAAAACCAGGTTATCGGCTCCTTTTATCAGGATGCTCATCTCTGCAGCATGATTAAAATGAATCTCTTTAACGCAAGGTGTTTTAAATTTCACTTCCTGCAGCTTAAATTCATTTTTACTGAATCTTCCGAAAACATAGTCGGTCTCATATAAATATTCATCCGGAAGTTCTGTCAGTGTGGTTATGGTCCCATCTTTTTTGAAAATAAGATTTTTCCTGTCTTTAAGCCTCGACAAGAAGTAACCTTCCCTGACTTTATTAAATGATGAAAGTGTCAGGTATAATCGCGGCTTTTCTATGTATGGTGCGCTATTTGAGGGACAGAAGGTATTACAGTTTCCGCACTTATTGCAAAAGTTTGCAATGTTCAGGATCTGGTAAACCTGTTTAACCTCAAATACTTTATCATCATGAATCTCAATAGTGCCATTGTCGAGGATCCGAGCAGTTTGCAAAACATATCGGACAGGGTCAACCTCGTATGAATAATTTGCAAAGTTTGGACATACCGTGGTGCAAATATTACAGATCTCATCGCAGTAAAGGCACCGACCGGCCTCTTTAACAATGGTTTCACCGTCAGATGGTTCGCTGACCAGTTTAAAATTTTTTCTGTCGTTCAGGGCCAATTCAATTGGCTCTTGCGAATATTGACGCTGTGAACGTTTTATAATCAGTTCTTTTTTGTGATGATTTTTTCCGTTAATATGTTTAACTGGAAATGAATCCAGGAATCCGATTGTCTGATCATCTGTTCTGCCACTTTTCTTCCATCACCTATGGCGTTTATTGCTGTAGATGCACCACGCAATGCATCTCCACCAATAAATACATTGGTGTTTCCGGTCGTATAAGTTATTTTATCAGCAACGGTCAAGTTCATCTTTTGCAAAATCAATATCCCGGTTTTGTCCGATTGCAGGTATTATAGTATCGCAAACTATCTCAAACTCAGAGTCCTTAACCCTGACGGGCAGAGATCTTCCCTGGTTGTCAACACCCTTTCAGTTCCATTTTACTGCATATCAGGGCTTTGACATGACCATTTTCGTGAATGATTCTTTCCGGTGCAGCCAGCTCAATTATTTCCATGCCCTCATCAAGCACTGCTTTTATCTCCCCGTTATCTGCAGGCATCTCATTCTTAGTACGCCGGTAAACAATAGTTACCCTGCCGTCATTTCCAACAAGCCGGTATGCTGTACGTGCAGCATCCATCGCAGTATTGCCTCCGCCAATGATAACTACATTATTTCCAATGCCCGTTTTATTTCCCTGTTTGACATCAAAAAGAAAATTCAGTGGTTCTATTACCCCTTTGGCATCAGAACCGGAAACATCCAGCCTGGCGGATAACTGGGCACCTGCAGCAATATATATATATTGATATTCTTTTTTCAAAATCCCGAATTTTACCTTGTCAATTTTACTGTTGTAATGAATATTGACTCCTGCGTCTTTAATCCTTTTCAGGTCTTTATCAATTGCATTGTCAGTGAGTCGGAAACCCGGGATAGCATATTGAACCATTCCGCCGGCTTTTGATCTCACTTCAAAAACATCAACTGCAAAACCTGCCAAAGAAAGGTAGTAAGCACAGGACAATCCCGATGGACCTGCACCGATAATGGCAGCCTTAATTCCATTTTTAACAGCAGGTTTTAGGTCCGGCTCATTCTGTTCTGAAATATACCGTTTTACTTCACGTATCCGTAAAGGATCATCATAGTTGATTCGTGTACACTTTTCCTGACAAAGATGGTCGCAGATCATTCCTGTAACCGAGGGAAAGGGATTTGTTTTAAGTATCACTTCGAAAGCTCTGTGAGACTGTCTGGTTGATGTATAATAAAGGTAATCAGGAACATCCTGATTAGTAGAGCAGGTATCGCGGCAGGGAGCAGAAATACAATCGAAATAACCAAGTTCGCGATCTGTCTTGATATCGGGGATCCTTATGTACTTCCTTTTATAATATTCTGATACCAGCACTTCCCCTGCATAAGAATTAAGATTATAGGATGCTGCCTCCTTTAATGATTTTTTACCTGATGATTTAATTATAAACTCATTGATATTCTCCGATCCCGTTGCCAGGAAATCTTTTTTCAGGTTTTCAAAATACTGGTTAAGCCTCATATATCCTCCCGGTTTCAGGATATCGGAACAAATTGTCACTGTTTTGAATCCGCAGGCTATTAAACTGGCTATATTAAAGGCATCTGCACCTGCAGAGAAGGACAACAAAAGTTCAGTTTTAAAATCCTTCCTGAGCTTTTTTGCAAGGTTTACTGATATCGGATGCAGGGAGCGTCCGCTCATATACATCATCTCAACATCATTGTTAAAAATTCCTTTATTGTTAACAGATTCCAGAGTATTGGTTAGTTTAAGGCCGAACCGGAGATTCTTCCTTTTTGCTTTTTTCAGTAATGATTTAATGATCGTAACAGCATCGGGATATTTAAGATCGTGGACGAAGGCATTATCAGGTACATTGGTCTTAAAGTTAAGCTGGTTGTTAAGAATATCCCTTAATTCAACGGGGCCAAGAAGGGTGGGATTCAGCTTGACAAATGTATGCAGGTTTTTCTTCTCAAGAAGATAACCGGCAATCTCCTCAATTTCATTTGCAGGACAACCATGCATTGTCGATAAAGTGATATTGTCAGAGATTATTGGAGGAATACAAATCTCTTTAACAAGAGGGTAGATCTCCTGAATCTCTGCTATCCTGGAAATCAATTCATCGTCACAACCGGTCATTTTCATCAGAAACCACTGAACGTTTTCTTTCAGAATCCCCTCCATATTATAACCAAGACTCATGTTAAAGATTGTACCTGTTTCACTTCCCCTGCCAAATCTGTGATTTAGGATATGAATTATTATCCATGCATTCAGATATTCATTAAAGCTTTCCCTTATATTCAGTTCCTGCGACCACTCGCAGTTATACCCTTCATCCTGCATATCTATGCATGGTTTTGGCACCTCAAGTTCATCGAGCGTTTGTATGGTTTTTAATTCGATATAGCGGGCTCCCATCAACCATGCACCAATTATATTCTGAGCCATTTGTGTATGTGGTCCGGCTGCAACACCAACAGGAGTATGCAGTTCATGGTCAAAAAGCTCTGTTTTCAGATGATTATTTCTCTCAGGATCAAAAAATAACTCTTCCGGAATACCAAAGATGCTCTTTTTGCTGACAAATTCATCAAGTATCAGTTGGAGCAGATGTTTTATTGATACAGGATAAAATTTATCAGACATAGTCTCCTTGTTTTTTTTTGGATGAAAGGTCCGTTTTAAATTTCCGGAGTTCTATATCTTTGTATAGTCTCATCAAAACCTTTTCAGGAGTAAGAGGAGCATCAAATTCAATTTTATAGTCAGGGTTGAAAGCTCTTATAGCATTCTGGATTGCAAAAAATGCTCCAATACCATACAAAAATGGAGGTTCGCCAACAGCTTTTGATTTAAAAATAGCCAGATCCGGACCAACTGTCTCAAGTGCATGGCATTTCAGAACTTTTGGTATTGAGTAGATGTCAGGTATTTTGTACGTGGACAAATTATCAGTCAGAAGTTTCCCATTTTTATTGAATAATAATTTCCTCCATTGTCATCCACCCTATGCCCTGAACCACTCCTCCTTCGACCTGACCCATATCTATAGCAGGATTGACGCTATTCCCGAAATCATGCACAATGAGGACATTATCAACTTCATAACTGCCTCTTATGCAATCCAATGTGATAGTTACTATAGCTGCTCCATATACATGGTAAGAAAAAGGATGTCCTTTTTCCCTGGTTTTGTCAAAATGAATGACCGGCGTTGCATAATGTCCGTTTTCAGTAAGGCAAACTCTGTTCAGAAATGCAGTATCAACAAGTTTTTCCCAGAGAATCTCTGTTTTTTCTCCGTTTTTGCATACAACTTCATCCTCAAGAGATATTTCATCTGCAGTGCAACCCAGCATATCTCCTGCAGTTGTCTTTAGTCGTGTCAGTAATCCATTGCACGCTATCAGCAATGCATTTCCATTAAGATCAGCACCCGAGCTGGCTGCTGTGGGTGAAGTATTGGCAACCTTTGATGTATTTGTCGATTCAAGTTTTATTCTTTCAATATTAACTGAAAAGACCTTTGATGCAATCTGAGCCATCTTGGTATTTACACCCTGCCCCATCTCAACTGCACCAGTACTGATACCAATGCTGCCATCCTGATAAATATGAACAAGCGCACGTGCCTGGTTCATTGGCGTTTTTGTAAATGAAACCCCAAAGCAGACAGGCATTACTGCCATTCCTTTCTTAAACTGAGTGTTTTTATTGTTGAAACTATTGATATCACTTTCAATTTTCTCCATATCATATAGTTTATCGGCAACCTGATAGCACTCCCGGATGTTTACATTCTTTGCTATCTGACCATACTGGAATTCGTCGTTTTCGTTCAGCAGGTTTTTTTCCTGGATGATCCTTGCAGGAATCTTCAGTTCGACTGCCGCTTTTGAAATTGCCGATTCAATAACAAACATCCCCTGCGGAGAGCCAAAACCTCTGAAAGCTGTATTCGGTGGAAGATTAGTCTTACAACTGTGAACTGTAATCTCGGTATTCGGTATATAATATCCATTGGTAGAATGGAACAGGGTGCGTTCCATAATAGCCGGAGACAGATCTGCTGCCGCACCACCATTCTGAAACATTGTAACCTGGTATGCTTCTATTTTAAGATCTTTCGAAAGGCCAATCCTGAAATCGGAACTATATGGATGACGTTTCCCTGTCATTATCATATCATCTGTCCTTTGAAGTGAAAGCTTTACCGGCTTGCCTGTCAGGTAAGAAGCAAGTGCAACCATTGATGCAAACCCGGATGCCTGATCTTCTTTTCCTCCAAAACCACCTCCCAGCCGGGTTACATCCACTTCGATACGGTTCATATTAATTCCAAGCACTCTTGCTGCTGTCTTTTGTACAATTGTCGGACCCTGTGTGGATGAATGAATTTTTATGCTCCCATTCTCAGTCGGAAAGGCATAGGCACCATGTGTTTCAAGGTAAAGATGTTCCTGTCCTCCGCTGTCAGCCTTACCTTCGAATATATATTCGCAACCAGCCCACGCATCAGCAATATCTCCTTTTCTGAAAGTCCTGGAAGGAATAAGCAGAAGGCCCTTCTGATTTGCAATTCGAGGATCGGTAATTATTTCTGACTCCTCAATTTTAATATCAATAAGCTTAAGAGCCTTTCTGGCAGTAAGAGTGTCTTTTGCTACTATCAGAGCAATTGGTTGTCCCTGATAATGAACTTCATTTTCTGCAAAAAGGGATTCATCCTCGATGATTCCTCCGATCTGGTTTTTTCCAGGTATATCCTTCCATGTAATAATCCTTTCAATACCCGGAAGAGCCTGAGCAGCCGAATAATCTATCCGGATTATTTTTCCATGTGCAGCAGGTGATCCATAAACAACAGCATAAAGAGTTCCTTTCCGAACAGGAATATCATCAAGGTAAACCGATTTCCCGGTAACATGTCCTGTTAGATCTATATTATTCATTTTGAAACCAAAATAGGTTTAGTTGTCTTGCGGTCTTGCTGTCCTGCAGTCTTGCACTCTTCCTGACTTGTTGGTTTTGCATCTTTGCGTTTCATTATCTCATCGTCTAATCGTCACCAGGTCATTTAATTTAATAGTGTCAGGGAAGAATTTAATAAAATGGGCAAAAAACAATTGACGAAGTAATAACCTCTTGTAATCTCTGCTTCCACGCACATCAGTTATAGGTGATATCTCTCCCTGCATTATTGTATTTGCTTGTAATATGATATCCGTTGAAATTGCTTTACCTGTAAGAAAATTGCATGTTTCGGTCAAGAAAAGCGGTATTGGGCTGACACCGCCTGCTGACAGAAAACATTTCTGTACCTTTTCACCCTTCATGCTCAAAACAATTGAACTATTTACAGTTGCAATGTCAAGATAATTTCTTTTGCTGACTTTCTCAAAGTTGAAAAGTAATGGTTTTGAAGGTAAGGGGAACTCAATGCTCTTAACAAACTCATTCTTATTAATAGCCGGTTTTTTATATCCTAAGTAGAAATTTCTTAATGGAGTATTACGATTGCCATCCTCACCATTGATTATCACATCTGCATTCAATGCAAGGAACATAATGGTTAAGTCGCCGATAGGAGATGCATTTACCACATTTCCGGCACCAGTTGCCATATTTCTTATTGGTTCAGATGCAAAGAGTTTTAAATAGGGAATAATCTCAGGAATAAATTCTTTGATTATTGGTGATTGTTCAATATCTGCCGCAGTTACAGCCGACCCGATAACAAGTTTTCCGTTTTCGGCTTTGATAAACTTAAATAAAGAATTATTAGTGAGAAGATTGACATTCCC
This sequence comes from uncultured Bacteroidales bacterium, assembly GCA_963725785.1. Classification (GTDB taxonomy): domain Bacteria; phylum Bacteroidota; class Bacteroidia; order Bacteroidales; family VadinHA17; genus LD21. Next base: position 34,169 of record CAVRZV010000012.1, on the reverse strand, counting down.
TTCAGCCAGTATATCTGCTTTCCGGACCATGAGGTCGGTCCCTCCAGCCATAAAAATTTCATTCTCTTTTGAAGAATTATCAGACTTTTCTATTTCGGTAAGTCTTTCAGGAATTGTCAGAAAGTATTCAGGCAGAAATTTTTTCTTAACGTTCCAGTCAACCGGGACTGTGATGTCTTTATTTTTCAGCAGAATCAATATATCTGACGATGCTCTTTCAATTGATTTATAACCTGTACACCTGCAGATATTGCCACTCATCGATGCGATAATTTTCTGTTTATCGGGCTTTTGGTCTGACAGACTATATGCAGTGAGCGACATAATAAATCCTGGTGTGCAAAAGCCGCATTGAGAAGACGCATTTTCAACAAAAGTCTTCTGAACAGGTGAAAGTTGTTCCGTATTTATCCCCTCAATAGTGACAATATGTTTTCCATTGACATTTCCAAGCGGTGTGAGACATGAGACAATGGTTTTGTATTTCACCCTGCCATCTTCGAGAGTTCCTGCCATCACAGTACAGGCGCCGCAATCACCTTCACGACAACCTATTTTTGTACCCGGCAGATCCATTTCATACCGGATAAAATCCAATAGAGAAGTTCCAGCAGATTTATCGGATCTAATTAGTTGGTTATTTAGAATAAATGTCGTCATAAAATATTATTGAAAAACCAACCTTAAAAAGAAACAATGAACTATTTTGTTTCCTTCTTCATATCTTCCATCAGCATACCCAGTTTATTGACATACTCGGTAAACTGAGTTGAATATCTCACCGATTCATCACGAATTTCAGGTAATTCAATTTTAAAGTGATGTCTCACAGTTGCAGGTCCTGAATCAAGAATATAAATATCTGATGAGAGGAATACAGCTTCACTCTCCGAGTGTGTAACAAAAATGACTGTCGGATCGAGTTTTGCGTGTTCAAATATTGAACGAAGGAATAATTGTATCTGCTTCCGGGTAACTGTATCCAGGGCACCGAATGGTTCGTCCATTAATAAAATTTGCGGATTTACTACAAGATTACGTGCTATGGCTACACGTTGCAGTTGTCCGCCCGACAGAGTGGGATATTTCGCCCATTTGTTTTCATGTCCCGCTAATCCGACAATTTTTATCATGTCCATAGCTTTATCGTTAGCTTCAGTTTTTGGAACACCTTTCAGTATCAGAGGGAGGGCAACATTTTGCAAAACAGTTTTCCACTCAAATGATGTATATTGCTGAAATACCATCGGAATTCTGTCCTTACTTGTACGTTTTTTCCCGTAAATATACACTTCTCCGGAAGTAGGTTCCTGCAAACCGGAGATATAACGAAGAAGAGTGGATTTCCCGCACCCCGATTTACCCATCAGAGTAATAAATTGTCCTCTGTCCTTAATATCTTTGATATCGAGATTGAAATCCTTAAATACAACGTTGGGTGGAGAAAGCTCAGAATAGACCTGGTTGATATTAACAAGGTTTATTACATCTGCAAGACCGCTCACAGGATCCACATTTGCATTTCTGCCGGTATTTAATACCACATCGTTTCCCTGTACCTCCTTGTTTTCAACAGGTGCAGTTATTTCACTATCGTCCTTTTTCTGGAAAATATTTCGCTTCATTATTATCAGGCGTATTTAAATTTGAAGAGTTTCCTGTCGAGCAGTTTTAATAGTTTATCCTGTACAAATCCAATAAAAATAATCAAAAGTAATACTGCATAAAGCTGATCGACATGCGATCCTCTTGAAGTTGCCATGTAAATCATTGAGCCCAATCCACCCTGGGCATTTACCATTTCAGCAATTACGATGTAAGTCCAGCTTACAGCAACAAGATTGATAACATCCATTGAGAAACGACTTAGTACTGATGGAATATAAAAATGCTTCATAGTCATCCACGGAGTAGCATTCAGTGTCCACATAGTCTGCTGCAACGCCTTAAGATGATCGTCTGTTTCAATATCTTTTATTCTTTGGGCGATTGCGGGAAGCAGGTAGACAAAAATACCAAATGCCAGAAATTCGATCTTAACACCCAGGCCAAGACCAAAAAGCGCCATGAAAGATGCCAGTTGTAGCCGGCAGTGGTGTAAAGCGGATTGCTTCAATCTGTTTACTTACCAGATGTCTGAAAAATGGGATAAGCCCGACCAGGAAACCGAGGGGAATTGCCAGAGCCATTGCCTGCAAATAGCCTCCAAGGTTAATAAAAATGGAGTATCCGGTATTATATAACAGGCTTCGCTCCACAAAAAGTGTTTTGTAGCAAATTATTACATCAACAGGCGACGGAAGAATTGTGGGTTTAATCCATCCCATGGTCGGGATCAGCCACCATAAAAAGACCAGCAGTACCCATCCCAGAATATTCACTGCCACAGATGTTTTCTTATCAACATCACCTGCGAACCTGAAAAGTCTTCTAATTATTTCCATAATTTTCGATTTTCAGCTCAATTTATAACAGGTGGCATCGTAAAAAGTGTATTAACCTGTTATTACTTTAGGTGTTACGGCTTTGTAAAAGTTTTTACTTTGTGATCCTCTTGAGTCGTTGAATGATTTAATTTTTACCACAAAGGAACGCAAAGTTTTACACTAAGGTTCACAAAGGTCTTTCTAGCAGGCCCCTGTTTAACAGAAGTTTATTAATATCCTATTTACCTAGAAGCTGGAACTCAGTTCTTCGGTTTGCAGCCCTGCCTTCTTCTGTATTATTTGTTGCAACAGGTTTATCAGGACCATTACCAACAATAATAAACCTGTTCGGATCAAAATTGTAAGTTTTTACAAGATAGTCGGCTACTGATTTTGCACGTTTTTGGGAAAGTTCCCTGTTCATATCCGCACTGCCTACATTGTCGGTGTTTCCTTCAATACGTACTTTCATTCCTGCAAACTCAACTGACACCTGTCCCAGCTGATTTTCGATTTTCTCCTTCATATCGGGGGTGAGAGTCCATGAATCCGAATGCAAAGTTGATTATTATAGGTTTAATTGCAACTGCAGGAGCTTTTACATCGGCAGTTGTTGGTGCTGCAAACTGGATCTGACCTTCAGCTGCATGAGCATCACCTGTCAGATCGCTGATATTCTGTACAATACCCGGATAAGATGCTTCAGCCCATGGTACAATATTGGTTAATTTATTCCCATAACCAGTTTTATAGACCCGTGCCATTTTTGTATAAAGCTGCTGACCGGTTATACCCGTATAATCAGTACTCAATCCGAAAAAGTTAACATTATCTCCATAAGTGGCATAATGGATCTTTTTCATCCCACCGAGGATAATGCTTACATCGTCGGGAACCTGAAATGCAATTTTGTAAGTCTGTGCAGCTTTAGCCATTTTTGCAGGATCTTTCATTTCTGAATTTGCAACAAGCCATGCCCTGGAGAGTTTAATAAACAGCTCTTTTTTCTTTTCCAGAACATCTTTCCTGGCTATAAATCCGTCCATAATAATATTCGGAAGGAGATCGGTACTTGTCAGTACTTTAGCATCTCTCGATTTCAGACATTCTTCATCATCAGGCGACCAGACCACAGTTGCATCGGCATTCCCGGTAGTAAAAGCAGTTTTGGCTGCAAAAGGATCACCCATAGGCAGGATCTTTACATCCTGTTCAGTGAGTCCACCTGCTTCAAGAGTAGCATGTAGTAATGTATTACTGGGCCAACCAAGTGCGCAGGCGATTTTTTTCCCTTTAAGGTCAGCAACCGTATTTATTGATCTGTCGACAATAAAGACATCCGCACCGCGGGAATCATCAATTTTCAGAAACTGCATAACCGACATTTTTGCCAGGTCGCTGCTGCGATCCATTCCAATAGGCGAAATATCGGTAGTAGTAAATATAAAATCAAGATCTCCGTTTTTCAATGCATCGTTAAGTTTTTGCATATCATCCATCCTCACTGCCTCGAATGTGACACCAAACTCCTTGTACATCCTCGATTTTTTATTTGGAGCAGCGCCACCATTCATGTCAATTCCCGGAGCAAAACCAACAAAGTTGTTAAATCCGGCACGAAGTTCAGCTTTATTACCTTTGGACGCCTTGTTCAGATATGGGTAGCCAAAATATACACCGGCTCCTATTAAACCGAGGATAATTATCAGGACAATCAGTTGAAATCCAAAAGTCCATTTTTTTGGAAATCCCGGGATCGATGCTCCGGGTTTGTTTTGATAATCAGTTTCCATTTTATTTGTTTAAGGTTATTTACTTTACAGTTTGATTAAATTATCTAAAAAATATCGCCAAGAGGTCCGGCTGAATTTTTTTCTTCACGGGTCAGTTTGTGATTTGGATTCGAAATTTTCGAAGGATCAGGAATGTCTATTTGTCCTGCATCCAGTTTGTTGCCAATAGCAAGAAGCTTTTCGTAAGCTTCATCGCTGTCGAAATTAAATGCAGTTGTATTCCTTTCCAGATCTTCAAGATTCTGAGCTGTCAGAGCCAGATCCTCGGAAATTCGTCCGGCAACAAATTCCAGGGCATATTCCAGTTTCCAGTTCTGTCCGCCCGGACCCAGTATTTCTTTCAGAATGGCAGTGGCGCCCCGTGATGCAGCAGCCATCTCCCAGTCTTTTTTCATAATACAATACTTTCCTCAAAATCCTTTATTTTGTTTTCGAGGAGTGTTGCACCAATTGCAAGTTTCCGGTCGAGATTCGCAAAGATATTTGAACGTGCAGAATACTTTGTTGTCCATTCAATATTTTTCTCGAGTGTTGTATTTGTACGTGTTCCTGCAGAAGTCGCATTTATAAACTGTTGCTGCAGTTCAACATATTCATCAGTTTCTTTTATTGCGTCTCCTTTTTCGGCAATCATCTTGTCCATCTGTACTTTAATTTCACCTGCCTTTTTGGTTTGACGTCTGTACTTCAGTCTTGGAATTTTCAGCAACATTCCTGGTTTCATTTGACATCTGCTCAAAATCTGTTCTGAGTTGTTTGATTTTCGATTTGTACTTTAAAAACAAGATCATGTGTCTCCCACATTTTTTGTTTTTGCTCATCAAGTTCATCGAAAGGATTCCAGCGTATGATGGCCTTGTGAAACCAACGGACAATCCGTCCGGAAAAGCTTAAAAATTGCCGGCAAAAAACAATAACCAGAATAACTGCAAGCATGGAGGCAATTACAGCAAAGACCTGGCTCAGTGCAATAAAAACTGCCGGAATGATCCATCTGAATATTCCATAACCGATATCCCGATAACTATCAAACCAATAACAGCGCCAATAGGTTTTTCACCTTTCCGCCATTTTCCAATTGTCTCTTTCCCTTTTTCAACCAGCTTGGCATCATCGAAATACTTCATGATAGGCAGCTGGGTAATTGTTTTTGTTTCCGTTTGCATAGCATCTGATTTTATTGTTTTTAAGAAAGATTTGTCTTAATTCCGGATTCAATATCAACAATACTTACAATTACCTGTTCTTTTGCACCGCGAATTGCATTTACCTTCCTGTCGATATCGTTGAACCTGTCTTCGTATTTCTGATCGATAGCCAGAAGCTGATTATTCAGAGACAGCTTCCTGATTCTGGAGTTCCTGAATTTGCTCTTGTAAGCTGCTGTATTTTTGCCCTTGTGTCTTTAAGTCCGTTGTCGAGATTTGTTTTTTCATTGTCTTTTTCTGACTGCAAACCCTGTTTCTTCGAAACTCCCTTGTTTATTTCAGTCTCGGCAGTCCGTTGTATAAGATCCTTATAAAACATCGCGCTGTCGAGTAATCTGAGCCGGAGTGAGTGATTTATCAATTTTCTGTGCTATCCTGAAAACTGTCTTATATACTTCCGGAGTTGGATTTTGTTTTTCTTCAAAAAGCGATTCGGTAAATTCAAGAAAATCAAATCCCGGGCTGGTTATTCTGATTGATCAAATTCTGAAGACGTTGTACAAAGTCTTCAACAAGTGACTGATCCGGTACTCCGACAGGTGCCTGTGTAACTTTATTCGAGAAAAAGTCATCCTGAGTATTATTGCTTGCCGGTTCCGCTTTCTCAACCGGTTTTTCCTTAACACTGGTTTCGGTTTCCCTGAAAAACAGTTGCCTGATTTTAAACCCCTTATCCTTTTCTGCCATTTCCTTTGATTTATTATTGTATTTTTTCTGTTTCAAAGAATTACTACAAAAATAAGAGTTTTTTGACATGTTGTTTTTTTTAAGCCTTAATTAATACAGGTTATTGTACGAATAATCGTCATGAAAATTATTATTCATGATTAACAGGAAAACAAGAACTGTCACAGAGAGGCACAGAGGAACACAGAGACGCACAGAGAAAATATGATTAGAAGATGAAATGACGAAGGGACGAGTCAGGGGTCAGAGACGAAGAGATGAAAAACTAAAACAGTGTTACTCTGTGATGCGGTTGTAGAAAAAGCCTTCTTTAACCACAAAGAACACAAAGAAGGCACAAAGTACACAAAGGTAAAAATCTATATTTCAGCCCTTTGTGATCTTTGTGAAAATACTTTGTGACCTTAGTGGTTAATGGATTTCGACTTTTTCTACACCTCCATTCAGTGTTACTCCGTGGTTAAATGATTTTTAGAAAGGCATTATTTGATTTTACCGAAATCGACATTCATACCGACAAAGAAACGCCTGCCGGGAGAAATGAAATCAATATTCTGTGGGATTATTACATTGAATATATTATCCAGACCAGTTGATATCCGTAAGCCATTTATATTCCTGGGAAATAGTAATACGCCAGGTACTGTAAGGGCCTGTCACGTGATGTGCCATCAGTTGTTATCTCATAGAACTTTTCACCCATCAATTTGCAATAGATCTGAGCAGTGAAGGAATAATCCTTTTTTCTGAAATTATAATCTGCTGAAATATTTCCTGAATGTTTTGTGGTACCATACAATTGAAGCCTGTCTGATTATCGTGGGAATGAACATAACTATATCCTGTAGCTCAGCCATAATCCATTGAAGATCTTTTGTTTCGATATAAAATCAATACCATAAACAGAAGCGCTGGCAATATTCTGATACTGACGGTAAGTTGCACACGAATCAGGCAACCATGCGATCGGTAATCATATCAGACAATACATTCCTGTAAACAGTAACCGAAGAATTATTCCATGGTTTTGAAAATTCAACTGATCCGGAAATATATTTTGATGATTCAGGTTTTAATTGTGAATTACCAATTATATACCATTCGCCGAAATGATCAAAATTCATATATAATTCTTTTAAGGCGGGAGAACGAAAACCTGTTCCGGCTGATGCTCTGAAATTTAAGATTCCCTGTTTAAACATTACAGAGATTTTTGGTGCTGCATTAAATCCATAATTGCTGTGATTGCTTGCCCGTATACCTGCTACAATATTCCATCTTTCACCGAAACGAATATCTTCCTGAACATAAAATACTGCCTCCCCTGCATCTTTCAGACCCTTTCAATCCTGGTTGAAAAAAGATTTTCATAATTGTATTCCAGTCCTGCAGTCAGACTGTTTTTGTCGGAAAGATGAAAATTTCCCTGTGTCCTGAATGTCTGAATAATATCATAAGATGCAGTATCTCTTTTGTTATTTAAATGTTCAAGAACATTGAATGTGTTGTAACGATCGCGATAATATGAAAAATCAATAGATTGTTTCCCAAAATAATATTGTCCTTTCAATCCTGCACTCAGATCTGTATAAAGATCATGAGCAGGACGTGCACTTACATTTCCGCGTTCGAACTGATAATAGGTGAAGTAAGGAACAAAAGAAAGCCGCGAGGATGGAGTAATTTCGAATTTCTGATTTATCTGAATGAAGAATATGGATTCTGGGTCCAGTCATGTGAGCTCTCAGGAGTTATGTCATATCCATCGGTATGGCTGTAATTAAAACTTGTCCTTGATCCGATTATTCCTTTTTTCAAACCAATACTGCCACCTGAGTACAGTTCATTATATTTTGAATATCGTGAATAGAATTTCGCATCAAAAGGTTCATTAATCTTTTTTGTTATAATATTAATAACACCTCCGATTGCATTTGAACCGTAAAGAGATGATGAAGCCCCTTTAATAACCTCAATATGGTCAATATTCTCAAGATTGAGCATTGAATAATCAATATCACCATTAACTTCACCTGCAATTCTTTCTCCGTCAATAAGAAAAAGCACATATTTTGCATCCATTCCCTGCAGTGTAACTGTAAGCTCTTGTTCCAAACTGGCTCACATTAAGACCAGGCACCATAGTCTGCAAGTGCATCAGTAACATTTGTAATTCCCAGTTCAAGCATTTTGCGGGCACTTATCACCTGTGTAATAACAGGAACATTTTTAAGTGTTTTTTCTGATTTTGTGCCGGTGACAACAACCTCATTCAAATCAATATTTGATTCCCTGATAGAAAAATCAACATGGTTATCTGATTTTAAGAATATGTAACTGATTTTTCCTGTGTCTCGAATCCGATGAATGATACACGCAAAGTATATGTTCCCGGGTTTATTTTATTTATTTTATAAAATCCGTTTTTGTCCGTTACGGTTCCGAAAGTGGTTCCTTTAAGTATAATTGTTGCACCTGCAACAGAACTGCTGTCTGTTGCTGCTAACATAGCCCGGATAAGCTTACCCCCTGTGAAAAAATGACTGAGGGAATAAATAACAAATAAATAAGAATGAATGGTTTCATATGAAACAACCTTCATCGGTTTTGACTCCGGAGTTGTCCGGGACATTTATTCAAGATTTTTTGATCCGTCAGGTTGATATTTGTACTGAAAGGAAACATAACCTGATACGATTTGTAGCGCTGTAATAGCTTTTGAACCACACTTTTGCATATTTGCCGGTACCGGTTTTAACTATATAAATATAATCGCTGGGTACGATCTGTGTTCCCTGGGTTGCAAACTCCAGTGTAAACCAGGTATATAATACAGGATTAACAATATAAGTTGCATAACCCTGCTTGTACTGCAATACTTATTGAAGCATCAGCTGACAAAAGTTGCTGTATCTGAAACGATCTTTAAAGCATCAAATCCTGTCTGCCCTTTCTGATAAGAGTTTGCTGCACTGCCCGATTCCATTGCCTGATTTTCCGCCATTGGTTTTGATCCGGTAACGCTGAAAAGCCAGATCCCATGTCAGTTGAAGTGGCAGGATCTGTAACAGTTATAGTGTCATTCTTTGCAAAACTAAAGTATTTCCAGACGGTTGATGCCGTGGAATTTATTTCAAATGTCTGAGATTGAATTGGCTGATTGGTTTCTTCTTTTTTACATGCGGTAAATGACACAATAATGACTGCAGATAGATAAAACTATTTTCTTCATAATTCTTATAATTTTTATTCTGCAAAAATAAAATCACAAGATTATTGAAAATGGTAAAATTCAGGGTTTTTGTGGTACTAATTTTTTATGAATATCGCGAAACCTTTTAGGAGTAAGGCCTGTCTTACTTTTGAAAACCTTATTGAAATAGGAATTATCCTCAAAATTCAGTTTATAGGCAATCTCTGAAACTGATAGTTCTGAAGACAAGAGAAGTTTTCTGGCTTCCTGCATAAGTCTGTTTTGTAATATTTTTTTTAATCCGCAGTTAAAATGCTTATTGCATATATCATTTAACTGACTTTCGGAAATATTAAATGCTGAAGTATAAAAACCTAATTGCTGTTCCTGAATAAAGTAAGAATCTACAAGATGAGATAATGAATGGATCAGAATACTGTCGTTTTTATTTGATTTTCCTGATTTTGCTTCATACAATTCAGAAAGTTTTAACAGCATAATATTCAAATGTGAACGGATTATAACAGCAGAATTATTGGAAGGAGTATATAATTCGTATTCGTTTTTAATGGAATCTAATTACTGAAATGATGGAGTTGAATTCATTATCCGATAAAGTAATACAGGGATTGCAAACATCAATTCCATGATCTGTGAAGTATATGAAAACACATTTAACAAACGGACAAAACTGAATTCTTCAACATAAAAATCCTGACAAAAGAAAAAAATAATTACCCTCTACATCATCAAGTCCTTCAAATGAATGCATCTGGTTTGGAGCAATAAGGCAAATGGTTTGTGGCTGAACAGCTGTAATGTATCATTATTAATGGTAATACTGCCTTCCCCTTTGTAAATAGAATAACAGAGTAAAAATCATGAGCATGTTCTCTTCTTAATGAAACAATAAAGATTTAAGAACTTTACGAAACTGTTAAAATAAATACCATGCACTTTAATATCCCTGAGGAAACTAAAGTGGTAAAGGATTTTTCAATATTGTGGTATGGATGCAAACTCCGTTTTCATCTGATCGACAAAAGTATAAATGATAAACGAACTATATATAAATATATGTTTGTATAAAGTATCATCCAAAGAAAAATGAATGCCCTCTATTTACTGTCAACGATAACAGGAAGGTTTTTCCCGTTTGTCATAAAGATCAGTTTAGCATTAGGAGAAGTGTTAATTGCCTTGATCATCTCATATTGCAGCAACCTGTCGCTTAGTCCGGTGCTAAGTATCTTCTGATAATCTGCAATACCCTGTGCCTCAACTCTTTTTCGTTCAGCTTCCTGTCTTTCCTTCTGAAGAACAAAGGTCATTTTCTGTGCATCCTGTTCAGCATTAATTTTTGATTCAATTGTCGCTTTTACTGAAGCTGGAAGTGTAATATTTCTTACCAGAAGTTGTTCAAGTAACAATCCCCGTTCTTTAAAATTTGATTCGATTGTTGAAAATATCTTTGATCTGAAATTCATCCCTTTTTGTTGAATATAACGCAACTGCATCATAATAAACGGCATTATCCCTGATCTTGGTCCTGCAAATCGGACGAACAAGAACATTCCTGTAATCTATACCCACCTCCTTAAGAATCCGGGGTGCCTCTGAAGGTACAACTTTATAGAAAACGGTAAGGTCAATAATTACCTCAAGTCCATCTGCTGTTAAAACACGAATTGCATCATCTCCCTGTTTTGATCCTTCATCCTGTACTCCCGACATAGTATAATTTTCTGTCCTGACATCGAACATTACTACCTGTACCAATGGATTAATAACATTCAATCCGCTTTCAAGGATATTATTGTTAACCTTCCCGAACAGTTTCTGAACACCTACTTGTCCCGGTTCAACCTGAACAACACTGGCAATCGACATTCCTACCAGAACTACAATTGCTCCGGCTGTCTTGATCATTGATTTGTATTTGCGAAGCGAAGGTTCATCCGATTTGGCAGCAACAAATCCGATAATGATTATTACTATACCTATTAATATTACTGTCATAGATTAAAGATTAAAAGTTTATATCAGAAGTTTTTAAGGAAGGTATAAAGATAATCAGAAAAACGACAGTACAAAGAAGCATAATTGTAACGATTAATATTACCGGTACCGGGTTCTCCTACATGAAATTTTTGTTCTATCGGGGTTAAACTTTTCTGTTACATCCTTGTTATTATATTAACACAAAAGGTATAGTTAAAGAATTGTTAAACTTATAATACAAATAATCTTTTAAGGAATAAAACCACTGGAACATATGTCTAATTATCAATTTTAAAATAAAATTTTCCCGGCTTCAAATTCTAAAGGCACTGGTGAATTATAAGCAAACAGAAAATAATAGTTTAAAAACAAAAGAGATGAATATCAGGTTTCAATTTATAATTTTATCAAGTATACTTATTCTCGCTTCCGGAATCTCCTTAAATGCCCAGAATAAAGTCTGGAGTATTGATGACTGTATACAATACGCCCTTGAGAAAAACATTCAGGTCAAACAGGCTCAGGTAAGCAACGATATTAATGGTATCGAATTGATTTATGCAAAATCTGCTTGGTATCCTTCATTAAGCGGATCAGCGAGGCAGAATTTCAGCTGGAGCAATCAGGTTAATAACACAACCGGATCAACAGTTTTTAAAGGCAGCGACGGAACGAATATCTCATTAAGTTCAGGGATGACGGTTTTTAACGGCAACAGGATTCACAATAATGTAAAACAATCTGAAATTAATTATGAAGCATCAAAATACAGCACTGATGTAATAAAGGAGACAGTAAGTCTTAATGTGCTGAACGCTTACCTGCAGGTCCTCTTTGCTGAAGAACAGGTCAAAAACGATAACTCTCAGATTACCTCACTTGAAGAACAACTTAACCTTGCATCCGAAAGACTCAAACTTGGCGCAATTGCAAATTCCGACTATCTGCAGGTAAAATCACAGCTTGCGACCGAGAAGCAAACTCTTGCTACAGCTCAGAGTCAGCTTGCTATTAACAGGATAACACTCATGCAGCTGATGGAGCTTACTGATGGCAATAACTTTTCGATTGAACATCCGAACCTCGACAGTCTGATCAACCAGAAACGTATCCCGGATCCGAAGGAAATATATCAGATAGCCCTGGGAATAAAGCCTGAGGTTAAAAATGCAGAGCTCAATAAACAAAGCTCTCAAATCAGTATTGATATTGCAAAATCGGGTCTTTTACCCAATATCTCAATGAGCGCAGGTATTGTCTACTTTATATTCATCAAATACAATATCCGGTTCCTCATTTGGATATCAGTTGAAAAACAACTTAAGTCCTTCAATAGGCCTTTCAGCTTCAATTCCTATTTATCTGAACAGACAGGTCAGAACAAATGTGGCAGTAGCGAAAAAAAACACGGAAAATGCTGATCTTAATGAATAGAATGTAAAGAATCAGCTCAGGAAGGCCATCGAGCAGTCTTGCCAGGATGTTACTTCATCTCAGATAGAATATGAAACAAGTGTTGAAGCTTACAATGCTGTAAAAGAATCGTACGATGTAGCTTCTGAAAAGTATTTTCAGGGCCTGATGAACTCAGTTGATTTTCTCATTCAAAAGACTACGTATATTGCTACTGAAAGCTCGCTTCTTCAATCAAAATACAGATTGGTTTTCAGCTATAAAGTACTTGATTTCTATTCAGGATTACCCTTGTCATTCAGTAAGAAATAATAATAAATAGTAATACAGAACAGTAATGAAAAGCAGAAAAAATACCAAAATAGTAGTATATGCCATTATTGGTTTATTAGTGATTTTCCTGGTCGGTTCATGTCAAAAAGGAGAAAAGCATATGCATTTGAAACTGCTGTTGTCAAAAAAGGGCTCGATAATAAATACTATTACCGCTACCGGAACGATTCAGGCTGATACTACAGTCCTGATAGGCACCCAGGTTTCAGGTGTGATAAAGAAGATCTATGTTGATTTCAATTCAAGTGTAAAAAAGGGTCAATTGCTGGCTGAACTTGATAAAACCCCTTTGCAGACACAGGTTCAACAGGCACAGGCTTCTCTTGATGATTCAAAAAGTGAGGTTGAATTTCAGACGGCTACATATGAAAGATATCAAGGCTTTACTTGATAAAAAGCTTGTAGCGCAGGCTGATTATGATCAGGTGAAATACAATTATGATAAAGCACTTGCAAACCTGAAGACTGCCCAGGCCGGATATGACAAGTCCATTGTGAACCTCGATTATGCTACAATCTATTCACCAATAGCTGGTGTTATTCTTAACAGGGCAGTAGATCAGGGTCAGACTGTTGCAGCCAGCTTCAGTACACCAAACCTTTTTACAATCGGCAATGACCTGACACAAATGCAGGTTCAGGCTAATGTTGATGAGGCAGATATTGGTCAGGTCCGGAAAGGTCAGCCGGTAAATTTTACAGTTGATGCATATCCGACTGAGACTTTTAAAGGTGACGTAAGACAAATCAGATTACAGCCGGTTGTAACATCAAATGTTGTAACTTATACAGTAATTGTTAATGCCCCCAATCCGGAATTGAAACTAATGCCGGGAATGACAGCAAATATAACGGTACTGGTACAGAAAGTTGACAGTGTACTTACTGTTCCTGGTAAAGCATTGAGGTTTACACCTGATGCTGCCTGGCTGGCTGAATACATGAAAAATAATCCTATTCCCTCAACGACAGGGAACAGGGGCAGCCGGAGGGCAGGGAACAACTAATCAAAGACCACAAGGTACTGGTGACTTGCCGGCCAGAACTAATCCTGGTGAATCTCAACCTGGAGGCATACAGGGAGGCAAAAAGCCTGTTATTTTATGGGTTAAAAACGGAGAAAAGATCCATCGGACAAGAGTAACAACCGGAGCGATTGACGGGTCAAATGCAGAAATTAAATCGGGACTAAAAGAAGGCGATGAAGTTATTCTGTCTATGAGTCTGCAAGGCAAATCAGGAACGACTGCTGCAGCCGCTCCTACAACAACTAAGTCCATTTATGCCGACAAGACCAGGTGGCAGGGGTAGATAACACTGATATTACTTTTATGAAAAAACTTAATTGAAATAAAGTGTCTGAAAAAAGATTATTATGTGGGTGAAGTTACGGTTCATGCGCTGCGGGGAGTTAATATGGTGGTTAATGAAGGTGAGTTTGTCGCAATTATGGGAGCCAGCGGTTCAGGAAAATCAACAATGCTCAATATAATAGGATGTCTTGATAAACCTACCGATGGAGAATATATTCTTGACGGCATCGGCATTTCCTCTCTTAGTAAAAATGAACTTGCGGCATTGAGAAACCGGAAACTAGGTTTTGTTTTTCAGACTTACAATCTTCTCCCACGGACAAATGCATTGGATAATGTTGAATTACCGCTGCTGTACGATAAAACTGTGAAAACCAGGGACAGAATTGAGAGAGCCAGGGCGGCACTTGAATCTGTCGGGCTGGCAGACAGGATGCATCATAAGCCCAACCAACTTTCGGGAGGACAACAGCAGAGAGTTGCTATTGCCAGGTCGCTTGTTAACGACCCTGTTGTAATTCTTGCCGATGAGGCTACTGGAAATCTTGATACACGGACATCTTATGAAATAATGGCTCTTTTTCAGGATCTGAACAATAAGGGAAAAACAATTGTTTTTGTGACTCATGAGCCGGATATAGCCAGATGCGCCAGCCGGAATATTATTTTTAAGGACGGGGTCATCTTGAGAGAAAGTACTGTAAAGGACAGGATTGATGCACACGAAATGCTTGCAAGCATTCCAATTGAAGCAGATTAGTTAACACAGGAACAATGAGTATTAAAAACCTTTTTAAAATTGCAATGAATGCTCTGTTGAGAAACAAACTCAGAGCTTTTCTGACAATGCTTGGTATTATTATAGGCGTTGCTTCTGTCATCGCCATGCTTGGTATTGGTCAGGGATCCAAAATCAGTATTCAGCAACAGATTGCAGGTATGGGATTAAATCTTGTTACAGTTGTGCCAGGATCACAGCAGAGAGGGGGTGTCCAGTTCGGGGCTTCAACAATGCAAAGTCTGAAGGAAACCGATGTAGATGCAATACTTTCAGATTGTCCTGCTGTGCTGGCTGCCACACCTGAAGTGAGGGGAAACGGACAGGCTGTATTTGGACCTTTAAACTGGCCTACATCTCTTTATGGTGAAAATGAGAGCTATCTTCAGATACGGGAGCGATCAGTAACTAACGGACGAATGTTCACTGACAGAGAAATCAGCAGTGCGGCGAAAGTTTGTCTTCTTGGACAGACAGTTGTAACCAATTTATTTGGCCAGGGGGCAGATCCGGTCGGGCAGGTCTTAAGATTTAAAAAAATACCGTTCCTGGTAATAGGGGTCCTTGATTCAAAAGGATTGAATACTTTCGGACAGGATCAGGATGATCTGATACTGGCACCTTACACAACTGTGCAGAAAAGGGTACAGGCAATCACCTGGGTCCAGAGTATCTATACTTCAGCAGTAGATTCCAAATCAACCGCTCTTGCCGCCACTCAGATTGAAGAAACTCTGAGAAGAACACATAAAATCAAAGCATCGGATCAGAATGACTTCACAATCAGGAACCAGACGGAATTATTATCTACTTTCAGTTCGGTAAGTGATATCCTTACTGTTTTGCTTGGCGCAATAGCAGGAATTTCACTTCTTGTGGGCGGCATAGGGATAATGAATATAATGTATGTGTCGGTTACCGAACGAACAAGGGAGATTGGCCTTCGTATGGCCATTGGCGGAAAAGGATTCGATATATTATTACAATTCCTTACAGAATCAATTCTACTCAGTATAACCGGAGGTGTAATAGGGATTCTGATTGGCATTGCAGCATCAAAAATAATCGGTGCGACAATGTCATGGCCGGTAGTAGTATTGCCAAGTTCGGAAATTCTTTCATTTGCAGTATGTACCGTTATCGGAATATTCTTTGGATGGTACCCCGCAAGAAAGGCAGCAAGCCTCGATCCGATTGATGCGCTCAGGTATGAATAGCACAATCGCTCACTTGTCGTTGTTCACAATACATCCTTTTATTTTACGGTAATATAAACTCATCGGTCATTCAGATACATTTTCCTTAATTTATCATAAGCCTTAAGCTCAGTTGTTACCTCCCTGTCTCTGCTGAAAAATGTATTAAGTGGTTCCCATATAAAAGTACCTTCTCCATGGTCCCCGGGCAAACCAAATACAATTTCATGAATTTCCTTACTGTATTGCGAATACTCCACTACATTAATATCCTTATTATACCTCTTAACAAGGTCATTGGTATTAAATGAAAGATCATCAAGTGTTCCATGCCATCTTGGATAGTATGAAAGCCCTATTATATCAAAATTCACATCCCTGGCAATCATATTGTCGAGCCAGAAAACTGCTTCCTCATTTTGTCCTCCCAGGGCAATATGCATCATAATAACTATTGAAGGATCAACTTCTTTTACTCCTTCTACCCCGGCTTTCAGCAGTTCAGCAAGATTGTCGGGGTTGCCAATATGCCCATCAGGCCAAAGGATTCCATGGTTGATCTCATTACCAATCTGAACCATATCAGGAAGGGTTCCCTGTTCCTTCAGAGATATCAGTACTCTTTTGGTATACACTTTAAGTGAATCTTTCAGAGTATTAAAATCAAGATCCTTCCACGCCAGGGGTTTGTTCTGTTGTTGCGGATCGGCCCAGTAATCGCTGTAATGAAAATTCAGCAGCAATTTCATTCCGGCTTTTTTTGCCCGTAATGCCATCTGACTTGTATATTTAAGTCCGCAAAACCCCATTCCCGGTGAGTATCCTTTCTCATTTTCCGGATTTACAAATATGCGTAGTCGTATATAATTGAAACCATGTTCTGCAAGTATATCCATTGGGTCCTTTTCTTTGCCGTTCTCCATGAATTTTACCCCCCGGGCTTCGAGCTGAGGTACGAATGAGATATCTGCCCCGATGCTTCTTTCAGCCTTATGAGTCATTTGTCTAACCTGAATATCTGTAGGTTTAAGAAGTTTTACATCGGGACTTATCGTATGAATTTCATGGGATCCTGCGAGGAGATTGCCGGATTTTATTTCAACTTTTATTTTGTCAACAGTATTACCTGCCTGAAATATCAACAGACACGAGCCATTGACCAGTTTACTTTCCCAGACGGAAGTATCCTTTTCAGTTCTTATAAAATCAACAGGGATTCCATTTTTTGTGCCTGTTATTTTGCCATCGCCTGTGACAAATACTTGTATTGGCACATCTGCTGATGTTATTTCCCGGCCAACACTGTCGGCAACAAATACTCTGATGATTGTCTCATCTTTTCCGTCGGCAAACATAGTTGTCTTATATGTTGTCATCACAATCCCGACAGGTTTTCCCGACGCGACACAGCTTACGGCAGCATATTTCGAACTGCTCTTTGGATTTTCAGTCCTGCCGCACTGAACAAACAAAGCTACCAGGATTATTAACGAAGCTAAGGTTGTTTTCATTTTAGAATATTTAAAATTACGAAACGGATAAAACATGAAATAATCAGGAGATTCTTCGCTACACTTCGTTACGCTCAGAATGACAGACATTTGTGTTTTACAGGATGAGGAGGTGGTTGGTGGCTGTACCACCAACCACCTCCTCATCTAAAACCCTCTAAACACTTGTCATTCCGAGCGTTAGCGAGGAATCTCATGATCAATTATTTTGAAATTATTATTGATTGCCAACACTCATATATTTTAATATTAATTCTCTCATTTCCTGATACCATCCTATGTTTCAATTATGATCATAAAGTTAGTCTATTCTGAATATTCCGGTAATCATAATTCAGGATTCTTAAGCCTGATTTTTTTCTTTGGCTTATCTTTGCAGAATGATTACTGACAATGGTATATGGGAGCCCTTTTTATTCAGTCCCCTCAAGCACCATCTGGGGTTTATCAGAGAATTCATCAATCTGAATATAGATAAAAACGTTACTGATCTTCAGGATCTGGCAAAAGATCTTAAGCACCTGGGAACATCAGTGATGGATATTTACACAGGCTCATTAACTATCAGGAATATACTTAATGAAACTGAAGCGTTTCTTAAACAGGAGGATATTTTAAGCAGAGAGACTTTTTCTTTCTGGGCAGGTTTAAATACGAAATGCTTCAGAATAATATCATTATCAGACGGTTCTCAATGGACCTTGAAATTTCATCCCAACCCGCTGAGATTTGTTCATATTTTCCCAGCCCGCAACAGTCAGCACACATTCAGGGTAAAATCCAATACACTTAAATCAGCGTTAATCTACTATATAATTATAGGTAAAGATCTCGTAACCGGCGATGATCTTAATAAGGTAAGGCCGCTTTTAGGACTGTCGCCGTAAAAGATGCTATAGATTCGAAAGCAATCGTGGAAATGATAGAGATTCTCAGGGGTTAAAAATCCGCTCGTGAGATATCCTTTGAAGTGAAGAATACGAACAGACTTACACAGTTTAGTCAACACAAGTTTTATTTAATAAAATACTTTTGAATAAGCATCAATAGGAGGTTTTGATTCATGGGTTTTGAAATATAATCGTTGCATCCTGCTTCCATGGCTTTAATTTTGTCACCCGGTGAGCATAAGCAGTTTGGGCAATAATGACACGATTTTCATTAAACACGCGAATTCGGCGTGTGGCTTCATTTCCATCCATTTTTGGCATTCTTATATCCATTAAAACCAAATCTAGATTAGGATTATTCCGGCATGCTGCCACTGCTTCAATCCCTGTTCTGGCAATAAGTATTTTTTTGCTGAAATACTTCATTATTTTCGAAGCAATTTTTCGGAGGATTCTTGTCCTCGAGTGAAAAGTACCTTCAGTCTTGGAACAGAAATAATTTCATCATTCAGGAATTTTCTATATTCCCTGGTAATTCCTTCCCCGAACCAGGAGCATAAGGAATGGTAAAATAAAAAACTGAGCCTTTAACCTGGTCATGTTGACTGTCTGTATTGCTTTCCACCCACATTTTGCCGCCAAGCATTTCTACATAGCTTTTAGATATCGATAAACCCAAGCCAGTACCTTCATAATCCCGGTTATCGATTCATTACCTTGTCTGAATCTCTCAAAAATCAGCTCCCTGTTGTTCTCCGGGAATGCCAACTCCTGTATCTTTTACAAAGAATTCAAGGGATTCCCTCTTTTTATATAACCAAATTCAATTGATCCTCATATGTAAATTTAATGGCATTTTTAACAGAGATTAGTCAGTATTGCATAGACTTTTTCATTATCTGTTTTAATAATGGCTTCTTTTGCAGGCAAACCGTTTTTATAGTAAGAACTGCAATCCTTTAACTTCAACTTCTGGTTTAAAGAACTTATAAGTGAATTCCATTTTCTCGTTAATATTAGTCTCCTTAATATCAACTTTACAGTCCCGATTCAATTTTCGAAACATCAACAATATTATTGATAGTATTGAGCATACGTGCGCCACTAATCTGGATGATTTGAATATAATCCTGTTGCTCATCGCTTGTAAGTTCGGTTCTTTCAAGAAGTTCGGCAAATCCAAGAATACCGTTCATGGGAGTACGTATCTCATGGCTCATATTAGTGAGAAATGCTGATTTCAGACGATCACTTTCTTCAGCTTCTTGGCTCTAATTAGTTCTGATTCGACCTGCTTTCGTCGGTAATGTTAAAATGTTGAATTATAACATTGCTTAATTTCCCATTTTTATCATATATCGGGTAAGCCCAGTTCTGGTACCATACCTTCTTCTTTTCTTTAACTTCAATTCCCAGAGAATCTGCTGCAACACCAATATCAAAAAACACTTCCCACTCTGCAGCTTTTCCTTCATAAAAAACTCTTTCTAAATATGGAATAACTCCGCCTTGTTTTATTGCTCCATCTTTGAATATATTGTAAACCCTGCCTTCAATATTCTGAGGTTCGACACCAAATAATTCAGTCAGTTTTCGATTTATTTTCGCACGAGCCATCGGAATCAAGTATTTGAGTACTAACAGAAGATTGCATGAACATTTGCTCGAAAAAATGCTTTTGAACTGTCAGTTCTTCCTCTGCCTTCTTAGTTACATTTATATCCTGATGTGTACCTGACATCAGAAGAGGTTCACCATCTTTATTCCATGTATGAACCTGTCCTCTGTCCATAATCCATATCCAGTCGCCATTTTTGTGTTTCATTCTTAATTCACATTCATAATAGTCCAGTTCCCTTTTGAAATGTTTTTCCAATAATCCGGTCGCTATCTCAGATCATCAGGATGCGAATATTTCTTCCATGTGTCGATGCTAACCGGGGATATTTCTTCCAGACTATAGCCTATGATTTCAGCCCATCGTTCATTGAATTTTGTTTCTCCGGTCTGAATGTTCCATTCCCAGATTCCGGCATTTGTACCCTGTAGTATTGACGTTAGACGCTGTCTCTCAGACTCCAGGGCATCCTCTGCCATTTTTCTGACAGTAATATCATGAACTGTTTCTATCACTTCAATAATCTCTCCTTCTGCATCTCTGACTGGAACAATTTTATACGTGGTCCAGCCGGATTTCCGGTTGCCGGCAGATTAAAAGAAAAATCTGTGGCATCTATCTGTTCACCTTTCAGAGCTCTTACAAGCATTTCAATCACAGCAGCTTTTTCCGGTATAGGGAATACCTCTGATTGATGTTTGCCTATAACCATTGATGCAGGAATACCGGTTAATTTTTCATAAAAGGATTCCATACTTTATCGATAATATTTTTATCCAGTACTACAATTCCTTCCTGCACACTGTTAATGATTTGCGAATTAAAATTATTTGATTCTGCTAATCTGATCTCTGCCTTTTTACGCTCAGTGATTACCTCAAATACTGCCACAAAGTATCCCGGGATGCAGAACGAATGTTGCACCAGAAATTGAAAACCACATTTGCAGGGATTTAACGTTCATCTCAAAGTTTTCAGGTTTACCTGTTTTGGATACCTGACCATAAATCTCTAAAAGTTCCATATCCAGGTCACGTATATCAGGAATAACTTCGGTTACTTTCTTCCCGACAACATTTCTCAATCCTGTAAGTGTTTCGAATGCCTTGTTTACAGATAAATAAGTAAAATCCGAAGGTTTGTCGTCTTCATCAAAGTGCATCTGACAATAGGCAAAACCATTCAGCATGTTTTCAAACAATGAATGGTAAAGTCTCTCGCTTTCCAGCAAAGCATCTGCCGTCTGCTTGCGTTCGGTGATGACGAGTACCGAACCTACCAGGTTTATGCAGCGTCCTTTTTCATCAAAAACCGGGGCGATGCTGACTTCACCTGTCAATTGCCCTGTGGGATAATCAGAAGTTTCTTCCCACTTGATAAATCTATTCTCGTTAATTGCCCGTTTGTATATTCCTAATACAATACTCAGGGCTGGTTCAGGAATCACATCATTCACCAATTTGCCGATTACCTGCTCCCGCTGAAGTCCGGTTACCCTGCTAAATGCTTCGTTAATTGAGACAAAACGATATTTCCATTCATCTTCAACTGCCAGGTTAAAGATGGGAGCATTAACAGTATTAAATGTCGTGGACAACAGATGTTCACTCTCCCTGAGTTTTTCTTCAGTCTTTTTGATTGTTGTCAAACCAGATTTCAGATTACTCAATTCGAGTTCCAGTTCCTTAATTCTGTCTTCAAGGTCAGGTTTATTCATTCTTGCTGATTTAAAATTAAAAACAAAACCTGAATACTTGCCAGGAGTTGCTTCAGATGATTTTCCTCTCGTTTATGTTTAGCTAAATGAATTAAAAACTTCAGAAATTAAAATTATTGTTTTGTCTGCTGCCGGAATTATTTGTGCAAGATAATGCAAATAAGAGATAAACAGTGTCTTCAGGCTTATTCGTCTAATTCTATGCAATTTAAGTATTCAGATGATCCAATACAAATTTATTTACAGGGCCATTTCACTTATTATGAATTTGTATCTGAACTAAGTGATTGTGATTTCTTTAGGACTATTGTCCAAATTGAGGTATTTCATTATTATAATTGTAACTTTGATAGTCTTTGATTTTAATTTCATTTATTCAAATCGTCTTTTAGATGAAAGGATTAGTCAAACTCAATATTACATATTTCCTCTTTTATACATTTTTACTTTTTTCATGTATTCCGACCGAAAGTGAACCGGTAGTGACGACTGCTGCTATTACAAATATCACGGGAACTACAGCTGAGTGTGGTGGTAATGTAACCCAGGATAGAGGAGTAATGGTTACTGAGCGAAGAGTGTGCTGGAACACATATGTTAATCCAATAATGAGCGGTAATAAAACTTCAGACGGTGCCGGAAAAGGTAGTTTTTCCAGCAGGCTCACAGGTTTACTTCCTGCAACAACCTATCCTGTACGTGCATATGCCACCAACTCTTATGGCACAGCTTATGGAAATGATGTTTCATTTACAACAGGTCAATAAAAAAGGCTGGTAAAATCCCGACCTGAATATATTTCTATTAAATGAAAATTTCTAACTTAGATTCGATTGTGAAGGTAAAAAGTCGGACATCAGATGTGTTTAGATTTCCTGACAAGTATAATTTTTAAGAGGCACTCAATTTCAATGAAATCATTCTTTATAATTGCATTCCTTGCAATAATGGCATCATTGTCAGGACAAAATCTTCTATCTTCAAGACAATCCGGTTATTATACTTATATCTACAGGATTACAGATGCTGAAGCCATAAAGATTTATAAATCAGATAACGACAAGTGGCTGAAACAAGATGAGTATTTTCATACCCTTATTGATTCCTTTCCACTCTATACAGAGTACACACGTAAACTGCAGCCAGGTCATTATCTGAAAGTCAGCGTAAAAAAAAATCAGCTTGAAGCTTCAGTTACTTCTGTCCTTAATGTTAATGTCCAGGTCGTTAACAACAACACTGATCTTTGTGTCCAGGTATACGATTCATCCGGGATACTGATACATGATGCTGAAGTGAAGGCAGACGGCAAACGTATGAAATACGATGAATCAGTAAATGGCTTCCTCCTTAAAAAGTCAAACAGGAAAGGATTCTTGAAGTGAACTACAAGGGGGTCACATCCTTCTTTGACTTGTCGAAGGATTATAACTATTCACCTGCAAGAAAATTTGAATCCAGATTCTTGATTGGTACTCCATTGAAATATGTTCTGGGTACCGGTTAAGTTCCTGATTGCGGCACCTGTAATAACCATAAGGCATCTGGTTAACGGAACATCATATTCCATCGGCTCGGATCTTGGCTACTTCTGGCTCAGGAACGGATTCTCCGGGAAGAATTACAGCGGAATTCAAAAGAAAGGATACTTTGTCTTCAATAAGCCCATATATATGCCCGGTGATACCGTAAAATTCAAAGCATTTCTTGTCAGCAACAATGGAAAACCCATAAATAAAGAATTGGAGCTCAAGATCGAGAAAGACCGGGGGAAAGACATAAATCTTAGCAGGATCAAACCTCAAAACCCTGGGAATTATTATGGTCAGTTCGTTCTTGCAGATTCATTTGACCTTGATCTTGACAGGCATTACAATCTCTGTCTGAATAAAGGCAAATGGAAGACTTATAGCAGTGGAACTATTCAGGTATGAGGACTATGAACTAAAGAATATTTCCCTAACTGTCAGACCCGACACTGCTGTCCAGATCAGAGGAAGGGAATTCAGAATTCACATTCGGGCTACAGATGAAAATAATCTGAACATTCAGGATGGCAGAATTGAGCTGACACTTAAAAGTAATGATATCACAAAGCAATTTGATAAAAACGTCTTTATCAGGGATACCCTTTTATCAAAAAAACGTAAGTCTGGAACAGAGCGGTGAGACTCTAATAACATTACCTGATTCACTCTTCCCTGCTGCAAATTTCTCTTACTCACTGGATGTCAGAGTTATACGAAGCGATAATGAATCTAAATCGTATCATCAAAACATTGAATTCTTTGACAGGATAGAGGACATAACCTATGAGCTGCAAAATGACTCTATCCTGTTTATTGCAAAGGAGAACGGTAAGCTTATCAAAAGCCAGGCATCAATTTCAGGAAGAGACAGGTTCGGATATTCTTCAAATCCAGGAATTGTGATCCTTCCCTGGAAAGAAAAGATAAATCCCTATTATGAATCTTACAAAATTGTCACCGATAAGCTTACGAAAACCATTCATATTGAGGATGATCACTCCTTAGTGCGATGTGAATCGGTCATTGTAAATGATTCTTTGAAATTTAAAATAATTAATCCAAGAAACCTGACGTTCACATGGTTCCTGTTCAGAGAAACAGCCTTGTGAGCAAAGGTAATGGTGCCAACTTCAACTTCAATGAAAGAGTCAATCACAAGACAAAATATTTTCTCTCACTTATCACCTGTGGTCTGGAAGAACCAAGGCGAAACATATGATTTGTCTGGTAACATGAATGACCTGAACATAAAAGTTGATCAACCTCCTCTTGTCTACCCCGGGCAAAAGGTCAGGATGGGAATAACAGTCACGGACTTTCGTGGCAGACCAGTGGAGAATGTTGACCTTACAGCATTGTCTTACACAAGTAAATTTAATTCGGATCCATCAGGAGTTTACCGGTTTCCTGATACCAGAAAGTCAAAAAAGCTTTTGAATAATTTCAGAATACAGGATTATGTTAAGAAGGGCGATCTTGAAGCTACACTTGATTATAAGCGTTGGGACAGGATCTTTTCTCTCGATACCATTGAGTATTATAAATTTCTGCATCATAAAGAGGATATCAGGTTCTATTCTTACAAACCAGGAGATGGATTAACACAATTCGCACCTTATGTTGTGAACAAGGGGGAGCCTGTCCGAATTAATGTGATATACATTGATCGTGTTCCTGTTTATTTCGACTGGATTCGGAATAATCAGCAACCCTATTCATTTAGTATCGACAGTGGATTCCATTTTGTTGAGATCAGGACTCCAAATAAGTTATTTAAGATTGACAGTGTCTATTTTAAGTATGGGCAAAAACAAATTATAAGTATAAATGATCTTGATGAACCGTCAGGCTTTAAAGTTCAGAAAGTAAAACCATCTTTTGATGAAAATGAGAAATATTCTATCGCCCGTTATCTGTTCCCGTACAGGAATAATTTTGGCAATGACTTTGCCTACCTCCGGCAAAATGGGAAAATAACACTACTTAATACACCAGGAGCAAATGAAACTAAACCTAATTCTGGTTATAATACTTATCTCGGGCATGATAATTCAATGATTGCAGGACCAATAAAACCTGACATGGTCTTGCTTAAAGTAGCTGGAAACTATAGCCACTCATTTTTATGAACGAGCCCGGATTATGAATTCGAGTTTTCTGATTCAGTCATAAAGATGAGAAGCATCGAAAGAAAGAACTTGATTTCAGGCAACTGGTATGGATCTCCCAAGCTTAGATTTGCAGATCTTCCGCTCTCAGAGAAAAGAGTCCTGGATAGTTACAACGAGTATCTCTTTCAAAAGAAAGCTCAGCTTCAGCAAAGTTCAACCTGCCCAAGAAACTCTTCCATCTTTTGGTAAAGCTTAGCCTGAGATAGACTCACTATCCCCGGGATTCGGCACGCTCCCTATTTTTGTTATACTTATGCCACAGGAAAACCAGGAAAGACCATCGTATACCCTGGCAATATAACGATTATGGAGAACATTGTTCCTGGTTTATGGTCTGTTATACTTTTCTACCGGGGAGAGAGTTATTACAGGTACGACTCCATACAAGTGAGAGCCGGCGGAAGGAATTATTACATTTAAAGCGACCAGGCAAACTGTCGCATGACAATTTCAGTATAAAGCTCAATGACATCATCGAAAATCAGGTTTACAGGAACAAATGATCAAATTCAGTGCTGAATTCCGGAATTACTTAACACAGGTTCAGAGAAGACAGTCTCTATCAACATATTCCGGTGAAGGGATTATGGTGACCGGGATTGTGAGAGATAAGGAAGGCCCGCTCCCAGGGGTTATAGTCATGGTCAAGGGAACCACAATTGGTACAGTTTCTGACATTAATGGTGATTATGGTCTTGTTGTTCCGTTCAATAATAAGGAACTTATATTCAGCTATATAGGATATAAAACCACTGAAATTCAAGTTGGTTCGGAGTTTGCAAATGTAATTCTTGAACCTGAAGTTTTAGCTCTTCAGGAGGTTGTAGTTACAGGATACGGTGTCTCTAGAAGTTTATCAGGAGTGGTAGCTGGTGTTTCCATTACCCAAGGTTCAAGTCAGGGGATAAGAATTCGGGGATCAAGCTCTATAAATGCTTCAAATGCTCCTTTATTTATTATTGATGGAGTACCATACAATGGGGATCTTTCGATACTTGATCCGGGTATGCTGAATAATATACAGATTATTAAGGATGAGAGTCTTACTTCATTATATGGATCAAGAGCTGCCAACGGAGTTGTTATGATCAGCACCTCCGAAATGAAACTAAAGAATCCAAAACTTATTTCTTTGCTTAAAGGTGCTGAATATGACAGCACCTTCATGCAGGAAGTTTCTAAAGCCAGTTCAGTAAGATCAAGTTTCAGTGATTATGCATACTGGAAACCAGAGCTGTTAACGGACAGGAACGGCAAAGCTTCTTTTGAGATTAAATTTCCCGACGATGTAACAAACTGGTCAACTTATGTTCTTGCAATGAACGCCAGGAAACAATCAGGGTTTGTAAAGGGATCTGTAAAATCCTACAAACCGTTAATGGCCCAGCTTTATACTCCAAGGTTTCTCATTGAAGGAGATTCAACAAATCTTTTTGGTAAAATTCTGAACTATACTTCTGATACTGTCTCAGCAGATGTTCATTATGAGATAAATGGAAGTGCCTCATCAATTAAAGGAGTAAACTGTATTAATTCAATTACTGATACCCTGGGCTTATATGCTAAGAATAATGATACTTTGAAGGTTAAATACTTTTTTGAGAGAAAAGACGGGTATATTGACGGGGAAGAGAGAAAAATTCCTGTTTTCAGAAAGGGGCTCGAAATGACCTCCGGCAAATTCTTTATCCTAAACGGAGATACAACTGTAAGTGTATCCAACAATGCCGAAATGGGATGAAGGAAAATTATTTGCACACACGGACGGCTTGATGTGATATCCAATGAAATTGAGAATCTGTTCGTTTACTCCTATGAATGCAATGAGCAGATGGCGTCGAAGCTAATTGCACTGCTTGCACAGGAAGTCATTTTTAAGTTCAATAAGAAGGCTTTTCCCGAAAGATCCAGGTCAACAGGCTGATAAGAGCCCTTGAGAAGAATCAGAATCCGGATGGATGCTGGGGATGGTGGGACAGGTCAGAGACCTCTCTTTGGATAACAAATCATGTTATCGGCGCACTTCAAAGGCAAAACTGATGGGATATAACGTCAGATGAATAAAAGTCTCTTATGGATTATGTTATCTGGAAGCTTGAATCGAATCTGACTGACAAGGAGAGGCTGGATCTTCTTTATATCATGAGCTTGACCGATGAAAAGATCGACTATAGAAAGTACATTTCAGGGATCGATGAAGTTAAATTGAAGATACTGCCGGATAAATTCAGACTACTGGAGCTGAAGCAGAAGCTAGGCCTTGGATACAGCGTTGATTCCGTTCTTAAATATCAGAACACCACAATGTTCGGGAACATTTATTTCGGAAAGTTAGGAGAGGATAAATCTGTATATCTAAACCAGGTTCAGACAACTCTGACAGCTTACAGGATTCTGAAGAACAACGGAAAACTGAATGCTGATTATCTTGAAAGAATCAGGAACTTTCTTTTCGAAAGAAGAAGGCTGGGCAGCTGGCAGAATACGTATGAATCAGCATCAGTCATTGAAACTATCCTTCCGGATCTTCTTAAGTCATCTGATGGAGGGATAAAGAAGCCATCCATCGTGCTTTCAGGATCAGTCAACAAAACAGTCACAGATTTTCCTTTTGAATTAAAAACGCAACCGTCGGATTCAATCAGCATATCAAAAACAGGTACCTTTCCGTATATCTGACATTGTACCAGCATTACTGGAAGAGCGATCCCTCCATCGATACCACATATTTCTCGATAACTACATCATTTGAAAATAGCAGTACTCTTTTAAAGGCTGGTAAGCCGGCAAAAATGAATATTACGCTAAATGTATCAAAGGATGCGCAATTTGTTATGATTGAGATCCCGATCCCTGGAGGTTGTTCATACGAGTCAAAGAACGGATTCTTCAGGAGCAGAACATACGGAATTCTTCAAGGATCGTGTCGCTGTTTTCTTTGAAAATCTGAAGTCCGGTAAGTACGATTATGAAATTGAACTATTACCCCGCTATCCAGGAAGATACACCTTAAACCCTGCAAAAGTCGAGCTTATGTACTTTCCTCTATTCGGTTCAAATAATGCGTTAAAAACCCTTATTATAAAATAGAAGGTATACTAATAGTGGAAAGACCCTATGTCCATAACTGT
Organism: uncultured Bacteroidales bacterium; assembly: GCA_963725785.1. Lineage (GTDB taxonomy): Bacteria > Bacteroidota > Bacteroidia > Bacteroidales > VadinHA17 > LD21. Next base: position 5,261 of record CAVRZV010000012.1, on the reverse strand, counting down.
GACGGAAACCATGGGGTTGTTAGTCGTCATTTAGAACCGATTAAAACTTATGACATAATGAAAAATGCCCAATCACAGATGTCAGTATCCTATTCATTAATGCTGTCTTAGATTCTGCCTCTGGGTTGGTTGAAGCACATAACCACCTATCAGGAAATCTTAACCCTTAAGAATCTGATTCTAAAATAACCACAAAGATCAAAGAAGCCGGAAATCTTCTGGATATTCAATTATTAGACCATTTGATAATCTATGATTCAGATTACTTTTCCTTTGCTGATAATGGTTTATTATAAATCTTAGGTCAAGAATAGCACTAACAATATTAAAAATAGGATAATACCTGGGGAGAAAAATCTCCCCCCTCACCCGAGCCTAGGTAACCCAAACCTTATCCCCTCGAGGGTATTTTCGATGTTTCAACCTTTACTGAGTTTTATCTTATTGTACCTATTCTTTAAATTATCATAATTTTAACATAGTCTAACTTACTGTTTTCTATCAATTGAATAAGTGTTTTTTTGATAAATATAATTTATGCGTACAATAAAACTATTGGAGGTCAATTATGTGTACCTTTATTGTGAATCTAAATAATTGACGGTATTTTTTGAATATGCAACATGGAGAATAATGACATTTTAATATTAGAGTCAACAAAAATTGAGGTAATTATTCAGAAATATGTTTTACTTAAGAAACGAGGAGTAAATTATTTAGGATTATGTCCATTTCACAATGAAAAGTCACCTTCATTTGTGGTTTCCCCGGGTAAACAAATCTTTAAATGTTTTGGTTGTGGCAAAACCGGAAACAGCATCACTTTTATAAGTGAATTAAAAAAAATCACTCATGAAAAAGCAATAGATGTTATTGCAGTTGAATTTAATATTCAATTGCCCAATAATAATAAAAAAGAAAAGAAGGATGATGCTTATATTGAAGATTCAATTGTTTCAAAAGTGACAAAACCAATTCTTGATAGTTTTACATCACATATTGAATCGGTAAGGTCTCTAATGAATTTTGATAAAATTGTATTAGATTTTTGCATTATACAAATTGAACAATTAAATGATAGAATAAAGAATAATCAAGAGATTAATATTACAAATGTTCATTTCTTTCCTGAAAATACGCTTAAACAACTAAAATTAATAAAGCAAAATAATTCAATGAAATTGCAATACGAATCAATTTACAATCAATGTCTAGTATTAATTGTTTCATATTTCACATCCTGTATTAAAGAACTTTTTCGAGACTCTTTACAATATTATTCTGAAAGAAACCATGAAAATCTCAAATGCATCAATACGGAACTGAAATTTACTTTTGAGGAACTGGAAACCTATAATTTTGATTTGTCTAAATCAGTAGGGGATATAATAATAAAAAAAAGAAATCTATCGTTCCAAGACATGCAGAGTATTTGCAGAGAGTTTCAATCATATTTTGGTATTAAAGTTGACAAAGATAAGATTGTTGATAATATAATTTTAGCTCAAGCAGCGAGACACGCAATTGTACACTCTCTATCAATCGCAGATGAAAAATTTATTACTCAAATATCTTACACAAATAGAAGAAGTATTAAATTAAGTATTAAACTAAATGATGAATTAAAGTTTTCTACTTCGGAGATTGAAGAAATTATGAATAATATGCGGGAATTCTTGAGTATTATAGAAAAGCACTTTAATAATTAATAGATCTGCTGCCTACAACATAACACATATCAAAATTCTGCTTATGAGCACTTTGACACCAAAAATTGGCGTAAAACTTTTATTTAGAACTTTAGTGTTACAAAATAACTACCGATCATATTGTCATGGAATTGGCTGAACATTACTTTCAACGAGGAAATATTAAACTGAAAGTCGAAGATTATGGTGCTATAGAATACTATAACAAAGCAATTGAATTAAATCCCAATAATTACATTGCTTATAATAATCGGGGTATTTCAAAACATAACCTTGATGACTTTAATGGTTCAATTGAGGACTATAATAGAACAATTGAATTAAATCCAAATTATGATTCAGCCTACTATAATAGAGGTAATTCTAAACATAATCTTAAAGACTATCATGGTGCAATAATAGACTTTACCGAAGCAATTAAATTAAATCCAAAAAATGATTTTGCTTTTACTAATCGAGGTTATGAAAGATTAAACTTTGAAGACTTTATTGGTGCAATAGAAGATTGTACTAAAGCAATTAAATTAAATTCTAATAATTATTTTGCTTATATTAATCGGGGCTCTGCAAAACATAGTCTTAAAGACCATTATAGTGCAATAAAAGATTTTACCAAAGCAGTTAAATTAAATCCAAATAATGATTTAGGATTTATAAATCGAGGTTCAGCACAATTTGCACTATTAGATTACAACGAGGCTCTCAAAAACTTCAATAAAGCTATAGAAATTAATCCAAATAAAGTAATTGCTTACTATAGAAAGGCGACTTTATATCACTCAATTAATGATTATCAAAATGCATATGAAAACTTTGTGATAGTCGAAGAATTATGTAAGAATGATTATGAGTTATATGATTATAGTTTTGAGCTGATGCGTTTTTTTTCTTCCTGTAGTCCTTCCGTTTTTGTTTAATCGTATAATTAAAAGGTTATATACACTCGACACATATTTATCTTACCAAAAAGTAATTTTAAACAACATTATTGAATGTTCAGATATCATAGATGTTCTTTATTTCTTTAAAAAATCGGATTTATTAGAGAATAGCAAATTTGATTTGTTAATGGGAATCATTACCTATTATATGAGTGATCCCTCAGTATGTTATAAGATATTTGATGAAAAAGTTGATGCAGCTATACCTACTAATTTGATGGGTCAATATTATTTTATTCTATCATGTGAAAATTATTTATTTAGTGAATCAGATTCCGTTCTAAAAGGGCGTTCGAAAATGCAAAAAAATTTATTAATAATAGCAAAAATTCGGATGATGTACTTCAATATTATTATGCTGGTCTTATATTTCTACATGCCGAAGCTTACCCCAAAGCAATAGCGTGTTTCTATCATTGCGATGATTTTATACCCTCAATTTGTATGAGAGTTATCTGTTATAACGAATTAGGAGATATTAAGCACAGAAATTTATCAATTGAAGAGTTAATAGTTCTGGATAGTCATAATAAAGGTCTCTTACAGTATATTGAAATACCAAAATTAAGTATTGAAAAAATTCGAGGATAGTGTATTAATGTACTCCCATATGCATGAAATACAGAGAGTTATATGTTTAATAACTGACTATTTAGAAGCCAATTCATTATTTAAATCAAATTATTTCCAAAAAACTCCAAAATCAACGAAGATTTTTTCAATTGATGTAAATTCGACAGAGGGAGAAAAGACCTTAGAATCAATTCTACTTTGGAAGAAAGAAGTTATAAGTATTTTTTGTTCTAATATTGAAAAGTTATTTCTTTCTGATTCCAAAGACTATTTCTGTCTTTTGGGATAGTATTGTCGATAAAAAAAGCCTTGAGATACAGCTTGCAGTTTATATCCCAGTATATTATTCTTCAAGCAGTAGAAATTTTCGTTTTATTGACCTACTTGATTATTTTAGTGTAAAAGAAAAACTTAATCCTGAAGTAAGATATTTACTTTCATTTTGGGCTGAAATTTATCAATACAGAAATAAAACGCTTAGTGTTTATGAAAAAAAGACTATTAAATATACAATTTTAGGTTTGTTTAAAATCACGACAACATATTTTGGGATTTATGAATTGAATTTAATTCCTTCTGCTATATTTTTCCTAGGAGAACAAATAGCTAAAGAAATTTTCGTTGAAGATCTAATTCATTTCATTGAAAAACTAATTAGCAGAGATGATGACAAAATTCCATATACATATATTGATTTTAAAACACAGTTCGGCGAATTTATAAAAGAAAATGTAAATACTAAAGAAAGGGGAAGGTAGATTATTTGATGATTTGTCTTTATGAAGTTTGCTTTGTAGAAATAATTTCTGCTTTTTTTGAGGAGTGCTCCTCCAGATTTATGGATAATCTTTATCAAAGAAAGAATATTATATGCAAGTGCCACCCTATTAAACAAGCTGAACGAAAACTATTAATTACAATTATCTTATTTCATAAATAATAATTCAAAGTATTACTACTACCAAATAAGCACCAATAAAAACTAAACCCGCTTATATTCAGCATGTTAAATGTTAAATATAAGGTCGGTGGCTGATTAGATTAAGTAAATTTTGATAAGTTCAGTTACATATTTTTTTTAATAAGTTCAATTAATAAGTTGCCTAATTCTTTGCCCCCCAATAAGTCCCCCATAATAATTAAAGCCTCTGATAATCAGAGCTATTAATGCTTACTTTGTGATCCCGGGGCGACTCGAACGCCCAACCAACAGAACCGGAATCTGTCATTCTATCCATTGAACTACGGGACCGGATCAATACCGCAAAAGTATAACCAAAAGCCGGTTTTTACAACTAATTACTTCCTATGCCTTCCGGATTTCATCTTTTAACCGTTGAATATGCCCGCGGCCAAGCCCCTTAACTTCACAACCAAGCTGAAAATAACGTCTGATCTTATCATCCGATAGTATGCCAAAACAATCAATAATGGCAGCAGGATGACCGATTGTTTTTATCAGTTCATCAGGATCTAAATTCATATATGCTTCATGGGGTACAGCAAAAATAACCGCTTCGGCATCATGGAGCGCTTTATTCAGATCCTGTTCAATATGGATTTCTTTTAATTTTTCCTGATTTCGGAAGAATCGTGCTTTGCTTTGTCCTACGGCCGGATAAGTATCCTGTTGCTCAAATTCCCACCAATGCTCAACATAAGGATCGTGTACTCTGATTTCAGCACCCATCTCAGCAAGTTTCCGGATAACAATTTCCGATCCGCTGTACCGGGTATCACCTACATCCTCACGATAAGCTGCTCCAAGAACCAGAATATCAGCAGAGGCAATGGGCTGACCCATATTACGAAGCGCATCACGGGTAAGCTGCCCGACATGAATACCACGTGTATCATTTATATCAATTGCCAAAGGTGTAATTTTGAAAATATCATCTTCAAAACCCAGGATATGCTTGTATGCCCAAACACCAAGGCCTCCGTCCTTTGGAAGACAATATCCTCCGATTCCGGGTCCCGGGAACAGAATATTACTATGAGTTGGTCTCATTTTAATGGCTTTGATTACTTTAATAAG
>CAVRZV010000011.1:0-269472 GCA_963725785.1 uncultured Bacteroidales bacterium | reverse complement strand
TGCTGAAGGAGCCAGTGTTGTCTTCATTTCCTCAATTATGGGATTGGTAGGTCAGCCTGGTAAAACAGCATATTGTTCCAGTAAGGGAGCTTTGATATCAGGTTGCAAAGCCCTTGCTCTGGAACTTGCAACAAAAAAGATAAGAGTAAATTGTATTCTGCCGGCAATAGTACAGACAGAAATGGCCAACAAACTTTTGAACTCTTTATCTGAAGAATCAGTCAACTCAATAATAAGAATGCACCCTTTAGGGCTGGGGAACGCAAAAGATATAGCACTCGCCTGCATCTATTTATTATCCGGAGCTTCCAGATGGGTTACCGGATCAAATCTGATTATTGATGGTGGTTATAGTGCTCAATGAGATTTTGTTAAAAATTTTCAGGAGATGGAAAATTTATATATAGTAGGTGCAGGTGGTTTAGGCCGTGAAATTGAGTCATGGTTCGACTTGTTTTCAGTAGATAGAGACAAATTTAAGCTTGTTGGTTACCTGGACGACGATCCAAACGCACTTGACGGATTTTTAAGTGACTACAAAGTTATTGGGAGGATTAGTGATTACGAATTTGATGAAAATGACTGGATTGTGTTAGCTATTTCCGATCCCTTAACAAGAGAAAGAGTTTATGCAAAATTATTCAATAAGGTAAAATTTTATACAATCATTTCAAAAAATGTAATGATCGGTAAATTTGTTGAGATTGGCGAAGGATCTATTATATTACCGAATTGTATTATTTCAACAAATGTAAAGATTGGGAAGTGCGTGATTATTAATATTGGGTCACAAATCGGACATGATGTTAGTATTAATGATTTCTGCTCTCTGATGCCTAATGTTGATCTGGGTGGAGGTGTAAGTCTAAGTAAAAAAGTTTTTATAGGTTCAAATGCTACAATAATCCCTCAGGTATACATAGCCGATAACGTCAAAATTGGTGCTGGAAGCATAGTAATACGAAAAATTCTTAAATCCCAGACAGTTTTTGGAAACCCTGCAAAAAGAATTTAATATTTAAGAATCCCAGGGGATTAATTACCTTTTAATCAAATATTTATGGAAACAAAAATATGGCTTTCCTCTCCACATATGAGCGGGGAGGAGATGAAATATGTACAAGAGGCTTTTGAAACAAATTGGATTGCTCCCTTAGGCCCGAATGTAAATGCTTTTGAAGAGGAATTGGGAGATTACCTGAAAATAAAGCATGTTGCGGTTCTTAACTCTGGTACTGCAGCTATTCACCTGGCCTTAATAATATTAGGAATAAAAGCTGGGGACGAAGTGTTAGTCTCCTCATTTACCTTCTCAGCATCGGTCAATCCGATATTATATCAGGGTGCGGTACCCGTTTTGATAGACTCTGAAACTGATACCTGGAACATGAGTCCAGAACTTCTGGAAAATGGCATCAAAGCCGAGTTTCAAAAGGTTTAAAACCAAAAGCAATAATTGTGGTTCATCTTTATGGAATGCCGGCAAAGATGAATGAGATTATGCAAATCGCAGGGAAGTATGGTATACCTGTAATTGAAGACGCAGCAGAGGCATTAGGGAGTAAGTATCAGGGGAAACCTTTAGGAACATTTGGGGATATAGGAATTCTATCATTTAATGGAAACAAAATAATTACAACCTCGGGCGGAGGTGCATTAATTTCTGACAACGAAGAATTTATTAAGCAAGCTCGGTTTCTCTCAACCCAGGCAAGAGACAAAGCTGCTCATTATCAGCACTCTCAAATCGGTTTTAATTATAGAATGAGTAATGTTTTAGCAGGAATCGGACGTGGTCAGTTAAAAGTAATTGAAGACAGAGTTTCAAAAAGAAGATCAAACTTTGAATATTATTTTAATAACCTGAATGAGTTGCATGGCATTTCTTTCCTAAGCGAAAAACAACCATTTTTCTCAAACAGATGGTTAACTACAATTCTTGTTGACTCAGCATTGACTGGAAATAAGACACGTGAAGACATTAGAATTGAAATGGGGAAATTTAATATTGAAACCAGACCATTATGGAAACCGATGCATCTGCAACCAATATTTGAACACTACCCGCAATATGTAAACGGGGTGTCTGAAAATCTATTTAATCTGGGGCTATGCCTGCCTTCGGGTTCAAACCTCAGTAGAAAAGATTTAGATAGAGTGATATCACATATTAAACATTTTTTTTCCTGATAGGAGGACTTTGGCTGAATGTGCTGACCTGAGTCGTTCTTATAACTTACTATGAGAGACAAAACTAAATTTTTATTATTAAATATTCTGATTATTTCAATTCTTCTGAAAACGAGTTTTGTATTTTCAAAGTATATCTACTATCCCATAGTATTGCTGACTTTCTTCTATACTCTTTATTACATTCGATTTGATTTAAAAAAACTTTTCTATTCCTTTAAATCTTTACTAATCATTATTATTCAGATTCTTATTTTTTTTATTGCTTTTATTAAAACAAGTACTCTTGATCCAGGATTAGTAAAGGAGGCATTTAACATTACAATTGTAGTCCTAATTGGATTTATTCTGATCAGTTCGATCAATGGAATAAAAGATCTTGAGAACTTTTATTGTAATTTTATCCGGGTGGTAATTTATTCATCATTTGCAATTGCCACCGCAGGAATAGTAAAATTTCTACTTGAGATTAAAGGTATTGATTTGCCTATTTATTTCAATAATGAATATCCTTTCGGTACATCTTTGCAACCTGATTATAATTTTTTCTCACTGGTAAGTTTGGTAGGAATTGTATTCATCATTTACAATATCATCAAACAGAAAACCAGAATAGGCATTCTGTTCCAGCAATTCGCATTATTTTGTCTGACATTCAGTGCATTTCTAACAGGCTCACGCAGGTCAATAATTATTTTATTTGCACTAATTTGCTTCTTGGTTTTGCTTCTCTCTGCAGAAAAGAGTGAGTCCATCAAAAGTTTTGTTTAGAAATGTTTCTTCAGGATCATTAAAACCAATAAAACATTTTATAATTTCTTTTTTTCTGGTGTTGCTGACAGTAGTTTTATCTCTTATTTTTATAAAACCAGAGTCTAAAATTTTGATATCTAATTTCTTAGGGCTCAAACTTTCGAAATGCCAGTATTACTCAACAACTCTTTTTTACAGATTTCAATCAGTTATAGGAGCCAAAGACTATTCAGATATTTTTTCAAAACTCTGGCACGGTACTTTCAATTCGAAAGTTCCTCATTCAGGGTGGGGAAATGGAGATTATACTATCATTAATAACCTGGACAGCTGTGGATTGAAGGATCTTCCATCCGATGCTAAAGGAATCATGCTTGACAAAAATGCTAATTATATTTACTGGGGTTTAAATTCGTATTACTTATCACATATTATACATCAGAAGTTGAGGAGCGACTCACGTTATATATTTAATATTAATTGTTATATCTCTGCTGATTATGATGGAAATGATATTTCCCTCATTGCCGGATCTCCAGGTTCACCCAGAAAATATGTGTCTTACGACCTTCGTAAAAAGGGAACCTGGCAAAAACTTTCTTTAGATTGTTTCGGAGATAATTCCACCGAGAATATTTATATCTCTTTCTCGAAAGATTCAGTTACCAACTTCACTTCATTAAAAGGGCATATTCTTTTTGCTTATCCTTCTATAGAGACTTTCATTGTTGATCCAATTGATCCAAAAACATGGGCTACAGTTAGCTTTAAAGAAGTATATCCTCTAAAAGGCGATAATGCGGAAATTGTTCCGGCAGGATCAAAAGGTTGTCTTTTAGATAGTTCTACGTTTGTATATAAAATATCGAACCCTTCCTCCAAATACGCGTACTCCTATATAACTTTTGGGGATTCCCTCATCCAAAAAGGCGATAATGTATTGTCAGATGTATTTTGTTATGTCTCCGCTGATTACAATGGCAATACAGTTATGTTAATGACTGAGAATGGAATACAATCCTCTGTCTATAATCTATCATTTAAAGGTAAGTGGCAGAAGCTTTCAATTCTAGTTGCAGGAAACAATGCTAAAATACCTCTATTACTATACTTTGCTAAATTTGGAGTAACAGATTTCAAATTACTTAAAGGCTATGTGATTTATGCTCATCCAACATATAGGATCATCCACGCAAGCCTACTTAATAAAAAAGATTTGTCTTTTACTAAAAAAACTTATCCATCTCATTTTTCGGCTGGGTTAGTCAATTTAAATGAGTATTATCATCAGGCAGATAACGACAGATCAAAAAATCAGGAAACAGGAGATCCTTATGATTCACATAGTTTTAAACTGAATTATACTCAGGATGATTTTGCCGGACCTCGTTATGATTATTGGCGGTTTGGTTGGCATATCTTTAAGAATGAATACAGTCTGAGTCAAAAAATATTTGGAAAAGGGTTTGATTATATGGGTCAATTTGGAGAAGAGTTCTCTCCAAAGTCCAAAGGACTTGATTGGCCGCACAATCCTTTCATTTCTGTGCTTCTGTATGGAGGAATCGTTGGACTAATTGCATTCCTTTGGCTATTAATAGTTACTGTTTATTTATACTGGCTCTATCGCAAAGAAATTTGGGTATTTTTTATTTGCTTCGGAATCGTATTCTTTTTTTCTTTTTTTAGTGCAAATAACCCATTTGATCCCCCAATCATGGGCTTCTTCATGATCCTCCCTTTCTTCATTCATTCTATCCATAAGAAAGACGTTATCTCCCATTAGCGCAAAGTACCTTCTTGTCTAAAAATGTAGAATAGCTTTTAAATATCAGAATTGAAAATCTCTATTATTACTGCTACACTTAACAGTGCAGATACCATAGCTGACACAATAAATTCAGTCCTGACTCAATCATATCCGGATATCGAGTATATTGTTATTGATGGAGCATCATCCGACGGAACAAAAGATATTGTTACTTCTTTTGGTAAACGTGTTTCAAAATTTATTTCTGAGCCTGATAATGGTATCTATGATGGCATAAATAAAGGGATAAGACAAGCGACAGGCGACATTGTAGGGATAATAAATTCAGATGATTTTTTTTGTAATAATGCAGTGATAGAAAAGGTTGCGGAATCTTTCAGGGAAAATGAGATTGATGCTGTTATTGGTGACGTTCAGTTTGTAGACACGGTAAATACCTCAAAAGTTCTAAGATATTATTCATCAAAACATTTCAAAAAAGGTAGATTCAGATTTGGATTTATGCCAGCGCATTCAAGTTTTTATGTAAAACGAGAATTATTTGAGAAACTGGGATATTATAAGACCGATTATAAAATAGCTGCTGATTATGAATTATTGATCAGGTTTCTGGAAATAAGCAAAATTACATATAAGTACCTGGAGATGCCTTTCGTTTCAATGAGAATGGGCGGTGTCAGCAATAAGTCAATTTATAATATTTATACTCTGAATAAGGAAATTGCAAAGGCCTGCAGGGAAAATGGAATAAAGACTAATTACATATTTATTTATTCAAAATACTTTTCAAAACTGTTTGAATTTTTTGGAAATGACTAAAGTGTTGATAACAGGTGCTAATAGTTTTGTTGGTACAAATTTTCGAAAATTCTCGCAGTATACTGATATTGAAGAGGTATCATTATTCAATACCAAACCTGAGGATATTGAATTTAGCAAATATGACGTGGTTTTACATTTAGCCGCTATTGTTCACAAATCAAAGAAAATCACTGAAGCCGAATATTTCAGAGTGAACAAAGATTTATGCCTGCGTGTGGCAGAACATGCAAAGAAAAGAGGCATCAGACAATTCATCTTTCTGAGTACTCTTAAAGTATATGGAGAATTTGAAAATAGTTATGTATTAAGAAATGAGAATTCAGAATGTTTTCCCGACGATGCTTATGGCAGAAGCAAGTATTCAGCTGAAATAGGGCTTAAAAAACTGGAGGATGAAAATTTTATCATATCAATTATTAGAACACCGCTCGTCTATGGTGAAGGAGTGAAGGCTAATATGATTAATCTGGTAAAGCTTGTTGATCTGTTTCCAATCCTGCCTTTCGGGAAAATTGGAAACAGACGCAATTTTACTTATACTGAAAATCTGGTTGGATATATCGACCGGATTATTGAGATGGGCGTATCCGGAACCTTTATTACCATGGATGACAAGGCTCATTCTACCACCGAACTTATATATTATATCTCAAAATCTCTTGGGAAGAAAGTGCGCTTGTTTAAGCTTCCGCAAATGTTTCTGCGATTGGGATACTTATTCGTTCCTTATAAACTTGACAGATTATTCGGTTCACTGGTATTTGATAACAGTAAAACGAGAAAAGTACTTGATTATAATCCACCTGTTTCAACTGAAGAAGGTATAAAGAGAATGATATCATATTATCTTGAGAACAAAAAGCAAAAAAAAGCAAAAATCAATGATTAGTTACCTCTCGAATATTTACAATAATTTTCTTCTGATTTGAATATCTTTTATATTACTGGAATAATCTTTTTCCTGGGGCTTATCTCGTTTGTCCTGACTTTCCTTATTTTTCGCTATGCCGTCAAAAATAAGATGACTGTAATCCCCAATGAAAGAAGTCTGCATGATCGACCTACCCCGAAGGGTGGAGGGGTCGCAATTGTTCTTACGTGGTATGTGGGTATAACAGTACTGTATTTCACCGGGATCATAGAACAGCGACTCTTTTTTGCTTTATTGAGTGGCGTGTTACTGGCAGTAGTAAGTCTGATTGATGATATACGGGGACTTAAACCTATTATCCGTCTTATTGTACAGTTTATTACAGCAATCCTGGCTTTTATCTTTCTCGAGGGACTTAGACCTTTGGTAATGCCTTCTATAAATATCAACTATAATTGGGTAGTTTATCCGGTAGCTATTATCGGAATGGTCTGGTTTATCAATCTGTTTAATTTCATGGATGGAGTTGATGGTTTTGCTTCCCTGGAAGCAATTATACTTTGCGCTGTATTTTTTGTATTTACCTGGAATTTGTCGAACGTTTTATTAATAGCCTGTATTACAGGATTCCTGTACTGGAACTGGCCAAAAGCATCAATCTTTATGGGCGATGTCGGAAGCACACAACTGGGATTCATTCTTGTCGTTTTTGGGATCTACTATCACAATACTTACGAGTTCTCAATCCTTAACTGGATTATGCTAACTTCTCCATTTTGGTTTGATGCAACGCTTACTCTATTCAGGAGATGGAGAAACGGGGAAAAACTAAGTGAGGCTCATCGGAAGCATGTATATCAGAGAATGGTACAGTCTGGTTCCTCACATGAAAAAGTAAATGCTTTTTTGTTACTGATCAACGTCATAATTATTGTATTGATTATACTCTACAGGGAATTCAAAATCCTGCAAATTCCTCTTTTTGTGATCAGTCTGATCCTGTTCTATTTAATTACGAAATATGTCGACAAGAGAGTTCCTTTTTCCAAATAACGTTAGCCTTGAAACGCGATTTTAGATTCTATTCAAATCATCTTTTAAAGTCAGAAATATTAAGGAGTGCCTCAGTATTGATATCAGGATCGATAATTGCCCAACTTTTATCAATTCTTTTGCGTCCGGTACTTACACGACTTTTCTCCCCTGAATCTTTTGGGATTTTTTCGGTTTATCTGAGCCTGGTTGGAATAATCATAGTATTTTCGTCCTTACGATATGACGATGCGATAGTGCTTCCAAAATCCGATAAGGAATCGACAAATCTTCTTGGACTTTCTCTAATCATCAATTTATTAATAAATATTATTATATTTTCATTGGTTTTATTATTTGGCAGGAAGATCATCTCCTTTCTCAATTTACCGGCAAATTTTCCAGTCTCTATTTTATATATAATACCTTTGGGTTCATTTTTATTCAGTACATATCAGTCATTGAACTCATGGCTGATCAGGAGAAGAAAATTCCTTTCAGTATCGATTAATAAGCTGGTCCGCCGCAGCTCCGAAGGTGCGGCTCAGATAAGTTTAGCCATTTTAAAATCATTCAATGGCTTAATTTACAGCGATATTATAGGTCAGGCTGCCAATGTAACTACCGTTGCCATACAAACCCGTAAAAATGAACTTAATCTGAAATTGATAAGTTTTGTCAAACTAAAGTATGTATTCAAAAAGTATTCCGAATTTCCAAAATATAATCTGATACCTGCATTTATGAGTTCCTGCAGCTATCTTCTGCCTCCAATCTTTATAAACAAGTTCTTTTCACCGGAAACGGCAGGTTTTTTTGATCAATCTAAACTTTTGCTTTCAATTCCTCTTGCTTTTATCGCTGCTTCAATTTCAAATGTTCTGCTCCAGAAAATTTCTGAAAAATTCAATAAAAAAGAAAGTTTCCTCACTGAACTTAAACCAGTTATTTATATCGTCGGAATAATATCCGTTATAGAGATCATATCGATACTATTATTCGGAGAAGATCTGTTTAAAATAGTTTTTGGCGCCAGATGGATCACCTCTGGCACAATATCTAAAATAATGGTCTGGTCCTTCGCCATTAATTTTATTGTTTCTTCTTTTACAAGCATTTTTGTCTCAATGAGAAGAATAAGAACCTTTAGTATCTGGCAATCGTTCTATTTTTTTTCTATCCTGTTACTATTATTCTTTAAACATTTACCTTTTACGGACTTTCTGAAAATATATGTTTTAATAGAGGTGATTTGCTATCTTGTTGTGGCTATAATATTGTCTACAATTATTTATAGGTATGAATCCTCTTTAATAAGAAAGATAAATTGAATTTATCAACTAACGTTTTACCAATAATATAATCAGATCAGCTATTTCTTAACTTCTTATAATCGTATGAGTTTCAGATTATTTTCAATAAGTTCAATGTATTCCGGCTATCTAGATTCGTTTTATCAGAAGCATCCGGATCTGGGAAATCTTATGTACAATGAACATATTGATTTATTAATAGGTGAAACAACAGAATTTGTAGGATCCTATATCAGGAACTTCAGAAAATTAGGAGTCGTCGCGGATTGTGTTATAGCAAACGATAAGCATCTTCAATATAAATGGGTCAGCGAAAAGGGAATAATCGGGGAAAAGAGTGATGATATTCTATTTAAGCAGGTGTCCACTTTTTTGCCGGATGTTCTGTTAATTGAAAATCTGAGTTTTGTTACTCCGGACTTGCTGGAAAAGATTCGCCGTGAGGTACGGTGCGTAAGATTGATTATAGCAAATCATTGTGCGCCATTTAATTCAAAAGTTCTTGAAGGACTAAAAGTTGTGGATTTTGTTTTTACCTGTACCCCGGGTTTGAAATCATCACTTGAGAGGATGGGTAAAAAGTCATATCTTGTTTATCATGGATTTGATACCGACATTCTTAGCAGGATCAACAAAGAACCTGATACTCATGTAAATGATCTGATCTTTTCAGGTTCGTTAATAACGGGAGGAGATTTTCATACTCAGCGAATAAAGTTAATTGAACGGATATTGCAGGAAAATATCCCTATTGATCTGTACGTTAACCTCGAAAAGAACTACAGGATAAAGGCTAAGCAAGCAATATATTTCTTTTCCAGCTTCCTTAAGAAAATAAAACTGGAGAATATGTTTAGAAAGTTACAGATTCTCCGTTACGGTAATACATGGGTAGATTCCTATTCTGATAATTTATTGGCACATATAAATCCGCCGGTTTATGGAACTGATATGTTAAACCTTTTTCTGGATTCTAAAATTGTTTTGAATTTTCATATAGGGATGGCAGGAGATTATGCCGGTAATATGAGAATGTTTGAGGTTACAGGTGTCGGAAGTTGTTTGCTGACAGATAATAAGAAAAACATGCCTGACCTTTTTGATACAGACAAAGAGGTTGTTGTCTATGATAATGAAGAAGATTGCATTGCCAAAATTAGGTGGCTGCTCGATCACGACGAAGAAAGAAAGAGTATTGCAGAATCTGGTCAGCAGAGAACCTTAAAGTACCATACTGTCGAAAACAGGTGCAGGACTATAATTGATATAATAAATAACGAACTAAAAAAATCTGGCAAAAACTAAATGCTTCTGATCAAACCTTTTATTCCGGATGAATATTTCTGTGCCTGTGGAGGAGATTTTCTTTTTACAGAACTGATATGGCAGGGGTTACATGTGTGTCAGAAACAAGTCTGTAATAAGTGTAACAAAATAAGAATTGATTCACTTCCGGTTAACCAATCGACGCTTGAGCAATATACCTATTATCCTGATTCAGGGGTAATTAATGATTTAAAAGGAAACATTGTTAAGGAAAACTGGTATTCGGCAAAACTAAAGAGCGTATCAGAGCCTGTTCATGATGATGTGGAGATCGTAATTGAAAAATATGGAAGTTATGACGAGATTCTAATCCTGAATACTCTTGATTATGTCTATGGGCATTCTTTGCTGTTTTTATTGAATCTTCAACGGATAATCAATGCTGATAACAGACTTGGAATTGTAGTTATTATTCAGCCAATGATGAGATGGCTGATTCCTAAAACCGGAATTGCAGAAATATGGACTGTAAAACTGGGATTTCAAAAATTTCATAGTTTCTATCCTGTACTTTCCCGGAAAATCAATTTTGAATTGAACAGGTTTAAAAGAGTCTGGCTTAGTAAGGGTCATCTGCTTCCGACAAATGAGAATATCCAAATCGAAGAATTTACCGGAATCAAACCTTATGACTTCTCAGATGTTCCATCGAATCCTCGCATAACCTTTATATGGAGAGAAGACCCTGACCGGTTGTGGATCAGGAATATTTACTTATCGAAAGGATTCAAAAAGCTGGGTTTCAGCAGAGTGTTATTGCCTCTGCAATATTTAAAAGTTGTTTCCTTATTCAGGAACTTGAGGAAAAGACTTGGACCTGAATTCACTTTTTCTATTGCAGGACTTGGAAAATATGGCAAATTCCCTTCATTTATTAATGATGATAGAGTAACTCTTTTTACAGACGAAGTCGAGAAGAAACTCTGCACTATTTATGCTGAAAGTATATTGGTGTTGGGTGTACATGGTTCAAGTATGCTCTTACCATCAGCTCATGCGGGGATGACAATAAGTCTGATGCCATCGAAGAGGTGGGGGAACTTTGCCGAAGATATTCTTTTCCAGGAAAGAGATGTACGGTTAGCGTCATTCCAGAGAAGAATAGTGCCACTGAATCTTTGTATTTCAGACATCAGGGATATCTTAGTTGATATGGTTACCGGAAGAGACCAGTTCATTAAAAAATTCATGCATTCTGATGAGCTTTGAGCGATTTGACAATCCTATTTTTGAATTCGAGAGGACCTACTGGCTGAACAAATTGGACAATTGCATACAATATCATGATGTTACTGAACAGGCATAGTTTATTACAGGTTATAGTCAATATTACACTAATTATAGTTTCGATTTTATTAATAATTTATTCAGTATATCGTGCAGCAACAATTTCATTTACTATAGATGAAAGTATTTCATATAACGTTTTTGTTCCGTTGAGCTTTATGGATATTGTATCGTTTAAAATTGCTATTGCGAACAACCATATGATCAATACGCTATGTATGAAATACATATCTCAATTCTTCGGATCTAGCGAACTTTTAATGAGGTTCCCGTCCATTATCTCCCATATAGTTTATATAGTTTTTTCTTATAAGATTATCAAAAAAGTATCTTCACCGGTAATTCTGCTCACAGGATTTCTATTTTTAAATCTGAATCCCTATTTGCTCGATTTTTTCTCATTAGCCCGTGGTTATTCTATGGCAGTTGCATTTACTACTGTAAGTATGTATTTTTTACTTAATTATATTGAATTCAGTAAAGCTAAGAGTATCATATGGTCTCTGATCTTTGCTGTGCTGGCTGTGCTAAGTAATTTTACTCTCCTCATTTACTTTATGTCACTTATTGCTGTTATTAATATCTATTGGATAGTTGCTCTATCAAATTTTAATATCAATGACCTGATAAAAAGAAACGTACCGGTTTTTATTTGTTCTGTTGCTCTTATTGTAATAATGTTTGAACCAATCAGAAAACTTATAAAATATAAAGAGTTTTATGATGGAGGGATAACAAGTTTCTGGTCTGATACTGTTGGTTCATTAATTTCAGCATCGCTTTACGACCAACCATATTGGCAGACTCCCTTCCTGTTCATCAAATACTTGATAGTATTTTGTTCGCTGATTCTATTAATAACTTTTGTTTACAAAACATGCATAACTAAGTTTAAGATATTCAATGATAAGGTCTCTGTTACAATTTTATTGCTGTTCATTTCAATTCTTGTGCCGGTGGCGCAGCATATTTTGCTTAAATCGTATTTTCCAATTAACAGGATGGCCCTGGTATATATTCCTTTGTTTCTCATTCCGATAATCTTATTTGTAAGCGATGCAGCCAAATCATATAAAATGCAGCTATTAATATTGCCTGTAATGCTCATTTTTGCAGGAGCTGTAACTTACCACACTTTTCGTTCTTCAAATACAACTTATGCACTGTACTGGAAGTTTGATGCTGACACAAAAAATATGCTTTCGGATCTTGAAATAAGGGTACATAATGATCAAAAATCTCCTATTAAACTTGGAGCAATGTGGCTTTATGAGCCGGCAATAAATTATTACCGGGTTGCAAAGAAATACACCTGGCTTGAAAAAGTCAGAGATGATACCTATATGAGCCCCGATTTTGATTATTACTTCCTTGCGGATACCTGTCTGGTTTATACCAAAACACTAAATAAGTCTGTCATTAAGCACTACCTGACCAGCAATTCATACCTAGTAAAATGAATGTTATCCTTACTAAATTGTCTATTATTATTCCTGTCTTCAATGAGGAAGCAACAATTTCCCTGATGCTGAATAAAATCAGGAACGTAATTCTTATCAATGATATTGAAAAAGAGGTTATTATTGTTAATGACAGCTCAACCGATAAGACAGAAAATGAAATAAAAAACTTTATTGAAAACACTCCTGAGCTGCGAATTAACTATTGTTCACATGAGTTCAATAAAGGCAAAGGTGCAGCATTACATACCGGGATCGCGCTTGCCAGTGGCGAATACCTTATTATTCAGGATGCCGATAGCGAATATGACCCAAATGAATATAACGATTTACTCAAACCGGTAATCTCAGGTTTTGCTGATGTTGTTTATGGCTCAAGGTTTATTGGCAGTAATCCACATCGTATTTTATTTTTCTGGCATACAATTGGCAACAAGTTTTTGACCTTTATGACCAATATGTTCTCAAACCTGAATCTGACAGATATGGAAACATGTTACAAGCTCTTCAATACTAAAATGATTCAGTTATTAGAACTAAAAGAAAAACGTTTTGGGTTTGAACCGGAAGTCACAATAAAAGTTTCGAGGATACCTAAAGTCAGAATTTATGAAGTTGGTATTTCTTATTATGGAAGAGGATATGACGAAGGAAAAAAAATAGGCTGGAAAGATGGATTCAGAGCTATCTATTGTATTCTCAAATATGGATTATTCAGAGCATAAGTTATGATTCTTGTTTTATTTATATGGGTACTGATTTTCATCGTTTTCCTCACTTTAGGATTCTCATTGTCATTGGTTCTTCGGAAAATTCCAGGACTTTCAGATGAAACTAATCCTTTAGGACCCGATGGTTACTTTTTTATTGGATTTTTATCACTATCCGCTTTAACTGGTATTCTCTCGATTTTTATTCCGATTGCCAATGCTGTTCTTGTATTTGTCGGACTGTTGTTTGTTATTCTTCTGATTATAAACTTTAAGCAGATAATAATTGAGCTTAAACAATCAGCCAGATCATTTTCTGATTTAAATACTCTTGAACTTCTAATACTTGCTTTTCTTGTAGTTTTTGTCCTGACGGCAGTCGTGCAGAATATCACATGGCTCGATACCCAGTCATATCATGCACAGAACATCCAATGGATAAGAAAATACGCAGTTGTTCCCGGTCTGGGTAATCTGCACGACAGGTTTGCATTTAACTCAATGTTCTTTGTTATATCCGCACCTTTTACTTTCCAGGTCAGGGATATTCTGATCTTCCCGCTAAACGGAGTATGCTATATTATTCTCATTCTAAAACTGTTTTCACTTTATACAAAAGAAAGCAGGCATGGAGACATCTGGAAATCGGTACTCTATGGCCTGATTATTCTGATAAGTCTGGTTATACTGATTCCTAATCTTAACACACCTTCCCCTGATATGATTTGTGCAGTGCTGACGATATATGCGTTCATCATAATTCTGGATAGGAAGGAGCCAGGAAAACATCTGACTTTGATTCAAATAATATTGATTGATTTACTGATCTTCACATGTGTTTCTTATAAGCTTAGTTCGCTGTTTCTTGCATTATCCATACTGCTTTTTTTAAATAAAGATTTTCTCAAAAGGATCACCATAACAGCAGTGATTTTTATTATAATAATCGCTCCTTTTATTTTAAGGAATTATTATCTGTCGGGTTATCTTATTTATCCGTTTCCCGCTATCGACATTTTTAATGTGGACTGGAAAATACCATTGAATAATGTAATTGAAACAAAATCTGTTATCGAAGGCTGGGCAAAAATACCTGTAATGGCTTATCAGGAAGTATTGAGTATGAAATTATCTGAATGGATTCCCCAGTGGTTTAAACAATTGAGCTTTTTCAGCAAACTGATTGTGTCGGTTAATTTCTTTTCTGTATTTACCTTAATTATTATGCTTGTTAAAAGAGATTTCCTCGTGGCTAAAATTCAGGTTATCATCCTTATAAATCTGGCTTTCTGGTTCATTCAGGCTCCTGATCCCAGATTTGCTTATGGTTTTATTTTTCTAGGGTTCTCATTGACAATTGCGTATATCTTTAAACTTTTTGAGAGCTCAAAGTTCATTGGAAAAACCAAATTCATTAAAATAGCACTGGCCTGTTTCCTTTTGGTTATCCTCTTCAAAAGAATCACATTTCCTGTGGATACTCTAAGAACTCCTGCATTATGGATTCTTCCGGCTCAGTTTGGAACTGTTGAAACCAGAGATTATTCTACTAATTTTCTTTATCGTATCCCTGTTAATGAACAGGAATGTTTCTACACAGATATTCCTTGTGTAACTTATACTCTCAATAACATCTTTCTGCGAGGGAGCGATTTAAAGGACGGTTTTAAAGTGAAAAATACTGAGAAGTAGTGGGCTATTTACTTTCAATTAAAATTTAAACAGCTTTGAATTATTATTGTACACTCTTCGATAGCTTTTATTTAAGCCGTGGATTGGCAATGTATGAGTCACTGAAAGAGCATAGTAGTAATTTCCATCTCTATATTTTTGCTTTTGATGATTTAAGTTTTGAAATTCTTCAAAGATTTACTCTGGATTTTACAACAGTAATTTCATTGGATCAATTTGAAACAGACGAGCTAAAGGAAGTTAAAAAGGACAGAACGACAGCTGAATACTGCTGGACCTGTACTCCATCAACAGTCAGTTACATATTAAAGAATTATGAAGTTCCTCATTGCACTTACCTTGACGCAGATCTTTATTTCTATTCCGATCCTTCCATTCTTGTTAAAGAGATGGAAGAAAACAACAAAAGTGTTTTAATAACGGAGCATCGGTTTTCAACTTTGCCAAAATTATATGAAGAGAAAAGAGGAGGGAGGTTTTGCGTACAATTTATCACTTTTCTGAATAAAGAAAATAGTTTAAAAATTCTGGAAAAATGGCGACAGCAGTGTATCACCTGGTGTTATGCCCGGTACGAAGACGGCAAGTTTGGTGACCAGAAATATCTTGAAGAGTGGCCATCAGTTTATCAGGATATTCATATTCTTCAACATCAGGGAGGAGGCATTGCACCCTGGAATCTGACTCAATATAAATTTTCAAAAGTTGGAGATTCAATTAAGGGTAAAGTCAGAAAAAATAAAACTGAATTCAATGTTGTCTTTTTTCATTTTCAATATATTAAATTTATGAATGATGGATTGTGTGATATAGGTTGGTATTATATTTCGTCGATCGTAAGAAAACTGTTCTATATACCCTATTTAAAGAAAATTGAATACATTGAAAAGAAAATCCTTGATCTTAATATGAATTTCAGACCAGGATTGACTGTCTTCAAAACAAATAATTTAAAAAACCTGTTGAAGACGGGATTTAAAAAAACATTCGGGTATAATATAATAAAACTTAATAAATAATGGCATACCTCATTGATCTTGAAACACATACAGATAGTCGTGGTAATCTCACAGTAATCGAAAATGTTTTACCATTCACAATTGAGAGGGTTTTTTACATCTATGGGGTTGATAAGTCCGAACGGGGAGGGCACCGACATCACAAAACAATACAGGCCGCAATTTGTATTCAGGGAGAATGTAAAATAGTTAACAACGATGGTAAACAAACCCGGATATTTCATTTGGACAAGCCATCCAGGTGTGTTTTACTTGAACCTGCCGACTGGCATAAAATGTACGATTTTTCAAATGACGCGATACTAATGGTTCTGGCTTCTGAAAAATTCAACGCAGCAGATTATATATTTGAAGAATATGATAATAGAATATGAGAACCTGGTTAAGGTAAATCAGCCGTACATTAATAAGCTCCGGCAGAATTTTGAGGAAGTTCTCAATTCCGGCTGGTTTATTCTTGGCAGGAACGTAAAAAAATTTGAGGCGGATTTTGCAGCATACAATGATGCTAAATATTGTGCAGGTGTAGCATCTGGTCTGGATGCCCTTACAATTTCCCTCATGACAACCGATATAGAAAAGAATTCAGAAATAATCGTCCCTTCGAATACATATATAGCTTCTATACTTTCCATAATACTTGCAGGACATAAGCCAGTTATGGTTGAACCTGATCTTAAAACTTACAACATTGACCCGGCGTTAATTGAAGAATCGATAACCCCGAGAACAAGAGGAATAATGGTTGTTCATCTTTATGGAATGCCTTGTGATATGGATCCAATTTTGGCAATTTGCAAAAAATACAATCTGATTCTTGTTGAGGATTGTGCCCAGGCTCACGGTGCACAATATAAAGGAAGAAAGGTTAGTAGTTTTGGTGATTTGTCAGGATTCAGTTTTTACCCTACAAAAAACCTGGGATGTTTAGGTGATGGTGGTGCAATAGTTACCAATATTAGTAAATATCATGAGAAAGCAGAAATGCTACGAAATTATGGTTCAAGTAAGAAATACCACAATGAATTTATAGGTATGAATTCAAGACTTGATGAAATTCAGGCGGCTTTTCTTATATCTAAATTACAGTATCTTGATCTGATTAATGACCATAAAAGAGAGTTAGCCTCACTTTATCTCTCGAATCTGAAGAATGATTTTATACTACCAGTCATACACAAAGATTTTTATCCGGTTTACCACATTTTTAATATCAGGCATGAAAAGAGGGATTCACTGAAAGAGTACTTAAAGAAAAATAATATTCATACAGAAATCCATTATCCTGTTCCGCCACATAAGCAGAAAGCTCTGTCGTTTCTGGCTAAAAAGATATTTCCGATATCCGAAGAAATTCACAACACAACTCTTAGTCTTCCAATTTCTTCCGGGCACACAAGTGATGAAATATCCAGAGTAATTGAAGTATTAAACAGATTCTAGTAATTATTCACAAAGGGCAAAAATGAATAAACTTAAATTTGCTATTATCGGGTGCGGAAGAATTGCGACAGGACATGCCGAACAAATAAACCGCCTGGCAATTCTTCAGGCTGTCTGTGACAAAGTTGAATCGAGAGGTAGCCGGATTGGTCAGAAATACGGTGCAAAAGTTTATACTGATTATTAAGATCTGTTAGCGAATGAAAAGGAGCTGGATGTAATTTCTGTATGTACACCAAACGGATTACATGCTGAACATTCCATTATGGCATTTCGAAATGGATTTCATGTTATATGCGAAAAGCCAATGGCAATAAGTGTATTTGATTGCGGTGAAATGATAAAAGAGGCAGAAAAAGCAAACAAAAGACTTTTTGTTGTTAAACAAAACAGATATAATCCTCCTGTGAAGGCAATAAAAGATGCACTTGACGAAAACCGACTTGGCAAAATATTAAGTATCCAGCTTAACTGTTTCTGGAACCGTAATGAAGAATATTATTCCCAGTCTGACTGGAAAGGTACTATCAAGCTTGACGGAGGTACTCTCTTTACACAATTCAGCCATTTTATTGATCTGTTATACTGGATGTTCGGAGATATTAAAAAAGTCGGAAGCAATTACAAGAAATTTTAATCATGGAAAAATAATTGAATTTGAAGACTGTGGTGTGGTGATTGTCGAATTCTACAACGGGATAATTGGCACAATAAATTATACAGTGAATAGTTATTCTAAAGAACATGGAAGGATCATTAACGATTTTTGGAGAATGCGGAACTGTTAAGATCGGTGGTCAATATCTGAATGAATTGGAATATCAGAATATCAAGGATTATAAAATTACTGATCTACCAGCAGGGAATCCGCCAAATAATTATGGGCAGTATGTCGGATCCATGTCTAATCACGATAAAGTCTATGAGAATGTTATTGATGTTTTGTTGAATAAAGGGACAATTGGTACAAATGGTTTTGAAGGACTTAAGACTGTTGAAATAATTGATAAAATCTATAATGCCGCAAATAAAAGCAAGGTATAAAATGTTCTAGCTACTCCTTATTCATAATCATCTGATCCCTGTATCCAACTGATCCCTGATCCCTGATCTATCCTGGTCTCTGAATATATAATAACCCAAAAATCCATAATAGACATAGATGATACCATTTGTTGATTTAAATGCACAATACACAAGCATTAAAAGTGAGATAGATAATGCAATTCAAGGAATGTATTGATGAAACGAACTTTATAAAAGGAAAAGCTGTCTCTGATTTTGAAAAAAGCTTTGCTGATTATCTGGGAGTAGAATATTGCGTTGGATGTGGAAATGGAACCGATGCGCTTGAAATCATTCTGGCATCGCTCTGAATATAGGACCCGGTGATGAAGTAATAGTTCCGGCATTAACCTGGATTTCAACTGCAGAAGCTGTAACAAATGTTGGAGCAGAACCAGTTTTTGTGGATATTGATCCTCGATACATATACTATTGATTATACTAAAATTGATGAAAAGATAACAAAGAAGACCAAAGCAATTATTCCTGTTCATTTATATGGTTGTCCGGCTGATATGAATGAAATTAAGAAATTAGCTGAGAAACACGGATTGTTTGTTATTGAAGATTGTGCCCAGGCGCATGGTGCGGAGTATTACGGCAGGAAGATCGGAACATTTGGAATAGCATCGGCATTCAGTTTTTTCCCGAGTAAGAATCTTGGTGCATTTGGCGACGCTGGTGCCATCGTTACAAATAATAAAGATCTGGGAGAAGTAATAAGGAAAATTTCCAATCACGGTCAGCTTACGGAAAAGCATAAACATTTTCTGATTGGAAGAAACAGTCGTTTGGATAGCATACAGGCTTCAATACTGAGTGTTAAATTGAAATATCTCGATACATGGAACAACAAACGCCGGGAGGTTGCTTCATTTTATTTGTCAAAACTAGGAGAAAAATCAGAATTCGTTTTACCCGTGCAGGAACAATTCAGGAGACATGTCTATCATCTATTTGTAATAAGATGCAGACAAAGAGGAAAGCTTATTAAACTTCTGGAAGAGAAAAACATATCCTGGGGAGTACATTATCCTAATGCCCTCCCTTTCATTGACCCATACATGTATAAGAAACATGAGCCTCAGGACTTTATTATTTCAAGCGATGTCATAAAAAATATCATTTCAATCCCCATATATCCGGAATTAACCGAGTTACAGCTTAATATTATTTGCGACCAGCTACTTAAATATAATGAATAGAAATATTTCATATAATCTGAATAAGTTTATTGGGAATGGTCGGCTTACGTTTCTTTCTTGTCTGCTATGTGTAATAATTATACCTGTTCATGTAGATTTTTTGCCTCCTTTCATGATTTTTTGGCTTGCATGCTGGATCATCGAAAATCAGCAGAGATTTCACTTAATATGGAATAGGGAAGATCCTGTAATCCGACTTTTCTATGGCTTTGCATTATATTTTCTCTGGTACCTGGCCTGTTTATTCTTTACGGATGATCTTCATAATGGTATATTGCTGGTATTCAGAAGATTGTCATTTATTATTTTCCCTTTTGTTCTTTTATCTCCTGGTGATCTTATAAAGAAGAGAATCAGACTTCTATTGAGGGTTTTTTCTCTCAGTACTTTATTCTTTATTTTATTTTTATTTGGTTTAGCATTAGTAAGATCAGTTTATATAACAGACGGGGTAATTACTTTTAATCCTCATCCGCCGGAATACGATTATGCAAACTATTTTTACGGTACTTATTTTGTATTCATGCAACATCCGACCTATATGGCAATGTATGTTGTATTCTCAATGTTCATAGCATTTGAATCTTTTTTTGATAACCGGGTAAAGTTATTCTTCAGAATATCATGGCTGTTATCAGGTATAGTACTATTAGTCTCTTTGTATTTTCTCTCATCGCGGGCAGGGATTTTTTCTGCGCTTCTTATAATACCGTTCTATCTGATTAACAAATTTATTAAGATAAAGAAATGGGGGGTTTCAGTTCTGATTGTTATTGTTGCAATGCCAGTGGTAATTTTTTCATTTCTGAATAACGATCGAATTAAATATTATCTTCCGGAAGCAAATGAAGCATCGTTAGTTGATAAATTTATGCTGGATAATCGTATCCCAATCTGGAAATCAGCTATAAAGGTCATTAAGCATAATTTCGTTATTGGCGTTGGACCGGGAGACGCCAGTAAGGAACTTCTGATAGAGTATAAAAATGCTGGGTATTCAGAAATGTCCTATGACAATCTTAACGCACATAATCAATATCTGGAAGTCCTTCTTGGAACTGGATTGATCGGATTTCTGATTTTTATTTCACTCCTGACCTATATGGTCTATATATTTATATTAAAAAGAAATCTATTATTAGGTACATTTATATCAATAATCCTGATTTTTTTTCTTTTTGAATCAATTTTAAACCGGATTGCGGGCGTGACTTTCTTCTCCTTATTTACTTTCTTATTGATGCATTTAGAAGATAATAATGCATTATCAAAACAAGAGATTACACGTTTGACATGATGATGGAAAGGTGTCCACTCTGCAGATAGTTAACAGAGATTTACATTTTGAAAATAAAAGAAAAAGGGAGATGGTAGCTCCCTTTTTCTTTTCAATACTTCTTTAATATCTCTTCCAGTTTATGCCGGTTTGCCAGGATAATTAAGATCAATAGGGTAATGAAGAAAATCAATGGTATCATGTATAAGGCATAAAACCTTACCCCGTTGTCACGTCCGGCAGGCAATGAGAAATCGCTTAATACGGTAACAACTCCTTTATATAAATCTCTTTCAGATTCCAACTGTTGTTTTTTCGTATAAATAGAATAAATGTCGTTATATAACAATTGAGTTTTCTGTTCTTGCAGGAAGATCATCTGTCCACCAGTATTCGGTTTCATGTTACGTGTTTCTTCAAAATATTTCACCTTCTGTAAACTATCAAGCTGAAGAATGTCGAAGTTATAACGTGCAAGCAATTCATTGTTTTGTTTTAATCTAAGCCGGTTTCTTTGCTGATAAAGTGAATCACTTTCAATAAATTTAATAATACCATTACATACTAAATTCAGGTCTTGTGGAGTATTTATTTTTACCCGAACATCCAGCCTGTCCTGCATCCTTACGTTAATAGTGTCGTAAGGACTGTGATTGCCCTTATAGTCAACGTAATCAGGAATACCATCTCTATTCTGATCAATTATCCAATAGGCATTGATATCAGAAATATTTTTTACCATATCAGGTTTCATTGCTATAGCTGCCGACAAGGCTATTGAGTTATTCTCCACACAAAAATTATGAAGCTTATTAATTTTTGAGATTATTTCAGAAGTGGTTCCCGAAATTTCTTTTAAGGTCAGTTTATCGATAACTATCAGGTTGTTTCTGAATACCATATCGGAGGTGTAAAACGATTCAGATGTAAGCTTAAGTAAGTATGAGGCACCTATACCCAGAGCAATACTTAGTCCTAGTGGCAGCCACCTCCTCAATACAAATACCAAAGAAATTAGAAAAGCTCTTCCTAACGATTTAACCCATTGGTTAATTGTTCTTCCCATTCTCCTGAACAGATCCAACAGATCTATTTCATCATCCCTGATATTCTTATTATTGGTAACGATCTCAGACATATTATAAAAATTGACTGGTTAGTTATACAAATATATTCAATTTTGAACTGAATACAAGATCTGTTTCCGGTTTAGATAAGCTTGAAAACTTTCAAGGCCAGATCACTCATTAATGGTTTGTAATCCTGAACAAATTCTCCGGTAACACGGTTACCAATAACCAGACAAATAGTCAAAGCTTTGTGTCCAAGCAACGCTGATAATCCATAGATTGCAGAACTCTCCATCTCATAGTTGCTTATCGTCCTGCCTCTGTATGAAAATTCAGAAAGCTTGTTGTTTATTTCATTGTCAAATGTCTCAAGCCTGAGCCTTCTTCCCTGCGGGGCATAGAATCCGGGAGCTGAGATAGTTATTCCTTTTATAAAATTTTCATTCTGAAACAATTCCATTAACTCTTTATTTGCATTTACTGCATAGGGATAGGAGAGTGTATCAGGCCATTCAAGATATTCAACAAGAGCATCAGACAAGCCAGTATCAAGTATCCAGTCGTATCCTTCATAGAAATGCAGAAGACCATCAAATCCGATTGCAGTTTCTGTCAGAACACATGAACCTGCAGGTATATCACTCCTCAGTCCACCTGAAGTACCAAGTCTTATAAATGTCAGTGAAACAGGTTCTTCCTTGCTTATCCCGGTATTCAAATCAATATTTACAAGTGCATCAAGCTCATTTATCAAGAATATCGATATTATCTGTTCCAATTCCTGAAGAGATAATAGTTATCTCACTGTTTTCGAATGTTCCGGTGACAGTATGGAATTCCCTGTTCTCTTTTCTTACCCTTATATCCTGCATCAATGATGAGAGCATATCAACCCGGCCCGGATCACCAACAATAATTATTTTATCTGAAATATCTCCGGGAAGAAGATTAAGATGAAATATACTTCCATCTTTATTGGTAATAAGCTCAGTTTTCTTTTGCATACGTAAAGATTAAGTCCAAATTTAAAATAATCTGTATTAACAGCCAAGCACTTTGAAGAAATGAATGGGAGAAGGGGAGAAGGGGACAGTTTAGGTTGCCAGGTTGAGATTAACAAAACCTTAGCCTTAGACTGAACCTTAACCTTAACCTTAACCTTAACCTTAGCCTTAGCCTTAGTTTACTTGAAGTATTCCATTATCCTGCCGGAAATGAGCTGAAGTGAAACCTCTGCAAGTTTTGTCTGGTAATGAGCTGATATTAATCTCTCTCTTGCATCGAGAAGACTTTTCTGTACTTCGCGCAGATCAATTCCCGAAAGGCTCCCAAGCTTATACCTCTCCAGTGCTATATCAAGATTTTCTGTTGCAGTCTGAAAGTTTTGTTCTTCAAGCGATATTAGTCTCAGATTATTACTATAAGCACTGTAAATGGTAAAAAGATCAGCTCTTATTCCCTGTTCAACTTCACGGTATCTTAAATCTTTATTTTCTCTGTCAATTGATGAATTGCGTATGCTTCTTCTCTGGTTAAATCCATCAAACAGATTTACTCCAAGTGTAAGACCATAATTCATTCCGTTTGTTATCTGACTTTTGTTATTGCTCCTTGAGTATATGAGTACAGATTGTAACTATAGCCACCGGAAAAATTGAGGTATGGATATGATCTTGAGACAATAAGCTTATAATCATATTCCGAAATCGTTTTATTTTTCGAAGCAATAAGCAGATTTGTATTATCTGACAAGTGTTTCTTCAAGAAGCTTTTCGTAAAGCAGACCCGGATTTACATCAATAGATAGTGTCTTTTGATGAAAACTCTATTGCCAAGATTCTCCAAGCCATCATCTCATTAAGTCTTATCTGGGCTGATCTGACAACTTCATTCTGTCTCGAAAGATTTGAACTGTCTGAATTAACATATACACGTGATTGTAAAACCTCCAGCTTTGAACCTGAACCAAGGAGATAACGGTCTTCATCAATTCTCAGCCTTTCCCTTGAAAGTGTCAATGCATATTTCAGATTATTCATAAGCTGAACCTGAAGAATATAATTGTAATATCCGATACAAGATCAGCAATAAGATTTTCAACTGTAAGCTGAGTATTCAGTTGTCCTACCTGGTTAAGTTCTCCAAGCTTTTTATATGTTGTGACTGCATTGAACCCGTTGAAATATTGTCAATCCTAGAGCTACGACCGCTGAAGTAGTTGTATTGAATACACCGTTCGTAGATGTCTGAGTGCCATCTGTCATATTAAGAGTGGTATTATTTAAAGTCCCGCTATATCGCCCGCTGAGATCAATTGAGGGTAGAAAGCCTGCATTACCAAGAGTATAGTTATTCTTTGATATTGTCTCGTTGTTTTTGGCTACAAGAATTGAAAAATTTCTCTCCAAGTCCGATTGAGATACAATCTTTAAGTCCGTATACATCTTGATCCATGCGTGCAGGTAAATGACAATGATTAAGAGAATAAGCAAGCTAAGATATCTGAACCTCATTTTCAGTTTTTTTTGTTTCACTTGATATATATGAATAGATTGCCGGAACAACAAAGAGTGTAAGGAATGTTGAAAAGACCATTCCACCGACAACTGCAATCCCCATTGAAACACGGCTCTGTGCACCTTCACCTAATCCAAGGGCAAGAGGCATAATACCCAGTATCGTAGCAAGACTGGTCATCAGAATCGGCCTGAATCGGGATGCTGCTGCATATTTGATAGCATCCATTTTAGACATTCCCGCTTGCTTTCTCTGATTTGCGAATTCCACAATCAGAATACCGTTTTTTGTAACAAGTCCAATGAGCATAATGATACCAATCTGGCTGAAGATATTCATAGTAATATCAAAATACCACATAAATAAGAGTGCTCCAGTAAGTGCAAGCGGTACAGTCATCATAACAATAAATGGATCTTTAAAACTTTCAAACTGGGCAGCCAGAACCAGGAAGATAAGTATAATGGCAAGCACAAATGCAAACATAAGACTTGATGAACTTTCCTTAAAATCCTTTGAATCACCTGCAAGAGCTGTTCTGAATGATTCATCAAGAACCTCTTTGGATATTTTATCCATCTCATCAAGTCCCTGGCTGATTGTTTTTCCTTTTGCCAGACCTGCAGAAATAGTTGCAGAAACAAATCTGTTATACCTGCTTAAGTTGTGGAGGGGCTGTTTCTTCTGTAAGGGTTACCAGGTTATCGAACTGGATCATATCCCCTGTATTATTTCTCACATACAACGATTTAAGATCCAATGGTTTGTTCCGATCGCTCCGGGCAAGGTCACCAAGTATCTGATATTGTTTCCCGTTCATAAAGAAATAACCGAATCTCTGTCCGCTGAGTGCAAGTTGTAATGTCTGACCAATATTCTGAGTAGATACTCCAAGTGCGCTTGCTTTTTCCCTGTCAATATGAATTCTGAGTTCAGGTTTTGTAAATTTAAGGTTAACATCAGCCATCTGGAACATAGGATTATCCTGTACTTTAGCCATAAAAGCAGGAAGAACTTCTCTTAGTTTATCAATATTTGTAGCCTGCAGAACATACTGAATAGGCATACCTGCCCGTCTGCTTCCAAAAGTTGATTGTTGCATAACCATCGATCTGGCTTTGGTCTTTTTCCTCAGAGCAATACCCAAAGCATCAGCAATCTGCTGTTGGGTTCTATTTCTGTCTTTGGGACTAACAAGAGTTAATCTAACATTTCCACCACCCCCTCTTACCATAGAAATCACTGCCATCACGTTCAGGTACCAGCTCAGTGACGGTTTTTGCCACATCGTCTACATAAGCAAGGTTAAACTCATAGGTGGCTCCTTCCTGGGAAGTAGTATTAACAGAAATCTGAGACCTGTCTTCAAGAGGTGCCATTTCAGCCGGTATTGATTTCCAAAGTAAAAAGATCAGGACTACGGCTGCAATAAGAATCAGAAAAGTAGCATCTCCGGTGATCAAGAAATGATTCAAGCATTCTTTTATAACCATCATTTAATTGATTGAAGAATTTTTCAGTTTTCCTGTAGAACCAGCTGTGTTTTGTTTCGCGCCTAAGCATTTTTGTAGAGACCATTGGTGTAAGGGATAAGAGCAAGAAATGCTGAAATTCCGACAGCACCGGCCATCACAATAGCAAACTCCCTGAAAAGTCTGCCGGTTATTCCCTGAAGAAAAACGATTGGAAAGAATACTGAAATAAGTGTTATTGTGGTTGCAATAATTGCAAAATAAATTTCTTTTGATCCTTCTAGACCTGCTTTTAAGGGTGGCATTCCCTGTTCAACCTTAACATAAATATTCTCCATAACAACAATTGCATCGTCAACAACAATTCCGATAGCAAGAACAATTGCAAGTAAAGTGAGAACATTGATTGAGAATCCTGCAAGATACATTATAAAGAATGCTCCAATAAGCGAAACAGGAATGACAAGAATTGGGATAAGAGTAGCTCTCCAGCTTCTTAGAAAGAAATAGATAATTATGACAACCAGTGCGAATGCTATATATATTGTGTCTTTTACTTCTGTAATAGATTTCCTGATATACTGAGTATTATCGAATGCAATTTTAACTTTTATGTCTTCCGGCAGATCTTTCTTTATATATTCAAGCCTCCGGTACACTTCATCCACTATATCTATCTGGTTTGAACCTGGTTGGGGTATAATAACATCACTTACCATAGGGACCCCATCTCGTTTAAGAATACCTCTTATGTCTTCAGGACCAAGTTCGGCTCTCCCGATATCTTTAAAACGCACCACCTGATCGCCTGTCTGCTTTAATATCAGATCATCGAACTCTTTGGGAGTTGACATTAGTCCGAGCGTTCTGATCGTTAATTGTGTTGTATTTCCTTCAATGCTCCCGGAAGGAAGTTCCACATTCTCCCTGAGGATAGCATTTCTTACATCGAGTGGAGTCATCTGGTATCCGGCAAGCTTGTCCGGATCGAGCCATAGCCTCATTGCATAGCGTTTTTGTCCGAATATGGTAACTGCACTTACTCCGGCAATGGTTTGAAGCTGTTCCTTAAAAGTAAGTTCAGCTATATCAGAAAGCTCCAGCAGAGATCTTTTATCGCTTTCAATCGTGAACTGAAGGATTGGATTTGCATCTGCATCTGCCTTTGCGACAACCGGAGGATCACAGTCGCGCGGTAGTAACCTCATGGCTTGTGAAACCTTATCTCTGGTATCATTGGCAGCAGTCTCCATATCAACTGACAGCTCGAATTCAACTGTAATTTCACTTCCTCCCTGGCGGCTGACACTGGTGAGTGACCTTATACCCTGAATTCCATTAATTGATTGTTCAAGCGGCTCCGTTATCTGAGTTTCAATAACATCTGAATTTGCACCGGGATATTCGGTCCTGACAGAAATTATAGGTGGATCGACACTTGGAAATTCCCTGATCCCTAAAAATGTTACTCCAACGACCCCAAACAGGAGAATCACTATAGCAAATACAGTTGCTAAAACGGGTCTGTTTATACTTACTGATGCTAAACTCATCTTAATACTCCAGCTTATTTATTAACGATCAATGTGTCGAGCAAAATCGGCAGATTCTGTCTTAATTGCATAATCCCTGATGTTATCAGGGTATCTCCGAACTTAAGTCCGGTTATAATCTGGATCTTTGATTCAGTTCTGAGACCGGTATTCACTCTTATTGACTGTGCTTTTCCTTTTTTATAAATGAAAACTTTTTCTCCGTCCATTTCGGGGATCAGAGCTTCAGTAGGAATTGCTACAGCATTATCTATCTGTGAAAGCTGCAACGTAATACCTGCATATCTTCCCGATTTAAGCTCTTCATTAATATTTGGATACAATGCACGCAGCACAATAGTTCTGGTCACAATATCAATTTTCGGATCAACGGCATAAACAGAAGCATTGAAGACATTATCGCTACCATCAATTGTAAAAGTGATAGGATAGCCAATCTTTATTTCCGAGGCATATTTTTCTGGTATTGAGAATTCAATCTTTATCGGACTAATTTTAATAAGTTTTGCAATTTTAGTAGATGATGTTGCATAACTTCCTTCACTAAGGTATCTTAATCCAATTATTCCATCAAAAGGCGCACGAAGTTCTGTCTCGGAAATACGTGCTCTGATGAGATTGATATCGGCTCTTAAGCTTTGAACATCTGTCTGAACCTGGTCATAACTTTCCTGGCTTATTGCATCCTTGTCGAGCAGACTTCTCTGTCGGAATTCTTTTGCTTCAGACATTTTTAATTGTGCCAAGAGCTTTTCAAGTTGAGCCTGAAGAGGCCGGTCATTAATTTTTGCAAGAAGATCACCTTTCTTTACTCTCGTACCTTCAGTAAAATTAATCCCAACTATCTTGCCTGAAGTCTCAAATGCGAGGTCAACTTCTTCAGCCGGTCTGAGCGTTCCTGTTGAATTAATTAATTCACTCATATGTGTCGGTACAACCAGAAAACCAGCCGCATTTAATTTTTGCTGTCCCTGTCTGATAGGTTCCTGTTCGATGCCTTTACCTCTGATCTTTTTTGCAAGTAGTGGTTTGTATTTGGGATAAAATACAATTCCGGCAATAAATATTATCAGTAAAATGGTTATTGTCGTACGTAATTTTTTGTTCATTTTTTATGGGAAATGAGATAGTTAAAACATCTTGAAATTAGTGGTCTGTATTGCCATAAAGTGTTGATTTAAGCTGCAATTGAAGGCATATTTTTTAATAAGATAAACCTGACCGCACAAATGTAGCTAAATATTACTTTTGACGACAGTGACTAAAAATAAATTAATGTTAAATATTCATAAAATGAATCTTTTGTCTGACATTTCCAACTTAAAATAAAAGGAAGTAAATTTGGAGACATCAAAATCGTATAAATATGATTCAGCGCATTCAGTCTGTATATCTGGCATTGATAACCCTGTTATCACTGATATTTTTTAAAGTCAGCCCTTTGATTTTTTTGGAAAAATCAGGGTCCTTTATAAGAGTCGGATTCAATGGAATATTGCGTGATAGTTCATCCCATTCTCCTGAATTAATTGAAAAGCTTTTACCCCTTTCTGTTTTAATAATTCTTATTCCAGTGGTTTCCATCATCACGCTCTTTATCTTTAAGAACAGGAAGATTCAAATAAAGATATCATTGATCTTAATAATTCTCATTACTATATTTATTGCTGCTTTGATCTATGTTTCATTTGGTATTATTCCAAAATTTGATGCAACAGTAATTCCAGGTATTAGAATGTTATTGCCAATTCTTCTGCTGGTCCTGTCAATACTAACTTACATGGGAATCAGGAAAGATGAGCATCTGGTGAAATCTTACGACCGTTTAAGGTAATCCCATTAGTCTCAGGCATTTTACCCCCAAACCCCCCATGGGGGGCTTAAAAAAGGCTTCTCAAACCACCCAGGGGGATTAATAATAGAACAACGAACAACAGAATAGTAAAGTACGAAGTTCTGCATTCTTCATTCGTTTGTTCAATTGTTCTTAATTTCTACTCTTTAAGTCCCCCCTGGGGGATTTAGGGGTAAAGAACCTTAGTAATACAGAAAGTCAGATTATCTGTAGATTCTCCTGGTTGGTTATTTTTTCGCAGTAATGGCATTTAAGAGCCACATTCTTTTTTGAAACAACTTTGAATCTCGTAGTTACAGATTCAAAATTTGTAATGCATTTCGGATTCATGCACCTGGCTATTCCAACTATATTATCAGGCACTTCCACAACTTTTTTCTCAACAACTTCATAGTCTTTGATGATATTCAGTTTTGCATCGGGAGCCACCAATGCTATCCTGTTAATATCCTCATCTTCAAAAAATACACCTGAGATCTTAATTATTGCTTTTATTCCGAGTTTTTTACTTTCAAGGTTAGTTCCAAATGTTATCTGGTT
Source organism: uncultured Bacteroidales bacterium (assembly GCA_963725785.1). Classification (GTDB taxonomy): domain Bacteria; phylum Bacteroidota; class Bacteroidia; order Bacteroidales; family VadinHA17; genus LD21. Next base: position 239,230 of record CAVRZV010000011.1, on the reverse strand, counting down.
GTCAATACGGTCGAGACCAAGTATCTGAATTACCTTAAAAAGATTTCGTGCCGGAACATGGTCAATAACTGTTCCGTTCTGTATGGCACTTACACTCAACTGTTTTGGTTCCTTCATCTTTCTGGTCTTTCCTACATAATTCCTAAAAGTGAACACACAATTGCCTGTCGCGTATAAACACCATTCAACGCCTGTTCGAAATAATAGGCTTTCGGATTATTGTCAACATCCTGATGTATCTCGTTAACCCTGGGAAGCGGATGAAGAATACGCATGTTGGGTTTTGTGTTTTTCAGCATTGAGTTCCTGAGAACATAAATATTTTTAACCTTTTCATATTCGATAGGATCAGAGAATCTCTCCTTCTGAACCCTGGTCATGTAAATTATATCAGCCTTTGAAATTATATCGGTAAAATCGTTATGTTCATAATACTTGAGACCAAGATTGTCAAGATATAGCTTAAATTCGTCAGGCATCTTAAGCTCTTCCGGTGAAATGAAATTGAAAGTGGTATTCCACCTCGACATTGCCATCATCAGAGAGTGGACAGTCCTGCCATATTTAAGGTCACCCACCATAAAAATATTCAGATTATCGAGTTTACCCTGAGTTTTTCGGATGGAATACAGGTCGAGTAAAGTTTGTGACGGATGTTGATTTGCGCCATCTCCTGCATTTATAACCGGTACAGTTGCAATCTCACTGGCAAACCTTGCACTGCCTTCAATCGGATGCCTGATTACTATAAGATCACAGTAGCTGTTCACCATCCGTATTGTATCATTTAATGTTTCTCCCTTCGAAACACTGGAGCTCGAAGAATCAGAAAAACCGACAATTTTACCGCCTAGCCTGCTGATAGCACTTTCAAAACTTAGTCTGGTACGTGTTGAAGGCTCAAAAAACAATGTTGCAATAACCTTCCCCTCAAGTAATTTACGGGTAGGTTCTTTCTCGAATTCCTGGGTCAGATCAAGAATTTTCAGGATCTCCTCAGTTGAAAAATCATCTATAGAAACCAAACTTCTGTTTTTCATTACTTTGGCGTATCGGCTGTACTTGTTTGATCCGGAATCAAATTTAGACAAGAATTATCTCAAAACCGATAAATGTTGATAAGAAGTTAAAAAATCTGCAATAATCAGTCGGAAGTCAGAGATCAGAGATCAGAGATCAGAGATCAGGGAGCAGAGATCAAAAGTAAAGTGGAGTATATATACCTTACTTCGGACTTCGGACTTCTGACTTTCCTACCGGGTTTCAATATATGTTGAATTCAAACCTGCTATCCGCGACAAACGATTGATAATTTTATCTCTGGCCGATGCTCGGAAATCTATTCTTATCCTGCATTCAAGATCAAATACCTGTTCTGACTGGCCTATGTTTTCCTCTTTGAGAATCTTCATTACATCATTCATGGCAGAGTATGGATAAATTATATTATAATACTCCCTGAGCATCATTTCAGTTAATTCTGCATTATTTATTGCAGATGCCGCAGCTGACCTGTATGCATTTATTAATCCACTGACACCTAATAATGTACCCCCGAAATATCTGCTCACTACTATTAGAATATTTGTCAGGTCAAAGGAATTAATCTGACCTAAAATTGGTTTGCCTGCTGTGCCAGACGGTTCTCCATCATCACTTATCCTGTAATTGGTTCTCTCAAATCCAATCATATAGGCAAAGCAATGATGCCGTGCTTCATGGTTTTCTTTTCTGATTTTATCTATGATCGGTTTTATTTCTTTTTGCTCTGAAACAGGAAATGCAAAAGAGACAAAACGGCTTCCTTTTTCTTTGTAAATTCCCTGGGAAGATGACAATATTGTTTTGTAAGTATCTGATTCCATCGCCGAAAATTAATACTTTTATCCGGGTTCTGTAATTATACTTTTTGATCTTTTTATGTTTCTCAGGTTATTTCTAAACTGAATTTTCATACTTGCCAGTGTTTCTATTTTGAAAAGAAAGTGTATTTCCTGCAGATTTCGCTGATCTTCGCTGATCAAATATTAACTATCTGCGAAAATCTGCGAGTTCAGCGGGGAAAAGAATAAAAAAATAATACTTTTGTCATAACAGAAGTTCTATATGGGTGTATTATTAGATGAAAAGGACCTGCATAAGCTAATTGTGATTGGCGACAGGATACTTATTAAACCAAAAGTTCCGCAATCTAAGACAAAAAGTGGCTTACTGCTTCCTCCAGGTGTAAACGAAAACGAAAAGGTCCAAATCGGGTATGTAGTAAAAGTGGGTCCCGGGTATCCAATACCTTCAGTAAATGATAATGACGAACCATGGAAAAACAGATCAGATGAACCTAAATATGTACCTCTTCAGCCCAAAGAGGGTGATCAGGCCGTATATCTGCAAAACAGCGCTATTGAAATTGAATTTAATAAGGAAAAATATATAGTTGTACCTCATTCGGCGATTTTGCTTCTTCTTCGAGATGATGGACTTTTTGAATAATACTGTTTCATATGGAAAATGAATATTTGAAAGGAAGGAAAATTTTAATTGTCGAAGACGACCTGTCAAGCAGATTATATCTGAATAAAATACTTGAAAAGGCTGGCGTTGTACTTCTAAATGCCGGTGATGGACAAGAGGCTGTTAATATAGCTTTAAGTGACCCTGATATTGATATTATTTTGATGGATATACAGCTTCCTGTAATGGACGGTTATATGTCTTTAAGCAAAATAAGGGAATTCAGAAAGGATATTATTGTTATTGCGCAAACAGCCTATGGCCTCTTGGGTGATAAGGATAAGATTCTTAATTCAGGGTTTAACGATTATGTTATAAAACCAATACTCTCACAGAATCTTCTTGAGAAATTGGTCACGAATCTTAAACGCCGCTAACAATTGAAACGGAACCTGAACACCTAATATTCAGAGTAAGCATCAATCTGGCGGAATTCAGTTCTGAATTCTTCAATCTCATGTGTCCATCTTTCTTTTTCAATTCCTGTATTTCTTCTGTCAATTAATAATTCCCTCATTCCGGAATCGCCGGAGAGAATATCAAATGGCATTAGTTTGTGTTCATATTCATATGGCGGAAAATTAAATTTCAGAGCATCAGGTTCAGAAGTTTCAATTATTGCATCAAGAAGCTCCAAAACAGATTCAACAGGTTTAAATCGGTTGATATCAGTTATATGTATCTGCATTCCATGGCACAAGATACCGTGATATTTATGAAATGTGGGAATGAAATCGTGGATTCTGAAAGCACATCCCATAATTTTTCTCGCATCAATATTCTTCTTAAGTTTTTCTGATTTAATAAACGGGGCACCGAAAAGTTCAAACGGGATTGTAGTACCTCTTCCTTCCGATAAATTAAGGGCCTCAATCAGAACAGTTCCCGGATAAACAATAGCAGTATTTACAGTAGGCATATTTGGTGAAGGTAAAACCCATGGTAAACCTGTGTCGCAGAACAATGACGATCTCTTCCAATTCTTCATCCAGACTATATTAAGATCACAGGAAGGGAAATATTTTTCTTTGATCCAAAGTGCTAATTCACCGATTGTCATGCGATGACATAAAGGAATTGATGCCCCGCCTACAAATGTGAAATACTCTTTCTTCAGTACCGGCCCGTCAAATGGAAGTTTACTCACCGGATTAGGCCTGTCAAGTATCCATACGGGGATTCCCTCTTTGGCGCATGCTTCAATACATAATTTTACTGTCCAGATATAGGTATATAATCTTGCTCCGACATCCTGTAAGTCAATTAAAAATACATCAATTCCCCGGAGCATTTCAGTGGAAGGTTTACGATTCTCTCCATAAAGACTATAGACTGGAATATTAAAAATAGGATGTCGCTCGCTCTGCCATTCAATCATATTGTCCTGTGTCTGGCCATGAATACCATGTTGAGGGCCGAAGAGTGAAATCAATTTACAGTCTTTCTTCTTGAAAAAGATATCAGATATATGTTCAAAGTTCCGCGTTATACTCGGAGCATGACATAAAATTCCAATTCTTTTCCCTTTTAGTTTCGCCGGGAACTTTTTTAATATAACTTCCAGTCCGGTAATTACCATTTGAGGATTTTATTGAGCAAATATATAATTACAGGCTTAAATGATCTATAACATACAACGGAATTAATTAAAAATGGTTATTCTTTTATAAGTTTGACAGTTAAAACTGTTTTAATTATGAATAAAAAATCAATTGGCCGGCTGACATTTTACTTATTTCTGGTACTGCTGCTGGTTTCATGTTCAGGAACCGGTAAAAAAAGAATATCAATTATTGAAACAACAGATATTCATGGAGTCATTCTTCCATATGACTTCATTGAAAAGAAAAATATAAGTGTTTCCATGGCTTCCTCTTTCAAGTACATTGAGAAGATCAGAAAGGAAAAAGATGCGACAATTCTTCTCGATAATGGAGATAATCTTCAGGGCCAGCCTGAAGTTTATTACTACAATTTTATTGATACTGTTTCACCTCATTTCTTAGCTGAAGTGATGAATTATATGAAGTATGATGCAGGTACAGTTGGAAATCATGACGTGGAAACCGGTCATTCTGTTTACGACAGGTTAGTTAAACTATATAACTTCCCGTTACTTGCTGCGAATGCAATAAACATAAGAACTGGCAAACCATACTTTAAACCTTACCAGATAATTGTGAAAGAAGGTCTTAAAATTGCTGTTTTAGGGCTTATTACGCCTGCGATTCCAAATTGGCTTCCCCCCGAACTATATTCCGGCATTGAATTTAAAGATATGGTTGAAACTGCGAAGATATGGATGCCGGTTATTTTAAAAGAGAAACCCGACCTGGTTGTGGGGCTCTTTCATTCAGGGTGGGACCGGTCTGAAGTAGGATCGCCGGATAGTGATCAGTTAAGTGAGAATGGCTCAGCTGCTGTTGCTTTCAATGTTCCTGGATTTGACATTATTTTCAATGGACATGATCACGAAGTTGCAAATGAAAAATTTGTCAATTCAGCAGGTGATACAATATTGATTTTAAATGGGGGCAGCAGATCGGAAAAGCTGGCAGAGGCAGATATAACTTTCACCTCCCGAAAGATTAACGGAAGACGACAGAAGGAAATATCTGGTCGGATCGTAAATGTTGCGGATTTCCAGCCTGATCCTGAATTCATTGCCAAATTCAAACCTGAGCATAAAATAATTGATGAATATGTGAACAGAGTGATTGCCAATTCATCAGCAACAATCACATCGAGGGATGCTTACTTCGGTTCGTCTGCCTTTATCGACATGATTCATAAGATTCAACTTGAAATAACAGGTGCTGATATTTCCTTTGTCGCGCCATTGTCATTTGATGTTCAGATTTCCAAAGGTCCGGTAACAGTAGGAGATATGTTTAAGCTCTACCGGTTTGAAAACATGCTTTATACAATGAGTATGTCGGGAGAGGAAATTCAGAAATATCTCGAGTATTCATATTCGGGATGGCTGAATACAATGAAAGGTCCTTCAGATATGTTACTGAAGTTTCGGACTGGAAAAAATGGGAAACCTTTGATTACAAATCACAAAGCATGGCTCAAAAACCAGTCCTATAATTTTGATTCGGCAGCTGGAATTTATTATACGGTTGATGTGAGTAAACCTGACGGAGCAAGAATATTGATCAAAAGTTTTACTGATGGCAGACCTTTTGAGAAAAATAAATTATATAAGGTAGCCGTTAACTCATATCGTGGTAACGGAGGCGGCGGACATTTTACAGAAGGCGCCGGGATAAACAAAGACGAGTTGAGAAAAAGACTTATTTCTTCAACAAACCGCGATTTAAGATATTATATATTAAAGTCACTTGAAACCAAAAAAATAATTAGTCCCGAACCATTGAATAACTGGAAGATCATTCCTGAAAAATGGGTAAAAGCAGCATATTCCCGTGAGTATGCTTTACTTTTCGGATCCGATAAATAGAAGCTATACCAACAGAGTGAAAAAGAAAACAGACTTAGTGACAAACGGCACCTGTCTTCCGCTGGTAGAAGAGTTTTTTTCTTTGCAGGGTGAAGGATTCCATTCAGGTAAAGCAGCATACTTTATCAGGCTGGGCGGATGCGATATCGGATGCAGTTGGTGTGATTCCCGCTTTGCATGGAACCCCGAATTACATCCAATGGTTGAGGCAAAAACAATAGTCGAACATGTTGTTCAATCTGGTGCAGATTCCGTAGTCGTAACAGGAGGAGAGCCACTAACATGGTCTCTTGATTTCTTGTGCCGGGAGTTAAAGAATGAAAATATATGTACTTTTATTGAAACGTCAGGAGCATATCCCTTAAGTGGAGAATGGGACTGGATATGCCTTTCACCAAAGAGAAACATGCCACCTGTTGCTGAAATATGTAAAGTTGCCGATGAACTGAAAGTAATTGTCCAGGACGAAAGTGATATTGAATGGGCAGAAAGATATCGTGGAATGGTTAATAATAAATGCCGGCTATACCTGCAACCCGAATGGAGCAGATTTGAAATTATTGTTCCCGTTATTGTTGAGTATATCAAGAATAATCCAATCTGGAGAATCTCACTTCAGGTTCATAAATATCTGCATATCCCCTGATACACGTATGAGAAATAAACTGTTCATATCGATCTTCATTGTTTTCTGTATATTGACGTCAGATGGATTTTCTCAGAATTTTCATACTTCATCTAATAAGGCTCTGAAGATTTATAATGAAGGAGTTACAGCGTTCGATTTTCTCGATTTCGCTAAGGCAGAAAGTGATTTTAATGAAGCTGTTTCAATTGACAGGAAATTCTATGAAGCGTACATTATGCTTGGAGAATTAATGACAAAACAAAACAGGTATTCTGAAGCATCGGCTAACTACAAAAAAGCTGTAAAAATTGATTCACTATTTTTCCGACCGGTTTTCTTCAATCTGGCAAGTGCAGAGTTGTTATCAGGAGATTATTCTAATGCCCTTATACATTTCAGGGTATATCTTGCACAGACCGGAATGTCTCAAAATAACAGGATCTCTGCGGCCAGGGGAATAAAAAACTGTGAATTTGCAGTTACCGCAATAAAGAATCCGGTTCCCTTCAGCCCAGTAAGTGTGGGTGAAGGAATAAATACCAGTGATGATGAATACTGGCCCTCTATAACTGCAGATGGTTTGACAATGATGTTTACCCGACAGCCTAACGTGTCAAACAATCCCGGGTTCACCGGATTGGTACAGGAAGATTTCTATATCAGTTATTATGAAAATGGTGAATGGCAGAAAGCTTTTAACGCCGGGACTCCGTTAAATACCAATCAAAATGAGGGTGCACAAACTCTGTCTTCTGATGGCAGCTATATGTATTTTACTGCATGTAACCGACCAGAAGGTTTGGGAAACTGCGATATTTACTTCTCTGCTTATAAAGCCGGTAAATGGACAGAACCCTATAATCTCGGACCGCCGGTCAATTCAGGCCGATGGGAGTCACAACCCTCGATAAGCGCTGATGGCAAAACGCTGTTCTTTTCGAGCAGCCGGTCTGGTGGTTTAGGTGGTAAGGATATCTGGTTCTCACGATTGAATGAGAAAAATGTATGGACCAAGCCAAAAAACCTCGGGGATGTCATAAACAGTGCTGAAGATGAAATGTCACCTTTCATTCATTTCGATGGAAAAACACTCTATTTTGCTTCCAACGGAAGGGTTGGAATGGGCGGGTTTGATATATATGTGACACGTTTGAGGAATGACAGCACCTGGACAGAGCCAAAGAATCTCGGCTATCCAATAAATACCTGCAATGACGATATGGGTCTGGTAATTGAATCAGCCGGACAAAAGGCATACTTTTCATCAATCAGGGAAAAGTCAAAAGGGAAAGATATTTTCTCTTTTAATTTGTACGAATCTGTGCAGACCCGACCCGGTTTCGTACATGAAAGGTAAAGTTTTCGATAAAGAGACTGGTAAGTTATTAAAAGCAAATTATGAGCTTATTAATCTTTCTACAGGAAGAATAATTATGAAAAATGTTACGGATGAGACAGGTAATTTTCTGGTTTGCCTGCCATCCGGGTATAATTATGGTATAAATGTAAGTAAACAGGGTTACCTTTTCTACTCTGAGAATTTTATGTTTGAAGGTATGCATACAGTGTCTAAACCATTTATCAAAAGGATAATTCTAAATCCCATAAAAGTAGGAGAGAAGATGCAACTTGCAAATGTATTTTACGAAATCGACTCCTGGCAATTGAAGCAGGAATCAATGAACGAACTCAATAATCTGGTAACCCTTTTATCGGGAAATAAAAACCTCATAATGGAAATAGGTGGTTATACAGATTCAACCGGATCGAAAGAATATAATATGGGTCTATCGGAAAAACGTGCACTATCGGTAGTGAACTATCTTATCAGCAGCGGGATTTCTGCGGACAGACTTAAATACAAAGGGTACGGTAACACTTCTCCCTTAGGCGATAATGTCACAACTGAGGGTAGAAAGTTAAACAGGAGAACCGAGGCAAAGATTATCGATTTAAAAAAATAAAAAAATGGCTGTTTATTGGCAAAACAGCCATTTGCTCTCAATTTGATTGAATCCAGACATTGAAAAATAACACTTGCAGTATCAGATTGCGATCATGGTATTTAAATATTTATTGATATTAATGTTGGAACTCGCTATTATTTTAGCTGGTATTGAAAAATATACTCCCGTTCCCGTCAGACCATTACATTCCACACTAATTGTTCCCCCTAACATAAGAATCAGCTTTTTGACCAGGATAATATTAATCGCAGTATACGTATCATTGTACACTTTAAGTGATTCATTCATATCCTCAGTTTGAAGAAATTCTTTGCATTTGAAAAATCCAAGACCCGAATCGAGAACATAAAAATTCACCTTATCATCCCTGAGAAAGTACCCGATCTTTATATATCCCGATTTGGTGTTTTTAATTGAAATCTGAAACAGACTTCGAAGAACTCTTGCGATCTTGTTCTTATCTATATCCACTTCAACAGAATTTGAGTGTTGTATCTCTGTTACAAGTTCCAGATTTTTATAAACGTCTTTATGTAACTCTTCCCTGAATTCTGAAAGAAGGTCATCGAGTAAACTATCGAGTTTACATATTTTTGAATCAGCCTTTGAACTACCTGTGTCAATAATAGCCGAATCAAGAAAACTATCGAATAAACCAATTAATTGTTCACATGAACTTAGTATCTGGTTGCTGAATTCATCGCGGTCCGAATCGTTGCAACCATTATCTTTCATGAGAAATGAAAATGCTACAATTGCATTCATGTGAGTTCTCATCTCATGAGAGATCCCAATTAAAACTGTCGGGCAATTTACCATATCATTCCTCGATATATTCGAATCATTCTCCATCTCGCTCGTCATCTATTGTGAATCATATCTTCTTAATTAACCTTTGGTATAAAATGAAGTAAATAAGATTTATTTTAATTCCCTGATTATCTTGTTTGCCTCGTCTTTATAATTGCCATTATCTTTTACAATTACTTTCAATAGTTGTATAGCTTTGTCATTTTCATTGGTATTCAGATAACATAAGGACAGATACCATTGAGCCTGATCAATATAAAGATTGTCTTTGTTGTCTATCACCTTATTAAATGATTGTTTGGCTTCCGGATATTTTTGTTCTTCAAAATTTGAAACACCTTTTAGTAAAACAGTCTGCATATCGTTTGGCTTATTTTCAAGAACTTTATTGAAAAGAATTGCAGCCTTCTCATAATCGCGTGTATTATAAAACTCAAGAGCCAGAGTAAAATCTTCATCAGTTTCTATATTTGCTGACCTCTGACTTGTCGGTGGTTCATAAGTTTTGTAATAGCGTTTCAGGATTTCATCATTACTAAGATGCTTCCCCGAGAACAATGTTAAGCTTCCAATAAGCGCCACTCCTGCAATAACTGCGGCATACTTAATGAAATTTGATTTTTTAGAGGTTTTCGAAGGTTCAATTGCTCCGTTTCTGGTCTTCTCAATTTCAGAAAGTTTATTTCTTAACGACATTACGTTTCGATCCTTGAGAATTTCATCGGTTCTCTTCCTGAGATTGACCTCATTTCTGAGTTTCTCGTTACCGTCAAGTTCCTTAAGGAACCACTGTTTTTCTGCATCACTCATCTCACCGGCAATATGCCGTTCGATGAAGTATGAAAAATCTACTGTTTTCATAGAGATTAAATATTATTTCGTTTTAATTAAATCCATCTCATAACCTGCCGATCGTTTTAATCTGTTTAAAGTCAGGTATAAATTCTAAATTGTCAGCATATGTTTTATTAATGTTCGATTCATAGCAAGACCACTGATTGACCAGTGGATTGTATAATTCACATCCTCTTTAACTCAACTGAAGTATATCAAATAAACGGTTCCTGTCTTCGCTAAAACAGGAAGTATTCTTGTTGTCAGATAATTATCGGGGGTTTTGTTATTTTTATAGTCGGATCACCTTCGCCACCACGAATGTTAATCATCTCTTCATTTGAAAGTGCAAAATTATTGAAATTGTCGATAGTCATTTTTGAATTCTCGGTTTTCATATCAGTTATTTTTAGTTTAGTACTTAGTCTTGACATTCTTTAATTCAGATTACACACTACTACATGTCCGAAGATGGTATTTTGTGACACAAAAAAAACACATATTTTTAAAATATTTTTTTTCTTACACATAATCAATTGATTAGAGAGCTATGCATTTTTCATAATTAATTAAAATGATTTGGTTTTATTATCTTTGATCAGGAAAAAAAGGGGAACATATCAATTTTAAATCAGCAAATGAAATCGAGGAATCGAATTATAAGATTTATATTTTATGTTTTAATCTCTACCGGATCTCTTCATACATCTGTTATCTATGGTACCGAACGATCTTTTTTAAACTTTGACCTGAATAAACAGATCATAAGCCCGCTTAATGATTCCATTAACAAGACCTCAAAGGAGGTCGAATATCTGAATGAATCCCTTAAAACCAGGCTTACTAACGGTGATATGTCACAGGGCAGACTAACAGTTAACAACATATTGCAAAAGATAAGTGCCAATAGCATTGGTGATACCATCTTGTCGGAGTCTTATTATTTAATCGGGATCTATTTTTTAAAGATAAAAAGCTATAATGAAGCAATATTGTACCTCAATCGATGCATTTCTATAAAAGAAAAAAACAATGAACTTGATATTCGCTATGCCAGGGCACTTTATAATCTTAGTGTTGTATACTCCAATCTCGAAGATTTAAATAAGTTTGAGGAATATGCATCGAAATCGGTTGAGATAGGTAAAGTAATTTATAGTGAATCAAGTCCGGATCTGGTAAGCTTATATTTGTCGCTGATTTCAGCTTATGTAGAGCAGAAAAAATATGAAATAGCATTAAATAATTCAAATATTGCGCTGTCAATCGCAAACAAAAACCCCGGAAAGGTATCTTCTGCTGTAATGGCCGATCTCTACTACAATTTAGGTGTATGCTATAACAGGCTGGCTGATTTCTCGAAAGCAAAAATCTACCTCGACAAAACTGAATCAATTTATGAAACTTCCGGCATCGATCAAAATGACAATTTTATTAATTTACTGAATGGCCTGGCAATAACTTATTATGCTCTTGGCCTCAAAGAAGAAGCAGGTAAGTATTACGAGAAGGGGGTAGCACTTTCTATTTCCAACAATTCATCATTAAGCTATAACCTGATAAACAGCTATTGTATTTTTCTTGGGAATGATAATGAAGAAAAAAAGGGTGAGAAACTGTTGAAAAATGCTCTGGTCAGGTCAAAAGCCCGATTTGAACTTAATCCCCGCGATTATTTTGAAGTTTTAAATAATTATGCAGCCTATTTAAGAGATTACAGGATCGACAATAGAAAATCAATTGAATGTTATCTGGAGTGCATGGATTATGTTAATAAAAATGTTCATGACCAATTCTTAAAAACATCTGTTTATATAGGTTATTCTCGTTCACTGGAAGTAGAAGGCAAATCAGAAAAAGCTTTGGAAATAATTCAGTCATTACTTTTTCCGGACAGTGATAATATTGCTATAAAAGCAAATTTAGTTAATCCCGGACTTGAATCTTTGAAGCCCGACCAAACTTCTCTCAGGATACTCAGGCTAAAATATAATATTTTATGGGATATCTATATGAGAAAGCCCGAACAGAAAATCCTTGAAGCGGCATCAAATACTTCAGAATTAATTGTTTCGCTGATCGATAGAGTCAGAATAAATATCAGTGAAGAGGAAAGCAGGTTAATATTGGGAGACAAATACAGGGAGTCGTATCTAAATGCGATACGGGATTTTAATCTCCTGTACAATAAAACTGCTGATCCGTATTTCCGAGAAAAGGCATTTGAATATTCGGAAAAAAGCAAAGTTGCAGTTTTATTGACTTCCACCCGGGAATTGAAGGCAGCACAGTTTCATATCCCTTCTGAGATAGGAGACTATGAAAGGGATCTGAAGCGTGAAATCAGCCTGTTCAATATCCGCATAGCCGAAGAATCGGCCGGAGAAACCCCAAATATGCTATTAATAGCAAAATGGAAGGAAAATCTTCTGGAGGATATAAGAAAAAGAGATTCCCTCATTCTTGTATTTGAAAAACAATATCCGGAGTATTATGCCATTAAATATAACACTCAAACGATTGGGCTTAAGGATATTCCTGCAGTAATTGGCCACAATGGAAATTATATTAATTATGTGATCTCAGATACTGTATTGTATACTTTTGTTGTAAACAGGAAAAATCAGCAGTTGCTTGCAATACCTGTCGATACATCATTCTTCAATGATGTTAAACGGTTCAGGGGTCTGTTATCGCTGCCATTGCCTGCTGAAAATGCTTCTAAGAAATTTAATGAATTCCAGTCAACCGGATACAGGTTATATAAAATTTTGATAGAACCGGTCAGATCATACCTTATTTCTGACAAGGTATTTATTTCACCTGACAGTTTTCTTTCATACCTGCCATTTGAAACTATTCCAACTGATGCAGTTCAGAGAGAAGGCCTTATGTACAGGGATTTGAATTACATGATGAACGATTTTGATATTTCGTATACATACTCTGCTACTTTTTTAGCTGAATCGTCAAAAAAGGAATCCAGCAGAAGGAACAAGCTAATTGCATTTGCTCCAAATTACCCTGAACCCATTGATATACAATCAGTATTAATGTCGAGACAGGCAGGATTGGGTAAGCTAAACGATCTACCCTATGCCCGGCAGGAAGCAGAATATGTATCAAGAATAACAGGGGGAATTCTTTTTGAAAACAATGAAGCAAAAGAATCGGTATATAAAAATGAATCAGGGAAATACGATATTATCCATCTGGCTATGCATACCCTGGTAAATGAAAAAGATCCTATGCATTCAACATTGATCTTCGACCGGGGAAATGATCCTCCTGAAGATGGGTATCTCAAGACATTTGAAATTTATGGAATTCCCCTTAAAGCCAAAATGGTGGTACTCAGCTCGTGTAATACCGGAACAGGACTGTTGAATTCAGGTGAAGGTATTTTAAGTCTTGCCAGAGGCTTTATCTATTCAGGAAGTCAGTCAGTGGTGATGTCAATGTGGGAAATCGAAGATAAATCGGGTACTGAGATTGTTGAAATGTTCTATAAAAACCTCAAAAGAGGGTATTCGAAAAGTGTATCACTAAGAAAGGCAAGAATCGGCTTCTTAAAAACAGCCGACAGGTTAAGGTCACATCCTTATTTCTGGTCTGCGCTGGTAGTATATGGAAATAATGAGCCTTTGTACTATTCTGCCAAATGGAAAGTTTTTGTTACAGTACCCATTGTAATCCTGCTTCTGTTTTACGGATTTTATTTTAGAAAACGCAAATACTCCTGATATTCAGGATCTTCTTTCAGAAGCTCAAGAAGAGACTCTTTGCACAGATATTTTTTCCTTCTGGCGTAGATCTCATTTTTAAGATTCATCTTCGACGCGATCTCTTCGTAGGAAATACCTTCGGAGAACAAATTCAGCACCATCTGCTGATCAGGCTTTAGTTTTTGAAATACTCTGCTGACAATCCTCTCCAGAGTAGGGTCGTATCTGTTTTCCGATTCCGCTTCATCGGTAATTTCAAATTCCAGTTCAAATGTTTTTTGTTTTTTTCTAAGCTGTGCACTCCAGACGTTACGTGCGATCCCAAAAAAATAACCTTTGAGGTCGGTTGTTAGACTCAAATGGTCCTCTGATATCTGTTTATACAGAATTATTATGGTATCCTGAAAAACATCGGAAACATCTTCAATAGATCCGCTGTTATTAAGAACATGTTTTTTGACAGCTTGTAAATAATTGTCATATAGCCAATTCAGGACTTTTCCATCCTGATTGCGTACACCCTCAAGTAAGTCAATATCAGATATTTTTTTAAACAACCCCTTTTACTTAAGAAGAATCAAATGGCAAATATAGTATTTCAAAAGTCAAAACTCCCGTTATATACCTTGAGGTACTGATTTTATCTTAATCGTGGGATATCTGAACCAAAATAAATATCTTTACTTTGCTTAAAAATCAATTTCCATAGACCTGAAATGTCTTTCCCATTTGTAAAACAGCCTGATGCAATGGATTGCGGACCTGCCTGTCTAAAGATGGTAGCAGGGTTTTACAAAATGAATTTTTCACTTGAATCTCTAAGAAAAAAGTGTTACATAACAAGAGAGGGAGTCTCATTCCTGGGACTATCAGAAGCTGCTGATTCTTTGGGATTCAGAACTATAGGAGTAAAAGTCCATTTTGAGATTTTGAATGAGAATGTCCCATTTCCATGTATAGTTCACTGGAGGCAAAAACATTTTGTAGTTGTTTACAAGATCAAAAACGACAAAATCTGGATCGCCGATCCTGCTGTTGGACTAATGGAATTCACTCGTGAAGAATTTGTTCAGAACTGGGCATCTACCGTTGTTGATGGAATACCGGCAGGCCTGGTATTAATAATTGAACCTACTCCGGCACTTTATGACAATGAGAATGAACCGGATAAAACAAACGGTTTTAAATTCCTTTTTAAATATTTTCGAATCTATCGGAAATATCTCTACCAATTGGTTCTGGGATTAGTTCTTGGAAGCTGTATCCAGCTGGTTATTCCTTTTCTTACCCAGTCAATTATAGATATTGGCCTTAATAACAACGATATAGGATTTATTTATCTGATTCTTTTTGCCCAGCTTGCTCTTGTTTTTGGGAGGATGTCTGTTGAATTCATAAGAGGCTGGTTGCTTCTACATATCGGGTCAAGAGTGAATGTGGCCGTGATATCGGGATTTCTTCAAAAACTGATGTCACTTCCTGTGGCTTTTTTTGATACCAAGCTGACAGGTGATATCCTTCAACGGATTGAAGATAACAACCGGATTGAAGAGTTTCTTACTTCTGCAAGTCTGAACATTTTGTTCTCATTTTTCAATCTGGTTGTTTTTGGAATTGTTCTTGCAGTATATAGTATTAAAATCCTCGCTTTATTTCTGACGGGGTCAGTACTATATATACTTTGGGTTTCAATTTTCATGAAATCGAGGGCTGCTCTGGATCATCAGCGTTTTAAGCAAATGTCTGTTTCAGGAAACAAGCTTATTAATATAGTAAACGGAATGCAGGAGATTAAGCTGACCCAGAGTGAATTGAGTATGCGATGGGATTGGGAAAAGCTGCAGGCGACGTTGTTTGGATTGAAGATCAGAGGATTGAGCATAATCCAGTATCAATCAGCAGGCGCTACATTCATTAATGAAGTCACCAACGTCCTGATAACTATAGTTGCGGCAACAGCAGTTCTGAAAGGTAATATGACCCTTGGAATGATGCTTGCAGTTCAGTTTATTATAGGTCAGTTGAATGTACCTGTCAGCCAGATAATTGGCTTTTTTCGTATGTCGCAGGATGCGAAAATGAGTCTCGACAGGCTGGCTGAAGTACATAACCTGCAGGAAGAAGAGCCTGAACCTGAGATGAAAGTAAGAAAACTTCCCGACAAAAAGGATATATATATTAATAGTCTTTCTTACCAGTATGAGGGCCCCCGGTCACCGTTTGCTTTAAAAGACATTGATTTGTTTATCGAAGGGAATAAAGTAACTGCAATTGTCGGTACGAGCGGTAGTGGAAAAACAACTTTATTAAAAATGTTGCTTGGTTTTTATCATCCTGTAGCCGGTGAAATACTTATTGGCGATACTCGTTTATCAAATCTCAGCCTGAAAGTCTGGAGAGAGAAAGTGGGTGCGGTTATGCAGGATGGTTTCCTTTTCCCCGATACTATTGCAGCTAATATTGCTCCCGGATCAGAAGATATTAATGAGGAAAAGTTGGTCAGAGCAGTTGATATAGCAAATATAAAAGTATTTATCGAATCACTGCCTCTCGGATATAATACCAGGATAGGAGCAAATGGCCATGGTCTGAGCGAAGGACAGAAACAAAGACTGCTTATTGCCAGGGTAATCTATAAGGATCCGGATATTATAATTTTTGATGAAGCAACCAACTCTCTTGATGCAAATAACGAAAAAGCAATTGTTGAAAACCTTACAGGATTCTTTAAAGACAAAACAGTTATTGTTGTTGCTCACAGGCTAAGCACTGTAAGAGATGCTGATAAAATTGTTGTTCTCGATAGCGGCAGGATAATAGAAACTGGTACACACGAATCACTTATCGGGAAGCGGGGAGCATATTACAATCTGGTAAAAAATCAACTTGAACTGGGTAATTAGCGATCATTTATGAAGAATCAGCAGCCGGAAATAAAGTACTCTGAACCTGTAAAAGAAATTATGGGAAGACCGCCGGGGAGAATTCTCAGATGGGGTACAACTACTCTTCTTTTGCTTTTTATTCTGTTTATTGTATTTGCCTGGCTGATCAGGTATCCGGATACTATTCCTGCTCCGGTCGAAATTACAACAACTAATCCGCCTGTGAATCTTGTCACAAAAGTAACCGGACGCATTAACTATTTCTCTGTAAAAGAAAAGGAAGAAGTTAAGGCCGGACAATTAATTGCTGTAATGGAAACAACAGCGTCAATGAAGGAAATTAATTTACTTAAACAGACAATTGATACTATAAGGTGGCCTGAATTACTTTCTGCCAGGATGTTACCTCTACTGGCCGGGCTTGGTGAATTACAGGGAATTTACGGCTCTTTTCTTAAAAACCTGTCTGACTTAAATAGCTATATTACCAACGATTTGTATGGTAATAAAATAGCTTCGCTTAACAATGAAATAGTCAGTATCCAGGAATATGTCAGCAGATTAAAAGTAAAAGAAAATCTCTACTCTGAAAACCGGCGTCTTGAGGCAAAAAAGTACAAGAGAGATTCTTCTCTTTTTGCAGGAAAGGTTATACCTGAAAGTGAATTTGAGACATCACATCAATCACTTTTAAAAGTCAACATAGAGCTTCAGCAGGTCAGGCTTGACCATGCCGCAAAATCAATTGAGATAGCAGAAAAACGACAGCTTTTGCAGGATTATCGCATAACCCGTGTGGATGAAAAGGAAAAGCTTGTTTCAGTTTTGCGCGAATCTTTTTTAAACCTCAAGGCCCAGATAAATTTATGGGAGAATACTTATCTTCTTATTTCGCCCATTGATGGAATTGTTTCATTTACAAAGTTCTGGAGTGCCAATCAGTCAGTTGTTAAAGATGAACAGGTGGTGAGCATAGTTCCTCTGTCTACTGGCAGCTATCTGGGAAGAATATATCTTAAAATGCAACGATCCGGCAAAGTGAAAATAAATCAAAAGGTTAATATCAAACTGAGTGGTTATCCTTACCTCGAATATGGAATTGTGAGAGGTACTGTAAAATCAAAATCACTAGTTCCTTCCGGTGATGCTTATGTTATTGAAATTGAATTGCCTGATGGCCTCTCGACGTTATATGGTAAAAAACTTGATTTTAATCAGAATATGCAGGGTACAGCGGAAATCATTACCGAGAGGATCAGACTTCTCCAGAAGATTATAAATCCATTCCGGTATATGGTGTCGAAAAACAGAAAATAGATTATTAACAGAATACTTTAAATGAGAGTTTGCTAATGATGTGAGTAGGAGATCCTTCGCTTCGCTCAGGATGACAAGATAATTAGGGTGTTATTGGAGTGAAAAAGTGGCGATTCGTAGATAAATCTAATTGATAGATTAGTGGTACGAATCGCCACTTTTTCACCCCATGTGTTCATCAACAATGCTGTCATCCTGAGCGAAGCGAAGGATCTCCTGTTCTACTGTCTGAAAGTTCCATTATTCCATTACAGACTGTCAAATACCAGGTAGAATGTGAGCCCACAAAAGTTAAGTATTCCTTCTATTCACTTTTTGGAGTACGGTTCATAATCATCATCTTTTGAAGAAGACAACATCGAGTTATCTGAACCATGTTTAGCATCTGATCCCAATTTACCTTTATCTTTCTTAACAAATTTTTGATATAGTCTTACAGCCACTAATGCAATTACAGCTGAATAGATAAATATTTGAGTTTTATCCATCTTTCAATATTTTAATTTTATTTTGTCAGAGTACCTTTTTAGATCATATTTATGGTCAAATATAGAATTTATCTCTCTGAATTCCTGTAATTGACATCTTAAAATATGAAATTGTCAACTTCTATATTTTCAATACTTCATTTAAAGAGGGTCTTAATATCTGATTCTCACATTTATTTATGTCAAAACTTTGAGTTTTATTAAATATTTCAATATTTTCGTACTCTGAAAATTCCATGGATTGCCATGGTGTGCAAATATCTGACAATGATCTGAACTATAAAAGGATTGATTATGACCAAGAAAAATCCGGATGACTCTGTTCGTAAAGAACAATCCGGGGCTATCGAAAACGCCACCGGAACTGAGGATGCCACACAAGCGGACAACGCGCAAGAACTTGAATCTCCTGGTGACGCAGGAGATCCTGAAATTAATACAGAGACAATAACCGAAAATGAAGGGCTTAAGCCGGATGAGACACCTGTGATTGAGGAGGTTAAGGAAGAACCTGTAGTTGAGGAGGTTAAGGAAGAACCTGTAGTTGAGGAGGTTAAGGAAGAACCTGTGTTGAGGAGGTTAAGGAAGAACCTGTAGTTGAGGAGGTTAAGGAAGAACCTGTAGTTGAGGAGGTTAAGGAAGAACCTATAGTTGAGGAGGTTAAGGAAGAACCTATAGTTGAGGAGGTTAAGGAAGAACCTGTAGTTGAGGAGGTTAAGGAAGAACCTGTGATTGCGGAAGCTGATGAGTCTGAAAATATTGAGCTGCCGCAGGTTGATTATTCCGGTTATTCAAAGCATGAACTTGTTGAGACACTGGCTCTGATTATTGAAAACAGGCCTACTGTTGAGATCAGGGATGATGTTGAACGCTTAAAAATACACTTCTATAAGAAATTAAAGAGTGAAGCTGAAGAGAGGAAAGCCAAGTTTCTTGAAGGTGGAGGCAAAATTGAGGAGTACAGGCAATGGGTTGACCCTGAAGATGCCCGCGTAAAACACCTGCTCGAAAAATACAGAGAGAAAAAAACCGACTATAATAAAATTCAGGAAGCTGAAAAATATGAAAACCTGAAAAAAAAGTATGACATAATAGATAAAATCAAAGATCTGGTAAACAGGGAAGAATCAATAAATAAGACATTTCATGACTTCAGAGCGCTTCAGAATGAATGGCATTCTATTGGCGTGGTGCCTCAGACTTCGCTGAAAGATCTTTGGGAGAATTATCATCATTATGTGGAAATTTTCTATGATTATATTAAAATAAATAAAGAGCTGAGAGACCTTGACCTTAAAAAGAATTTTGAGGCAAAAGTTTTGTTATGCGAAAAGGCAGAAGAACTCCTTCTCGAACCAAATCCGGTCAACGCCTTCAGATTTTTACAGGATTTTCATAACCAGTGGCGCGAGATAGGCCCTGTTCCACAGGAATCAAAAAATGAGATCTGGGAGAGATTTAAGGAAGCTACCTCTCAAATAAACAAAAGACATCATGAGTACTTTGAAAAACAGAAAGACGATCAGAGAAAAAACCTTGATGCTAAAATAGCTCTGTGTGAAGAGGTAGATGCCATAAACCTGCTGGAAATTAAAAACTTCAAAGAATTTGATGAAAGGGCAGATAAGGTAGTTGAGTTACAGAAAATGTGGCGTACAATTGGATTTGCTCCTAAAAAGCAAAATAACAGGGTTTATCAGAGATTCAGAGACGCATGTGATACTTTTTTTGAGAAGAAGCGTGGTTTCTATGCAGACAATAAAGAGATTCAGATGAATAACCTGCAGCTGAAGACGGAATTATGTATCCAGGCTGAGAGTCTTCAGGAAAGCACAGACTGGAAAGCTACTTCCGATGCTCTGATAAAACTGCAGAAAGAGTGGAAAGAAATTGGTCCCGTTCCCAGGAAACAATCGGAAAGATGCTGGAAGAGATTCCGCAAAGCATGTGATCATTTTTTTAACAGGAAGACAGAGTTTTTTACCGCACTCGATACATCTTACGAAGATAATCTGAAAGCAAAACTCTCCATCATTGATGAACTTGAGAAATTTGAACCGGGAACTGATGTTCAATCTGCTTTCGAACGCCTGAAAGAATTGCAGAGGAAATGGACTGAGATTGGTTTTGTTCCGTTTAATATGAAAGATGAAATCACCAATAAATATCGGGCAGCCATTAATAAAGAGTTTGATAAACTGAAAATTGGTGATGAGGACAAAAGTATCCTTAAATATAAAACTAAACTTGACAATCTTAAAGCAAATCCTAAAGCTTCAAGAAAAGTCAGAAATGAGCGTGATAAGTTTTTTACAAAGATTAAACAGCTTGAAAGTGACATAGTTTTGTGGGAGAATAATATTGGTTTTTTTGCAAAATCTACCAACGCTGATACCATGATCAGAGAGGTGGAAGACAAAATCGAAAGCGCAAAAAAACTGATAAAAACACTTGAGGAAAAAGTCAGAATGATCGACCAGTCAGGGCTGGATGATTAATTTTAAAGATATCTATAATTTAAAAAATAAACTTTCTTTGCTTTGACAGACGTAAAGTATGTTTTCGTTACAGGGGGAGTAACTTCTTCTCTGGGAAAAGGTATTATATCAGCTTCTCTTGCAAAATTATTGCAGGCCCGGGGTTATTCTGTTACTATCCAGAAGCTCGATCCATACATCAATGTTGATCCAGGAACACTGAATCCTTACGAGCACGGGGAGTGCTATGTAACACTTGACGGAGCTGAAACGGACCTTGACCTCGGTCATTATGAAAGGTTTTTAAATGTCCCGACAAGTCAGGCAAATAATGTTACAACCGGCAGAATTTATCAGTCTGTCATTAATAAGGAACGAAAAGGAGATTACCTGGGAAAGACAGTTCAGGTTATTCCTCACATAACTGATGAAATAAAGAGAAGGATTAAACTTGTAAGCTCAGGTGACAAATTTGATATAGTTATTACAGAAATAGGAGGAACAGTTGGTGACATCGAGTCGCTGCCTTATATTGAATCTGTCCGTCAGTTAAAATGGGAACTTGGGGCACAAAATTGTATTGTCATTCATCTGACCCTCGTGCCTTACCTTTCGTCAACAGGAGAGTCAAAAACTAAACCGACTCAGCATTCTGTAAAGGAGCTTCTTGAAACCGGAATACAACCCGATCTCCTGGTACTCAGAACAGAAAGACACCTCAATGAAGACATCAAAAGAAAAGTAGCACTTTTCTGTAATGTCGAAGAGAATGCAGTAATTGAGTCGGTCGATGTTTCTACAATTTACGAAGTGCCTATTAAAATGCTTGAACAGGGGCTTGACAGAACAGTCCTTAGAAAAATGGCACTTCCTGTCGAAACAGAGCCACCCCTGACAGAATGGAGAGAATTCCTTACCAAACTAAAGAATCCGAAACATTCAATAAAAGTCGCTCTCGTGGGAAAATATGTTGAGCTTCCTGATGCATACAAATCAATTGCAGAATCGTTTGTTCACAGCGGGGCGATGAATGAATGCGAAATTGATGTCGAATATATCCATTCGGAAGAAATTACTGAAAAGAATGTTATTGACAGATTAAGTGGGTTTAATGGTATATTGGTAGCTCCCGGCTTCGGTTCGCGGGGCATTGAAGGTAAAATACTGACTGCAAAGTATGCCCGGGAAAATAATATTCCTTTTTTTGGAATTTGTCTTGGTATGCAATGTGCAGTTATTGAGTATGCAAGAAATATTTTAAACCTCGACGGCGCACATTCAACAGAAATAAACCATAAAACAAAATTCCCGGTTATTGATCTCATGGAGGAACAAAAAAGTATTATCGACAAGGGTGGAA
The DNA here is from genome assembly GCA_963725785.1 of uncultured Bacteroidales bacterium. Taxonomy (GTDB): domain Bacteria; phylum Bacteroidota; class Bacteroidia; order Bacteroidales; family VadinHA17; genus LD21. The sequence continues at coordinate 216,762 of CAVRZV010000011.1, read as the reverse complement.
CAATGAGACTTGGAGGATATAAATGTGTAATTGACAAAAATTCAAAGACATACGAAGCTTATCAGAAAACCGATATTATTGAAAGACACCGACACAGATACGAATTCAACGACAAATATTATGATGAATTCAAAAAGCATGGGATGATACCTGTCGGAATTAACCCTGAATCAGGTCTGGTAGAGATCATCGAAATTCCAGGTCACAAATGGTTTATTGGTGTCCAGTTCCATCCTGAATACAGCAGTACTGTTATAAATCCCCATCCGTTATTCGTCAGTTTTATAAAAGCATGTATTGGTTAGAGACGCCATGAATTGCATCTCCGAAGGATGCACAGCGTATCTGCCCTATATTAAATAGTAATAGTTTTTTAATTTTAACCCCAAAAAATTAATTCATATTAAAGAATGGATAGAAATACAATAACAGGCCTTATCTTGATTTTTGTAATCTTTATAGGGTTCAGTATATATAATAGCAGCAAGGTAACTAAAGAATTTGAAAAGACTTTGTCTGCTGCTGATGCTGATTATGCAAAAGGTGATCTTGAAGCTGCCAGAGCGCTCTATATGAGTGCGCTGAGATTTAATAAACCAAATCAGGCAGAAGCAATAAGTAAAAAAATAAATGATATCAACTCGAAACTCGGGATCGCACCCGGGAAACAGAACACGGATTCTCTGAATCTGAATCAGATAAAACCCGACATTACTGTTCCCAAATCGCCTGAAGCTCAGACAGATGTATCTCAATATGGCGTTTTTGCCAAAGATGCTACCGGTGAGAATGAATTCATAACTCTTGAGAATAACAAAGTTGACCTTAAAATTTCGCTCAGGGGGGGAAGGGTATATTCTGTAAGATTAAAGGACTACAAAACATTTGATTCAAAGCCTCTGATCCTATTTGAAGGCGACTCAACCGTATTCGGGTTTAATTTCTTTTCAATGGACAATAAGAGAGTTCAGACTAACAACCTTTTTTTCAAACCTGTAACTGATCAGAGATCTTATGTTGTGAGCTCCCAGCCCCAAAGCGTAGTTCTGAGGTTATCGGCAGGTGAAGATAAATACATTGAATATAAATATACTCTTGCTCCTGATAAATACATGGTTGACTTTAATGTAACTTTCAAATCGATGGATGGCATTATTGCTTCAAATCAAAACAGTATTACTCTGGATTGGAGATTATATATGCCTCAGCAGGAAAAAGGAAGGCAGAATGAAGAGAATTATTCTGATGTTACTTATAAATACTATCAGGACGATGTTACTTATTTGAAGCAAAGGCAAAGTAAAGAATTAGAAAAAGTTGATGTAACTACTAAACTGAGCTGGGTAGCTTTTCAGGATCAGTTCTTTTCTTCAGTTATAGTATCTAACGATTTCTTTCTGAATGGTTCTCTGTCGTCAACACGGACATTGACATCCAAGAAATATATAAGATATTACACATCTGAGGTCGGAGTACCGTATAATCCAGCTTCTTCAAATGCCATCAACATGAAGTTGTATTATGGGCCAAATAGCTTTACTATTCTTAAAAAAGAAGGACTTGAGCTCGATAAACTTGTTTTCCTGGGCAGGAATATTATAGGGTGGATCAACAGGTTTGCCATTATACCGATCTTTAACTGGCTAAACCATTTCATAAACAATTTTGGTCTGATTATTCTTATACTTACCGTTATCATAAAAGTTGTACTCTTTCCGCTCACCTTCAAATCGTACCAGTCAACGGCAAAAATGCAGGTTTTGAAGCCAATGGTTGAAGAATTGGGCAAGAAGTTTCCCAAGAAAGAGGATGCAATGAAAAAACAGCAGGCTACTATGGATCTGTATAAGAGGGCAGGAGTGAACCCGATGGGTGGTTGTCTTCCAATGCTTCTTCAGATGCCTATTCTCTTTGCCATGTTCAGATTCTTTCCAGTCTCAATTGAGCTGCGTCAGGAACACTTCCTGTGGGCGACTGACTTATCAACCTATGATTCAATTCTCACGCTCCCATTCTCAATCCCGATGTATGGAAGCCATGTAAGTCTTTTTACTCTTCTCATGACAGCTTCAACATTGCTTACTATGAAAATGACAGGTTCTTCGCCCGGTTCCGATCAACCCGGAATGAAAGTGATGATGTACATGATGCCTGTAATGTTTATGCTGATCCTTAATAATTTCTCTTCAGGTCTGACCTATTACTATTTCCTGGCGAATATGCTTACTTATGCTCAGAATATGATATCTAAAAGGTTTATAAATGCCGATGCGGTACTGGCAACTCTGGAGCAGAATAAAAAGAAACCGCTTCAAAAATCAAAATGGCAGCAACGCCTTGAAGCTGCAGCCAAACAAAGAGGAATAAATCCTTCTAAAAAATAAAAAACTAACAAATCATTATGAGGTGTCGCAAAAGAGCAAAAGCGAGGGATCACATTCTCTCACTTTTGTCTTTGGCGTTGGATCTTTTTTAGTCATAAAAGTTAAATATTATTAAATCCCATCTACCATTTGAAAAAAATGCTAAATTTATTTCTTCCAAAAATGGGGAAATGGGAAAAAAATTTAAAAACAAAGATTTAGCCGCAAGGCTTGGTGTATCTGGTACATTGGTATCACTGGTACTAAACAATAAGGCCGATCAGCAGGGGATCCGTAAGGATACCCAGGAGAAAGTTCTTTTGCTGGCCAGACAAATGGGGTATTTTGAATCCGCTCAGGAGAAGAATGAGAGTTCACCTGTTGAAGAGAAACCAGGGGTACTGGGTATGATTGTTCCTTCAATTAATGATCCTTTTATTATTCAGATAACACCATTTCTTCAAAAAGCTTTTTCGAGCATTGGCGTTGGATTCTCTATTGTAACAAAAGATCCCGACGATCAGCGATTTGACAGGCTTGTGGGAGCTTTTAAAAAGTTCTATAGCGGACTCATACTCCTTGGAGATGCAGCTGATGAAACTACGATTAGGGCGCTAAGAGCAACGGATTATCCATTTGTACTTCTTGAAAAACCCCTAAAGACACTACGACTGAATACTGTTAGCACTGATACTGCTGCCGGAGCTCAACTTGTTGTAAATCACCTTGAGAAACTTGGCTATAAAAACATTATAATCATAGCTGACCACAGATCAATCCGTTCGGACAGTATGGCAGTTCAGGATATTATTGATGCGGTGGGTCAAGAAACCAGAAATCAACAGACCGGTAGTTGTCGAGTTGGAAAATGAACCAGCAGGTGAGAATATCGAATATGAACAGTTTGAAAAGTATCTTCGCCCTCCTTACCGGGCTGATATTATGATCATAATGAAGGCAAGTCTTGTCTATCCAATAATGACATTGCTTGAGGAAAAAAAAGCTGAGGGTTCCTCAGGATATTGCCGTTGTTTCGATGGAAGAGGGCACGGGATTCGACCTTATGTTTTCTCCTGTGACCTGTCTTCGAAAGCCCCTGGCAGATATTTCCACCAAAGTGGCAAACATGATCTGGTCGGAAGTTAAAAACTCAGGAAAAGGGAAATTTAAACGTCAGGTAAATATATCTCCGGAACTTATTGTGAGAAATTCCTGCGGCACAATTTAGAATAGTTGTTAATAAATGTTGATATCTGACTGGGGTCAAACTATTTCAGAATAAAAATAACTTTTATCTTTGTAATGTTTTGGTGTTACAATGAAATTAAATCATTGTAATGAAAAGGGAATGCGGTTTGAATCCGCAACAGTACCCGCTGCTGTGATGCCCGATCGTTCTAACGATTATGGTTTTGTGAATACCTGCCACTGTGACAATTTAAGGTTATGGGAAGGCTTCACAAAACCGGGATAAGTCAGAAGACCTGCCAGACAAAACCATATTCACAGCTTTCGGGAAGAAAAGCGCCGGATCATTGAATGATTCCTTACTTACACTCCTGTCAGCCCTGATAATGGTTATCATATAAAATGATAAGTGTTATTATGGAGAAAACAATTAATCAGAAAAACATGAAATCCATTTCCGGAGCGAGTCTCTTGATTATGGCAGGCTGTTTGTCGTTACAACTAAACGGACAAATACAGCTTGAAAATGATACCCTGAAAATCCAGGAAGTATTAATCACCCGAAAACAGATAAGTTCTGAGCAGCCAGGCTTCAAATTCTTCAGAATAGACTCCTCACAGCTCCGGGATTACCCGTTGTTCTCCCTTACCGAAGTATTGAACGATAACACACCCTTATTTGTTAAATACTATGGGTCAGGCGGAGCAGCAACTTCATCATTCAGGGGTACATCTGCCGGTCATACTCAGGTGACATGGAACGGTATCAATATTAACGATCCTATGCTGGGGCAGTCTGACTTTTCACTTATACCTTCCGCTATGATAGAAAATGTCCTGGTAAGTTTTGGCGGTGCTTCAATGGATCTGGGTAATGGTGCAATTGGAGGAATTATAAATCTGGAGAATGAACCCGGCTGGAAGAAACGGACTCTTATTGAGGCTGGTACGGGAGCAGGAAGCTTTGGGAGATATTCAGCATTCGTCAAAGCGAGTACGGGAAACGATCATTTCCAGTCAGTTACTAAAGGTTATCTGAACTCATCACAAAACAATTTCTCATATTTTGATACTGATGCTATTCCTGACCCTATATGGAAACGGAGGAAAAATGATCAAATCATGCAGAATGGTTTTATGCAGGAACTATATCTGAGGAAGGCTGAAAATGTCCTGTCTGCCCGATTCTGGTATCAGTCTTCTGACCGTGACCTGCCCGGGTCAACACTATACGGGTATGCAGGTGAGAAACAATCCGATAATTCATTCAGGAGTCTGGTTAACTATGATTTTGTAGATGGAAAGAAAGAATATTTCGTAACGGCTGCCTGGATGCTATCTAATCTAAACTATACCAGTGAGCTTTACTCTATTGAGTCTAAAAATAAGGCTAACACTTATGTACTTAAAGGTGGCATAACTACTCCGCTCGGAGAGTATTCACGTTTTAAGATCGTCTTAAGTGAGGAATTAAACAATATTGAATCAAATAATTATAAAGAAGGAGCCCGGCGCAACAATGCATCTGTCACTCTTTCAGCTGAAAGAAAAAAAGGTAAAAGATTCGGCGCGGTACTACTTCTCAGAGAGACTCTTGATGACAGATCGTTTCTCATACCAGATTATTCAGCAGGATTTGAATTCAGGGTTTTCAGGGGAGAAGAACATTATCTGAAACTGAATATATCGAGAAATTCCAAAATTCCGTCTCTGAATGATCTTTTCTGGAATCCTGGTGGCAACCCTGATCTGAAAAATGAATATGCATACTCGTACGAATTCGGATATAAGCTCGACCACCAGATTTCCAGTTCAGTATCCTTTGGTTCTGAACTGAATTATTTTAATAATTATATACGGGATATGATACAATGGAGACCAGGAGATTCCTCTTTCTGGGTCGCCGATAATATCGGGAGTGTCAAATCCTCAGGTGTAGAAGCATCATTGGCTGCAAAATATCTGAATAATAACCTGTCGGTTAACCTTAATGCCGGATATTCCTACACAAGAGCCATAGAAATGAACAGCGGAACATCAGAAACTGATGGTAAACAATTGATTTATATTCCCGAAAATCAGGCAAATAGCTCCCTCCATCTGGCTTTTAAAAATATTTATGCAATCTGGCTGGTCAATTTTAAGGGACGTATATATACAACTGCCGATAATTCAGGTTCATTGAAAGGGTATACTTTAAATAATCTGACAGGTGGTATGAAATTTAATTTTAAAGAGAATCATATTGACTTAAGTTTTAAAGTAGAAAATATTTTTGATGTCACTTATAAAACAATAGCTTATTATCCGCAACCCGGCAGAAACTATTTTCTGATGCTATCATTCCATTTTAAAAATTAAAAAATGAAATTTCTCTCGATACCGGTATTTGCAGTATTTATAATTTATCTTGGATCATGCGGCAGGATGGCTGAAAATCATCGCGTTCCACGTATTGAGAGCAATGAAGCTCTGATAGTCAGAGCCGAACGATTCACTCTTCGGAAAATTGGCAGCTATACGATAGCAACAATTATTAATCCGTGGCAGGGAGCAAATGATGTTAACAAGGTTTATTATCTGGTGAAAAAAGGATCTGAGGTGCCACTTGGTCTCGATTCCTCATCAGTGATCTTTGTCCCGTTGAAAAAAATAATCTGTATGTCAACGACCCATATAATGATGATCTCTGCTCTGGGTGAAGCAAAGACAATTTCCGGAATGTCGGGGACAGGATTCATATATTCGCCTGATCTGATAAGGAATGTAGAACTTGGTCTTATAGAGGACGTAGGTTATGATGCAGATCTGAACAAGGAATTGATACTCAAGATCTCTCCTGATCTGATAATGATGTATGGTATCGGGAGTGAATCTGAAAGCTATACCGCCAAAATTGAAGAGTTAGGTGTTAAAGTTGTTTTTAATGCAGATTATCTCGAAACAGATCCGCTGGGCAGGGCGGAATGGATTAAATTTTTCGGAGCATTGTATTGCAAGGAGAATCTGGCAGACAGTATTTATAATAAAGAAGTTGATGAATACTCAAAGTTGCGATCATTTATTGAAAGGAATGCTAAAAGCGAACCAAAAGTTTTGCTCGGTTTTCCTTATAAGGATACCTGGTATATTTCACCTGGAAATTCGTTTATCAGCAAGATGATAAACGATGCAGGGGGAAATTATCTGTGGCAGAATACCAGATCCTCCGTATCAATGCCGTTGGGTATAGAAAATGTCTATTTAAGTGGTCTTGCTGCAGATTACTGGCTGAACATCGGAAGCATCAGTTCGAGGAAAGAGATTATGAATGTTGATCCTCGTCTGGCAAATCTTAATTGTTTTAAAAATGATAATCTCTATAATAATATTAAAAGGACAAATGCAAAAGGTGCAAATGATTACTGGGAATCCGGCAGTCTTTATCCTCATCTGATCCTGAAAGATATAGCCACAATCCTGCATCCTGAATTGTTCAGTGATACAGATTTGATTTTTTACAGAAAAATCTATTAAAGGATTATTGAAAACTAATAAACAAATAGAATTGTCCACCGGCATTGAATCACTAAGAAGATTCAGAATTATATTCACCGTACTGTTTGTTCTTGTATTATTTCTATTGATCCTTGATATTTTTCTGGGCTCGGTAAGCATTAAAGCCTCAGAAATAATCAAAGTGTTCTTTTCCGGTGAACACAGTAATTATGAAACCATTGTTCTGAAATTCAGATTGCCAAAAGCCATCACTGCTTTGACCGTAGGTATCGCTTTATCTATAAGCGGTTTGCAGATGCAGACGGTTTTCAGGAATCCGATGGCAGGGCCCTATGTTCTTGGGATAAGCTCAGGAGCCAGTCTGGGTGTGGCTTTTGTAATTTTAGGTTTTTCCCGTGATATTTCACCGGGTAGTCTGAATGGCCTCGGCAACTGGATTCTGGTTGCGGCTTCCTGGATAGGGGCTGGTTTAGTAATGCTTTTGATCATGGTTATCTCATCAAAGGTGAAAGATATAATGACAATCCTGATTCTGGGAATAATGCTTTCAAGCGGTATTTCGGCTGTAGTAACAATTATGCAGTATTTCAGCAATGAGACAATGTTAAAAGCATATGTTATCTGGACAATGGGAAGTTTAGGAAATCTCACAGCAAGTCAGCTTAATGTTCTTCTGGTTTCAGTATCAGCCGGCATTATCATAAGTCTGTTTTCATCCAAAATATTGAATGCTTTATTGCTGGGTGAAACCTATGCAAGCAGTATAGGACTAAATATAAGGTTCGCCAGGACAATTGTTTTTGTCTGTACAAGTATTCTGGCGGGAAGTGTGACTGCATTCTGCGGACCAATAGGATTCATTGGGATCGCAGTACCCCACATAGCCAGAATAATATTTAAGACTTCTGATCATAAGATTCTGATACCAGGGACGATTCTGTCAGGTGGAGCTATTATGCTCCTCAGCGATATTATATCTCAGTTGCCCGGTTCCGAGAGTGTTCTGCCTGTAAATGCTGTAACATCACTTATTGGCATTCCTGTAGTTATATGGGTTATCCTGAGAAACAGAAATTTTTCTGATTCATTCAGATGAAAAGCAACTTAACTGATATAATGTCTTTTGACTCTCTGAAAATAGGTTATGTTTCAGGGAAAATTGAAAATATCCTTCTTCCTCCACTGAATGCCAGGGCCAGCAGCGGAGAACTTATAGCTGTTATCGGGAGAAACGGAATCGGTAAAAGCACGCTTTTAAGAACAATTGCAGGACTTCAAAAGCCTCTGGGAGGTGAAATCTTTTATAGCGGTGAAAATATTAAAAATTATTCCCGGATGGATCTTGCACAGCGAGTTGGCTATATTTCAACGGATATTGTAAAGGTAAGTAATATGAGCGTGTATGATCTTGTTGCTCTTGGACGGTTTCCACATACCAACTGGATCGGGAAAATTGATCTGAAAGATCATGAGGCAATAATGGATGCGATAGAAAAGACTTCAATTAAACCATTTTACAGAAAATATGTCTCAGAACTTTCTGATGGTGAACGTCAGAAAGCAATGATTGCGAGAATTTTAGCACAGGATACCGGAATAATGATAATGGATGAACCAACTGCTTTTCTCGACATAGCTGCCAGGTACGAAATCCTTCAGTTAATGCATACGCTTTCGGCCATAAACATGAAGACTATTATATTTTCAACCCATGACCTCCAGATGGCTATTAACCGGTCGGATAAAATATGGCTGATACTTGATGATGAACTTATTGAAGGAGCTCCTGAAGATCTTATTATTGCAGGGGCATTTGACCATTTATTTGATAACTCGGCTGTAAGTTTTAATCACGGAGACGGAACTTTTTCCTTCCGTATTGAAGAAAAGGGAAGTATGTACATCGAAGGTGAAGGTTTTAAAAAGCTCTGGACCGAAAAGGCAATCATCAGAGCCGGCTTTACTGTAACCGACGAAAAAAAAATTCCTTATATAGTAGCACCTTCAGCAACGGACGAGAACTGGCAATTAATCACATATAACACACAATATGAGTTCCGGACTATTTATGAATTAATAACATATTTAGGCAAAGAACAGACCGGTACTAATTAAAGTACTTTCTGTAGTTATCAATAAAAGAACCTATATCTTCAACTGCCAGTTTCTTTGCAATTATTTTCTTGTTTTTATCCAGTATATATATAGTAGGTGTAGATTGAACATTATAATAATAATCAAAATGTGAACTTCTTTCAGGATCCCAGCCGTTTATCCAGGTCAGTTTATTTTCCTCAATATACCTGGTCCATTTTTCTTTATCTTTTGTAGTGCATATAGCAAATACTTCCATGCTGTAATCTTTGGGTTTCGCATAATATTCTTTAAGCTTTGGAGTAGACTCTTTGCAGTGTCCGCAATCGGGTTCCCAGAAATAAAGGATAGTAAAATCTTTTTCAATATCATATAATGATACAAATATCCCCTTGTAGGAATCCATTACCAGATTTTCGGCTTTTTTACCAATGAGATTTGGTCGTAAAAGATCAACCTGTTTCCGGAGATTGTCTTTGAATTCCTTTGTCACCCAATCGGCTTTCCCGGAAAGATAAATTTCATCAGCGAGTTTGACCAATACTGCATCTTGTCCCATTATTTGACTTTCGCGGAAATGATTAAAAAGAAAGACAGATACAAACTGAAAGATCTTATAGTTACCGCTGCATTTTAGTAGCAGTCTGTCAATTTCTTTATTGATTGAATCGGGCGATTGTATTAAAACATTAGTGAAGAAGGCTTCCAGCCTGGCATACAGAATAGGAGTACGAACAAGTCTTTCATCAGAGAGATCAGTATTGTCAAAAAAATGATTCTTGTTATAGTTATAATTTAAAATCCATCTTACAGAATCAGGATTTGTCGTTCCGGCGGGTATTGAGAACTGAGGAACGTCAACAGGTAATAATGATTTTACGAGAGTGGCAAGTAAATTCCCATCATTGACTTTGATAACACCTTTAAGATACGACTTCATGTTCTCCTCCTGAAGTTTTTGAATTGATCCAAGGATCTTCAGTGAATCACTGTTTTGCTTATTGTTCTGAACTCTTCTCGCGATAGCACTCGCCCGTTGCTGCATAGTCAACCATTTTTTCTGATATTCGACGAATGCGGAATTTTCCTCAGATCCATTAAATTTCAGAGTTTTGAAATAATCACTGTTCAGGCAGCTTAATTTAAAGTGCTGTTCTTTAGATAGTAATAATTCAAAATATTTTTTACCGGGTAATACGATCATATAAATTCCTTCAGGAAGTACTTCCTGCCCATGTGCAACTCCGTGTCCTGTTTTGTCAAGCTTAATAGTATCTTTAATATACTGCTTATCGCCAAGATGATAGGCCAGAAAAACAGTGGAATCCTGCAGATCATTTATTGTAATATCAATCGCGTAACCAGTTTTTACCTGGCCAGATAAGAATGTTGGCGCAGTCGAAAATAAAATATAAAATATTATCCTCCTCATTTATAGTTATGATTATTAAAGATATCTGCAAAAATAGCCAATGCAATTTCTCTGCCAAAGTTTGTCAGCCAAAAAATTAAAAATAAATTTTGTACATTTGATATAAGAACCATTTATCAAAATGATGATTTCTCTTCTTATTCCTGTATTCGATTATGACATTGTTGCTCTTGTTCACAGCATGAAAAATGCCCTTGGTGTCGTACCTGAATTTCAAGAAATTCTTATAGGAGATGACGGTTCATCTGCTGAATTCAGGGAAAAATATAAGTCTCTTGAGGGTGATAATGTCAGGGTGATATACTCTGAGAAAAACATCGGAAGAGCAGCCATAAGAAACAAGCTTGCTCTTGAAGCAAGGGGTGATTTTTTACTTTTTATTGATGCAGATACAATGTTACCCGGAACAGCTGAGGCATATATTCTGAAGTGGATTCCAAATTTGAAAACATCACGGGTACAGTGTGGGGGAGTTTTATATCACGACAGTGCTCCGGGTGATCCCGACAAACTTCTCAGATGGAAATACGGAAAATGGCGGGAACAACGCAAAGCCGCTGAAAGAAACAGGCACCCACATGCAGGTTTTTCAACATTCAATGTTCTTTTCGAAAAATCGGTATTTTCGAAGATACGGTTCAATGAAGAATTGAAGCAATATGGTCACGAAGATACCTTGATGGGCTACCAGTTGAAAAAAGCCGGAATAGATATTCTCCATATTGATAATGGTCTGGTACACGAAGGACTCGAGTCTAACAGGGACTTTCTTAATAAGACTAAGCTCGGTATAGAAAATCTGAGTAAACTATATGATAGTGTCACCGACAAGAAGTCATTCTCAAAAACAGTTAAGATGCTTGGGATTTATCAAAAACTCAGTTTCCTGGGACTGACACGAATATTTGCTGCATTATATATAAAATACCGTGAAAAGATGGAGATAAGGCTTGACTCAGGAAAAATTTCACTACTGTTGTTTAGTTTTTATAAAATGAGCATGTTTTGCACTTACCGCGAGATTCACAGGAGAAAAACAATATTTCCATTTTTTGGAAGATTTTAAAATCCGTTGAGAATATTTTTTGCGAAGGCGTTAAGATATTAATCTCTGTTCTTCAATTCGCATTTCTCAGATACGGTGCGAATCAGGTTTTTTTCAAACTATTAAACATCCATTCTCATAAGATCAATATTGCCATCGATTCTTCTTGTTGCATTAAGTACAAAATCGAACTTATTAACCATTGTACAGAGGAAAAAGTCGGTAGGAGGTGAAAATTCGATATTGGCAGGAATGAAGAATCTCCTGCCTGAAGTGCTCTGAAGATCTGCTATTTTCTTGCCTGCAATGAAATTTTTGTTTTTCAGTTCAGTGGCTATTAATTCTGCGCACAACAGATCCTCTTCAGCTGATATTGACGCCCGATACCCCATTGCAATAAGTGAAACGTGATCGGGATCAAGAGTTTTTATATATCTTACAATTGCACCGCAATTTACAAGACTGCCAGTCAGAACAATATCCGCATTCACGGCATTGATAAGACCCTGTGTACCGGCTGTTGTGGTATGGATTACGGTTTTCCCCGTAAGATCAGTTTTAATAATCTCTGTCGGACTGTTTCCCAGATCGAACCCCTCAATTTTCTTTTCATCTCTCTCACCAACAAGAACAGAATTAATGTACTTCTTTTTTAATTGAAATGCGTCAGAAATTTCCGATGTGGCAATTATCCTGACAGCACCTGCATCAAAAGCATAACATGCTACTGAAAAAGCCCTGAATACATCTATTATAACTGCAACCCCTTTTGCTTTTCTTGCACCTTCAACAAACTCGAGGATATCAATCTTCATTTTACTTTTTTTTGTCAGGTGAAAATAACAATATTTTTAGCATATCTCTTTTCACTCCCTCAGGTATTTCGTATATTTGAACCTGATAGCAGTTTATTGAATTAACATGCTGATATAAATGCAAATATAGCATTATGGAAAATCCTGTTACATGGGCACTGGACAAGTTAAAGCAGCTGAATGATCTGATCTGGCATACACCTCTATCGGAAATATCCAGAGGTAAAACGTTCTTATTAAAGCAATTGAGGATTTTTATTCTGGCCGCAAAAGGTTTTTCCAATGATAAAGTTTCACTTCGTGCTTCAGCTCTGACATTCTATTCCCTTCTTTCTGTAATACCCATTGCAGCCATAGTATTTGCAATTGCAAAAGGATTTGGCCTCGATCAAACCCTTCAGGATCAGATAATCAAAAAAACCCAGTCTGAGCAGGAGGTTCTTAAATGGTTGTTACAGAATGCAAGGACAGCTATCGAAAAAACCAGTGGAGGTTATATCGCTGGCGTAGGTATTATAATACTTTTCTGGTCGGTAATGTCATTGCTCAATCATATAGAAAGCTCCTTCAATCACATCTGGCAGATCAGATCATCCCGACCATGGCACAGAAAATTTACCGATTACCTGACTATAATGTTGATTGCGCCTGTTTTCATTATTCTTTCCAGTGGCATAACTGTATTTATAAGCACGCAGCTTCCTTCTTATATGTCGACAGCGCCAATACTTGACTTTTTTAAACCTGTAATTAGTTTTCTTGTCAAGTTTTCACCATATTTTCTCAACTGGATATCTCTTACAATACTGTTCATAATAATGCCAAATGCTAAAGTCAAGTTTGTTCCTGCTGTGATTTCAGGTATAATAGCCGGTACAATACTTCAGGGTATTCAGTGGTTATATATTGATCTTCAATTCGGGATCACAAAGCTGAATGCTATCTATGGAAGTTTTGCGGCAGTACCTCTTTTTATTATCTGGTTACAGAGCAGTTGGATCGTAGTCCTCCTGGGAGCGGAAATTTCTTTTGCCAATCAGAATATATCGCGTTATGAATTGGAGTCTGAAGCGTTGAATATCAGCAACTATCAAAAGAGGGCATTAGTGCTTATGATAATGCATATGATTATACGGAATTTTTCCATCGGTGAAAAACCAATCAGCGCCTCATATATTGCGACAAATCTAAAAATACCGGTACGACTGGCGCGTGACATACTTCAGGATCTGAGCAGCGTAAATCTTGTTTCTGTAATTCATGAAAATGAAGAGATTGAGCGATTATATCAACCAGCTATCGACATAAACCGGCTGACAGTGAGTTACGTTTTTACACGTCTTGATAAGAGGGGTGTTGAGCAGATAATGGTGATCAGGAATAAGGACTATGAAAAAATCATTTCAATGCTTGAGAAGTTTGACCGGCTGGTCGCAAAATCAGATTCAAATATTTTAATCAAAGATCTTTAGTTTTCCTTAATGCTTTTGCCTTCTTCCCAGGCTTCTCTTCCTTAAAATTTTCAACAAAGCTAATAAACTCAGAAAATGATTTCCATTTATTAAACAGATAATGGGGAAGTTTAAGGACTATGTGTTTTGTGTCAATTTTTTGTTCCCAGTAACCTGCCAGATTTTTTGAAGGAAAAACCCGGTCAATTTCACTGGTTACTGCATAATCCCATCTGAAACCAGGTTCTTTTTGCTCCATGATACGGTTGTACAGCCACCTTAGTTCATCGTGCAAGGATTTTAGACTACGCTGCGGGATCCTGTCAATGTTCGTCTGGTACGATTTTCTGTCACCGAACATTCTGAGATAGAATTTGTCGATGTTTTCTTCATTAATATTATTCAATGTACCTTCAAATACATTAAGCGGTATTCCATACTGATCATCAGCAGGTATCGGAGTACCGTTAACAGCAATTGTAATGTCGGGTCTGATACCTGTTTTAGGCGAAAGATACTCGGCAGCCCATACTCCCAGAGACCACCCTATCAGGGTGATTTTTTCATAAGTTTTCATCTCCGGAAGCACAAGCGCTTCATCAGCAGAATAATTATAAAAAAGTATAAAATCAAACTCATCATTGCAGAGCGGCGTGAAGACATTTTCATCAGTTCCCCAGCCACCATATAAGACAACAAGCTGATTATTCTTTTCCCGTCTTCTGATATAGGTCTTCATAATACTCTATACAGATTATATATAATTATATTCAGATATCCCCATTCACTGAAAGTAGGCAAAGATAACCTAAATTTTAATTAATTCATTTGGATCAGGTTAACTCCTTCTGTCAGTTATTTTTCACTCACTCCAGGCTTCCCCTTAATTCTTAATTCGCTGTTCGTTTGTTCAGCGTTCTTAGTTCAATCAGGCAATTCAATACCAATTAAGAATAACGAACATTCGAAATCAGAATTAAGAAGTCATATTTTAAATCAAGGGGATTTGGTAAGAAAAATAAGAGGAGAAAAGGGTGGTTGTGATAATCAGGAGCGGGCTTTATTAATGAGATAACTCCCGTGTCTACTGTCTGATAAAAGGATGGAACCACGGTTAGCTGGCGCTAGTCCTAAGATTCCTGATGTGAAAGTCAATGTCTGCAATACAATCCTGTTGATTTTCACCCCCAACCCTTGCTCATCTCCTCTTAATACCAATAGTATGAGCCTGGAACAAATTTAGTTAAATAAATCATTAAATCAAAAAAAACCTCAAAAAATTATCTCAAACATATGTTAATAATTGATAAAATATTGCCTAATTTTATAGTATCTGATCAGAATCGATAACCTTTTGCCTTGGTAGCCGAACTTGAGAAAATATTATATGATGATGGCGGTGGATTCAGAGCCGCATATATTAATGATACCGGTGGTTTATGGCACTTTCACCCGGAGTACGAACTTACTCTCAATATCAAAAGCAACGGAACCAGGATAATTGGTGACAGTGTTGAATTATTTGATCTGTACGATATGGTGCTAATTGCAGGCAATATTCCTCATTGCTGGAATTATTACAGGCAAAATAATATTCTTCCCGAAAATCATGGCATAATTGTTCATTTCAAGCTGGAATCAATCGGCGAGGCATTATTAGCACAACATGAACTTCACTGTCTCAAAGAACTCTTGCATGATGCCGAACGAGGAATAGTCTTTTCTGTTGAAGATTCCAGAAAGGCTGAAACATATTTCTTACAAATGATCAGAAATAAGGGAATAGCTAAAATGATCGATTTTTTAAATATCATGATAGTATTATGTGCCTCAGAAAATAAGGCTTTACTTTGTTCTGAGAACTATAAACTGGCATTTGATGAGAGAGGAAATAAAAGGATGTCAGATGTTTACACATATATAAGAGAAAATTATTTCAAACCTATTCCTCTTGAGAAGATCGCAAAAGTGGCGAAAATGAGCCCGTTTGCTTTCAGCAGATACTTCAAGAAAAACTGCGGAGCCGGATTTATTGAGTACCTGAACCGGGTGAGGACAAACAAAGCATGCTACCTGCTGCGGGAAACAGAATACCAGGTACACGATATTGCTCTGGAATGCGGTTTTGCAAGCATCTCAAATTTTAACAAGCAATTCCGTAAGACGGAAGGAATATCACCACGAGATTACAGGGCACAATTCAATTAGTGTCTAATTAATTGTAATTTCGCAATTCAATTAACTTTAATATTTTGCAATATGGCAATGACATTGCTTGAAAAAATACTCGCAGCTCATTCAAAACATGATACTGTACGTCCGGGTCAAATTGTAGACATTGAGATCGATACCAGGGTTGCTCGTGATTTTGGAGGCGCAAATGTGGTTAAGAATCTTATTGATTTTGGTTTAACAATAAATGACCCCGGTAAAACTTTATTCACATTCGATTGTAATCCTACCGGTTCTGATCAGAAATATGCCGTAAACCAGCACACATGCCGCCTGTATGCACGGGAACAGGGAATTAAAGTGTATGATATTGATGCCGGAATCGGTACTCATATATTGTTGGATAAGGGATATGTTTACCCGGGCTCCACTGCTGTATCTACTGATTCACATGCTAATATTCTGGGTGCCATCGGTGCATTTGGCCAGGGGATGGGCGATATGGATATTGCTGCAGCCTGGCATAACGGAAAAGTCTGGTTCAAAATACCACCATCGGTAAAAATAAATTTTGAAGGAAAAATTCCTGATAATATCAGTTCAAAAGACATTATTCTCAACCTCCTTAAAACATTCGGAGCAAATACACTCCTTGGTTATTCAATTGAGATCTATGGCCCTGTGGTTGACGATCTTGATATCGACGACAGGATAACTATTTCCTCAATGGCAACTGAAATGGGAGCAATAATAATTCTGTTTCCTCCATCGAAAGAAATCATAGATTATTGTACAAAACGTTCTAAAAAGAGTTTTCAACCAATTTTTGCTGATACTACTGCAACCTATGAGAAAACTTTTACAATTAATGTGAATGATTTTCAGCCAATGGTTTCACTTCCAGGAAAACCACACGATACGGTGAATGTTTCACAAATTCCCGGTATTAAAATTGATTCGGCATTTATTGGAAGCTGCACCAATGGCAGGATGAATGACATGAATATGGCTGCGGCTATCCTGAAAAACAGGAAAGTTGCGCCGGGAGTGGTTCTTAAAATTGTTCCGGCTACCGATGAAATCTGGAAACAATGCCTTACTGAAGGTCTTATTGATATTTTTAAGAAGGCAGGTGCTCTTGTTTCCAATGCAGGTTGCGCCGGGTGCGCTGCCGGTCAGGTCGGACAAAACGGTGCGGGAGAAGTAACAATAAGTACAGGAAACAGAAATTTTCCCGGGAAACAGGGTAAGGGCAGCGTTTATCTTGCTTCTCCTGAAACAGTGGCAGCATCCGCTGTTGCTGGTTATATTACTACAGCTGACAAAATACCCGAAAAACCTTCATTATTTATAAAACCCAAAAGACTTGAAGAAGCAAAAGTGAGGAGTAATCATGAAAAGGCATCCTTTGTGAAAGGATCTGTGATTGAAGGAAAAATCTGGCTTATACCAAAAGATAATATTGACACAGATATGATTTTCCATAACCGTTATCTTGCAATTACAGATATAAAGGAGATGGGCCGGTATACTTTTGATAACCTGAGTGGATTTGAAGATTTTTCGAGGTTAGCTGAACCAGGAGATATTGTTGTAACAGGAAAAAACTTCGGGTGCGGAAGCTCCAGACAACAGGCCGTAGATTGTTTCGCAGCCCTTGGAATACAGGCTATTATTGCTGATTCTTTTGGTTCTATTTACGAAAGGAACGCAATAAATGCCGCATTTCCGATCATAAGCTGCAAAACAATATCCGCACTTGAACTGAAAAATGGAGACCATATCAGAGTTAATCTGAAAACAGGAGAAATTGAAAATCTCATTAATAAATTAATTGTACATGCAGAACCATTTTCAGATGTTCAGTTCGAGGTTTACCAGAATGGTGGTTTACTGGGTAAATAAAACTATTTCTATCTCACTTTACTTCAACTGATATAGGGATTACAATCTGTGATCTTTTACATTAATATATCTGGTATCACACTGGTTTGCCTGAAAAGTTTTCCTAAAGGCATCTGCGGATATAAACAGGAGATCCCTCGCTAACGCTCGGGATGACAGCGTGTTTGGGGTCTGTGATGGGGTGAAGAAGTGGCGATTCGCAGACGCATTTTCCTACATAATAGGCGTTCGAATCGCCACTTCTTCACCCCAGTAACCACCTAAATACCATGTCATTCCGAGCGTCAGCGAGGAATCTCCCTGGATATTATTTTAAATTACTTCCCGACTTACACTCAGCCGAATCAGATTCCTATTTCAAGCGAGAAGAGGTTATTTTTATTTTATACCTTTGTTGCTAAAATTTAAGTAATTAGCAATTTAATCACTTAGTCAATGAATTATGTCTTCACAAACATTTGCTGAAAAGATATTCAAAGCTCCTGCCGGGGCGATCGTTTTTGCCAGGCCCGATATAATTCTGACTCATGACAATACATTTAGTATCTATAAGACGTTTCAGAAGATGGGAGGTATGAATGTTGCCAATCCCGACCAGATGCTTGTTGTTCTTGACCATAATGCTCCTCCCGCTGATGCAAAACTAGCAACACAGTATCAGGAAATCAGGGATATTGTCGAAAAGCAGGGAATAAAAAAATTCTATGATGCCGGGAAAGGAATATGTCATCAGATAATGTCGTATCATGCCCGTCCCGGAATGCTTATCGTCGGCAGCGATAGTCATACTTCAACTGCAGGAGCTTTCAACTCCCTGGCTGCCGGAATAGACCGGACCGAATCAGCCGGCATATGGAAAAGAGGAGAGACCTGGTTCCGGGTACCTGAATCAATCAGAATATCTCTTTCAGGCAGGCTAAACGAAAATGTTTCGGCAAAGGATCTGGCATTATGGATTATTGGAATGATCGGATCGGACGGTGCAAACTATATGTCGATAGAGTACCATGGAGAGGGCGTCAGAACGCTTGATATTTCCGATCGAATGACAATTGCTAACCTTGCCTCTGAAATGGGTGCAAAAAATGCAGTCTTTCCTGCTGATGAAGTCCTGGATAAATTTTATGGCGAAAAAATACCAGGAATATGGGCAGACGACGGAGCAAAATATTTTAGTGAGATCAATATTGACCTGAACGAAATATTCCCGGTCATTGCAGCTCCGCATAATGTAGATAATATTAAATCGGTTGCTGAAGTTGCCGGGACTGTTGTTCACGAGGGACTTCTTGGTACCTGTACAAATGGAAGGATCGAAGATATGCGGATTGCTGCTGCGATTCTGGCGGGTAAAACTATTAAGGATAGTTTTCAGCTGAACATAATTCCGGCCTCAAGAAAGATATTCCTCCAGGCTATCGAGGAGGGTCTGATTTCGATATTTATTGAAGCAGGAGCAAATGTTCTTACTCCATCGTGCGGACCTTGTCTGGGTACAGGTCAGGGGATCCCTGCTAACGGACATGTAGTTATTTCCACAGCTAACCGGAATTTTTTGGGCAGAATGGGGAATAAGGAAGCTCAGATTTATCTGGCATCACCTGCAACAGTGGCACATTCATCGCTGACAGGGGTTATCACAGATCCAAGAATGTATGCAGGAAAAGAAAAGTTTCCATATAAAATTTCACAAAGCAGGACTTTCGAAATTAAATCCGGTGAAAACAGAAGAGTCGGTTCAGTCTGGAATTATACCGATGTAGATAATCTGAATACCGATCAGATGTTTGCCGGGAAACATACCTATAATATTTTAAGCACCGATCCTGCCGCCATAACACCACTGCTCTTTGCGGATTTTGATCCGGGATTCAGCAAAAATGTAATGAAGGATGATATTATTATAGCAGGTGACAATTTTGGTTGTGGCAGCTCCAGGGAGCATCCGTCTGTCGGACTTTCATACATTGGTATCAAAGCCATAATAGTCAAATCTGTGAACAGGATATTTTATCGTTCTTCTATAAACCAGGGTTTGCTGCTTGTAGTTCACAGGGAAGCCGCCGAAGCTTATAAGCCAGGTGATCAGGTTGATATTAACTTCGAGAAAGGAGAGATAATGATCGGATCATCAACATTTTCTTTCGAGCCGCTTCCTGAAAAACTAAAACAGATTATTGACAGGAAAGGACTCGTTAACTATATGAAAACAAGATGAAGGCTCAAAGGTGCAAAGGCGCAAGGGCTCAATGGCTAAAAAGCAGTCAAAACCTAATCGTTTCATCGACTTTCGTGAAAAAGTATGATGAGTAAGAAATACTGTTGTAAAAACTGAAAAAAAATGTATTTTTGCAGCCTGTAAAAGGTTCCGTAGCTCAGTTGGATAGAGCAACAGCCTTCTAAGCTGTGGGTCGAGCGTTCGAGTCGCTCCGGAATCACAAAATTTTTATATTCCAACAGGATTATCTTTACTGATGATTTCCTTTCTTGTTTTGTCCAGTTCAAGTTTTTGGGCGATAGTAAACTCTTTACCACACTGTATACAGACATAATTAATCAGAAAGGCCCCGACATAGTACTCTTTTTCCAGATGTGGATGATCGCATTGTTTTTTGCCCCAGGCATCTTTTAGTTTCTGAACAGCATAGTATTCCATAACTTTTCGGTTATTAAATATTACTTATAGATTATAATCTTCTGAATGGCACAAATCTCACTATTGTAAGCAGTTTCTTTTCAAGCTTACCTTTCTTTTTAATAAGCAACATGAGGTTTTGTAATTCACCTGGTCTGCCAACGGGAATAACCAACCGACCGTTTTCAGCAAGCTGGTCAATAAGTGGTTTCGGGATTTCAGCGGCAGCTGCGGTTACAATAATAATATCAAAAGGAGAGTGCTCCTGCCAGCCATTATACCCATCGCCGGATTTACATATAATATTATTGTATCCCATGTTTTTTAGTCGGGATGCTGATTCAACTGCCAGTTCCGGGACAATCTCAATTGTATAAACCGTATCTGTTATCTCTGCAAGAACAGCTGCCTGATATCCTGAACCCGTACCAATCTCCAGTACTTTCTTCTTCTTATCCGGTTTAACAACGGCGGTCATGTAAGCAACTATATATGGCTGAGATATTGTCTGACCATGACCTATTGACAAAGGATAATCGCCATATGCTTCATTTTGATATTCAACAGGAACGAAAAGATGCCTGGGTATTTTTCTCATTGCGTTTAATACCGCACTATTGTAAATTCCCCTGTCGGATATCTGGTACTTTACCATATCATTCCTGACAGAAGTGTACTTGTCAACCTGCGGAAAAGAATATTTCCACATAATTGAGATAACTAATATTAATATCAGCCGCACAACATGCTTATTTCCTGCAAGATAATAAATTCCTGCTTTACTTCAAAAAAATCTGTTTGTATGCTGGTAACTATCAGGTATGTCTGTAAGTCAGTTCACCGTTGCGCCCTTGTGCCGGTTAGCCGTTATCTGAATCCAACAAGTGAGAGAAATCCATTACCTAAAAATTGTATGGCGGGCAAAATAGGGAAGACATTTATTTTAGTGACAAAGCTTACAATTATCAGTCCGAATAATAGGAGTGATCCATATTTGTACAAACCATTATAGAGAGCCGGAAATTTTCTAAACTGAGACAATAAAAGGTGAGAACCATCAAGAGGAGGTAGTGGAATAAGATTAAATATAAAGAGTGCCCAGTTCAAATAAATAGCTGAACTTAATACTTCAAATATTACCCTGATAACAGGTGTGTGATATTCGGGGTAGGCTGATGATAAAAGTGAGAATACAACAGATAGTATCATTGCGATTACCGCATTTGATAATGGTCCAGCCAGAGCTATTTTTATTACATCTCTTTTAGGATTTCTCAGATTCTGCTCGTTAAACTGTACCGGTTTAGCCCATCCAAACCCGGCAATTATCAGCATTATAAAGCCCAGAGGATCTATATGCTTCAAAGGGTTAAGCGAGACTCTTCCCTGGTCTTTTGCTGTTGAATCTCCGCACATATGCGCAACCAACGCATGACAGTATTCGTGTACTGTCAATCCCAGGATTATTCCCGGCAGGAAAATTAGGATACGGGCTAAATCAAAGTTTGCCATTCTGTCAATTATTTACTGAGCTCCGTAAAGCGGTGGCAAAGCTACCAAAAAGTAAACTGTAACAAAATTTGGGCTTAGTTATTTTTACCGGATATTTCTTTTAAAAGGTTGAAAAAACCTGTTTTTCGTTTTGAGTTTATCCCCCAATCGACAGGAATACTCTGATAACCTTCTGTAAATGACTCATCTTTCATCCGGTAGTCAAAAAATCCCCATGATGCATAACCTTTGATCGCTGATGTAAAATTGTTTGGTTCACTCTCAAAATTAAAATGATCATCCTCATTGAACAGGATTGGTTTTGGAGTATAGCCATTAACTTTTCTTGTCTCTTCAATCATCGTCGTAATCTTTTGGGGATCATGGACACCATTCCCGTGAATCAGAATAAAGTCAGAAGACCTGACTACGTTGGGTAGCGGGATAAATCCACCTCCGTAACTGGTACCTGCATAAAAACTGAAACCATTCTTTTCCTTCTGCTTCACCATATTTATAAGTTCGTGTACCCTAGTCGGTTTAAGAATCTCGTGGTTGTATTCATCAATATTGCATTCATTGTTTATTTCAATAAGAATGTTCCTGTAATTCTTTGTAAAAAGCCAGTCAATCATATTATTTACAGCATTTATGACTGCTTTTTCATCCCTCAGATGCTCATCCTGTCCAAAATAGAATAGTCCGAGTATTGGAACCATCTCCAGTTCATCTGCCTTATTCAGGATTTTCTCAAGTCGCGAAAGATAATCCGGCCGTAATGATCCGTCTTCGTAATATGCTGAGTTAACCCATGGCTGGACAGCCGAATAACCCTGGGGGCTTCCGCCCTGCATATTAATAGTGAATGAAAGCAGACCATAAGAATACCATTTTTCCATATTCAGAATAAATTCTTCAGTATTGCGGTTCGCATCCCATCTTTTCGTATCAGGATATTTCCAGTTTGCTGCAGTCGCAGGATTAAGATCATCAAAAATTCCCTGAACCATTCGCGAGTTTAAAAGAAGCCCCTCTATCTTATAACCTTTCCAATACCTCTTTTCATAGGTGGGTTTCCCATTTATGAAGAACTGATCATTTTTAATACTCACGATAGTATGAATCTCTTTTTGAGCAGAAATACCAGGATTAAAAAGCAAAAAGAAGATAATAATTACTAAGATTTTCCTTTCCATAGAATGTAGCCTGTTAGTAAAACATATAAATGAATAATGCAACGTGTATTTAGTATTACACTGCTAACCGTATTTTTTCTTTGTGGCATACTAACACATCTTTACTGTTAATATTCCAATTGTGTAATCCATTGCCCTGACAAAACGAATAATCTGAGCAACTCTCACATTTTCCTGTTTTTGTCCAGCTTCTATCTCTGAAAAGTTGGAATCTGTTTTCCCATACTTCGTAAAAATTGTCTTTGTTTATGTTCCCCTGTGAATAAGCTCTGTCAATATTAGGGCAGGCAGATATTGAACCATCAATGAGTATCGACCCAATATTAATTCCGGCTCGGCAAAAGAAGAAACTATCTCTGACTTTTAATTCATAGGGTCCTACATATCCTTCACAACCGAATTTTAAATCTATTGACTTCAGTTTTCTTTTAAGACTTATAAAGTCCAATAATTCCTTAAATTGAAAATCAGTCAGTAATAATTCCGGATTATTTTTTGCCCGGCCTATCGGAGTTATTGTAAACAATCGCCAGGCCTTAATGCCTTTTGCGGCCAGATAATCATATATTGAAGACAATTCATGTATATTCCTGCCATTTACACAGGTAACGACATCAAAATTCAATCTCGACGAACTTGCCGCTAAACTAATTGCCCTGTCAACTTTTTCGAAGCTATAATTCGAATTACGTAACCAGTTGTGAGTCTCCCCGAGTCCATCAAGACTTATTGTCAGAGCACCTAAACCTGCATTAAGCAATGCTATATATTTTTGACGGTCGAACAGATATCCATTTGTGACCAGGCTCCATCGTGCTCCATGTTTTCTTATTTCCCTGCCGCACAATTCAATATCGTTGCGTAAAAGCGGCTCACCTCCTGTTAAAACGACGGTAAAATTGTTGGATTTCGATTTAATTGTATCCAGAGCAGCTAAGAAGTCAGCCAGGGGCATATCTTCTGATGAGCCGTCAGTGGAACAATCACTGCCACAATGTAAACAACTCAGATTGCATCGTGAGGTACATTCCCAGAACAAATAATTCAATTCATGAATCTTTGTTTCATATTTCTTAAATCTCTGAAAAGATTTTTTTTTAAGTTCCAGGAACATCTATTTCTCTTCCAATGCAATATCCAGATAAATTGCTTTATCAATGTTTGTAAGGAGGGTGTCTTTTCCCACGAAGATACCGTTTTGATTTCCGTCAGTATCTTCAAATTTTATTTTATAACTGATCGCAGTTTCGGTATAGAATGAAAACTTACCGCTTTCGTCAGTATATTGATACTGCATCTTATCTTCGACGGATACTTTTATTCCTTTTACCGGTTTGCTTGTTTTATCCGATTTAACCTGACCTTCTATAAAGATATCAAGCCCCATGTCCTGGGGAGTGCCATAACAAGCCTGAAAAATAAAAAGGGCACTTGTAAGACTTAATCCACCTAAGATCTTCTTTTTCCAGCTTCGCTTCATCTTAAATAATATCTCTTCAGTTTTTACACTGTGTTAATTTCCAATAGGACATATGCAAGATAAGAAATCTATCTCTTATTTCATAAACAATTAAGGGTCATCAAAAACGAATAATCTGAATCAGTATCTTGAAAAATGATGAATATTTTACAATCAAAAATCATTCGATACATTCTTTCACAATTGCCAAAAATCCCTTACGTTTACAAAAAGACAATTTATACCGCTATGATAAGAAAGATATTTCTTTTGGGTATTATATTTAGCCTGTTTTCTTTTAAAAATGGTTTATCACAGCCATCAAACGATACTCTCGTCTATTTATTAACCTGTGGACCCGGTACTGAATCATATTCAATATATGGTCACAGTGCGTTGAGAATAGCAATTCCTGAAAAACATACGGATACTGTTTATAACTGGGGGGTCTTCGATTTCAATACAACAAATTTTGTCTGGAAGTTTGCCAAAGGAAGATTAGACTACATGCTCATAGGAGAATCCCTGAAAGGGTTTCTGCAGGGATATTTTTTTGAGCAGAGATATGTATATTCTCAGAAAATAAATCATTGATGCATCGGAAGCAAGAGTACTTATCGGACTTATCAATGAAAATCTGAAACCTGAAAACGTAAAGTACAGGTATGATTTTTTCTATGATGATTGTTCAACAAGAATTCGCGACCTGCTTGAAAAATCAATTGGTGAAAAGCTTAAATATCCACCTGCTGAACCAGGGAAAATACCAACTTTCAGGGACATGGTTGGAAAATACCAGAAACCATACCCATGGTATAAATTCGGAGTTGATCTGATAATGGGATCGACTGCTGATAAAAAAGCCGTCTTCAGCGACAGAATGTTCCTTCCAATCGATCTGAAGAATGAATTATCTGAATCATTTGTATACAGGTCCGGCAAAATGATCCCACTGCTTCAGAATCCTGAAGTTTTGCTAGATTTTGGTGCCCCGGAAGTAAAACAGATGATTCTCTTTTACTTCTCCGCCATTTATTTTTACACTTGCAATAATATTGATCCTGATTCTGGCTGCTTTGATAAAAAGCAGGAAAATAATCAGGATTATCTGATATTGTCATCTATTCTGTGTTTTCAATACTTTCAGTATTGATGATCTTTTTTAATTTTTTCACCGATCATCTGCAGATGAGATGGAATCTGAATATTATCTGGCTGAATCCGTTTATCATTGTTTGTCTGATAATGCTGATCCTGAATAAAGCCGGAACACTCTGGTTCAGAATTGTTTTCTTTATCTCTGCTGGATTTCTTGTTCTGCAATTTATTTTACCACAGGAATTTAATATTGCATTTTCTCTTCTGGCAATAATCCTGCTGGTCAGGAGTTCTGTAAGATGTGAATTTGAGTGGAATCCGCTTTCGATACCAAAACTAGTTGTACTATTCCTCTGTGGTCCTCTGTGCTTCTCTGTGAATCTCTGTGTAACTAAAAATAAGAGCTGATACAGAGTCACACGGAGGAGCACAGAGGGGCACTGAGAAAAGCTCCCGACTAATATTAAGACTTTAACGAATTTTTAACACTCCTTAACAAGAAGTTAGAAATTCTTAAACTTCTTTTGTGAACCGATTTTCCAACAGAAATCACGGTATGGTTAATGATACTCAAATTATTATATTTGCTACTTAAATTTTTAAGCCATGGAGCAAACTGCTGACATCAGGATCTTAAATGAAAAAATAGAAAAAGAGAGTTCGTTTGTCGACATTGTCAGAATGGAGATGAACAAAGTTATTATTGGTCAGAAACATCTGACCGACAGCCTTATGATAGGTCTTCTTGCAAATGGTCATATCCTGCTTGAAGGTGTTCCGGGTCTGGCAAAAACACTTGCGATAAAATCACTTGCATCCATAATAGATGCAAAATTCAGCAGGATTCAGTTTACTCCTGATCTCCTTCCGGCTGACCTCATAGGTACAATGATTTACAGTCAGAAGAAGGAGGAGTTTATAGTAAAGAAAGGACCGGTCTTTGCCAACTTTATTCTTGCCGATGAGATTAACAGGTCGCCTGCAAAAGTTCAGAGCGCACTTGCTTGAAGCAATGCAGGAGAGACAGATCACAATCGGAGAGAATACATTTAAGCTTGATGAACCATTCCTTGGTTCTTGCCACACAGAACCCGATTGAACAGGAAGGAACATATCCTCTGCCTGAAGCTCAGATCGACAGATTCATGATGAAAGTCATTATTGATTATCCGGCAATGGATGAAGAGAAGTTGATCATCAGGGAAAATCTGGCCAAGGATTTTCCAAAAGCCAATACAGTTCTGAAAACTGAAGATATAATCAGAGCCCGAAATGTTGTGAGGGAAGTCTATATGGATGAAAAAATCGAAAATTATATTCTGAATATTGTTTTTGCAAGCCGTAATCCGGAAAAATATGGTCTTCCTGCATTTAAAAATATGATCTCATACGGAGCATCTCCCAGAGCTTCAATTAATCTTTCTCTTGCAGCAAAAGCATTTGCATTTATAAAAAGACGGGGATATGTTATTCCTGAAGATATCAGAACAATATGTCACGATGTTATGCGCCACAGGATTGGTCTGACATATGAAGCTGAAGCTGAGAATATTAATCAGGATCATATAATCTCCGAAATTCTTAATGTTGTTGAAGTTCCATAGCAGAGACTATATGAAAATCATCACACTATCAGCAGCTCTGATATTGATCTGCATTTGTGCACAGAGTCAGAATCTTATTGGGTATAAAGGAAAAGGACATTCGTGAAATACATGAAAGAGAATCACAGCGAAATGAATTATAATAATGTGGTAAATAGTAAGTTCAGTTATCTGAAATATTCAGATAATCAGGAGAACCAGACTATGCTGTTTTTTCTTAATCCCGATTCAGTCTGCAGAAGCGTGAGAATAATTTGTGACGCAAGTATGAAATCTGAAAAAGTGAAGGAGTTCAATTCCCAATATATGAAGAATGGTGATAATAAATGGATCGACAAACATGATGGGAAAGATTATATTATTGAGATCAATGAAGGAAAATGGTCGTGTGTTATATCTATTGAATCTGAAAAATAATTTGTTGTAAAGTGGAAGCAACTGAATTATTAAAAAAAGTCCGGAGAATTGAAATAAAGACCAGGGGATTAAGCCGGCATATATTTGCCGGTGAATATCACAGTGCCTTTAAAGGACGTGGGATAGCCTTCAGTGAAGTGAGGGAATATCAGTATGGTGATGACATAAGAAGTATTGACTGGAATGTTACAGCCCGTTTCAACCATCCCTATGTAAAAGTATTTGAAGAGGAGAGGGAACTTACAGTTATGTTGCTTATTGATGTAAGCGGATCGGGAAATTTCGGAACAAAAGTCAGCTATAAAAGGGATATAATGACTGAAGTAGCTGCTGTTCTTTCTTTCTCTGCAATCTATAATAACGATAAGATTGGTGTAATATTTCTTTTCCGATAAAGTCGAAAAATTCATACCGCCGCTAAAAGGGAGAAAACATATTCTAAGGATAATAAGGGAACTTCTGGACTTTCACATCGCAATAGCAAAAGGACCAATCTTGATGAACCATTGCGATTCCTTACAAATGCAATTAAAAAAAGATGCACAGCTTTTATTATTTCCGATTTTATGGTTCCGGAATTTGAAGAAGCTCTCAGAATTGCTTCCAACAAACATGATATTGTTGCACTGAAAGTGTATGATCCGGTTGAACAGTCAATACCTGATATCGGACTGGTAAAAGTCTCAGATTCGGAAACAGGAGAAGAGAAATGGATTGATACTTCATCGGTAGTTTACCAGGAAAGCATATGAAAAATGGTGGATCAATCACATGGAAATCATTAAAAATACTTTCAAAAGATGTGGAGTGGATTCATACAGAATTAAGAACTGACCTTGATTATGTTAATCCACTTATTAAGTTGTTTGAGAAAAGATAATGTCTATGAAGAAGTTCATATTTTCGATATTTCTGTTTATTTCAATTGTTTCTTCATCAATCGGGCAGGAGGTAAAAATTACCTCATCATTTGATTCCACGAAAATATTATATCGGTGATCAGATAAAATATACGGTTACAGTTGATAAGCCATCCGACCTTAAGCTTAACGCTTCCTGTCTTTAAAGATACTCTATGTAAAAATATTGAAATTATATCAGGACCAAAGATCGACAGCATTGCAAGCCAGAACGGAAGGATTAAGATTATACAAAAATATCTTATAACATCATTTGATTCAGGACGTTATCAGGTTAAGCCTGTTTTTGCAGAGGCTAAAAATGCAGGTGGACTTAAAAGATTTTATTCTGATTATTCCATGCTCGAAGTCATGAGAGTTAAAATTGCTCCGGCTGATACCACAGCAAAAATATTTGATATAATTGAGCCCTATAGCTCACCTATAACTATCGGAGAGGTGCTTCCCTGGTTTCTTATCGCTGCTATTAGCGGGCATCTTGACCTGGGCAGCTATAAGATATATGCGAAAACATAAAAAATCCGAAAACGCTGAACGAATGTATTCATTCCTTCTGATCCGGCTCATGTTATTGCTTTCCGGGAACTCGAAAATCTTAAAAGTGAAGAACTCTGGCAAAAAGGTGAAATCAAAAAATACTATACAAGGCTGACCGAAATATTACGTCAGTATCTGGAAAACAGGTTCAGAGTGTACTCTCTTGAATTAACCACTGCTGAGACACTTGATGCACTTGTAAAAACAGGTTTTAAAAAGAATGGATCATACGATGATCTTAAAACTGTTCTGACCGGTGCCGATCTGGTAAAATTTGCCAAAGTATAACCCTGCAT
This sequence comes from uncultured Bacteroidales bacterium, assembly GCA_963725785.1. Lineage (GTDB taxonomy): Bacteria > Bacteroidota > Bacteroidia > Bacteroidales > VadinHA17 > LD21. The sequence goes on along the minus strand of CAVRZV010000011.1, from coordinate 187,146 downwards.
GCCACAGAAAATGAATCACATTTTCAGAACTCCATGGAATTTTGTTCATGCAACAAAAGAGAATGAAATCAGGTTGCAGAATCAGTCGACAGAAAAATAAGTGGGAAGGAGGGTAGGTGTATGAAAGGGATAAAATTTGCCGAACCACTTTTTCTGTATCTGCTTTTAGTAATTCCTGCTATGATTGCATTTTATATCCTGAAACAGCAGAAGGTTACCGCATCTGTCAGAATGCCGGGATTACAGCCATTTGCCACATACAGGAACTACATTCAGGCACTATCTCCGACATATTCTTTTTGCGCTCCGGATGACTGCATTAGCTCTGCTGATTATTGTACTTGCCCGTCCGCAGAAAACTGATAAATTTCAGGATGTATCCACCGAAGGAATAGATATTGTGCTTGCCCAGGATATTTCGGGAAGTATGCTTGCCCGTGATTTCAGACCCGACAGGCTGTGAGGCCGCAAAAAATATTGCCACTGAATTTATTTCGGGAAGACCTTATGACAGGATTGGTCTTGTTGTATTCAGCGGTGAATCTTTTACACAGTGTCCACTAACCACCGATCATGCAGTTCTGATAAATCTTCTGCGTGAAATCCAGAGCGGAATGATTGAAGATGGGACTGCAATCGGAATGGGACTTGCGACAGCAGTCAACAGGATAAAGACTCAAAAGCAAAAAGCAAAGTTATTATTCTTCTTACAGATGGTGTCAATAACAGGGGCGAAATTGCTCCTGCAACTGCTGCAGGTATTGCAAAAACTTTTGGCATAAGGGTTTATACAATAGGTGTCGGCACTCAGGGAATGGCACCATATCCTGTTCAGACACCCTATGGTATTCAATATCAGGATATGCCTGTGGAAATTGATGAAGGAATACTTCAGGAAATTGCTCAGATGACCGGTGGTAAATATTTCAGGGCAACTGATAATGATAAACTTTTACAGGTTTATAAAGAAATTGATAAGCTTGAGAAATCAAAAATTGATGTCAGACAATTCAGCAGAAAGGAAGAGAAATATCTTATACCGGCACTTATTAGCCTTTTATCTGCTGGTAGTTGAAATAATTGCCAGAAATACAATATTCAAGAACCTTACTTAAATGTAATAGTGAAAATGCAATTGTTCAGATTTGCAAATCCCGACTTTCTGTACCTGTTGCTTCTGCTTCCGGTTATGATTCTTTTATTTATTATTAATGAGATAAGAAAAAAGAAAGCCTTAAAGCGATTAGGTGATACAAACCTGGTCAACGGACTGATACCTGAAATGTCAGGAATCCGTACTCTGATAAAATTCATCCTGCAGTTAATTGCTTTTGGCAGCAGGTATAATAATGCTTGCACGACCACAGTTTGGTTCTAAAATTGAAGATGTCAAAAAGCAGGGTGTGGAAGTAATAATTGCCCTTGATGTAAGTAATTCGATGCTTGCAGAAGATATTCAGCCCGACAGACTTACAAGGGCAAAACAGGCAATTTCACGGCTGGTTGATAACCTCGATAATGACAAAATAGGATTAATTGTTTTTGCAGGTGATGCATATATTCAAATTCCCATAACTACAGATTATATCTCTGCAAAAATGTTTCTTTCTGCAATAAATCCGAATATGGTACCAAAGCAGGGAACTGCAATCGGAGCTGCAATAAATCTTGGTGTAAGATCATTTAGTCCGGGAGAAGGAAAAAGCAAAGCAATGATAATAATTACCGATGGAGAAAACCATGAAGATGATCCTGTTAAGGATGCTGAAGAAGCTTCAAAGGACGGGTATAGTTATACATACAATAGGCATAGGATCCACAGAAGGAGTTCCGATACCGGTGGTAATTAATGGCAGAAAGGATTATCTGAAAGATGAAGATGGCAATACAGTTGTTACAAAGCTCGATGAAGATATCCTTAAGAAAATTGCTTTAAGCACAAATGGAAATTATGTAAGAGCAAGCAATTCAAATATAGGTCTGGATGAGATCTTTAGCGAGATTAAAAAAATGAAAAAGCAGGATCTTGAAAGTACAATGTATACTGAGTACAACGATCAGTTCCAGATATTTGCGGCAATTGCCCTATTTCTGCTGTTAGTCGATTTTATTATTATGGAAAGGAAAAACAGGAGACTGGCAAACATCAGGTTATTTAAATTTAAAGTTTAATCTATCGTGATAGTTGTGATGTCAGGAGTGATTCAAATATAGGAAAACAAATCAATGGTCAGATGCTTATTAATAAGTATAATGCTTATTATTTTTTCCGCTCTGAATGCACAGAACGATAAGAAATTTATCAGGAAGGGCAACAGGGAGTATGAAAAGAGCAAATATTCAGAATCTGAAATATCATACAGAAAAGCCATTGATAATAATAAACAATCAGCCGATGCAGTTTTTAATGTTGGAGATGCACTTTATAAACAGAATAAATTTGAAGAAGCCGGTAAACAATTTACTGAAAGTACAAATGGAATGATGACAAGGTAAAGAAGTCAGCAGGATTATATAATCTTGGAAACTCTTTACTAAAGGCAAATAAACTGCAAGAAAGTATTGAAGCATATAAAAACTCACTTAAGCTCCGGCCCGATAACAAGGAAGCAAAATATAATCTGTCGTATGCACAGGATCTTGTTGAAACAACAGCAGGAGCAACAAAAGCAGCAGCAACGGATAAGGATAAACAGGATCAGAACAAGGACAATAAAAAGGATAACCAGAAAAAGGATCCGAAAGATCAGAAGGATAAAAACAAAGATCAGCAAAAGGATCAGAAGGATAATCAGGATCAGAAACAACAACAGCAGCCCCAGAAGCAGGAAATTTCTAAAGAAGATGCTCAAAGACTACTAAATTCACTGGCCAATGATGAAAAAAATGTCCAGGAAAAAGTTAAACTTGCAAAAGCATCGAAACTAAAGTCAGAACAGTGAAAAACTGGTAATCTGTAAAGGATAAAAATGAAAAAGGCATTATTATATCTGTTGATCTTTATATTTTCATACTCAGTTTCAGGACAGGATGTATATGTAAAAGCTGAATATCCTGCTGTTGTGAACAGCGGAGACCAGTTCACTGTGATGTGGACTGTAAATGCAGGAGGAGGAGAGTTTTCAGCTCCATCATTTAATGGATTCTATAAACTTTATGGGTCCGCAAACATCCTACAGTTCAAACACCCAAATTATAAACGGAAAAATGTCAAATGAGACTTCCTATTCCTATGTTTATTATCTTCAGGCAGTTAAGGAGGGAAAATATGTTATTCCACCGGCTACATTTACTCTGAAGAATAAAACGTACTCCTCCGATTCAATGCACATTGAAGTTGTTGGAAGTTCATCTCAAAAACAGAATGTAACATCAGGAGGCAATAACTCAGTTGATGATGGACCAGTGGAATCTGCCGGGAATGATCTTTTCATTAATCTTTCAGTAAACCGGAAAGAGATATATCTTGGTGAACCTATAGTAGCGACTGTAAAAATATATTCACGTGTAAATATTGCCGGTATAAATGAAATCAAGTACCCCTCATTTAACAGCTTCCTGAAGTCGGATATAGAAACACCTCCTCTCACATCACTAAGGCAGGAAAATGTAAATGGTACTATCTATGGATCGGGAGTAGTCCAGCAGTTTCTCTTATATCCCCAGGTAACCGGTGAAATTACAATCGACCCTGTTCAGATATCTGTTCTTATTCAGCAAAAAACCCGTTCACAGTCTGATCCTTTCTTCGGAGATTTTTTCCCTTCATATCAGACTATACCAAAGGCTGTTGCAAGCAAATTAGTGAAGATAAAAGTTAAGCCGCTGCCGGGAGTTAAACCTGCTGACTTTTCAGGTGTGGTTGGAAAACTTGATATCAAAGCAACCCTTAGCAAAGAATCTGTAAATGTAAATGATGCTGTAAATTTTAAAGTAACCATATCGGGGAACGGTAATCTGAAAATTGCATCAGCTCCAATACTTAAATTGTCACCTGATATAGAGGTTTATGATCCGAAAATATCCGATGATCTGAAGAATGGAATAAACGGAACAACAGGACAAAAAAGTTTTGAATATATGATGATTCCAAGACATTATGGAGATTTTACAATTCCATCTGTTTCCTATTCATATTTCAATATTGCCTCTGGAAGATACGAAAAACTCACTACCGAGGAGTTTCATTTTAACGCACGTAAGGTGAATGACCAGAACACGGGAACCACAGTATATGGCGGAGTATCAAAAGAAGATGTCAAATATCTCGGGAAAGATATAAGGTTTATTAAATCTGATCCGGGAAACCTCAAAAAATCGGGCAATGTAATATTATCAAAGCAATCATTCTATAGTCTGTATGCATTTTCACTTCTTGCATTTCTTCTGGTCCTGTTTCTTAGAAGAGAGCATATCAGACGCAATTCTGACCTTTCAATGGTAAAGAACAGGAAAGCAGGAAAGGTTGCAATAAAAAGGTTGCATCAAGCCTCGCTTTGCCTTAAAAATGATGAAATCGATCAGTTTTATGATGAAATTCTAAAAGCAATCTGGGGATATCTGAGCGACAAGCTGAATATTCCTGTTTCGGATCTTACCAGAACCAATGCCATCGCAGCTCTTAAGGAACAAGGCATAGACGAAGATAATATAGATAAGCTGTCTAAAATCCTTGATACCTGTGAATTTGCACGATTTGCTCCATCATCTTCAGGTACGGAGGCTGAGTCTATTTATGAAGGTACATCACAATTTATTAAGTCAGTTGAAAACTTAATAGGCTAAAAAATGAACATGAAAAAACAATATATTTTTTTCCTGCTTTTATCTTTTCACAGTTAATGTAACTTTTTCACAAGTATCAAATAAGGACAAATTCTATCAGGGAGTAACATATTTTACTGCCGGCAGTTATAAAGAGGCATTGCAGGTCTGGACGGAAATATATAACACCGGATACAGGTCGGCAAATCTGGATTATAACATAGGTAATGCATATTTTAAACTAAATAATATTCCTTCAGCAATTCTGTTCTACGAACGTGCTTACCTTCTAAAGCCTGCTGATGAAGATATCAATTATAATCTTCAGATTGCAAGAACCCTGATCGTTGACCGTTTTCAGGAAATTCCCGAACTCTTTTTTATAAAATGGTACAATTTCATTTCGCTTTTTTTTTCCACAAACAGCTGGGCAAAAATAAGTATGACCTCTTTTATTCTTTTTCTGTTGTTTTTGTCATCTGTATATATATTCATCAAGATATCGCAATAAGGTGTACGGATTCTGGTTAGGAATCTTTTTCATTGTCCTTTCACTTTCTTCCTCTGCATTTGCACAAAGAAATAAATCTTTGGTATACGATAGTCATAAAGCAATAATCTCCAGTCCTTTGGTAAGCGGGAAAAGTTCACCGGATAAGAGCGGAACTGATCTTTTTGTATTGCATGAGGGTACAAAGGTAACTGTTGAAGATGAAGTGGGAGAGTGGTTTGAGATCAGGCTGTCAGATGGAAATAAAGGCTGGGTCCCATTAAATAGTCTCATTTAAATATAATCCTATTGCAACTATTTTGCTATATTTCTGGTCAGAATTAATACATTAATATTACTTCCTGATCATGAAAAAGCTAGTTACTGTTATTCTGATATTGCTCTCATTACTTGCCTGTAAAAAGAAAGAATTCTCCCCTGAAGGGCCGACAGATGTAAGAATCAGAAATATATCCGATCTCACTTTTGAAGAGGTTATAGTCAGGACTTCTGAAAACCCAAAAGATATTGATACTCTTGGAACTGTTGCAAAAGCCTCCATATCTGACTATTTCCGTTTCAAAAAAGCATACCAGAAAGCAGAAATCTCTGCAAAGATAAATACCGGTGGCTCGCTGGTTAAGTTTTCTACCGGATCTGTAGATTATACTTATATGCAATATATCGGACAGGACAGGATTACTTTTGAAGTATATATTTCAAATCTAAACAATAGGGAACTAACTATTAGTAATGTTATTCGTGAAGAAGCATTGGTTTTAAAATAAGTAAAGAAGTTTCCTGCCACATAGTGTGACCTGCGGGAAAAAGGGAAAATGGAAGAATTCATAACTGCTTGCCCCAGAAACTGCTATAGTACATGTTCTTTCAGGGTTCAGGTTGAAAATAATAAAATCAGGAGGATTCTTCCATATTCAGGAAATCTGGCAACTCCCTGAAGGACCCTGCATAAAAGGTTATCTTACCTCGAAAGAACACAACTCCCCGGACCGAATAATTTATCCTCTGATCAGAACCTCAAATCGGAAATTTTAAGCAAATCTACATAATGATGAGGCTCTGGATATTATAAGCAACAGACTTGGGACAATAAGAGAAAAATATGGTCCACACAGTATATCTCTGGTACAAGGGAAGCGGAATGTCAGGACTTACCAATGAAATCGGATATTCATTCTGGAAAGCATTCGGTGGGGCAACAACAACCTATGGAAATCTTTGCTGGCCGGCAGGACTTGAAGCTGTGAGACTGACCCTGGGATCAGTGAAGCATAATGTTCCCTGGGATCTTGAAAACGCTAAAACAATAATTATATGGGGCAAAAATCCGGCAGAAACAAATATACAGGAGATTGCATTTATTGCCTGAGCCAAAGAAAAAGGTTGCCGGTAATAGTCATTGATCCCTTGCGAACTCCAACAGCTGATAAAGCTGATATTCTATTCAGTCCTAAACCTGGAACAGATGGAGCGCTTGCTCTGGCTATTGCTTCCGTACTTATTAACAAAGATATGATTGATCATGAATTCATCAGAAATTATGTAAAAGGATTTGATGAATTCAGAAATCATTACATATTTCACCGGATGATGCTGAATTAATTACAGGTATTCCTTCTGAAAACATAATCGAACTTGCCGGTATAATAGGAAGTAAGGGCCCTTAACAATACTCCCGGGTTATGGTTTGCAACGACACTGGAACGGTGGGCAAACAATCAGATCCATACTTTTGTTATCAGTTCTGACAGGAAATATCGGAAAACCCGGTTCAGGATTTAATTATGCCAACCTGCAGAGCTATATTTTTGATGATATCAAAGAACCGTTATCATATTATCCGGATAATGAACATGATATACCCTTCCGTAAGTCAGTATCCATGGCGAGACTTGGGTCGGATATGTCAAATATGGTCAATCCTGAGCTGAAAGCGGTCTGGATTGAAAGAGGCAATCCGGTATTACAATCGCCTGATACAAATAGTGTTAAGAAAGCGTTTTCTGCACTTGAGTTTAAAGTCGTCGTTGAACAATTCATGACAGATACTGCAGCACTGGCGGATATTATTCTTCCGGCGAAAGATATGTTTGAGCAGTCTGATATAATCGGATCATACTGGTCTCCATACATACAATTCAAACCAAAAGTGATCCGATCTCCTGGCGATGTTCTTCCTGAGAGTGAAATCTATTACCATATCGGTAAAAGGTTGGATCTGAATATCAGCTATGATTTAGTACCTGAACCCGGCAACTTAAATATCGAGAAATGGCTGGAAAAAAGGATCAAAGGCTATTCTGAGCTTACTCTTGGCGAACTTAAAGCTGGCCCTGTACTTGCTCCCGGACTTCAGATGATTGCCTTTGAGGATCTGAAATTTGAAACGCCCTCAGGCAAAATTGAACTATATTCAAATGAAGCTGAGGAGAAATGGGGCATTTCGCCGTTGCCTGATTTTACACCGGTTGGTTATGCTCCTGATAAGGAAATGTTCCGTTTGGTATTTATCACTCCGAATACAGGTAGCAGAATCCACTCCCAGTTTGGCAATCTGGGAATAATCAGGGAGACAAGTGTTGAACCGGCAGTGGGAATATCTCCTGAGGATGCCAGGGAACGAAATATAACTACTGGTCAGAAAGTAAAAGTATTCAACAAAACCGGGGCAATAATAAGTAAAGTAAATATATCGAACAGGATTGCTCCCGGACTGGTTGTTCTTCCGAATGGGTTATGGTTCAATGAAGGTGGAGGAGGAAATCATCTTATTGCAGAAACTGAAACTGACATTGGATTTGGTGCAGCATTTCACGATAACAGGGTTGAGGTTATTAGATTTGATGAATAATGCGCGAAGGATTTATTTTTGATCATAATAAATGTGTGAGCTGTAAAGCCTGCAGTGCAGCCTGTATTCTTGAAAACGGCTGGGCTGTAAGTCCAAGAACCATCTATACTTATAATTCCGAAGCTGAATCCTCATTAGTTCTGATCAATATTACGTTAGCCTGTAATCATTGTGAATCAGCGGTTTGTATGGATGGTTGTCCTTCTTCCGCATATAAACGTGACTTGATTACAGGAGCTATAGTACTTGATGAGAATAAGTGTATTGGATGCAGATATTGTCAGTGGAACTGTCCATATGATGCCCCAAAATACGATCGTGAAAAAAAAATAATAACAAAATGTAATCTGTGTTATAATAGATTAAAAGCTGGTCAGCCGCCGGCATGTTCATCTTCATGTCCTACAGGCGCTCTGAAGTTTGGACAACTTTCGCGCTCTGATTCAGAAGCATCCTATCCGTGGTTTCCAAATAAGAACCTTAATCCTGCGATTGAATTTTTGTCCGGACAGAGCTCTAATCCTTTAAGAATAATTCCGGAGAATATTAATAAAACTGAAATTGCCAGGTCTGTCGTACCCGGAAAAAGCATTTCAGGTGAATTGAGCCTGATTCTATTCAGCTTTTTATCCACATTGTCAGTGGCAATTGTAATCTCCTCTTTTATAATGGGTGTATACCCGGAAAGAACAGTTTTTTTACTGGTAAACTCTCTATCAGCATTGATATCATTCTTTCACCTTGGCAAACCGGCCAGATCGTTGCGGGCAGTTGTAAATTTCAGTTACTCCCCTTTGAGCCGCGAGATAGTATTCTTTATTATCTATTTGGCACTTTGCACTATTACACTTATTTTTCAACTGCCAGGTCTACTTATTGCGACCTCGGTAGCAGGTTTGTGTCTGCTCATTGCAATTGATAGTGTATACATTTTTGCCGACAAGAGGAAATCAGTTACACTGCATAGCGGTCAGACTTTTTTGAGTGCGATTCTGATTGCTTCTTTTTTTTCAGGAATTATTCTGCCGTTTATCTTTATAGCAATAGTTAAATTAGGAACCTCACTTCATAATCTGATTCTTAAAAGAAAGAGTTCAAATTTTGAAATCAGGTTCCTCCGGATGGCTTTCCTGATTGTTACCGGGCTCAGGCTGATTTCGCATAACCCAATCACTGATATTATTACAATTTCCATATTTTTAACCGGAGAATTTTTTGACCGGATGTTATTTTATATCGATTTTAATCCGGTAAACATTAATACTATGATCGACAGACAATTAAATATTGAAAGAGATGAAAAAAAGAGAGGTTAACAGTTCCCGTATTCCGGTTTACAGAGATGCCGGTTTTGAACTTTATGATGCTGCAACAACAGCTGAAGCTTTCAAAAAAGAGACTGAACACAGCAGAGAACCTGATAACTATATTTATTCGCGTTATCGTAATCCGACTGTTGTATCTGCGGAAGAGGAGATTATGAAACTTGAAGGCTGCAAATGGGCTCTGCTTACTCAATCAGGAATGTCTGCTATTGATACGGCACTTTCAGTTTTTCAACATGGAAAGGGAACCAAACCATGGTTATTCTTTACTGAAATTTATGGTGGTACGATCTCATATATTGAATCAGTTTTGAAATCGCGAAGAGGACTTGATATTCATTATTTCACTCCTGAAGATGGAAATTATAATCTTCATGAATTGGAAAAAGTGATTGCAGGTTTGAATCCTGAGTTAGTTTATATTGAATCGATTTCAAATCCGATGCTGATAGTTGCAGATGTATCAGACATAGCTGGAATTGCAAAGAAATATGGTGCAAAAGTTATTATTGACAATACATTTGCGACACCATGGCTTTATAAACCGCTAAATGAAGGTGTAGATATAGTAATTCACAGTGCTACAAAGTATTTTTCCGGTCATGGAAACCTTACTGCCGGTGTGATTTGCGGAAATGATGATAAAATTATGCGATCCGCAATAGAATACAGAAAATTTGTCGGGCACATGCTTTCTCCTGATGATGCGTACAGATTGCAGACACAAATGCAATCATTTGAACTAAGATTTTCTCGTCAGTGTGAGAATGCATCAAAACTGGCCGAATATCTTGAAAAATCACCATTGATTGGAACAGTCTGGTTTCCGGGATTAAAAAACCATGCTACACATAATATTGCTGACAAGATTTTCAAAGGCAGAGGGTTTGGTGCTATGATAACCTTTGATTTTGACGGGAAAGATAATAACGACAAGAAGATCAGAAGAGATAAATTCATAGAACTGGTTTCAGAAAAAATAAAGCTGATACCAACACTTGGTGATCCGCATACCATTCTGATGCCTGTCGAAGCGGTTTGGGGAACAAAATATCCGGAACCAGGTATGATCAGGTTGTCGGTGGGATTTGAAGATTATGGGGAACTTGAAGGGACGATTTCAGGAGCCCTGGCTAAGGTTGAGCTAAGCTAAGGTTGAGGCTAAGGCTAAGGCTTAGAAGAAGACAATTCTCAACCTCAACCTCAACCTCGGCCTCAGCCTTAGCCTCAGTTTATTTCCAGTCTATTGGTTCAACATCATGTTCTACAAGATACTCATTGCATCTGCTGAAATGTTTATTCCCAAAGAATCCTCTGGAAGCAGAAAGAGGAGAGGGGTGAACAGATTCTAAAACAAGATGTTTTGATCTGTCAATTGACTCACCCTTTTTCTGAGCATATGCTCCCCACAGGAAGAAGACTAAATGTTTCTTTTCATTGTTCAGTATGCTTATAACACTATCAGTAAACTGTTCCCAGCCTTTTTTCTGATGCGACCCGGCCTGATGTGCCCTTACAGTAAGTGTAGCATTCAGCAGCAATACACCCTGTGCAGCCCATCTTTCAAGATTCCCGCTTTCAGGCTTTTCATGACCGAGATCGGATTTAATCTCTTTAAAAATATTTACAAGACTTGGAGGAAATCCGACTCCCTCTCTCACTGAAAAACATAATCCATGTGCCTGCCCGGGGCCGTGATAAGGATCTTGTCCGATAATAACAGCTTTGACATTTTGGAAGGGACAAAGATTGAATGCATTAAAAATCAGACTACCCGGAGGATAAATTGTACTGATTCTATATTCTTCTTTTATAAATTCTGCAAGTTTAATGAAGTATTCTTTTTCAAATTCGCCATGAAGTTTCGACTTCCAGGATTCTCCGATCTTTACATCCATAATTATTCAATATTTATTTTGCTCTTCCGGTTTGGATCCTCTAAAGTACAAATTTAAACAATGGATTAAAAAAATATGGGCTGACGGCACAAACCGTCAGCCCATAACCACTTGTTCACCCTCACAACCTAAACTAAAACTATTCCAAAATATTTCTAAAGACAAACACAATAACTATATATATCGTGAAGAATCCCTTTAACTATCATATCAAATTTATGAAATGATCTTCTCCCCACCTAATATATTTCAATATTTGAGGCATAATTGTTAATAAATATTAATTTGTTAACATTTTAATGAAATTGATGACTTGCTATATATTCTTCTTTTGGAAATAGATGCTAACTATATTAATAAGAACAAGTTAATAAATTTATAACGTCTGAAGTTGAAACATCAGACAAGCGAAAAGAGCCGGGTAACAGTACATTTTTTTATTCTCAGATTATAAGAGGTTTTCATTAATACTAACTTTACATAAAAAATGGCTACAGAAACAGAACGAAAATTTCTGGTAAAAGGGGAGTTCCTGCATATGGCAGCGAAAGAAATAAAGATTATTCAATCTTATCTGTCAATAGATCCCGATAAAACAATCCGTCTAAGGATCGCTGATGAAAAAGCATATCTGACAATAAAAGGCAGACCCGGGAAGAACTCTATTACACGGAATGAATGGGAATTACAGATTCCGGTTAAGGATGCTGAAGAGATGATGCAGATGTGTCTGCCAGGCAGAATAGTTAAAACAAGATATTTGATCCCATACGAAAGACACGTATTTGAGGTTGATGTATTTCATGAAAAAAATGAAGGGTTGATAATTGCAGAAATAGAACTTGTTTCAGATGATGAACAATTTGCAAAGCCCGATTGGCTGGGCGAGGAAGTAACTTATAATCCTCGATATTACAATGCTAACCTTATAAAATAGGGTCTATTTTTTAAAAATAAAAAATACCGCGAGGATCAGAAACACAAATCCGATCAGATGGTTTAAGCGGAAATGCTCGTTTTTAAAAACGATGAGTGTAAATCCCGTGAATACTAAAATTGAAATAACTTCCTGAATAACTTTTAACTCGATCAGAGAGAATGGTCCCCCGTTTCCCTGGAAACCAATTCTGTTGGCGGGTACCTGAAGAGAGTACTCAAAAAAAGCTACCCCCCAGCTAAGCAGAATCACTGCAAGCAGACTCAGGTTCTCAAACCTGCTCAATGTCCTTAACTTAAGATGACCATACCAGGCAACTGTCATGAATGTATTTGACATTACAAGCAGCAGTACTGTATATAGACCTTTCATTTACTGTTTTAATCACTAATTAAGATCATCAATGATCCTCTGTAAAACCTCTGTGAAGGGATATCCTGCTTCTCTGGTTGCAGCAACAAATCCACCGTCGGGGGAAATACACGGATTGCCATTTATCTCAATTACATAAACATTATCGTTGTTATCAGTTCTGACATCAACTCTTGCATAACCCTTTAAATCAAATAGTTTCCAGCAGGATAATGCTGCATTTTTCAGGTTTGACAATAAACGGCTGTTCAGTTTGTTACCTGGAAATTCCCGGACAGTATTTATGTATTCAAAACTGTCCATTTCCCATTTTGCTTTAAAATCGATGATCTTTGGTCTGTCGGCATCGTAGTTCACAAATACTATCTCAGCCGGAGGCAAAACCTCAGGACCGTCTTTTTTGGCTAAAACACTTATATTAAATTCCCTGCCGTCAATAAAGTCTTCAATAAACCAATGAGCATCATCCAAACCTTTTAGTTTTTCTTCAAACCCATTTTTGCACTCAAATACTGATTCGCTATTAATTCCAAGGGAACCATCCTCCCATATAGGTTTAACAATATACTTTTTCCCATTTTCAAGAAGCTTAAATTGGGAAGGAAGGTATGATCCGGGATTTTTTATTCCCGCATTCTTCATCATTTTACTGCATATTGTCTTATTGCTTGTCAGAAATATCGATTCCAGCGAATTCCCCGAGTAAGGAAGGGCGTACAAATTCAGAAGAGCCGGTACAAAATAGATGAGTTCCCCTTTATTATTGATAGATTCAACAAGGTTAAAAACAAAATCAGGCTTATCTTTTGCCAGAGCTGCCATCTCAGTCATAAATTGATCAGTAATACCTTTCCTATAAGACTTTAATTCCCAGATCAATAAGGTGTTTTTCGATATGAGCTACCTGGTCAAGTACATCAAGTTCATCAGCTAAAGCGCTTTTACCCGGTTCATTATAAATAATACAACATCTCCTCATAATTACTCGACTCTAACTTTTAAAACACATTCTATAAGCTTTTTACCCCTTGATCCTCTTGATGGCTGCTTTCATTATCATCTCCATTAATGTTTGGTATTCAATACCATACATGCGAGATAGAATTGGAAGGTCAGAATGAACAGGGTTAAGTCCGGCTAACGGATTTGCTTCAATAAAACAAATCTTTCCAAAGCGGTCGGCTTTCAGATCAACTCTTCCGGCATCGACTGCATCCAATGCTTTCCAGGCGCCGAGAGCGACCGTTTTGCATTCGTCGATAATATCTGCATCAAGAGGTTTATATGTACAATAATTCTGATAATTTTCTTTTACTTCAACTGAATAGGGCAGATTATTGATCGTCATTACTTCCATCCCGCCTATTGCTTGAGCTTCATCTCCATATCCTACAATTCCCACTGTGAATTCCCTCCCTGGTAAATACTCTTCTACAAGAGCAGGTTGACGGAATTCATGGAGAATCCATTTAACCATTTTCGATAGCTCAGCAGGATTATTAACAAGACTTTTATCGGTAATTCCTTTACCTGTTCCTTCAGATACTGGTTTAACAAAAAGAGGATAATTGAGATTACATTTTTCCAGATCTTTAAAATCGGTTATCAGGTAACCCGGGCTTACCGGTACTCCTGAAGCTGCAACTACAAGTTTTGCAAGGTGCTTATTCAGAGATAATCCCATTATCACCGGACCGCTAAAAACATACGGTATTTTGTATTGGTCGAGAATGGCAGGAACAACAGATTCTCTGCCATCACCATACAATCCTTCAGCAATATTAAAAACGATATCCCATTTTTTCCCGTGGGCAAGAGCTTCGATTAACTGAAAAACATTTCCTACAGGTTCAGTTTCATGGCCCATCTGTTTTAGTGAATTTTCAAGGGCATCGACTGTTTCCTGCTTGTCAAATTCGGCTGTTTCATCCATGGAATATCCGCGGTCAGTATACCATGACCGAAGATCATACGTTAAACCAATTTTCATTTATAAACCTTATTTTTCAGGATACTCGCATAATACACCTTTGTAGTTGCGCAATACTATCCGCTCTTCATTATGATCTACAACGTAGTTTGGGAGTAAAGGAATTTTTCCTCCGCCACCGGGAGCATCCACAACAAATGTAGGTACTGCATAACCACTTGTGAAACCTCGTAGTCCTTTTATAATTTCAAGACCTTTTTTGACGGTCGTTCTGAAATGCCCTGATCCTGGTATTAAATCACATTGATAAAGATAATAGGGTCTGACCCTTATCTTCAGCAATTTATGCATAAGCTCCTTCATAGTAGGTACATTATCATTAATACCTTTAAGAAGAACTGTCTGGCTTCCGAGAGGGAATCCTCCATCGGCCAGTTTATTGCATGCTTTTGCACATTCATCCGTAATTTCATCAGGATGTGAAAAATGCAGGCTGATAAAAAGAGGATGATATTTTTTAAGAATAATTATCAGATTATCAGTAATTCGCTGCGGAAGAACCACGGGAATTCTGGTTCCTATCCTTATAATTTCAACATGCTCAATACTACGGATATTTGAAAGTATATAGTCGAGAGTCTCATCATTTAAAGTGAGTGGATCGCCCCCGCTAATAAGTACATCTCGTACTTCTTTATGGCCTGCAATATAATTAAAAGCCTTTTCAAAATCCTGTCGGCCCAGTTTGTCAAGTCTCCCGACGGAATGCGAGCGTGTACAGTACCTGCAATAATTTGAACAGACCTGTGTTACTGTAAACAAAACCCTGTCGGGGTATCTGTGAACAATTCCCTTAACAGGTGAGAACGATTTCTCGTGCAGAGGATCCGATTGTTCACTACTTGATTCAATCAATTCTTCTACAACGGGAATTACATTCCGCCTCAAAGGATGCGACGGTTTACTGTTGTAAATTAGTGAAGCAAAATAGGGTGTGATCCGGAGCGGTAAACGGCCTTTAAGGTTATTAATAGCCATAATCTCCTTGTCGGATAATTTCATGATTTTCTTTAGATCTTCGATGCTTGTGATTGCATTCCGAAGTTGCCATTTCCAATCATTCCAGGAGTCGATAGTCGTTAGGGGGAAGTAGCGGTGCATGAACTCCGAACTTCGGTTGCTAACTAACGGAATTGGGATTTCGTTTTGCGAAAAAATCGTGGTTTTCGCGCCAGGCTCTTCATCAGAAGAGCAACCCACGAGGCGACTCTCTCCGTGGAGCGTCGTAGCCTCATTATTGTTAGCGTTCATAACAGATGATGAAATTTTTCACCTTTTCTTTTTAGTTTGTTTGTTTTAAATTAGTAATGTTTATTTTAAATAATTAGTCACGAAAGTATATAATCTATAAATACAATGTATCATTCGACCATCAGAAATATTAACACTATTGGCATTTTATTAACAATCGATTTTCTGCACGTAGTATATACTAGCATTAAAACGCTGTTATACAATGTTTTATACCAAATAGATTTCTGAAAGGAACCATCTTATTATCTGGTACTTTTTTGATCTTGTTTTTTCGAATCACTTTAGAAACCATATACTCATTTATTTGCAAAGTTGTCTTTTATATATTAAAATTAAGTATTGCGTACTCTCAATAATCGTACCGGAATTTCTCAGAGAAATTAATTTAAAATACTTTTGCGTCCTGATCTTAAATTAAAAATATTCACTCTAACGATGATTATTAATAAATGTTGCGTTTTCGCGTAAATAATATTTGCAGCTTATAATATGAATTCTGAACATACAAATATAAATATCCACAGAAAAATAAAGTCTTTCTTCAACAGTATTTCCGAAGCTATCTCCGGCACTGAGCAGGATTATACGGAGGGAACCCTGAGCCGGGCAATTCTTTTACTATCTATCCCTGCTGTTCTGGAAATGGTTATGGAATCAATTTTTGTAATCGTTGATATTTTCTTTGTTTCCAAACTTGGAGCCAATGCTGTTGCCACAGTTGGTATTACCGAATCGATGTTGACTATCATCTATGCTATTTCTATTGGTCTGGGAACTGCAACAACGTCACTGGTTTCCAGAAGAATCGGCGAAAAGAATCCTGATGCAGCATCCGTTGCAGCTTTTCAGGCAATTCTCACCGGTATAGTAGTTTCATTGTTAATAGGAATACCAGGTGCACTTTTCTCTGAGAAACTTCTGAGTATGATGGGAGCCTCACAACCAATTGTAAAAACTATGTCCGGGTATACGACCATTATGCTTGGTGGTAATATAGTTATTATGATGCTGTTTATCATAAATGCAATTTTCAGAAGTGCCGGAGATGCAGCACTTGCAATGAAGGTGCTATGGATCGGGAATATCATAAATATTTTATTGGATCCATGTCTGATTTTTGGTCTTGGACCATTTCCACATCTGGGAGTAACCGGGGCGGCTGTTGCAACAACTATTGGCAGAGGGACTGCCGTTCTTGTTCAGTTCTATCTTCTGTTTTTCGGAAAAAAACGTATCAGACTTTCAATTAAACACCTTGAAATTGATTTCAAAATTATGTTGAAATTGCTCAGGTTATCAATTGGCAGCATTGGACAGAACCTTATCGGAACAACAAGCTGGATAGCACTTGTCAGGATTATTTCTATGTTTGGAAGTGAAGTTGTGGCCGGCTATACAATTGCTATGAGGATAATCGGATTTACAATCTTACCATCATGGGGAATTAGCAATGCTGCTTCAACTCTTGTTGGACAAAACCTTGGTGCAAAAAAACCGGAAAGAGCTGAAAGAGCTGTATGGGTAACAGGATGGATAAATATGATATTGCTCGGTACCATAGGTATTTTCCTTGTACTTTTTCCGGAAGTTTTTATACGGATATTTATAAGTGATGAAGCAGTTGTAAAGGCAGGTGTACTTGGCCTTCGGATCGTAAGTATTGGTTTCGTAGCGTATGGTCTCGGTATGGTACTGGTGAATTCTTTCAATGGAGCAGGTGATACATCTACACCTTTGAAAATAAATATTTTTGCTTTTTGGTGCGTTGAAATTCCTCTGGCATGGTTACTGGCGATAAAAGCAGGTTTCAATGAAGAAGGAGTCTTTATTGCAATAGTAGTAGCAGAATCTTTAATGACTCTTATAGCCTGGCTTGTGTTCAGAAGAGGGAAGTGGAAGCTTAAAGAAGTTTAATTGACTGACCAAATCAATAAATTATGGTTTAATTACTTTTGCCATTCTTATATTTTTCCCTTTTGATAAAACGACAATATATAAACCTGAATGAAGTGATGAGATATCAAAAACAAGTACATCACTATTGACAAGCTTGCTAAGTAACAAACTACCCTGAATACTATACAGCCCGGCTTTCCAGGATATATAGTTATTGTTTAGTTTTATTTTTAATTCATCACGTGTAACAGCCGAAAAGGTTAGATCGAAATCTTCTATAAATATTGGAATAACGATTGATCCGTACACTCCTGATCCATCATTGGCTGCAGCCTTAACCGTAACAGTACCGTTATTAAAAGCCGTGACCAGCCCGGTAGAATCGATAGCAGCCAGTTCCCTGCCTTTTACTAACGACCATGTAACACTGCTGACTGTGGCATTTTCCGGCATAACAGTTGCAATTAACTGCAGGGAAACATTAGCATCAGTTATAGCTGTTGTCCCGTCTGCTCCCCTGACACTGATGGCCGATACAGGTGTTATCTGTGCAGAAATATAGATGCCCATGGCACCATAAACTCCCGATCCGTCATTTGCAGTAGCCATTGCCGTGACAGTACCATTGTCAACAGCCGTGACAAGGCCAGTGTTACTTACAGTGGCTTGTCCGGAACCCGGGATTATGGACCATGTCACTGATTTATTTGCGGCACTTGCCGGAAATACAGCAGCAGTTAGTTGAAGGGTTCCATTATCAGTTGCGATATAGTTAGTTCCACCTGCACTGGTAACACTTATACCTGTTACCTGAATTATCTGGTTGGAAATTGTGATAACAATGGTACCATAAACACCTGAACCATCATTAGCTGTTGCTCTGACTGTAACAGTTCCATTATCAATTGCTGATAAAAGACCAGTTGCATTTATGGTAGCCAGTCCTGTGCCACTGACAAATGACCACGAAACAGTTTGAATAGCAGTATTCGCAGGGAATACCGCGGCACTAAGCTGAAGAGATCCCTTATTAGTGGTAATGGAAGTCTCGCCACCTGCTCCTGATACAGTGATTGACGTTACAGGTCCTATCTGATTCGAAATATTGATTACCCTGTCTCCAAAGACGCCAGATCCATCATTAGCTGATGCCCTGACTGTAACAGATCCATTATTGATTGCTGTTATAAAACCGGAAGCATTAAGAATAGCCAGGCCAGTTCCATTTACCAAAGTCC
This sequence comes from uncultured Bacteroidales bacterium, assembly GCA_963725785.1. GTDB lineage: Bacteria > Bacteroidota > Bacteroidia > Bacteroidales > VadinHA17 > LD21. The sequence continues at coordinate 168,110 of CAVRZV010000011.1, read as the reverse complement.
ATGTTATGGTTTTATCACTTGCATTTGCCGGCAAAACCGTTGCACTCATCTGAAGTGTTCCATTATTGACATTAATGGCAGATACTCCGCCTGAACCGGTAACAGTAATGCCGGTTACCGGTATTACCTGGTTAAATATATCTATTATCAGTGAGGCATATACTCCTGATCCATCGTTAGCTGTGGCAGTTGCTGTAACGGTACCATTATCAATTGCGGAAACAAGTCCTGTGGAATTGATGACAGCCTGCCCGTTGCCATTTGTCAAAGACCAGGTCACAGTTTTATCCGTCGCGTTAGCCGGTATTACTACTGCACTAAGCTGAAGCGTGCCATCATTTGTAGCGATAATGGTTGCCCCTCCTGATCCTGTAATCGAGATACCTGTTACGGGAACAATCTGGTTTGAAATAGTTATTAACAGGTCACCATGAATGCCTGAGCCATCATTTGCAGTAGCCCTGGCAGTAACAATACCATTATCCGAAGCTGTTACCAGACCAGTGGAATTAATTGTAGCGTGTCCTGTTCCATTTACTATTGACCATGTATAAGCTTTATCTGTAGAATTGACAGGCAACACTGCTGCAGTTAACTGAAGAGACCCGTTATCGGTTGAGATTGTAGTTCCACCACCGGCACCGGTAACAGTTATTGAAGTCACTGGTATTATTTGATTGGAAATAGTAATTATGAGGTTTCCGGAAACACCGGAGCCGTCTCTGGCTGTCGCTCTGGCTGTAACGGATCCGTTATCAAGAGCTGTTACGCGCCCGCTTGAATTTATTGAAGCCAGTCCGACGCCACTCACAATCGACCATGTTACTGCTTTATTACTTGCATTGGATGGCACCACTGATGCAAACAGCTGAAGTGTTCCGTTATCATTTGTAATTGTTGTTCTGCCGCCTGACCCGGTAACAGTTATACCGGTAACAGAAATAATCTGATTGGTAATAGTAATTACAAGAGTGCCATAAACACCAGATCCATCATTAGCAGTTGCCCGGGCTGTAATTGTGCCGTTATCAATAGCAGTCACCAGTCCGGTAGTACTGATGCCGGCAAGTGAAGTACCACTTATCAATGACCATGTTACCGATTGATCCGTAGCATTTACAGGCAATAACTCTGCACTCAATTGAAGCGATCCGTTATCAGTAGTGATTGTAGTTGCGCTTCCTGCTCCTCTGACGGTAATTGCAGTTACCGGCACCAATTGATTGGAAATAATAATATCAAGGGTTCCTGATATTCCTGAACCATCATTTGCCGTTGCTATGGCCGTGACCGTACCATTGTCGATGGCGGTCACGAGACCTGTAGAACTGATTATAGCATGTCCGGTTGAGTTAACTATTGACCATATCACAGAATTATCAGTAGAATTCACAGGCAATACTGCTGCACTAAGCTGAAGAGTTCCGTTATCAGAAGATATAGTAGTTACTCCTCCAGTTCCGCTTACAGAAATATTAGTTACATGTATTATCTGGTTATAAAGGTTAAGAACCATGCTCCCGTAAACACCTGAGCCATCATTAGCTGTTGCAGCAGCCAGGACAGTTCCGTTATCAATGGCAGTAACAAGGCCCCCGGAACTAATTGTAGCCTGTCCGGTCCCATTGACTATTGACCATGTCACAGAATTTATATCAGCATCTGCGGGTAACACAGTTGCTATAAGTTGAAGAGTTCCGTCATCAGTAGTTATGGAAGTTGCTCCTCCTGATCCGCTGATATTAATACTTGTCACCAATATGGTCTGATTGGAAATAGTAATAATAAGATTTCCAAAAATACCTGAGCCATCATTAGCCGTTGCCCTGGCAGTTACTGTCCCATTGTCAATAGCGGTAACAAGACCAGAAGAATTGATAGTAGCTCGTCCGGTACCATTAATGAGGGTCCACATTACAGTATTATCAGTTGCATTTGCTGGTGATACACTTTCACTTAACTGAAGTGATCCTTGGTTTGAGGTAATAGTAGAGATACCACCGGCTCCCAAAACAGTTATATAACTAACCGGAATTAAATTGGTGTTAATAGTAATAGCAAATGTACCAGTAACTCCCGAAGCGTCAGAAGCAGTAGCAACTGCCGTAACGGTTCCATTTGAAATAGCTGTCACAAGTCCTGTAGTATTTATACTACCCTGACCCGAGCCATTTTCCATTGTCCATATAACATTCTTATTAGTGGCGTTCGCAGGTAATACAACAGCAGTTAATTGCAGTGATCCATTTTCTGTTGTAATAATTGTCGCACCGCCTGCACCGGTAATATTTATACTGGTTACTGGTATTATCTGGTTTGAAATTGTGATATCAAGGCTTCCGAAAACACCAGAGCCGTCATTCGCTGTTGCTCTAACTGTGACGATACCATTATCCAGAGCCGTTAAAAGTCCGGCAGGACTGATAAGTGCTCGTCCTGTTCCACTGTATATTGACCACTCCACTGTTTTAACAGATGCATTTACCGGTAATACCGTCTCACTCAACTGAAGTGATCCTTTATCTATTGCGATAGTTGTAGCTCCGCCAGCGCCTGCAACAGAGATACCAGTTACTGGAATTACCTGGTTGGAAATAGTTATAACCAGGCTGCCATAAATATTTGATCCGTCATTAGCTGTTGCCCTGGCAGTTACAGTACCATTGTCAATAGCTGTAACAAGACCCGAAGAATTAACGGTAGCTTGTCCGGTCCCATTGATTATAGACCATGTTACAGATTTATCTGTTGCATTTGCGGGCAACACAATTGCGTCTACCTGCAAAGATCCGTTGTCAGAGGTGATAGTGGTTGAACCGCCGGAACCAATAAGATTTATTCCTGTAACATGAACAATCTGATTGGACATTGAAATAACAAGGGTTCCATACACATTTGATCCATCATTAGCAGTTGCTCTGATTGTAACGGTGCCATTATCAATAGCTGTGACGAGGCCAGTCGGATTGATGGTGGCTAATCCGGCCCCATTTACAATCGACCAGGTAACTGTCTTATTTGTGGCATTTGCCGGAACTACTTCGGCATTAATCTGAAGAGTTCCATCATCGGTATTAATCGTTGTAGCTCCACCTGCTCCGTTGAGTGTGATACCAGTCACCTCTGTTGTCTGGTTGGAAATTGTAATATCAAGAGTTCCATAAACATTTGACCCATCATTGGCTGTTGCTCTTGCTGTGACAACACCATTTTCGACAGCTGTTACAATACCTGTCTGGCCTATTGTTGCCTGTCCTGAGCCATTGACTATTGACCATGTCACTGTCTTATCAGTAGCATTACCTGGTAATACGGTTTCACTAAGCTGAAGTGATCCATGATCGGCAGTTATTGTTGTGGCACCACCTGCACCCGAGACGCTTATGCCTGTCACACGTGTAATCTGATTCGATATAGTAATGACCATAGAGCCTGAAACATTTGAGCCATCATTTGCACTTGCCCTGACTGTTACAGTACCATTATCAACAGCTGTAACAAGACCTGAGGCATTTATGGTGGCATGTCCGGTGCCGTTTATAATCGACCATGTTACGGTGTTATTAGAAGCACCTGGAGGAAGAACTGTTGCACTTAACTGAAGTGATCCCTTATCTGCAGCGATGATAGTTGCGCCACCTGCTCCGCTAACAATAATACTGCTGACTGGTACAATCTGGTTTGAAATAGTAATAGTGTAAGTTCCGGTTATTCCTGACCCATCTCTGGCAGTAGCCATTGCTGTAACCGTTCCATTTTCGATTGCGGTCACCAGACCTGTAGTACTAATTAACGCTTTATCAGCACCATTTGAGATAGACCAGGTAAGTGTTTTATCTGTAGCATTTGATGGCAATACAGTAGCACCGAGCTGAAGTGTTCCGTTGTCAGTTGTAATAGTTGATGCGCCACCAGCCGCAGTTATATAAATATCGGTTACAGGTATTCTCTGGGAAGAATATATACGGGCTCCGACTTGCCAGGTGCCATTTTGATTTGTGGTTTCAGGATCAGAAGTACCCCAGACTGCATTTTCAGAAAGTCCTCTCAGCCAGGCGGTTCCTAAATCAGTCCCATAATCAAGCCGTGCATTCGGAACAAAATTGGTAAAATCTTTAAAATTTGGATTAATAACAATTGAGTGTGTATCGAAACCTAATGCTTTCCACTGGTCAAAAGTTTTAGAATTACCCAGATAATTAAAGATTGGAGAACCAGACTCACAATAGAATAGATTATAGTCTGATTCAAACCCGTTTAAACAGTCAGCGTCTTCGACGCAAATATTGTAAATCTGATATTTTGTGTAGAATATGTTATTCTTTATTTTCGCTCCCCTTGCAGATCCGTTTGGAGTAATATCAGTATTGATATAGATTTCGACTAGTCCTCTGGATGTTCCGACACCAGGTCCGCCGTAAAAAGGCTCATCACTGTAAAGAGTATTGTTATATATATTGACTCCATTCATTCCTTTAACTACAATACCAACCGACTGAGTCTTATTTACTATATTGTAAGCTACCCCTCCTGAAGTATTTGTCATTCCATTGGATTTACGAATTAGACCCATTGGAACATTTTCAAGATAATTATATTTCAGAATTGCATTTATGTTATATCCCGTAAAAACGCCGTGAGTGATACTTTGATGGTCTGTACCGTTCCAGGTAAATACATTACCGGTTATGACTTCTCCGGCAAGGTTATTATTAGTACCGGAAAGGGCTTCATCACCAGCCTGCAACATATAGCCATAGGCATTTACCGATGTAATGGAATTATTCCGGTAGGCAAATGTAGTCGGTTGGTTTCTTGGTATATTTACTCCATCCCACGTTCCGGATATATAATTATCTTCGACAGTTCCTTCAATAGTTAGGGTAGTCTGCCCAGACAGAAAAAATGAATTTATTGCTAATGACAGTATTATCGGGATTCTTTTCAACCTTACTATATTATATATTGATGACCAATTTTTACGCAGAAATAGGCATATTATACGAATAAATATATTTTTTATTAAATATCTGCTTAAAATTTCACCAGTTTTTAGAAGATTCCCATTCTATTTGACAAACAGCCTGAAATCGTCCATAAATAGAATGGTACAGGAACTGAAAATTCCATCTGGATCATTATTCCAGACTGAATGGGTCACCTGACTGTTTTCTGAGTTTTTTCGTATAACCCCGTGATCGTTTTGTATCAAGCCGCTTCAACTTCGATGTATTAGTAGGTTTTGTTGATCTGCGTTTCAAAGGCATTGTGAGAGATTTTGAAACTAGGTCATAGAATTTTCCGGTGACAACGGTTTTATTCATCAGCTGGGTCCTTTCAGACTGTGAAACAAGTATTAACTCACCTTCTTTGTTGATCTTGTTCTTTAACTTGTCAAAGATAATTTCTTTTTCTTTTTCAGAAAAGACTGCAGTCAGAAGCAGATTGAACCTCAACTCAACTTTAGTGCTGACTTTGTTAACATTCTGGCCACCAGGACCTCCGCTTCTGGAAGTTGAGAAAATGAATTCACTTTCAAAATTTCTGCTCTTCAGTTCTTCGGGTTTCATGACTATCAGGATGATTAAAGAAAAAACAGCGCGACACCGCCCACACTTACAATTGCTCCCAATAATTCGGGTAATGTCACTCTTTGCCTGAATAGAACAACTGCCGGCAGTATAATGAATACTGGCACCAGCGACATGATAGTGGACGCAATGCCTGCTTCAGTATATTTAACGGCTATCAGTGAAAAAGATACACCTAAAAACGGACCAAAAAATGCACCAAGACTTGTCAGCATCATTCCTGACTTATTATGTGTTGCAGTCAGGACAGATCCCCACCTTGCAAGAATTGTTACAAGCATTGTATATCCGAATATGCCGGCAATTATTCTTATCTGGGTTGCTGCGAATGGATCATAGTCTTTCATTCCAAACTTACTTAACACAAGTCCGAGAGCCTGACCTACAGCACCACCAAAAGCATATAGTATGCCTCTTGGAGCAAGTTTAAGGGAAAGTTTTTCTCCTTTGCCCTTTCGGCTGAAAATTGCCATTGCAATACCTGTAAAAGTTAATGTCATTCCCAGATAATGAAATAAAGTAAGTCGCTCACCAAGAATAATTAAACTGAAAAATGCGGTAATAGGAGGGACCAGGGTCATAATGAGCATTGAGAACCTGGAACCTATCATTGTGTAGGACTTGAAAAGAAACAGGTCACCAAACACAAAACCGACCAATCCTGAAAGCGACAGCCATATCCAGTTTTCAGCACTGGCATCAACAGGTAAAATAAAACCTTTCCGGATAAGGTTAAAGATGCTTAGAAAAGCAAAACCAATTAAAAGTCTGAGAATATTTACGGCAACTGATCCTATCTTGTGGCTTGCTGACTCAAATGCAAGAGAAGTAATGGTCCAGAAAACTGCAGTCAGCAGAGCAGCAAATTCCCCGATATGTTCATTAAAAAATATCATCCTCAAACAATATAAAAATCAAACCTGAATTCTCTTGAAGCCGGTAAAATTAAAACTATTTGTCTTTATTTAGTTATCAATAGATTCTCTGACCCATGGCCGCTTTCAGTTTATAAACACTGGCAGCGTAGTCAATTCTGGCTTTCAGAAGCATCAGACTGCTCTCAGAAACCGAAGTATTTGAATCGAGAAGGTCAAGATTAGTAATAACACCCGATTTAAAACTTGTCTCAGCAAGGGAATAAGCTTTTAAAGCCTGACTAAGTTGAAGTTCGAATTGACTGATTTTCTTTTTTGCTGCAAACATTGATGCTTCTGATTCATAAACCTCGTTAGATATAGTACGTTTTGTGAAGTCAGATTCATAAGATAATGTAGTTATTGCTGACTGAGCCTGTGAGAGATAGTATTTGTTTTTCATCCCGTCGAAAATGGGTATTCTGAGTCCGAGGCCAACGACATAATTGGGAGTCAACTTACCCAGATCGGGAATATACCCGTTTTTAGCACCGCCGGATGCCTGAAGACTTAATAATGGTTTATTCAGCAACTTAGTCATCCCATATCTGAGTTCGGCCAGTGATGTTTTTTTCTCATTTATGAGAACTTCATCCCTGTTGTGATAGGCATAAACCAGGATGGAATCGGATGGAATGACAGGAGGATCAACCGAGAGTTCATTTTTTACGACTGGCCTTGCAGACTGGTCATTTCCAAGCAATGAATTCAGAAATGCCTGCTGTGCAGCCAGAGAAGCAAAAATATCAACTCTCTGGCTTTCAACAGTTGATATTCTGACTTTGGTTGAAAGTACCTGATATTCTGTTGCGGAACCTGTGGCCATCATTTTTTCAATATACTGAAGGTGTTGATTCAATGCAGTTAATTGTTCATCTTTTATTTTTATTTCAGCCTGCAAAAAGAGAAGAGCATAAAAATTATTCACTATAAGCAGCGAGAGTCTTTGCTTTACCTGTTCAAGTGTCTGTTGTCCAACGGCCTTATTCTCATTTTCGAGTTCTATATTCTGTCTTGTTCTTCCGAAGTCATAGACCAGTTGTTGAAGATTTACGGATGCAGAATAATTATATGAAGGGTAAAGCTGAAATGTTCCGAGTGATGGAAAAGTCAATTTTGTCACAGGTGCCAGATTAGCAACGCTCGCTGTAATATCCACTACAGGATTATACCCGGTTTTTGCCAGTCCTATCTTTGAATCCGCATAATTAAGTGCCTCTTCTGCAGCCTTGACCGCCGGATAATTTGCTATAACCTTCTCAATTATACTTTTGAGAGATAAGGAGTCACCTGTTGGTTTCAAATTTGTATCAATAATACTCTGACCTCGAAGTATAGAATATTGAAAAAACAGAAGTATTAAAAGTAAGATTATTGAATTTTTAATAATATGATTATTCATTTACAGGAAGTTTTTGAATTTTTAACTTTTTTGTATGAAGAAAAATTATCGGAATACCTCCGATAAGGGTTATAATACCTGCCAGCAGGAAATCGTCATCAATACCCTGGATATAAGCTTGTTTATTCATATTTGAAAGGAGTAAAGCCTGGCTTTGTTTCGAAGTATTTGATGGTGAACTCCCGGCTTCGTATTGAAAATGGTATTTCATTTTGTTCATAGTCTGTTGATAAACCTCTGAACCCGGTTTGATCGCGCCACCAAAAACCTGAGCATGATAATTGACTCTTGATGTCAATAAAGTGGCAAGTAATGCAACACCCAGACTACCGCCCAATTGCCTGATAGAGTTAGTAATGGCTGATGCCTGTGCCATCTTCTCACGTGGAATTTCTGAAAGCGATATAGTGGTAAGAGCAGTGAACATAAGTCCCATTGCAAATCCTCTGAGATAGAGAGAAAGCATAATAAACTTCAGTTCGGTAAGCCACGACAGATTTGAATTAAGGTAAAAACTAAAGGCAAACAGAACAACACCTATAAAAAGAGGAAGTTTAGGACTTATTTTATCAGAAATCCTCCCCGAGATTGGAGCTGTAATTCCCTGAATAATACCAACAGGAAGAAATACTGAACCAGCCTGGAGTGCAGTATAACCGAGAGAATTCTGAAGGTATATTGGCAACAGAAACGTACTCCCGAACATACCGAGACTAAATATTATCAGAATAATATTTGCTATACCAAAGTTGTGGTTTTTGAGAAGTCTTAGATCTAATAGGGGTTCTTTTACTGTTAATTCCGCGGTTATAAAAACCGCAAGAGCAATCAGGGCAATCGCGCCATATGCCAGAATAAATGGCGCATGCCATCCTTCAGAGTTAGTAGCTGCATTACCCTGCGATAATATATAAAGTGTCAGAGGCAGGAAGATTGTTACTGAAACAAAACCGGCAATATCGAATTTCCTGGTTTTCTTGTTAATATATTCACTTTGTATAATTATAGTGAATAACATTGCGAGTATTCCAATTGGTATATTGACATCAAAAATCAGAGGCCAGCTGAAACGGTCAATCAGAAAACCACCGATAAGCGGTCCGAAAGAGACGGATGCTGCGGCAGAAATACCCCAGAACCCGAGAGCTATACCTCGCTGGTGCGGTGGAAATTCTCTGGATATTATGGCCATTCCAAGAGGCTGAATTGTCCCGGCTCCCAGACCCTGAATAACCCTGGATGCGATCAGCATATTCTCGTCCGAAGACCTGCCACACAGCATCGATCCTAAAGTAAAAAGGAATAATCCGATGAAATACAGCCGCTTATAGCCAAATTTGTCTGCTAGCCATCCTGAGGTAGGAAGTGCAACAGCCATCGATAGCATATATGCAGTTATTACCCACTCAATTTTATCAAGCCCCACTCCGAAAGATGCCATTATTTTAGGTAATCCGACATTGACAATAGTCGCATCAAGTACAGCCATAAAGGTTCCGAGCATAATATTTGCCAGCAAGAACCATTTGTAAGAAATGTGATTCGGATGGAAGGCCGGGTTACTGTTTCTTACTAAATTCCTGATCCGATGTGATGGTGTTCTCCGCTTTTCCATATTACTTCCTGACGATCTTTATCACAACTGACATTCCCGATAAAATATTGAATGAGGAGAGCTCTTTGTTATTATCTGTACTATCAATTGAAATCCGGATCGGAATGCGTTGAGTGACCTTTGTAAAGTTTCCTGAAGCATTATTTGCAGGAATTAAAGAAAATACCGATGCTGTGCTTGAACCAACGAGGAATATTTTACCATTGAATTTTACATCAGGAAATGCATCTATTGTAAACCTCACACTCTGTCCTGAATGAACATCTGATATTTTTGTCTCCTCAAGATATGCCACAACCCAAAGATTCTTGCTCACTGTAATAGTAAAAACCGACTGGCTCGGCTGAACTACATCCCCGGGAAGTAACCAACGTTTTGCCAGCACTCCATCGGATGGTGCATATAACCTGGTATTCCTGAGCTGTGAATCCAAAACCTTAACCTGTGCATTGGCTGACTCAACTGATGCCATTGCACTTGAAATCATCGATTTTGATACAAGTAGTTGGGCTCTTGCTGCATCAAGCTGAGCTGAAGCAGTTTCTGCTGCTTTTTTTATATGGTCGAATTGTTCCGTAGTTATAACACCACCGGCAGACTGACTTTTAGCCCTGGTCATATCGTCATTGGCCCGTTCCAGATTAATCTCCAATACCCTGATACTCTTCTTGTCGGAATTAAACTTAACTTCCGATTGGACCAGATTAGCCTGGGCCTGAGCTCTCAGCGCAAGTGACTGGTTTCTTTGGGCAACTAAATCAGTACTGTCAAGATCGGCCAGAAGTGTGCCTTGTATCACCCGATCACCCTCCTTAGCATAAACAGAAGAAATTCGTCCCATTATCTTCGAGCCTACACTTACATTATCAGCATCAACATGTGCATCATCGGAAGTAATGTACATTGAATAATCTTTGTACCAGTACCATGCCCCTGTAAGAACAATTAATAATACAATTGCGAGCGGAATATAGACCCTGAGCCTTTTGTTCTTTGATTCTTCTTTCATAAAACTATTCTGAATTTAAATAAGTTGCAAATAATGCTTGTACCAAATTATTTGTATTTCAATCCTTTAATAAAGATATTTGTAAAAGCAATGGTCTTCTCAAGAAGAAGATCAAATTCAATATCTTCAATAAAAAGAGTCTTTTTGTCATTAACATCCCCGATTCTCAATCCTCTCAGCAAATCAAGAAAAAGCGTAGCAGTCTCATCAGTATTTTCAATAAAGAATATACCCTTGCTTATACCTTTCTCAAATATTTTCTTCAAGATTTCTTTTTCCTTGTCTTTGAATATCCGGATAGTATCTCTGAATGCGGGTTTAAGTCCGGAATATGCTTCAAGCCTCAATCTGCTCAAATTCAATAATGTCCGGAAATATGAAAGACGTTTTTTAGAATATTCCAGTAATAAATTTTCTGGCTCCTCAATATTTAAAATTTTCTCTGATAATTTTTCAATGAACTCAGCCTGCTCTTTTTCTACTACAGCCTTGTAGAGACTTTCTTTATCGGGAAAATAATAGTACAAAGATGCTTTGGATAACTTTAGATCACCGGCAATTTCCCGCATAGAAGTCTTCTCAATCCCATATATTCCAAATCGATGCTGCGAGGCTTCGATTATCTTCTGGATCCTGTTGCTTTTATCTATACCTGACTTTATTCGGTCCATTTCATTAAAAAAGATGCAAATATAACATTCTGTCTGACTATAATGTTCAAACGGTCAGAATCCGGGTACCTTTTTATCAACAATAAGAAGTTTTTTCATAAAGGTGATGTACATTTGAAGAGGCAGTGTATGCAATTTGCCTTAGTGGTTTAGAATAATAAAATCTGTACTTAAAATAAATAGTAATATGAAAAAATGTCTTATCGTTTTGCTAATCTGTTCCTTTATTATCTCTTCACATAATGAGGTTTATAGTCAGATTAATCCCGACAGGCAATGGTCCGCATATCGGGGAAGATTGTCCTCGGGTGTATTGGATAATGCAAACCTGCCTGAATCATTTGACCTTGGGAAAATGATTAATATCAGGTGGAAAACAGAGATACCGGGTCTCGGACTATCAAGCCCTGTAATATGGGGTAACAAAATATTCATTACAAGCGCTGTCAGTCAGGCTGACAGGGCAGGATTCAAACCAGGATTATATGGAGATATAACACCGGTAAAGGATTCATCCGTTCATGAGTGGAAAGTGTTTTGTATCGATAAATATTCAGGTAAAATGATTTGGGAGAAGACATCTTATAAAGGGATACCTAAGATGAAACGTCATCCTAAATCCACTCATGCAAACACCTCTGTTGCTACCGACGGCAGATACGTTGTTGCTTTTTTTGGTTCGGAGGGACTCTTTTGTTATGATATGGACGGAAATCTGGTGTGGCAGAAAAGCTTCGGATTGCTCAAGTCAGTTTTCTTTATGGTAAAATCGGCAGAATGGGAATTTGCAAGTTCTCCGATAATATATAATGGTGTTCTTATAATCCAATGCGATGTACTTGAGAACTCATTCGTGGCAGCATATGACATAAAAACGGGCAAAGAGCTCTGGAAAACCCAGCGTGATGAATATCCCGGTTGGTGTACTCCGAATATATATACCTATTCCGGTAAAACCTATGTGGCACTTAACGGTTATAAAAACCGCGGCGGCTATGATTTCGAAACCGGAAAACAGGTCTGGAAGATGTCGGGTGGGGGAGATATTCAGATTCCGACTCCCATTGTCGGTAATGATATGATCTATTTTAACAGTGCGCATGGGCGCAGTTCACCTATCATTGCCGTCAAAACCAATGCTGTCGGCGATATAACACTGAAAGATACTGAAACGTCGAATGAATACATAAAATGGAGTCTTCCACGAGGAGGTTCATACATGCATACTTTGTTGCTGTACAATAATCATCTCTATAATGTAAACTGGAATGGTGCATTCATCTGTATGGATCCACTCACAGGTAAGGAGATTTATAACATAAAGCTTGGAAAAACGAGAAGTTTTATTGCATCTCCTGTAGCATCCGATGGGAAGATATATGTTGTGGATGAGGAGGGAACAGTATATATCGTTCAGGATAGTGATAATTTTAAACTTTTAGCTGAAATACCTCTGAATGATATTTGTATGACTGCTCCGGCAATCACCGATGGAATGATTATATTCAGAACTCAGAAATATCTCATTGCCGCCGGAAAAAAATAAATATTGATTATTCTTTTTTCAGGCTTTCAATCAAAGATTTCTTTGTTACGGACCTGACTGAAATTACAAGAGTAATTATACCTGTTGTCAATATCGAAGCTACCATTCCGATCATAAAGGGCCAGGGGATATAAGGACTATTTCGCAATGATGGCAATGTTGCGACCATGGCCGGTATAATGCCGCATGAGATACCGGCAAACAGAATGAGTAATTGTTCTGAAAGGATCATTTTACGGATCTTTTTCACCTGGTAACCAATTGCCAGCAATAATGCAAAGTCACGTTTTCGCTGGTTATAATTCTTTAATAAGACAAATCCCAGTCCTGCAATTCCGATAATCATTCCCAGAGCACCAAACACCTCAAATACTGAAAGATATGTATTTGTAACTTGATAAAATGATGCAAGACGTTTCGTTGTCTCTTCAATACTAACACCCCAGTTCTGAAGCCTGTCATTCAAAGTGTTCTTGTATAAATCAATCAATGCACGATCACCCTCAACAAGCAATATGGAACTCCCTGAAGAAGAGGGAAAAAACCTGCTGAAATCTTCTTTTCCTATAAGGACATTTCCCTGAAATACAGATGATTGCAAACCTGCTGCCATTATTATATTCAGGGGTTGACCATTTTCTGACCTAAGGATTAATGTATCTCCGGTTTTTAATTTTAATCCCCAATCGAGGACAGTTTGATCCGCAATACCATATATTGTATTATTGACCGGAGCAATATTTAAAAACTGCCATGGATTTTGAACAGTTTTATTTACTGCAACTTTAGAAAAAGAGAATGATCTATTCGAAATGAAATCAACAGGATCGATACCCAGAAGAGGAGGAGCAGTAACATGATTCAGATTAAGACAGCTGGCATCATTTCCTGCAGCCTTTTTGATCTGCACAAAGTTCATCGATGAAAGCTGATCACTGTCAAGTCCAAGCGTCTTCCTGCCTGATGCTGTATTCAAATCCTCGCTGACGGGAATGGTACTTTCGCACCACAGTAAATAACCTCCGGTTCCTCCGGATCTGATAAGTTGTTTTTCACTTATTATCATCCTGTTTGCACCGGTTATGAAAACAGTAAAAACTCCGGCAGCAATAAACAGGATTGGTGTTATAGCATGAGATGAGTAAGCAGTGTAATACCGGCGTGATATACTTTTACTGTTTTTCATTCTGTCTGAGTTATTGAACAACATGCCGGTAAAATATTGTCGGCATAAAAGAATTGAGGTTAATAAAAGTGCTGTCCCTGTCGCAAAAAAGAAAGCCAGTTCCTTCTCCTCTGAAGATGAAAGTAAGTACAAACAATGATATTGTTACACTACCGGCAGTCACCAACAGTATAGTATTCCGCATTGGCAGGTTAGGTGTAAGTATCTTCTTTTTGTTCTTGTTCAACATTTTAAGGAAGTGTTTAATCTTTAGCCGCATAATTACCATTATTGTCAGAAATGTCAGGATAAAACCGGTAATTAATGGTTCAATATTAAAGTACGCAGATAAAGTATTTGTCTGTACTGCCCCTTTCCAAACGGTGTTTAATGCGATTGTAATTAAAACACTTACCATATATCCGGCAAATGCTCCTATCAGACAACCAATCAAGCCGATTACCCCTGATTCAAGAAATAATATTTGTGCAATCCACCTGTTTTTAAATCCAAGAGAATATAAAGTACGAAGTTGCTCTTGTTTTGAATCAAAATATGAAGAAATCGCAAATGACAGTAAAATTACAGATGCAAGGATGAGGAAGAATCCAAGACTCAGGAATAAGGTGCTGAAATCAACACCCTCATCTGCCGCTTTCAACGATTCGGCATACAAATCCGTAACACTGAATCCCATCTTCGTCGGATTAAGTGAACCTGCAAGTTTCTCCTCAATCATTTTTTCAGTAACACCTGCCGGAAAGCGCAGAGCCGTTGCCGGTCCGAAATTATTTCCCCACAGTTTCTTACCGGTATCATAATTGATAAATGCTTTTGGGGTACCTTTGTATCTGTTCCAGTAATCCTCATCTTTCTGGCGGATATCATGCATTTTTATTGGTACGCCCGCATCCCAATCAGAACATGATTCCCTGCCTGATATTCCGGGAAAGTCGGGCATCAGAAGAGAATCTGACCAGATACTCTGAATATCAACAATACGTTTGACAACAAACACACTGCTTTTTTCTACAAGCTTGTTAAGCAAATCGGGTGAATACCAAAACATCTGAATCGTATCACCCAAGCTCACTTCAAGATCTTCAGCCATCCATTTGTTTATTATCATTTCATTGTTGTTCACAATTTCAGGATAAACAGATGATGGCAATGCTGAAATAAATGAATACGGGGTTGATCTTTTGCCTGAAATAAATCTGTTCCCAAGATAAGTCAGAACAGGAGCAGAGACTGGCAGAATGCCTGCAATTTCGCTAACTATTGTTTTATCAATAAAAACCCTGTCAGATCTGATTTCACTTTGTCCGGTTTTATTAATAGTACGCAGTCTCAGACCAATATCTGCGTGTCTTAAATATTGCTGAAAAGCATTCGATAATACTGCTAATGAATAGGTTCTGTCTCTTTTGAAGAGCAACCTGTTTATTTTGTAAGAATTGGTTCGCTTTTCTTCAATATCCGACAAATTCACGAAAACATTCCACGGGGATAACTGGCTGATTGATAAGGAAAAATTACCATTTTGGGATGGTTCAAGAATGATACCTATCTTCAGCACAACAGATTTTTCAGTTCTGTTGCCTGGTGCAAACGGAGCATCGGAAGGAATATCACTTATTTCAGAGTATCGTATTATCAGATCTTCACCGGTACTTACTCCAATGTCATCAGCAAGTGCTCTATTAATGGCAACTTCCCCAGAATTAATCTTTAGAGAATCAATGCCGTTAAAACTAAAAAAGTCATCGTTTATACCATAAATATGACTATTATTTACCCCTTTTTGTGAATTCAGACTTTGGCAATAGCCATTTAATTCAAGAATACCAGTGCACTTAAGGTTAGCGCTATCCTTCATTCTCTGAACAAGATCTGAATCAAAGCTTCGTGTTCCTGAACTTATTATTATGCCCGCATTTCCAAGGTGTTCCGAAGATAATTTTTTCAGACTCTCCCCGACAGATCTGCCTGTTAATAGCGATCCGGTTATCACAGCTGACAGAAGTACAATAATAAGGATCTGGTACAGTACCAGCTTTTTTCTGTATTTTACCGAACGTGTTATTATCCTGAATATTCCTGGTATCATGATCAGCTGATTTTTTTAGTCAGAGTATTAACCTGCCTTCCTCAATACGCAATAATTTCGACATTTTATTTGCCAGGTCAATAGAATGAGTTGCCAGGATAATAGTAGTCCCAAATTCCCTGTTCAACTCCTGAAGCAGTTCTCCAAGAATTCTCGCATTTTTTGCATCGAGTGACCCTGTTGGTTCGTCAGCTAGCAGGATAGAAGGATTATTTGCCAATGCCCTGACAAGTGCTACACGCTGAGCTTCACCACCGGAAATATGTATCGGATATTTATCCTTAAGGGCGGATATACCTGTCTTATCGATTAATCGGGTTATATACTGCTCTTTTACTGAAAGTTCCTCAGATGAATACTTCGATGCCAGCAAAGGAAGAAATATGTTATCTGAAACAGTCAGATACGGCAGCAGTAAATGTTCCTGAAATACAAATCCAATATTCCGGTTTCGGTAGGCAGCTGATTCATCTTCAGAAAAGTCTGCTATTGAAGAGCCTCTGAAAGTAATCTCGCCGGAATCCGGATTATCAAGCAACCCGATAATATTCATCAGTGTTGTTTTGCCTGAACCGGACGGCCCCATTATGGCAACCGTTTCACCTTCATTCACTTCAAGACATAGTTTGTCGAGAACCGTACCACGCTGAATGAATGACTTTGAAATGTTTTTTACTGAAAGCATATTACTATCCATAAATGGTTAAGGACACTCCCTTTGTGTTCCTTTGCGATGTACTTAGTGATCCTTTGTGGTAAAAAAATTAGCCACAAAGTCGCACAAAGGTATTCACAAAGGTGCACTAAGTTATAAATTTAAGGGTTAAACTAATGAGTTATAAACTTCTGATAAGCCTTTGGACATTTTTTCAAGTGAAAGTTCAGATAATACTTTCTCTTTCCCTTGTAAACCCAACTTGGTAAGCAAATTTTTATCCTTTAATAACTTCAGGATACTTGCAGATAGCTCTGAAACATTATCCGGAAAATAAGTTATCCCCCCCATAGTTCTCTCAATTATTTCCGGAAAAGCGCCTGTAGCAGGTTGAACTACAGGGACTCCTGCTGCATTTGCTTCAAGTAAATATAGTCCATAACCATCATATTTCCTGACCGGCACACTCATAATATCAATATTACTGAAGAACTCCAGTTTGCTGTTGCCCTGAAACTCAGGATAAATTCTGACAGATTTTTTTAGTCCGCTGGCTTTTATTTTCCTGATCTGCTCAGCTATAAAGGGCTTGTCATCACCGGTATAACCTCCTGAGACGTGAAGAGTAAGTCCGGGAAGACTGTTCCCCATCTTCAAATCTATGAAGGCGTCAACTAATTTGTCAAATCCGTTTTGAGAATTGATTCTGCAGAAATAGCCAATTGATGGCCAGTTGTCTCTTTTTTCTAAAACTGGTAAAGTCCCGGTGTCGATCCCCAGAGGTATAACATGAAAATTTGTTCCAGATATTTTAGTTTTTGAAATAAAAAAATCTTTATAATAATTACTTGGTGATAAAAAGGCATCTACATTGACAGCTTCTTTTGAAATCAATTTCCAGGCTTTAGACTGGTAAGGTTCTGCCATCTCATCTATCCAGTCATCCTCATTAAGAAGAGAACATACAATTTTAACATCAAGTTTTTTCTTTATCCGGCGGGCAAGACCAATTATAAGAGCATTTGACAGGTGAATTATATCCGGCTTTCCATCTCTTGTAAGATAATTCACCAGACGATTGAGTTCTTTTTCAGGAAAAGCATTCTCGCCTCTGATCATATTCAGAGTCATATCTTCGAGTCCTTCTGTACGTGTTGAACCAGCCCGGCGTGCAGCCATTTTAAGCATTGGTGATGAGTCAAATACCCTATCAAGGAACACAGGCATATTTTTAAGGAAAGGGACTTTTTCTCTCAGATACATTGATATTGCACCGAAAAAGACCTTTTTATCAAGACCTTTTTCAACAGTAGATTCATCAGGCGGCAGATACAATGGTATGGCTGAAGCTGATATACCGGGTACTTTACGGATGGCCCTGAGGTATATCATATCGCGGTAACAGTTACCACAATAAAATGATCCGCCGGAACCTGTTATCAGATAAACAATTTTCATAATATATATTTCCTCTCTGTGATCTCTGTGGTTCTCTGTGTAACTCTGTGTAAGTTCTTAATAATTTGTTACACAGAGCGCCACAGAGGTTATTAATTATCGCCGAAAGCCAGTAACCGTCCATCTTCTGTAAGAATATAGAACTTATCTTTTATTACAGCAGGTGAACTGCTTACGGGAGTTCCCGTATTAAAACTCCAAAGTTTTTTCCCGTCAGACAATGAGAGTATATAAATATTCCCGTCTGTCCCGGCAAAAAGGACTTTTGTTGAAGTTATAACAGCAGAGCCGGTTACGCGTCCGTTCGTCCTGTATTTCCATAACAATTTTCCATCGGAAGAGTTGTAACAATAAAGATATTTATCCTCACTTCCTATTACAATAGAATTGGCTCCGACAGCCGGTATAGCCAGTATTGCTCCCGATTCTTCACCTCCGGAAATTTTCCATATTATTTTTTTTGTCTTAATGTTCAGACAGTATTTAGTTCCGTCATAATCCCCAAAATATGCAAGATCACCTGCAAGAGAAGGAGATGAAGCAATGTATACGCCGATATTGATAGAATCCTTTTGTTTCCCGGTCAGAGGGTCTACAACTCTTATCCTGCCGTCACATCCCCCAAAAACAATTTTCCCATTTAATATCGCAGGAGTCCCGTTAATGTAGTTCTCTGTCTCTATCTTCCAAAGAGATTTCCCTGTTTCAGGATCAACACAATGAAGATAATAATCGTAGCTTCCCACAACAACTCCGGACTTGCCTCCAATATTCCATACATTCGCTGAACCTGCGATCTGGTTATCAGTAGTATAGGACCAGATTAATTTCCCGGTAAATTTATCAACTGCCTTCAGCACCCCTTCACTTGTTCCTGAAATGATTTTTCTGCCAAACACCATTGGAGCTGCATCAATTGAAGAGCCTGCCTCATATTTCCACATAATCCTGCCATTTGTGCTGACTGCAAAAAGCGTTCCTTTATCGTTGCCAAAATAAACTGCACCCTCACTTATAACTGGTGAAGACTTGGTTCTTGCGCCAGTAGAGATACTCCATATGAGCTTTGGAGATGAGGGAAGGTCAAATTCAACCTTGCCTGACAGATCTGCCCGGCCTCTGAATAATGGCCATTCACCGGTCGGATTCTGAGCTTCAGAAGTTGAAAATATAATAATCACAAGTATTACTGTAAAAAGGTATCTCATTTATCAAGTATTATTCAATCATATTTCATCCACATTAAATACCAAAATGTCACAAGTATTATTTTGCCCCCCATCCCCCCTAAAGGGGGGCTAAATCGCTATCATTTAGTGCAATACTGGTACATATTGTAGTTTTATTCCCCCTTTAGGGGGATCCCGCGAAGCGGGAGGGGGCTAAACATACTTAATGCTCCAGTTGGACAAATATCGATTACTTCTTTAGTTTTTGATTTAAGAATATTATTAAAATCTTCAGTAAGTGGTTCAGAGATAATACTTACAAATCCTCTGTTAATGAAGCACAAAGCCGGTTCATCTTTTGAATCCTCACAAAGTCTGACGCAGAGACCGCATTTAATACATTTTGCATTCTCGAATACCAGCCCGGTATTAATATTTATCTTCTTTTCTATCGGAGAATTTACAATTTTTCCTCGCGGATCTTTAATTGAGAACTCATCGGCAATATCCCTGAGTCTGCAATTATCAACTGCACGGCAATCGCAATGCATACAGCTCTCAGACTCATAAGATGCAGATTCGCGATCAATAATATCCCTGACCCTTTTTATATCTTCTTTACATTCTTTTAACCATTCTTTTAATTCAAAGGTCTCAAGTTTACCGATACGGGAAGTGAATCGTCCTTCAGACAGCTTTGCTGCCGTGTCCTTCTGAGAATAAGAACCTATGTTCGGATCATTCTGTTTAATTTGTTGTGAAATAAATAGTTGCATGTTCCTTATGGAAACGGGGGTGTCGATTTTTTTCCGCCGGCATGCATTTTCGCAGTATCCGGGACAATCAATGCACTTAAGTTCCGATGAAGTAATCTGTGTCTTTGAAAGCCCGAAAGCGGCTTCATAGTCCCTTGCGCTTAATAACCTGTTCATAAGGGGAATGTTATATCCTGCCGGGCATACAACTTTGCATGGAGCTTCACATTCAGCCCTGTGTTCAGAAAGAAGAAGTTCGATCGCTTTCTTCCGTAGTGAGATCACATTTTCTCCTGAAATATCGATATCCATACCCTCCTGAACGAGAGCAGAGCAGGAGGGAAGAAAATTGGCTGAGCGTTTATCCAACACCATGCATACCATGCATGATGAATAATGTTGAAGCGATTCATTATGGCATAAAGCTGGTATTTTGAACCCCGCCTCTTTTGCAGCTTCAAGAACTGTCGACCCTTCAAGGGCTATAATGCTAATATTATTTATCGTGAGATTAACCATTTATGTTTATAATTTCAATTGCCGTTTCAGGACAAACAATCCTACAATTATCACATTTAGTGCATATTAACTGATCTATCTCATGTTTTTCATACGGTTTGAAAGGAATTGCTTTTACAGGACATTCCTGTGAACATATTGTACATCCGGTACAATTGTCATTTATCGTGTATTTGATCAGATCGCGGCATTTATTGGCTCTGCAGAATCCTCTGGTATGCTCTTCATACTCCTCCCTGAAATATCTCAACCCTGTGAGAACCGGATTTGGCGAAGTCTTTCCCAGTCCGCATAAACTGCCTTCCCTGACTGATTTACACAGGTTTTCAAGTTCGTTGATATCTTCCGGGATAGCCTTGCCTTCACTTAGTTTTGTGACAATGTTCAGCATATGCTTAGTGCCAACCCTGCAAAAGGTACATTTTCCACAAGACTGTTTATGAGTGAAAGTGAGAAAGTATTTCGCCATATCCACCATACAATCTGTGTTATCAAGAACTACCATACCCCCAGAACCCATCATTGCACCCATTTTAGTAAGTTCCTCATAATCAATGGCAGTATCAGCTTTACTTGCAGGAATACATCCACCTGAAGGACCACCTATCTGGACAGCTTTAAAAGTCCGTCCATCGGCAACTCCTTCACCTATCTTTTCAACTATATCGCGTATTGTTGTTCCCATCGGTACTTCTATCAGACCCCCTTTTGAGATCTTCCCGGCCAGTGCAAATACTTTTGTGCCTTTGCTTTTTTCAGTTCCTATCAGGCTGAATGCATCAGACCCGTTTTTGATTATCCAGGGGACAAGTGACAAAGTCTCAACATTGTTGACAAGAGTCGGCTGACCTCTGAATCCTTTAACTGCAGGATAGGGAGGCCTGAGATGTGGAGTTCCCCTTTTACCTTCGAGTGAGGATATTAATGCAGTCTCTTCACCGCATACAAATGCTCCTGCACCTTCAAATATCTTAATATTAAATGAAAACCCGCTGTTAAAAATGTTACTACCCAGTATTCCATTTGTGTAGCAGTTTTTAATTGCTGTCCTCACTCTGGCTACAGCCAGCGGATATTCCGCTCTGATATAAAAAATTCCTTCATCAGCTCCGATAACAAAAGCTGCAATTATCATTCCTTCAATTACTCTGTAAGGAAACGATTCAAGGAGCATCCTGTCCATAAAGGCTCCGGGATCTCCTTCATCTCCGTTACAAACAACATACTTCGAAGCACTCTCTGCCTGTTGAGATATTTTCCACTTTTTACCGGTAGGAAATCCTGCGCCTCCTCTTCCCCGTAATCCGCTTTCCGAAATAATATCACTGATTGCAAACCGGTCCAGTTCACAGAGACATTGTTTAAGTGCGACAAAGCCACCTGACATACAATATTCGTCATATGATTCGGGTGAAAGAAATCCACTGTTTTCCGTAGCGAGATGTACCTGGTAATGCAGAAAGTTATTCAGATGCTTCTCCCGTAATTCTCCGGAAATATTTATCCTGCTTGAGAGTTTGTCATCAGAAAGGAATGTATCGACGATATCGTTTATATCGGATTTGATTCTCTTGTTTAAATTACCAGGTCTGACATGTTTAAGTAATATATCTTCCACCTGAAGTATGCCTACATTGGTGTATCGTGAAGATATATTCTCTTTAGTAACTATTTCCATTAAAGGTGTCTGGTTACATACCCCCACGCAACCAACAGGTTTCAAACGGATATTCAGATTATATCTTTCCTTGATTTTTAATATTTCCGAGAGGATCTCTTTGCTGCCACCGGCGACGCAACATGAACCAATGCCAATCCTGACTTCCGCATCAGCTTCTTTGGTAGCTTCAATGTCAGTGGATCTCAGGCTTTTGATACCTGATTCCAAAAAATCTTTAATTATCCCGTCAACCTGGGTGGGTTTAACGTGACCATACGTTTTGTCATCAATCTGAACCACCGGAGCTAACGTGCAACATCCAAGGCAGGCAACTTCTTCTATTGAAAAAAGATCATCCGGTGAAGCATTCCGTGTGTCGTCAATTTTAAGAACCCTTTTAAAAGCATCTGAAATTAGAGGGGCACCTTTGACATGACACGCTGTTCCGGCACATATTTTAATAGTGTGTTTACCGACAGGAAGATGCCGGAACTGGGAATAGAACGTCGATACACCCGATATCTGCCCGGGAGTTATATCTGTAACTTTACAAATATGTTTCAGGGCTTCCGATGGAAGCCAGTTTAGTTTTTTCTGAACCTCCTGAAGTATTAAAATTACCTTCTCAGTATCTCGTCCTGTCGATGCAACAACCTCATCGACAATAGCTTTAATATCCTTAACAGGAGTCTGATCACAACCGCAATCCTTATTCAATATTTTAGTTTCGTCTTTATTCAATTTTCAGATATGCAATAAAGGTTTTTTTTGCCTCTTATATAGATATTCTTGTCTGAAAAAGCCGGTGAACAGTCAGCATTTTCTCCCAGCGCTGATTCAGAAACTAACCTGAAGACCTGATTAGCCTCTATAATGTGCATAACACCGCTTCTGTCAAGAAGATAAACCTTGTTATCAGCAATAATTGGCGAAGCATAGAACTGATCCTGAAAATAATGTGTCCACAATGTATCCCCATGCTCTGAATTGTAACACGCAACATCACCATTTCCCGTTGAGACAAATAAATACTTATCTGTAGCGACAGGACTTGAAACATCAGGAGTAAAGGAGTTATCTTCCCAGACTATTGATGGTCCTATTCCAGGTTTAATAGCAACCAGTTTTGCATAATCGGTTACAGCATAGGCCATTGTATTGTTTACTGCTACCGATGGTGCAACATCCCCACTCATACATTCAATTTCCCAGAGCGCTTTTCCTGACAGAGGATCATAACTACTTACAAATGGATTTCCGTTGATTATTATTTGGGGATTCCCATTGAAATGTGCAATCACGGGACTGGACCATACTGCACGACCCTGTCTTATGGTTTCCCATTTCTGATCTCCTGATTCAAGATCAAATCCAATCAAAGAAACCTTTGTATTGCTATCGAATTGCAGTATAAGAAGGTCTTTATAAATCAGAAGAGAAGATGCATATCCATAAATACTTTCTGGTATTCCTATATTTTTTGACCACTTGAGTTTTCCATCAGTATCAAAACATACCAGGTTTCCATTTGCAAACACGGCACATATTGAATTATTATTTACAGCAACAGTCGATACGGCAAGTCCTGCTTCCTGATCCATCTTCGGCAATTCTTCAGGTTCACCCGGAATACCAGACGCTGCACCGGTCCAAAGAATTTCTCCTGTTTTCTTATTTATGCAGTATACTTCACATAACTTTTCGCTGGCACCGGTAACAAACAACTTATCTCCCCATATTACCGGTGAACTCTTGCCTTTTTTAGGTAACTCAATTTTCCACTTGATATTCTTTCCTGATACAGCATCCCATGCTACAGGATATCCTTCACCTCCGGCAATTCCACGGCTATCGGGACCACGAAAAAAAGGCCAGTTTGTTTTATCTGTTTCCGGTATCTTTTCCTTACCGGATTTCCGGGTAATAACAGTAGTTGATTCTTTCCCGGAAAGATCCGGAAGATCTTTGCGAAGAATAAATGATGCGGCAATTGCTGAAACAGAAATCACTGCTGTCGTTATAATAAGATATCGCCTGCTGTTTTTCCGTCTTATTGAGGAATCGGGTCTTGCACCTGGAATCACTGGTACACTTTTTTCATTTTCTGTGATGATCCTCTGACATATAATGAAAATTATGGCACCCCCCAGAAGCAGATATGAACCTGCTTCCACCTGCCATCGTGAACTGAAATAGGCTTTTCTTGCCATAAGGTCTAATGCCCTTACCTGTTCAGCCTTACCCGCATTTACAGGATCTTTATCATATTGTTCCTTGACTGAAAGAAGAACAGGATTGTCCAGTGGATTTATTGTTTTCAGCTGTATCAGACTGAAGATCATTGTCAAAGCAACAATAAAGGAGAATCCTCCTGAAATCTGACTGACTACTTTCAGTGTTCTTATATCTTTATCTGTAGGTTTTAACTTCATCTCAAGTCTTGACTTTAATAGGACAATATTTAAAACATCTCCCGCAGCTATAGCATTTCCCCTGATGCGGCTTATATTCACTCCTTTTACTTCTAATTGTGTAGGATATCATTCCTATACCAAGTGAAATTCCCAGAAACATACCAGCCCATGGAGAAGCTTTGACGAATCTCTTTATTATGATCGCTTCTTCTTCAAATAATATTGATTCTGTTTTTCCCGATTCTTTGAATGCTGTGACATCTTTTAATACTGATTCAATTCCAGATTTCTTCTCAGCTCTTATCTCTCGTGCAAGTCTGACAGTATTATTTACACCCGACAAGGCAGGAGCAAGGTTATATAGCAGGACTGCTCCGGCGACAGCAAAAAGAGGAACCAGAAAAAAGTAAAGAATGAACCTCCTTCGCGACTTTTCCGGTTCTTCTCTCTTTTCTTCCGTATCGGAAGGTATTATTGCATCATATGGGCAAACCTCTTCACAAAGCCTGCAGTTTGTACATTCAGCCGGAGTTATGGTCAGATGCCTGCCGGCAAACCTTGAAAAGATATTTAGCAGAACGCCATAAGGACAAAGGAATCTGCAATATGGCCTGTTGACAAATATTCCAGCCAGGAGTAAAAGAATGCCAAAGACTATCATTGTATAGGGTGCATCCAATCTGAATATTCCAACGAAAGGATCGTACCGGCAAATAATAAACTGACTGTTTGTAACAGAGAACAGGACAGCGGTTCCAAGATAAATAAATGGTACTGAAGCAAGTATGACTTCCACAGATTTTGGGAGTTTTACCGGTTTAATACCTGTGAGTTCCTGAATAGCACCAAGCGGGCAAACGCCGGCGCAAAATACACGTCCATATGCGAGTGCAAAAAGCAGAGGAATAATAAAGAACAGCAGCGCTGATAGCGGAATTGAATACCCTTCATTAAATAGCGCTAGTGAGACGTTCTGAACTGATCCAACTGCACAGATACAACCATGTCTGTAAAAACCAAAATAGGCCAGAGAAAATACCGACATCCAGATCAAACCCTGCCTGGAACGCTTTTTCAGTGCCAGCCAGCTTGTTATACTCAGTGCTCCGATTAATACTAAAACATCAAAGTACTCCCAACCCGGAGCCCTTTGAGTTGGCATCTGGTTTGTAGGATATACATGCCCCGACTCAAATTCAGGTCGCGGAAACCTGTCCTGAGCAAATAAAACCATTTGCCAGAATAGTAATAAAACAAATATTATATAGGGCAGTGCTTTCTTCATTTAATCGTTAATCATTAATCGTTCTTCGTTTCGCGTTTGCCACCCATCCCCTCCCGACCAGGGTCGGGACAAGCTCTAAAGGGGGGCTA
This sequence comes from uncultured Bacteroidales bacterium, assembly GCA_963725785.1. Lineage (GTDB taxonomy): Bacteria > Bacteroidota > Bacteroidia > Bacteroidales > VadinHA17 > LD21. Next base: position 142,083 of record CAVRZV010000011.1, on the reverse strand, counting down.
GTTTGGTGTATTTTCCTCCGTGTAACTCTGTGCTTCTCAGTGTATCTCTGTGTTAGTTCTTAGTTTACCTTTTGTCTTTTTACTTTTATCTTTTATCTTTAGGTAAGTAAGCTATATTTGCCGGTATTCGTGATATTGCATTCGATGGGCATGTACGTGCAATCGAGCACTCGTTACAGTTTACACAACGGTCGTGTCTGATCTGCATATATAGTGATCCATTTCCAAAATCGCCACATCCCTTAACACATTTTGCACATCCATCACAAAGTTTTTCATCAATTGTATATTCAAAATATGGTTCCTCCACAAATTTTCTTGTAATTGCTCCGGTAGGGCACAACTGGTTCTCAGCCCCGGTGCTGATTGTTTTCACGCCCTGTCGGAGATAACCACCACATAGATCACAATAACCACACATCCGGAATGCATGTACACATTTCGATGCTGAGGGTGTAAGTACGCAGTTAGTCTTGCATTGACCACACTGTGTGCATTTGAAAGGATCTATCTGCCAGACATATCCTTTTACATTGGTCTTTTTTATAAGTAAGGCTGGCACAACAATCAAAGGTAAAACAACAATCAGCTTACCTGCAGATTTCACAAAGTCGCGACGTGACTGATATTTATTCTTATCTTCTTTCATGTCATCAGCATCTAGTACTTATTGCAGTCGGTTTTCCCGTTACAAATCCCCTTACCTGCACAAGTTGAACAATTATTTTCCGCTGTAACCTTTTTGCCGAGAGAAATGCCAATCAGAGCCATTAACATCAGCAGAATGTACCTTCCTAGTTTCTTAAAAAAATCATTTCTGGACATATACTCGTTTCTCGTTAATTGTTCTTTTTTTTGCCCCCCATCCCCCCTAAAGGGGGGCTTATTACTGTTCCATTATACAATGCGCAAGGCTGAGAAAATACCTAAGTCCCCCCCTGGGGGGATTTAGGGGGTTTTCCGGGTAAATACATAAAGCTTAGAATCACCCGGATAAGCCCCATAAATTGTAATTCCATCAGCAGAAGCAAGATCAAGTGGTTCAGACTTTATAAAATTATTCTTTGAATTTACATACTCAACAAATTCCCCTTTTTTATTCAGGATTTTAATCCTGTTTATTCCTTTTTCTGCAGTTACGAATCCTTCAGGAATAAGAGCAAAATGAGGAGGGGCACAGCATCCGCAGAATGAACCCGGTGCGGTGCCTGCCTCGCCAAACTGGCTCTTAAGGACACCATCGATCGAATAAGTCTCAATCCGATGCAGCCCTGTATTTGCCACAAACACATGATTCTCATTATCGAGCGCCACGTCAAAATATGGACTCGGGATTACAAACTGACTGTTATTCTGGCCGATCATAAATTTAACCTCGCCGCCTTTATCGAGAATATATACCAATTTATTTCCTGCATCAGCAAAAGCAACATACTTTCTGTTGGAACTGACCGAAGTGATGATGCTGCTATCTTCATACGGTCCCCATTCGCTTTTAATCCTTCCGTCAATACCTAATACAAGTATCTGATCCATTGTTGAAGCAAATACAGTATCGCCGGAATTCGCCAGAGCAGTCACAGGGGAAGGAGTTTTCAGATTCCAGTTAAGTTTCATATTATTGTCATAACAGGATACGAATGAATCTCCGCCGATATAAATTTTTCCGGATTGCGCAATTGTCACTGCTTTAAGAGATCCCTCATTTACCTTAAGTTCATAGGAAATTTCCCAGGCGTCAGGTATTTCCACTATTTCAGTAATTTTCTGGTCGTTAGTGACTTTACCCACCGGTTTAATAATATCAATGATTATATACCCGATAAAAGCGAGTACAATCAAAACAGATAAAATTGTTAAAACTTTCTTATTCATCTTCAGCTTATTTACCAATATTCAGACAAATCAGATTTCTTGCATCCCTCATAATGAGGTATTTACCAGCAATTGCCATAGGTCCCCAGGCTTCAATACCTTTAATAATCTTATGGCTTGCAATTAACGATACTTTGTTATCCTCTATTTTATAAAAGTAAAGATTTCCATCATCATCCAGAAGGTATAATTTATCCCTGCTGACAATGTAGGGTCCAAGTCCCCTTCCGAATCTGTTTTCTTTTCCACTTGACCAAACAGCTTTCGTCAGATCGGATTTTTGATAACATACAAGCTGTTTTTTAAGCGGACCGGCATTCTCCGGCAAAACGCTCCAGATATAGTCTCCGAGAATGACCGGCGTTTGCTGATCGCTTGAAAGCCCATTCGTGGCCTTATGTTGCTCTTTGACAGATGCAGAATATCCTGAGCCTTCAGAGCTGATCATAATTCTTGCTCCACCGGCTCCGTAACTTCCAAAGACAGCAATTTCATTATTTCCAAGAAACAGTGGTGAAGCTGCTGTCGTTGCAGGACTCCATTCGGTTGTTTTCCACATCAACTTTCCGATATTGTTCCCTTCGGCAGATATTCCAACTACTCCTCCGACGGCATTGTAAACATACATCCTCTTGCCATGAATGATCATTGGAATTATCGAACCATGAGACATGCGAAGGGAATCAGGATTCGGTGTTTTCCATACTATCTTACCAGATGAACAATCAACCCCGATCATCAGTGCCTTTCCTCCTGGTGCGATTACAGCTACATTATTATCAATTAACGGGCATTGACCGGTATAAAAATCCGGAGTAATCCTTCCTTTTTCTTTTCCCGGTATGCCATATTCTTTTTCCAGATCAATAGACCATAACATATCGCCGGTAATGGGATTAAGGCACATAACATGACACCTGGGGCCAATAGATACCAGATATTTATCAGTTACTGCAGGAATTGTTCTGGAGTAACCGTGATTTCTTTTCAGATCAACATAGTACCATCTTCTCCATAATTCTTTACCGGATGATAGTGAAAAACATCTCAGAACGTCAGCTTTCTTTCTCTCATTATAATCAAGAAGATATACTCTTCCATTATGAACGGCCGGTCCGGCATATCCTTCACCCAGTGTGGTGCTCCAGATAATTGACGGGCCTGATGTATCCCATTTTTCCATCAGGGGAGTGGTATCTTTACTAATATTGTCGATGTCAGCTCCCCTGAACCTGGGCCAGTCTCCATCAACGATTATATCTATTTCTGCCAGAGAATCAAAGAATTCACCAATATTCACGGTGTCGGACCTGGATTCAATTTTTGGACGGTTATCCATGCCGGGAATCCTCTCAGTTACAGCTAATGGTTGTGCTTTTAGCAGCCACCACAACAAAGCGGCTCCAAAAGCTACAACAATTATTGTAATTAAGATTTTGTTTCTCTTGTCTGGTAACATCCCTTCTGTCAGCTATTTGCAGTACACACTCATTTTATCAGACACCAAAGGTACTATTCGGAAACTCAAGTTGCAATTATATAAAATTTTTCCCTCTCAATTCTAAAAACTAATATGTACCATTTTTAATATTAAATACCATAAGTGCTTTGCCATGCCGGATATAAAGTTTGCCATGATTAATAACCGGATGAGCCCAATAAGGACCGGATCCTTTAGATATTTTAAAACTGCTGATCAAATCGAATTTTTCCGGATTGACTTTCGCCAGTCCTACATAACCTGATCTTTCATCATACAGGTAAAGCAATCCATCGGCTGAAATGATCGAACCTTTACATTTCCAGTGTTCCTCATATTTTTTCTTACCTGTATTCCACTCTATACAGCACCAGTTACCGTCATTGTTACTTAACCAGTTGGAACCATAGATATAGCCATTCAATAAAACCGCTCCGCCATGATGCACATCCAGAACATCATCTGTCCATGCAACTGAAGCATTGTTACCGCGATCAGTCAGAGCAAGCATGATTCCTCCGTAATTATATCCGCCCGTAACATATATTTTCCCATCGTTATAAAGAGGAGTGACACATATTATTGAAGGATCACCCTCCCAAACAGCTGCTGATTTCTCGCGATTGATATCAAGATGATTAATTTTCCAGATAAATTTTCCATTTGAAGGGTCGATTGCAAAAATGTAACTTGCTGAAACGTTTACCAGGAGTCTTTTTCCTGAAAAATTGATCAGTATAGGAGAAGCGTATGACGGTCGGTCGTTAAGACTTTCCGTTTTCCACACAAGCTTTCCGGTATTTTTATTTAAAGCTATTGTCATTGTTTCCGGACCACCGGTTGAGAAATAAAGTTTATCGCCGTCTATTAAAACTGATTCGGCAATACCCCAGTTTCCAAAAGAGCCTTTATAGATTTCACTTGCTTTAAGTGACCATATAATCGCCCCGGTTGTACCATCTATACATGCCACTTCGCCTGAGCCGCTCGTTACGTAGACTTTGTTACCATCGACAGTAGGAGTACACCTGCTTTCAGGATAAGATTCATTCCATGAACGGCCATAAGGTGTCTGCCACTTGATTTTACCCAGAGAATCCAATGCAACCAGAACATCATTTTTATCAATGTTTCCTGTAATATATATTAAACTTCTTCCAAAAGTAACAGATGAAAAACCTGAAGGCAACTGATCATTAATCCATATCATCGGAGGTCCGGTTACAGGCCACGATTTCAGCAATCCGGTTTCATTGTAAATGCCGGTGCTACCTGGTCCCCGCCAGCCGGAAGACTGTGAGAACGATATACTTATAGAGCTAAGTATTAAAACTGAGAAAAGTATGAGTGTTCTTTTTAGTTTTATCATTGCATAATATTTAAAAAATTGAAATTGCAATATAAGTAAACCATAAACAATAAGAGAAATGACCGGCTCAATTAACCGCTATTTGATTGAATTTTTAAGAGTTTTTAACATGTGATTCCAATTTGTGCATAAACAATCTTTCATTTGAACAATTTATATGAAGAATAAAATACATGATATTTGTCATATTAATAATATTTAATAAATGCAAGTATATAATATCATTTAGTTACAATTTATATTTAATTACTTAACTAATTTACTTTTTATATCATTTTTTATATCAATTTGAATATTGATTCTTAAATTATTATTAGCTTTGCAACCTTGGTTATTCAAAGTGTTTAAATCGGATAGTTAAAATAAATAGGAATATATGTGTGGAATTGTTGGTGTTTTTGATCTGAAAGTCAATCATTTGGAGTTAAGGTCGACAGTTCTTAAAATGTCGAAAAAGGTAAGGCATCGGGGACCGGACTGGTCAGGAATATTCTATTGTGAAAAAGCTATCCTGGCTCATGAGAGGTTATCGATTGTTGATCCCCAGTCGGGTAAACAGCCACTATACAGTAAGGACGGTAACCTTATACTGGCTGTAAACGGAGAGATATATAATCATCAGGAAATAAGAAAACGCTATGAACATTCCTATGAATTTCTGACCCATTCCGATTGTGAAGTGATACTGCCTCTTTACAAGGATAAAGGTCCAACGTTTATTGAAGACCTGAACGGAATTTTCGCTTTTGCATTATATGACAAAGTAAAAGACAGCTATTTTATTGCCAGAGATCATATTGGAATAGTACCTCTGTATATAGGATGGGACGCATTTGGAAATTTTTATGTAGCCTCAGAGCTTAAAGCTCTTGAAGGAGTATGCAATAAGATACAGGAATTCTTGCCAGGACATTATCTCTACAGCAAGGAAGGTGTAATGACCAGATGGTACAAACGAGACTGGATGGAGTATTCTGCGGTAGAAAATAACAGCACAAGTATTGAGGATCTCAAAGAAGCATTTGAAGCATCTGTTCACCGCCAGCTAATGTCAGATGTTCCGTATGGTGTACTGCTCTCAGGAGGTCTTGATTCATCGATCGTTTCTGCAATAGCCAAGAAATTTGCTCCCAAAAGAATTGAGTCGCAGGATAAGAGTGAAGCATGGTGGCCCCAGTTGCACTCTTTTGCAGTAGGGCTGGAGGGTTCTCCCGATCTGGCAGCAGCACGAAAAGTTGCTGACCCATATCGGTACTATCCATCACGAAATTAACTTTACAGTACAGGAAGGTCTGGATGCAATCAGAGATGTTATTTATCACATTGAAACATACGATGTCACAACTATCAGAGCGTCTACCCCGATGTACCTGCTGGCAAGGGTTATAAAATCTATGGGAGTAAAGATGGTTCTCTCAGGTGAAGGTGCCGATGAGATTTTTGGCGGTTATCTATATTTTCATAAAGCTCCGGATCCAAAAGCTTTCCATGAAGAGACTGTAAGAAAAATAAGCAAATTGCATCTTTATGATTGTCTCCGTGCAAACAAATCCCTTGCAGCGTGGGGCGTTGAAGGACGTGTTCCTTTCCTTGATAAAGAATTTATGGATGTTGCAATGCGCCTGAATCCAAAGGACAAAATGATAAACAAGGACCGTATGGAAAAATGGGTCCTGAGAAAAGCATTTGAGGACTACCTGCCTGCCAGTGTAGCCTGGAGACAAAAGGAACAGTTTTCTGATGGAGTAGGTTATAACTGGATTGATACTTTAAGGGCAGTGACTTCAAAAGAAATTACGGATGAACAACTTGCAAATTCAAAATATCGATTTCCCATCAATCCCCCTATGTCGAAAGAAGAGTATTTTTACCGGTCAATTTTTACCGAACATTTCCCTTCAGATTCTGCTGCTTCCTGCGTTCCATCAGTCCCCTCTGTTGCGTGCAGCACTCCTGAAGCCATCGCATGGGACGCCTCATTTAAAAATATGATCGATCCTTCGGGAAGGGCTGTTAAAAGTGTTCATAACGATTCATATAAATAGCATTTGAACCTATTGGTCATGGAAAAGGAAGACTTTGGAAAGAAATCAGAAATCATGACAAAACCTGAAATTCAAGGATTAAAACATGAAACATTGCTTGCGAATGTTATTATTAACGCAAAAGATATATCGGTTGTCAGCTTGTGGTGGCTTAGTGTTCCTGTGTTTGTAATTTTAATGCTTATGAAGAAAACCACTTTTATGCCTGGCACAACTCTTATCTCAAATATGCATGAAATGGAAAGTACTCAGAAATACGTATCCTTAATTTTCTTCCTGATATCCCCTCTGATCCTGATAATTATAAATGCATTTAGTATAAGAAAGATCTATTTTCTTTCAGGCAGCCCAAAGTCGTTTAATTTTTTGGGGACAATATGGTACAATGAGCTAATTATTATCTTCTCACTGGTTATCATAATAATTTACTCACTTTAATATATTTCGATATGAATTTTCCCTGGTTTAAGAGAGTTGGAATATTTTTTATACCGACATCTGTTGCCGGCTGGATAATATTATTTGCCGGATGTGTATTTGCAGTCTTTAGCTTTATGGATATCGATGGCAGATCACATTCAGTAAGCGATACTCTGATCAATTTTGTATTCATGTTGCTGATAATCGGGGCGGTATACTCGCTGATAGCATATTTAACGGCCAGGGTATGGAAGAAATAGGTGCAGAGGCGCAACGGCACAATGGCGCAAAGGCACAAAGGCACTATGGAATTCATTCATTTTATGTTTTCACCTTGAAACCATTGAGCCGTTTTGCCGTTGTGCCGTTGAGCCGTTGAGCCTCTGCGCCTTTGCGCCGTTGTGCCGTTACAACGCAAACCAGTACGAAAATTTCACCAGGAAAACATTGTGAGGAGTTACTTTAAACAGATTCTTCATATCATTCCCATATGAAAATCATGCCGTTCTGAATCCGAACTGGTTCTTCCCTGTGACCATACAAGATATATAGTTGATCCGGGCAAATATTCCCATCTTACAACAAGGTTGGATCGGAACTGTCGGAAATTGAAATCTGGATTTGACAACGATAACTCTCCAATACCATCGCTGATATTGAATAATCGTTTGTCGCTGCATTGAAATTTATTTCATCCGGAGCTAAAAGTATGGAATCGATCTCTGAACTTATCGGCCTTGGGCTGGGTAATATTTTTGAAAGCTGTATATTTTCCGGCTGAGATAAATGGTTGACCATAATATTCTATACTTAGTTCAGGATTGATTGTATAATTTATCCTGAAAGTAATCCCAAGAGTCTTTTGATTCAATTTTGCCAAACAGTAAACAGGATTCTCACTTGTTCCAGCAGTGGCTGACATATTGTAATTCCCTGTTCTGAATGCTATAATCGGGATCGAATTGAAATTGAAACTGAATTCGTTGGTCTGTAATTAATCTCAGCCTAGTATTCATGTGCCTCTGAACTATTAGCATCACCCGAGCCATGATAATTTCCAATGGAAAAATGAAAGTTTTTTCGAATAATCAGCTCCTGAGATTTAAATTGAAACTCTGGTTTCCCGGCATGATAATTGAAGGCCCTCCGCGCAGTAATGTAGTTGATATATTTTCACTCTGCCGGTTGAAATTGTCCATTGATCCGCCATTTATTTTTAAACTGGGAATTAAAATTGGTATTGTGTATTTGTCGACAACAGTTTGCCGGAAAAGTTCCAGTACATCCAGTAATTTGTATTAAGATAAAAATTATTGAAGATCCAGAATGGATTGCGTAAATAATATCCCATGCCCAGGTGCCATGGTGAATAACATCGGAGTACCTCATATAGCCAATGTCATTGAATTCCAGACCCGGTGAGCGTAAAGTCACACTTGTTTCGAACTGCAATCTTTTTCTTGCTGCGATTTGCCAAATTTTACCGTACCTCCGTAACCTGAAAGAGAAGTGAGTGATGAATCGACTGAAAGATATCTTGCATCCGGTCGCTGAAAATACCGTGCTGATGAGGTTTGTGTCTGAAGTTATTGATATCGGTTTTCCTTTTATATTACTGAATTCGGCGTTTCCTGCGACATACCATGTTCTCTCTTTCCAGTTATGCTGAAAATCAATTCCTGCTGTATAAGCTGCTGTATGAAGAAAATCGAGAGTAGGAGTATTTATATCCCTGTTCACTGCAGTGAACATACCGCCCAGAATAGTTTTCCCTTTATTAAAATCCTGCTGAACCCTTCCCACAAAGTAGTTCGTAAGAGGCTCAACAGTCTCTTTCCTTCTCGCTCCCAGCACTGTCAATCAATGCATCTTCTCTTGAGGTCACGCTTTCGAGAATTCCAATTGATAATCCTTTTTTCGTTTTTCCGGATATCTTCATCGCCCCCAGAATGGTTGTGGATTCAGGCATCTTGACGTATTCATTGCTACCTACAGAAGGATAATACTGGGGATATCTTCCGATACGCCTGGAATAAAAAAGATTGTCGGAATACATGTTATGAATCACTATTGTCTGGTTTGGCAGCGAACTGATAAATGTTCTGGCCTTCAATAAAGAATGGACGTTTTTCAGAAAAATAAGATTCAAATGCAGTAAGATTAACCTCTGATGGATCAGCTTCAACCTGACCAAAATCCGGATTGATTGTAAAATCGAGGGTAAAATCATTTGTCAGACCTATCTTGCCATCAAGGCCTGCAGATATCTTTGGATAATTTACCTGTATTGAAAGGGTCACCAGGTGTTTTTTTAAATCTTTCTAAACGTCCGACTGTGTAAGGCATTATTTCGATCTGGTGTTTTGGCTTAATGATCCTTAATCCCGGTCAACTCCCCATAAAAGTGCACGATTCCGGGAGATCCTTTAGGTATAAACTGCCATTGTGAACGCTCCTGAAGACGGAAAATATTTCGCTGCACCTGGAGTCCCCATATCTGTTCACTCTTTCTTTCCGAAACGAAGCTGGCTCAGCGGGATTTTCATTTCAGCACACCAGCCTTTGTCGTCAATGGAAGTTTTCATATACCAGATTGGATTCCAGTTGTCATCTTCATTGCTACCATCATCGGAAATTGCAGCATCACTTTTCGCACCGGAGGCTGAAGCAGCGAATAAAAAATCAGTCTGTTTGTCAAAATGGCTGTCGATATCCACCCATACGAAATCTCCGCTGAAATTGTCCCTCCGCGACATTATCTTACTGATTTTGTCCGGTTCTGTATCATAAGCCCTTATAAATATGTACAGGTTATCATTATCATAAAGGATTTTAAAAGCAGTTTCCTGAGAAGGAGGCTTGTTTTCCACAGGTTGAGACTGAGTAAAATTTGAGCTCCATTCGACGAGGTTCCAGCAATCGTCATTCATGAGGCCATCAATTACCGGGATTGAACTTGCAAACGCCGTTTGATAGGTTCTTTTAACAACAGTTGAGTCTGCCGAACCGGCATAACTGCTTGTAAAGAGCATGATCAATATCAGACTCAAAAAAATTCTTTTGAAGAAAGTAATATTCATTTGTCCAAATCAGTTAAGGTTCATCAATAATAAATTTGTTACGTCGGTATAAACTCTGAAAAAACAGAAGAGTTACAGAAAACTTAATAAAGACGTTAATTTCAGGTTGAAGTTGCATACATTTCTGACTATTCTTTAAGTTTGAACTTTTTGATTATGCTTAATGCTGGTTAACTGATTCACCCTGACCTAATTTGATTTTCTGAAAAATATATCACCGCTGATAGTCTCAAGCGTGATGGGAGCGCCTCCATCATTATATTTTATACTAATTTCAGAAGGAATACCACTTCGATGTTTATTTAGTGAGAGCACGTGATCAGAATAAATTGTTCCTGAAATTGTTGAAAACTCCAGGTTAGCCTGCTTGCTGGCGGGTACAGCAAGATCAATATAACCGCTGATAGATTTAACTTTCATCTCCTTTGTCTCACCGGTAATTGTGACATCAGCATTTATTGTTTCGACAGTAAATCTGGCTTTTGCCGGAATATATATCTGCCAGTAGATATCAGTATTATTGCAGCAATTATTCCTTCCCTTAAAATATTTTTCCTTGAATTTTGCATCGACAGTCATTGAATTGTCCGATTCATCGAAGGATATTACATATGCCTCGTTATCTTTATTGTCATTGATGTTAACTGAGGCTTTTGCATAAACCTCATTTTTATTCCATGTCAGAATTCTTATGGAATCAGCTATCTGGATTTTAAGCGAAAGAGATTCTTTCCCTGAAAAATCCATGTGTTTTTCTATTACCTGCTGGGCTTTGATTGAACCACAGCATAGCCATGCTACAACTAAAAGTGTACCTGTTTTCATTGAAATAATTATTATAGATTCAGACTTTCAAATAAATTGTATTTCGGATTTCGGATTGGCGATTTCGGATTGCCTGACCTCAGAAATTTTCCTAATCTGCAATCCAAAATCCGCAACCGGGCTAAAGGCGAGCCGGCGTAGCCAATCCGCAATTCTTATAATGTTAATTTCCCTTCCTCAGATAAATATTTCCACTCACACTTCCGATGGTAAATTTAAATCCTCCTCCGTTAAGAGAATAATTAATTTGGTTTCCTCCGACTTTTCTGAGGTTCTTTTGCGATTCTGAGAAGTCAAAATCAGAATAAAACGCGCCTGAAATAGTTCTTAATTCCAGATCGGTAGCTGATTTTAGCTGGCAATGTTATATCTACATCTCCGCTAATAGAATTAACTGAAGACGATTTAGTTGTATTAATCCCGCTGAAGGTGATATTGATATCACCGCTGATTGTAGACAGGACAAGCGGGCCTGTAACATCTTTCAATTCAATATCGTGACAGCTTTTTATATCAATTTCGTTTTTCATACCCTTAACCGAGATATCATTCGATCTCTCGCATCCGCTTGAAAGTTCAATGGCCATGTTATCCGGTACCCTTATCTTGTATTCTCCGTCTCTGGAGAAAGGAATAAGACAGGTTACAGTAATCATATTGTCGATTTTCTGCACATCAAGTCCGAGTCCGGTATTATCGGTTCCCGAAGGGAAAATTGGCCTTAAACCTTTTGCCTTTTCAGGAGGTGTAAGATCATCAGAGGCTGAGGTAATAATAATGTCTGTGCCGGTATAACCTTCAATTGGCAATGTACCTGTGAAGTCTTTAAGGATGAGTCGCCCGTCTTTCGAATTTTGGACGGGAATCTTGTATTCCTGTGCTGATAAGATACCTGCACTTAAGAATATGAAAATTGCTATAATACTGGTTTTCATTGTTTTCATAACATTTTTTATTAAGTAATTACATTTTAATCAGGCAGACCCGGTATCTGCCACGATTTATTTATAATTGAATTCAATTTTTTTCTTTGTTTCTCAGATAAGCACTCTGAGACTATTTTCTGCCACAGCCCTGACCTCTTTTAAAGTCCTCTTGTTTGCGATAATCTCCTGAATAGGTCTCAAAGCACTTTTTTCCTTTCTCTCCACAAGAATGTTTATAAGAGTTACCTGTAATATCGGATCGCTCTGAAGATATAGCGACCTGACAAGCGAGTCGCATACAGCACGCTCGGTCTGCGAACCTTGAAAGAGCATAGGCTGCTGCCATCCTCACATTTACATTCTTGTCACGATTTAATGTTTTGATAAGAACACCGATAACATTTTGATCAGGATTATCAAGATCCTCCACATATCTGACTGCCTGTATCCTGTCGCTCGAGGATTCTTCTTTCAGCATTGTGAACATGGCTGTTTCTTTAAGTTCAGATACCTCAGTTTGAAGCTGCTTCAGTTCATTTGAAGTGTATGAATTACTGAATCCTGTATGTAAAAGCAAACCTATAAATGTTCCGCTAATTAGCAGCGCTATAGCTGCTGCAACTCTATACCAGTTGTTGCTATACCACGGCAAAGCAGGCTCATATTCCGAAATTCTACTCCTTTTTTCACTCTTTCTCATTTCTGAGTGAAGCATATGGTAAAAATTAATGCGTAGTGAATCATCAGGTTTTTCCATTTCACCTTTCGGAATAAGATTAAGAATCTGTTGACTCTCACTCAACTCATCAAGACATCTTTCGCAGGTTTCGAGATGCTTATCAATTTCCTGACGTGAACCTGTATCAAGGTTACCATCAAGATAATCAACCATTTTCTGTTCAACTTCCTCGCATTTCATAGTCATTCGTCTAAATTTGTTTAAAGTAGATACCTCTCAATTGTTTTATGGCTCTGTGCATTGCCACTTTGATTGCGGGCACTGATTGATTTACAATATGAGAGATCTCCTCATATTTCAATCCCTGGTACCTGCTGAGAATAATCAGTTCCCGTTGATCATTGTTCAATGCTGCAAATGACCGTTCCAACCTTTCGTAATCATCCTCAGGGAAACCGTCGTTTTCGTCGGTGATGTCTACCGGATAGTTGTCTGTGTTCAGAAATAACTCCTCTGATCTTTTTTCTTCTTTACAATAATCAAAATGAAGATTTCTCGCCATCTGATACATCCAGGCTTTAACACTGTAACCGTTCTTATATGAATTTTTGTACCTGATCATTCTGTAAAATAAATTTTGAGTCAAATCCTGACTGATGAGCCTGTTACGGGTCAGCTTGAGAAAATAATTATAAAGTTTGACATTATATCGTTCAAACAACTCCGACATTTCTGACAGATTACCGTCTTTAACATGCTGCATTATTATCTCGTCCTGAATCTCCGACACTTTTTGAATTTTTACATTCTCTATATTGATTACCTGTAAAGGTACAAATGGTTACATGGAAAACCGGAAAAAATCTTCAAAATGGTAGTATAGGTACTGAAATAAGGAGAATAGGAGAATGGGAGAATGGGAGAATGGGAGAATGGGAGAATGGGAGAATGGGAGTATGGGAGAATGGGAGAATGGGAGAATGGGAGAAAAGGGGAAGATGAAACAACAAAATCCCCCCTGGGAGTTACCAGGTGGGGTTTAAAAAGAAATGCTTCTACAGAATGATATAAGAAATATTTATTTCTTGAAGATCCCTGCGAAAAACGTCTTCATATCGTTCCACGAATCCTTATCAGCTTCAGCGTTATATTCAATAGGCATATTGAATTTCTTTCCTGTTTCTGTGGCTGCAGGATTAGTGAATGCATGTGTTGCATTTGGATAAATTTTCAGGGTATTCTCAACACCGATGGAATCGAGCTTGTGTTTAAACCCTTCAGCGTCTTTCCGGGATACAAATTTATCGCTCGCCCCGTGACACACAAGAACTTTTGCTTTAAACAAATCTTTAACAACAGGAGCACCTCCTAATCCGCCATGAAAGCTGACTACACCTTTAATGTCAGCTCCAAGTTTTGCATAATTCAATGCGACATATCCGCCAAAACAGTAGCCAATTACTGCAATATTTTCAGAATCAGCCTGTTTATACTCCTTAATTTTATTCATTGCCGCATCCAACCGGGCATTTGCCAGCACAGGGTCTTTATAAAATGGTGTTGTAAGTTCCTGGGCTTCAGTTGGATTTGCTGCAGTTTTTCCATTTCCGAATACGTCAACTGCCATGGCAATATATCCCAATTCTGCCAGCTTTCTGGCCCTCATCCTGAGATAATCATTCAATCCCCACCATTCAGGGACGATTAGTATGGCGGGCCTTTTTCCTGAAACATTCGAATCATAGGCTACAAATCCTTTTAATGTAACTCCCCCGGCTGTATAGGTCACTACCTCTTCTTTGATACTCGGCGGCATACTGGCTTTCATGCCAATTGAAGAACTACTTAGCATAATTGTACATATTAGTATACTTTTAAATAATAACTGTTTTTTCATGATGCAAAAATTTTAAGTTGAGAAATATTTAAAACTCTTAAACAAAAAACAGCTTAATAAGTTTATGTTTCCCTAGTGAGAGTAGTATATTGAGTTTGCTCCGGGTAAATTGAACATTAGGTTCAAAGAGGTTGTTTAAATAATGAATAAACAATATTTAAGAATATGGAAACTGTACAATTTGTTCTGGCGTCAAGACCACTAGGCCTGCCAACATCAGAAAATTTCCGAAAAGAAAAGACAGTTCTTAAAGATCTGAATGACAATGAAGTATTATTGAAATCATGGTATTTATCTGTCGATCCCTATATGAGAGGCCGGATGAACAGTGTGAAATCATATGCAGCATCTTTCGAGGTTGATCAGCCGATAAAAGGAAGTGTTGTTGCGAAAGTGATCGAGAGTAAAAGTAAAACGCTTATTGCAGATGATGTGGTAGTAGGAACATTGCCCTGGGCAACTTATAGTATTGAAAAGGCTGAAAATCTTCGCAAGGTTGATGTTCAGAAAGTCCCGCCTGGCTATTACCTTGGAATTCTGGGTATGCCAGGAATCACAGCCTATTTTGGAATGATGGATATATGTAAACCAGTTAAGGGTGATACAGTTGTTGTGTCAGGAGCTGCCGGAGCAGTTGGAATTGTAGCAGGACAAATTGCAAAATTAAATGGAACGAGAGTCATAGGAATAGCAGGAAGTGATGATAAATGCAGATTGCTGAAAGAGCAATTCGGATATGATGAAGCAATAAATTATAAGACCTCAAAGTCTTTAAGAAAAGAACTGGCAATACTTTGTCCGGATGGTATTGATGCCTATTATGACAATGTAGGAGGGGAGATCACTGAAGCTGTTGCAGCTAATCTTGACTTTCATGCCAGAATTGCATTATGCGGACAAATTTCCCAATACAACAATTCAAAACCATACATAGGTTATTCTATTTTGCCACACCTTCTGACCAGGAGTGTAATGTTACAGGGTTTTATTGTGAGCAATTACAGTAACCGGTTTGGAGAAGCCGTTTCTCAACTCACGAAATGGTTAAACGAAGGGAAGCTAAAGTATATTGAAACTATTTTAGAGGGTTTCGATAAGCTGCCTGAGGCTTTCCTGGGCTTATTCCAGGGTACAAATAAGGGCAAAATGCTGGTTAAAACGGAATAATTAAGCTACCTGCCGGTACATAATGCTTTTTTGTTTAATTACATAAAGAGGTTGTCTGGAGGTAGCCATAAGTCAAATCAATTTTTTTGGGTATCTTTTAGTCAGTCATTCAGTTCTATCATTTCATTTGGTTTATTCCGATTCAGAATTGATATGTAATGTTTTCCATTCAGGCTAATACCTTTCTCAGCCAGAGTCTTATGAAGAGTCTGCAGAGCTTTTTCGGGGGTGTTGTTATTTATACTCAGGTGGGCAAGACAGATATGACTGAGATTGTCATTCATTACTTCTGCAAGAAAAACGGCGGTCTGTAGATTCCCCAAATGTCCATGGTCCGATTGAATCCTTTTTTTCAAATAATATGGATATCTGCCATTCATAAGCATCTGCTCATCGTAATTTGATTCAATAACAAGCAAATTAGCCTCTTTAATATATGGAGCAGCTGTCTGGCAAATATGTCCGAGGTCGGTAGCTAAGGTGATTTTCCTGTCGCCGTCACAAATGTGGAACCCAATTGTTTCAGGAGCATCATGACTAACCGGAAATGCTTCGATATCAAAACCCGCCAGATGGAACTTTTGCAGAACGGGTATTTCGCGGATACAGTCCCGGGATATTTTCATTCGGGGAGTGAGAATACTTTCCCAGATTTTATGTGTCGTAAATGCAGGAAGTCTGTTCTTTCTTAAAAGAACTTCCAATCCCCTGATATGATCAATGTGATTGTGTGTTACAAGGACACCCATTATAGACTGTATAGAAATATTTATATCCTTTAGGAACTTTCGAATAGAAGATGCTGAGATCCCTGCATCGATCAATATACCATGGAATCCGTTTCCGATGTAATAACAATTTCCGCTGCTTCCGCTGCTAAGACTACAAAAATTCAGCATTATACATAAATTGATTACCGGTGCCAAAGGTATAAAACTTCAGGTCAATCAATATATTAAAAGTACAATACTAATTTGCCCACAGCACTGATGAAAGTGATCAGGGAAAAAGCTGTATCATCTTAATACTGATAAGGAGGTGGAATGTTTAGAATTATTTTGCAGTCTCCACCATTTTCTCAGTTACCGCTGTTAATAACAAATCCGATTTGTTATTATATGATGTATGTAAGTACTCTTCCGCTTTTTTACTCCCGGTCTTTCCAAGAAAATCCTTGTAAATTGTTTTTATTTCCGGATTCTCATGACTAAAACGGATTGTCGAGTCAGAATCAGCCTTTTCAAGTGCAGCAATGCGTTTCTGCAAGTTGGCAATTGTTTTCGGTGGTTGACCGGCACCTCCGACACAGCCTCCCTCGCATGCCATAACTTCAACAAAATCATACTTGCATGTTCCTTTCATAACCTGATCAAGTATCAACCTGGCATTTCTCATTTCATAACATACAGCAACATTGAGGGAAGTTTTTCCAATGTTAACAGTTGCTTCCTTAATGCCAGCCAGACCTTGTATCTGCTTAAGTTCCATGATATCGGAGGGAGGATTTGAACCCGTAAGATTATGATAGGCTGTCCTTATTGCAGCTCTCATAACACCACCGGTGTTACCAAAGATGAGACCTGCACCCGATCCGGAACCCATGAGAGAGTCGTATTTGCTTTTCTGAGATGTCAGGTCAATATTGCGTTTTTTGAGAATTATAGCTAACTCATTGGTTGTTATAGCTATGTCGGTACTGCGCATACCCTTCGTTGTAAGTTCCGGACGCGTAACCTCATATTTTTTAGAGGTACACGGGGTAATTGCAACATGTACAATATTAGCAGGATCAATACCCTTCTTCATTGCATAATAGCTTTTCACCATTGCGCCTTGCATAATAATCGGACTTCTGGCTGTTGATAAATGTTTTAAAAGTGAGGGGTAATAGATCTCGACATATTTGACCCAGGCCGGACAGCAGCTTGTGAACTGAGGTAAAGTACCATTGCCCAGAACACGTTTCTGAAATTCATTGGCCTCCTCCATAATGGTAAGATCTGCGCTGAAGTCTGTATCCAGAACATAGTCAAAACCTAAAGCACGACAGGCACCTCCTATGTTTTCTGACAGATAGGAACCAGCCTCCAGCCCAAAATAATCCCCGATACCTACGGGCACTGAAGGTGACACCGAAGCAATAACAATTTTTGACGGATTGTCAATTGCATCCAGAACATCCTGCCACTGATATTTTTCTGTTATGGCACTTCTGGTGCATGCTGAAAGACATGTGCCGCAATGAATACATACATGATTTGTTTTGCTGGCTGTATATGTTCCGTAGACTTTTTGTTTTTCCATACAAGCTTTAATACATTCCCGGCATCCCTTACACTTTTTCTCCCATCTCATTAATGCAGGATTACTCTCCTGTATTGGCAAGTAATAGTCTACTGAAGATTGTAAGGAGAATCCCTCCATGAACTGTCCGAACCAGCTGGCCCCTAATAAAATTGATCCGTTGTACAAGGAGCGACTTCTCGATGAATTTTCTTCTGTTAATCATGTCTTTCAAATTTCAAATTTTTATATGTTTAATTTTTTATAATATTTCCTCACCAGACCTGCTCATGGAAGTTCATTAAAACCTGGTTTTAAAAAGAATGCTAATATGCAATTATTTGTTTACATTACAGTCAACAAAAAACTGATTTAACAAAATTTATATATTCTTCTGAATATTGTTGATTTTCAACTAGATACAATATTATACAGTAACACTTCAGGGTTATCCTGGCTTATAAGTTGCTTTTTTGATGATATATTCTGGAAAACGTGGATTCCGAGAAAATAAAAAGTGCAGGTTTTATTTTCCGATACAGAAATTCCTGAAAATATTACCAAGAATTTCATCGGTGGTGATCTCACCGGTTATCTCTCCAAGATAATGAATAGCCTGTCTGATATCGATGGCAATAAAATCTTCCGGGATCTGATCTTCCAGTCCTGCCAAAACTCTTCCAAGACTTTCAGAAACACGGAGAAGAGATTCATAGTGTCTTATATTAGTGATTATTACATCTTCTGAACTTAACTTTTCCTTCACAACAACATCACTGAGTAGTGACCGCAGTTCCTCAAGACCAGATTTCTCTTTTGCTGAGATAAAGAGTAATGCGTCATTCTCTTCCAGACTTATCTTTTTTATGAGATCATCTTTCTCTTCAAAAGAGCCCATGTCAGTTTTATTAACCAGAATAATAAGATGTTTGCCTGACTCTCTGATCATTTCTCTTATCGACTGAGCCCGCTTGTTGATAGCTTTAGCCGAATCGGAGATTTCATCAACTAAAAGGATCACTGAAGCCTGGTTTATCTTCTCATGGGTTTTCCTGATGCCAAGTGCTTCAACAATATCTGTTGTATCGCGAAGTCCGGCAGTATCTATAAACCTGTACTCTATACCATCTATTACTATTGTATCCTCAATCGTATCACGTGTTGTCCCGGGTATTTCAGATACAATTGCTCTTTCCTCCATCAGCAGAGCATTTAAAAGAGTTGATTTGCCTGAGTTAGGTTTACCCACAATAGCAACTGGAATGCCATTCTTCAACACGTTACCCAGCATGAAGGAATCTGCTAATTTATCTGTCAGCTGTTTTACACTGATAATAATGGACTTAAGTTTTTTTCTGTCGGCAAACTCAACATCTTCTTCACCAAAATCCAGTTCAAGTTCAATCAATGAGGCAAAATTCAACAATTCAGATCTCAACCTGCTGATCTCCGATGCAAAACCACCTCTCATCTGATTTAAAGCAATTTTATGGGATGAACTGGTCTTTGATGCAATTACATCTGCAACCGCTTCAGCCTGAGAAAGATCCATTTTTCCATTATAAAAAGCCCTTTGTGTGAATTCTCCTGGCCTTGCAGCTATAGCTCCGTTTACAATTAACAATTCAAGAATTCTCCTGATTATGTATGGTGAGGCATGGCACGAGATTTCTGCAGAGTTTTCACCAGTGTAGGAGAGTGGCGCCCTGAATACAGTCAGCAACACTTCATCTATGAGCATATCTCCTGAACGTATTTCCCCAAACACAACCGTATATCCCTTCTGATCAATAAGTTTAATACTCTTATCTAAAGGAAAGAATATCTTATTACAAATCTCCAGACTGTCGGTACCACTGATTCTGATAACAGCAATTGCTCCACCAATGGCTGTTGCTGGTGCACATATTGTTTCTTCTGATCTGGTCATATACTGATATCCGGTATGCAGCAAATGTATGAAACTTATTTTAAAACAGGTGTGAGGCGTCAGGCTTCAGGCGTCAGGCATCAGGAGTCAGGCGTCAGGCGTCAGGCTTCGGACTCTATGATAATTATCATTCGATTATGACAAGAACCCAGAAATTTATAGGTATTTTTGATGATAATAGTGCATCAATTAATAACGCATTTTTATGAGTATTCTGTTAAACAAGGATTCAAAAGTCATTGTCCAGGGATTTACCGGACGTGAGGGAACATTCCATGCGACTCAAATGATAGAATATGGAACAAAAGTAGTGGGTGGGGTCACACCCGGTAAAGGTGGCCAGTTGCACCTGAACCTGCCTGTTTTTAATACTGTCAGGGAAGCTGTTGCAAAAACTAATGCCGATGTCTCGGTAATCTTTGTACCTCCTTCAGTTGGTGCCGACGCAATCATGGAGGCTGCAAATGCCGGTATAAAACTAATTGTGGCCATAACCGAAGGAATCCCTGTATCAGATATGGTAATAGTAAAAGAATACCTTAAGACACATCCGTCAAGGCTCATCGGACCTAATTGTCCTGGCATTATTACACCTGGTGAGTCAAAAGTGGGTATAATGCCTGGGTTCATTCATAGAAAAGGTTCAGTAGGAATTATATCCCGTTCAGGCACATTAACATATGAAGCAGTTGATCAGGTGACCAAGATGGGGTTGGGACAATCGACATGCATCGGTATCGGAGGTGATCCTATCGTTGGTACCTCAACACTCGATGCTGTAAAAATAATGATGGAAGACCCTGATACTGAAGCAATAGTAGTTATAGGTGAAATCGGTGGCAATATGGAGAACGAGGCAGCTGAATGGATTAAATTGAACGGAACCAAACCGGTTATTGGGTTCATTGCAGGTCAGACAGCTCCAAAAGGCCGCAGAATGGGACATGCAGGTGCAATAATCGGAGGTAAAAACGATACAGCTGCTGCAAAAATGGAAATAATGAAAAATTGTGGAATCCATGTTGTCCAATCACCGGCAGATATCGGGACAACAGTTGCAAAAGCATTGCATCAAAACACAACTCTGTGATACTCTGTGCTTCTCTGTGTAACTCTCCCGCCTAAGCGGGACAAGTTGTGTTAGTTCTTAATTTGTTACACAGAGCTCCACAGAGGCTTCACAGAGAGCCACAGAGCAAATCCATTCGATCCTTTAAATTGCTATTTATGGATTTCATTCTATATTTGCACGAAATTTAACTTTACAGATATGAAATTACTGGAAGGAAAAACAGCTCTGATCACTGGGGCATCAAGAGGGATCGGTAAAGCAATTGCCCGCAGGTTCGCACTTGAAGGCTGCAACATAGCAATTACAAACATCGTGGATGATGAAGAGTTTCAAACAGCCATCAAAGAGCTTGGAAACCTTGGTGTTACAGCCAGAGGATATGTATCGAACGCCTCAAAATTTGATGATTCCCAACGTGTTGTTGATGCAGTGGCAAAAGATTTTACCAGAATTGACATACTTGTTAACAATGCCGGCATAACAAGAGATACATTGCTTATGCGCATGACAGAGGATCAATGGGATTCTGTTATAGCGGTTAACCTCAAATCGGTTTTTAACCTTACAAAGGCAGTTCTGATGACAATGATCAAACAGAAAAGTGGCTCGATTGTGAATATGAGTTCTGTAGTGGGCGTGTCGGGCAATGCCGGACAAAGCAACTACTCAGCTTCAAAAGCCGGAATAATAGGATTTACTAAAAGCATTGCAAAAGAAGTCGGTTCAAGAAACATAAGATGTAATGCAATTGCTCCCGGATTTATTCTGACAGAAATGACAGAAAAATTACCTGAAGATATAAAAAATGAGTGGGCTAATAAGATACCTCTGAGACGTGGTGGAACCCCTGAAGATGTGGCAAATACGGCTTTGTATCTTGCTTCGGATATGTCTTCTTATGTGACCGGACAAACAATTCATGTGTGTGGAGGTATGTTAACTTAAAAATATTTATTATCTTTACTGAACCGCAGGGCGCCTATCCTTTCTAGCACGAGGAAATGCAGCGAGACATATTTATTCCACAATTATTTTAAAAGGGCGCCCTGCTTCTTTTTTTTATAGACTGCTGACCAATGTATAACATTATTTTCTTCATAATCCTGATAATACCAGTTGTTGGATATTTATCTGAAAGATATCTCGATTATCTCAACTCCCTTATGTGGTCAGATAAACTTCCTGAAAAACTTAAAGGAATCTGCGATGAAGAGGAATACAAAAAAACTCAGCTCTATAATAAAGACAATAATAAATTGTCCCTGTGGTCATCATCTTTTAATCTTGCTGTCATCCTTCTGATGATCATAGCCGGAGGATTTTCAGTTGCCGACAATATTGCCAGATCAATAAGCTCGAATACTGTGATCATTTCTCTTGTTTTTTTCGGTATAGTCGGATTCTTATCGGACATTATAAATATCCCTTTCGGATATTATGATACATTCGTTATTGAAAAGAAATATGGTTTTAATACAATGACTATTAAGACCTTTATAACGGATCATATCAAATCATGGTTACTGGCCCTTCTGGTGGGAGTTCCCGTGTTAGGACTGATAACGTGGTTTTATTACCGGACAGGCAAAAACTTCTGGATTTATGCATGGGGTTTAATAACCATTTTTTCAGTTTTCATTAATCTTTTTTACTCTGAGTTGATTGTCCCTCTTTTTAATAAGCAAATTCCTTTACCTGAAGGGACATTAAGGAGTCATGATTGAGACCTTTTCTCAAAAAACAGGATTCAGGTTAAGAAATATTTATATTATCGATGGCTCAAAAAGGAGTACCAAGGCAAATGCCTATTTTTCAGGATTCGGTCCAAAAAAGAGAATTGTGCTCTATGATACACTGCAGAAGGAACTTACAGAAGAAGAGATAGTTGCGGTTCTTGCCCATGAAATTGGACATTATAAGAAGAAGCATGTTCTGCTGACTCTTGTTTTTTCAGTTCTTACAACCGGAATTATGCTTTTTCTGCTTTCTCTTGTAGTGAACAGCCCTTCTTTTTCCAGGGCATTGGGTTCGCAGAATGCCAGTTTTCATATGGGATTAATTGTTTTTGGTATTCTATACAGCCCTCTTTCTCTGATAATAGGATTGCTTACTAACTTCATTTCACGTAAAAATGAATTTGCTGCTGACAGATTCGTAAGAGAAAACTACAAACCTGCAATACTGGCGGGAGCATTAAAAAAACTATCTGTAAAAAACCTTTCAAACATGATGCCACATCCGGCTTATGTGTTTTTTCATTATTCCCATCCGCCACTGCTCAGAAGGCTGGAGAAACTCGAAACTTAACTATAGTTAATTAGAAATGAAGTTGATATATGTTGAAATATGTTGAAATGAAGTTGAAATATGTCGAAATATGTTGAAATAGCCAACTCTCTCAATTTATTTCTATTCATTTCTATTCATTTCTATTCATTTCTATTCATTTCTATACATTTCTATACATTTCAGTTTTATTTACATCCATTTCTTCTATTTCAATTTATTTCTTCTGTTATCTTTGCGAAAGTTAAAAAATGCCTCCTTAGCTCAGCTGGTAGAGCAGCTCATTCGTAATGAGCAGGTCGTGGGTTCGAGTCCCATTGGAGGCTCCAGTAGCCTGATATTAAATACGTTAACCTAAGACTCTATGTGTTAAATCCTTGCAGGCGAACCTTTATCGGGTATGGGCAGAGTCCCAAACCATTCGAATTCATTTAAACCATGAATAAGCGCTTATAATAATGTGAATTATATAACTTAATATCACATTCTTATAACTATAACCGGACTTTGTACTCTTATATTTGCTGGGTAATATATCCTTCAAAAGTAAGTCTTGATAATAGAATGACTAATGTTAAAAGAATTGGAGAAGTATAGAGTTTGTTGAGAAGGAACCAGGGGTAAATCAAAAAAACTTAATAAAAACATAAAATGTATATGAATAAGTCAGGGAAATTAGATGAATTAGTAATTGCGAATGAAGAGAAAGCAAAACGTGCAGCAGAGTTGGTAATCGCTAACGAAGAGAAAGCAAAACGGGAAGCTGAGTTAGTAATTGCTAAGGTCGAGAAAGAAAAACAGATAGCAGGTATAGCCATAGCTGACGAAGAAAAGGCAAAGCGTGCATATGAGTTAGTCGTTGCTGACGAAGAGAAAGCCAAACGGGTAGCTGAGTTAGTTATCGCAAACGAAGAGAAAGCTAAACGCGTAGCAGAATTAGTCATTGATAATGAAGAAAAAGCAAAGCGGGCAGATGAGTTGGTCATTGCTGACGAAGAGAAAGCCAAACGTGTTGCTGAGTTAGTTATTGCAAACGAAGAAAAAGCCAAACGTGTAGCAGAGCTGGTCATCGATAATGAAGAAAAAGCAAAACGTGTAGCAGAATTAGTCATTGCAGATGCAGAGAAACAAAAACGAGTGGCAGAGTTAGTCATTGCTGACGAGGAGAAAGCAAAACGATTAGCAGAATTAATCATTGATAACGAAGAGAAAGCCAAAAGGGTAGCTGAGCTAGTAATTGCAGAAGGAGAGAAAGCTAAACGGGTTGCAGAGTTAGTCATTACCAATGATGAACTTCAGCAATTGCTTAAATTAAATGCTGACAAAGATCTTTTTATATCTATTCTTGCACATGATTTAAGAAGTCCCTTCACTGCCTTGCTTGGTCTTTCAGATATATTAATAACAAACATTCGAGAATACAATATTGACGAAATTGAAAATCTCCTTAAACAAATTAAAAATTCTTCACAAGACACATTCACCTTATTGGAAGACTTACTGAAGTGGACAAGCACACAAACTGGTAAAATTCCTTTTAAACCCCAAAATCTGAGTTTTTCAGATATTTGTAATAATATTCTTACAACACTTGGCACAAATGCCGCTGCAAAAAACATTAATATCAAAAGTTCTGCTACAGACCACATCTGGATTTTTGCCGATATTGATATGTTAAAAACGGTTATGCGAAATCTTGTATCGAATGCAATAAAATTTACGAACAATGGTGGTTCAATAAGTATTATTGCAGAGGAAAATTCCGGAATGGTAATAATAACAATTTCAGATAATGGAATCGGAATAAAGACTGATAAATTAACAACACTGTTCGATATATCCCAAAGGCAAACAACAACAGGTACAGCGGAGGAAACCGGATCAGGTTTGGGATTAATATTATGTAAAGAATTTGTAGAAAAAAATGGAGGTAGAATATGGGTAGAGAGTATTTATGGGAAAGGCAGTGAATTTAAATTTACTCTTCCAATTGCTAAAAAAGCGACTGTATAAACGAATTTTCTTTGCAGCTAATTCGTAAAGAGCAGGTCTTGGGTTCGGGTCTCACTAGAGGCTCAAACTATAATCCTTCCGTCAATAAATTCTTATGATCGGTTTGAACTTTTCATCACCCTTATATGTTTATTAGGACTAAATAAACATAAACTCAGCATTATGAAAAATTTAAGCGGTTCGAAAAGCAGGTTTTTATTAGTTGCCGCCTTTCTGATTTCAATCATAATAATCTCAGACAGCTGCAATAAATCATCATACAACAGCATGACAGGCATCACAGGTGGTACGGGCGCTACAGGTGGTTCAGGCAATCCGGGTATGAACCAGGTATTAATTCAGAATTTGGCATTTAATCCTTCTTCCATAACGATTTCAGCGAATACCACGGTAACATGGACAAACAAAGATGCAATAGACCATACTGTTACAAGCGATACCGGATTATTCGACAGCGGAAATATCGCACCAAACGGAACTTACAGCCATACTTTTGCAGCTTCCGGCACATATCCTTACCATTGCAAGATACATCCTGGTATGACAGCCTCAGTCAGTGTGGATGCTCCCGCAGCTCCTCCGACAACGCCGGGTTATTAAAAAACACAGATAGCGGTATTGAAATATCGCGGCCTTAAATTCATCCGATCGGATTCTACATATTATCTATTCTCCGCCTTAAGGACTTTCCTTCAGGCGGATTCTTTTTGGTGATCCGCCATAGGTAATGCACTTCGGGTCACTCAATTGATAAAACCAGTTGCCTGTTAAATAATTAATTTGCTGAAATGAATCTATTCATTATTTTTGTCAGGTCGTTAAAAATGCGGGAGTAGCTCAGGGGTAGAGCATCAGCTTCCCAAGCTGAGGGTCGAGGGTTCGAATCCCTTTTCCCGCTCAAATAAAAAGGCCGTGAAAACAGCCTTTTTTGTAATTTACACAGCCCGACTCAGGTTTACCTGAAGGAGGGAAATGTAATTTACAAAAAATAGCCACGTCAGTGGCTTTTTATTTGATAGCATATCCCTCCGGGATCGCTGAGCCGAAGGCGAAGCAATCCCTTTTCCAAGGCCGTGAAAACGGCCTTTTTTGTAAATTACATAGCCCGACTCAGGTATTTCACCAATTACACAAAGGGTTCCTGAGACAGGCTCCTTTCTTGCAGATTGGTGATCAGCTTCCCCTTAAGTATTAAAAATTGTTAAAAGGTCCTCCACCGGTACTTCGGGAGTGAACAATTACTCTATAAGCTGGGTTTAGATCAGAAATGATTTATCATGAGAAGACTTCGTTATTTTATAATTGTTCTAATCATTGCTTTCATTGGCTGTTCTGCGCCAGTACTTGGACAGAAGATTGAGTATATTAAAATACCTGGTCTTGAAAAGATACTTAAGGATCCTCAGAATAAGCTGCTCGTCATTAATTTCTGGGCGACCTGGTGTGCCCCCTGTGTTTCTGAGATACCTGTATTTGAGAAGACGGCAAAACTTTATGATCCTTCGAAAGTAAAGTTTCTGCTGATAAGTCTCGATTTCCCAAGCCAGTTCGAAAAACAGCTTATCCCTTTTCTGAAAAAAAACAAGATAACAATTGACGTTGCCGTAATGACAGATATTGACTATAATTCGTGGATCGATAAAGTTGATCCGCAGTGGCAGGGGGACATTCCCGCCACCTTATTTTTGAATAACTCAACTAAATCAAGATATTTCCACTCAGGTGAGATAAATGAGCCTGAATTAAAAAAATATATCAATTCGTTTCTCTAGTAAAAACAAATAAATTATAATAATATGAAGAAGTTTGTGATCGTGTTGACAGTAGCTCTCATGCAGACGTTACTGATGAGAGGAGGAGAACCATATAAAACAGGCGATGTTATTTCTGACTTCAGCCTGAAGAATGTGAAAGGAGAGATGGTATCTTTCTCTCAGTTTAAAGATGCAAAAGGTTTTATTGTTGTATTCAGTTGCAATACATGTCCGGTTGTAAAGAAATACCAGCAGAGGATAATTGACCTGAATGACCAATTCAGCAACAAAGGCTATCCTTTGATTGAGATAAACAGCAATGATAAAAGTGTTTCGCCAGGCGATTCCTTTGAGGAAATGCAGAAATATGCTAAAAGCAAGGGGTTTACTTTCGAATATCTTTATGATGAATCGCAGGAAATTGCCCGGCAGTGGGGAGCAACCAATACACCTCATGCTTATGTACTTTCAAAAAAAGACGGCAAGCTTATTCTTAACTATACCGGGGCTATCGATAATAATGCAGATGATCCCGACCATGCCGATAAAAAGTATGTTGTGGATGCAGTAAATGCTCTTCTTAAAAGCGAACAGGTTGCGGTAAAAACAACCAAGGCAATAGGTTGCAGCATTAAATGGAAAAGAACATAATAATATTGGATAAAAGTTCAAAGATCGAGAGAAGAAGGCTGCCTCAAAAGGGGGCAGCCTTTTAACAACAATCAGTCAGGTTTTAACAAAACTTAAAGCACAAGGGCATACCGGAAATTTACACCCGACTTATAAATGTGCTACCTTGAACCTGACAAGTTCTATCTAGAAGAATACCTTTTGAGTGGCAGTCAGGTTACCATCTGAAATCTTAACAACATAGAAACCTGTCAACTCTGATGAAACAGTAAAAGTGTTAAAAGTCTCTTCATTGAGATGTATTGTAAAGACCTTATTACCAAGCATATTATACACATCACAAATAGACTTACTGCTGATAGCTCCTTCAATATTAACCTGGTGCCCGGATGTCCATATGCGTAAATCAGGCAATTCCGTGCTGGTTATGCCAGTACTCATTGAGGAAGTGATCAGCTCTATTCCATTCCCTGTTCCGAGATTCCTCGAATATTTCTTTTCAATTCCGTTATTCCAATGTTCATGTACTCCCATGCTTGTCAGAGGAGTGCCGTCATTTTCAGGATCGTAGATCAACCCGGTCGGCCAATTAGTAACATCTGCTGCCTGGTGCAGATAGTCATCCACGCCGTCCATCTGAGGATATGAACCATGCGGATTAGTTACCGTATATTCTGTTTTGAGAAAATCAAATGCCACAGATTCTATAGCAACAGGATCCTGAGATGCAAAAACAGAAGATGTCCAGTCGCCATTAAACGGCGAACTCGTCCATTTGGTAGGAGGATCCACTGCCTCAGATCCGGCCCAGAGTCCGTCAAGCAGGTAAAACAATTCCTTTCCGCCGAGCAACTTATGTCCCATAAGATCTACCTGCACGCGGTAAAGCCCCATGCTAAACCGTGAATTCTTCGAATTGAACCCGTCGGGATTCACCAGTCCCATATGGAGATGTTTGGCATCTTCGCGGGATTGAGCACCCAGATAATTTTTAGCAAACAGCGTAATGCCTGCCCTCGCATGAGCTTTTAATGCAGGAATGTTGATTATATATTCCACATCCTGAAAAACTGTGTAGAGATAATCTTGCGTTACTGCAGGTGATGCGGAGGCATCTTCCCAAGATCCTGTTCTTAAAACAGTACCGCGGTCGGAATAAAATATCAGAGGATTGGCGGTTTTAACAACCTTTACTCTGCCTAAAGTATTATAACTCTGGTCGAGATAATTTACTTCCGGAAACTCGTTATGCCATAGATCGTAACAATGTTTATAGATATGTTTCATGGGATCGCCTACATAAATATTACTTTGCGCTATGCCGACAGTATTCACCAACTGTCGTAATACAGCTAGCACGACCTGAGGTGAAGTCTCAGCTATGCCATAACTGCTATTATTCACGACAGATAAATCACTGGTACTGAAATTACCTGACCAGGAGCTGGTTGCGTTGACTTTGATCAGTATCTTTTCGCCTGTTGAATAGCTCACCGATCCTTTCCCGTGATTCTGATTATAAAACTTAAAAATGGCATCCCACGAGAGTTGGTCAGTGGCTCCACCTGTGAGCAGTTTAATTGCCGATGAGACCATTTGATCTATAACATACTGGTTATTATTTTTAGACAGGAACCAGCCATCAGAGTAGACATTGGTGCAATTTTCGTTTGTTGCATCCCGGTTGTATATCCATACTACACGCCCGGGATTTATTCCTTTCGGTGTGCCCATAGGAGTATTAGCCAGCTGATAAGATGCTTTATAATTTGCATATACAGGTTTGTCAGAAGTCAATGTAGTTACTAATCCTGCAAACATTCCCGCAAAAAGAAAAAGCGAGGACAGTAAATACCTTGACTGCAGATAATGCCGTTTTGATTTTTTAAAAAGAGCTGCGGTTGCAGTCAGTCCAAGCAAATACATAACAAAACCCGACGCAACCGGAGCAGCAGCCCTCATACATGGATAGGTGGCACGGCTGGGTTTGGGAATTACACGGAAAAGAAACCACAGCAGCGTAGCGATACCGGTAAGAAAAAAGACTATTTTCTTAAATGATATTCCGATTTTTATCTTCATAATATTAATATTATCAGGTGATTTACTTTATACTTTTCCCAAAATCCCATTCTTTATAAAACTGTTTCAGAAATATTTCCAAAAAATCATGACGCTCTTCAGCCAGTTTCTTTGCTGTAAGCGTATTCATCCGGTACTTGAGAAGAAGAAGCTTATCGTAGAAATGGCTTATAGTTGATGAAGACACTATATTGTCTTTCTCAGTTGATGTGTTTTCAGGACCTGTTACTTCCGGATTGTAAATTCTGTTATTCCTGAATCCACCATAATTGAATGCCCTTGCTACTCCTATTGCGCCAATAGCATCGAGCCTGTCAGCATCCTGTACAACCTTTAATAACGGATCTTTTAAACCGGCGATTTCCTTTTTATTGCTGAACGAAACATTCTTTATTACGTATAAAACTGTCTCTCTTATTTCCGACATCCCGGCTTTATTCATGAAATCACCGATTGAAGCATATCCGGCATCAATGTTCCCGCCCGAGAATTTCGAATCTGCAGTATCGTGTAATAGCGAAGTTATCTCAACTGTAAATGGATCTGCAAGTTGTTCCATTTCATTTATAAAGAAGGCAAGCTTTCTGACTCTTTCAATATGCCACCAGTCATGGCCGCTGTCGTAACCCTCAAGATTTTGCCTTACAAACTCCTCGGTCATTAATATCTGATCATTCCTGTTCATTTCTTCGATTTTAATAGTCTGCTGAACTTACAAAAAAAAATTCTTTTTCCCGCTGATCTCGCAGATTTTCGCAGATATTAAACACATCATCTGCGCTGATCTGCGGAATCTGCGGGAAACATCTTTGTGTTTTTGTAAAAATAAATAGATTTGTGCCATAATTTATCTATGAATGAAGGCAGCAATAATAACAATAGGAGATGAGCTTCTGATTGGACAGACAGTAGATACCAATTCAGCCTGGATTGGTGCTGAAATGAGCAAATCCGGATTCGATGTATGCCGGATTACTTCAGTACATGACAGGAGGGAAGATATTATATATGCTCTGAATGAAGCAGCAGGAAAAACAGATGTAGTTCTTATTACCGGAGGTCTTGGTCCGACAAGTGATGATATAACCAAACAGACATCTCTGTGAATTTTTCAATACTCATCTGGTTTTAAATCTGGAAGTGCTTGGGATGATTGAAGAGATGATGAGTAGCAGAAACTTTCCGATGAATGATGAACAACAGACGGCAGGCTGAGGTTCCTGAATCATGCAGGGTTCTGAAAAATGCAACCGGAACTGCTCCAGGAATGTGGTTTGAAAAAGATGGAACTATATATATCTCCATGCCTGGTGTTCCTCATGAAATGAAGTATCTGATGACAGAACTTGTACTTCCTGAATTAAAAAACGCTTCACATCACAGGTAATAATTCACAGAAATATAATGACTTATGGAACATTTGAAGCTAAACTTGCAGAGTTACTTACGGAATTTGAATCACAGATTGCCCGAAAATATCAAACTTGCATATCTTCCGGCCTCAGGAATTATAAAACTGAGACTTACAGGAACCGGAACAGATCACAATTCTTTATCAAATATTATTAACAGACAGGTTGAAATACTTTATAAGATTATTCCTGAGTTTATATATGGTGAAAATGAAGAATCACTCGAAATGGTTATCGGAAAACTATTTAAAATCGAAAAAAAAGACTGTTTCTACAGCTGAGAGTTGTACTGGTGGTGAAATTGCTCATATGTTAACAAGTGTTCCAGGAAGCTCGTGTATTATAAAGGTTCCGTTATTGCATATGATAATTCTGTCAAAACACAATTACTTGGTGTACAAGAATATATAATTGACAAATATGGAGCTGTCAGTGAACAAACTGTAAAGGAAATGGCAGCGGTGTCCAGAAACCTATTTAAAACAGATTTTGCAGTTGCCACATCAGGAATAGCCGGACCGGATGGTGGAACTGAAACAAAACCTGTTGGAACTGTCTGGATAGCAGTTGCTTCGGAAAAGGAGATTGTGTCTGAAAAACGTGTTTTCGGAAATGACAGGATTACAAATATCAACAGGTTTTCATTGGCTGCTTTGAACCTGCTTAGAAAACAGATAATCAAAGGTTAACATGGATTTATAAAGGCTATTCAAAAAAAGTAGATTAAATATTTGTTTAATAAGATAAAAATCACGTATTTTGCGCTTCGTTTTAAAAGGACAAACGTTAGTTAAGAAGTAAAACAAACATCAATGTCAAGAATTTGTCAGGTTACAGGGAAAAAAGCGATGGTCGGAAACAACGTTTCGCACTCTAAGAGAAGGACTAAGAGAAAATTCTATCCTAATCTTTTTGTAAAAAAATATTACCTTCCGGAAGAAGAAAGATGGATATCACTTAAAATATCAGCTTCAGGCATCCGTCTTATAAGTAAAAAAGGACTCACAATCGTTCTTAAAGAAGCAAAAGAAAAAGGTTACATTTTGAATTATTAAAACAGGATAGAAAATGGCAAAGAAGGCTAAAGGTAACAGACAACAGGTAATACTGGAATGTACCGAACATAAAGAGAGCGGACAACCGGGAACATCAAGATATATTACGACAAAAAACAGGAAAAACACTCCTGATCGTCTTGAAAGGAAGAAATACAATCCTATTCTTAAAAAACATACACTTCACAGAGAAATCAAGTAAATAAGTTTAAAACATGGCAAAGAAAGTTGTTGCAGCACTTAAGACAGGAGCAGGAAAGTCATTTACAAAATGTATTAAAATGACCAAATCCGATAAATCCGGTGCTTATCTGTTTAAAGAAGAGATCGTTCATAATGATCACATTAAAGACTTCTTCACAAAGAAGTAAAAGTATTTATTGCTTATAAGATATTCATGGCTTTCTTCTTAGCGGGAGGAAGCTTTTTTTATATTTTTATTTCAAATTAATCATTATCAGATGGCTTTGCTGGGATTTCTTGGAAAAGATAAAAAGGAGAGCCTCAATAAAGGCCTTGAAAAAACAAAGGAGAGCGTTTTCCATAAGCTATCCAGAGCAGTTGCGGGAAAATCAAAAGTTGATGAGGAAGTCCTCGATAACCTCGAGGAAGTACTGGTCTCCTCTGATGTAGGTGTGACGACAACTCTTAATATAATTGAACGTATTGAAGCACAGAGTTGCCAGGGATAAATATTTAAATACCAGCGAACTGAATATAATACTTAAAGAAGAAATTGTTGCTCTTCTCGAAAAAAATCAAAATGATTCTGAATCAGACTTCTCTTTAACAGCCAAAATTGTCCCTTATGTAATTATGGTTGTCGGAGTAAATGGTGCAGGAAAAACAACAACAATTGCAAAACTTGCATATCAGTTCAAAGCTGCGGGTAAAAAAGTTCTTATCGGAGCAGCTGATACTTTCAGAGCAGCAGCAATAGATCAGCTTCAGATTTGGTCCGACAGGGTAGGAGTTCCTCTTGTAAAACAACAAATGGGATCTGATCCGGCCTCGGTTGCCTATGATACTCTCAGATCGGCTGTTTCTACAGAGATTGATGTTGTCATTATTGATACGGCAGGACGTCTTCATAATAAAATAAATCTGATGACTGAATTGTCAAAGATTAAAAGGGTAATGGAAAAAGTCATTCCTGATGCCCCACATGAAGTTCTTCTGGTACTTGATGGATCAACAGGACAAAATGCATTTGAACAGGCCAAACAGTTCACAGCAGCAACAAATGTAACTGCAATGGCGATTACAAAACTTGACGGCACAGCAAAAGGAGGAGTGGTAATTGGTATTTCTGATCAGTTTAAAATTCCTGTAAAATATATCGGTATTGGCGAAAAGCTTGAAGATCTCCTGGTTTTCAACAGGTTTGATTTTGTTGATTCGCTGTTCAGTTCGAAATAACCCCCCATCCCCCCTAAAGGGGGACTAGTTTTGTGGGTTGACCAGAATTTCCTAAATGGCAGAGAATGAACCCCCCTTTAGAGCTTGTCCCGACCTTGGTCGGGGGGGAAGGGGGGCAAAAAACTATAGAAGAAATAATAAGTCTTTATGAATTCCAAAAAAATAAATATAGTCACTTTAGGTTGCTCCAAGAATATTGTTGATTCGGAAAAACTTCTGAAACAATTAAATGCCGGAGGATATGAAGTCATTCACAATTCCGATGAGAAAGGCGCCGGAACCGTCATTATTAATACCTGTGGCTTTATAAATGATGCAAAGGAAGAGAGCGTGGATACA
Source organism: uncultured Bacteroidales bacterium (assembly GCA_963725785.1). Classification (GTDB taxonomy): domain Bacteria; phylum Bacteroidota; class Bacteroidia; order Bacteroidales; family VadinHA17; genus LD21. Next base: position 108,045 of record CAVRZV010000011.1, on the reverse strand, counting down.
ATCCTCAGGTTTGTCAAAGCTCAAAAATCAGGACAAATTGACAATTTATACGTTATGGGCTGTCTTTCAGAACGATATGCCGATGCTCTCAAACATGAAATTCCTGAAGTAAAAAAATATTTCGGAGTAAACAATCTGAATGATATTCTGAAAGAACTTGGGTTAAATACAAGGAAAGATCTGTTAACTGACAGAACAATTACAGGTCCCGGACATTATGCATATCTGAAAATATCTGAAGGTTGCGACCGGACCTGTGCATTCTGTGCCATACCTGCAATTCGGGGGAAATATATTTCACGACCAATTGAGGAACTTGTATAAGAGGCATCGCTACTGGCAGGAAATGGGGTTAAAGAATTGATTCTTATAGCCCAGGACCTTAGTTATTATGGACTTGATCTTTACAGGAAACAAGCATTACCTGAACTGGTCACTGAATTGCTTAAAATTGAATCATTGGAATGGATCCGTCTTCATTATCTTTATCCGGCCAATTTCCCTTTTGAGCTGATTGCCCTGATGAGGGAAAATCCCAGGATATGCCGTTATATTGATATTCCTATACAGCATATCACTGACAATATGCTGCAATTAATGAAAAGATCGCATAACAGAAATGAAACAGTCTCAATTCTGAATAAACTACGCAAGGAGATTCCAGGGGCAGTTATCAGAACCACACTCATTGCTGGGCATCCGGGAGAAACAGAACAGGATTTTCTTGAGCTGAAAAACTTTATTTCGGACTTCCGGTTTGACAGGCTTGGGGTCTTTGCATATTCACATGAAGAGGATACTTATTCTTATAATAATTACAATGATGATATTCCTTCAGGTGTAAAAGAATCAAGGGTAGCAGAACTGATGGAGATACAGCAGAATATTTCTGCGGAGTTGAATGAGTCACTTGTTGGTAAGATATTCAAAGTTATTGTTGACAGGAAGGAGGGAGAGTTTTTTGTTGGAAGAACTGAATTTGACAGTCCGGAAGTCGATCAGGAAGTACTTATCGCAGCTGAACATCTTTTGGCTCCAGGTAATTTCTATAATATTCTGATTACAAAATCAACTGAGTTTGATTTATATGGAGTACCTGTTTAATTTTTCTCTGTGCATCTCTGTGCAGCTCAGTGTAAGTTCTTGATTTTTAGTTACACAGAGCGACACAGAGGATACACGGAGGTACACAGAGAAAAAAAAGGCCGTCATAATTTGACAGCCTCTCACTTTTTATTCAGCCGGAGTATCTGTTTTTTCCGGAAGTTCGATCTTCTTCTTCTGAATTTTAATCTTTATTTCCGATTTGGCGCTGTTAAATCCAACATTTATTGTATCGCCCTCCTTAAGGTTTGCTTTAATAAGAACTTCAGCCATTGGATCCTCAAGATATTTCTGAATTGCACGTTTAAGGGGTCTGGCTCCATAATTTGCATCAAAACCTCTTTCGGCAATAAAATCACGGGCAGCAGTAGCTATTTTCAGTTGGTAACCAAGTGATTTAACTCTGTCATAAAGACCTTTCAGTTCCAGATCAATGATTTTATTTATCTGTTCTTTTCCTAAGGAATTGAACATTATCACATCATCAATCCTGTTCAGAAATTCAGGAGCAAATGTTTTCTGAAGAGCTTTTTGAAGAATACTTTTGGTCTGTTCATCCCTTGAAGTCTTTTTTGCACTGGTGTCAAATCCCACACCATGTCCGAATTCATTTATCTGCCTTGTTCCGATATTTGAAGTCAGAATAACAATAGTATTTCTGAAATCAACACGTCTTCCGAGACTATCGGTCAATTGTCCTTCGTCAAGTACCTGAAGCATAATATGGAATACATCGGGATGGGCTTTTTCAATCTCATCCAGAAGAACAACAGAATAAGGTTTCCTTCTTACTTTTTCCGTAAGCTGGCCACCCTCCTCATAACCTACATATCCGGGAGGTGCTCCGACGAGTCGTGAAACGGAGAATTTTTCCATATATTCACTCATATCGATCCTGACAAGATTATCGGTCGTATCGAAAAGGAACTTTGCAAGAACTTTTGCCAGCTGTGTTTTTCCAACACCTGTAGGACCAAGGAATATAAATGTTCCGATTGGTTTGTTCGGATCTTTAAGTCCGGCCCTGTTTCTCTGAATTGATTTAACAACTTTGAATATTGCTTCATCCTGACCAATAACACTTCCCTTTAACTCATCAGCCATGTTAAGCAACCTGGTTCCTTCAGTCTGGGCAATTCTCTGAACAGGAACTCCGGTCATCATTGCAACAACTTCAGCAACCTTTTCTGCATCAACTGTTTCACGGTTAACAGCAAGTTCCTTTTCCCATTTTTTCTTCTCCTGATCAATCATATCCAGAAGATCCTTTTCCCGATCGCGGAAACTGGCAGCTTTCTCGAAGTTCTGATTTTTAACTGCCATCATTTTTTCCTTTTTTGTATCCTCAAGCTGTTTTTCAAGCGGAAGAATTTTTTCAGGAACAACAATATTCGAGATATGAACCCTTGAACCTGATTCATCAAGAGCATCAATTGCCTTGTCGGGGAGATGCCGGTCTGAAATATAACGGTTTGTCAGCTTTACACAGGCATCAATTGCATCATCAGTATAAGTTACATTATGATGTTCTTCATATCTTTCCTTAATATTATGCAGAATATGAATTGTTTCTTCAATTGAAGTAGGTTCAACAATCACTTTCTGGAATCTTCTTTCAAGAGCTCCGTCTTTTTCAATATGCTGACGGTACTCATCAAGTGTTGTTGCACCAATACATTGAATTTCACCACGGGCAAGTGCAGGTTTAAGCATATTGGCTGCATCGAGTGAACCAGTTGCGCCTCCGGCACCAACAATAGTGTGGATCTCATCAATGAAAAGAATTATGTTGTCATTTTTTGAAAGCTCATTAAGTATGGCTTTCATCCTTTCTTCAAATTGTCCACGGTATTTTGTTCCTGCAACAATTGAAGCAAGATCAAGTGCAACAACTCTTTTGTTAAAAAGCACCCTGGAAACATTCTTTTTGATAATTCGCAAAGCAAGACCTTCTGCAATTGCAGATTTCCCTACACCGGGTTCGCCGATAAGAACAGGATTATTCTTTTTCCTTCTCGATAAGATCTGCGCCAGACGTTCAATTTCTCTTTCCCTGCCAACAACAGGATCCAGCCGTCCTTCTTCGGCGGCTTTGGTAAGATCAATTCCGAAATTATCAAGAACAGGAGTATCTGAAGAAGATTTGGAGGAAGGCGGAGTAGAAGACTGCCCTTTTCCGGGTCCGTTAAAGCTTTGACCTTCATCATCTTCATCCCTGGGATAATCGGCTTTTGAAGTAGGTGATTCAGTCTCAACCATTTTACGGACTGATTGATAATCAACATCCAGTTCTGAAAGAAACCTGGTAACCAGAGCATTTTCATCTTTGAGTATTGCCAGAAGCAGATGTTCGGTATCTATAGTACTGCTTTTGAGAGCCTTTGCTTCAAGATAAACAAGCTTAAGTATTCTTTCGGTGCTTCTTAAAAGAGGAATAACCTCGTGATCCGCCACGGGAACCGGACTTTCAACCTTTATGCTTTTTTCAAGAGATCCTTTAAGAACCATAAGATCAATACCCTGATTCATAAGGATTTCTATCGCTACGCTTTCTCCATCTCTTAGTATTCCAAGGAACAGATGTTCTGGACTTATATGACTGTTACCCAGCCTTATAGCCTCTTCTTTGGAATAACCAAGAATATCCTTAACCCTCTGTGAAAATTGTGAATCCATATTTTATTTTTATCATTTACAAAATTAATAAAAAGTAAACCGACATTCTGTCAGATATTATTTGACAAAAGTAAACATTACTGATATTTCAAAGTTAAATTATGCATATTATCTATATGGCAATTTTCGTGCCCATTTATGAACAATGAATGTTAAAAATTCACTATGATTTAAGCTCGAAAGTAACCAAATTTTCATTACTTTCGTAATTCTAAACCAGGGCTTTGTGGTTTATTTGTAAATGTTTAATTAATAATCTGTTATGTCAGAGAGAGAGAGAATCATAAAGGTCAACATCGAGGAGGAGATGAAGTCTGCATATATTGACTATTCAATGTCGGTAATTGTATCGAGAGCGTTGCCTGATGTGAGAGATGGTCTTAAACCGGTTCACCGTAGGGTACTTTTTGGAATGTCTGAACTGGGAGTGTTATCCAACAAGCCTTATAAGAAATCTGCGAGAATAGTGGGAGAGGTGCTTGGAAAATTTCATCCACATGGCGACTCTTCAGTTTATGAAGCTATGGTCAGGATGGCACAGGAATGGTCATTAAGGTATCCATTAGTGGATGGTCAGGGCAACTTTGGATCTGTTGACGGAGATAGTCCGGCAGCTATGAGATACACTGAAGCAAGGCTTAAACGAATTGCTGAAGAAATTCTGGCAGATATTGAGAAAGATACCGTTGATTTTCAACCCAACTTTGATGATTCGCTTACTGAGCCTTCCGTTATGCCAACAAGAATTCCCCAGCTTCTGGTGAATGGCGCGTCAGGCATCGCTGTCGGGATGGCAACCAATATGCCGCCTCATAACCTTTCTGAAATTATAGATGCAACAATTGCCTACATTGATAATAATGATATAACCACAGAGCAGTTAATGCATTTTGTAAAGGGACCTGACTTTCCGACTGGTGGTATAATCTATGGTGAACAGGGAATAAAAGATGCACTTGAGACAGGCAGGGGAAGGATAGTTGTCAGGGCCAGGACTGAAATTGAATTGACACATTCCGGAAGAGAATGTATAATAGTCAACGAGATTCCCTATATGGTCAATAAGGCAGAGATGATCCGTAAGATTGCTGATCTGATCAATGAGAAAAAACTTGAAGGTATATCATATATTAATGATGAATCGGATCGCAACGGAATGCGAATCGTCATTATTCTGAAGAAAGATGCCAGTGCTAATGTGGTGCTGAATAACCTTTATAAGTTTTCTTCCCTCCAGACATCATTTAGTGTTAATAATATTGCGCTGGTTAAGGGTCGTCCTAAAACACTGAATACAAAAGACTTAATCCATTATTTTGTAAAACATCGTCACGAAGTTGTCATCAGAAGGACAAAATTTGATCTTGATCAGGCAGAAAAACGGGCTCATATTCTTGCAGGTTTGATCATCGCCAGTGATAACATAGATGAGGTAATTGCAATAATAAAAGCATCACAGACTCCGGAAATGGCCAGGGAAAGACTAATGGAGAGATTCGGGCTGTCAGATATCCAGTCAAGGGCTATTGTAGAAATGCGGCTGCGACAACTTACCGGTCTTGAACAGGAAAAATTACGAGCCGAATACCAGGAGATAATGGCTTTGATCGAACATCTTAAAAGCATACTTGCAAATGTTGATCTTCAGATGAGTATTATTAAGGATGAACTTCTCGAGGTCAAAGAAAAATATGGTGATAAAAGACGCACTTTGATTATCCCGAACGCTGAAGAATTCAATCCTGAAGATTTTTATGCAGATGATGAGATGGTAATTACTATTTCTCATATGGGCTATATCAAAAGGACTCCACTCACAGAATTCAGGAGACAGAACCGTGGCGGTACAGGAGCTAAGGGCGGATCGACAAGAGATGAAGACTTCATAGAACACCTGTACATCGCTACGATGCACAATACAATGCTCTTTTTTACCAGGAACGGAAAATGTTACTGGCTGAAGGTTTACGCTATTCCGGAAGGCTCAAGGACTTCAAAAGGAAGAGCAATGCAGAATCTCATTAATATTGAACCTAACGATAATGTCAGGGCATTCATTAATGTTAAAAACCTCAACGATGAAGAGTATATAAATAATAATTTCATTGTTCTGTGTACAACTAAAGGAATTATAAAGAAAACATCACTCGAAGCTTATTCACGTCCACGAGTTAATGGAGTTAATGCCATTACGGTAAGGGAGGGCGATGAATTACTTGAAGCAAGAATGACAAACGGTCAACATCACATCATGCTGGCTGTTAAATCGGGTCGTGCGATCCGATTCCCTGAAGCCTCAGTGAGACCAATGGGCAGAACCGCATCCGGCGTAAGGGGTATCAAGCTCGCAAGCGAAAAGAATGATTTTGTGATCGGTATGATAACTGTAGAGAACAAAGAGAAAGATATTCTTGTGGTTTCAGAAAAAGGTTATGGAAAAAGGTCCGATATCGACGGTTACAGGATTACAAACAGGGGCGGAAAAGGAGTGAAAACAATTAATGTCACTGAAAAAACAGGTACACTAATTGCCTTGAAAGATGTTACTGACAACCACGATCTTATGATAATTACTCAATTTGGTAATATTCTCAGAAGTCCGGTATCTGCGCTCAGGGTGATGGGGAGAGCCACCCAGGGAGTTCGATTAATCAACCTTAAGGAGAGCGATATAATTGCATCAGTAGCGTGTGTACTTGTTAGTGAAGAAGAAGAAGAAGATACCGGGGAGAAAATCAGTTCTGAAGAAAATAAAATAATTGATGAGGAAAATGGCAAAGAATTTGATGATTAGTAAGTAATATTATAAATTTGGAAAATTTTTTGAGACAATTAAATTAAAATTAAAATTATAATCATGAAAAAGTTTTTATTGCTTGATAGCAGCTGTGAGTATTTCATTTGGAGTTATGGCCCAGAAGGGTAAGGTTACCAGTGCACTAACTTTTATTGAGCAGGGGAATCTTGATAAAGCGAAAGAGGCGATTGATGCAGGCTCTGACAAATGAGAAATCAATGAACTGGTTCAATACCTACTTTGCAAAAGGAGATCTTTGCCAGGCTACATTCAAATCTGACAATCCAAAATTCAAAGCTTTTTATGCAGATCCGCTTGCAGAAGCATATGCATCATATGAAAAAGCTTTGGAACTTGATCCAAAAGGGACTGCAAAAAAGAAACTTATAACCGGTATGGTCTATAACACACTGGCTATTAACCTTTATAACCAGGGAAGCGTAAGATTTGAAGCAAAGGATTACCCAGGTGCACTTAAATCTTTTGAAACACAGATCAAAATTACTGAAGGTGATACTTATGTAGGTGCTGTAGATACCGGAATGTATTATAACGCCGGACTTGCTGCTGTAAATTCAGGCAAGTACGCTGAAGCAATCAAATACTTCGAAAAATGTGCTGAAATGAAATACCAGGGAATTACTCCATATTTTCAGATGTCAGAAGCATATCTCAGTATGGGTGATACTGTTAAAGCAGAATCTGTTTTAACCGGATTAAGCAGTAAATTTCCCAATGATAAAAACCTTACACTGCAGTTAATAGATCTATATATTAAGAGTGGTAAGAACGAAGAGGCTCAGAAATATATCAAAATAGCCAAAGAAGCAGACCCGAATAACTATAGTCTGTATTTCGCTGCAGGTATTATATTCTTAAATGAAAGCAAGTATGATGAAGCAATAACTGAACTTACCAAATCAATTGAAATCAAAGGTGACTTATTTGATACGCAATATGGTCTGGGTGCTGCCTATATCAACAAAGCTTCTGAAATGTCTAAAAAAGCCAATGATATTATTGATCTAAAAAAATATGCTGAAGCAGTTGATGAGTTGAATACTGTATATGCCAAAGCACTTCCTTACATGGAAAAAGCCACATGAGCTTAAACCCAGATGATCTATATGCAATGAGAAGCCTGAAGGAGTTGTACTACAGACTTAAAGCAAAAGATCCGTCATATGGTCCGAAATATGATGCAATTAAAGCAAAGCTTGACGCCGCTAAGAATAAATAGAGAATATTCAATTCGTACAAGTCTATGAAGAGGGATGCAAGTTGCATCCCTTTTTCATTTCTGCAAAATGATAGGTTGGAATGATCGGAAGACGGAAGTTGTTAATGATAATAGGAGGCTGGAGGCCACAAGTCGGTTTCATTAATGTATTCTGAATTGTATATTCTATTTTACATAATATTAATTATAGGCTTTATTAGAGAATTTCCGTTCAGCTTGCTGATTGACATAAAATCAGATATAGACAGGCACAGAGAATTAGATTCACTAACTCGCCGAGTCCTATATCGGCACGATTTTATGTCAAAGGAAATTCTCGATTAATTTTGGACCAACTCAACTTGCTGATTGACTTCAACCTTCGCTAACGCTTCGGTTGACACTGTAAAATCAGATATAGCGACTTGGTCATGCCATGGCATGACCCTACATGTTACGTCCAGGTCATGAAATTCTACTGCCATGCCACGGCGAGGCAGTACTGATAGATCTTGCATTTTGGTCATACCATGGCATGAACCTGCTCTTTATATTCCCTACCCTATCATATAGAGCATCGATAACATTATGTCAAATAGAAGTTAGATTATCTTTTGTCTTCAGCTTTAAGGGTTTCCAAAATATCTTTAAGCAACCTGTCAAAATCCATTCTGTTAAATTTTGGAGAATATCCCAAAACAACGACAATCAATTCTTTACCCGGCATAATAAAAATGAATTGTCCGTCATGTCCGTCGCACCAGAACATATCTTCCGGAGCCGATGGATATTCCTTCCCTTTATTCAACCAGAAAAAAGATCCATATACCCCATTACTTCCTGAGGCAGCTGTTACGGTGTATTTAACCCATCCCTCGGGTAAGATCCTTTCTCCGTTTAAAACTCCATCATTCTGATACAAAAGTGCAAATCTTGCATAATCGCGCGCTCTGGCGTACAAATATGATGATCCAACTATTGTACCTGACGGATCAACTTCAAAAATGGCGTCAGGCATTCCTGTCTTGTTAAAAAAATCGACTATGGGCGAATGAATAATATGACGAATCGTTATTGAACTGTCTGCGTATAATATTGCTCACAATGTTTGTAGAACCTGATGAATAGTACCAATGAGTACCTGTAGGGTAAACCAATGGTTTTTCAATGGCATATTCACCCATATTGCTTTCACAATGAAGCATAACAGTTACAGATGACCTGTTACCATAGTCTTCATTCCATTTTAAGCCGCTTTGCATCTGCATCAGATCATTAAGTGTGATTTTATTCCGATCATCGCTTTTCCATTCATCAATGCCAACAGGTTTATTTATGTCAATTCTTACCTTGTTTCACTAGTACCCCAGTCAAAGCATTGATAAAGCTTTTAGCTATTGACCAACTCAGAAATCTTGTGTTTTTATTGAATTGAGGCTTATATGATTCGGCAACAGGGATTCCTTTATGAACCACCATGAAGGCAAAAGCATTTCCTTTATATGCATTGTCAGTTATCAGTCTTTTTGAAATTTCTGCCAGTTTAATTGTGTCAATACCTGTATTCTTCCCCGGCAGAATATCTCCAAGTGGCCATTTTATTGTATCCTGTAAATATCCCGGACTAATTCCAGCCGGGTATCTGGCTTTGCGGATTTTCTCTTCAGCAATATCCGTTAATAAAGTTACCCCGAAACCGTCTCTGTAAATAGCTTTCGATTTTCCCCAGAGAAAACGGCTGGTAACGCTCTTTTCATCGTAGTTTACAATATTCCTGGTGTACTTTATAAATGAAAAATTTAAATCTACTGCTTCCACATCCGCTGACTTCCTGTTTGAGACAAATACATCCGAACATAAATTTTTTGCGGCATATCCGGTAATTATAGGAAGTAAGCTGTTTATATAAATAGCTCCGCTGAAAATAGCTGCTCCAAGCAGTGTCAGTACTCCGTAAAATATTCGTTTTTTTGTCATCAGGGTATAGAGTTTAAATGATTTCAATAAATAACCATGGCAACCAATCTGCAATCTGTTAAGAATATATTTCCTGCATCTCTTTCACATTGTCTGATCTGAGATTATCGGTATCCTAATGCAGCATATCCGACCCAGTGACAACTCGTTGCAATAGCTGTCCTTCCCATTCCGATATCATCAACTGGTATATGTGCTGTTGTGATACTCGTTGAATACCCGACAAACTCACCTGTTAATGTGCTGTTTTCGTTTAGATAATATGATGCATATAATGCAACAGGAACACTATATCTGCCGCACCAGGTCCATTTGTATTCCCTGAAATTATCCGGATTTATTGTATAATTATTAAATAGCCTGATTTTTTCAGGTTTCATATCTCCTTTTAAACAATTGTCTATAATCTCAATCTCGCGTTCACGGGCTTTTGTATTACCTTTTTCATCACAACCAAAATATGCCCTGTCAGCGCCACCCCAGTCCTCATTTCCGTAATGCACTGCATCTGTTGTGACAATAATTGAATAGTCAGCTCCCCACTCCCATTTATGATTCTTTGCAACTTTCCGGATGGCATCAGCAAGAGCTTTTCCACATGATTCCATCCTGTCTGGACTCATTGCCGGAACGAGAATAGGTACAATTGTAATATTCCTGTTAAAATACTGAAGGAATGGAATTAAAGCTTCAACGGAGTGCTCAACTTTCTGAAGTGTGTCACTTACAATGGCATATTTTTTTGCCAGCAAGTTGAAAACCTCCTCTCTGGCTGGTGATACAGTAACATTTTTCCACGGACCCTTCCAGTATTTGTAGCTGTCAAAGACCAGCGAATCTTCAATGCCCATCTGTGCTGCTTTATGAGCAACACCGATAAGAATCAGGTTTGTTGCTTTAACATTCTGAAGCAGCTCAGGATACAGAGAGCCAACATATGTATAATCATCATGCGGGCATATAACCAGTTTCCATGGTAATCCCGCACTCTTTTTCCATCCGGCTCTGCCTATCCTTGTCATAAGACTGTCCATCTGCCAGGAATATTGAGCAAAACCTACTGTATCAATAAGTGGTCTAATTCTGCCGGATTCCTTCCTTCCAGATCTATCAGTCAGACATGATAACAATATGATTAACAGAACAATAAGTGTAAATACACAAGTTTTAGTTATCTTCATAACTATATGATAAGTCATAAAGATACAATTTCCAATGAGTAAAATAAATAAATCAAAGATGTTATGCTGCTCAGTTTTTCCACCTTTCCAGCCGGGGAATATTCATACTGTAGAACCAGCGTTTAACAGGACCAATACCCATCTCCTTAAGTTTTCCCCTGACGAGGGTTACCATTTCAGTTGAACTCGTAAAATTGTCTTTAAATGACCCTGATTGAAAACAATAACTACAATATTTTAAATTTTTTGATCCATCAACGTTTGTTCCTCCTTTGTCTGGATCCATTTCCATTGGCATACCGCAGCTCTGGCAGAATTTTTCGACTTTTTCCATAATTGTTAAGTTTGATTAATTTTTAATCATTTTCCTGACTATAATTTAACTGGTTATTTTGAAAAAGTCAAGGATTTTTTCTTTTTTTTCCAAACTCTCCCCTCCTTTTGAAGCAAATCTTTGTATTCCTCTTTGATCATTTTTGAGGAGATTTCTCATTCTCCTATTTTTTACCCCCTAATCCCACAAAGCGGGACTTAAAAAAAATTGAAACACAAAGGATCACAAAGGAGGAATGTCAAAAAAAAGTACTTTTTCAACAGCCCCAGAATTTGCAGGTTTGGTTTGAACTCTCCCTTCCCCTTGAAGAAGAAGAAAGCTGAATTATTTCACTTTCTTCTCTCTTGATGCAAAATTATTGGCTTATGAAATTAACTTTGGAGTTTTAAAATCGGAATCATTGAAATTCTATGAAAAATTCTTTAATACTTATTGCCCTGATCATTCTACTGGCCTCGTTTTCTGGAACAAGCCGTATATATGAATGGCGCGGTACCGACCGTGAGGGTATATACAATGAATCAAACCTGCTAAAAACCTGGCCATCCGAAGGACCAAAAAAGCTTTGGGTAATTAATAATATTGGAAACGGATTTGTTTCTCCTGTGTTTGCCGGTGAGAATTTTTATATAACAGGAGAGGCTGACTCGCTGGTAACTCTTTTCAGCTTCAATCTGAAAGGTGAAAAACAATGGCAAATCACCCTGGGAAAAGAATGGATGAAATCCTTTCCTGGTTCAAGATCAGCACCTACAATTGTTGATGATTTACTTTATGTCGGCACCGGACTGGGTAATCTTTTCTGCATTAACAGGGCTGATGGAAAGATCGTCTGGTCAAAAGATCTTATTTCTGATTTTAATGGAGCCCTCCCACTTCACGGACATTCGGAGTCTGCACTCATCCAGGGAGAGAAAATCTTCTGGAATACCGGCGGCAAGGATAATAATGTAGTTGCACTTAATCGTTTTACAGGTACACTTATCTGGTCAAATAAAGGATTTGGGGAACGATCTGCATATAACTCTCCAAAGCTGATCGAGCTTCCGACCAGGAAAATACTTGTTACATTTTCTGCATATCATCTGATGGGATTTGATATTGCAACAGGGAATTTATTATGGTCACATGAACAGGATAATTATCCTCCCGAAAAAAGATTGCCAGGTTATGGAGATACACATTGTAATACAGTGCTTTATGATAAAGGCTCAATCTATTATGCTGCAGGAGATGGTAATTGTGGTGTAAAACTTAAACTTTCGGAAGATGGAACAAAAATAACTGAAGTATGGCGCAACAAGGGTTTCGATAGTTTTATGGGTGGTATAGTCAGGATTGGTGATTATCTGTATGGCTGCGGGACCACTAAGCCTGAATTGCTTTCAATAAATGCTTTAACAGGTATTCTTACAGATTCATTAAGAGTGGGAACCGGAGCTATTATATCTGCTGATGATATGCTGTATTATTATACTCAGAAGGGAGACATGATGCTTTTAAGTTATAAAGAGGGGAAAATTCATAAAGTCAGTTCCTTTAGGATAAAAGAGGGCAATTTGCAGCACTTTTCGCACCCGGTAATAAATAACGGCATCCTGTACCAGCGACACGGCACAGCTTTAATAGCATTTGATATACGCAAAAAGTAATGCAGAAATGGAGTAGAAGAGTCGGAAGTCAGAAGTATAAATCAAAGGGATCTTCTATCTTCCGGCGTCCGGCTTCCGGCTTCAGGACTTCAGACTTCGGACAAATTGTTTATTAAAACTTAAATAAAATGGGGACAATAAAAAAAACAACACTGGATTTTCTCACGGCAATTAAATGCAATAATAACCGTGACTGGTTTGTCGCGAACCGCCCAATGTACCTCGATGCTAAAGAAAACTTCGAATCATTCGTTCAGGAAATAATAAATAATCTGATTGTAATTGAGCCGATTATGAAGGGTCTGGAAGCTAAGAACTGTGTTTTCAGGATCAACCGGGATATTCGTTTTTCTAAGGACAAATCTCCTTACAAATCCCATTTCGGTGCTTTCATTGTTCAGGGAGGTAAAAAAAATGTTGAAAAATTTGCAGGTTATTATTTTCATATCGAGCCAGGTAAGAGCATGATGGCAGGCGGTGCATATACTCCTCCCGGTCCATGGCTATCAGCCATCAGGGAGAAAATAAGTGACAATCCTGATGAATTTATAAAAATCACAGGGGCAAAAGATTTTATAAAATATTTCGGGAAAATTGACGGGGAGAAACTTAAAACTGCACCAAAAGGCTATCCTTCAAGCCATCCTCAGATTGAACTTCTGAAATTTAAAAGTTACCTTGTTGTAAACGAACCGTCAGATAAAATGGTACTTGGCAATGAGTTTTTTTCACATGTTCTGAATGTATTCAAAGCAATGAAACCTTTAAATGATTATCTCAACGATTATTAGGTATTATTCAACTATTTGGAATGACCTTTATAATGCCTTTCCCAGGTTTTTTAACATCCACTTTACCGAAGCTCTGTTATTATAATCAGGATCAAAGTGAACAGCAACTATAATTCCTTCGCTGTTTATTATAAATGTAGCCGGAACAGGTAACCGGGCTGTATCTCTGCCGTTATTTTTTGCGATATCAATAGAGGAGCTTGATAAAATCTTGTCCTGATATGCTTTTGTTACGTTAAACATCACATCATAATCTTTCATTATTTTTTCCTGACAGTCATAGATGACTCTGAATGTCAGATTATGAAGTTTTACTGTTTGTTCAACATTTTCAATAGATTCAGGTGTAATTGCAACAACGTTAAAACCCTGATCAGTAATTATCTTAAGTGAGTCCTGGTAATTATTCAGATATTTGCTGCACACGGAGCACCATTTACCCCTGTAGAAAAACATTACCAGCGGTCCGGATTCGAGAAGTTTTTTCAATTCTACCTGCTTCCCCGTCTGATCATACCCGGTAAAATCAGGTGCTTTGTCACCGGCTTTTAGTCCGTAAGGAATTTTACTCTTATTTGTCTCAATTCCAAAGCTTGAATAGTTAATATCCTGTCCGTATGTACCGGATATTAATGAAAAGCCAAAAACAATTATAAAAAAGTAATTTCTCATCGATTTCTAATATGATCATTAAAAAGTCTATGCAAATTTATAGCCAGGGATCTTCCTCATTCTCAGACTCAATGGAGTAACTTCAAGATATTCATCATCTTTTATCTGCTCCATAGCTTCTTCAAGTGAAAATTTCAGTTTAGGTGCTATTCTCAGGCTGTCGTCAGAGCCTGAGGCTCTCATATTTGTAAGTTTCTTCCCTTTTATAATGTTTACTTCTATATCTCCTAAGCCGGGTACTTTCACCAATAACCTGACCTCTGTAGACCTGTTCTCCCGGATCGATGTAAAATCTTCCGCGATCCTGAAGACGATCGATTGCATACCCGGTTGCCATACCCTGATCAAGCGAGATCAGTGAACCATTCGGTTTTGGGATCAGCTCATCACCTTTATATTTATCATAAGCCCTGAATCGGTGATGCATAACGGCCTCTCCTGCCGTGGCATGTAAGCATATTATTTCTTAAACCTATAAGGCCTCTTGATGGAATATCAAATTCTAGATGTGTCAGGTCGCCCTTCGGTTCAATGATTATCATTTCTCCTTTTCTCTGGGTAACAAGTTCAATTGCTTTACCTGAATATTCAGGAGGAACATCGATAGTCAGAGTTTCGTAAGGTTCTGATTTAACTCCCTCAATATCTTTCAGAATCACTTTGGGTTTTCCGACCTGGAATTCATAACCTTCGCGCCGCATTGTCTCGATTAGTATTGAAAGATGAAGTATTCCCCTGCCAAAGACATTAAAAGTATCTTCCGATTTTGTCTCTTCAACTTTAAGAGCAAGATTTTTCTCCGTCTCACGCATCAACCTGGTTCTCAGGTGTCTGGAAGTAACAAACTTACCTTCCTTGCCATACAATGGGGAATTATTTATGGTAAATACCATACTCATCGTAGGTTCATCAACTTCAATTCTCTGCAAAGCTTCAGGTGCAAGCAGATCAGCAAGTGTATCTCCTATCTCGAAATCCTCCAGTCCTATAACTGCACAGAGATCCCCACATCTTACACTTTCGGTTTTAATTCGACCCAATCCTTCAAAAACATAGAGTTCCTTTACTCTGACTTTTTTTACCTTTCCATCTCTTTTGCACAAAGTATAGTCTAAGCCAGTGTTGATATCTCCACTGAATACCCTGCCGATCGCAATTCTGCCAACATAACTTGAGAAATCGAGTGATGCCACCTGCATCTGAGCTGTTCCTGAAATATATGGTGGTTCAGGTATCTCCTTGAGAATTGTGTCGAGAAGATACTTTATATCAGTAGATGGTTTTTTCCAGTCGCTGCTCATCCATCCGTATTTCGAAGATCCAAAAACTGTAGCAAAATCAAGCTGATCATCAGAAGCATCAAGATTGAACATCAGTTCGTAAACATCCTGCTGGACTTCATCTGGTCTGCAATTATCTTTATCAACTTTATTAACAACAACAATTGGTTTAAGTCCGAGGGCGATAGCTTTTCCAAGAACAAATCGGGTTTGTGGCATAGGTCCTTCGAGAGCATCAACAAGCAACAAAACTCCATCAGCCATTTTTAGTACTCTCTCAACTTCACCTCCGAAATCGGCGTGACCGGGTGTATCAATAATGTTAATTTTAACACCTTTATAATTTGCTGAAACGTTTTTTGAAAGGATAGTTATCCCTCTTTCCCGCTCAAGATCGTTGCTGTCAAGAATAAGATCACCTGCCTCCTTCCTCTGGTCAAGTACCTGGCATTCCTGTATAATACGGTCAACCAGAGTAGTTTTACCATGATCCACATGAGCAATGATCGCAATATTTCTTATTAATTGCATACAAATTAATTAGACCGCAAAAGTAATATTGTTGCCGGGATAAATGATAAAAAGATCGAAAATTAATTAATGATAAAAAATTCATATATTGGTGAATAAATTTTAAAAGCCTTCTTATGAAAAAAATGATCATTACTCTTGTTTTCAGTTTATTTGCACTTTCCGGAATCTTCGGACAGCAGAATGTAAAACTGGCTGTAGGGATGAAAGCTCCGGACTGGATGTTTACTGATGCTGATAAAAAAGAATTTACAATGAATTCATGGGCCGGGAAAGTACTTCAGGTGAATTATGTTGATCCTGATGAATCTGAATTGAATGAACCGTTCAATGAAGCTGTTAATAAAGCTGTTGATGTTGACAAAAGGATAAGCAGGGATCTGTTTAAGGGTTTTGGCATTGTCGACTGCAAGTCAACATGGAAACCAAATGGTCTGATCCGTATGATAGCCGGAAAGAAAGCAAAGAAATTCGGAACAACAATTCTTTTTGATTATGACTGGAAACTTCAGAATCTATGGGGTTTGCCCAAAGATAACTATACTGTGGTAATACTTGATAAAAACAGGGTCTGCAGGGCTTTGTATGTTGGTAAGATTCCTGAATCGGATAACGAGAAGATGATTCAATTGATCCTGGAATTGACCAAAGAATAATAAGAGTTACTCAAAGATTTTTTATTTTTTACTCTGTGCAGCTCTGTGTCTTCTCTGTGACACTCCGTGTAATTTCTTAATTTTTTGTTACACACGGGAAATCCGGAGAAGGCGCAGAGAGCCACAGAGTTTTATTTTACCAAATTCTTTATATGATCATTCCAAATCTTTTACTTATTGCCGGAACCGGTACAAAGTCGGGGAAAACAACGATGGCTTGCAGGATTATTGAGCAGTTTCGCAATTTAAACATCATGGCTATTAAGATAAGTCCTCACTTTCATGAGACTACGCAGGGTTTGAGCACTATTGTGAAGAAACGGGTTACGCGATATATGAAGAAACCAATAGCGATTCAACAAAGGATACATCACGAATGCTTCAATCAGGGGCCGCCAAAGTTTTCTTTGCAAAAGTTCTTGATAACAGTCTCAAATTTGTTTTTGACAAAATAATGGGTCTGATACCTGAAGGTACTCCGGTTATTTGTGAATCCCCTGCCCTGCGAAACTATGTTGAACCGGGAGTGTTTGTAATTATGACTTCTGATTCAATTAATAAACTATAAGAATATAAGTCATTTACAATCTTACCTCACGTAATGTTTAAGCTGGAGGAACTTGAACAGGATTAATAAAATTCCAATAGGATTTGAGAATGGTCGGATTCGCCGCAAGTATGAATTAAATGTTAGGGCATTCGGTCGCGACTCGATGCCCTGACAGTAAAGATTTGACATTACCTCTCCTCATCTATATCCGAAATATCCTTCCCCAGTTTTGCCTTTATCCTTTCCAGATCATGTTTCATTCCAGCAACTGCCTGAATAAGTTGTTTTTCAGGTAAAACAGGATCAGGTAGTTCGCTGCTGATATAATTAACAAATTTCCATATCTCTTTTACCTCATTTATATGTACTTCATATGGTTCATAAACAGGATTAAGAGAATAAAGAACCAGTTTACCGTCTTTTATTAAATTGTTTTCAACCACCTTAAAGACAATACCGTCGTCGAGGGTAAACACAATATATGCTTTTCCGCTGATTATCTCCATCCAGTCCTGCAGATACTCCCCTGTAACCCATGAACCATCGGGTATAGGAAGCATTGAATCGCCTTTCAGCTGAAAAGTCCTGTATTTCTTTTTATCGGAAAGAAAAGGCAATGTGAATACAGGAAGTTCACCAATATATTCGGGATCAGCATATCCTGTTGCTATAACCTGCTTTCGCTTTCTCAGGTACCAGTTCAATATTTTCCCGGTTCTCGGAATTGACTGTTGTTGTCAGTACTCTCAGATTGCTTCCTTTGACATATGCATCATATCCTCTTTCAAGTTCCCCAAGCTGACTTTCCGACAAGTTTGAAATATCCAGCTTAAGGATTGTATCAATAGCAATGTTAAAGTAACCGGAAAAGGAGATCAGTATTTCTATACCGGGCTGGGCCACACCGTTCTCATAACCGCTGAGGGTTGAACGTTTCAGGTTAAGGGCAAATGCCACATCATCCTGTGTCCTGCCCCTCCTTTTTCTTAAAAATTTTATGTTTGATGCAAAGTACATAATGAAATTTGATTATATTGTAATCATAAAATTGATTATTTTCTAATCAAAAGTAAAACTTAATTGTTATATATGCAAGAGTTATACAATATTTTTTCAATAATGATTAAAAAGTTTGGAGTGCCTAAAGTGCCTAGAGTGACTAAAGTTAATAGTAACCAAAGTTAAAATATATGGAAAATAAAGAGTTTAGCAAGAAGCTTGAGGTAAGAACAAAAGCATTTGCAATAAGGATTATCAAATTGTCAGCTACCCTGCCGAATACAGTTGAAGGCAAGATTGTCAGAAATCAGCTGACTAAGGCAGGAACCAGTATTGGCGCAAATTACCGTGAGGCAAACAGAGCAAGAAGCAAAGCAGATTTTAAAAACAAAATTAAAATCTGCGAAAGTGAAGCAAGTGAAACAAGTTACTGGCTGGAAATCAGTATAGATATGAAATGGTCTGAAGCTAATGAATTAGAATCAGCGCTCAATGAATCAAATGAGTTGCTGGCAATTTTCACTTCAATCGGTAAAAGCTTAAACCCCTAAGCACTCCAGGCACTTTAGGCACTCTAGGCACTTTAGGCACTTTAGGCACTTTAGGCACTCTAGGCACTTAAAACTATTACATATGATCCTCTCCGGCAACATAGACCGATCAGTTCTGCATCTCGACCTCGATACTTTTTTTGTATCGGTTGAGAGGCTTAAGAACAGCCGCCTGAACGGCAAGCCGGTCATAATAGGCGGCATGTCGGACCGTGGAGTGGTATCGAGCTGCAGCTATGAGGCACGTAAATATGGAGTAAGCTCCGCCATGCCGATGAAAATGGCCAGGAATATGTGTCCCGATGCCATTGTGATAAGAGGCGACATGGAACTTTACAGCAACTATTCAAACATAGTGACCGGCATAATTGCCGAAAGGGCGCCGCTATATGAAAAAGCATCGGTCGATGAGCACTACATCGATCTTACCGGAATGGACCGTTTCTACGGATGCTACAAATGGTCGCACGAACTGCGCCAGTATATAATAAAAGAGACCGGACTGCCCATATCGATCGGACTTTCAGTCAATAAGACCGTATCAAAGATAGCAACCGGCGAGGCAAAACCAAATGGAGAAATTGAGGTGCAAAAAGAAATTGTTCTTCCATTCCTCGATCCGCTGTCGATAAGAAAAATACCGATGATAGGTCAGAAGACTTACCAGGTACTCCGTTCTATGGGTATTGCAACAATTTATACCCTGAGGAATATTCCTGTTGAGATGCTTGAAAAGCTGATGGGGAAAAATGGTATTGAAATGTGGAAAAGAGCCAATGGTATCGACTCTACTCCCGTCATCAGCTATTCGGAACAGAAATCCATAAGCACCGAACATACTTTCGAAAAAGACACCACCGACCTTACGAGACTGAATCAGCTGCTGGTAAGCATGGTGGAAAAGATTGCGTTCGAACTGAGAAAACAGGAAAAACTCACTTCATGCGTTACTGTCAAAATAAGATATTCAAACTTCGATACCCATACTCTGCAGAAACGAATACCATATACATCATTTGACCATGTTCTTGCCGATATCACCAAAGAACTCTTTGCCAGGCTCTACCAGAGACGTATGCTTATAAGACTCATTGGTGTAAGGTTCAGTCATATGGTGAGAGGAGTCCAGCAGCTTGACATGTTTGATGATACTCCTGAAAAGGTCAGTCTCTATATGGCAATGGACAGGATCAGAAAGCGTTTCGGGCGAAATGCGGTCAGGAGAGCTTCCGGAGTAATGACGGTAACCGAAAGAGAGGAAAAAGCCCTTAAACAGCTCGAAAATGCCCTTAAAGAGCAAAATATGATGGAGGAAAGACTTAAGAAGTATATGATGTATGGAGGAAGGTAAAAGTGGCACTAAAGGCACAACGGCTGCAAAGGCGCAAGGGTGTTACGGCATTCATTAAATAAGGGTTTATGCCGTTGAGCCGTTGAGCCTTGAGCCGTTGCACGCCGCAACTAGAACTATGTATCTGAATTGTCACTCATATTACAGTCTCCGCTACGGAACCATGTCCGTTGAACAGCTTGTGCAGAAAGCACTGGCTGCCGGTACAGATACCATTGTCCTTACCGATATCAACAACTCAACCGGAATTCCTGAATTTGCAGGAGAATGTAGTCAAAAATAATATCAGACCTGTTGCAGGCATAGAATTCAGAAATGACAATGAACTTCAGTATATCGGAATTGCACGTAATAACAGAGGCTTGCAGGAGTTGAATGAATTTCTCTCGGAACTGAATTTCAACAAGTCAATCAATCCCCTTTCCGGCACCACAATTCTCCGAATCATATATAATATATTCACTTAAAAAAATTCCTGCACCGTAAACTATTTGATAATGAACGCATAGGAATAAAACCACACGAGCTGAACAGTCTGCTGACACTAACTTCATCATTAAACAGGAACTCAATGGTTCTACTGCAACCGGTTACATTTGCAGAATACAGATGATATTTTTATTCACAGGAGTCTCAGGGCAGTCGACAACAATATCCTGCTCAGCCATCTGCAACCATGGCAATGCGCCGGAGAAGATGAATTCTTTAAAGATCTAAAGATGAAAATGAAAAGATCTTTAAGAGAATACCCATGGCTGATAAATAATACACAAAAACTTCTGGATGACTGTAATTTACAGTTTGACCGTGATAGTCTGAAAAATAAAAAGATCTATTCAGCCAGCAGGTATGACGACAAACTGCTTCTCGAAAAACTCGCATGGGACGGAATGATATACAGATATGGCAGACAGAATAGTGAAGCAAAGAAAAGGGTAAAGCATGAACTTGAGATAATCGACAAGCTTGGTTTTTCCGCCTATTTTCTGATAACCTGGGATATTGTAAGATATTCAATGGCACGTGGTTTTTATCATGTCGGTCGTGGAAGCGGTGCAAATTCTGTTGTTGCTTATTGTCTGAAAATCACCAATGTTGACCCTATTGATCTAAACCTTTACTTTGAGAGATTCATAAATCCGAAACGAAGCAGTCCTCCCGACTTCGATATCGACTACTCATGGAAAGAGCGGGATGAAGTTATCGATTATATTTTTAAAAGATATGGTTACGGACATACTGCACTGCTTGGGACCATGAGCACTTTCAGGGGAAAATCGATAGTGCGTGAACTCGGAAAAGTACATGGTTTGCCCAAGGAAGAGATAGATTCGCTTATTGATAATCCTTCTGCGGAGACAAACCGGAATGAGATAACCAATCTTATTTTCTCGACAGGTCTTAAGATCGCTGACTTTCCGAATATGCGAAGCATACATGCCGGCGGCATACTTATTTCCGAAGAACCGATAACCTGCTACACTGCTCTCGATATGCCTCCAAAAGGTTTTCCTACAACCCAGTGGGATATGTACACCGCTGAAGAGATAGGCTTTGAGAAGCTCGACATTCTGAGTCAGCGCGGAATAGGCCATATACGTGAAAGTGCAGAGATAATACTGCGTAACCGGGGTATTGATGTTGATGTTCATGCAATACAGAAATTTAAAAAAGACGAAAAGGTAAAAGAGTATCTTAAGATCGGTGAGACAAAAGGATGCTTTTACATTGAAAGTCCTGCAATGAGGGGCCTTCTGAAAAAGCTTAAATGCGACAACTACACTACTCTTGTGGCTGCCAGTTCCGTGATCAGTCCGGGTGTCGCACGTTCGGGGATGATGAAAGAATATATTTACAGGTTCCATAATCCGGGAAAATTCGAATATATACATCCGGTCATGAAAGAACAGCTCGAAGAGACATTCGGTGTTATGGTCTACCAGGAAGATGTGCTGAAAGTATGCCATCACTTTGCAGGACTGGATCTTTCCGATGCCGATACCCTGCGCCGTGCCATGAGCGGCAAATACCGGTCGAAACAGGAGATGCAACGCATAATCGAGAGATTCTTCTCAAACTGCCATGAAAAAGGCTATAGCGATGAGGTTACAAAAGAAGTATGGCGACAGATTGAATCATTTGCAGGATATTCATTCTCAAAGGCCCATTCGGCATCATATGCCGTTGAAAGTTTCCAGAGCCTTTATCTCAAAGCACATTATCCTCTTGAGTTCATGGTTGCTGTAATAAATAACTTCGGAGGCTTTTACAGGACATGGGTCTATGTGCATGAAGCAAGAAGATGCGGAGCAACAATCGAGCTGCCCATGTGTAAACAAAAGTAATTACAAGACAACAATTTACGGTACAGATATATACATTGGTTTCATTCATATCATGAGCCTTGAGTACAAACTTGCACAGTCAATTGAAGAGATACGCAATGCTGAAGGGCCATTTTCCGATCTGAATGATTTTGTGACAAGGGTAAACCCCGGACTGGAGCAGGTCATTCTTCTTATCAGAGCCGGGGCATTCAGATTTACAGGAAAAAAGAAGGCCGTACTCTTATGGGAAGCTCATATGATGATAAATAAAACCAAACAGGAAAATATTCGTCCCCTCTTCTCCCCTCCTGTCCGTGATTTTTCACTTCCCGATCTTGTGCAGGGAAAAATGGAAGATGTTTACGATGAAATCGAGCTCTTTCGGTTTTCCTGTCACAATGAGCTGGTTCGATATGCTTGAAACATCATTCCGTGGCGAAGTATCTGCACGCAGGATGAGCGAATATACCGGAAAGAGAATCAGGATGGTCGGGCACCTGGTTACTGTAAAGTATATCAAAACCATAAAAAATGACTGGATGAATTTCGGATGCTTTATCGATGCTGAAGGCAATTTCTTCGATACAACCCATTTCTCCAATTGCTTAAAAACTGGCCATTCAAAGGAAGCGGCACCTATCTTATCCTTGGAAAAGTCGTTGAAGAATTCGGATTTCCTTCGCTTGAGGTGGAGAAAATGGCAAAGCTGCCTGTGAAGCCGGATCAGAGATAGTAACCACCTGATAAACTCTGCACAAGTTTAATGTGAATTAAGAATGAAGAACAAACGAATGTTGAACATAGAACTAAAATATGCTTCTGCATTCTAACTTCGTTTGATCAAATGTTCTTAATTCTAATTTTCACCCCCTCGCCTTCGGGCACTCCCCCCAAGGGGGAGAAATCCAGTGACTGGATGAGTATTTTCCCCCCTTGGCGGGATGTCGCGAAGCGACAAAGGGGGTTATGGTTGATTAGGCATTGTCATACCGCGATCTCTTTCAGTATCCCTTTTATCCCCTGTATCTTTCTCATAATACCATAAAGAACATCGCTGTTAGGTACCATTATATTAAGTATCCCTTCAAACAATCCATCGGTCATGTTATAATTAAAACTCCTGATAACGGCCTTCTGATCAGCTATTACATCGGCAATTTTATTTACCATACCAATATCCTCAATTCCTGTTATTTTAACCGATGCAATAAAGGAGGGACTGCTTTTTGACTTCGACCACCGGGCAGCTATAACCCTGTAAGGATACCTGGCCATCATGTTATGCGCATTCGGACAACTTGTCCTGTGAATTTTTATTCCTTCTGAAATCGTAACAAAACCAAAAACGCTGTCGCCGAATACAGGATTACAGCATTTTGATAATTTATAATCAAGTCCCTCTACCCTGTCTTCAATAATCAGGTAATCAGAAATCTGCGAATCAGCCTGTTCCCTGGTTTCTTTATCTGTCATTAACGTTATGCCGGAATATTCTCCGTTACTGATTCATCCCTTAATAAAACCTCTTTTATCTGAAGGAGTTCCAGCTTTTCGGTTGCAATAAGAAAATACAGATCCTGTGCGGTTTTCAGAGCATAATAATTAAGAAGTTTTTGTATCAGAGTATCACCATAGATTATCTTCCAGTTCTTCATCCTCCGCATCAGTATCTCCTTCCCTTCGGCAGCTGCTTTGGTTTTCTCTTCATTCAGAACCTGCTTTATCTTGGTTTTCGCCTTTGATGTAACACAAAGGATAACCAGTCCTGTTTTGGCTTCTGGTTCTTCGATCTGTATAATTGAAACATGATCCCCATTCTGCAGAACATATCTTTATTGTCACGTTCTTACCATTAACCTTCCCTCCGACACATGAAGAGCCAACATCAGTATGAATATCAAAGGCAAAATCAAGTACAGTTGCACCTGCAGGCAACTGACGCAGATCGCCTTTTGGTGTAAAAACAAATACTTCATCGGTGTATAAGCCTGACCGGACCTGATCGAGAAATGCATTATCCTCTTTTTCGGATGACTCAAGTATCTCACGCATTTTTGACAGCCATGAATCAAGTCCACCTTCTCCTTTTATTCCCTTTGTATTTGAAGTGGGCAGCCAATCCCTTTTCCGCAATCTCGTCCATCCTTGAGGACCGGATCTGGACTTCAACCCATTTTCCTCTTGGTCCCACAACTGTAGTATGAAGCGATTCATAGCCGTTTGATTTGGGAATGGAGATCCAGTCACGTAACCTGCTTGGATTGGGTTGGTAAAGATCGGTAACAACTGAATAAGCTCTCCAGCAATCGGATTTTTCATTTTCGCCGGGCTGTCAATAATTATCCTCACCGCAAAAAGATCATATACTTCCTCAAATTCCACTCCCTGCTTTTTCATTTTCAGCATTATGGAATGTATTGATTTTGTGCGACTTTTGATAGTGAACCTAAAGCCTTGCTTTTCCAGTTTTTCTTTAAGCGGAACCGAGAAATCGCGGATAAGTTTATTTCTCGATGCTGTTGTCTGCTTCAGACGGCAATCAACATAATTATACTGTTCCGGCTCAAGATATTTGACAGCAAGGTCTTCCATTTCCGATTTGATATTATAAAAGCCAAGTCGGTGTGCCAGAGGTGCATAAAGGAAATAGGTCTCCGAAGCCAGTGGCAATCTCTCCTTCTCCGGAGCATTATCAAGGTTGCGCATGTATTCCAGCCGTTCAATCAAGCTTAATAAGAATTACTCTTACATCATCGGCAAGACTTAAAAGTAGTTTTCGGAAATTCTCTGCCTGGTAGGAAGACTGCATAGAATCAATACTTGTAATACGCGAGAAGCCATTCAGTATCTCAACAACCTTTTTTCCGAATTCATTTTCCAGCTCTTTTGGTGGAAGACTCAGATTACTATATGAATCGTGCAATAATGCAGTGATAATTGCAGTTAGTCCCAAGTCCCATCTCACCCGCTATTATTCTGGCAACTGAGAGTGCATGAAGGATCTGTGGTTCTCCGGTCAGAATTATTTTGTCACCACATGCTTCTATTGCAAGATCCAATGCTTTTCTTATTTTAAGATTATCTTCAGGTGCAACGGTGTTTTTTGCTGCCGAAAGCAATGCACTGTATCCACTGTTTATTTTCTGTGTCTCCACACTCATCAATTATTTTGTCTTTAACTTCATCTATTAACTCCAAAACCTGCAAATAGTTCAATATAAAAAAAAATCCCCGGGAACATTTAGGATCCGGGGATTTCAGAATATAGGTAAATTTCTATTATCTGAACGAGACTCCCAGTCCTGCTGTGAAAACATTATACTGAGCCCTGGTATAATCGGCATGAATTGTAATAATGCCAAGTTTAATCCTGAAACCAATATTGGCCCTAAGTCCTGAGAAATTTTTAATATCCATTTTTGGAAAATCAGAACCTTTTTTGACACCAGTGTTATTATATTCTGCATAAGGTACACCGTTTGTTGGTGTCACCAGTACCGGCAACGGAAAATTCCCTGAAAAATCCATTGTTGTTCTGGTTTTGCAATAACCGACTCCGCCATAGAAAGTAATTACAGGCAAATTGAGAGAAGCAATTGCGCTGACATTTAAAGCACCTACAGTTATCTTCAGGTTCTGGTTGCTGAAGGCGGTAGAAGTATTGTAAGGTGTCGTATATGTCTGGTGAACTGATGGATCAGGTTCCAGACCGAGCGGAACATTTGCTGTAAGTTTTGTATATCCTCCGAAAAGTGACACATCGAATGGTAATAATTTATTTCCGGGAAGGTATTGTATAAGGCTATGAACGAGACCTACTCCCCAGAGAGAAACATTTCCATCTTTGATATTAATTTTAGGTATGAATCTTACCTTCAATTCTGTTCCAAACGGTAAACCAATACCAACCTGTGCAGTAGGTACGGGGATATATCTCCAGTCTGTTCCCTTAGGAGCATTAAATGATGCAAGTGTGACACCGTTAACCTATAACTCATAAGCGGACCCGGTCTTAGGACCTGCGACAGTAGACGAAATTCCTGTCCCTGTAATTGCAGATGAGAGACCGATTTTGGATGCATCAAATGTTTGAGCAGATGTTGGAACAATTCCTACACTTATATTCATTGTAATATCAAATCCACCGAATTTATGAGGTTTTGCAGTATTATACCAACCGCCGTTCAGACCTGCTCCAAAGGCATTTGCCTATGGCGATAATATAAGCCTGGAGGTATTTTACTCCGTCAGCGGGAGCAGTTCTCAGGAAATCGACATCTTTAAACTGTGAAAAGGATAACAGATGAAAATAAAAACAAACTGATCATCAGAACCCCGGTTCTTTTAATGAATTGATTGTTCATAGATTTGGTATTGGTTCAAGTTTCGATTTTATACAAATATAAAAAAATTTCAATCTTAAGATGCGCTGCATAATTAAGACTCATTTTATCTTTTTTACGAAACTTATTAATTAAGGTTTCCCTGTAACGTGAAAAAATAATTATTTTATTTCTCCGGACTCTTCTTATCTATTTTATCCAGACTTTTAAGTTCTTGCATATCAAGACTTTTTGATAAATCAGAAATGCTTTTGAGATTAAGTTCCCCCTTGATTGAAATAAGGGAATTTCCTCCCGGACCGCCGGTAATAACCAGTAGTTCAGAAATAATATTTCCCTTTTGTCTGATAAGAAATTTCGTAATATCGGGCCCTTCTTTAACTACCATAAGTTCTTCATATACCGATAAATCAAGCTTTCTGCTGAGTTCGGTGTAAAAATTCAGATTTTTATTAAGCAGGGAATCCTCCACCGAAAGTATCTTTATTGATTTAAGACGACTTATTATTTCATCTGCATCTTTATTCTCAGCATCCTTATTCGCAAACATGCTAAACATTTTGCTCGAGATGGATACAACAGTAAATCCAGGCTTTTCAGAGTATTTATTAAACATATCGTCAACCGGACTGGATTGAGCCTGTATCATCAGTGTCAGGCATAATGCGGTGAAGAAAAGAAAAATCTTTTTCATATCATTGATTTTTATTTATTTATAATCTTCTTATCTGGAGTTTTGACGTTATTAATTGCTTTATGAAGTAAATCAAGGCTTTTCAGGTTTTTCTCAACTATTCTCGTGGATTTATTTATTGTTTCAAAACTTTTCATTCTCACCTCATTTATTTTACCCACAGGTTCCAGAACCTTTGCAGCCATGATTCAGTTGCGATGAAACATCTATTAGAATTTTGATAGTTTCAGCATATGCAATTTTAGGATCTGAAAATGTATCAAGTATCCTTTTTGTTAATAAAGAAAGAATAAGATCCTGCCAGTAACGAGTAATCCGGCTGCTGCACTAAGTATAGGAAGAAGATAACTTCTGAACTTTTTTACGATCCTTCCACTTTCAGAAGCATCAATACCTGCCAAAATCCTTGCTTCAAAATCAATTGATGGCTCAGGAATATCTTCTGATTCGGCATAATAACCGAAAATTTCCTTTTCCGCTTCATAACCTTCAGGCACAATGTTCTTTCTGAAAAAATCTCTTAAGGTATTTTCCTCTTCTTCAGTACTTTTTCCGTTATAGTACTTTTCTACTAACCTCTTTAAGTCCTCTTCTTTCATACTGGTATTTATTATATTCTTCCCTGATAATTTTCCTGGCCCTTGATAATGTTACCCTTAGTGTATTTATATTTTGTTCAGTTTTTTCGACATATCTCTTCATATGATTGTCCTTCAATGTCCCTAAGTACTATTGCATCTCTATAAATATCAGGCAAATTGTAGATAATCTGATACAGAATAGCTCCTGATTCCCTGTTTTCCAGAAGTTCAGAAGGTGAAGAATTACCCGGATTTGGAATGTTCTGTCCTTCGAGTTGTTCCTGCACCAGATGTTTCTTCTTTCTTATCTGATCGATACAATAATTTTTTAGTCATTGTTACTGCCAGTGCTCCGATACTGTTATATTCATCAAGTTTCTTGCCATGTTCCAGAGTCTAATGAAGATCTCCTGAACTGCATCTTCCGCCTCCTCCTGATTCCGGAGGATGCGGAAGGCAAAACCATATAGATTACGGCTATGCTGTCGGACAAGATCATTAAAATCGTCCCTCGTCATTATCTGGATCAAACAATTAATTGATAGCATATAAAGATAGCTACATTAATAATTACTTATACTAGTACTAATTTTTAATACCATGATCCTTTTTTGCATCATCCGAAAACTTTTTTGCATCTTCATAAGTCATATTTCCTTTTATCTGAATAACGGCATTATCCTTCCCCCCTGTTATCAGGAGGAATTCTTTAAATTTGTTTCCCTCTGAACGCACAAGCATTCTGAGATCCTGATCTGTACTTTTTACCCTCATAAACTCATCATATTTATTCAGATTGATATCACCAATGACCTGGCGTAAAAGTTCCCGACATTCATTGTTTTATCCTCCTGGGCAAGGACCCGTATTTCTGTAATATGCAGAGGAAAGTCGTTTTCATCATCGTTTCACCCAGTAAGTGAGATAGCTTAAAAACCTTCCGTTTAGTGTAACTGTGGTAAAACCATCTTTGCCGGCATATCTGTCAAACAGGTCATCGATTGATTTCTGTCCATAAGTCATTGTAGCTGTAATCGTTAAAACGATAAATAATGATAATTTTTTCATAGCGTATGTATTTAAATTGTTATTGTTTTAAATACATGACGCAGGAAGGGGAATTCATTACAAGAATAGCGCAAAGGCGCAAAGGCTCAAATGCGTAATGGCTCAATGGCATAATGACTAAGGGCACAAAGGTTGCGATGTTTCCCATGCCATCCAGTAAGGTCATTCCATGCTGCCCTACGCTTATCTTTATTAAATGTAGCGTCTAAGACCATGGTTGTCCGGGATTAGAATATTTCCGGGTATTTTGTTTATAAACATAAAAAAAAACAATTAAATCTAATTCCTTTAAATTTTTGTGTTCCAGCTGGGGCTCGAACCCAGTACCCTTCCATAAAGTGGAATGCTCTATCGCTGAGCTATCAGTTCAATTATGAAGTTCTTTGATTTCCTACTCTTGATGAATCTTTCCCGATTCATTGCATCCTTTTTAGAATTGAAAGATTCTGTGTATACAAGAATCCATGGAATTCCAGCATCTGTATACTTTCCTTTGATACGGTTATGTTCACCTAAACGCCTTTCAAGGTCATTGGTATAACCGACATAATATCTGTCAAGACTCTTACTATGAAGTATATACAAAGTATACATTTTCTTAATAAGGCAAAAAAAAAGGAATTAAAAATAATTCCTTTTTTTCGTTTCTGTGATCCAGCTGGGGCTCGAACCCAGGACCCCATCCTTAAAAGGGATGTGCTCTACCAGCTGAGCTACTGAATCAAAATTTATATTTAAAGAACCCTGGTACCCTCCCGCGAAGCGGGATGCTCTACCAGCTGAGCTACTGAATCAAAAATTTATATTTAAAGAACCCTGGTACCCTCCCGCGAAGCGGGATGCTCTACCAGCTGAGCTACTGAATCAAAAATTTATATTTAAAGAACCCTGGTACCCTCCCGCGAAGCGGGATGCTCTACCAGCTGAGCTACTGAATCCTCCTCTATTTTTGCGAGTGCAAATGTATCAAAATTTTATTTTAATGCAAAAGAATAACACAAATTTTCCTGGCTATTATCGCATTTTATTAACAAAATAATAAAGTTCAGGGAATTATAAATGATAATTCAATAGCATCTATCTTGATAATACAGGAATTTGTCTGTTTATAGATTCTTCGAGTGATATCAGTGTTTCTGTGCGTACAATACCCTCAATATTCTGAATTGTATCTGTCAGGATCATACGAAGATGCTCATTATCACGAGTATATACTTTAATGAACAGTGAATAATTACCTGTGGTATAATGACATTCGATGATTTCAGGAATTTCTTTGAACTTATCAACCACATCCCGGAAATGACCCGGATGATCAAGGAAAATTCCGATATATGCACAGGTCTTAAATCCTACCATAACCGGATCAACTTTGAATTCAGATCCCCTGATAACACCTATACGTATCAGACGCTGAACACGTTGATGGATCGCAGCACCTGACACACCACACTCCCTGTGCAACTTCAAGATATGGAATCCTTGCATTTTTTGTGATAATATCAAGAATCTTCTTATCAAGATTATCAATTTGTAAATTTTCTGACATTTCTATGCTAATTAAATGATAGATTTAAACAATATGTTTTTAATTTCTTACAAATTTATAGGAAAAATAGAAAAATGAAATAATAATCGTAAATAAATGTTTGAATAATTATTATGAGGACTATTAAAGCAGTATCAGACACGATGATTTATATAACCGACTATTTCCTTTATATCGGAAAAGCCTTTCTTCGAAAAGATAATTTTCAATTCCTTCAAGAATTTTTACAGAGAGCCTGGGGATCAATAAATGAAGCTGTGCCGATCTGAACTGCGCTGGCCCCGGCCAGAATGAATTCCAGAGCATCTGTGCATTCATTATTCCTCCCATTCCGATCACAGGGATACTATACAGCATTCGCGACCTGCCAGACCATCCTGAGTGCAACCGGCTTTATAGCCGGACCGGTAAGTCCTCCTGTAACGTTGATAATGACGGACCATATTGTGTACATCAATACGCCATCCCAAGCAAGAGTGTTGATAAGAGAAACTGAATCTGCTCCCTCCTCCTCAACAACTCTGGCAAAATCAACAATATTGGTAACATTGGGTGATAATTTAACAATAAGCTTTTTTGAATACACTGCCCTCACTTCCCTCGTAACTTCACGGGCAGAATCGAGATTGGTACCGAAAGCCATTCCACCCATTTTTACATTTGGACATGAAATATTGAATTCAATGGCAGGTATCTTTTCAAGTTTGTTTATTCTTTCAGCAAGAGCAATATAATCTTCAACATAGCTACCATTAATATTTACAATATATTGGTTTCATAGTTTACGACACGCGGGGATATATAATTCTCTCAAAATAATCAATACCTTTATTCTGTAAACCCACTGCATTAAGCAT
This sequence comes from uncultured Bacteroidales bacterium, assembly GCA_963725785.1. GTDB lineage: Bacteria > Bacteroidota > Bacteroidia > Bacteroidales > VadinHA17 > LD21. The sequence goes on along the minus strand of CAVRZV010000011.1, from coordinate 76,305 downwards.
TCCTGATGGCGTTTCAGCCATCCTGGGATACAGATTTCCTTCTCTTGGTTCAAGTGTTGTTCCCTTCAAGTACAATCCCGCCCAGCCTTGAAACATCTAAAAAATCATCAAATTCCGATCCATACCCGAATGTACCTGAAGCTGTCAGTACAGGATTCTTAAACTGCAGATCACCGATAGAAAATCCCAGATTCACCATTTTAAATCATTTATATTGAAAACCGGTCCATCAATACATGTACAAAGATTGCCTTTAACAGTATCAACAACACAACACAGACATGCACCTATTCCACATGCCATAAGATTTTCAAGAGATACTTCACAGATTAATTCTTTTTTCTGAAGAAAAGAGCTATAGCCTTCATCATTGAATCCGGTCCGCAACAACAGATCCTGTCGTAATTACGGTCTGAAAAAACAGAATGATTGGTCACATAGCCTTTTTCTCCCTTTGAACCATCTTCTGTGGTGATGAATACATCTGCCAATTGTGCCGTACTCCTCAAACTCAATTATCCTGTCTTTATTTCTGAATCCCAGAAGAATATCCGGAATATAACCATTTGATTTTAAATATTTTCCGGAAAAATAAAGTGGCGCAACTCCCACAGCCGCCTCCGACTAGAAGAATTCTGTCGTTTTCAGAAGGCAGAGAGAAAGAATTACCTAGAGGGTAAACAAGATTAAGAATATCACCAATTTGAAGTCGTGATAGAGTTTTTGTACCTTTACCTGCTATCTGAATAAGAAGTTTAAATGTATTTTTCTCATAATCAACATCATGAATTGATATTGGTCTTCTGAGAAATGTATCGGTACTTCCATCAACCCTGACCTGGGCAAACTGACCCGGTCGTAATTCAGGAATTTTACTAATTCCTGTAAGTTCAAGAATAAAAAAATCGTTATTAAGACGCTTATTTTCAATTACTTTGAGATCTTCAATACGCTTTGTCATCTGGAATACATTTATGACAAAGATAACTGTAATGACTGATTTCAAAAAATTATAAGCATTGATATATTATTATCAGTTAAAATACTTCAGAAAGACTCAATTTCGAGGAAAGAATTCCTCGAAGCTGTTGTTTTCATAAAACCAGACAATTCTGACGACCTCCGGTGTTGTTTTTTTCTCTGAATATTCAGTTTCTCTCTTTATTTCAATTTTCCCATTACCGATTTCATTTTCCTGCTTAACAGACTCATTTTTAATTTCTTTATCTTTAATTTCATTATATATTCCAGAGTCATCATCAAACAGATTCTGCATTTTTAGATCTTTGTACATTGATCCTTTACCGAATAAGAGCCAGTCGGTTGAAAGGAATTGATATTTTTCAAGCATTTTCAACACAAAATCAAGACTTGGATTATTTCTTCCTGAAAGAATGTGGGAGATACCTGATGCCTGAACCCCAATTTCCTCAGCCAACTGAGCAGAAGATTTGTTTTCATTCTTTAAAAATTCAAGTATACGTTCTTTCATCGATGTATATTTAGTATTACAAATGTAAATAATAAAAAAATTCCATTTGTAATTTTATCTAATTACATGTGTAATCAGGCCCTGTATTGATGTTGAAGCAAATATACATTACATTTGTATTTACCTGAGCTATTGATAAATATGACAAAGGTCTATTTGAAGCTATATTGACGTTTAGTTTCATAACTTAATGGTATACTGTGTTGTATGAAATAAATCTAAGAAATTTCAGACATAATATTGCAATAGCACTTGAAAATGCTTAATGTTTACTATATATAATCTTAATTATATATTTGATATATAGCATTTTATAATTAAATACATATCTCATTCATTATTATTTAACTTTGTAATCTGAGATTCTGTAAATAATGATTACATCTGTAAGGATTTGCATCAATTTCTCGTGATTACAAATGTAACGTGGCTGTTTTGAGTATGTTACATTATTCCGGATGCAGTAGTGAATTTCTTTATGTCTTAAGAATATCTTTTAAAAAGGGATTATCCTGATAAATTGAAAATTTACTCCTCTCCCGCAGATCACGTCCAAATATTCAATTCTGGGGAGGTTAATTTTTTATCCCAAATAAAAAAGTTTTCTATTTATCGGGATTTATCCTAAAGATTAATTTTCTTTATCAGGATTTATTATATAGGATATGGACAAACGAGGATTTTCAATTCCACTTCATTACCAGATTATTATCACCCTGATCGCTGGTGGATTCTTTGGATATTTTCTACCTGATGCAACAAATTATACTGACTGGATAGGTGTAGTTTTTCTGCGGGCTTTGAATATGATAATAATACCGCTGATCCTATGCTCGATAACAACTGGAGTTGCCAGCGTTGGCAGTAGCGGCAATCTGGGCAGACTCGGATTAAAAACGATGGGCTATTATGTTCTTTCGACACTGGCAGCAATAGTTACTGGTTATGTTCTTGTAACAATCATCAAACCTGGTGTCGGTGCTGAACTGGGATTTAAAATACCAGTCGAAGAATTTTCTAAAAATTCTGAAAGTTTCGGACAGACACTAATAAACATCATTCCCTCTAATATTTTTGAATCGCTGATGAAGGGCCAGATGCTCGCGATAATATTCTTTGCAATTATTTTCGGTTTTTTTATTACCAAAGTAGATGAAAAACCACGGATCCTGATAACTGATGTATTTAATGCAGCTCTCGATGTGATTATGAAGATCACACTTTTTGTTATCCGGTTTACTCCATTGGGAATATTCAGCATCACTGCAAGAGTAATAGCCCAGCAGGTACAGATGGGAAATGAGATTACTGAAGTTATAAGCAGATTAGGGCTTTATTTTATTACAGTATTGCTGGGATTGCTTATTCATGGATTGATCACACTGCCTCTGTCGGTGAAACTTTTAGGAAGGGCAAATCCGATCAAACATATGAAAAACATGACAACACCGCTGTTAACTGCCTTTTCAACATCATCGTCAAATGCAACTCTTCCTCTGACAATGAAGGCTGTTGAATTTGAAGATGGCGTCTCAAATAAGATTGCTAGTTTTACATTACCGCTCGGAGCTACCGTAAATATGAATGGCACAGCTCTCTACGAATGTGTGGCAGTAATTTTTATTGCCCAGGCATATGGAATCGATCTGACTTTCGGTCAACAGATAATCGTAATTTTCACAGCTCTTCTGGCAGCTATCGGATCAGCAGGAATTCCAATGGCAGGATTGGTAATGATGACTGTTGTTCTGAAAGCTGTTGGTCTGCCTCTCGAGGGTATTGGACTGATTCTTGCTGTTGATCGTATTCTGGATATGTTCCGCACCACAGTAAATGTTTATGGAGATACCTGTTGTGCAGTAATAATCGCAAAATCAGAAGGAGAAAAACTAAATATCTAAAAATATCCAGGAAAGTCCTGTGACTAACTGCAGGCACCCGAGCATCCGTTCTCATGACTTCCGTTCAGGAAGAACATGAATGATCTAAAGCAGCGATTTCTTCATCAGTGGCTTCACGTACATCAACTATCTTTCCTGAAAAAAACAGATCTAAACCAGCCATTGGATGGTTAAAATCCATTCTTACATAGCTATCCGTAATTTCGTTTATTATTCCTGTCAGTGGATTCCCTTCAGAATCTGTCATTGGTACTTCATTGCCAACCCTGCAGATATCTTCATTGATCTTTCCGTCAGTTTCGAAAACAGAAACCGGAACATTTATCATCATATCTTCCCTCTTATCGCCATAAGCCATTTCCGGATTCAGCGTAAATTTGAAAGGATCACCTGTTTCAATAAGCTGATATTTGATTCAAAAACCGGTAACAACCTTCCTGTTCCGTAGATAAATGTCAAAGGTCTTGTTTCATCAAGCGATTCTATTACTCTTCCGTTTTGATCGTTTTCCCTCAGCTCATAGATCAGAGAGACCATTCTGTTATTTTCAATATTCATCTAAAAGTGATTTTTAAAGCCGCAAATATAATTTAAATTGTCGGCTGGAAATTAATAAATTTATATTTTTCTCCAGATAAGTCTGAATTTCCTGAAGGCATAACAGATAGACTGAAAAAGTCAGAAAATAAAGCTGATCCTTATTTCTGGCTTACTGTAAAGATTATAGCCGGAATCATTTAAGGCCCATAAAACCATAAAATTCAGGGACGATCTTCTCCCTATCTGCTGACTTAAGCCACCACCGGCAAGAACTGTGTTTACATAAAATCGGTCAGATGTATATGGTGGTGTGTAGGGGTAACTGGGGGCTGGCTTCCAGAAGGCTGATTTAAGACTAAGTAATTCATCTTCAAGGTGAATGAAGATCCCGGTATGTACCCCCATTGGAAGAATTGAATTAACATCCTGAATAACAATAAATTGCATGTATCCCTTCCCTCCATAAATTGTGGTCCGGGCACTCTGGTCTTTATAGTACCTGTAGTCCGGTCCGACAGCAACATTCAAACGGGGTAAAAGCCAGTATCCGATAACCGGAGAAACCTGGATATCAGTTATTGATCCGAACTGCAATCCAAAACTTCCGCCATAAAACAGCCTCTCTTTAAAGGGAGGCGATCCTTCCTGGTCCTTCTGGTCAAATGGAAATCGTTCCTCGCCGGACTTCTGTCCGGATAATAGAGAAAATGACATAAGTACAAGCACAGAAATCAAAAGTATGGTCCTTGAAATATGTATTTTTGCTGCAGTATTGCTAATGAGAATCATTTTTGTGTATGTGATTTTTATTTGTGAACAATACAAATAAACGAAAAAATGCATCTAATAATATGTAATGCTGATAATCTTTTTAAAATGACGGAAGTCGGAAGGCGGAAGGCGGAATTTTAAACTTCGGCCTTCCGACTTCAGGCTATTTTTCAATTTTATCGTAAGAAGCAACCAGTCCTTTTATCAATGATGAACTGAATCCATTATGCTCCATTTCATTTAATCCTACAATAGTACATCCTTTGGGAGTAGTAACCTTATCTATCTCAAATTCAGGGTGTTGATGTCTTTCTATTAAAAGTTCCGCAGCTCCCTTAACGGTTTGATTTACAATGGCACTTGCTGTTTCTGCATCAAAACCGATCTGAATACCTCCCTGAATCATCGCCCTTATAAACCTGAGTACATAAGCAATTCCGCAGGCTCCTAAAATTGTAGCTGATTCCATCAGTTCTTCATCAATTTTCATTGTGGTCCCAACTATGTCAAACAGAGATACAACCGATTCAGTTCCTTTTGTCGAAGCTCCCTTCTGGCAAATGCAGGTTACTGACTTGCCGACACTTGCAGAAATATTTGGCATCGCTCTGAATACCTGAACTCTGGTTCCGATCACATCCTGGATCTTACTAATAGTTACTCCTGCAGTTACAGATATCAGAATGTGTTTCTCAGGATTAAGGTGATCCTTTAATTCTTCAAGAACATTAACAATGTTATAAGGTTTTACGGCAATGATTATAAGGTCAGATTCTTTAATGGCACTTATATTATCAGTCATTAACCTTACTCCGAATTCTTTCAGATAATCCAGTTCCCCGATATTTCTTCTTGTTGCAGTAATATTTTCTGCCGGAATAGTCTGATCTTTAAGCAACCCTAGCAATAAAGAAATACCAATATTTCCGCATCCGATTATTGATACTTTTTTGTTTACTATCTCTCTTTTGGATAATTCTCTCTTCATAATTGAAATATTATCATGTTTTTTCACATTAACAAACTTTCAGCCAAATATGAAATAAATAGTTGCAAATATAAGTTATTTTGTTTTAATATATTACTTAATCATGAGTTTAGATTAATATTTTATAATATCTAATATGAAACAAAAATTGAATTTGAAAAGGTAAATGATATATTCAATATCTTTAGAATTTGTATTAGTATGCAAGTCAGGGATGCTGAGAAACGTGAAAATAATACCTGCTAAAAATTAAGGTTATGAATATTATTGTCAACGGAGGAACAAAAGGTATCGGACGGGAAGTTGTACATTATCTTACTCAGGATATTGGTAATCAAATTCTTGTCACAGGAAGGGATATAGAGGCTCTCAACAGTCTTTCAGGGCAGTTTAAGAACGTATTATCAGTCCCGCTCGACATGTCTCTTTTTGACAGTCAGTCGGAGAGCCTCATAGATGTGGTTTCATCTCATTTCAGGCATGTGGACATCCTGATAAATCTTGCAGGTTCTATGATTGTCAGAGAGTTCGTTGATTTTACAAATGAGGAAGCAAGAAATATAATGGAGACTAATTTTTTCGGTCCGGCTTCGTTGATCAGAGTAATAAAACCGTTGATGCTATCAGGATCGCATATTGTAAATATCTCAAGTATGGGAGGATTCCAGGGCAGCATTAAATATAGAGGGCTCTCATATTACAGTGCATCCAAAGCAGCCTTAGCCTGCCTTACCGAGTGTCTGGCAAATGAATTCTCAGAGGATGGGATAAAGGTAAACTGTCTTGCCCTTGGTTCTGTTCAGACCAGCATGCTTGAAGAAGCGTTTCCAGGCTATAAAGCCCCTGTAAATGCTAAAGAAATGGCGGAATTTATTTCAAATTTCGCGCTTTCAGGACATAAATTTTTTAATGGGAAAATATTGCCGGTGGCTGTTACGAATCCATAAGAGGCCACGCCATGGCGTGGCCCTACATCATTCACCAATAAACAATTGTAGGGTCATGCCATGGCATGACCGTCTCTAATTATTTAAACATTTATCAGATGTAGGTTTTAATCTCTATCTTCCCATCCAATGCCAGTAAACCGTTAAAAGCAAGTGCTTTCAATTCATCCTCTCCGGGATATACTACCACTTCAGCAATGAAATCGATCATCGCCCTTATATCTCTGATATTTGCATCCTGATATGCCATTCCACCGGTAAGAATGATAGCATCAACTTTCCCGTTCAGAACTGCAGCCATTGCTCCTATCTCTTTTCCAACCTGGTAAGAAGCAGCATTTCTGATTAGCAGTGCTTTAGCGTCTCCATCCTCAGACATTTTGCATACCTGAATAAAATCATTAGTACCAAGATAGGCCATCATTCCTCCTTTCCCTGTAAGCATTGTTTTAAGTTCAGCCTTCGTGAATCTGCCGCTGAAACAAAGGTCGACCAACTGACCGGACGGAAGTCCCCCGGAGCGTTCCGGAGAAAATGGGCCATCACCATTCAGAGCATTATTAACATCAATTACTTTTCCCAATTTATGTGCACCAACACTCACTCCACCTCCCATATGGGCAATGACCAGGTTTAGTTCTTCATATTTCCGGCCAATTGAAGCAGCATATATTCGTGCAACAGCTTTCTGGTTCAGAGCATGAAAGATTGATTTTCTTTCAATCTCGGGGTGCCCTGATATCCGGGCAATTGATTGCAGTTCATCGACAACAACCGGATCAACAATATATGCTGCAGAACAACATAATGAAGAGGCTATTTCATCAGCAATGAGCGCGCCCAGATTACTGGCATGCTCACCTGAAATACCCGCAATCAAATCGTCTTTCATCTTTTTATTTACTCCGTATATGCCTGATTCAATTGGCTTTACAAGTCCACCACGACCAACTATCGCTGCAATATTCTTAAGATCAGTTTTTCTCTCCGACAGTTCATTCATTATAAGATCCTTCCTGAACTGTAACTGGTCAGCAATTTTTTCAAAACCTCTTAATTCTTCTGCAGTATGTCTTAGTGTTTTTTCAAAAACTAATTCTTCTTCCTCAAAAAGAGAAAATTTAGTTGATGTTGATCCTGGATTGATTGCCAGAATTAGCCGCTTTGCCATAAATTAATTAGTGTTTCTGGTTATAATTCTATGACTAATATGCCTTTACGCCATGAGACAAGACAATGCTATGCAGTAATACTTGGATTTTTCGCTTTCACTTCTCGACATTACTATTACTGGTTTTTCAGTTCCGCGTATGAGTCCGGCCAGTTCCCCTTTCGCAAATAACATAATCCCTTTATAAAAAGGATTGCTTGACTCCAGCGAAGGAAACAGGAGGATATCAGCCTCTCCGTTTACGGGAGTATCAACTCCCTTAATCGCAACGCTTTTTTTATCGCAGGCAAGAAAAATATCGAGCGGACCATCTATGATACAATTTTTTATCTCATTACGGTCGGCCATTTTGCACATTGCTGAGTAATCAGCTGAACTAGTGAAATGGCGGCTCATTTTCTCTGAGGCTCCGATTAAGGCAACCCTGGGCTTTTTGACCCCGAATCTCTGAGCCATTTCAATGGCATATCTTACCATAGAAACTTTCTGATCGAGGTCAGGAAACGGGATTACGGCAGGATCAGTGATGAACAGAAGCTTATTATACGATGGAATTTCCATTGCGCCTACATAGCTCAGGACTGCATCTGGAAGCATTAATCCATTTTCCTTATCCATTACAGCTTTCAGAAACTTGTCAGTTCCAACAAGTCCTTTCATAACTATATCGGCTTCTCCGGATTTTGCTAACCTTACTGTTTCGGAGCAAGCATTAATTTCATTATCCGATTCTATAAGTGTAAATCTCTTGTCATCAATGTCCTGTGATTTGCAGGTTTTTCTGATTTCCGAAGATTTTCCTATCAGGATAGCCTCGGCAAAACCCTTTTTAACTGCTTTATCGATGGCACCGATGGTATTGCTATCCTGAGCCCAGGCAACAGCAATCCGGTACTTCTTTTTAAGTGTAAGCACCTTTTCCCCGATCTGTTCCAAAGTCTTGATCATGATAGTCTTATCTGCTGGCTGCAGCTGCCAGAAGTATACTGTCAAATTTGGCCTGTTCCGAATCTGACCGTGAAGTAAGAACTATCGGAACCAGTGCACCAAGTATTATTGAAGCAACTTTCGCCTTTGCAAAGAACACCAATGACTTGTATAAAACATTACCGACCTCGATATCGGGCATCAATAAGAGATCAGTATCACCGGCCACTTCGCTTTTTATTCCTTTAAGCTGGGCACTTTCGAGACTCACAGCATTGTCGAACGCGAGAGGACCATCGATGATACACTTTTTTATCTGATCGCGCTGATTCATTTTTGAGAGGAGGGCAGCATCGAGTGTAGCTTTCATGTTCTCATTAACCATCTCTACAGCTCCAAGAACGGCTACTTTTGGAATCTGATACCCAAGCCTGTTCAGGCAGGCCACCGAATTATTTACAATCGCTATCTTATCCTGCAGGGTCGGCGCAATATTCATAGCCACATCAGTTACAGCAATAACTTTAGGATAAGTTTCAACTTCAAAAAGGGCAAAATGTGAGAGCAGATTACCTGTTCGTAGACCCCACTCCTTATTTAGCACGCATTTGAGTAAGGTGGCTGAACCAATTTTGCCTTTCATCAGTATGTCGGCCTGTTTGCTGCTGACCATCTTTACTGCAATTTCAACCGACATCTCAGGGTCGGATTCATGAATTATCCTTACTCCTGTGATATCGTAATTGTTTAAAGTACAAATATTCTGAATTCCTTCTTTGTCCCCGACAAGAATTGGTTCAATAATATTGTCTTTCCATGCTTTGATAACTGCACCCAATGAATGCTGATCCTGTGCTGCTGCCAGAATGAGCTTCTTCCTGGGTCCACCTTCAACAAGGCGTTTCAGGTCATTCATGTTTTTTAATACCATTGAATCGGGATTTAATGTTATTTATAATACTTTGTGATGTTCTACTATATTGCGGGTTTCCGAAGCGATGACAAATTCTTCATTCGTAGGTACGATCATTACTGTCACTTTAGAACTTTTCTTACTAATAACCAATTCTTTACTACGAACTCCCTCATTTATATGCCTGTCAAATTCAAGGCCGAGAAACTCCATGTCCTTACAGATATTTTCCCTGGTCTCAGAGGAGTTCTCTCCTATTCCGCCAGTAAAAATAAGCAGGTCTACTCCTCCCATAGCGGCAGCATAAGCACCAATATATTTTTTTACTCGATAATCATACATTTTGAGCGACAGAATAGCACGTTCATCTCCTTCTCCGGCTGCAGATTCAACCTCCCGCATATCAGATGATATCCCTGAGATCCCCAATACACCGCTGTGTTTATTAAGGAGCGTATTAAGCGATGAAAAGTCAATTTCTTCCTTTTCCATAATTAAAGTAAGTGCTCCCGCGTCGACGTCGCCTGATCTGGTACCCATAATAAGTCCTTCAACAGGAGTAAGACCCATAGAAGTATCAAGCGATTTTCCATCTTTTATTGCAGTGATTGAGGCTCCGTTTCCAAGGTGGCAGGTAATCATTTTCTGCGATTTATAATCGACATTCAGAATTTCGCATGCTCTTTTTGAGACGTAGCTGTGACTTGTTCCATGAAATCCGTATCGTCTTATGCCATATTTTTTATAAAGGGAATAAGGCAGGGCATACATAAAAGAATAATCAGGCATTGTCTGATGGAACGAAGTATCAAAAACACCAACCTGGGGCACATTGGGAAGTACGGTTTTCATCGCATAGATCCCTTTAAGATTTGCCGGATTATGAAGCGGAGCAAGATCCGAGCAATCCTCAACTCCTTTGATTGTTATATCATCAAGATAACAACTCTCCTGAAAAGTTTCACCACCATGGACAAGACGATGACCTATAGCATCTATTTCCTTCAGATCTTTAATCACACCTCTTTTCTTGCTTATCAATATACCAAGCAGATATTCAATACCTGTCTGATGATCAAGTATTTCTCCGTCAAGTTTTACCTTATCTCCGTCAAATCTTTCATTTTTCAGAAACGATCCTTTTAAACCTATTTTTTCAACAATTCCCTTAGCCAGAACCACACCTGAGGTCATATCGAAAAGCTGGTATTTAATTGATGAACTACCGCAGTTAAGAACTAATATTTTCATTATAGAAACGTTTTTTATTAAAAGTATTTATATCAGATGATGTTCTTAATCTCCAACGGAGATGTTTTTGGTAATTTTAACACCATCTTTGTTATATTCATAAAATCCCCTGCCTGTACGTCTTCCCCACTGATTGGCCCTTACAAGCTTTTTAAGAAGAGGTGAGGATTTGTATTTCAGATCACCGAATTCATCGTAAAGATTTTCACACCATCTGAGTATTTTATCAAACCCGATCTTGTCAGCCATTTCAAATGGTCCGAGGGGCAGACCAAACCCTACTTTCATAGTAAGATCGATATCCTCCATTGTCCCAACTCCTTCCATTAAAATCTCACAGGCTTCATTTATGAAAGGAACAATAAGTCGGGTACTTATTATGCCCGGAGATTCTTTTACCGGAACCACCTTTTTACCTATCAGATTGGCAAATTTCATAGTATTATCATAGGCTTCCTGTGACGTATAGAGACCTTTAACAATTTCCACAATCCTTGCATCGGCTTCGGGAGTAAGAAAATGAAAACTAACACAACGGTCTTTATAAGTCAGGTCGGCAGTAAGTTCAGTAATAACCTGGGTGGAGGAATTCGTGGCTATAATTGTGTCTCTGTCGACATGTCATCTCTATTTTTTTCAATATTTCAGAGCGGACATCATGGCTATGTTCGCGTGTAGATGACTTGATCGCCTCAATTACGATGTCACATCCTTTAAAGCTTGAATAGTCGGTGGTACCCTTAATACGTGATAGTATTCCCAGTTTTTCCGAATTGGTCATACCCCATCGTTCAATCATGCGGTCAAGCTCCTTTGCCAGATCGATGTATGCCTGGTCAATTTTCTCCTGACTAAGATCGAGAAGGATAACATCCAATCCTTTGGAACTTACCATTCTTGCAATATTTTGTCCAACAGAACCTGCACCTACTATTCCAACTCGTGAAAACAATGTTTTTGGTTTATTGTCCTTCGATAATCCGTAATCCTCAAGTCGTTCAATTTTTTCTGTCATACCTGTAAAATTACTATATTTATGCTTTCAGACCGGCCGCCTGATTTGATGTTATTGCAATCATGCTTACTATATCATTTACCGAACAACCGCGAGAAAGATCATTTATCGGAGCTGCCATTCCCTGCAATATTGGGCCTATAGCCTCTGCATGCGCAAGTCGTTGAACAAGCTTATATGCAATATTACCTGAATTCAGATCAGGGAAAATAAGAACATTTGCTTTTCCGGCAATAGGGCTGCCGGGAGCTTTACTTTTCCCAATTGATTCAATCAGTGCAGCATCACCCTGTAATTCACCATCAATCTGAAGATCAGGCGCCATCTCTTTTGCAATTCTTGTTGCATTTACTACTTTATCGACCATTTCATGTTTGGCGCTTCCTTTTGTAGAGAAGCTAAGCATCGCAATCCTCGGTTCAAATCCTGCTATTGCCCTGGCCGTATGAGCTGATGCAATTGCTATTTCTGCCAGTTCCTTTTCATTTGGATTTGGATGTACAGCACCATCGGCAAAGATAATGACACCATTTTCACCAAAGTTCTTTTCAGGAAGAATCATAATAAATGCACCGGACACAACAGTAATACCGGGAGCTGTTTTGACGTAATGGAATGCAGGACGCAGGACGTCACCGGTAGCATGATCTGCTCCGGAAACCTCACCATCAGCATCACCGTTTTTTATCATCAGAACACCCAGATAGAGAGGATCTTCTATCAGTTTTGAAGCTTCTTCCCTTGTCATACCTTTACTTTTCCTCAGTTCAACCATCATATCGATATAATGATCCTTCTTTTCATGCGATTTCGGATTGACCATCTGTAGCTTTCGAGAGGTTTTTTAAACCAAGTTTTGCGGCATGAGAATTTATCTCTGCAGGGTCACCTATAAGAATTATTTGGGCAAGTTCTTCCTGTAATAGCAATATCAGCTGCTTTAATTGTTCTTTCTTCATACCCTTCAGGAAGCACAATCCGCATATTGTGTTTTCTGGCATTTTGTTTGATGCGATCTAATAATTCCATTGTGTATCAATATATTAATAAGTTCGAAATTTTTTTATAAATGTACGAAAAAAAAGTTCTATTAAACAATTTTGAAAGACATGATTAATATCATTATTATTCTATTTTCAAAAATAAATTCTTAATTAAAAAGTCAACTTAAAAATCATGATTAAATCATTTTCCTAAATTAGCAGATCAAAATTAACTGATTAAAATGGATAATTTTATTTCACGATTGGATTCACTTGCAAGAGTCTGGAAGGTGAGCTCAAACACGATAAGATCACAACGACTATCTATTCCACAGATGCATCGGTATATAAAGAGGAACCATCAGCTGTTGCCTGGCCTAAAAGGTGAAGCCGATATCCGGAAAATATTGAATTTCGCCTCTGAAGAGAAAACAGAGTGTAACAATGAGGGCCGGAGGCACTTCCCTTGCCGGTCAGGTTGTCAGTTCGGGAATAATTGTGGATATCTCAAGATATATGAATAAAATCACTTGAGATAAACAAAGAGGAAATGTGGGTTAAGAGTTCAGCCCGGCGTAGTTCTTGATGAACTGAATCTGAAGCTCAAAGAACAGGGTCTTTTCTTTGGTCCTGAAACATCAACATCGAACCGCTGCAATATTGGCGGCATGGTAGGAAATAATGCATGCGGCTCACATTCCGTTATTTACGGATCAACCAGAGATCATACAATTGAGATAAAGACACTTCTGAGCGATGGCAGCGAAGCAATATTTGGTCCATTGAACAAAGAGGAATTTTTGAATAAATGCAAACTGAAAAACCTTGAAGGGGAAATCTACAGGAATATTGAGAAAATACTCGGCGATAAGACAAACCAGGAGGAGATACGGAAAGGATACCCCGATCCGATGGTTCACAGAAGAAATACAGGATATGCTGTTGATCAACTCCTCGATTCAGAGATTTTTGATAAAAATTCCGAAAGGAAATTTAATTTCTGCAATCTACTTACCGGATCAGAAGGAACTCTTGCAATAACAACTGAGATAAAGCTAAATCTAGTTCCATTACCACCTGCTAATAAGGCTCTTGTATGCGTTCATCTAAAGAAAAGAAACGATGCATTTAAAGCCAATCTGATAGCCTTGAAATTTAAACCATCTGCTGTGGAAATGATGGATCACCGTATCCTCGAGCTCACCGAAGATAATGCCAGTCAGAGAAACAACAGGTTTTTTCTCGATGGAAAACCTGGAGCAATACTGATAGTTGAATTTGTCAGGAATACACCTGAAGAAATTGATGAATCCGCCTCTGCTTTGATCAAATCATTGAAATCGGCTGGTTACGGATACTCCTATCCCGTCGTAAGAGGAAAAGATATTTCAAAGGTCTGGGACCTGAGAAAAGCAGGTCTTGGTGTTCTTACAAATATGAAAGGTGATCCCAAACCGGTAACGCTCATGGAGGATACTGCAATAAGTGTTGAACGTCTGCCGGATTATATGGATGAGATAGAAATTTTACTTGCAAAATATGGTAAGAACGCTGTATTTCATGCTCATATAGGAACCGGAGAACTTCACATAAGACCTATACTTAACCTTAAGGATGACGGAGGATGTAAAACTTTTCAGAAAAATAGGACTTGAAACAGCGCATCTCGTGAAGAAATTCAGGGGCTCGCTGAGCGGGGAGCATGGTGACGGAAGACTCAGAGGAGAATTTATCCCGATAATACTGGGTGAACACAATTATGGTTTATTGAAGAAGATAAAAGAGTGCTGGGATCCGAAAGGAATATTAAACCCGGGTAAGATCACAGATACTCCGCCAATGGATTCAAATCTGAGATACGTGCCGGGGTTGCCAACACGTGAAATAGAAACTATATACGATTTTTCTTCAAGCGATGGAATAATAAGGGCGGCAGAGAGATGCAACGGATCAGCCGACTGTCGGAAATCGGCAATAATCGGAGGCACTATGTGTCCCAGTTTTATGGCTTCGGGTGATGAAGATAAAACCACAAGGGCGAGAGCAAATATCATTCGTGAGTTTCTGACAAAAGAGGGTGATCCATGGAACCATAAGGAGATATATGACATACTTGACCTCTGTCTGGGATGCAAAGGATGCAAATCAGAATGTCCTTCAGCTGTTGATATCGCAAAAATCAAATCCGAATTCCTTCAGCATTGGTACGATAAACATGGCATTCCATTAAGGACAAGACTGATAGCTTATATAACAGTGATCAATCATATCGGTTCCTTTGCTCCTTCTGTATTTAATTTTTTTCTGAAAAACAAGCTCACTTCCGGAATAGTGAAAAAGGCCACAGGGTTTGCGTCACAAAGATCCATACCATTGTTATATAAAACAACCCTCAGAAAGTGGATCAGAAAAAATCTCCCTGAGATCAATCCTGTCAATCCAAAAGGAACAGTATGCCTCTTTATCGATGAATTCAGCAATTATAACGACACAGAGACAGGAATAAGCACGATACGGCTACTTACCTCACTTAAATTACAAAGTGGTCACAACAGGTCACAAAGTAAGCGCCAGAACGTTTCTCTCCAAAGGACTTGTAAGAACAGCAAAAAAGACAATTCAGAAAGAATATACAGCTTTTATCAGGAATAATAAGTAATGATCTTCCCCTGATCGGAATTGAACCTTCGGCGATTCTTGGATTCAGGGATGAATATCCCGAATTGGCCGGTAATGATCTGAAGGAAGCTGCTGAAATAATTGCTGCAAACAGTTTCATGATTGATGAATTTATTGCAAAAGAATTCAGAGCAGGAAAAATCGATCGCAATTTGTTCTCGCCGGAATAAAGCAAATATTCTTCTTCATGCCCATTGCCAGCAAAAGGCTATTGCATCATCTGCAAGCACATTAGAAATGCTTTCAATACCTTCAAATTATTCAGTAAAGGAGATCCCGTCGGGATGCTGTGGGATGGCCGGATCATTCGGATACGAAAAAGAACACTATTGAATTATCAAATAGGATTGGTGAACTGGTACTTATTCCCTGAAGTAAAAAATTCCGACAGAAGTACAATTATTGCTGCTCCCGGAACAAGTTGCCGGCATCATATCAAAGATGGAACAGGACGCGTGGCTATTGCATCCGGCGGTGGTGTTGTATAATGCACTGAGGAAATAGACCGACCCCCTGAGTTTGCCCCCCAGCCCAGGTTTTTGCCTCCCAGCCCCACTAAAGCCGTCAACCTAATGAGTTGAAAATTGTAAAATATGGAGAGAGTATAGTACAAAACAGAATGTAAAGTATTGAATATATGTCTGATACATTTCCCCTCCTTTTGAAGCTAATCTTTATACAGATCTATTCGATCCGAAGTTTGGCTTCGTCGAAAACTCGCTTCGTTAGATTCGTTTGTCTCATACAAACTCACCTCCTTCCCCTCTCTACTTCGTAAAGAGGGGCGTGGACGCGATAAAGTTCCAATATGATGATTATGATTCTACCATTTAGAGGTAAGACGTTACCATGCTGAAACAATATTATTAATAGAAAAAGTATATTTCCCTTGTAGTGATTCATAACATTCAGCATATCTGTGAATTGCCCCCTCTTTACGAAGTAGAGAGGGGGTTAGGGGGTGAGTACAAAAAAGCTAAGATGAAAAGATGTGTACAAAGAGTAGCTTCAAAAGGAGAGCCTGCCCCGCTTCGGCGGGGGGAAACTTTTTTATGTAGTATCTCATTCATCCCAAAGCTTAGGGTGATGGCTATGGGGTCGGGGGGCAAAAACCAGGCAAAAGTGCAACAATCCGGGAAAGGGGCGCAAGCCGGCGAAAAGGTTTGTCAATTTATTGCCGCCATCGTCCTTAATAAGTTAGCAGCCCACGAATAGATATTATGCCTGACAATTATCAGCCGCATCTGCATCATCCGTTGATTTTGCTCCTCCGCCGACATTTCCAGAGCTGACTTAATTGCATCTGCTGATTTTTCAATGTCGTAAGGGTTTATGATAATAGCTCCCTGAAGTTCCTGGGATGCACCGGCAAAACGGCTAAGAATAAGTGATCCATCAGTCTGGTTCCGCGATGCAACAAATTCTTTAGCGACGAGGTTCATCCCGTCATGCAGCGATGTCACCATGCAAAAATCTGCCGAAGAATAAAAGGGAGCTATTTCCTCATGACTGTGATGCCTCTTTAACAGAAGTATAGCCTTCCAGTTTTTTGATTTGAAGCGTAAATTGATTCTGTTAGCTTCATTTTCGACAGAAGTTACCATGTCGGAATAACTTTTCAGCAAAGTCCTGCTCGGAGCTCCGATTTGTACAAAAGTAAATTTGCCTATGTATGCCGGATTCTTTTCAAGAAACCGTTCGATTGAAAGAAATTTTTCTATTATACCTTTCGTATAGTCTATCCTGTCAACACCAATACCCATGAACTGTGCACCAATACCATATTCATTCAGAAGCTGGGAAGGTCTTAATTTCGGTGAATTAAAATCATAATCTTTTAGTGTAAAAGCTATGCTGATAGGAAAAGGTTTGACATAAGTAGTCCTGCCACCAATTTTTATAGAGAAACTCTCCCACAGTACTCTTGATTCGAGAGCACTGTTAACTGTCTCAAGAAAATGATTGCAGTGATACTGGGTATGGAACCCGATCAGATCTGCTCCAAGCATTCCCTTCAGTATTTCCCTCTGCCATGGACAAATACCGAATGACTCAGGGTTAGGCCATGGTATATGCCAGAATATGGCAACCTTGGCTTTGGGCTTTTCTTTTTTTATCAGTTCAGGCAGAAGAGCAAAATGAAAGTCCTGAATCAGTATGAAAGGTTGTTCTTCATCTTTCGTTTCGTCGAGCACAGCTCTGGCAAAATCTTCATTTACTTTTTTATAAAATTTCCAATCGTCATTCCTGAAGGTCGGTCGCGTATGTGCAATATGACACAGTGGCCACAGCCCCTCATTTGAAAAGCCATAGTAAAAATGTTTCTCTTCTTCTTTTGTAAGCCATAATCTTTTTAAAGTATACTTTGGTTCCTCGGGAGGAACATCAAGCTTACCATATTTATTTGCTGTCATTTTATCGGCGTCACCAGTCCCTGAAGCAATCCATAATCCACTGCATGCTTTAAGTATAGGTTCCATAGCTGTGATCATTCCGCTGGCAGGAACAATGCATTTTATTTCCTTGCCTTCATGAATATGCATATATGGTTCACGATTGGATACAACAATCATTTTTTTCTTTTGCAAAAGTATCTCCATTTCAGCCTTCAGCCTTTCGGGTGTCCAGATTGCTTCTGCGCTTGTTCTCAGCTGTGCTTCCTCTTTGGCCATTGCTTTGGCTTCATTCATTGCTTTTGCTATATTCTCAATCTCTTTATGCAGAGGGTCAAGAAATTTCAGATGCGGCTGCGGCTTAATTTGCCCGGCATTTCCGGTACGTACTGCTTTTGCCCAATCGACAA
Organism: uncultured Bacteroidales bacterium; assembly: GCA_963725785.1. Lineage (GTDB taxonomy): Bacteria > Bacteroidota > Bacteroidia > Bacteroidales > VadinHA17 > LD21. The sequence continues at coordinate 57,924 of CAVRZV010000011.1, read as the reverse complement.
TTTTGTTTATCTGACTAAAAAGCCCCCAGCGAATCAGAAGCAAAGTGACGAGTGAAACTAAAAATGCCTGAATAAACCATCTTATGAAATTCCGGAACCAGATTTTACCGATCACTTTATCAATGTATCCGGCGTCGGTATATAATACAACGGCATACATCGATTTATTGATGCGTTTTACAGGATCGATATACTGATATAACTTTGCTCCCTCAGCTTTAAAGTATTTTCCAATAGCAGTGTCGCTGGTAAGGGACATGGAAATATCGGCCCTCGAGTATTCAACAAGCCTGCTGGCTGAATTGCTTGTAAAGATGCTGTCGTAATAATAATATACTGCACAGCCTAGTAAGTTGTAGCGATTATTTATACTATCTGCGAGATGATCAATGTTTTTCCGGGTTATCTTTTCGAAAAAAGAAGAATCGTGACGGAATATCTCCCCGGCAAGCTGTGCAGTCTTAAATTCAAGCTCTTGCTGCAACTTTGTTTTTTCCGTTGAACTCTGATAAAAAGTAAAACCGAAGGCTACCAGTCCGACTGCAAAAATAATTAAGAGTATGAATGCAAGTGTTAACTTCATCCGGCCAATTTATTTAATAGTGAAGAAACATTACTGATGCTGTCAAGCTTATATCTGGCAAAAGTATCACCATCACCTACCTTAATTGTATAAGCACCGGAATGGTTCAAAAGAAGCTCAAACATTTCCTCATCAGTGGCATCATCCCCGATTGACAGGACAAAATCATATATGTTTTGTTCGATAAGCTTTTTCACCGCATAACCTTTACCAGTGCCATTATCCAATATCTCAACTACTTTATTACCATCGAGAATTTTCAGATCATATGAATGAATGACTTCTTCCAGTATCGCGATCAGGTCCCTTGAATTCTTATATCCCGATTGCTCTTCTGCATTTCTGTAGTGCCAGGTTAAAGAATAAATCTTTTCCTCCACAGATGATCCAGGACATGCACTGGTGATCCGATCTAATATGGGGATAACTACATTTTTCCATTCTGCCCTGTCATTCAGCTGATTCTTCCATACGCCTCCTACTTTCTGTATTGCACCGTGTTCTGCAATAATATTTATCGGCAGATGATCTAATAATTTATCAATATCCTGATGACTCCGGCCTGAGATTATGAATACTTTATTCCGGGGTTTTGCAATCAGTTTTTTCAAGGTGTCGCTCAATTGCACAGGAAGCCTTGCTTCCTCAGGAATCAATTCATAGTTAACAAGTGTTCCGTCATAGTCAAGCAAAACAAGTTTATTCTTTGCCTTCCTGTATTTTTCTATCAGTTCTATCTCTTCTGACTTGTCCATTAAAGCTATGGATTGAATAAAATGCTATCTTGTATCTGATACTGCCGGGCCGATACAGAGCAAATGCAAAGATACCAAATGTTTGCAGGTAAAAGCATTTATCAGGGTCTCTATTGTCTGCGGGTCGTACCAAGCACAACTATTCATTACTATCTTTGTTAAAATAATTTAAAACATTCATTCAATTAAAATGAGATCGTTAAGAATCTGTAATGAAGCTTTATCATGAATAATCTGAATTATGGTGTCATTGGTAATTGCAGAAGTGCTGCCCTTGTTTCGGACAGGGGAAGTATTGACTGGTGCTGTCTTCCGGATTTCGATTCGCCGTCAGTTTTCGCAAAACTTATTGATAACGAGAAAGGAGGTTTCTTTAGTGTAACTGTTGAAAATAATTATACAATTTCACAAAAGTATCTAATCTCGACAAACGTGTTATGTACAGAGTTTAAATCAGATCAGGGCACTTTTGAGGTAATTGACTTTATGCCAAGGTACAAACTGGTCGATGATGATTATTTCGCCCCGGCAGAAATCTACCGTTATATCAAGTATATTTCAGGGAAACCGGTTTTCAGAGTCAGATATAACCCCGCTTTTAATTATGCAAGTGAAGAGGTTTCATTCATTGAAGAGGAAAATTATATCAGGACCTATTCAATGGTGACACCTACGGATTGCATATATCTGTATTCCAGCCTGGATTTCAAAGATATTCTGGACTCAAATGAAATTGTGCTTACGCAGCATCAGTTTCTTTTACTTTCTTATAATCAGAAGCTGATTGATATTGATATAAAAAGGGTGTATCTCGAATTCCAGCGTACTAAAGTTTACTGGCTTAACTGGACAAACCGTTCAAAAAAGTATGAGAAATACAACGAGGCCATAATAAGAAGCTTACTGGTACTGAAAATAATGTCATATCAGCCAACAGGCGCTGTTCTGGCAGCATTGACGACCAGCCTTCCTGAAACTATCGGTGGGGTGCGAAACTGGGATTATCGTTTCTGCTGGTTACGCGATGCTTCGATGTCTCTTGAAACACTCATAAAGATGGGCCACTCCTATTCTGCCAGGCGCTTTCTCGATTATTTAAAGAGAATACTTAAATCAAAAAACGATTCATTTCAGGTCATGTACGGTATCAGAGGTGAACGGGAGCTTACTGAAACAGAGCTTTTCCATCTATCGGGTTATGAAAACTCTAAACCGGTGAGAATCGGAAATGCGGCATATTCACAGAGGCAAAATGATGTTTTTGGCTATCTGCTTACTATTATACACCAGTATTACGAATTTTTCCCGGGAACATTAGATGAGATTGAAGATATCTGGGAGATTGTTCGCAATATTTCACGTACCGTCTCAACACATTGGGAAAAACCTGACAAGGGAATATGGGAAATAAGATCTGATGAGAAACACTATGTTTTCTCCAAGGTGATGTGCTGGGTTGCAATGGACAGGGCTGCGAAAATAGCGCGAATACTCAATAAGCAATACTACGCCGACACATGGGGAGGCATTGCAAATGATATTAAAGAAGAGGTGCTGAGTAAAGGCTGGAAAGAGGATCTGCAGACATTCACCCAAACCTACTGTAATTCAGAGCTTGATGCCTCTTTGCTTCTGATGGCTGAATATGGTTTTATTGCTGCAGATGATATCAGGTACCGGAAAACTGTGATGGCTGTTAAAAATGCACTTTTATATGACGGACTTGTTTACCGTTATAAAAATACCGACGATTTCGGCAAACCCATGTCATCATTTACAATATGTACCTTCTGGCTTGTACAGGCTTTGTTCAGAACAGGATTTAAGGAAGATGCAAAAAACATTTTTGAAAACCTGCTGACCTACGGAAATCACCTGGGACTTTTCAGTGAAGATATCCACTTTACAACAAAAAGGCTTCTGGGCAATTTTCCCCAGGCTTATTCCCATCTTGCATTAATTAATACGGCAACACTCTTTTCAGAGGAAAATCATATTCCAATATTTATTAAGCCGTAATATAACCAGAAAGTTGCGACCTTATCCCGAAAGCTGCCAAACAGTTTGTTTTCTGAGTGTCTTCCTGCAATCTTTGTAGAACTAGTTACATTGATACTGATAATTTATACTAGAGGTGCCATTTCCGGTAACCGTGATAGATGCAATTTTCCCATCAGTATCATAGGTATAACTGATATTCGTTGCAGAGGAACCATCTGTTGAAGATTTAATAGCATTTTTAACTCTGTAAATATCAAAACCAAACAGAAGCTGCAAAAGAGAGAAATAGTCACCGGTTTGTGCCGGTTTGTCAGTATAATAAGCAAGTGTACTGGTTGATGAGCCTGATGTAATGCTGACAATATTACCTCCACTCCATGTAAAAGTTGATATATCTACGGGATCTCCTGCTGAGTTTGTGTCTGTACTTTTTATTAGTTCTGCACCGCTGTATTCATACAAGGTATTACTCCAGATAGTACCGGCAACATTGGTTTCTGTTCTGACATTGGAAGCCAGCCCGTATGCATTTAAAGTAATTGTTTCTTTTGATCCGAAAACGCCGCCGTTAGTTGTGGATTGAATTATCGTATTCGCGCTGTAAGAAAATGTTGTTATGCTTGTGCCATGAGAGCTCGTGACTAACTTTCCGTCTGTATTGTAACTCAGATTATAAGGTAATGCTCCTCCGCTTGATGGTGTAATTGTAATTATTCTACAGACTGGTTTTGGCGGATTGTCTTTTTTGCATGATGCAAATGCTACAGTAATTATAACTGCTATTAATAATAATTTATTCATAATGTTTTATTTAAACGTTAATAATTGTTTACTTCCCTTGGTGAATAAAGCTATGTTCTTTGATTGAAAAGCATGCAAAAAACCAAACTTCTACTAAGTTAGCATTATTTAAGACACCAATTATTTTTTCAAAGAACAATTTCAACCTTGTATTCATTAAACTGTAAAATCAGTACATAAGCAGGCTGAGGCTGAGGCTGAGGCTGAGGTTGAGGTTGAGGCTGAGGCTGAGGCTGAGGCTGAGGCTGAGGCTGAGGCTTGAGGTTGAGGTTGAGGCTGAGTCATGTCATAATCAGATATTCAAGGGTATAGTAAGCTTAAAACTGATATTTCTTCCCATACTGTAAATACCGCTTCTGCCCGTGGAGTTATTCGGGTACTGTTCAAAATATTTCAACCTGCTCATGTGCGACTGATAAACGACATCAGTAATATTATTCCCAAGAATATTTATTGTTAAAAGTACTTTCCCATTCCTGTTTATTATATCTGCTCCAACGCCTGCGTTATATAGGAAATATCCGGGTGTTGTCGTTTCCGTACTATTGGTGGAATATATCCGGCTTTGTTTCGCATAGTATTCCATTCCGATCTTGATGTACAACGATTTGATATGTCTTGCCTTACCGGTTATATTAGCTCTTAATTCAGTATTTGTATGTAAAGGAGGGATGAGCGGCAGAAACTTGTTGTTGCTGTTTATACTTACCCCATTACCACCCCTGTTTAATGCATAAATCACCGATATGGAATTTTCGAAATGAAGCCAGTCATAAGGGTGTATGTCGAGATTAGCCTCCCATCCATATAACTGGGCGTGAGATTGTTGAAATTTAAAAGTCTGGTTTCCTTTAACGATGACCGAATCCAGCCCGGCACGGTTCAATAATTTCTGATTAAAAATATAGTTGCTGATATTATTATTAAATAGATCAAGGCTACCACTTATATGATCTGCTCTATAAGCTATCCCAAGGTCCTCCTGAAGACTGAATTCAGGTTTGAAGCTGTTGTTACCTATCTGGTATATCTGTGTTCCCGGATGAACACCATTGGCTGAGATTTCAAGAACATTTGGAGCGCGGAAACCCCTGGATACATTTGATTTTACCAAAAACTTCTGTGATATATTATATGTGGCTCCGATACTGCCTGATAATCCCGAGAAAGCATGCTTATAATAGTAGAAAAGATGATTTGTTTGTAAAGTATCCGGTGGATTAACCTTCATATCGAAACCTGTTGCAGAGTTTGTTCGGATAAACATAGGATCATTCTTAAATATTCGTGTATCATATCTGACTCCTGCGCTCAGATTCAGTTTCTTAATATTCCTGGTAAGAAGAATAAATGGTCCAATATCAAACTGATGGTAATCAGGTATTATGAACTCTGTCCCTTTATTGATATTGAGCTGGTACATCCCGTTAATTCCAAGAGTAGTTTCCCAGCTGCTGTATTCAGGAAGAGAGTATTTTATGTCGTAAGTAACTGTTTTAAGGTCGAGATACAACCCCGGGATAGCAGGGAACTGAGGATGACTAAACTCCTGTCTTGAACTTTGCTGAACTCCCAATGTCACTCCGAGTTTGCTTTTACCAAGAATAAAATTATTTGATGAATATAACAGATAATGCTGTACATGCTGATGCAGTACGGCTATCTTATAAGAATTGAGTTCCGAATCAGAGACAATCGGCCTCAATGTGTCTGCCTCTGTGATTTGTTTTGTGAATTTTCGGGTTAGTGAATCACGGCTGCCATCAGGAATTTCCTGCAAATCATTAAATAAAGAAAAGCTCAGATGCGAATAACCCCATTTCTTATTGAGTCCGGCATAGACTCTTAAATCAGTTTCATTAAATGCAGTGCCATAAACTCTTCCATCAACTCTATTCTGATAATTTGTTGCTTGTTTATGAGATATTACTCCTCCCCAGATAACACCTTTTTTGTTACCATTGATCGTTGCAGAGGCGCTATAGAGGCCATTATTTGTCTGATAATCTGTGTCTATGTGACCCTGAATAGTATCAATATGAAAAGATGAAGCCGGGAGTAAATTAACAACCCCGGCCAACGCATCAGAACCATACGTGAGGCTTGCCGGACCCTTTACCACTTCTATTCTGTCTACCGCATTTTCATCCACTTCAATACCATGTTCATCACCCCACTGCTGCCCCTCCTGTCGTACACCATCAAATAGTGTCAGTACCCGGTTATACCCCAGGCCGTGAATAAATGGTTTTGATACATTCGGACCCGTCGTTACAGCACTTACTCCGGGAAGTTTTGAAATAGCATCAATAATATTGGTACTCAGATTTTGCTGCAGTTCCTTTTTGCCGAAAGTGATCATAGGAACAGGACTCCGTGTTATTTCGGTCGATCTGGAAGAACCTGTAACTACAACCTCATTCATTTCCGTTATGGCTTGTTCCATGACAAAATTCATGGTTGCTGTTGTTGCCAGGTCAATATTTTGAACTACTGATTTATACCCTACGAAGCTTACCTGAACGATAACTTTTGTCCGTGGCAGGTTGTCAATTTCATAGGTACCGTTTTTATCTGCGATATCTCCTGTCTTAAGTTCAGGAATATATATTGTTGCTCCGGCAATGACCTCCCCTGTTTTTCCATCAGTAACCCTACCCGTTATTTTGTTTTGAGCGTTTATGATAAGAGGATTGATTATCAAAAAACAAATGGTAATTACTATTCTGAATTTAATAATCATTCAATCTGTTAGTTGTGTTACACTAATTTGCACGCTAATTTGTTGTCTGTGCATTAAGATAAATTCCAATTGCTCCCGAGGATTGAGTCCATTTTCCCTGGCTCGTTTTTCTGTGATATGTAGTGCCAGTAAAATACTGGGTATTAAACAATAACCTGCCTTCTCCAAGATCTTTAAACAATTCCAGACTAATTAAAATATCACCCTTAATGTATATTTGATATTCTCTAAGGTTGAGAGTTATTGCTTTATCGATTTTATCTTTTGAAAAGGAAATGTAAATCGGTTTAATAAGGATGTTTACAAATTCAGTTTTGTTCAGCACCTGGTAGATATTAATTCTATAAACTACTGAATCGTATGTGCAGGTGGCAACGTTAATATTTATATCTTTTAATACTACCTGTTTTCTGGCATAAACTTTAATACCCAGTTCGGAACCTAAGTCATTTGTTGCAAAACCTGATTTAAGTGCACCCGAAGTCACAGGAGTTCCTAATAGTGTCTGATGAGCTTTGCGTGAAATTACTTTAACTTCAGTTAAATAATAATCTCTGGGTACCAGATATATGTTTTTTGTTGAATCAGCTCTGAATTGACTTATAAGAAGAATTTTTGAATCATATCCGATCATTGAAATACGTAACGAATCTTTATCATTGAAATCGCTGAAGGTTATTGTGAAATTTCCCGATTCGTCGGTAACTGTGCCGATATTTCTTCCAATAATTCCGACATTTACAAATGCTATCCCAACCTTATCCCCACTTGATAAAACCTTGCCTGAGTAAGTCTGACTGAAGCCTAATCCAGGGAGCAAAACAGCAAAAATAAATAACAATGATTTAATACCTGAACCCCGCATTTTAAAGATACGCACGTTTCTTAATATTACATTTCAAAATTTATTTAAGAAACAAAAGTTTCCTTACTATGTTCGAATAGGAATACGCTTTATTAGTATTTTCTGAAGTATACTGCCGGAGCCGGAGTTGGATCCGGATCAGGTACCAATTTTTTTTGCCTTACTTCTATGCAGGTTTTCATTTACCCTGAACTCAACAATTCTGGCAATCAGTCCTAACGGCATTGGTTTGTCAAAAGGAAACTGAACAGAGCCTTTTGCCCATTTATATATTGATAATTCTTTTTTAAAAGCTTCTATTCCTGAAGCTTTGGGATAGAAACCAATATGTTTTGAGTGGGCAGCAAACCACACTAAAAGACCATTCATTTTGAATGCCGGCATACCGTAGCTGATTATTTCCACAGCTTGTGGAGCAGTCTTTCTTATCGTTGTCCGGACCTCCTGCAGAAACAGTTGAATTTCTTCCGGGTAACCTGATATATACTCATCGATGTCTTTTGGTGAATTCATAAACTTTTTATATCAAATATACAAAAGAGAATTTATAACCTCCGGATCATTCGTACCTGAGGGCTTTTACCGGGTTCCGGTTTGCAACGCTCCAGGTTTGAGAACTTACTGTCAGTAGTGCTACAACTATTGCAATGACCGGTCCTGCGAAAAATGCCCAGACCGGCATTGGAGCATGAAAATAAAATCTGCCAAGGAAGATTTTTCCAAGAATAAGAGCGATAGGTATAGCTATTATGATGGCAATTGTCAGCCATTTGGTATAACTGGTCAGCAAGAGGCTCATGACTGATAAGGTACCTGCCCCGTTAACTTTTCTGAGTCCTATTTCTTTTGTACGGTTCTCAGAAGTAAATGATGCGAGTCCAAACAATCCGAGACAAGCCAGCAGGAGTGCAATAATGAAAGCCAGGGAAACAAGTCTGGAAGGAAGGCTCAGGTCTGAATATGGTACAAGGTCGCGAAACAATGTCGGGCGAAATGGTGCTTCAGATTCAAAACGCTGGTATACTTTGCGGATCTCTCCGGTTATTGCCGGGAATGTACCTGAAGAATACCTGACCAGGATATATGGACGGTTATCGGATTTCAGGCGCATAATTGTAGGAACGAATGGTCCGGCCAGGTCGATGGAATGAAAATCTTTAAAAACGCCTATTATAACTCCTTTTCGTCCCTCGAGGGTAATTGATGAACCGACAGGATTGCTGTTTTTCATAACCCTGGCTGCCACATCATTGATCATATATGCGGCAGAATCGGTCGAAAACGAAGGATTAAAAAACCTTCCTTCTACCATTTTGACTTTTACAGCTTTATTGTAGTCAAAATCAGAGTTGACACACCAGAAATGAAGTTTTTCCGAAGCATCTTTCCCATCCCAGCTCACTTCGGAAGATACACTTGCTCCACGGGTCGGAATACAATTTGTGAAGCTTACAGCATCGATGCCAGGAATGGCAAGTAATTCAGTCCTTATACCTTCTGCATGTTTCTGAATGTTGGTTGAGTTGTCGAGAACAATTAGTCTGTCCTTATCCACTCCCCCATCCCAATTGCGCAGGAAACTATCCTGAGTCCTGATAATCACCATGCATATAATAAGAACGACAGGTATAACAAATTGAAATACAATAAGACTCTGCCGGAAGATACTGTAACTATGGCTGGTAACAATTTTACCTTTCAACGTGTTTATCGGGTTGGATGATGCAAGATATGAAGCAGGAAGCAATCCGGAGATGAGGCCGGTAAAAAGTGTCACCGAAAGAAAAAAGCCAATCATACTTAAGTCAAGGAGCCGCAGATGAATATCATAGTTAAAGATCGAATTGAAACCGGTCAGAAGTATCCTGACCAGGATTATTGCGCCTGTCAGGCTTATCAGAGTTAAAATTAAGGTTTCACCAAGGAACTGAATAACAATAGCTGATTTGCCCGAACCTGCCACCTTTTTGATTCCCGCCTCACGGTACCTCCTGAAATTTAAGGCGATAGCCAGGTTTATAAAATTGAAACAAGCAATCAAAAGAATTGCAAAACCGATAGCACCGATAATTACTATGCTTTGCATTTCTTTCCAGACCCTTTTACCTCCTGCATATGAGTACAGGATCTGTTCCTTAAGAGGAAACATAAAAAGCTCCTGGTTTAAGGTAGTTTCCTGTTTTATGATCAGGTTTTTGATCTTATCCTCGACTATCCTGTAGTCAACATTATCCTTCAGCAAAATCCAGGTGAGATTAGCTGTTGCACCTGATTCAAGAGCCCAGCTGTTGTCATTCAGGAATCTTGAGAAAGGAATTACAAAGTCAAATTGCATTACCGATTGCCTTGGAACATCCTCAAAAACACCGGCAATCTTAAAGGCATCACTTTTATTTCCATCTTTCATAATCAGGGTCTTGCCCACACAGTCGACGCTTCCAAAGAATTTCATCGCCATATGTTCCGAAATTGTTATTGAGTTTAGATCGGTAAGAATATTCAGGTTGCCGGTCAGTACTAAAGGAAAAGTAAAGACACTAAAGAAATTGCTATCCGCGAATAAACCTTTCTCTGTAAATGATTTATCACCAAAGCTGAAAGAATAATCCTTTTCAGCTACCCTGGTCATCTGTTCGATTTCAGGCGCCTCGACTTTTAAAACATCAATCAGTGAAGCCGAAAGATATTGTTTCGGGAAACGATCTCCGGTAAAATAAGTCACATATGCATCAACCGAATATAACCGGTTATAGTTTTTATGAAACTTGTCGTAACTGAAAACGTTCCTTATATAAAGCATGGTAATTATTGCACAGGTAAGTCCGAATGTCAGACACACAAAATTAAGTATGGTGTATGTTTTTTTCCGCCATAGATAGCGAAATGCAATTTTGAAGAAACTTTTAAGCATAATGATCTGAATTAATTATTTAACAAATGGAGCAAATGTTAAACAGTTCATCAAATCTGATATACGAAAAGGATAATTTGTCAGATGATCTTATTGAAACAGTCTGTGAAATGCTGCCCGTTATAAGATTGACTTTTTGTGTTTAAAGATTGTTTTTTTTAACGTCTTTTTTATAGTTTTTTATCATCTTCCCAAATGCTTTGTCTTTTTTATGCTTTTCGACAAGAGTACTCTGGAATCGCAGCTGCTCGCTTTGGATTTTTATAAAATTGTCAAGAGAATCTTTGTCGATTGTCCCGTTATTCAGGGCTTCTATTACTGCACAGCCCGTTTCATCAGTGTGTTTACAATCAGTAAATTTACATTTCATCGTCAGGTTATACAGGTCGCTGAATGTTGTTTTGATCCCGTCAACGTTTTCGGTCATACCCAGTTCTTTCATCCCGGGCGTATCAATTATTATCCCACCGTCTTCCAGGACAAATAGTTCCCTGTGGTCAGATATATGTCTCCCCTTGTTTGTACTCTGACTTATCTGTCCGGTTTTTAGCATATCCTTTTTTAATAAGTTATTGATCAGTGTCGATTTACCAACTCCTGAAGATCCAACCACACAATAAGTCTTACCTTTTTGTATAAACTCAAGTATCTGGCCAAGTCCCTGTTGGGTCAGATTGCTGAGCAGAATGTATTTTACTTTTTTATCTCTTAATTCAAGCTTTCTGCAGGCAGCGAGGATATCATTTTCAGAAACCAGGTCAATTTTGCTTATTACCAGAACAGGTTCAATATCTGCCGAATAGCAGATAGTCAGATATCTTTCAAGTCTGTTGATGTTAAAATTGTTGTCAATAGATTGAATAATGAAAGCAACATCAATATTTGTGGATATTATTTGTTTCTCTCCGAATTTTCCTACAGTTTGCCGTTCAAGAATTGATTTACGTGGTAATATTTTATGAATTATTGCGAGGTTCTGATCATAAACAATCATCGTTACCCAGTCTCCCACAGCCGGGAAATCGGCTCTCGAATCTGCTGAAAATCTAAGATTTCCTGTTATTTCTGCATCATATTCATTTTCTCCTGTGGAGACGATATATCTCTCCCTGTGTTCCTGTGTTACCCGTCCTAAGACAAAGCTGTTCAGGTTATTATTTTTCAGGTAGGTGTTTATATCGTCTGTAAGTCCCAGGTCTGTAAGAGTCATAGCGGGGAAGAAGATTAAGGTTAAGGCTAAGGTTAAGGTTAAGGTTAAGGTTAAGGTTAAGGTTGAGGTTAAGGTTGTTTACTTCAGATTCCAGTATATAACAGATCGTTGTTTATCAATTTTATAATAAGGGATCAAAGTGATTTCTTTTGATTCTACACCTGAAGCTTTAAAAACCAATGGTTTTCCAATAACCGGTGTTACACAATCAATAATTTTCCGTCCGTTGATGTTTAGCGTCGTGCTGATATCATCAGGAATCAGATAATCTCTATAATCAAGCTGATCAAAGGCAAAGGGCGCAGGAGCCTTTATACCTTCAGTACCCATATCTCCAGCGAGAACTATTGGTCCGTATAGCACAGCTGCCATATTGGGATTATCGTTTGTTGCTACCATATGCAGCGACATCGGATAAGTGATATCAACTTTATCACCCGGCTTCCAGCTTCTGTTCAATTCAATGTAACTACCGGGTTTTTGAGCTATTTTAACATTTTTTCCATTAATTCTGACTATAGCGCCGGATGTTGCCCAGGCAGGATAGCGAACAAACAGCGAAAACTTCCCGGTCTTGATTTCCTTTATTGTAAGATGTGTTGTTGCCTCTTCGGGAAATTGTGTTTCCTGCACCACTTTTACCCCCTTCTCATTCCATGTTAACTCAGAAGGAATAAAAAGATTTACATAAATACCATTTTCATTATGATAGTATATGCCTTCAGCATATTTGGCATGATTTTCAAAACCGGTACCAACACAACACCAGAAAGAATGTTCTTTATCGCAGTAGGTTTTAAATGTACCCGGGGTATATGGCAAAAAGTAAGCAACCATCCCGGTCTCATCGTCTTGCGAAGCTAATATATGATTATATAAAGCCCTTTCGTAATAATCAGCGTATTTAACATCTGCCGTCCATGTAAACAGGTGACGTGTAAGCTTTAACATATTATAAGTATTGCACGACTCAGTAGTTGCCCTGGAAATATGTTTTGAGATCTGATCGGGTTGAAAGAAGAATTCTCTGTCACTATTGCCACCTGTAACATAGGTATGATGATCTATCACTGTCTGCCAGAAGAAATCAGCAATAGTTTTTTCTTTTTCGTCACCAGTCAGTTCATATCCTCTGGCTTCTCCTGTGATTTTAGGAATCTGGGTATTTGCGTGCAATCCAGCTAATTTATCTTCTTTCTGAGCCAGAGGATCCAGCACGCTGCTGTGATAAAAGAATTCTGCCAGCTTTTTATCGTTTGGGTTACCTGTAATCCCATATAAGTTATAAGCCGACTCGATCATGCCTCCAAATTCTGCTTTGTGCATTACAGCCAGTTGTTCGGGTGACAGGTTTTCAAGTTTGTGATATGCCCAGTCACTCATTTTGATAACAATGTCTAAAGCCTGCTTATTACCTGCATACTGATACATGTCAATGAATCCAGCCATTATTTTATGTAATGTATACCATGGGGCCCAAACAGGTTTGCCCGCTATCGCACGATCAACCAAATTCTGCGGAAATGCGCTCAGATAGCCTCCCTGGTTTAATGTCTTTTGTATTTCTGCCAATGAATTCACGAGTGAATCGCCTTTGCTTTTGTATGCAATTTCGCCTGTTGAGGCATACATCAGGGCCAGTCCCGAAAGCACATGTCCCAAAGTATGGCCTCGTAATTCAACGTCTAAACCTTCCCATCCTCCCAGTGACTTTGCATTTGTTTGCATACCGGCATTAACGTGCCAGCTATGGAGTAACCTCTTTTTGTCAATACTTAACAGCCATTTGCCGTCCCGTTCCATATTTTCTTTAAAGCGGCTGTCAAGAAGTTTTACATCGCTCAGATCAAAGCTATATGCCTTAATCTGTACAGGTGGTTTTATCGATTGAATAGTTGAATACTGTCCGACATACTGAGAATAGACTATTGCAGTATTAATGCTGCAAAAAACCAGCAACAAACAAAGCTTATTGACTTTTACAGTTTTATTTTTCATCATCAATGATATTTAATTAGAAGGTTTCCTGCCATATTGATTGGGCCCACCCGGTGTGGGAAGGTAACTTGCGATCTGTACACCGATATCGTGAGCCCTTAGTCAAAGGTGTTCCGAATGTGATACCACTGCCAGAGACCTGTGCACCCGCGTTATGCGATTTAGCAAGTGGTACGGTGAAGGTGACAGAGTCGACCGGGGTTGTACCGCGAGGACTAAAACGACGGCGTCCGCCGATAACGGAAGCAATAACAGCTGTCTCAAGGTTTGCATCACTGTCTATAGTAATGGTCTGTCCGGCGCTGAAGCCTTCTGAGCTTGCTACAGGAATAACTTTTGTGCCGGCGTTAATGGCAGTACCCATTGTAGTGCCACCTGTTGTGCCAATTGACTTGATTACAGCGGTCTCGCTATTTGTGCCTGTCTCAATGATTATCTTCTGGCCAACACTAAAGTCTGCCACACTGGCGACCTTGATATTATCTGTGCCTACGGTTGATGCAACCGACAGGGAAACGAATGACTGTACCAGAAAATCGGTGCAGTTGTTGTCAGTGTCGAGACCGTCAGGGAAGCGTCCCCTGCTTACCCCGGCGCCACTTGAAGCTCTGGGAACAACCACTATGCAGCCACCCTGGCTCTGGTCACCCTCGAGGGTTGCTATTTCGGGGCTGGTTATGGGTCCGTTGGCGCTTGAGTTGCTCTGCTGGGAGCCAAATACCATGGCGTCGACGATCACTTTGCCGGTGGCGTCCATAAGTGCGATTGAACCGGCACTGGCAGAAAGGGGTCCTCCGTACCACTGATTGGGGGAAGGCGGTCCCTGGTAACCCACAGTTGTTGCAAGGGGATTGGTCACTGCAGCACCGTACTCGTGGCTCCTGACCAATGGGCTATCAAGCGTGATGCCACTACCGAGAGCCTGTAACGCGTCACCGCTCGTGTGCGGGAAACGTGTGGCAGGCGTGAAGCTGATCCCTGTCCCAACATCGGAAACGTCGACACCTGAAATATTATCGAACTTGAGCGGAGTGGCCAGGTCTACACCTGTACCATTAGCACCCGTGCTGCCGATATTCGTGATCCTGACAAGCTCTTTGCGTCCGCCGGTGCCCACAGTCAGAATATCTCCTACCGTCATATTGCTGTTAGCCGCAACCTTGATGTTGGTTGCACCTGCGACTACAGCTGTCGCCAGGGTCGTCTGAGTGGCTGCCTTGCCTACTGCGGTGACGGTGGCCAGTTCGTAGTTGCCGCCGATATCGATGCCAATCTTCTGGCCTGCCTCGAAGCCGGTTGCACTTGTTACAGGCAGGTTGGTCGATCCGGCAGGGATAGTGAGCCATGGACCTGTCGAAACAGGAATAAACAGCGTGGTCATGGCTGAAGATGCTGTCCCGATGCTTGCTATAGTTTTATTCTCGCCATCAATGTTGATCTTCTGTCCAGCCTCGAAACCGGTAGTGCTCCGGATATTGATTATTGTCGCGCCTTTTGTTGAAGGAGCTGTTAACCCTGAACCTGAGAGGCCGAGCAGGTAAAAGGCGCCTGCTGCAAGCTTCGTCCCGGCAGGAATCGTTGCAGCTTTGACAGGAGCCCACTGGCTCTGGGTGTTGATCAGAGTCCAGTTGGAGATGTCGACTGAGCTGGCGGAACTGTTATAGAGTTCGATAAACTGGTTGGTCTGGTTGGTACTGGTGCTGAAACGGATCTCGTTGATCCTTACCGGAAGGACGTTCCGCACCCTCTGTGTGGTTGTCTCGGATTGTGTCATGCCGGTAGTCTGATTCTTCCACCCGGCTTTGCCTGTCAGGTAGCCGGCGCCTGTATTCGCTGACGCTGTGACCCTGAAGGTGGCGCTCACACTGGCGCCCGGTTCAACCGGAGCAGTGAAAGTCTTTGAAGTTTCTGTCGCGCCGGAGACCATTGCAGTCCAGCCTTTTGGCACTGAAATGCTCAGCTTTACGCCTGTCAGTGTCGCCCCTGTGGTATTTGTGAATGTCTCAGTGATGTCCTGTGTTGATCCCTGTGTGAACGTCGTTGCCCGCGACATGCTCATCCTCTGCACATCGTATTTTGCCGCAACAATGTTGGCCTGAACTGCATCAGTAGTAGCTTCGGTCGGATATCCGGTTGTCATCACACCCTCATAGAAGGTACCTGACGAACCGTTGCCATTGTCGCCACCTGTTCCCAGGAGGATACCTCCCTGCTTATGCATCGGGTAATAAGCACTGCTTTTTGGTGTACCCGGGCGAACGCCGTTGTAGAATGTAGTGAGGCCGCCCTTTTGTGCATTACCACCGCGCAGATCCCATATATTTCCTCCGCCGCCATCGACAACTGCCGTCACGAACTGCCAGGAATCAATTGTAGGTGATCCGGCGTTCTTCTTTGCATTGTATCCCGAGAACAGGCCTGCCTCCATATCTGCCATAATCCATGGACCGGGACCATCACCGCTGCCCCAGGCAGTTGCTGTACCGAAATATGTGGTTTCCATGGTGCCTGTGCCCACTGCTCTTCCATTGGTAGATGAGTTGCCATAGTCAAAGCAACAGCCACTATCGTAGTGCTTGCCGTTAATAACGTAGTAGATGCCCTCCGGCTCGTCGTTGATCGCAATGCCGGTGGCATTATTATTTCGAAGTCCCATACCCGGCATGATATACACGCCATAGGCTTTGTGGCCGCTGATTGTGACGGGTGCCATGTCTGCTATCGGCAGGGTGTTGAAAGCACCCTTGTCTGTGCCTTTGAATGTTCCCGGGGGTACCTGCGCAAGGTGATTGGCTTTTCCGGACTGATCATAGAGTATTGTGATCCAACAGACAGTGTTAGCGCAGAAGGCGTCCTGTGCGGCTGCATTGGCATAACCACCAGGATCACCCGCTGTTGTCTGCACCACACCTATATCGAGTGTCTTGCTATCGGACTGGCGCTTAACCTGGTAGAGCGGACCGTTATAGGAAGCATACAACGCACGTGTGGTGCTGTGGGCAGCCACGCATGGATTGCCTGCAGCGGCATATATATCACACGGGCCTTTTGATCTTGCAGGAGCAACATTGCTTCCCACCCCTGACATTGCCATAATAATAATCATGGCGACAGGTAATATAAGCGCCAGAGCAATAATGACCAAAAAACGACTTTTCTTTTTCATGTTTATTTTTCTTTGTTTTTAAAATTCCTATAGTTTTCCTTTTGCAAAGCACATATAAACTCTACATTTTGACAAGCACAATTGTCTGCTTTTCCCACCGGTATTTTATTTCATATATGTCTCGAAAATATTCAAATATTTTCCAATAAATACCTTTTTTGAATTTATTTTGTCAACATCAGGGTATGGGCACAGCCAGGCTCTTCTGCAGAATCATAATAAGGTCATCTGCATTATACGCCTCAGGGATGACCCATTGCGAGCCGAAAATCATTTTGGGGACCCCACCCCTGCCGTTACTGATTGTCTGACCGTAAATCTCAATACAGGTTTGCATATACTGGTCCTATCCAGGCGTCAGATAAAGCGGCATCGAACTTCGCCTGACCAACCAGTTCAACCGCTTTCGCTCTGGCCTTTTCGAGATTTCTCGGGCGCCAGCTGTCTCCTGACTCAAACGTGAACATCCAGCTTTCGAAGTCGGAAAACGCCTCCCTGCGGGCTACCCATACAGCCAGGCCAATCCTGGCCAGTTCACATGAGTTTTTAAAAGCATCCGGATCTGCGGGAACGTAAGGGTTGCACCGGGTATTCAATGGCGCCGGACACAGAACAAATGCCAGCTTTCCACCATAGCGGCTGATTGCCTCTTCGAGCATAAAATGCAATTTCTGACAATGGGAACATTGATAATCAAAGAGCAAGGTGACGATGTATGGCGCATCAGGAGACCCGACCATCGGAACAGAGTGATAATCTATGGCGGGCATCTTTTTCTGTGACATGCCGTCGTTATAAACGGCTGAGGGAGTAAAACCGATCTGAAAGGCTGCAAGGCTGCCGGCTATTACCAGACCGATCAATACCAGGCCCATCGCCGGCAAAGGACGAATAATATGCGATGCCCTGATCGCCCGCCATATGACAAGAACGGCCAACAGTATACCGGTGATGTGAGTGGTCATGCAATAGGGGCAAAATGCTCCAATGAACCATTTCTGCAAGATAGTGAACCAGATCGCACTTCCGGCAACCGAACCGGCCAGTATCAGCATCAGCCTCCAGGCAAGGCGCCGGACCTGAGGATCAGTAGCCGGACCAATAAATAGACCGGCTACCAGCAAAGCGAGGTACACCCCCACCGCCAAACCACTTATAGGAATAATCCCTGCTAAAACCGACCACCGGCTATTAAGCACCTGGTCGCAGGGGCTTCCGCCACCGCAGCCGGCCATCGGCCCACCTGCCAGAAAATGCCAGCTCAGAATGATGCTTAATACTAAAGCGAATGTGTTCAATCCGGTCAGGATCCATCGCCATGTTGGCCAGGATGTTTTCACTTAGGCTTCCTGGTATATTGATTTGGGGCACCTGGTGTCGGAAGGTTACTAGCGATTTGCACCCCATTGTCATGAGCCCTTGTCAAAGGCGCTTCAAGGGTGATACCACTTCCGGAGACCTGAGCACCCACATTGTGTAATTTAGCCAGTGGTGAAGTTACGATTATTGTGTCGACAGGGGTTGCAGTGCGGGGGCCAAAACGGCGACGGCCGCTGTTAACAGCAGCAACAATAGCTGTCTCATTGTTTGAATCACTATCTATCGTGATGGTCTGACCTGCGCTAAAGCCTTCTGCGCTGGCAACAGGGATAGATTTTGCACCAGCCGGAGTAGCAGTACCCACCGTAGTACCACCTGTAGTACCTAAAGTCTTGATAACAGCAGATTCTCTGTTTATGCCCGCACCGATGATTATTTTCTGACCAGCGCTAAAACCTGTCACATTTGCGACCTTAATATTGTTTGAACCGGCTTTTGTTGCAGCCAACAGGGAAATTGTGTTCTGCAACTGGAAATCGCGGCAATTGAAGTCTGTGTCGGCACCGTCCGGGATAGCGACCTGCGCTCCTGTCGGGCTGGCTGGTGGATGCTGAAGGCGCTCCTCTGAATCCTCTGCTTATACCAGGTGAAGGAACAAAACATCCGCTTTCTCCGGCGCCGGAAACAGCCTGGTAACCCTCGGCTGCCCATGGGTCGACGAGTCCGCCATAATTGAGACCATCAACAACATTTCCGGCAGCGTCGCGAAGAACCATATTACCGGCCATTGAAGATAGGGCCGGACCTCCGAACCACTGGTTGGGAACAGCAGTCCCCTGATAGCCTGCGGTGGTGGCCTTCTGGTCACGAACAACCGCGTTGATCGGGTGATCACTGGTCAGTGGTTTGTCAAGTGTGATACCTGTTCCGAGAGGCAGAACGGGCTCGTTGCTCGAGTGAGGGAAGGCAGTCGCAGGTTCGAAGCTGATCCCGGTTCCCCTGGCACTGAAAGGTATGTTGTAAGAATGATTGAACTTCACAGGTTCGGCAAGATCAAGTCCGGTACCTGCATCCTCGGTATTCTTTAAAGGACCATTGAAAGTATTACGAACGGACTGAGTACCTACCCTTGTAACAGTGACGGTCTCGATCCCATGACCTTTGCTGTCGATATCCAATCTGATTTTGTCACCCACTGATATGTTTGCGACGGACGACACCTTGATGTTAGTATCACCGGGTTTCGCGTCGGCAGATAACCATGCCTGTGTACCGGGTTTGCCGACCATTGTTACTGTAACAACCTCGTAGTTCTCAACAGATCGGGCAACTGCAGGATAGGTTGCACCATAGCCGATAGCTATCTTCTGTCCAACCTCGAAGCCGTCAACGCTCGTTACAGGCACGTTGGTTGAACCTTTGGGGATCGTAATTACAGGGCCATCAGGAAGCGGTTGCCACAATGTTGTCGGAGTGCCGGCTTCTACAGGACGGCCTCCACCAAACGGAGATGGAGTTTTTGGCTCTCCTAGACCGGCTGCTGTACCGATAGCGGTAATTTTACGTATTTCCTGAGAAGAACCATTGTCTATCTCAATTGCATCGCCAACAGACATCCCCTTGATATTCCTTACATAAAGAATGGACTCACCTTTTTTCGCAGGAACAGCCAGCCCTGAGTTAGACAAACCTAACAGGTAAAAGCCGCGTGCGGCAAGCTTTGTCCCGGCCGGGATCTTCACTGATGAAAAGACTGGCAACTGGGTCGCGTGTTGAGTCAGGGTCCAGTTGGAGATATCGATTGCACTGCTGCCAGTGTTATATAATTCGATGAACGAATCTGTTGAATTATCAGGAGAACCGCCGCGTAACGCGGAATTCGTTAATCCTGACAGGACTTACGTTACGTACTTTTTCAACTGTTGTTTCGGATTGTGACTGACCGTTCTGTCGGGTTTGTCCATGAGGCTTTGCCAACCAGATCGCCATTGAAAGACTCTGAACCGGAAGTCACCACGAAGGTTGCGCTCACTTTTGCACCCGGAGCGACCGGATCAACGAATTTCTTTGAAGTTTCTTTTGAGTTTAAAACCACCGATTTCCATCCTTTAGGAACGGAAATGCTCAGGGTGACATCCTTTACAGGAGCCCCCGAAGTATTTGTGAATGTCACTGTTGTGTTCTGCGAAGAGAGTGGTGAGAATGTCTGCAGGCCGGGAGGTGTGTCGGTTGCATTTGCCGGTGCTATGCTCAGTCGCTGCACATCGTACTTTGCAGCAACTACATTGTCCTGGATCTTCTGGTTGGTTTCCTTCGTCGGGAAAGTGCCGGGGGCTGTCATTGCACCTTCGTAGAAGGTACCCTGCGAACCGTTGCTGTTGTCGCCACCGTTACCTAAAAGAATAGCTCCCTGCTTGCGCATAGGATCATAGCTGCTTCTGTCATTTATAATGCGGGTTCCGTCGAACATAACTTTCAGATCTCCACGCTGAGCATCTCCGCCCATAGATCTCCAGTGGTGAGGTTCGCCATCAGCCGTTGCGGTGACGAAACGCCAGGTGATACTCGGCAGATCAGGCAGATACTTATCGTTTGGAGACGGGTTTACACCGCCTACGAGGTTGTTCTCCTGGTCAGTCATAATCCAGGGACCCGGTGCTTGTCCATGATACCAGGCAGTGGCGTTGCCGTAGTAAGTGGTCTCCATCGTGCCGTCGCCGTCGTCGCGACTGTCGGTCTCGGCATTGCCGTAGTCGTAGCAGCAGCCCGAGTTATAGTGATGACCGTTAATCACCCAATACTGACCCTCGGCCTGGTCGTCGACTGCGGTGCCCCTGGCATCGTTCCAGCGAAGACCCATGCCCGGCTCGATGAAAACACCGTAAGCCTTATGACCCATGATTGTGACCGGTGCCATGTCGGCGACAGGAATGTTGTTAAATCCACCCATGGCCGGACCACTGAATCCGCCACGGGGTGCCTGAACAAGATGGTTGCCTTTACCTGACTGGTCGTAAAGAGTAGTGATCCAGCAGTAGGTATTGGCACAGAATGCGTCCTGAGCGGCTGCATTGGCATATCCGCCCGGATCGCCCTCACCGGGCTGGACCACACCTATGTCCAGGGTCTTGCCGTCCGACTGGCGCATAACCTGGTAGAGCGGACCGTTGTAGGATGCGTACAACGCACGTGTGCTGCTGTGGGCAGCCACACACGGGTTGCCTGCTGCAGCATAGATATCACACGGACCTTCCGGTCTGGGCGGAGTAGCATTGCGTCCTGTTCCCTGACATTGAGATCAACATAATCATGGCAACAGGTAGTATGAGCGCCAGTGCAAGAATGACCAAAAAACGACTTTTCTTTTTCATGTTAATTCTTCTATTTCTGATAAGTAAATTTTTTATAGTTTCCCTTTTGCTAAGTTCTGAAATCTTTTCATATCACAAACACCTTTACTGTTTTTTTCCCCTTATTTTAACTGCAGATAACTCACGAATAAAAACGATTATTTGCAATGATTTTACAGATAGTCCGGGCAGGAAAAAAAGCATGTATTGTGAATCTAACGAAATCAGCAGCCGGCTTTTACTTGCTCTTTTGTACTGCTAATTTTGCTATATAGACTTTTTGAGAGCCTCTATCATCTATGGGAGATTGACTTAAACCCAGAAGAGTAAATTTAATACCATCAATTATTGTGTCATTTGTAAATGACCTGTACGTATTTAAGTTAAAGAGAATGGGGTTTTCATTTAGTTTCTCATATTTAAATCTTACCTCGGCATTACCTTCCCAAAAACAATATGCCCCTTCCGGACAACGGGAGTCACTCAATACTGAGTCAAGACAAATGTAAAACTGATTTTCAGGTTCATATAAACAGTCATGGTATGGAAGAAAGATTGTGTCATTAAGAATCAGGTTGTTAAAATCTTCAATTTCCCTGATAACCACATTTTTGTAACTATACGACGGATATAAAGTGATGCATTGCTTTAATTCATCAGGCTCCGGTTTTCTGATTTTCACCCTTATCAGTTGTCCTGTTTCATAATTGGCTTTATTAAGATTAATTGCCTCGTAAAAGTTATCCGGACTCAACCCCAGTTCTTTTACAACCTGGGAATTGTTATCAGGAAATTCCAGAATGCATGTAGAGCAATTCTGATCAAATCCGACAATTCTTGCAATATAGCCGGAATCTGACTGGTAAACAGTACTTTTTTCACAACTATAAAACAGAGATACTATTGAAACAATGAAAAGCAGCTTTTTCATAAGGCTGTCAATAAGGTTATTTTGTCGATCCGGTGTTAATGTTTAAATATTTTAGCAAGCTTATTACCTAACGAAACATCTCTTATATCAATATCTATTATTTTACCTGCAGGATCTATCAGGTAGCTCATTGGAATCCCGTTAACCTTATAGGTAAGAGGGACTTTCCCGAGTTGTCCTTTCAGATCAGAAACTGTTTTCCAGATTATAGAATCTGATTTGATTGTCGATTGCCATTCTTCCTTCTGCTCGTCGAGCGACACTCCCAGGATCTCAAAGCCGTCACTCCTGTATTTCCGGTACATTTTCAGGAGGAATGGATTTTCTGCCCTGCACGGCCCGCACCATGATGCCCAGAATTCGAGGAGCACATATTTTTCATGCAAAGATGACAGCGCTATCTGATTACCTTCAATATCGGGAAGTGTAAAATCAACTGCATTATCTCCGATCTTCAGATCAACAGAATTATCTATAAATACTTTTACTGCCCTACCCCACTTGTTGTTCTTTACATTTTCCGAAAAAGAACTGTACATTTTCTCAGTTGCGTCCTTAGACTGGCTAATCATAAGGTAAGTTAAATAGTATGAATTCAGATAAAAGTCGGGATTTGATTGCATGAATTCAAGAAGCGCCTTTTGTTGGTTTAATACAACTGAATCCCTTGCTGCAAGAAGCTTTTTCAACGATATTGAATCTGCCTTATCTGTTTGCCTGATATTTTGAATTATGCTATCTGCTCTTCTTCTCCATAAATTCTCCAGATCAAGATATTGTGAATTAAGATTTTGAAATTCCGAACCTGATACTCTGGCATTTCTCAGAGTTGAATGCTGGGAATTTATCAGAATCGCGGAATTATCAATCCAGAACATCTTATAATCGCGAAAATTCTTTGTGTGTATTGTGTAGTTTTTCAGAGAGTCGGTGTGGCCTTTGAAATGGAATTGATTCTTCAGTACAAGGGCTGAATCACAGATTTTTGATGTTTCCGATTCAATAAGATAAATCTTTGTACTATCGGGGAAACCGGATGTTAACCCGGTTATCTTAAATCCATTATGATTTGTATTACAGGAAACTAAAGCAAACAGGAGAAGAAAGTTAATTGCGGTTTTCATATACTGGTAACAGGAATTTATAAGAGAAGAATAATTGCTGAGGTTTTAAATTATGTGCTAATATAAAGCTGAAAAGGTTATGGAAGTTACAAAATCATCTTTATTACTTAAAAATTGCAGATTAATCGGTCCGGCCTATATAAACCTTGTCCAGTTTTAAAAAGTATACCCGGTTAGTTTTGGTATTATTTATTTCAGAAATTATTTCAACAAACGTTCCCGGTCCCCATTTTGGACCATTACGGGAGACTTTTTCTATTTTGTAGGAAGGAGTTGGCGATCCGTTTTCATAATCTGCTATCCAGATTGAATCATTTAAAATAACATATTGACGGGTCATTATGATCTCTTCAGGAATAGAAGTGCTGTCGCTCCTGATTAACCAGTTTACAGATGCAAGTGGCTTACCATCGGGAGGACTGACTGGCATGAAATCGCGCCAGAGAACTGCATCAAGGAAATAATCATGAGAATCAATCCTGATCGTACTGCTGGCTTTATCATTGAGAGCAATGATCAAATCCTTGTCCTCTTTGAAATTATTAGTTACCTCATTTTCACATGCAGTAAAAGAAAACGCTGATGCAAGAATAATAAAGACGCATTTAGAAATTTGTTTCATGTATCATCATTTGGTTAGAGGGCAAACAAATTAATAATCATAATTGCACAAATAGCGTACCAAAAAGCATTTTACCACAAAGGTCAACCTGTTTCACGATGACACAACAGAGTGTTTACCCAAACATTTATATAATTTCCCCATCGAGATCTCATCATCAGCCATAACGTACAACTTATCATTTGCATGTATTGTGGTTGCCCCTTCGGAAATAATGAACTTATTATTTCTTTCAATCAATGCTATAATAATACTGTTTGGCAATCCTAAATCGACTATTGTTTTACCTATACAACTGATCCCCGATTCTACCAATACTACATTGTACAGTGATTTGGTTTTCCAACCCAGCTCCAGATCCAAAACAGATTTCTTTTTCAGATTAACGGGTACTGCCAGATTGAGCCATTTTGCAACCAGCGGGATAGACGTTCCCTGGATAAGAATTGAGGTGACAGATATAAAGAATACCAGATTAAAGATCATATTTGCCTTTTCAATTCCTGCCGTAAGAGGATAAATTGCCAGAACAATAGGTACAGCGCCTCTCAGCCCGACCCATGAAACAAAAATCTTTTTCCGGAAATCCAGCCTGAAAAAGACCAGTGATATAAAAACACTTAAAGGTCTTGCAACTAATATCAAAAGAAGAGAGATTAAAATGCCGATACCCAGATAAGGCAAAATTTGTTTTGGGAAAACTAATAAGCCCAGGGTGATAAACATAATTATTTGCATCATCCATGATTGCGCATCGAAATGCTTGGTAAGGCTTTTTTTATGAATAAAATCTCTGTTCCCAAGGATACATCCTGATATATACACAGACAGAAAAGCATTGCCACCGATCAATTCTGAAAATGAAAAAGTAAAAAGTACCAGTGTGATCAATAATACTGAGTATAGCCCTTCAAATTCAAGTTTTATCCAGTTTATTATTTTATGCATGGAAATCCCCATCAGATACCCAACCCCTGCACCGAGGATCATTTGTTTAAAAAACATTGGGATCAATGACAGATATGTTGCTTCCGGATCAGAAAGCAAATAAGTGAAAATAATCATCAGGAAAAATGCCATCGGATCGTTACTCCCGCTTTCCAGTTCAAGCAATGGCCTGAGGTTCCCTTTTAATCCGATACTCTTTGATCTTAAGATCGAGAAGACAGCTGCTGCATCAGTTGATGAAACAATTGACCCCAGTAACAGCCCTTCAAGCAAAGTGAAATCTGTTAATAAATATACCAGAAACCCTATTGTCGAAGCAGTAATTATAACACCTAGTGTGGATAATGAAACACCTTTCCAGAATATCGGTTTTATATCATTCCATTTTGTTTCAAGGCCACCCGAGAACAAGATGAAGCTCAAAGCAACAGCCCCGATAAATTTTGCTATTTTGGGGTCATCAAAGCTGATCCCGCCGGGGCCATCTGATCCCGCCAGCATTCCAACCAGTAAGAATAACAACAGGGTCGGAATTCCAAATCTTGTTTGCCGGCTGGCTACAAGGCTTACAAATAAAAGAATTGAACCGATCAGTATTATGTTGTCAATCGTGAGCTTCATTCAAAAAATTTATTTGCATTTACTCTTTTAAGGTAAAACTTCTCCTGCCAAAATAGCAAAATTTATCCTAAAAAGTAAAATTCACATCATCGAAATCCCGCGAATACGGTAAGAGATAATTACAATACCATCCATATCAGGTGGTAGTAGAATTTTATTTATTTAATCTGGCATGCAGAGGCCACCAAGTTAGACTCTTTAATAGTTGTAGCTTAATTGAGACCCCCACCCTTCCAGGTTTAATTTTATTGTATGGGTGTTATCCAGCTTTGCCGGAGTAAGGTCAAATTCAAATGCTTTTGCACAAAGCATATCACAGGTGATCCCGCTATTACTGAATGAGAGTCTTATTTCTCTTTGTGGCGGATCGGAGTATAGAATTGTTTCTGAACCTACTAGATTAGTGACCCAATTTGCGTTACTGCAACAAGATGCCGAAAATGTAATTGTTAAAGTATCACCACTGATTTCCGCCTTCGAAATCAAAAATGGATCTTTGGGATAATCGTTGAAGTATTCTTTTCCGATAAGTAACTTACTCCCGGATACCAGTTTGTTGTCATCCTTTTTGCAAGTGACAAATATTAAAAAAAATGCAAGTGTTATGATCAGATTTGATTTCATATTCCAGGGTTATAAGTTCATATAAGTCCTGCAAATATCATTCCAATTTCTGGCAGGGTTTAGGGCTGACAATTATTCATCTTTTGAACTCTGCCCGGTAATGAGCAATCAAAGACTGGAGGTTACTGATCGAGTCGATTGTTAATCCAAGTCCAAATCTAATTTGATGAGATATATTATCCTCCTGAATCTTTATCCATTCGTCGCACCCGTCAACACATATACCGCATGAATTATAATTCAGCTTAACAAAATTGTCAAGATCCAGAGAATTTAAAATATTAACCCATTCATCCTCTGTAGTAGCTCTTGACATATTTATTTTAGGGAGACTAGATTGTGCCGGAACAGAATATACATATCTGATAACTGTATTTGAAATATAGAGTGAATCTTCCCCTGCTCCCCAGCCACACATAAATCCGGCTCTTATCTTCAGAGCGGACTCCTCTTTATCAATGCCAGATTTTTCTTGTTTTTCACATCCGCCAAGACATGCAAGAATTATTAATATTAGCGGTAATAGTTTTTTCATTACAGGGTTATCAGAATTATTAAAGGATTGATTGCAAAAATCATTCCATTTATCTTCTGGTAAAGTCGTGGGGCTGATCGTTAAACATAACTCGTTTTTAGCACATGTTATTTATATTCAATAAGTATTTTCAAGTTAGGTTTATCTTCATTATAGATGGCTTTTACCCGGCCTTTATAATCATAGTCATATCCTAACTTGCCAATTGTTTGCCCAAATTGTTTATTATAAATTTCATAATCAACTATGCAGTCTTTGTAATAATCCTCCCCATCGCCAAGAGCATTATTCATTACGCTGCTAAAGTATGGGAACCCAATTCTTTGACTAATAAGATAATAGGGATTAGGTCTGTCATTATAACTTTTTATTGTTGTTTTGCTCATTAAAAACCCAAAATGCTCCAAAATATTCGGACCGTAATCGAAAGAACGAGTTTGTATTTCTGTTATATTGTTTTCTAAATCATAGATTATCGTGTCACCTGAACTGTAATGGTATGATTTTAAAGCTACCAGGTTATCAGAATCATATATGTAACTAAATCTAAACGTATTATTAGGAAAAACAATTGATCCGAAATTTGCAATTAATATCTTGTTATTAAGATCTCTTTCAAAAGTAACTAATTCAGTATCATTAATATTACTATTGATCCATGAATATCTAATTGCAGACTCAAGAAGCCCCCCTTTGTAAAAAAACTTAATAGAATCGTTTGAGCGTGAAATACTATTAATCAATTCTCCGTCATAAGTAACTTCAATTAAGTGATAATCCACAGGTCCAGGTACTTTTATTATTGATACTTTAGGATTTAAGTCAGTTAGCTGTGGAATTTTATTTAGATTTTTTTCGCAGGAAACTAATCCAAACAGCAATAGTATAATTAAAACTTGTTTCATGTTTTTAGTTTTTAATGTGTGCCAGTTCGTTTTTAGAATCTGTCCGAAAACAAATTTACAGGTTTTTTGCCAGTCATAGCATGTGGTCGTGCAGCCCTTTTGACTTTGTCGCGGCAGCAGGATGAGTCCGGGTATACCAAATTTAATAAGTGAATTGAAGTTGCGAGCATAGACTTTTATAGCTGATTACGAATGTGTCCGGTCTTTTGCTGATAATTATTTATATAAACCGTGTTTGAGGCTATTAATATTTTAATTATCAGAATAATGAAATTTGGCCAAACAAATATGATCAAGACGTCCGGTTGTTACCTAACAGGAAATCCATTTACAATAATACTTCAATATTTGTCCTTATAACTATGTTTTCTATTCATATTTGAGCGACTGTGCCGGATTAACCCTGGCAGCCCTGATAACACGATAGCTTATTGTCAGAAGGCAATTCCCAGTGCAATCAGTTAAGACCTGCAACAAAACTGAAGAATTCCAAGATTTATTTTGTAATAGAAATTCTCAAGCCATTTTCCGGCATAATAGTAAATAACCGGCCAGGCTATCAAGGCTGAAATCGAAACCAGTATGACTATTTCCTTTGAGATTTCAATATATATGCCTGTAATCGATGAGCCCATTGCTTTTCTTACCCCGATCTCCTTGGTTCGCTGTTCCACGGTATAGGATGTAAGGCCAAACAAGCCCAAGAGATGCGATAAAGATAGCCAGCAATGAAAAGATCATTGCCATCCGGGCATTCTGTTTTTCCTGGCTGTACATCTTCTCAAAATCAGCATCCAGGAAATAATACTGAAGCGGGCTGTTTGAGGCATATTCCTTCCATATCTTTTCGATCTCATTTATAGTGGCTGAATAATTTGCTGGAGAAAGTCTTACTGTAATATATCCCCAGTAATTATTTTCGTCCTGAAGAAGGAGTATGTAGGGCTGGATCGGATTCCGGAGGGATTCAAAATTAAAATTCTTTACCACTCCTATTACCTGGATTAGTTGCACTCCGGTCCGTTCTTTCCGGGTCTGAGTATCCTGGTCTTCTCAAGATCGGTGATACTGAAATTCTTCATGGCACTTTCATTAATGATACATGCCTGTTGTCGGTTGTGAATGATTCATTGAAATGCCCTGCCGGATTCAAGTGTCATTCCGTATGTCTCAAGGAAATCATAATCCACCCAGCTTGTCGCCATCAGGAATGTTTCATCCTTCCTTCCTTCAATCATATAACCGTTATTATTGTTTGTACGTCCCGGCAGAGCGGTGGAACTTGCTATATTTACCACTCCGGGTACCATTTTCACACTCTCCTTGAAGGATTTCATTTTATTGCCCACAACATGTGCTCTCTCAATCACGATCAGCTTGCTCCTTTTTAAACCCTACATCCTTATTAAGCATAAATTTTATCTGCCTGTTCATTATCAGGGTACCTACAATGAGAAGGATCGAAACTGCAAACTGGAATACAACAAGTATTCTTCTGAGTCTGCCATTGCTATGTACTGTTTTTTGCATTTCCCTTGAGTACCTCGTATGGATTGAACGATGAAAGGAAAAATGCAGGGTAGCTTCCTGACATAGTCCCAACAATTAATGTGAACAAAAGTAATGGCCGGGATTGTATACCAGGTCTGCGAAAAGATCTAAGGACCAGCTTTGTCCCCA
Source organism: uncultured Bacteroidales bacterium (assembly GCA_963725785.1). Taxonomy (GTDB): domain Bacteria; phylum Bacteroidota; class Bacteroidia; order Bacteroidales; family VadinHA17; genus LD21. The sequence goes on along the minus strand of CAVRZV010000011.1, from coordinate 28,231 downwards.
GCAGATTATTGAAATATGGCAGACTCAGCTTTATTATAACAAGAGCAAAAATCAGGGAAATGAATGCAAGGATAAATGATTCGGAAAGAAACTGGGTAATTAGCATTCCCCGGGTTGAACCGCCTAGTTTCTTGATCCCTACCTCCTTTGCTCTTCTTGATGCCTGTGCTGTGGCCAGGTTCATGAAATTGATGGCTGCAATTACCACTATCAGAATTGCTATACTGCCGAAGATGATGAGATACTTGGGATCGCTCGGAGCTTTGAATCCTCCCTGTACTGTATTGTCGAGATGAATATCCGTCAGTTTCTGGAGAAAAAACCTGTATTTGTTGCCCTGCTTCAGAAACTCCTCAATGGTATGTTCCTGTGTATTTCTGCACTTCCGGCCCGACATATTTGACTATCAGATCTTTGAATTTAGAATCTACCGTAGTGTAACTTGAATTGGGTTTCAGAAGCAGATACAGACTGAAACTGTTGTTCAGCCATACCTGTTCCTTTGACCTTGGATTTGTCATGAAGGAGGTAACCATGCTTGCTTCGAAATGAGAATTCGACGGAACATCTCCCATTACCCCGGTAACAACAAACCTCGTTGTATCAGATCCGATCTTTATCAGTTTATCAATCGGATTTTCATTGCCAAAAATTTTCCTTGCAGTGGATTTCGACAATACGACTTTATGAGGGCTGTTCAGAAGGTTATCCGGATCTCCCTTGATCACCGGGATTGAGAAGAAATTAAAAAAGGAGGAATCAGCCTGAATTATATCGTTATCGTAAAGAACTGCTGTTCATATTCGACTACTGTCGGTCCGACATCATTCATTCGCAGAAAATCTTCAACCTCAGGAAACTCCCTCGGCAGAGTCGGCCCCATAACGGCAGGAGTGGATGAACCGGTAATCTCCTGCCCTCCGATCTTGCCGTTCAGAATAACCCTGAATATCCTGTCCTTTTTCACGTTGAACTTGTCATAACTTGCTTCATTGATCACATACAAAGTGATCAGCAGACTGCATGCAATTCCGATTGAAAGACCAAGGATATTGATTATTATATATGCACGCTGTCTTTTAAAAGATCTTATACTGTATTTAATGAGGTTATTAATCATAGATTTTTATTTTAAAAGGGTTAATTCAGGCGAATTTTTAAACTCTACATTGTTTTTTGTATCTGGAATTATTCTATTCACAAGAGACATAAATTCTAGTATGTACGTCACCTACTGATGCAACGAAAGGGAGTAATAATTTTTGAAATTTACTCTTAGTCATTCCGGAATCAGGTATAGAAATCATAAGTTTATGAAGTCTCTCATGGTAAGCTATCTTTCCACCGCCTCTGAGGTATGGGTCGGGATGAGATGTTTCTAATATATTTGATAACTGTCTTATGTCTTGAATAAGGGAGTCTTTACTTATTTTTTGTGAATATATAACAGCGGTAAAACTGAAAAGCATTATTATTATTAAATAGTTTCTTGTTTTCATCTTTCCTTTTTTTTAAAAATAAGACCTGTATTGTTGACATAATTGTTAAATAATAGAGAGCAAGCAAGGATAAAAAAATGAACTTTTATCACCTGTTTTGAATTAAATGTTGTTGTTCATATCAATCTAAAGCTAATAACTTAAGATGTTCAAATTGGTTACAAGAAATTATAGAAATTATAAAAGAATATTCTTAGTTGATTTTAAGATTCTTCGTTGATTTTAATAGTTTCTTGTTTTCATCTTTCCTTTTTTTTTAAAATAAGACCTGTATTGTTGACATAATTGTTAAATAATAGAGAGCAAGCAAGATAAAAAAATGAACTTTTATCACCTGTTTTGAATTAAATGTTGTTGTTGATAGCAATCTAAAGATACTGACGTCAGATGTTCAAATTTGTTACAAGAAATTATAAAAATTATAAAAGAATATTCTTATTTTATTTTAAGATTCTTCGTTGATTTTAATTGTTGCTGTTCTCAACAGTCTTAGTAATTTGTTCGAATTTGTCAAATTTTGATAAAGTTGTTTTGATGTTAAAATCTAGGTAGATGCTACTGATTTAATTAATCAGGAAATTTGCCTGGGTAGCTTGTAAAAATCTTAAGTTTTATGTTCTAAAAGGTCTTGATAGTAGTAAAAAGTTGGGATTTATGGAGTTATGCTTTGGTGCATGTTGTTGTCAGGAAGAAACTGTCTCGTAAGTCGCTGGAGCTTAAGCATAACTCGTTTTTAGAATCTGTCCGAAAACAAATTTACAGGTTTTTTGCCAGTCCTGGCTGACGGACGAGTAGCTATGGGTCATGGTGAAACTTATAAACGGTATCAGGTCCTGGTAGCTGCTGTGAAGCTAAGTGTCACTGCGAAATAGGCTCGGTGTCGGGTAAAAAACCTGCCTGTATTGCCGAAAAATTCCACGTCCTTCGAAGTCCCCAATCTGTAATTTTCTTAATTCAATCAATCGTAATTATTTAATATCCAGATTATTAATCCAGTTGTCAATTTTCTCAAATTCTACTTCTTTATTATCATCCGCTGAATTATGTTCTGTATAATTATAATTATTATAACTTTTCTTAACAATACTTATATTTAAGGGAAGATCATCTGGTAATATCGAAGTAAAAGCAGTGAGATGCTTTTCTTTGATATCGATTATCCAAACTGATGTAATATAACTATTTAATACTTTGGTTTCTATAGGTTCATTTGTTGAATTGGAGTTATTTGATTTGTAATTGAAGGTCTTATATTTTTCTGCCATTGGATTGTAAATTACAATTGATCTTATACCATTTAGTATAGCCGGTGTTAACTTAGTTTCCTTAATCCCTGCTGACGGAGATTCTTCGTAATAATTAAAAATTCCTTTAGACGGAGATTCTTTGTAATAATTAAAATAAAATGAAGTGTCTCTTCCGGTCAAACACATACATACAATAATGGGATAAGATAATGATTGAGATAGTGGTTTATTCTCAGTAGTTAAGTAAAAATTGTCCCGGATAAGAGTTTTTAATTGAGAAAGAAGAATATTTTCCTTCTCAGTTTTCTTATCTCCCAAACCTAATAAGGCAAAAAAGCCACCAATTACACAAAAGAAAATTAATATTTCTCCAATTCCTTCAAATTTTCTATCCTTCATTTTAGTATCTTATTATAAACCCATTTTTATTATTTACATTGTTCTGTCACTGAATACTAAATCAGATTCCGATCATTCTCTTAACCTGCAATATACTTTAAAACAAAATTATTGTAAAACGATAGTAAGGAAATTATGCAGGGCAATAAGGAGTTACCGGGAGCCTGCCCCCGACGAAGCTAATCTCTCGTCACATCTTTTTCCTCTCGTACACTGCAGAAGTATCTGTCAGGGACAAGAATGAATCAAAAAAGTATTCGTTATAATGATTGGGAGATCCCTCAACTCATCCACCACATATCCAGTGCTTTAGAAATGAGCCAAACGGTGGATGAGTCGAGGGATCTCCAGGATCTAAACAAATTTTCGAAAATAATTTTGTTAAAAAAGATGTGATGTAAGATTAGCCCGACGAAGGAGGTACGTCGAGGTGTTGCGTTTTTTGCCAGTCATAGCATGTTGACGTGCAGCCCTATTGACTTTGTCCCAGAAGTACGAAACAGTACGGGTGGCAGAATTTTAAAAAGCGGGTTTATGTTTTCTCTCGTAGACATTGGGGACCGATTAAGAAATTGTCCGGGCTGGCGAAGCCAATTAACCAAACCGTCCGTGTTAGGTGTTAGGCCTTTATTATCTTATTCTATTACGCAATCAGCTTCCATTTCTACCAACCAGTCATCTTTAATTAGTCCCTTTATTTCTACAAATGTACAAGCAGGTCTGATATCAGTGAAGTATTCTCCATGAGCTTTAGCTGCCTTTTCCCATTCCGATATATCCTTTAAAAATACTCTTGTCCGAATAACATTTTCTAATTGACCATCTGCATCCATAATGGCTTTCTTGATTATTTCGATACAGCGAATCGTTTGACGGTATAAATCGCCAGGGTAAGACGTATCTCCATCTGGTCCAATCGGCGCAGTACCAGAAACTGAAATTAAATTTCCAATTCTTACAGCTCGAGAAAATCCAATTGGTTTTTCATAAGCTGATCCTGATGATACATTCAATCTTTTCATGAGTAATTAGTATTTATTGGGTCCCGGTAAGGAATTTCAAATGGCTAGTAGTCTTGTGATTGCGGAGCGCTTACACCTAACTTGCATTTAGTGTTAGCGTGTTTTTAAATTATGGAGTTATGAAAACTTTTACATCAGTTTGATTCCTGTTTGTCGGGGCGAAATAAACTGGCAATAACATCCACATCTTAACTGGTTTATAGGACCATTCTATTCCTGAATTTGTTAATCCAGTTCCCGGTTTAAACCTTGGTAGTTGCTTAACCATATCAATACATTGTTTTTCCAGTTCAGGATGTAAACCCTGCATGAAATGGACTTCTCCGGCAACTCCCTTTTCGTCGATACTGAATCTAAAGAAGATTCTCCCTTCAATACTATCTTGAATCAATGTTTTAGGATAAATCATATGTCTCTTTGCGAAAGCAATTAATGAGTCATTGCCTCCTGGAAATTCAGGCAAAGATTGATCAAAATCAGAAACATTTAGGTCGGGGTAATTTTTAAATTGATTAGTATTATTTTTCAGTAGTGTGTCAATTTTCTTGTTAACCTGTGAAGTTCCACTTAAGTAAATCGTGATAAAAATAATTATTGATAATAATATGAATTTCATTTGTTTATGTTTTTATATGCTTTCTGATCACTTTCTTATTCTGGCTTATTATAAAATTATATAATTTTTTAAACTCTTGACTCAGGAATGTGTATGAATTGTCCCGGTCTGTTAAATTCGTACACGTATTAAGTACATGGCAGAAGTATCTGTCAGGGACAAGAATGAATCAAAAAAGTATTCGTTATAATGATTGGGAGATCCCTCAACTCATCCACTACATATCCCGTGCTTTAGAAATGAGTCAAACGGTGGATGAGTTTCTGGATGACAAGTTTTTTGAGTGTATGAGGGAAGGAAGAAGCGGCGATTCGACCGAAGTCTCTCAAAAATGGTGAAATTTTTGTTTCGAATCGCCGCTTCTTCCTTCCCATTGTTCTCCCTTAAACGATTGTCATCCCGAGCGAATCCACCCCTCTCATTTACAGATATTTGAAGGTGCCGGGTGGATGAGTCGAGGGATCTCCAGGATCTAAACAAATTTTCGAAAATAATTTTGTTAAAAAAGATGTGATGTAAGATTAGCCTGACGAAGGAGGTACGTCGAGGTGTTGCGTTTTTTGCCAGTCATAGCATGTTGACGTGCAGCCCTATTGACTTTGTCCCAGAAGTACGAAACAGTACGGGTGGCAGAATTTTAAAAAGCGGGTTTATGTTTTCTCTCGTAGACATTGGGGACCGATTAAGAAATTGTCCGGGCTGGCGAAGCCAATTAACCAAACCGGCCGTGTTAGGTGTTAGGCCTTTATTATCTTATTCTATTACGCAATCAGCTTCCATTTCTACCAACCAGTCATCTTTAATTAGTCCCTTTATTTCTACAAATGTACAAGCAGGTCTGATATCAGTGAAGTATTCTCCATGAGCTTTAGCTGCCTTTTCCCATTCCGATATATCCTTTAAAAATACTCTTGTCCGAATAACATTTTCTAATTGACCATCTGCATCCATAATGGCTTTCTTGATTATTTCGATACAGCGAATCGTTTGACGGTATAAATCGCCAGGGTAAGACGTATCTCCATCTGGTCCAATCGGCGCAGTACCAGAAACTGAAATTAAATTTCCAATTCTTACAGCTCGAGAAAATCCAATTGGTTTTTCATAAGCTGATCCTGATGATACATTCAATCTTTTCATGAGTAATTAGTATTTATTGGGTCCCGGTAAGGAATTTCAAATGGCTAGTAGTCTTGTGATTGCGGAGCGCTTACACCTAACTTGCATTTAGTGCTAGCGTGTTTTTAAATTATGGAGTTATGAAAACTTTTACATCAGTTTGATTCCTGTTTGTCGGGGCGAAATAAACTGGTAATAACATCCACATCTTAACTGGTTTATAGGACCATTCTATTCCTGAATTTGTTAATCCAGTTCCCGGTTTAAACCTTGGTAGTTGCTTAACCATATCAATACATTGTTTTTCCAGTTCAGGATGTAAACCCTGCATGAAATGGACTTCTCCGGCAACTCCCTTTTCGTCGATACTGAATCTAAAGAGGATTCTCCCTTCAATACTATCTTGAATCAATGTTTTAGGATAAATCATATGTCTCTTTGCGAAAGCAATTAATGAGTCATTGCCTCCTGGAAATTCAGGCAAAGATTGATCAAAAACAAAAACATTTTGGTCGGGGTAATTTGTAAATTGATTAGTATTATTTTTCAGTAGTGTGTCAATTTTCTTGTTAACCTGTGAAGTTCCACTTAAGTAAATCGTGATAAAAATAATTATTGATAATAATATGAATTTCACTTGCTTATGTTTTTATATGCTTTCTGATCACTTTCTTATTCTGGCTTATTATAAAATTATATAATTTTTTAAACTCTTGACTCAGGAATGTGTATGAATTGTCCCGGTCTGTTAAATTCGTACACGTATTAAGTACATGGCAGAAGTATCTGTCAGGGACAAGAATGAATCAAAAAAGTATTCGTTATAATGATTGGGAGATCCCTCAACTCATCCACCACATATCCAGTGCTTTAGAAATGAGCCAAACGGTGGATGAGTTTCAGGGATGACAAGTTTTTTGAGTGTATGAGGGAAGGAAGAAGCGGCGATTCGACCGAAGTCTCTCAAAAATGGTTAAATTTTTGTTTCGAATCGCCGCTTCTTCCTTCCCATTGTTCTCCCTTAAACGATTGTCATCCCGAGCGAATCCACCCCTCTCATTTACAGATATTTGAAGGTGCCGGGTGGATGAGTCGAGGGATCTCCAGGATCTAAACAAATTTTCGAAAATAATTTTGTTAAAAAAGATGTGATGTAAGATTAGCCCGACGAAGGAGGTACGTCGAGGTGTTGCGTTTTTTGCCAGTCCGGGCTGGCGACCGTGTCCCGCGAAGCCTATGTCATGCTATAACGAACTTGTCTCGGGTAAGCAGGCAAAGCGGGAAGGCAATTAAGCCTACCGTCCGTGTCAGCAGTTGCTTTTTTAATAGAATATTGTTGATCCTTTACTAATAAGCTCACCAGTCATAACATCAACATAAAAAATGTAATAAAGTCTGGGAGGAGCAATCTTCCAGCAAACCCGGAGTTCAATCTTATCAGAAGAATCAACAGGTATAATTTTAGTAATCATACTGCAATCCTTAAGATCCTCCTCTTTAATCGTTTTTGAAGAACCTCCACCGCCCCAGCCTCCATATGTGATTTCCTGCCCAACAAGGGTAGACTTTGCTTTTGACTGATCAAAATTAAAACTATCCGGAACACATACATATGGATACCAGTTGTGTAAGCATGTTACTATACTGTTGTTTGCGAGAACAAATAAGATTGAAGAGTTCAAAATTTCTATATTGTCAACTCTTTGATTTTGAGAATGAAAGTACCAAAGAATTGAACCTGCATAGCCTGTTTCTTTATCGGGTTTCGAAAAATCTAAGATATTCCAGATTGCTGATACCTGTCTCAGAACTATTTTTTGAGACAAATTCTTTAATAATGGTTATAGCTTCTGATTCTGTTATATCTCCTGTATTGCGAGGTGTTCCCCTGAATTTGGGATCTCCATTCCAATCGCAAAAACCAAAAGTGTTCAATGAACTACTTACGTATTGATTTTTGTTCAGATAATTTGTTCGTCTCTGATTTAATAAAGTTGTATCGAGAGTAAGGTAGGTTGTTGGATAATCACCAGGATTAGTGGATGTTGGATGATCTCCATAATTACTGGATTTATTTTCCTGAGTATAGGAGCTTTTTTCACAAGCGGCCAGGACTGCAGAGAAAAGCAGAATAATGATCAGTAAATTCTTCATAGATTTAGGTGTGTCTCATAAATCTTGAACAAAAATCATTCCAAAATTTCTATCATGGGCAGGATATTAATAACTGCTAACTCGTTTTTAGAATCTGAATGATAACAAATTTACAGGGTTTTTGCCAGTCATAGCATGTGGACGTGCGCCGAGTTATGGTTAGTTCAGATTTTTTTATCTCTCAAATATACAGTCAGTTAGTCTTTACTTTTGTTTATTTTTAATTTTATTTGTAATAAATCATCTCTAGGTGGTACTTTAAGAGAAACAAATTAGACATGAAATCATTGAAGGCGGAATTTCTGGAAATAGTATCAAATTATCAAGGCATATTGCACAAAGTCAACATTATCTATTTCCGCAATAAATCAGATAGAGAAGATAATTTTCAAGAAATCATTTATCAACTATGGAAATCTTTCCCGGGGTTACAGAATAGAAATAGCATAGGTTCATGGATTTATGCGGTTTCTATAAATACTTCAATTTCGAAATTAAAGAAAGAATCGCGAATTGAGTATCGTGAAAAACTTCCCGAATCCATTGATAAGATTGATATTATTGAAGAATTAGTATTAAATGAAGCAAGTCAGATGCTATTGAAAGCGATTTATAATCTTAATAAAGTTGACAAACCAATCATGCTCTTATATCTTGAAGAAAAAAGTTATGAAGAAATTGCCGAAATCATAGGCATTTCGAAGTCCAATGTTGGGGTACGAATTAATAGAGCTAAAGAATTACTGAAACTAAATTTAAAACATTTAAATCATGGAAACTAACGAATTACAAAACATCTGGAAAAATATTGGTTCTGAAATTAGTCTAAAAACAACTGAGGAACTAAATCAATTACTTACTATCAAAACCAGGAAAACAATTAATAAATTTCTCTTTATTTTTAGTATAGATACTATTGTTTGCGTTGGTTTGATTGTTTTTCTGATCATGGCGGCTCTTAATCGGCAAAGTGATATTATCTATCTAGTAAATAATACTATACTCTGCCTGATAACACTAACAGCTTTAATTCTTTCATTATTATCGATTAATAAATTGCAAAATAATAGATACAACTTGTCATTAAAAGAATGGTTGGAACAAAGAATCAAATTGTTGTCAAGATGGCTAATGGGTAAATACAGCAAATTGTATATAGTCTTAATACCAGTCCTTTTAGTGATGACAAATCTATCAATTCATGTATATTTTGAATACAGACCGTTTCTTGAAGTAATGAAAAATGAGGAATCCATATATGGTCTAGCTATCGGTTTTCTAATAGGATTATTTGTTTCCTACTACGCAATTAGTAAAATTCGTAAGTATCAAATAAGGAATCTTGAATTTCTAAAAGAGCTTTACAGCCATCTTGACAATATGCACTAACATGTGTTTGAATAGCTTTGGTAGACCGGGAAGGGTTGTCTCGTCATATGAAATTTGTCAAGGTAACAAATCCCGCTAGAGTATGGAAAGTATCTCGGTTAGATGAAGTTGTCTTGGTGGTAAGTCCAGCTAGAAGAATAGGAATTGTCGAGACGACACCAGTCCCGGAAGATGGCTGTGAAGTTTCGTGTCAAGATGAAACTGTCTAGGTGACGAGCAAAAAATACGACGCCAGCGCGTCAGCCCGCCAACCCAAAGATGCTGTCCAGTAGACGAAACTGTCCGGGTGCAATCGAATTTTATAAATAGAACAGAGTATTCGAGCATAGATTTTTGGACTGGTTACAAAGTAGTCCTGGGTTGGTGGAAGGCACTTAATTAAAGCACCGTCCGAGTTATGTGTTGGGCTAATTTTGAAGTTGTCTAGTTGCCAGAATCTTATCAAAAAAGTAGCCAATCGAGATTGAAAGAGAGGAATTTGCCATTTTCTCGTCTTGGAAGCATTCCCACATAATATTATTAAGTCCGTACTTATAGGATGCGGTTAATATGAAATTTTTGACAGATATTCCTACCATAGTCCCGATACCGAAATCTAATCTTTTCAGATTTGTATATCCATAACTTTTCACCAAATCACTTTTAATATAATCATAGGATTTGTTCCATTTCATATTATCTGTAATTGACACATCATTTCTACCAGTTATTTCAGTAATAATTTTACCTTGAAGTCCGTAAGATAAATAAGATCCAACCCCATAAAAGAAATTAGTCTGAATCAAATGGGTATTGAATACTAAGTAAATTGGTAAATCAAGATATGTAAGTTTACTCGTCATATCTGCTGTACTATCTAAACCGGGTCTATAATAATATTTGATGTGTTGATTAAATCCTTTTTGATTGACTGTAAGTCCAGACCACAATGATAAACTTGAATTTAATTTATATTGTGCAATGAGATTTACATTATACCCGAAGACCGGATTAATTCTAAAAGTACTTAAGTCACGGAGATAGACCGACATTGTAGAAAGATTTGAGCCAGCAGAGATTCCGACAGAAAGTTGTCCGCTAGACAATAAAGTTGTGCAAATAAGCACGCAAAAAATAATTGACTCTTTCATGGTTAGACAGTCTGTTTAATAAACATATAACGCACTGACGCCATTTTTATTACTGTGAAGTTCAATGATTTAAGTTCTTAAGCCAATAGTTACTAGTGACGGGACTACCAAGCCTGATAAATAACGGCCCGGCAATATGGGGAGGTTGTATTACCCGACGATGCATACGGGTAGAGACCTGGTACCTTAGCCGGGAAACCATCACGGTTAAGGATTTTAACGGCGTGCAGATTCACACGCCGTTATCCGTAGCATCAGCGAAGGCTGATCGGTGGGTGTAACTACCATTTCGAATTTGTCCCGGCGCAGGAGCATAAGTTGAGGAGTACCGCTGTGTGTGATAAACTCCGCGACGAAATCCCCCCGACGGCGGGACAAAAAGTACGACAGCAACATAAATTTATTGTCTGTGTCAGCGAAGCGGTTATTTAATTCTTTTTCCAGAACTTTGATCCATTGAAACCATCCGGAAAAGCGTAGCTATGTAAAGCAAACATATTACCACCATATCCGGGGCAAAATTGTAAAGTATCACTCGTATACATCGTAATAGTCCCAATAAATTTGGTCTGATGATTGTTTGAAAAAAACAACACTGTCGTATATATAATTTCCTGCTCCCTGATACGGCAAATAATTCCCATGACCTGTTGAATAATGTCCGGAATCTACCTTAACAGTGTTTATCAACTTAAACCATTTTTGATCTGAAGTGAATTTCAGAATTTCATAAACTCCTGTGGATCCGGGAGTTAAAGTTTCATATGGATATATGGCAATACTCTTTATCCAGTACCACTCTCCGGTAATATTTTTAGAAAGTTCCGGTGAGTCTTTACCACATGAATAAGATGTCAATAAGATTATAAATATGATAAAAGCGATTGTAACAGGTATCTTCATGATAGTTGGGTTTAGGCAATCACCACAAAGTTCATGCCGCAAGTATTGATTATTAGAAGATTAATCTGGATTAATGGTTGCAGCAAATGCCCGTTAAAGATCCTTCCCGACTAAGTTGTTCTGGGCGTTGGGTCGGGCGGGCATGATAACTCGAGTGTCGGCTTGCAACCCTATTGACTCTGTCTTGGAAGCAGGATCTGTCCGGGTGCAACATTATAATCGTACAGGCTTTTGGGGTCGATAAAGAAGTAGTCTGGTATGGCAAGGGCAATTCAGCAAACCATCCGAGTTATATGCAGGGTTAATTTTAAAACTGTCAGGATGTTTTTATTTGTATATTTTTGTGATCAATTCATCTGTCTTTATTACTGTTGCAAATTCTTTATGTAAACTTGCTAATGCTGTTTCATGTATTATTTCTGCTGAATATTTTTGTCCTTCTGCTCCTACTCTCTCAAATGTTGCTGTTGCATCTGAAACAACAAATGTGTCATAGCCATAATTTCCAGCCATTCGTACTGACGTTGATACACACTGGTCGGTTGTCAAACCAACGATTATAAGTTTTTTAATATTTAATTTATCAAGTTGTTGTTTCAAATCAGTCCCTATAAACGCACTGCTTACGCTCTTTTTAATTATTTGTTCTCCTGCTTTTGGTTGTACTATCTCTTGAAAATCATTACCGGTATTTCCTTCGACAAATTTTGAATTTGGGTTTGTGGAACAGTGCTTAATGTGAAAAATTGGCAAGTTATTTTGTCTCCAAAAATTCAGAATCTTTCCTGCGTTAGTTTCCGCATCCGGATTGTTTCTGTGTCCGTCACAATAATCAATATCTTCAAATCCTTTTTGAATATCAATCAGAATTAACGCTGGTTTGTCTTGTTTTGTCATAAATGATTTCATGTTTTTTTTGAATTTTATTTTATGTGAAGTGAATGTCCTGCTAAATGTATAGAATATTTCTGTTGTTGCTGTTGTCCAGGCGAAGTTTTTCGTTATATGTAGGGTGATTGTCATACTAATCTAAGTGTCAGGTAACTAGAACCTTACATATAACGGCCCAGCGGTTTAATTAGTTGCCGTGAGCCTGCCCCGACGAAGGAGGGGTGTCAGGGTTGGCATGCGTTTTTGCATCAGTCCCGATAAATGGACGATCGTCTGGTGTCACATTGAAGCTGTCCAGATGGCGTGGTCGCGATAAGTGGGCAGGATTTGTCAGTCACTATAAAGTTGCCTAGGTAGTGTGCAAAAACCTTGACAACTTGTCCCGCAAAGCGGAAAACAACTTAGCTATATTGTCCTAGTTGGGTTTAGCTGAACTCATTTGCTAATTGCTTTCAATACCCAATCCTCGCTTATCAGAACATCTTTCATCAGTAACTGATAGGGGAATTGTTTATGTCTAGTGTTTTTAAAGCCATTTAGAATTGCTGCCAATGTCTGAGCAGTAATCAACGATAAGTTTAAATCAAATTCCTCTCTACATTCTTTCTCAAAATCTTCGCTGAATTCTGGAGCAATCAATAAACTCTTTATCACACGATATCCTTTAAACCGAGCAATCTCTATATAGGCTTTAATTTGCCTAGATACTGAGGAAAATTTATTATAACCCGAGTCTTTTACGGTTTTGCATTCAACAAGAATTAATTCGGTATTGCCTAAATTAATAATTATATCAATTTTATTTTTAGCATTATTTAGAGATTTTCGCAGTTTATCGTCAACCGGTAATCCAAGTTTTTCGAAGATTGATTTTGTTACATCTTCAAATTTTACACCCAAGTCGCCTTCTTTGATAGTGATGCCATTTGATTTCAATCCATTAATATCTCTAAAAGCTATCAGGTTATAGTTTTCGATATATAGGTTAGCAGCATCCTTGTATTTTTCAATTATATTAATTACAAGGTTGCCGCGACCTTTAATTGACATTTTCTCACAAAATTCTTTGATTTTTTGATCTGGAATCAGGTCGAGGATGTCTTTAGGTTTAATATTATAATCAAGAAGATAAGAGCTATTTAGAACTTCTTCGTCCTGTAAAACGAACTCCTGTTTTAAAAAGGACTTTGTTTCCGGGATTAATGCATCAAGATCAACTAAAAGTTTATCATATCCGTCAATTGAAATACTGATTTTGTCATCCTTGTCGATTTGTTCAAAATAGTTTATCAGGTTTTGTACTTTTTCATCGAGGGTGACACCTTTTACTTGAGGAATGCATAGATCTTTCTCGATCAGATCATTAACAATTGCCTTCTTCTCGGACAACTTTGTGTTTTCTTTAAATATTCCTTCAGTCAAAATGGATTTGAAACTTATCCCCTCTAGAATGATTGATTTTATTTTTTCATCAATTGGTTTCTTCCAGTCAATGTGGTGTTTACGACAGAGGTAGTTTAATTGTGGCTCTTTTAATTGGTTGAGCACCCTTCGGAAATATTTATTAGCAACTTCTTTACCTCTAATTTTTCGTAGAATTCTGACAATTTCATCTGGGATATAAACTTTTAAGGTGTTTTTTGAGTAGAAAAGGATCCCCAGATTTCTAAGATCATTTATTATTTGTTCAATATCTTGTTTTTCAATATTTATTACAGAATAGTTAATGAGTTTTATTTCCTCCTGTGAAAGTTCAAGTGTTTCAGACAGTGTAAGTAGAATTGTTTGTTCTTCCCAGGTAATTTTTAAATCCTGGTTTCTTTCATGATCATTTGTATAAGCAGTTTTTAAGCAGTTTTTATAGATTTTGTAATCTCTTATTCTACTAATGTCTATTGAGGAATTATCAGATTCTGCATCTGATTGAAATTCCTGTATTTTTAGTTTTAGGGATTTAATCTCTTCCTCGTAGAGTTTGTTGAACCAATCCCTTGAAAGTATGCAATTTCCATCTCTTATTAGTATGTCAATAAGAATGTCGAGTTGTGAATCTACTTCATTAAATCTTGATCTGATGTAATCAGTGAACTCATCGTCAATTAGATTAAATACGGTGACTATATTTAGGTTGTCAACTTTCTTTAAATCTTTGTCGCTATTAATCAGAATTTTATCGATTTCATCTGTCTTTTTAGGCGGTGTCTCGATAATACCAGTAATTACTTTTAGAAATTGATTCTTTTCGAAAGAATTTAATTGACCTAGAATCTTTTCGAGTTTCATTGCAGTTATAATAAGGTTAGAGTAAAGTTAGTCAATTATTTCTTTATCGGTGGCAGTTCGAACCTAGCAACCGCACTGCGGACCTCTCCGCTCTGAAGATCCAGCGCGACTCCCGCCCCGACCGGGCCCGCTGGGTCTTTCCCGCCGTCGCGACGGCCCTCGTCGCGCTCGTCGCGGCGGTCCTTCTCTGGGGCCGCGCGACGGGCTCCACCTTCCGCGCGCCCGAGGTCTCCGTGACGCGCGTCGCCCTCGTGACGCCCACGCAGGCTTCGACCGTCCTCACCGCCTCCGGCTACATCGTCGCGAGGAGCAAGGCCGAGATCTCCCCGAAATCGGTCGGGCGCGTCGACTGGCTGAACCTCGAGGAGGGGCAGAGGGTGCGGAAGGGCGAGCTCGTCGCCCGCCTCGAGTCGCAGGAGCTGGAGGCGCAGAGGAAGCAGTACGCCGCCTCGCGCGAGCAGGCGCTTGCCGAGCTGGTCAACGCCCGCCTCGAGAGGCAGCGGCTCGGCGACCCTCCTGAAGGACCTCGTCGGGAGCCAGCAGGCCTTCGACGCCGCCGACGCGCGCGTGAAGGCTCTGGAGGCCCAGGTCGCCTCCGTCGAGGCGCAGGTGCGCTACGTCGACGAGCTGATCAAGAACTCCGAGATCTACGCGCCGATCGACGGCGTCGTGACCGTGAAGAAGGCCTTCGTGGGCGAGACGGTTGCCCCGCAGGGCTTCGGCGGGGCCGGCTCGGCGGGGGCCACGTTCGCCGTCATCGTCGACCTCGGCTCGCTCGAGATGGAGGCCGACATCAACGAGCAGAACCTCGGGCGCCTCGCCATCGGCCAGCCGGCGGAGGTCGCGCTCGACGCCTACCCCGACAAGCCGTACAAGGCCCGCCTTCGCCAGATCGTCCCGACGGCCGACCGGCAGAAGGGATCGGTGAAGGTCAAGATCGAGGTCCTCGACCGGGACGAGCGAAGTCCTCCCGGAGATGTCGTGCCGCGTCGTCTTCCTGAACCCCGAGGCGAAGGTCGACGCGGAGGCGAAGCCGAAGGTGATGGTCCCTTCGGCGTCGGTCGTCGAGGTCGGCGGCAAGAAGGGCGTCCTCCTCGTGAAGGAGGGCGAGGCCGTCTTCCAGCCTCTCCAGCTGGGCGCTCAGACCGGGAGCCAGGTCGAGGTCGCCTCGGGCGCCTCCGGCGGCGAGGAGATCGTGGCCGAGGCGGCCGCGTCGAAGTTCGAGTGGCGGGCGGAGCAGAAGGTCCGCGTCAAGAAGGAATAGCGAGGAACGCATGGCCGAACCCCTCATCCGGATCGAGAACGTCGTCAAGCAATACACCCGGGACACGCAGGTCCTGACCGTCCTCGACGGTCTCTCCCTCGAGGTCGAGAAGGGGGACTTCGTCGCGCTGATGGGCCCGTCGGGCTCGGGGAAGACGACGCTCCTCAACCTCATCGCCGGCATCGACCGGCCGACGAGCGGCCGAATCCTCGTCGGCAGGACGAGGTCTCCTCCATGAGCGAGGGGGCCCTCGCGAAGTGGCGGAGCGAGAACGTCGGCTTCATCTTCCAGCTCTACAACCTCGTCCCGGTCCTGACCGCGTTCGAGAACGTCGAGCTGCCGCTCCTCCTCACGCGCCTCTCGCGAGCCGAGACGGCGGAAGCAGGCGGAGACGGCGCTCGGCGTCGTCGCCCTCACCGACCGGATGGACCACTACCCGCGGCAGCTCTCGGGCGGGCAGGAGCAGCGCGTCGCCATCGCGCGGGCCATCGCCACCGACCCGACCCTCCTCGTCGCCGACGAGCCGACGGGCGACCTCGACGCGAAGTCGGGCGAGGAGATCCTCATCCTCCTCGAGCGGCTCCACGGTGAGTTCGGCAAGACGATCGTCATGGTGACGCACGACCCGAAGGCGGCAGCCCGGGCCCACCGGCTCGTCCACCTCGACAAGGGGGTCCTCAAGGAGGACGTCCGGGCGCGGGAGGCGACGGGAGAGATCGGCGTCGCCGCAGCCGCCGCGATCGCCGCCGGCAAGTAGCCCGTGAAGCTCCTCCCGCTCGTCCTGAAGAACCTCCTGAGGAAGAAGACGCGGTCGATCCTGACGATCGGCTCGATCGTCCTGCCGCTCTTCGTCATCTGCATCCTCGGGACGCTCCTCGGGCGCTCGACGCCGACCCCTCGGGCGGGAAGGGGATGTACCGGATCATCGTCCGCCACAAGGTCTCGATCACGAACTGGCTCCCCGGCGCCTACGACCCGAAGATCCGGAACCTCCCCGGGGTCGTAGAGGCGATCCGGATGCAGTGGTTCGGCGGCTCCTACATCGACCAGTCGGCGAAGAACCAGTTCGCTCGCTTCTCCGTCACCGACGCCGAGCGCTTCATGCGGGTCTTCGACGAGGCGACGATCGTCGAGGGGAGCGAGTCGGAGTGGGTGAACGACCGCTCGGGCCTCCTCGTCGGCCGACAGCTCGATGAAGCGCTTCGGCTGGAAGCTCGGGCAGAAGGTCGCCTTCAAGGGAGACATCTACCCGATCACCCTCGAGCTGACGGTCCGCGCCGTCTTCGCGGCCGCCGACGAGAGCGGCGTCTACTTCCACCACCAGGCCGTCGAGGAAGCCCTTCCCCGGGTGAAGGGGTACGTCGGGTGGTACTGGCTGAAGACCGACTCCATCGCCGCGACCGAGCGGGTCCCGAAGCAGATCGACGCGCTGTTCGAGAACTCCTCGTACCCCACGCGCTCCGAGACCGAGAAGGAGTTCCAGAAGATGTGCGTCTCGATGCTCGGGAACGTGAAGCTCCTCGTCGGGTCGATCACGACGATCATCGCCGTCGTCATCCTCCTCATCGCGGCGAACACGATGGCGATGGCCGCGCGCGAGAGGGTCACCGAGATCGCCGTCCTTCGCGTCCTCGGCTTCACGAAGGAGAAGGTCCTCGGCCTCGTCCTCGGAGAGAGCTTCGCCCTTTCGATGATCGGGGGCGTCCTCGGCCTCGGCCTCTTCGTCCTCCTCCTCCCCGGCTTCCGCGCGGGGCTCGTCGAGTCGCCGATGGGGGCCTTCGCCGCCGGCATCGAGCTCTTCCCCGAGGTGCTCGCCCTCGGCTTCGGCGTCACGGTCGCCGTGGGCCTTCTCGCCGGCCTCGTTCCCGCGATCCGCTCGGCCGTCCGGCCGATCACCGACGGCCTGAGGCAGGTGGCCTGATGAAGTTCGTCCCTTACGTCTTCCGCAGTCTCTTCCGGAAGAAGACCCGCTCGATCCTGACGATCGGCTCGATCGTCCTCCCCTTCTTCGTCATCTGCGTCCTCGGGACGCTCCTCGCGACCCTCGACGCCGACCCTCGGGCGGAAAGGGGATGTACCGCCTCGTCGTGAGGCACAAGGTCTCCCTCACGAACTTCATCCCGGAGGCCTACCGCGAGCGGATCCCGCAGCTTCCCGGCGTGAAGGAGGTCACGATCCTGAACTGGTTCGGCGGGCAGTACATCGACAACCGCCCCCAGAACATGTTCGCCCGCTTCGGCTGCGAGCCGGAAGCCCTCCTTCGGATCTTCGACGAGGTGACGATCGTCGGAGGGTCCGCCGCCGACTGGGTCTCCGACCGGAGCGGCGCCCTCGTCGGCGAGCGCCTCGTGAAGAAGTACGGCTGGAAGCTCGGGCAGAAGTTCGTCCTGAAGGGCGACATCTTCCCGGTGAACCTCGACCTGACCGTCCGGGCCGTCTACCGCGGCTCGGACGAGAGCGGGGTCTACTTCGACCGCAAGGCTGGTCGAGGAGGCCGTCCCCTGGGCCAAGGGTCACGTCGGGACGTTCTGGATCAAGGCCGACTCGCCCGAGGCGGTCGCAGCGAATTCCCCGCACAGATCGACGCGATGTTCGAGAACTCCTCCTTCCCGACGAAGACGGAGACCGAGAAGGAGTTCCAGAACGGCTTCGTCTCGATGCTCGGGAACGTGAAGGCCGTCGTCACCGTCGATCTCGCACGATCATCGTCCTCGTCATCCTCCTCATCGCGGCGAACACGATGGCGATGGCCGCGCGCGAGCGGGTCACCGAGATCGCCGTCCTCCGGACGCTCGGCTTCGGGAAGCCGCCGATCCTCGACGCTCATCCTCGGCGAGAGCCTCCTCCTCTCGCGTCTCGGGGCCCTCGTCGGCCTCGGCCTCTTCCGCCTCGCTCTTCCCGGGCCTCAAGGAGGGGCTCCTCGAACTCGCCGATGGGCGGCTTCGCCGCCGGGATGCAGCTCTTCCCCGAGATCCTCGCTGACCGGCATCGGCGATCACGCTCCTCGTCGGCCTCGTCGCCGGGCTCGTCCCGGCCATCCGCTCCGCCCAGCGCTCCATCCCCGACGGCCTCCGGCAGGTCGGCTGAGGACGGAGGACACCGAACGATGCTCGGCATCCCGCTGAAGTACAACGTCCGGAACCTCTTCGTGAGGAAGGTGACGACGACGCTCACGGTCCTCGGCATCGCCCTCGTCGTGGCGGTCTTCCTCTGCGTCATGGCGCTCGGCGAGGGGCTGACGAACGTCTTCACCGCCTCGGGCTCGGACAAGAACGTCCTCGTCCTCCGCCAGAACTCGCAGTCCGAGCTCCAGTCGGGGATCGGACGCGACCAGGTCCCTGCTCGTCGGACGCTCCCGGGCATCGAGAAGGACGCGGACGGGAAGCCGCTCGCCTCGGCCGAGCTCGTCGTCGTCCTCAACCTCGACAAGCGCGACGGCGGCTGCTCGAACGTCACGATCCGGGGCGTCGAGGAGAAGGGGATGGCGCTCCGGCCGCAGATGACGCTGACCGAGGGCCGGATGTTCGTCCCCGGGACCTCGGAGGTGATCGTCTCCGAGAGCGTCGCGAAGCGGTTCAAGGGCAGCGGACGTCGGCCAGGAGATCCGCTTCGGGGCCTACCGCTGGAAGGTGGTCGGGCACTTCGACGCGGGCGGCACCGCCCCCGACAGCGAGATCTGGACCGACGTCGAGGGGATGCTGAACACCTTCAAGCGGGGCGGCTACTCGTCGGTCCTCGCCCGGACGACCGACCGCGCCGCGCGCGACCAGTTCGTCGCCGGCGTCGCCGGGGACGCGCGGCTCGCCCTCGAGGGCAAGGTCGAGCGGGCCTACTACGACGAGCAGACGGCGACGGCCGCGCCGATCAAGTTCCTCGGATTCTTCGTCGGGCGTCGTCATGGCGATCGGCGCCTGCTTCGGCGCGATGAACACGATGTACGCGGCCGTCTCGGCGCGGACGCGCGAGATCGCGACCCTTCGCGCCCTCGGCTTCTCGCGGCCTCTCGATCCTCGTCTCGTTCGTCCTCGAGTCGATCGTCCTCGCCCTCCTCGGAGGGCGTCGCTGGGCTGCGCCCTCGGCTTCCTCGCTCGTCAAGCTCGCCCTCTCGGGCGTCACCGGCACGACGAACTTCGCGACCTTCGCCGAGGTCGTCTTCGCCTTCCGCCTGACGCCGGCGCTCCTCGCTGACGGGGATCGTCTTCTCCCTCGTCATGGGCTTCTTCGGCGGCCTCTTCCCTGCGGGCCGGGCCGCCTTCACGAAGATCACCGCGGCGCTGCGCCAGGTGGGCTGACTCAGCCCCTGCCTTCGGGCCGCTCGGGAGCGAGAAGCCAGGCCGTCCCGGCGAGGCCGGCGACGACGAGGAGGTACCAGAGCGAGCCGGTGCCGTTCGTCGGCTCGGCGAAGCCGGCCGCGGCGAGAAGAAGGCTGACGGCCGCGGCGGCCGCGAGGAGGACGAGCGCGCCGCCCGCCACCTTCAGGAGAGCCGGAAGCGCGCCCGTCCGCGAGCCGAGCGCCGCCAGGACGAAGCCCCCGAAGGCGCAGGCCGGGAAGAGGATCCAGGCGGAGAGGCCCGGGGCGCTTGGCGTCATCCCGAACGACCCGGCGAGAAGGAAGAGCCCGGCGCCGAGCCCGACGAGGGCGAAAACGAATCCGGCGGTTCTGAGCACGTGGCACCTCCGCTTTGAGCGACGATTATCGCCGCCGCGCGCGGTCCGACGCGTGGCAGGCGCGAGGGCGGAGCTACCGGCCTGCCGACCAGGCGTAGACGGCGTCGGAGCGGCGGTCGAAGGCGACGAAGGTCCCCCGCGGGACGGCCCTCCCCGCGCCGGAGAAGACGTCGGCCGCGAGGACGGTCGTCTCTCGCGCCGGCACGACCTGGACGAGCCCCCGGAACCACCAGTCGGCCCCCTTCGGCGCGCGGAACGTCAGCGTCGCGACCTGCCCGTCCGGAATCCGGAGAAGCTCGGCCTCGAGGGCCGGCCGCTCTGCGGCCGGAAGCCGAAAACGGAGCCAGAAGGCGCCGCTCTTATCCTCGGACTGCACCTTCAGGTCCGATGCCGCAGCCGGTACCCAGGCGGGGACCGCAGCTCCTGCCTCCACGCGGGTCCCGAACGCGAACCTCGTCTGCGCCCCTCCGCCGCATGCAGAGACCGTGACCAGGAGCGCGAGGGCCGGGAGAATGGCGAAGCGGCGGATCATCGCTTCACCGGCTCTTCGCCTTGCCCTCGGCGGAGGAACCAGCGGCCTCCCGCGGCACGCCCGGGGCGTCGACGACGGGGGCGACCAGGAAGGCCGGCAGCGCGTGACGCGTGAAGGAAGGCCTCGTCATGGGGTCGCAACTATGCCCGAAAACTCGATCTCGCGTAGAGCGAGATGAGAATGCCGACGAGGACCAGCGACCCGAGAAGGCAAAGCCAGAACAGCCAGAAATCGATGCGCCCGTAGCCAGGCAAGCGTGGCGCTCCGCGGGCCTGGAAGAGGCCGAGACCCGAGAGAACGACGGTCAGGACCGCAGGGACTCCCACGACCCCCCAAGGCAGTCCGCCCGACGAGGCGACGATGACGAGGAATCCGGCGAGGAGGCCGCACGCTACGAGGCCGACGGAGGGCCCGAAGAGGCGGCTCGATTCGAAACGTCCCTGGACGAAGACGGCGGCCAGGGCCACGGAGGCCACGCCGAACGCGACGACGCCGGCCGAGAACGCCAGGACGAACGAGGTGAACGACGAGTCCACGGGCCCTCCGGAGCCATCCTAACGCCCCAGCCTCGTGTCTCCGCCCTCGGTCGGACTCGTCAGGCCTTCGCCGCCTCCGCCGGGAGCTTCCCCAGGAGGCTCCAGAGTCCCCGGTGAAACCTGTGGAAGCCACGAACCCCGGGCAGGAACATCAGGAGGCAGTGCCCGTGAACGAGCGACACGCCTCGCTCGCGCGCGAGGGTCGCGGCCTCGTCGGACCCTGCGCCCTGCTGAAGCCAGACGCGTGGGATTCCCGCCGCAGCCGCCTCGCCGACGAGCTTCACCGCCTCCGCGGGAGGCGTCACGACGACGAGGCCCTCGACCCGTCCCGCGACCGATGCGAGGCTCCTTGCGCATTTGAGCCCCTCCAGCTCGATCGCTTCGGGGTGAACCGGCACGACGTCGTATCCACGCTCCTTCAGCTCGCGGAGGATCGCGTTCCCGAACTTCTTTCCCGTGCGCGAGGCTCCCGCCAGCGCGAGGCGCTTCTGCGCGACGAAGTCGCGGACGAGGTCGGAGGTCACGGAAGGGTCACCGCTCATGGTTGCCTCTCGGGCCGCGTCCCGCGGCCGACCCTGCATTCTGCCGCAGTGAGGCCGGCTATTCCACGAGCAGGAGCTGGGCCGTCCCACCGAGGGTGGCGAGCCGGCCGCTTCCCGGCTTCCCCTCGGATTTCCTTTCGACGTAGAGAAGGACTCCGAAGTCGGGGAAGTCGGGCTCGACGAACGCGTCGTCGGGGTCGTCCGTGTCCTCGTCGAACCCCGCATCGAGGTTCGGGCGGAGGATCAGGTCCGACTCCGGGTCGTCCAGCTCGGCGAAGTAGTACGGCCCGATCGACGCGCTCTCCTGGAGTCGAAACGAAACCACGAGGAGACGCTCCACATCCTCGCGCACGCTCTCGACGTCCTCCGAGAGGAACCCCCACAGCTCGACGGCGGCTTCGCTCATTCTCCGATTCTGCACGAGTCCGCTCCCGGCAGCGGTCCCCGCCGCGGCCCGACCCGCGAACGACGCCTCAGGGAACGACCCGGCCCTGTCCCTTCGGGCGCCGCCGGCCCGACGGGCCGCGGAATCCCGGACCGCGCGAGGGGACGCGGGCGCCCTCAGCCATCCCGCTTCGCGTCGTGTTCCAAAAGGTCGATCCGTTCCTCGCTCCCGTCGACCCGGACGAGGAGCGTCGAGTATTTCCACTCTCCCGCGGACTTCGTGGCCTCGACGTAGACCGTTCCCTTCCCTTTCGGCCCCGACAGGGGAATCGCCAGGCTCGCGGTCCCGGACGGGCCCTTCACGTCGATGCTGCCCGACACGAAGAGCCCCTCCCGGAGCGGCCTGCCTAGGGCTTCGGCAACCTCGGCGCTCTTCCGGGCCTCGGCGACCGCGTGCTCGTAGGCGTCCGACGACCTCATCGCTCCGATCACGATCGACCCGACGACGGCCACGAACCCGGCCAGAAGGGCGAGGACGGAGAGACATCCGACGGGTACGAACCACTTCCAGTTCCGATCCCACCAGGTCCGCCGTGCAGGCTGCGTCACGTTCACCTCCGCGCCCGGGAACGCGGCCTCAGCCGCGGCGCTCTTCGCCGCGGCGCGCCCAGAAGGAGATGTCGGGCGGCCCCGCGAAGAGCTCCGGCGCCTTCTCGATGAATGCCCGGATGTGCGGCGTCTGCATGTGCGGCCCGACGTACGAGGCCTGATCGCGCCACTCCTCGTGAAGGAGGATCCGGGTCGGGTCGGAAACGTCCTGGTGAATGGCGATCCCGAGGCAGGCCGGCTCCTCGGCCACGACCGTCCTGACGAGAGCGGTCAGAGCGCCGAGGCCGGCGTCGGCTTCGCCCGGATGCGTCCTGTAGACGATGAGGATCGTAACCGGTGCTCGCGGCATGTCCCCCTCCTGTCCCTTCCGTCCCGCCGACCGCTTGTCCGCGTCTCATTTCCCGGAGAATAGTCCGCGCGCTCGGGCAGCGCCGGGCGGGACCTCTACCTGTTGTAGGGAGGCTTCGGTACCGTGGAACGCGTCGCCGCGATGTCGCGTTTCAAAGTTGCCGTCGTCGCCGTCGGACCCGGAGCGGCCGGCGGCGAGAGAACGGCCCAGTGAGTGACGGTGCCGGTGAGAGCGGGCTGGACCTGCCAGGTGCCTCCCCGGTAGTACCCGACGGCGAACTGGTGCCGGGTCGCGACGTAGACGATGACGAGCTGCTCGGGAGCAGGGAGAACGGGGACGGAGAGCCTGGGGTGAATCGTGGCGTTCCAGTCCATGGGTAAGACCCTTTCGGAGGAGAAAGGCTGTCCGAGGGCCAGCGCCCTTCGCGAGCGGCGTTGACCGCTCCGCGGGGGTGAAGAAGCAAGACGTCCCCGCGCCGCGTCCTTCGGAGTCCGGGGCCGCCGTCGCTCGCCGCTCGTTTCAAGCCGATGAAGCGTACCGCAGGAGAGGGTGTACGGGGGCGCGCCACGAGACGCGCCCCCGCGAGGAAATCAGTTCGCCGGTTTCCCCTCGGCGTCCAGCCGGACGACCTCGCCGAGGCCGAGCGACTTCACCCCCTCCTCGATCTTCGCCCGGTCGCCGACGAGGACGAGAGCGGCCTTTGCCGGGACGGCGTACCTCGTCGCCGCGGCGCGGGCCGCCTCGAGGGTCACGCCGCGCGCGCCGTCGTACTCGCGCTGGAGCTCGGCCATCGGGATGCCCGCGGCCCAGAGGCCGTAGACCTGCTGGGAGATCCGCGCCGAACGTCTCGAAGCCCTGCGAGTAGCCGCGGGTGCGGGTGGCCTTCGCGTCGGCGAACTCCTTGTCGGAGATCGGCCGGGTGCCGGCGAGGTCGCGCAGCTCCTTGTCGAACTCGACGACCGACTCCTTCGTCTTGTCGGTCTGGACGCCGCCGCCGCCGGTCCAGGAGCCGGCCTCGGACAGGAGCGCGAGGTTCGAGAAGACGCCGTAGGAGTAGCGCTTGTCCTCGCGGAGGTTGAGGTTGAGGCGCGTCCCGAAGCCGCCGCCGCCGTAGACCGCGTCGGCGAGCCTGAGGGCGTCGTAGTCGGGCGTGCCGCGCTTCGGCGCCGGCAGGACCTGCGAGATGACGGTCTGCGCGGCGTCGGGGCGGTCGACGAGGTAGATCTTCCCCGCCGGCATCGGGGCCGGCGCGGGGATCGCGACCTTCGGCGGGGCCGCGCCCTTCCACCCGGCGAACGCCTTCTCGGCGATCGCCTTCGCCTCGTCGAGCGTGACGTCGCCCACCATGACGAGCGCGGCGCCGCCCGGCGTCCAGCGCGCCCTGTGGAAGGCGACGAGGTCGTCGCGCGTGATCCTCTCGACCGTCGACGGGAGCCGCCGGACCGGGCGGCCGTACGGGTGCTCGCGCCCGAAGGCGACCATCGGGCGATCGCGCGCGGCGAGGGCGTTGCGGGTTCTTCGCCTGCTGCGAGAGGTTGTCGAGGTGACGCTTCTTCTCGCGGGCGAACTCGCTCTCGGGGAACTGCGGGTTCTCGACGACGTCGGCCAGGATGTCGAGCGCCGGGGCGAGGTTCCGCCTTCAGGACCTCGAAGCCAGAGGACGGCCGCCTCGCGCCCGGCGCTGCCGGCGAGGCTCGTGCCGAGGTCGCCGAGGGCGTCCTCGATCTCGAGCGCCTTCCGGGTCTTCGTCCCCATGTCGATGTTGACCAGCGTCAGGTGGGCGAGCCCCTCCTTCCCGGGCGGGTCGGCGACGGCGCCGGCGCGGACGCCGAGCGGGACCGCCACCTTCGGCAGCTCGGGCCGCTCGACGACGAGGAGCTCCATGCCGTTCGCGAGCTTCGCGGCCCTTCACCGGCCGGGCGCGACGAACGAGCGGTCGGCGCCCATCGACGGGGCCGACCTTCCGGTCGAGGGTCGCAGCCGCCGGGCGCTGACGCGAGGTTCGGGGCGGAAGCGGACGAGGACGCGGTTCCTCGTGTCGAGCCACTTCGCCGACGGCCTCCTGGACGTCGGCCCGGCGTCACGGCGCGGTAGCGGGCGACGTCGGCCTCGAGCTTCCCGGGGTCGCCGAGGAAGACGTTGTACTGGTTCAGGATGTCGGCCTTGCCGCCGAAGCCGCCGATCCCCTCGAGGGCGGTGACGAAGTCGTACTCCTGCTTCGCCTTCACGCGCGCGAGCTCGGCGGCCGTGGGGCCGTCCTTCGCGAGGCGGGCGATCTCGGCGGTGACCCCCTGCCTCGACCTCGGCGAGGCTCGCGCCCGGGCGGGCGGTGGCGATGACGACGAAGACGCCGGCGATCTCGTCGGCGCTGTTGAAGGCGTTGACGTTCGTGCAGAGCTGCCTGTCGTAGACGAGCGCCTTCTGGAGGCGCGACGAGAGGCCGTCGGTGAGGATCCGCTGGGCGATGTTGAGCGCGGCCTCGTCGGCCGAGAAGTACTCGCGGCGCGGCCCACGCCATGTAGGTCCGCTCCTGCGGGACGCGGTCCGCGACCTCGACGACCTTCTCGCCCGGTCAGCGCGGGACGAACACCTTCGGGCGGTCGAGCGGCGGGCCCGGCGGGATCGACCCGAAGTACTTCTCGACGAGCTTCTTCGCCTCGGCCGGGTCGAAGTCGCCGGTGATCGCGAGCGAGAGGTTCGACGGCGAGTAGTACTGCCGGAAGAACTCCTTCGCGTCGTCGAGCGTCGCGGCCTGGAGGTCCTCGTGGCTCCCGATGACGGGCCAGCTGTAGGGGTGGCCCGCGGGGAAGACGTTCTCCCAGACGAGCTTGTACCAGCGGCCGTAGGGGGTGTTCTCGAGCCCCTGGCGGCGCTCGTTCCTCACGACCTCGCGCTGCTCGTCGAGCTTGGCCTGGGTGAGCGCCTCGCCGAGCGTCGCGAGCCGGTCCGACTCGAGCCAGAGGAGGTACTCGAGGTTGGCCGACGGGACCGTCGCGAAGTAGTTCGTCCGGTCGAAGTTCGTCGTCCCGTTGACGCCCCCCTCGCGGAGGTTGGCGCCCGCCTTCTCGACGTGGGAGAAGTACTCGCCCGGGACGTTCTTCGAGCCCTGGAACATCAGGTGCTCGAAGAGGTGGGCGAACCCCGTCCGGCCCGGCTTCTCGTTCTTCGAGCCGACGTGGAACCACTGGTTCACGTGGACGATCGGGAGCTTCCGGTCGACGTGCAGGATGACCTGCAGGCCGTTCGGGAGCGTGTACTTCTCGAACGCGATCTTCGGGGTCGCGGCGTCGGCGGGGGGGCGGGCTTCTGGGCGCGGGCCACCGCCGCGACGAGGGTCATCGCGGCGGCCACGACGGGCTTCGACCGGCGCATCGAGTCTCCTTTCAGATCGGCGGGGTCCGGACAGGGGCTCCCCCGACGGGAAGGCGACTCCGCCACGTCCTCATACGCCGACGCGGACGGCCGGGTTGCACGGCGGCGTCCGGCACGCCGCCTCAGACAGCTTCTCGGTCTTCATCCGGGCGAGCCCCGCCTTCGTCAGCGCCGCGAGCTGCGGAAGAGCGCCGCGTCGGGCGCGCGGAAGTTGAAGCACGCCTTCCCCTGCATCCTCCTCCTCAGGCCGTCGGAGATCCCCTTCGGCGAGGTCCGGGAACATGTAGACGGGAAAGAGGTGGAAGGAGACGTAGTTCTTCATCACCTGGACGCCGCCGAAGAAGAGCTCCTTCTTCCACTTCTCCGAGTACGGGGTGTTCAGCGAATAGCCCTTCGGGCCGTCGGCGGTCACCTTCAGCCCCTTCGCGTGCGCGGCGAGGACCTTCCTCAGCGCCTCGAAGACCTCGGCCGACTCCTCCGGCGAGGCGCGGACCGGCGGCGTACGCGCGGGCGCGTCTCGCGAACATCCGGATCAGGCCGCGTTCGGCTTCCCCCTCACCATCCCGTCATAGGACGAGGAGGACGATCGCCCCGACGAGCGCCATCAGGAACCCGGCCGCCTCGCCTTCCTTGTAGAAGCCGACGAGCCGCCCGAGGAACGTCGCGATGAGGGAACCGGCGATCCCGAGGACGATCGTGACGATGATCCCCATGTTCTTCCGGCCCGGGTGGAGGAACTTCGCGATGACCCCGACGACGAACCCGACGAGGATGGTCCAGAGGACGCTCAACATGGGGTGATTCGCGACCTGCGAAGATGGCGCCGCAACTCCCTGCGCACACCCCGGCGAAGGGCCGTTCACGCCCTCCCGGACCAGCCGAGGATCGCGACGAAGTGGCAGACGCTGCCGCCCAGGACGAAGAGATGCCAGACCGTGTGGGCGTAGCGAACCCGTCTCGCCGCGTAGAACGCGACGCCGCCCGTGTAGAGGAGACCGCCCGCCGCGAGCCAGGCGAGGCCCGGCCAGGGCACGGCGGCCAGGAAGCGGCTTCGCGGCGACCACGACGAGCCAGCCCATCGCGACGTAGAGGCCGACCGCGAGCTTGTGGACCTTCCTCCCGAACGCGAACTCGAAGCGCGATCCCCGTTCCGGCGATCGCCCACACGAGGGAGAAGAGCGTCCACCCCCACGGCCCGCGGAGGGCACCGAGGGTGAACGGCGTGTACGAGCCCGCGATGAGGAGGTAGATCGCGGTGTGGTCGAGCGTCTGGAGGACCTGCTTGGCCCGCGACGGCCGGAGCGCGTGGTAGCGATACGTTGG
>CAVRZV010000010.1:0-516515 GCA_963725785.1 uncultured Bacteroidales bacterium | reverse complement strand
CTGCTGAGGCTGAGTTATGGAACATTTTAAAATCAAAGAAACTTAATGCAAGAAAATTCAGAAGACAACACAGTATAGGTAACTACATAGTTGACTTTTTTTGTGCTTCAGAAAAACTTATAATTGAGCTTGATGGAAATCCACAACAATCAACCACCCCGGCCGTTATCAGAATTTGTGTCATAGTTTAACAGTAGTCCGGCCACCTCCCGCTTAGGCGGGGGGAAATGTATCAGACACATATTAAATGCTTTACATTCTGTTTTGTACTAAACTCTCTCCATATTTTACTATTTTCAACTCCTTAGGTTGACGGCTATGCCCGTGTCCCCTTTAGAGGGAACTCCCACTACAGCGGGAAAGGGGGCGCCTCCTTAGTGTACTTTGTGGTTAACGGATTTTTAAATGTATTCAAAAGTCACTTTCTTCAGCCATTTTTCCTCAAGCAGTCGTGCAATACGTTTTACAACAGTTCTCCTGATCTCAAGATCAACAGGCAGATTTGGGTCCTGATGTGCTATATTGATTCGTGTACCGATAACAAAGTGAATCTCATCGCTTTCCATAATCAGTCTTACAATCTTATCTGCGGGACCTTTTCCAAGTTTTACACTGTTATTATATGTTTTCAGTATTTCGTTGACCTTCTGAAGTGTCAATATTCCTTCAGTCACAAGATCAATACCTTCAAGAAAACTTTCAGGAGGAAGTTCCGGATCTTCGAATATAAGTTCGTCAATAATTGTTCTGTTTAACTCCCTTGCTATTATATCAGCCGTAGTGCCTCCGCACAGGATCACTTTTCCTTTGTAGGTCTGAACTTTGGCAGCC
The DNA here is from genome assembly GCA_963725785.1 of uncultured Bacteroidales bacterium. Taxonomy (GTDB): domain Bacteria; phylum Bacteroidota; class Bacteroidia; order Bacteroidales; family VadinHA17; genus LD21. The sequence continues at coordinate 515,684 of CAVRZV010000010.1, read as the reverse complement.
AGCTCTTTGTCCTTCTCCTTTTCATAAGGCGGACCTGTACAGATAATAAGTTTACGTGGTTCGCGGAAATAAATTGTCGCGCAGCTTATATCATCGCGGGCTTTATAACTGTCATTCTTATGAGCCATAGTAACGATTTTTCCGGCCAGCATTATGGCCGAAATTGAAGCTTCATTCGTTACGAGTGATGCAGCGTAGGCGGCTATATTATCTCTTTCCCAGCCGAAGGGAAATTGCTCACTTCCCATACCACTTTGCGAAACTCCATCGGAACAAAAGATAATTCTGTCCTCTTTCTCCGGAATAAATGTGCAAGTCCGGAGCACCTTCCCTGAATTTTTGCCTTTCTCAAGTACAACCTTTTTCCACGATGGATCAAAGATCTGGTTACCGCGCAGGATAACACAAGATGGATTGTCATATTCCAGAATTGTTGCCCTTCCGCTGCTTTCGATATCAATAATGGTAAAGGTCGAATAGCTTATCTTTCTTTCGCTGCAAACAGGCAGGGTATTCATAATAATCTCAGCGATACGGTCAACCTCTTTATGCTCACGGGTAAAATTGATGGCCATAGTTGCAGTAAGGGTGGCGAGAATGTTTGCTTTAACGCCATGCCCCATTCCATCTGACAATACAGCAATTACCCTGTTTTCTTCTTTTATATACCTGTACAGAAATACATCCCCGCTTATCCTCTCCCCATCGTAGTTTCTTTGCTGGCTGTTAACCTCTATAAAAAAATTTCTGTCCACTTGAGATTATTTCAGGTTGTTTTTGAGATTTACTTTTTTTGTTTTATACGATTCAATTATGGAGTTAAGCATCTGCTCAGTTTCAGAGGCTCCTTCGCCTAACAGGAATCCTATTTTCTGAACCATTTCAAGATTTTTATCAATCACTTCACTGACCCTGTTTGTTACCTCTTCACCCTGTACCTCTGGGGAATAGAGATCACGGATAATTGCACCGCAAATCTTATTCTTTTTGATAGGAAAGATTGAAATATTCAGCATTTTATCTTCAAAATGAACATCTTTGCTCACCACAGGTTCATCTTCCTTTATCACAAATGTGAACATATTATAAATGTTAAAGGGGATGAGAGTTTTAATATCCGCTCCCGCCAGTCCGGGAATTACGTCTGATATGGCTTTAGCATCTTCACCGATTATGTTGATAAAGCTTTGATTTGAGTGTAGGATTTTAAGATTATTATCAACGATTACTACACCTGAAGGCAACTTTTCGAGCATGTTATTCATCATATCAGAAGTGCTTTGGGCAATCTCTTTTTCCCTCCTGGCAAGTTCTTCCGATTCTTTAAGTGCTTTTTTTGTTTCAGCCAGTTTTCTGTTTGTTTGCCGTAGTGTCTCAATATACTCCTGTTTATTGCGGAGGTTGAAGGTATGACACATCTCGGGCACTGCAAGCCCTTTTGCAACTGTTGCGGCAAAATCGCGGCAAGACAGGTACCCGCATGCGCCACAGTTAATCTCATCATCGGCACTATCTTTTCCGATTATCTTCAACACTTCCAGCACTGCCTCTTCCGGTGGTTCAGGTATTCTCTGATCATCGGGTTTAAAGCTTCTTGAAAAGTCGAGTTTCGACCATTTGTCCATGTTTTTCTGCCAGAGTACTTTATCGAGTTTACCCACCCTCTTTTCAGCATACCTCCTCACAAGTGCTCTTCTCCTGAATCTTTCATTGTGATGTTGCATTCCGGGACCCAGCAGGCATCCATGGCAAAAGAACAGGTTAAAATGGTGCTGTATCGTGTCAATATATTTATCGAAATCATTAATTGCTTCAAGGATTTCTTCTTTGCCGGAAGCTGTAATTACCCTGCTGGAAACCATATCGCGTTTAATGCCACCCGCCTGGATAATGCCAGCCGGCAGAGGGTAGAGGGCACCCCAATTTCCATGAGGCGGATCAAAATCAGATAATTTTACGAGTCTTTCCTGAATCTTGAACTCATCAAAAAGCTGCCTCAGTTCAACAAATGTCAGAACTCCGTCTATCAGCCTGCCATTATCATAAATAAGCGATTCATCTTTTGCATCGATGCATGGACCTATTTGAACGGTAGCTACATCAGGTCCATGTAACTCCTTTACAACCATTGCAGTAGCAATAATAGGAGAGACAAGAGGGGCAAGGTTTGGAACCAGTTCAGGATGAAATTTTTCGATAAGTTTGACAATTGACGGACAGTTTGCAGTGACCAGATATTTTCCCTCAGCTTTTAAGAAAAGTTTTGCATATGCTGCAGCAATCAGATCAACTCCAAACGAATCTTCATGAACATAGTCAAAACCCAGCGACCTGATCATAGCAACAAACTTCCGGTAATCAGTTATATCATCAAATTCCGATGCAATGCTGGGTTCAATCAGGGCTGCAGTTTTTCTGCCGGAAGATAACAGTTTCTTCACCTCTTCTCTTGAATCGCGGAATTCAATAGCACGCGGGGTACATGAGACATAGCATAATCCACATCCGATACATCTGTCGGGAAGAATAAATGGATGTGCCCTCTGAGGCTTTACTTCAATGGCATTGACGGGGCAGACTCGTACGCAGGAATATGAATTTCTGCACTTCTCATCATTTATATATAGAACCGGTTTTCTGTTTTGCCATATTAACTTATATTGGTGCCTAAAGTGCCTAAAGTGCCTAAAGTGCCTAAAGTGCCTAGAGTGCCTAAAGTGCCTATAGTGTTTGGGATTTTGAACATTATTGAATGCATTATCTTCATTCTTTTTAAACTTGGGTCACTTCAAACTTTTCTTTAACTTTAGTCACTTCAAACTTTAGCTCACTTTAAACTTTCTTCTTTAGACTATTAGTCACTTCAAACTTTTCTTTTACTTTAAGTACTCCAAACTCTAGCTCACTCTAAACTCTTCTTATACTAATCCGGCAAATTCTTTTTCCAGAATATTTTCTATTTTTGAAAGTGTAACACCCTCAATTGTTACTCCATCGATGTTCAGATTTGGCCCATTACTGCAATGACCCATGCAACGGGCACCTTTAAAAATGACTTTATCATCAAGATGATTTTTCCTGAGGTACTCTCTTATAAACATTACAACATCTTTATTTCCTCTTGAAAAGCAGGAACTGCCAAGACAGATTTGCATCTCAATTCTTTGAGCCATTTTTCTTGCTGTTCATAAATAAACAATAACATCAAAAGTAGTAATTATTTCAAAGCGGTAATCTACCTCTTAGAATCTAAAATTCACTAAACTAACCTCTCAAACTGGTCAGGCATATACTACATGTAATAATATATTTTCTAAACTATAATTATGGATGATTTGTAATATAATAATATTCAATACGTTATATATAAAAGTTATAAAATCAAATTCTATCATTTTATTGTTAATAAAATAACAATGTTTATTTATTCACAATAAAAACAATTATCTTTGAGATGAAATTTTATGAAAATATTATCAGAATGGGAACCGATTTTGAAATAATTCTGAAAAAATACAAACAGGGGAAGAGAGAAGACCTTATTCCTCTTCTTCAGGAGATACAGGAAAGCATTGGTTATCTTTCTGAAGAAGCTATAGTAAAGACCGGGAGTTTCCTGGGATTGAGCACTACTAAAATTTATGGTCTTGCCACATTTTATGATAAGTTCAGGTTCATCCCCTCAGGGAAGATTCAGATCAGGATTTGCAATGGGACCTCATGCTTTCTTAACGGATCACAATCGATTATTAATAAAATAAAGGAAGAGACCGGAGTGGTGCCCGGGCAGACTACACGGGACGGAAATTTCAGTTATGAGCTTGTATCATGTATGGGAGGTTGCAGTAATGGTCCGGTTATTAATGTAAATGGAGAATACTACATACACGTAAAAGCAGAACAGCTTCCGGAACTTATTAAAAGATTAAAGTACGTTATTGAAAACGACTAACTCTATTCAGAATTCCCGATGGATGATTTGAAAACATTTCTGATTGAAAAGGTGCTCATGTTTGAATCCGATACGTTGTTACCGGAAACTGAAAAGGTATTGCAACATGTGAGAAGGGAAAAACCTGACAGTCCTGTGATCTTTGTTTCTTCAGGAACAAGCAGTGTAATTGCAGGATCGGCAAAAACATGTTCCGCAATTAATACATATATAAAGGAAAATGAACCATCTGCCGCACTGGTACAGGTAGGGTGTGCCGGACCTGCAACTTTTGAACCGCTTGTATGTATTCAGATTCCGGGAAAGAACAAACTGTTCTTCAGAAATATAACCGAAGAGAAGGTAGAGCCTCTCCTGAATGGTGTTTTTCACAATGATATAAACGAAGACGACCTTGCAGGTCAGACCGGTACAAAGGGTTTTGAGTTGTGGTCAGGAATTCCTTTTATGGATGAACTTCCATTTTTCAAAAAGCAAAAAAGAATTGTACTTGGCAATTGCGGATGTTACGATCCGGAAAGTATCGAAGAATATATTGCCCGTGGTGGCTATCGTGCATTTATCAAGGCAATAAGGCATTATACATTTGAGGAGGTTTGCGATATTATTGAAAGGAGCGGACTGAGAGGTAGAAGCGGAGGAGGATATCTCACAGGTTTAAAGTGGAAACATGCCCTCAATACCACATCAAATGCGCGGTATCTTATCTGTAATGCCAAAGAAAGTGATCCCGGAGCCTTTACCGACAGAACTATTCTTGAGAGTGATCCGCACAGGCTGATAGAAGGAATTGCTATTGCAGCATATGCTATTGGTGCTTCAAACGCTATTATATTTATGCGATCGGGTTCCGATCATGCGAAGAACAGGCTTCAGAAAGCAATAGAAAACGCCCGGGATTATGGTCTTTTTGGCCATAATATCTTCTCCAGTGGTTACAACCTTGATATTATAATCCGTATTGAACCCGGTGCTTTTGTTTGTGGTGAAGAGACAGCTCTGATTAATACTCTTGAAGGAAAACGGGGAATGCCACAGCTTAAACCTCCCTACCCGACATCAGCCGGATTATTTGGAAAACCAACTGTAATAAACAATGTGGAGACATTGATGAATGTTCCGCTGATAATGCAGAACGGACCAGAATGGTTCCGGGCCCTCGGAACAGAGAACAGTCCTGGTACAAAAGTGTTTGCAGTTGCCGGAAAAGGTCGTATGTCGGGTGTGGTTGAAATCGAGATGGGTACTACAATCAGAACGGTACTTGAAGATATTGCTGATGGAATAAAAGAGGGTAAAGAGTTTAAAGCTATCCAGCTTGGAGGTGCATCTGGTTCTTTTATAACTTCCGAAAACCTTGATATTGCTATTGATTACGAAGAACTTAAGGAGAAAGGCATTGGAATGGGTGCAGGTGGATTTGTGATAATCGATGAGAACACCTGCATGGTTGATCTTGTGAGATATTATATGGAATTTATCCGTAATGAAAGCTGTGGTAAATGCATTCCTTGCCGTGAAGGAACAGGTAGAATGCTCGAGATACTTGAGAGTGTGATAAGGAAACCATTAAATGAAGATTCGGGTACAACACTCGAAAGATTCAAGGGTGTGATGCAACTCGAAACTATTGCTTCTGTAATGAAGGATACTTCCCTTTGCGGACTCGGGCAAACAGCCCCGAATCCTTTCATCAGTGCTCTCAAAAATTTCAGGGATGAGTTTGAAGAGCATATATTTGACAGGAAATGCCGGGCCAATATCTGCAGGGGACTAAGAACATTCTCAATAGATGTTGATAAATGTACCGGTTGTACTGCCTGCGCAGCCAAATGTCCGGTAAACGCTATTTATGGAACTCGTCTCCAGCCTTTCTTTGTTGTTGAAGAAAAATGTATAGGCTGCGGTATCTGTTTTGATATTTGTAAATTCAGTGCAATAAATGTCAAATAGTTATTATGCTTTTTACAATACAGGTAAATAATAAAAAGATAAAAGCCGAAAAAGGTGAAACGATCCTTTCCGCCCTGAATCGTAACGGGATTATTATACCTACACTATGCAGGATGAAGGAGTTTACTCCGACCGGTGCATGCAGAATGTGTGTCGTGGAAGTCGAAGGTCGTGACCGTCTGGTAACTGCCTGTTCGCAGCCTGTTGAGGAATGGATGAAAATCAGAACACATTCACCGAGGGTGATCACGGCAAGAAAAACGATTGTCGAACTGCTATTGTCAAACCATCCTGACGATTGTCTCTATTGCGACCGGAATCTGAATTGTGAGCTTCAGCGTCTGGCTGAGGAACTTAACATCAGGGAAAGACGCATCCGCGGGAGAAAAATAAAACCTCGTCTCGACCAGTCAAGTCCGGCTATTATAAGGGAACTATCAAAATGTATCCTCTGCGGCAGATGTGTAAGAGTGTGTGAAGAAGTAATTACTGCAACTTCGCTGGATTTTATCAATAAGGGCAGGGAGACGCATGTTGGAGCAGCCATGGACAGGGATTTTAACTTCTCGAGCTGTATTCATTGCGGTCAGTGTGTCCTGGTTTGTCCCACAGGTGCACTTCATGAAAAACATAATATCACAGAAGTACAGGAATACCTTAACAAACCTGAAATAGTAAAGGTCATACAATATTCATCGATGGTGGTTTATGGAATAGCCGAAGAGCTTGGGATGAGATATACCAGGGAATTTGATAAAATTCTCAATACCATACTCCGCAAGATCGGTTTTGATAAGGTTTATAAAACAGGTATCGGGTACTGATGTTTGTATAACTGAAATTGCAGGTCAGCTTTCTGAAAAACTTGAAAACAAGTCAGATACTCCCTTGTATATTTCTGCCTGTCCTGCATGGGTCAAATATGCTGAACAATTTATTCCTTCACTTATTCCGCAACTCTCAACTGTAAAATCTCCACAACAGATAACAGGTGCACTGATCAAAACTCTGGTAGCGGATCAGTTGAATGTTAAACCTGAGGAGATCTTTTCGGTTTCTGCAACTCCCTGTATGGCAATGAAATTTGAAGCCCGTCGCGATGGAATGATGAGAAAAGGTATAAGTGATGTGGATTCCGTTCTTACAGTGAGGGAACTTGCCAGGCTTATCAGATTGTACGGCATAGACACTTCAAACATTGAACCTGAACCGGCTGACGAACCTCTGTCCGGAAGAAGCTCAGCTGCCATCCTGGCTGAAGTATCGGGCGGAATTGCAGAAAGTGTTATAAGGACTTATCATTTTCAGAAAGTGAAGAAAGAACTGGATAAACAGATTTTTAAAAGACTGAGATCAGGAGGTACATTCAGGGAATTAGTCGGTAATGGTTGGCGAGGATGAGGTCAAAGTCGCTGTTGTCGATGGACTTACTGGTCTTGAAAAGTTGAAAGTCTCTCTGGCCTCAGGGAAGAAGTACGATCTCATTGAAGTGATGACGTGTCACGGCGGATGTGTGCACGGGGCCGGATTGCCATTCAGCACTTCAAAGGATGAAATTAAGAACAGGTCAAAGCTGGTCTACCAGTCGGATGATATCGAAGCAATCAACCTGCCATGTAAATCGCTGTCAGTCATAAATTTATATGATAAACTGTTAAAAGCAAATGCCGATATAGCAGATAAAAAGATATTCTTCACACATTTCGAGAAAAGAAATGTGTTGCTATAATTTTTAATATAATTTTATATGCTGGTATACACTATAAAGGAACTTTGCCGGACATGCTACACCTGCGTAAGGGAATGTCCTGCAAAAGCTATCCGGATTGTGGGAGGACAGGCAGAGGTGATCGATGAAAGATGTATTGCGTGCGGTAATTGCACAAAAGTATGCAGTCAGGGAGCAAAGGTATTTCTGAATACAATCGACAGAGTGGAGAAACTACTCGAAAGTGATCCAAAAGTAGCAGCTATTGTGGCTCCCAGTTTTCCGGCAGAATTTTCAGATATACCTGATCATCATACTCTTACAGGGATGATAAAAAGCCTTGGATTTGAATATGTCGCCGAAGTGTCTTTTGGAGCCGACCTTGTTGCTGACAGATATAAAAAGCTTGTATCCGAGGAAAAAAATTTTTACATCTCATCCGATTGCCCTTCAATTGTCAATTATATAAAATTTTATCATCCGGTACTTGTAGATAACCTGGCTCCGATTGTATCTCCAATGGTGGCAATGAGCAGGGTTATGAGGGAAAAATACGGCAGCGATACAAAAATAGTATTTATTGGTCCCTGCATTGCAAAGAAAGCTGAAAGCAGTGAAATTGATGAGGCAATAACCTTTACCGAATTGAGGGATATGCTGGCCGAAAGAGGTATCTCTCCGGAAACCAGTGATCCTGTAGATTTTGATCAGCCTGCTGGGTGGAAGAGGTGCTATATTTCCTGTCGCCCGAGGATTGCTTCAGACAGCCAAAATAAGTGATAATGCAATAACTGGCAATATGATTGCTGCAGAAGGCAGGATCGATTTTCAGGGTGCACTAAAAGAATTTGAAGCAGGGCTGATTAAGAATCAGCATATGGAGCTTCTTTGTTGCGAAGGTTGTATAATGGGACCAGGATTGTCTAAAAACGGAAAGCAATATAACAGACGATCACTGGTAAGCTCCTATGCAAACAGTAAAATGCAAAATATCGATTCTGAAAGTTGGCAGAAATCATTTGATGAGTTTGCAGAATTGGATCTGTCTATAAAGCATAAACCAGAAGATCATCGTATTGAATCTCTTAATGAGAATGATGTGAATGATATTCTCATTAAGATGGGCAAAAAGACAAAAAAGGACCAGCTCGATTGTGGCGCATGTGGATACGAAAGCTGTGTTGAACATGCGATAGCTATCAAAAAGGGACTTGCGGAAGTAGAAATGTGTCTACCCTATACAATTGAAAAACTTCACAAATCAGTTAAGGATCTTGCGTTATCAAATGAGAAACTGTCGTCGATGAAACAAGCTCTGAAACAATCCGAAAAACTGGCTCACATGGGGCAGCTCTCTGCAGGGATAGCACATGAGCTGAATAATCCGCTCGGAGTTGTGATAATGTACAGTAACATTCTGCTCGAAGAAGCAAATGCCGGAGATCCTGTCAGCGAAGATCTTAAACTGATTGTAGAACAGGCAGGAAGATGTAAGAAAATTGTCGCCGGACTTTTGAATTTTGCCAGAAAGAACCAGGTGAACCATCAGGAAGTCAAGTATCAAAGAGCTTGTTGATCACAGCCTTGAAAGTCTGATCATTCCCGGAAAGATATTAATCAATATTGATGACAGGACAACTAATCCTGAAGCAATGCTCGATCTGGAGCAGATGATGCAGGTACTTACAAACCTCATAAAGAATGCTTTTGACGCAATGCCGGCAGGAGGAACTATTAATATCAAACTGGAGGATACTCTCAGCGATGTAATAATAACAATAAGTGACACAGGAACAGGTATAAAGGAAGAAGACAGGGCTAAGATTTTTGAGCCTTTTTTTACCACAAAGAGTATTGGACAGGGAACTGGTCTGGGGCTTGCAACTGCTTATGGTATAGTTAAGATGCATAAAGGTCAGATAACTGCTGATTCGAATAATAACCCTTCCAAAGGTGCAACAGGAACGAGCTTTAAGATTGTGTTGCCGAGAAGGAAAGAATAGAGAGGGAGAAGAGGAGAAGGGGTGAAGGGGTGAAGTGGAGCAGGGGTGAAATGGAGAATTCCGAGAACCAGGTACCGGATACCTAGCACCCATGTTAATAAAATAACAGTATATTTATCATATTAACTGTTTGATTTAAAGAATTTTTAGAAATTTGTAGAAAGATGAAAAAGAGTGATATAACGATACTGGTGGCTGATGATGATCCGGATTATCTTTTTCAGACAGTCTTCAGTCTTGAAAAAGCAGGTTATAAGACTGTAGCAGTTGAAAGTCAGGCTGAAGCTGAATCGGTAATTGCCAGATTCAAACCTGATCTGGCAATATTCGATCTGATGATGGAAAATGACGACAGCGGATTCATTTTATGTTATAAGATAAAGAGAAAATACCCTGATGTACCGGTTATCCTTGCTACTGCTGTATCTCATGAAACAGGATTATCTTTCAGTATTGATTCCGACCAGGAAAAATCGTGGATAAGGGCTGACAGATACCTTGAAAAGGGGATAAGGCCTGAACAGCTCGATCAGGAGGTTATGAAACTATTAAAACTTTAAAATGGCTGTTCTAAAAGTACTTGTAATTGATGATGAACCAGGAATCCGATCGGGTGTTTCCAGGATACTGAATAATTTTCATGTAACCTATCCATTTATGGATGAGGATTATACATTTGAAGTGTACAGAAGCTGCCACAGGTGAGGACGGTATCGCAATTCTTGAAAGGAACATGCCTGATATACTTTTGCTTGATAACAAATTGCCGGGGATACAGGGAGTTGATGTTCTGGAATATATCAGGAAAAGAAATTATGATATTGTTGTTGCAATGATCACATCCTATGCCTCACTGGATGTTGCAATAAGGGCCACACGCGACGGAGCAATCGATTTTATTCCGAAACCATTTACTCCGCAGGAGCTTAAATCAAGCATTGAAAACATTACCAAGCAGCAGTATCTTAAGAGGATAACTCATAAGATGAAGCAGGAAGGGAAAAAGATAAGATATCAGTTTCTTTCTGTTCTTTCGCATGAACTAAAAGCTCCTCTGAATGCACTTGAAGGTTATCTGAGGATGATGCAGGAAAAACAGGCAGGTGAACTGATTGATGATTATGCAACTCCTATTGAAAGATCGCTGCAGAGGATTCAGGGGATGAGAAACCTTATTATGGATCTTCTGGATTTTACCAAAATACGGCTTGAAAGAAAAGAGGAAAAAATTCAGGAAGTTAATCTTGCGGAAGTTGCTTCAGAAGCAATAGTAACTGTTCAGCCTTATGCAATTCAGATGGATGTAAATATTAATCTTGATGTAAGATCAGATGTTGTCATAATGGCTGATCCTGATGATATGGAGATAGTTTTTAATAATCTCATTTCAAATGCGGTCAAATACAACAAAATAGGAGGCAAAGCAGAAATTACAATTGACAGTTCTGACAGTGAAGCAATTCTTATCTTTTCAGATACAGGAATAGGAATTACAAAAAATGATACTGAAAATCTTTTTACAGAGTTTGTCAGGATAAAGAATGAAAAAACAAGAAATATTTCCGGAAGCGGACTCGGATTGTCAATTGTCAAAAAAGTTGTGGAATTATATCATGGAACTATAAATGTTGACAGTACACCTGATGTCGGAACAGTATTTACAATCAGATTACCAAAAAAACCGATAACAATTACCTGAAAAAATGAGACTGTATCAAGATAATCTGTACAGCGAATCTCATAACAATTAATCAATTATCTTATGATGAAACTACCAGGAAAAACCGTAGAAAGGCTCAGCGAATACAGAAGGACACTTCTGGAATGCCTTAACGAAAAAAGAAACTTCATTTTTTCTCACGATCTGGCTGCACGTCTTCATATTACAGCTGTTCAGGTCAGACGCGACCTGATGCTGATAGGTTATTCGAGTGTTCTGCAGAAAAGGATATGATGTGAGGGAGCTGATTGATACCATTGGTAAAATCATTGATTCTGAAGAGAGCATGAATGTTGCAGTTATCGGCATTGGAAACCTTGGAAGAGCAGTTGCCGGATATTTTAAAGGAAAACGATCAAAGCTTAATCTGGTGGCATCATTCGATAATGATCCTCAGAAAATTAATAAGGTTATTTCAGGAGTAAAATGCTATCCGTACAATGAGATTGAAAGAATGATAAAAGAGCTTGATATCAGGATTGCAATTCTGACTGTTCCTCCCGATTTTGCAAGAGAGATATGCTGAAGAAGCAGTCCGTTTCGGTATAAAAGGTATTCTGAATTTTACAACTATTCCCTTGAATGTTCCATCAGGAGTCTATCTTGAAGAATATGATATGATCACTTCAATTGAAAAAGTTGCCTATTTTGTTAAAGGAAAATAAAATTTAGGGTATCCGGTTTTAACATGAAGATTTTCAGAAGCTTTGAAGAAGCAAGAAATATAATGAATCCGGTTGTTACAACCGGATCCTTTGATGGTGTTCATATTGGACATAAAACAATACTTAACCGGCTCAGAATGCTGGCTGAAAAGTATGATGGAGAATCAGTTCTTATCACTTTTGATCCTCATCCCAGAAAAGTTCTTTATCCCGAAACTGCAGGGAAAGATCTGAAACTGATTAATTCACAGGAAGAAAAGCTTGATCTCCTTGAAAAAGCCGGTCTGGATAATGTTATAATTATTGAATTCACAAGGGAGTTCTCAAAAATCACAAGCGAAGAGTTTGTGAGAGATTTTCTTCATGGTATGCTTAATGCAAAGGTTGTGGTTGTTGGATTTAACCATCATTTTGGATTCAACAAGGAAGGTGATTACAAACAATTATGGGGATGGCAGGAAAAATATAATTTTGAAGCTGAAGAGATACCTGAACAGGAGGTTTAGCATGAAACAGTAAGCTCAACAAAAATCCGGCAGGCAATAAGCGAAGGATATATTCAGAGAGCAAATGCCTACCTCGATCATTATTATATGATAATGGGACAGCCTGAGAATTATCTTATTGAAGGACTGCATGATTTGCCTTCGCTTTGTAAGAATCCCGCTGACTGAAGAATGCAAACTTCTGCCTTCACCCGGAATTTATGCAGTTTCTGTTGAATCGGGATCTGTAACATTCAAAAGGAATGGTAATAATTTACAGAATACAGAGGATAAACCGGAAGTTTTGCTGAATATTTTTGATGATCATGAATTTTAATACTGAGCAATAAAATCACCATCTCTTTTCATAAAAAAATCCATGGAGCTGTCAATTTTTCCGACGACAGGACATTTCAAAAATCAATCTGGCAAAAGAAGAGATTTCTGAGCTGATTTACTGACAGATTCATTTCCAGAAGGCATTTGTTGATTATCTTTGCAGCTCGATTTATCTGACAGAAACTCCTTTGTGCCCAGGTAGCCTTGGTACCTTGTGATAAATAATAGTTTGATCCTAAGGATACAATGTAACGCGTTCAGAAAGATGAGTAGAAATGAGTAACGGTTTTATAATTAATTTATTAATTAATGAGGTTTTCACCTGAAAAATTAAGTATTCCTGATCAGCGAATGAAGCCATTCATTGATCCTGATGAGATATGGAATCTGATAAATAATACAAAGCCCGATAAACAGAGAGTAAGAGATGTTATTGCCAAATCGCTTGATAAGCAAAGGCTTACTCTGGAAGAGACTGCTGTTCTGATAAATTCTGTCGGAACAGATCTTGCTGATGAGATCAAAGCAGGGCGCACGAGAACTGAAAGAAAGGGTTTATGGAAACAGGATTGTTCTTTTTGCACCTCTTTATGTTGGCAACAGATGTACCAATAATTGCCAGTATTGCGGATTCAGGGTTTCAAATGCTGATGCCATAAGGAAAACACTTGAGTGATAATGAAATAATTAAGGAGGTTGAAGCTCTTGAGGATAACGGACAGAAGAGACTGATACTTGTTTATGGAGAACATCCCGATTATTCACCTGAATATATTGCTCATACTGTTAAGCTTGTATATGGTGTAAAAAAAGGCCATGGTGAAATACAGAAGAGTAAACATCAATGCTGCTCCTCTTGATATTGAAGGATTCAGAACAGTAGGAGAATCAGGTATCGGTACATACCAGATATTCCAGGAAACATATCATCCGGAAGCATATAAATGGTATCATCTCGGAGGGAAAAAGAAAGACTTATGAATGGCGCCTTACAGCTCTCGACAGGGCACAGGAAGCAGGAATTGATGATGTTGGTATAGGTGCACTCTTCGGACTTTACGACTGGAGATTTGAAGTACTGGGACTTGTTCGTCATACAAATCATCTTGAAGCATGCTATAATGTTGGTCCGCATACAATTTCATTTCCCACGTATAAAAGATGCACTAAGTCTGAATATTGATAAAAAATATGAGACAAGTGATGAAGATTTTAAAAAACTTGTTGCAATCCTGAGACTGGCTGTTCCATATACCGGACTTATCCTTACTGCCCGTGAAGCTCCTGATGTCCGAAGGGAAGTTATGCAATATGGTGTTTCACAGATAGATGGAGGTACAAAGCTCGAACTTGGTTCATATTCAGATTCCAAAAATGAAGAACAGAACCTGAACCGTGAACAATTTAAAATAAATGATGCCAGATCGCTGGCTGAAGTCATTGATGAGCTTCTTACAAATGATTACCTTCCTTCATTCTGCACATCATGCTACAGAATGGGACGCACAGGTGAACATTTCATGGAGTTTTCAGTACCCGGATTCATAAAAAGATTCTGTACTCCGAATGCAATTCTTACTCTTTCAGAATATATCTGCGATTATGCTGCAGGGAGAAACAGTTGAAAAAGGATGGAAAGTAATTGAAAAAAACCTTGAGAAACTTGAACCTTCAGTTGCCGTAAGCACCAGGGAAAAAATTGAAAGAATTAAACCGGGAGAGGGATCTTTATTTTTAGAGATGAGGACTGGGAGACTGGGGGAATGGGAGACTGGGGTGAATGGGAGACTGGGAGACTGGGAGAATGGGAGAATGGGAGAATGAGGAGATATTAAGCTGTGTTACTCCGTGAAAAACTCAGTGTTAACTCCGTGGTTAAAAACTGATAATTATATCAATAAACGCAGTTTACGAACAAAAACCGATCATCATGATAAAAGTTCTCGGAATTAAAATCATCGACAGGATAAAAGAAGCCGGTCTGACACAGGGTATTTTGTCGAAGCATGCTACTGTAATAACAACCCGTCTGGGTTTCCATGAAGTGACTGATGAAGTATGCAGTCGTGAGGCATATATTATTCTTCATCTTAATGGTGATCCTGCTGATACAGATAAACTTATATCAGACCTGAGCACACTTGGGGGGATTGAAATCCGTGAAATGACTTTTAATTCTGATAAAGAACCGATAAATATTGAATCTGCTTAAAAACAGCGTCGAAATACTCGGTATTCTTGTTGAAAGAAACCAGGCTGTTATTTTATCTGTTCAGAAACTTCTTACATCGTATGGCTGCAATATCCGCACACGACTGGGTGTAAATGAGGTTTTTTTCGGTGAACCTGCAGGTCTGATTATTCTTGAATTAAAAGGAGATGAAAGACAACGACTACTTCTTGAGAAGGACCTGAAAGCACTTAAACAGGTTCATGTAAGAACGATGGTGTTTTAATTACGGCGCAACGGCGCAATGGCGCACGGCGCAATGGCACACTGATCCCTGATCTCTGATTCCTGATCTCTGATTCCTGATCTCTGATTCCTGAGCCCTACAGGCTATCGCCAAAATCGGCCTTGAATTTTGCAATAAGTTTTTCCGGCCAGTTGCCAACTGGGGCGAGCCTGCCGGTAAAGAATCGCAGAACAGGAGGTTCTTCAACAAACTTAAGTCCTCCAACAAGATCCCTGTTATGATATAACCAGTTCAGTCTGTCGATTAGATATTCAACCTGCGACAGGGTAAATACTCGGCGTGGGAAAGCAAGCCTCATAAGTTCAAGGTCGGCAAGTATATCATTTCCCTGTTCATCACGGATGCTGCTCATTGTTCCTCGTTCCATTCCCCGTACCCCTGAGATAATATAAAATGCAGCAACAAGTGCTCCGGCAGGATACTCACTCTGAGGTATATGCGAAAGAAATTGTTTTGCGTCAACATGACAACCAAGTGCTCCGCCCGGCAGTATAACAGGTATTCCAAGTTTGTCAAGTTCCAGTGCTGCATAATTGATAAATGAAGGAGACTGACCTACAACATCCTCCTCAAGTGTTTCATATAATCCCTACTGTCATTGCTTCGATTTCCCGGATAGAAATTCCTCCATAGGTAAGAAATCCTTCATAAAGAGGAACCAGATCTTTCATTTTGTTGTACAGATCCTTGCTGTTTGTGCAGATTGCACCACCACGTGATGAACTTACTTTACGTCCTGAAAAATAAACAATATCAGACAAGCTCGCACATCTCATTAAGAATGAATCCGATTGATTTATCTTCAAAACCTTTTTCCCGCTTCTTGATGAAATATGCATTTTCACCGATAAGACTTGCATCCAGTACAATAATTATCTTATATTTATCAGCTACTTTTCTTACATCTTTAAGATTCTCCATTGAAAATGGCTGTCCTCCAATAAGGTTGGTTGAAGCTTCCATCCTGATAAAAGGAACATTTTCAGGACCTGTTTTTATAATCAGTTCTTCAAGCCTGTGTGATATCAATATTTCCTTTAAAGGGATGGTTGCTTTTAATCTTCATTGCTTCAGGAGTATAAAGTTCCACAACTTTTCCTCCGTTAAGCTGAATATGTGCCAGAGTTGTTGTAAAATGATAGTTCATCGGGACTACTGATCCCTTTTTTACAAATGTCTGTGAAATTATATTTTCAGCTGCACGACCCTGATGAACAGGCAAAATGAGCTTTTTTCCGAAAACATCAGTCAACACTTTTCTGAAATTTGACAAAGCTCTGTGAACCTGCATATGCATCATCAGCAACAAACATTTTCGAAAGCTGTTCATCGCTCATGGCATTTGTGCCACTGTCGGTAAGCATATCAAGAAAAATATCTTTTGTCCCAAGAAGAAATGAATTGAATCCTGCTTCTCTGATTGCTTCAAGACGTCGTTCGACAGGAACAAGTTTAAGAGATTGTACAATTCGTACCTTGTGCATCTCAAGCGGGATCTGTTTTCCACTGAAGAATTTTACAGTGCCTTTTTTCTGAGTTTTTTCCATGATTATTTATAGTTTGGTTTAAAGGGTTTAAAAAAAAAGCTTACCATTTATCCGGTAAGCCTCATATTTTGAAAAGTGTGTTGTCAGCACTTATATTATCACAGGACTTACTATTTTCAACCTGCAATAATAATAGTAATAATAAATACCAATATTTAACTTAATTATGTCCATTGCTTAATATCTGACTTCAAACCTAACTTATTTTTGTAACAAAAGCAAAGAAAAGATGGTTAAAAATATTAAAATTATTATTTGAACTAATTATTTGATCATTTGGCTCTTCTTTCATTGTAATGTTTTGAATCACCCCATTCACCATAAATAACCTCTGCATCAGCAAGACTTACACGTGCTTCGAGACAACTCTGGCAATCTTCTGCTGAATCGTCAGTACAGGGTTTATTATCATATAGTTTATAGCTGTCGCGATATTTGCCGGGAGTAATATTTGGCATAAGAATATTTGCACCAATCTTAACGGCTTTTTCCCTGCCGATCGGATCAATAGCCTGAAGTGCAGTAGCAGCAACAATATTAATATCCTTCATCATTATCCTGATAATGGCAATCATTTTAAGAGTAAGATCAAATCTCTCTTTAAGCGGCATCAGGTTTTCCTGAATATTCAATAAGAGGAGTATCGGCATGTTCAATATATGGTCCCATACCGCACATATCAATATTGAAATTCTTTCATAAACAGAAGATCTCCGGCCAGATCATCCATAGTCTGAAATGGCAATCCAATCATTACACCTGTACCTGTCTGGTAACCAATATCCTGCAGGCTTTTCAGACAATCAAGCCTGCGGTTGAAATCATGTTTTGAATCATTGGGATGGATCTTGTTATAGAGTGTCTGGTTTGTCGATTCAACACGAAGCAGATAGCGGTGAGCACCGGCTTCAAACCATCTTCTGTATACTTCCGGTTCCTGTTCTCCGACAGAAAGTGTCACTCCAAGTTCTCCGTTTGATAATTCTTTGATCCTATGAAGAAGATTTTCAATTCTGTCTGTTACAAAACGGCTCTCAAGTTCTCCCGATTGAAGTGCTATTGATCCATAACGGTTTTTATAGGCAAATCTTGCTGCAGCAAGTATCTCATCATCAGAGAGATTATACCGGATCAGATTTTTATTTCCTTTTCTTATTCCGCAATAAAGACAATCTTTTCCGCAAATATTTGAAAACTCAATTAATCCCCTGAACCATACCTTGTTACCGATATATTTTTCTTTTATTTCTGCAGATTTTTTGAAAAGCAGAGTTCTGTCTTCTCCTTCAGATTCAAGAAGTAGATATAATATTTTCCCTGGTGAAAATCTCACTCTCAAGTATCTCTTTTATTGTTAATCCCATATACTGTAATATCAGGTCTGCAAAGGTACTAAAATCTGATTGTATTTTTTTTAACCTTTCAACTTTCATCCCCGTCAACTGTGTAATTCTTTAGAATTCATATAACATTTTTTTTAGAATGTTATTTCACAACTTCAAATCTTCTTCTCATTATCCTATACCCCCTTCCCAGCCTTCCCCCACGGGGGAAGGGGTAGCTAAACATTTCCCCCCTGGGGGAAAATGAAAGGGGGTTTAAAATAAAAAAGAAGAGCTCAAATCTGTTTCCAAAATTATGAAGGATTACGCAACTGGCGGACCGGTTCGTCGTTACACTCCTACACTTTTTAATTTTATTCCCGCCTGGCGGGATTTTGTCACTGTGTTCTTCAACTTTTTATCTTTAAATTTATTATCTTGCCTTTTCAAATTAAGATCAAAAATTGACTGTAAGTCATTATATATCAGAAAAATATTTATTTGTCGTTGCGCATAATGTCGGCTATCTCAAGCGATTTGCTGGTTTGTAGTTTTCTATAAATCCGAATTATTGAACATCATAATTCAATCCTTCACTAGTATTGTAGCTTATGATCAATGAAAAACTAATAAATCCCGACAGCATCGTAGTTGTCGGAGGATCTGACGATCTTTTTAAACCAGGGGGGAAAGTTCTTAAGAATATTATCGACGGGAAATATCACGGAGCCCTCTATGTGGTTAATCCTAAGCAGGATAAAGTTCAGGGCATTAAATCGTACAGAGATTTAAATGATATTCCTGATACTGATCTGGCAATTCTTGTCATACAGGCCGGTTTGTGTTTAAATGCTGTGGAGATCCTCGTAAAAGATAAACATACAAAGGCTTTCATCATTATTTCGGCGGGTTTTAGTGAATCGGGCAATGAGGGAAGTAAGCTTGAAGAGCGAATTGTGGATATTATCAATTCTGCTGGAGGTTGTCTTATAGGACCCAATTGCATAGGAGTTGTTACACAATCTTATCAGGGAGTTTTTACATCTCCGGTTCCAAAACTAAACAGCAGGGGATGCGATTTTGTCTCAGGTTCAGGAGCGACAGCGGTTTTTATTTTCGAATCAGCAATGCCAAAAGGACTTAATTTTTCGAGTGTATTTTCTGTCGGAAACAGTTCTCAAACCGGTGTTGAAGAAGTTCTGGAATACTGGGATAAAACTTATGATTCTGAGATTAGTTCACCTATAAAACTGGTCTATGTCGAGAGCATCCGTAATCCGGATAAACTTCTCCACCACGCTTCCTCACTGATCCGTAAAGGGTGCATGATTGCTGCAATTAAAGCAGGTACAACTGAAGCCGGGAGCAGGGCAGCTTCTTCCCACACAGGTGCTATGGCATCATCCGATTCTGCCGTGGAAGCTTTATTCCGTAAAGCAGGAATTGTAAGATGTTCCGGCCGGGAAGAGTTGACTACTGTTGCATGTGTGTTCTTTCACAAACACCTGAAAGGTAAAAATATAGCTATTATTACACATGCCGGGGGACCAGCTGTTATGCTGACCGATGCATTATCTGCCGGTGGCATGAATATTCCAAAAATAACCGGTATTCATCATGATAATTTACTGGCAATGATGAATACCGGAGCTTCAGCAGTTAATCCTATCGATATGATTGCTACTGCAACCAATGATCAGCTCGACAAGGTAATAGAATATGTTGATAAGCAAATACCGATAATCGATGGTATGAGTGTAATTTTTGGCAGCAATGGTTTGAATGACATGACCGAGATATATGATATGCTGCACAAAAAGATCCGTGACTGTAACAAACCACTATACCCAATACTTCCTTCTGTAACAAGTTCCTCGAGGGAGCTGGAATATTTTCTTAACAAGGGTCATGTTAATTTTCCCGATGAAGTTGTCCTTGGCCGGGCACTGACTAAAATATTCAATACTCCGTCACCTGCGGAAGAGAAGATTTTTCTTAAGAATATTGATGTCACACTTGTGAGGCAGATAATAGATGAATCACCGGATGGTTATCTGGAACCTTCGGTTATACAACGACTCCTTAACGCAGCCCATATACCGGTTGTGAAAGAAAAGGTAGTCACAACAATAAAGGATCTGTTATCGGTGGCAAACAAAACCGGTTACCCTCTTGCATTAAAGGTTGTTGGTCCTGTTCACAAATCGGATGTAGGTGGTGTCACACTTAATATTAAATCAATAAAACATCTTGAAGCTGAGTTCAGAAGAATGATGCAGATTGAGGGTGTAAAGGCTGTGCTGGTACAACAGATGCATTCCGGTACTGAGCTTTTCATCGGAGCAAAATATGAACCCCGGTTCGGTCATATAATTCTTTGTGGTCTGGGCGGAATATTTGTTGAGGTTCTCGGCGATGTGTCATCAGGACTTGCTCCTCTTACTTTCAGTGAGGCGGAATCTATGATCAGGAGCCTCAGGAGTTACAGGATCATAAAGGGAACCAGAGGGAAACCTGGTATTAATGAATTAAAATTTGCAGAGATAATAGTCAGATTATCAAGCTTATTGAGATATGCCACTGAAATTAAAGAGATGGACCTGAATCCTCTGATCGGGAGCCCTGACGGGATAACAGTGGTTGATGCCAGGATAAGAATCGAAAGGTGATCTTCATCTAGTTTTAAAGCCGGGATTAATTTTATAGTTATCTTCGAAAATTCTTTTTACTTATAAAATATGTTAAATGTATGATTATCCATCAGTTATCAATTTTTCTTGAAAACAAGTCAGGACGTCTTACGGAAGTACTTGAAGTTCTTGGAGAAGAGAATATCAGGATAACTGCGTTAAGCGTTGCTGATACTACCGAATTCGGTATCTTACGTCTGATTGTTTCTGATCCCGGAAAAGCGAGGGAACTTCTTAAAAAGCATAATTTTACAGTTAATCTAACAGATGTCATCTCCGTCATGGCGCCGAGTGAAGCCAAACACTACGCTAAGATTTTGAAGATCCTGTCAGATCTGGATATAAGTGTAGAATACACGTATGCATTTTCTGTTGGTGATAAATCAATTATCATCCTTCGATGCAGCGATACTGAAAACGCAATTAAAGCACTTAAAAGCCATGAAATGGAGTTGCTGAAGGCCAGTGATTTATATAAAATTTAAAAAACCTGTATAATTGACGATGTAAAGTACTTTGTGAACCTTCGTGTTAACCTTTGAGTACCTTAGTGGTAGAATTTTATTTCTTTTAACCACAAAGAACACAAAGGAAAACACAAAGTAACACTAAGGGAAAATTAAGATAAATTGAAATCTATTTATAATAGACTCAGGAAACTGAGCAATTCATTGGATTAAATAATATAATATGGAAATTTGGAACCGCCATTTCGAGTGTATGGATCGGGACGGGCTCAGACATGTTCAAAGTGAAAGACTCAGAGAAACAGTTGAAAGAGTATATTTCAATGTGCCATACTACAGGAACAAGATGCAGGAGGCAGGATTGGGGCCGGAAAGTATCCGGAATATAGATGATATAGCCAAATTGCCATTTACCACCAAGCATGACCTGAGGGATAATTATCCCTTTGGATTATTTGCTGTTCCGATGAGCGAGATTGTTCGTGTTCATGCTTCATCAGGCACTACCGGAAAACCAACAGTGGTAGGATATACCCGGAATGATATTTCAACCTGGTCTGAAGTGATGGCACGTACACTAACAAGTGCAGGCGCTAACAGAAATGATTTTATCCAGGTTGCTTATGGATATGGACTTTTTACCGGTGGTCTTGGACTTCATTACGGAGGCGAAAAAATTGGCGCCTCTGTAATACCTATATCAGGTGGTAATACAATAAGACAGATACAGCTTATGCACGATTTTGGCAGCACTGTTCTTGCCTGTACACCATCATATGCACTATTTCTGGCTGAAGCAATACAGGAAAGTGGCATCAAACGTGAGGAATCTGAAGTTAAGAGTCGGAGTATTCGGTGCTGAACCATGGACAGAAAATATGCGGAGGGAGATTGAAGATAAACTCAGGATAAAAGCAATTGATATTTACGGACTTAGTGAAGTTATTGGTCCGGGTGTGGCAAGTGAATGCCTGATTCAGGAAGGATTGCATATAAATGAAGATCATTTTTATCCTGAAATAATCGATCCGGATACACTTCGAGGTCTTGCCTGAAGGAAATACCGGTGAACTGGTTTTTACAACAATTACAAAAGAAGGATTACCACTTATACGTTACAGAACACGGGATCTGACACGACTTACATTATGAAAAGTGCAAATGCGGCAGGACGATGGTAAGAATGGAAAAATGTCTGGGACGAAGCGATGATATGCTTATTATCAGGGGAGTAAACCTATTTCCGTCACAGGTGGAGAGTGTCCTTCTTGAGATGAGTGAAATCAAACCTCATTACCTTTTGATTGTGGACAGGGTAAATAATCTGGATACTCTTGAGCTGAAAGTTGAAGTTGATGAAGCATTTTTTCAGGATAAGATCAGTCAGCTGGAATCACTTCAGCAGAAACTTCAGAATAATCTTGAGAATTCACTGGGACTCGGTATTAAGGTTACTCTTGTTGAACCAAAAATGATCGAAAGAAGCGAGGGAAAATCCAAAACGTGTTATTGATAAACGAAAATTTTGATTTTACTGATACGACATGACTGAAATTCCGATATCTCCTGAAATAATTAAAACGTTAGCTGAAACTGATCGGTTCACCTTCACCAGGAACTTCTTCCATCCGTGAAATTGTTCATCTTGTGAATAAAATTGAAGAGCAGACAGGTATTAATTTTATCAGAATGGAAATGGGTGTTCCCGGACTTCCTGCTCCAGCTATTGGAATTGAAGCAGAAATAGCTGCCCTTAACAGCGGCGTTGCATCTGTTTATCCCGATATAACAGGGATCAGATCTTTAAAACAGGAATCTTCCAGGTTTATTAAGCTATTTCCTCGATGTAGATATTAATCCGCAGGGCTGTATCCCCACAGTTGGTTCAATGATGGGAGCTATGGTCAGTTTTCTTGTTGCCAACAGGAATGACAGGACTAAAGAGGGAACTCTTTTTCTCGACCCGGGATTTCCTGTTCAAAAACAACAGGTCAAAATGCTCGGACACGAATATAGTTCTTTTGATATATACAATTACAGGGGGAAGAAGCTTAAAGAGAAGCTTGAATCATATCTGAAATCAGGAAAGATATCTTCTTTGCTTTTTTCAAATCCGAATAATCCTTCGTGGATATGTCTGACTGAAGAAGAACTTGAAATAATAGGCGAACTATCCAGGAAATACGATGTTATAGTAATTGAAGATCTTGCCTACTTCGGAATGGATTTCCGAAAAGATTATTCAGTTCCGGGCAGGCCACCCTTCCAACCTACAGTCGCACGTTATACTGATGAATATATAATGCTTATTTCCAGTTCGAAAATATTCAGTTATGCCGGACAGAGAATTGGTATGATGGCTATTTCAGATAAGCTTTTTGACAGATCATATCCCGATCTTTTAAGATATTATTCTACTGATAAGTTTGGTCATTCAGCTATCTTTGGGGCATTATATGGTTTGTCAGCAGGAGTTGCACATTCTGTTCAGTATGGATTAGCTGCTCTGCTCAAAGCAGTTAATGATGGGGTATACAAATTCCGGGATGATTTGCTTGAATATGGTGAAAAAGCGCAGGAGATGAAAAAAATGTTTATTTTGAATGATTTTCAAATAGTCTATGATATGGACATAGATGAACCTCTTGCCGATGGCTTTTATTTTACCATTTCTTATCCGGGAATGACTGGTAATAAGCTGATTGAGGAGCTTTTACGCTACGGAATAAGTGCCATATCGCTGGTAACCACAGGAAGTGACAGGCCCGATGGTTTAAGAGCATGTGTTTCGCTCGTTGCGCGTGAACAGTTTGGCGATCTGGAGTTCCGGTTAAAGAAATTTAAAGAAGATCATCCAATAAATAAGAATAAATAATTAGAATATGGCAAAGATAAGGGGAAGCATTGTAGTTAATGTTGAGAAATGCAAAGGATGCGAAGTATGTATGGTCACTTGTCCGACAGGTACCATCGCAATGGCAAAAGAGGTTAACGGGAAAGGCTATAATTATGCATATCCTGCTAATCCTGAGCTATGTATCGGCTGTGCAAATTGCGCCATGGTTTGTCCCGATGGTGTCATAACAGTATATAAAACAAAAATATAAGCACTAATGGAAAAGGAATTAAGATTGATGAAGGGAAATGAAGCAGTTGCTGAAGCTGCGATCCGTGCCGGAGTAGATGGCTA
This sequence comes from uncultured Bacteroidales bacterium, assembly GCA_963725785.1. Taxonomy (GTDB): domain Bacteria; phylum Bacteroidota; class Bacteroidia; order Bacteroidales; family VadinHA17; genus LD21. The sequence goes on along the minus strand of CAVRZV010000010.1, from coordinate 491,166 downwards.
CTTTGGATATCCCGATCACACCTCAAACGGAAATCATTGAATACCTGATGGAGGCTAATCCGGCTGAGACTACCGGAATGGTTGTGCTTCAGGCTGAAAGTGAAGTGGCTGCAATTAACATGGTATATGGTGGTGCAGCATGCGGTAAAAAGGTAATGACATCTTCTTCTTCACCTGGCATAAGCCTTAAACAAGAGGGCATCTCTTATATTGCCGGAGCAGAACTTCCCTGTCTGATTGTAAATGTTGTGAGAGGAGGCCCCGGACTGGGCACCATTCAGCCGGCACAATCAGATTATTTTCAGGCTACAAAGGGGGGCGGACATGGTGACTATCACCTTATAGTGCTGGCTCCTGCATCTGTGCAGGAGATGGCAGATTTTGTCAGTCTGAGTTTCGAACTAGCATTTAAATACAGAAATCCTGTTATGATGCTGTCTGATGGCGCTATAGGGCAGATGATGGAAAAAGTTTACCTGGGTCCACAAAAGGAGAGATCTAAAACTGTTCCTGAATGGGCTACTACAGGAAAACCCCCTACCAGAGAAAGAAATATTATCACATCACTTGATCTCGATCCGAATCGTCAGGAATTATTTAACAGGAAACTCCTGGCAAAATATGATGAGATCAGGGAGAAGGAGGTACGTTACGAGGAGTTTCAATGCGAAGACGCTGAATATCTTATGGTTGCGTACGGTACAAGTGCACGGGTGTGCCAGAAGTCAGTCCAGCTTGCAAGAGAACAAGGAATAAAGGCAGGTTTATTAAGACCGATAACACTTTTTCCGTTTCCTGCAAAAAGAATTAAAGAACTTGCCGGCAAAGTTAAAGGAATGCTTTCTGTCGAGATGAGTGCCGGACAAATGGTAGAAGATGTGCTTTTGTCTGTTAATGGCAAGATCCCTGTCTATCATTTTGGCAGGATGGGAGGTATTGTTACAACACCGGAAGAGGTTGTTGAAAATCTGAAATCAAAATTCATAGGAGGTTAATCAATGGTTGATTTTTCAGGAATCAAAGAGATCATAAAACCGGAAAATCTGGTTTATAGAAGAACCAATTTGATGACAGAAAACATTCTGTCATACTGTCCGGGATGCGGACATGGAACTGCTCACCGGATCCTTGCTGAAATAATTGAGGAAGAAGGTCTTCAGTCAGAAGCAATAGGCGTATCCCCTGTGGGATGTTCCGTTTTCATGTATAATTATCTCGATATCGATTGGCAGGAAGCTGCCCATGGACGAGCACCGGCGGTAGCAACAGCCATTAAACGGCTTTTACCTGATAAATTTGTATTTACTTACCAGGGTGACGGTGATCTGGCCGCTATCGGTACTGCCGAAACAATACATGCAAGTAACAGGGGAGAAAATATTCTGATAATATTTATAAACAATGGTATCTACGGAATGACAGGAGGACAGATGGCTCCTACCACCTTACCCGGGATGAAATCATCCACATCGCCATATGGAAGAGATGTTAAAACAATGGGTAATCCTCTTAAAATAAGCGATATTATTGCAACTCTTCCCGGATCTTACTTTGTTACCCGGCAGAGTGTTCACACTGCAGCTAATGTTAAAAAGACAAAGAAAGCAATAAGAAAAGCCGTTCAGTACCAGAAACTTAACAAAGGCACTTGTCTGGTTGAAATAGTCTCCAACTGTCCATCAGGTTGGAAGATGACTCCTGTACAATCAAATAAATGGATGGAAGAAAACATGTTACCGTACTATCCTCTTGGAGATCTGAAGACTCCGGAAGAATAGCCAATTCCTATTACGTAAGAAATTCATAAGAAAATGACTGAGGAAATAATTATAGCCGGATTTGGTGGACAGGGTGTCCTTTCAATGGGTAAAATAATGGCATATTCTGGTGTGATCCAGGATATGGAAGTCAGCTGGATGCCATCGTATGGACCCGAGATGCGGGGTGGTACAGCCAATGTAATTGTTATCATCAGCAGCGAAAGGATCAGTTCACCGATAATAAAGCAGTTCGACACTGCAATTATACTGAACCAGCAGTCGCTTGATAAATTTGAGAATTCGATTAAACCTGGAGGTGTACTTATCTATGATACTAATGGAATTACGAGGCACCCTGAGAGAAAAGATATTTCTGTCTTTCGCGTAGATGCCGCTGAAGAAGCTTCAAGGATGAACAGCCCCAAAATTTTTAACACAATTGTTCTCGGAGGTTTTCTTAAAGTGAAACCTATAATTAAACTTGAGAATGTTATTAAAGGATTGAAAAAATCACTTCCCGAAAGATATCATAATCTCATTCCGATTAATGAAAAGGCTCTGAAAAGGGGTGAAGAGATAATATTTGAAGTTCAGAAAGCAGGATAAAGGGGGAGATGCCGCGAAGCGGCAGAGGGGGTTTACTCCCAGGTCTTATTTTATTTTAAACGCTTTTCCCTCGAGGTACATCTTAAAATCATCAGGAGCTTGTGGCGAAGTCATCTCAAAAGTTATATTCACCGTTTTCTTGTCGATAAAAATATAGGATAGTCTGAATCGGGGTGCGTTTGTTGTTACATCACTGGTCAGAATTATTGAATTCGCATTGAAGCTTACCTTATATTTTATAATATTACCTTCGTTATCAAAATAAATAGACTCCTGTGTACCGTTAGCTGTACCAGGATAAACAATTAAAAGATCATCATGGATCATTGCCTTCGATTTTGCAGTTTCGGGAAAAGCAGTATGATTCTTCCTTACGAGTATCTTTCCGTCCAGATCTGTCTGAAATGAGAATTTCCCTTCATTTTGTCCTGGTTGTCCAGTGCCTTCACCAATCCATTCTCCAATAAGAATATTCCATTTTTCCCATTGGTTCTTTGATTGCTGTCCAAATAATATCTGGCCTGAAACCAGTAAGATTGCTATTAGTATTAGTTTTGATGATTTCATCGAAAAATTTGTCTATATTTTTTTAACTTTTGTCTTTTATCTTAGCCTTTATATTAACCTTAACTTATTAACCTTAACCTTAACCTTAACCTTAACCTTAACCCCTAAAACCCCCCAAGGTACTTGCCTCCCTTTGTGTTTGCCCCCCAACCCCCCTAAAGGGGGGTACGTTTCGTTTTCTTCCCCGTGTTCCCTGTTCCCTGTTGCCTGTCACTTAACCTTAACCTATTACTTACTTCTCATAAAAATGCATCTCCTTAATATATTTCCATACCGGTGCAGGGAGGAAGTACGACATATCTTTGTTATTTTTGATTCCTCCACGGATAAAGGTACCTGAGATATCCATTAGTGGGGCATCTACCTTATGAATATCAGCTTTTGAGAGCAGTTGATCGAGGAGAAGTGAAGATGGTTTTATTGAGTCGGGACGCGGATAGACAAAAATAGAATACCGGTTTATAAGTTCATCTGCATTTTTCCACTTATGAAGGGTATACAGATTATCTTCTCCCATAACCAGACAAAACTCATTTTTGGCATACTTTTCTTTCAGATAGGTCAGAGTATCAATAGTATATGACGGAACGGGAAGTTTGAATTCTATATCTGAAGCTTTCAGTCTGTCGCTGTCGCCGGTAGCCAGCTGAACCATATGAAGCCGATGATGATCAGCAAGAAGAGTATTTTTCTTTTTCAAAGGATTTTGTGGACTAACTACAAACCACACCTGGTCAATACCTGCAAATTCAGTCATGTATCCGGCTATAGCTATATGGCCAATGTGTACAGGATTAAATGACCCGAAATATAAACCTATTTTTGCCATTTGGGTATTCAGATTTTTTTCCCAAGAAAAGATGCCACTATTTTCAGGGTCTCTTCTTTTGCCTTATCCAGCTGATGATTTACAATAATTGTATCAAACTGATTGGCAAGTTTTAACTCGTCCCGGGCTTTTTCAATTCTCATACTGATTTTTTCAGGAGTGTCAGTACCTCTTTTTACCAGCCTGTTCTCAAGCTCCGATACGGAAGGGGGCATAATAAATATTGCAATAGAGTTAGTACCAAATCTATTTTTCAGGTTTATTCCTCCATTTACATCGACATCAAAAAGTACATGATTTCCCTTTGCCCATATCCTCTCTAATTCGCTGTTAAGAGTGCCATAGAACAAATCCTTATAGACCTCTTCCCATTCAACGAATTCGTTATTCTCAATCTTCTTTTTGAATTCCTTCACAGTCATAAAAAAATAGTCCTCTCCGTCACTTTCATTTCCCCTGATTGGTCTCGTTGTAGCCGATACTGAAAAGGAAAGTTTTAGTCCGCTATCGAGCAGATGTTTAACTATTGTTGTTTTTCCTGCACCGGAGGGAGCAGATATAATTACCAGTTTTCCATTCATATTTTTTTTACGGCTTAAAGGCTCAATGGCTCAAAGGCTCAGCGGCATGAATATAAACTAATTAATTTCATACTATCTTTTTACCGTTGCGCCATTGTGCCGATGCGCCATTGTGCCATTATTATAATACATTTAAAGTCTGTTCTTTGATCTTCTCGAGTTCGTCTTTCATCATTACCACAAGTTTTTGGATTGAAGCATCATTGGCTTTTGAACCGATTGTGTTAATTTCCCGGCCGATTTCCTGCGCTATGAAATTAAGGATCTTTCCGTTGGGAGAAGCAGAATTAACCGTTTCATTAAAATAGTCGCAATGAGTTTTCAATCTTACCTTTTCTTCATTAATATCGTATTTTTCAAGGTAGAAGATTATCTCCTGTTCAAATCTGTTTTTATCAATTTTTTCCGAACCAAGATTCTCCTCCAGCATTAACATCAGTTTTTCCCTGATTTTTGTGATCCTTCCAGCTTCAAAGGTCTCTATGGTTTCAAGCAATGAAAGAATTTTCCCGATGCATTTCTTCAGGTCTGTCATAATTGAATTACCCTCTTCTAGTCTGTACAGGTCAAGCATTGTAAGTGATTCACTTATACTGTTTCTGACTATTTCCCATTCAGCCTCAGGCATCTCAGGTTTTTCGGTTTTTAAAGTGTCGGGCAGTTTCATTATAGCCGTAAATATCTGATCATCAAGGTCTATGTTTAATTCAGCTGCTATTTCTTTAAACTGATTATAATAATTTCTGACCGCCGTTTTATTGATCACAGTAACTACATCATCATCGAGCATATCACAAAAAATCGAAAAATCAATTTTACCTCTGTCGAGTTTTTGACTGATAATATTTCTGATTTCAGGTTCTTTTTCTTTATATAACCAGGGGAGCTTGGTATTTAAATCAAGTTGTTTCGAATTGAGGGACTTTATTTCAATTGTTATTTTCTTTTGTGGTGTTTCAGCAATGGCTTTTCCGTAGCCTGTCATGGATTTGATCATTTCCTGAATATTTTAAATAAAAAGTGAAGTGAGTGTAAGTTACATATTTACCAGCTAAAATGCTAATTCGGTCTGGCAAGAGTCGTTTCTCAATAATTATCAAAGATACATCATAACCTCTCCAGTTTGACTGTGAAATGTCTCATAATTGGTGCTTCCCAAATTATCCTGACACCTTTTTTTATTCGGTCTTTTCTTTCAAACACATTTCTGACTACTGCTGCAACATAGTCTATATGGTTATTTGTATATACTCTTCGGGGTAATGCCAGCCTAACTGTTTCAAGATCAGAAAACCGGTTCTGCCGGGTTATGGGATCTCTGTCGGCCATCAGAGCTCCTATTTCGACTCCTCTCACTCCGCCTTCAATATATAGTTCAAGAGCAAGCGCCTGGGCCGGGAATTCTTCAACCGGAATATCAGGAAGGAACTTTTTTGCATCAATAAAGATTGCATGTCCGCCGAATGGCTCAAGTACCGGAACTCCGTATTCCATTAACTTCGAACCAAGATATGCAACCTGGTTTATACGTGATTCGAGATAAGAATATTCAGTACCTTCATATAATCCCTGAGCCAGGGCATTCATGTCTCTTCCTGACATTCCCCCATAGGTTATAAAACCTTCATAAATAATATTATATGTTGAAGCCTGACGAAAGAGATCCTCATCTCTGAATCCTATAAAACCTCCCATATTAACTATAGCGTCTTTCTTTGAACTCATTGTCATACCATCGGCATATGAGAACATCTCCCTTGCTATATCCCGGATATCCTTGTCTGCATAGCCGTCTTCTCTCAACTTTATAAAATATGCGTTCTCGGCAAACCTGGCAGAATCAATTATGAACTTTACACCATATTTCCGAGCCAGCCTTCCAACTTCCCGCAGATTGTTCATACTCACTGGTTGTCCTCCTGCAGTATTGTTAGTGATTGTAACAATTATGCACGAAATCTTCTCAGCCGGGTGTGATTTAAGAACATTCTCAAGTTTTTCGATATCGACATTCCCTTTAAAAGGGTGCCAGGCTTTTGTATCTGAAGCGGCAGCAATAGTACAATCAACAGCTTTTGCCTTTCTGAATTCGATATGTCCTTTTGTTGTGTCAAAGTGTGAGTTTCCGGGAACGAGATCACCCTCTTTTACAAGAACGGAAAATAGAACGTTCTCTGCAGCTCTTCCCTGATGAGTAGGCAGAAAAAATTCGAACCCGGTCAGATCCTTTATTGCATCTTTCAGTTTATAATATGATGAAGCTCCGGCATAGCTTTCATCACCAAGCAGCATTGCCGACCACTGCTTGTCACTCATTGCTCCTGTACCTGAATCAGTGAGAAGATCAATAATGACCTGTTCAGATCTCAGATTAAACAGATTGAATGATGCCTCTTTGATCCAGCCTTCTCTTTGTTCCTTAGTGCTTGGGTATATGTTTTCAACCATTTTGATTTTAAATGGTTCTGCGAATGGCAAATCCATGATTTCAATAGATTAAATAAAATGTTTAGAAAATTTGATTGGTATTATAGTACTGATAATAAGTCCGTTAATTAGACTTTTGCCCGAGGCTTCCTGAGAAGAAATCTCTGTTTTTGATATTTTTGTATATATCAACTATATCAGAATCCATAAAACTATACAAAAGCGTTAAATCGGTATTGAGTTCCAAACGAACCGGCACGACAAAGTTACAACTCCTTTTGATATATTCTGAACCTTTTGACAACCTTGCATCCTACTCTTTCGTATTCGCCCCTCATTTTGGAATTGCTTTCAAGAACCAGGTGACTATCGAGGGTATCCATTTTATGTTTGATTCCGGATTGCAGTATTTTGACACCCATCAGTACATCAAGACCTTTTCCCCGGTATTCTTTCTTAACGCCACCCAGCATCATAAGTAGTTTTTTTGATCTCTTCGACTCTTTGAGTATTTTGAAGATCCCGAAGGGCAGAAGCTTCCCTTTTGCCTCCCTTATTCCTTTACTGAAATCCGGCATACCTACTGCAAAACCCACTAGTTTCCCGTTGGCTTCAATAACTTTAACGAATTTCGGATCAAGGATAGGTAGATAGCGGGCAGCGAAATCGGTCTTTTCCTTATCATTGAGAGGAACAAAACCATATATCTCTGCAAATGTTTCGTTCATAAGTTCAAGAACACCAATGATATATGGTTTCAGATCTTTCTTGGCCGCGAATTCAATTATTTTATACTCTTTATTACACTCATAACGTGAAAGCACTCTTTCGTACACCTCAGGAAATTTTTCAGGGATTTTACCAAGATAGTCAACAAGGTCAATCTTTTTTTCATATCCTTCAGCCTCAAGAAGTTCAGGCATGTATTTTGAGTTGTTTGCTGCCGTCATAAACAATGGATATTCAAAACCCTCAATCTGAAAACCCTGAGGGTCTTTATCTGAAAATCCTAACGGTCCGACTAATTTGATCATTCCTTTCTGTCTTGCCCAGTCTTCTACTCTGGTTATCAGGGTGTGAAAAACCTCCTTGTCGTTGTAGCACTCCATAAAACAGAAACGGCCGTGATGTTCATTATTAATGGCATTATATCTGTTATTTACAATTCCCATAATTCTTCCGACAGGTTTCATATCCCTGTATGCAAGTAACAAAATTGCATCAGCGTACAGGTACGATTTGTTCTTCTTCTTATTGTATAATTCCCTTTCGTCCATGTAAATAGGTGGAAGCCAATTGGGTTCATTTCTATGAACTTTTTCCGGAAGATAAATAAAGTCGCGCCGGTCTTTTCTGGTAAGTACCTCTTTAATAACTAATTCCCCCATACGATCATTTTGTTAAGTTGTGGCAAGAAACAAAAAATCTTTAATAAGAACAATTCCAGATGAAATAAAATCAAAATTATCTGTATTTGACAATCATGTCAAAAATAACAAAAACTGCAAAAAGAATACTTGCAATGCCATTAGTAGTCGCAAATGCAATTGTTACTTTACTAAGATCATTATGTCTTACAATACTGTGTTGATAGATTAATAATAAGGTGAACACTGTTGCACCTGACCAGAATAGAAATCCTCCTCTTTCATAAAATCCGGCTGTTAAAACAAGCAGGAATGTTATTACATGGACTAAGATTGAAATGACAAGGGCTCTCTTTCGTCCGGTAGCTGATGGCAGCGAGTGCAATTCATTTGTCTTGTCGAACTCATCATCCTGAAGAGCATAAATAATATCAAATCCACTTACCCAGGTAAGCACAATAAATGAGTAAATGAGAGGAAGGATGCTGAATTGTCCTGTGACTGAAATATATGCACCTATGGGCGCTAGACCAAGTCCCAATCCGAGAATAAAATGACATAGTGAGGTTATTCTTTTTGTAAGGCTATATCCCAGGATAATAAGAAGTGCAACCGGAGAGAGAAACAGGGTCAGCATGTTAATAAATCCACTGGTAATTATAAACAGAATGGCATTAGCAATAACAAATATTGCTGCAGCTCTTGTTCCAATAATACCGGAAGGTATCTCCCTTTTTCTGGTTCTTGGATTAAGGGCATCAAAGTGTTTGTCGGCAAGCCTGTTAAATCCCATAGCTGCGTTTCGCGCAAAGATCATACAAAGAATAACCAGTAAGAGCAACCTGATGCTGAAGTTATACTCATTCTTTAAAACAGCCAGGAAAAACCCGATAAGAGCAAAAGGCATTGCAAAGACAGTATGACTGAACTTCACAAGCGAGAAATAGTTTTTAACTTCTTTGAAAAGTGCAATCATTGATCAAGAAGCTTCCTGTAAGTTTCAAAACTGTCATCACCGAATGTAACAAAAATTACCTTTTCGGGGTAGTCGTTTCTATTCAGAAATCTTTTAGTTTCGTTTATAGCAATCACTGCAGCAAGATCTTTGGGGAATCCAAAAGCTCCTGTTGAAATTCCCGGGAAAGCTACAGTTTTTAATTTTTTTTCCTTTGCCAGGGCGAGGCAGGAATTATAACACGACGCCAGTAATGAAGATTCATCACGAAAGCCCCCATACCATATGGGTCCGACAGTATGAATAATGTATTTTGCTTTAAGCAGGTAACCATTTGTGATTTTTGACTTTCCGGTTTCACATCCGTTAAGTGTCTTGCATTCAGTAAGAAGATCTGGTCCGGCAGCATTATGTATTGCACCATCCACTCCTCCACCGCCCAGCAGAGATTTATTAGCTGCATTCACAATAGCATCAACATCGAGAGTGGTAATGTCTCCCTTAATAAGCTCAATCCTTTTTTTCTTCATCACCTTATCTGAGCATCCAGTTCATTTTCATAAGCCTTAATGAGATTACTCATTATCTTGTCGATATTTTTATCTGTCATTGTTTTAACATCATCGCGCAGAATAAAACTGACAGCATATGATTTTTTATTATTACCAAGGCTTTCACTTTCATAAACATCGAAAAGGCTTACTTCCTGAAGTATATTTTTTTCTGTACGGAATGCAATGTCTCTGACCTGACCGAACTTTATTCCCTTGTCGAGCAATAATGCAAGATCACGACGCACAGAAGGATATTTGGGAAGCTCTCTGAAAGAAATTGTATGATTTTTAATCAGTTTCATAAGATGATCCCATTCAATATGACCGTAAAAAACATCTTGTCCGATGTCAAATTTTGAAAGACAGCTTTTCGAGATACGTCCGGCTTCTGCAACGATTTTATTGTTAAATGTATAAGTTATAGCTTCGGCAAAGTAATTCTTATTGGTTTCACCGGCTGTCAGACTTCCAGGTTTGATCCCTAACCTCGAAAAGATCATTTCAATTGCAGATTTGATATTGAAGAAATCAGAAGGATTGGTCCTGTAATTCCAGCTCTGAGTGCCTGTATTCCCAGTTATAAAAAGATCGAGAGAGGTTTTTTCAGTATAATCATCTGCTTTGGGAAAGGAGTCACCTGATTTACGGTAAAAGTAACAATGTCCAAACTCGTAGAGCTTAAGATTCAGATTTTGTCTGTTAATGTTCCAGATTACTGAATTGAGGCCACCAAAGAGTAGTGTCTGGCGCATCGAATTCAGATCAGAACTAAGTGGATTTGCAAGTATTACAAGTTGTTCTTTATCGAAATCAGGGTCTTGATCATACCACGATGCGGGATTAAGTGAATTGCACATTATTTCCGAAAAGCCATTGGCCGAAAGGAGATCAGAAATAATATTGACAATTTTTTCCTTGTCAGGTTTTTCAGGATATGAGAGAGTTGAATTGACATGGTTATTAACCTCAATATTGTTGTAGCCATAAATTCTGAGAATCTCTTCAATCACATCGGCTTCGCCTCTCACATCGACCCGATATGAAGGTATCGTAAGCTTAAGACTAATACTGTCGTCACTGATTATTCCGATATCCAGAAGAGAAAGAATTTTCTTTACTGTACCCTCTTCAATCTTTTTACCTATGAGCCTGTTAATATTATTATAGCTGACATCAACAAGTACATTTTTGACCGGGTTCGGGTAAATGTCAATAATGTCTGAAGAAATCTTACCGCCGGCGATCTCCCTGATAAGTAAAATTGCTCTTTTCAGAGCCCAGGTGGTAATACCCGGATCGGCGCCTCTCTCAAACCTGAACGAAGCATCAGTTTTCAGTGAATGTCTTTTTGAGGTCTTACGTATTGAAACGGGATTAAAGTAGGCGCTTTCGAGGAAGATGTTTTTTGTTGAATCAGTCACCCCCGATTTTACTCCTCCGAAGACTCCGGCGATACACATACCTTCAGTTGAATTGCATATCATGAGATCACGTGAGGAGAGGTTTCGTTCAATACCATCAAGGGTAACAAACCTGCTTTTTTCTGCCATGTTCCTGATGATGACTTTTTTCCCATCAATTTTATCAGCATCAAAAGCATGCAATGGCTGACCCACTTCGTGTTGTACAAAATTTGTTATATCAACTACATTATTAATCGGATTCAGACCCACAGCCCTGAGTTTATTCTTAAGCCATTCGGGAGATTCTCCGATTGTTACGCCGCCGATTGTGATGCCAGTATATCTTGGGCAGTCAGAGGGGTTTTCTATAATAACTTCAATTGGGTTATTGTTATTATCGGGTAAAAAATCAGATATCAAAGGAAGAACAGCTTTTGTTTGCAGGCCGGCATTGAGATTCAGATACGCAGCAAGGTCCCTGGCAACTCCAAAATGCGATCCGCTGTCGATCCTGTTAGGAGTAAGCCCGATTTCAAAAACGCTGTCTTTTACAATATTAAAATAGCTTCCTGCAGGTGTCCCGGGTTTAGTATCATTATTCAGTACCATAATGCCATCGTGTGAATTTCCCAGGCCAAGCTCATCTTCAGCACAAATCATTCCTTCAGAATACTCTCCGCGAATCTTTGATTTTTTTATTTCAAAACTATCATTTCCCTTGAAGAGGACTGTTCCGACAGTAGCGACAGGAACCTTCTGACCCGCAGCAACATTAGGGGCACCGCATACTATCTGAAGGGGTTGGGAAGTACCAATATCCACAGTTGTTACAGAAAGCTTATCGGCATCAGGATGTTTCTTACATGTTAATACTTCACCAATTACCACCCCTTCAAGACCACCTTTCACAGAAACCCATTCTTCCATCCCTTCAATCTCAAGGCCAATGCCTGTTAATATCTCTGCTACTTTGGCAGGTTCAAGATCAATCTTTAAATAATCTTTAATCCAGTTATACGAAATCTTCATTTTTCAGTTCAGCTATAATTATTTCAGTAAGAATGCAAAAGTAAGGAATTTTTGATATATGATTATGTAGTGGGTTTCTAAAATTGGATCAATCTGTGCTTCTTCTGAATCTCGCTCTCAATAGACCTGTATTCCAAATGTAACAATTCCTGTTCACATCCGCTTTTGATGAAACGCCTCCGGCGTTTTCTTTTCTGATTAATCTCCATTTCTATTATTTGTGAAACGCCTCCGGCGTTTAATAATCCGAACGTATCACAAATTCTATAATTGATGAAATGCCTGCGGCGTTTAATAATCAGGATTTTTAATTTAACCGCGGAGCGGTTACACCAATAATAGTATCACAAATTCTATAATTGATGAAATGCCTGCGGCGTTTAATAATCAGGATTTTTAATTTAACCGTGGAGCGGTTACACCAATAATAGTATCACAAATTCTATAATTGATGAAATGCCTGCGGCGTTTAATAATCAGGATTTTTAATTTAACCGCGGAGCGGTTACACCAATAATAGTATCACAAATTCTATAATTGATGAAATGCCTGCGGCGTTTAATAATCAGGATTTTTAATTTAACCGCGGAGCGGTTACACCAATAATAGTAGAGTGATGTTTTCAATCATAAAACCACGGAGTGGTTTCATCACAAACACCATTCCTGTCTCAATTTTGTCTATATTTGTAACTCAAACACACCGATATGGTTATTGAAAAAGATGACAAGCTGATATTATTAACAAATGACGACGGGCTTTATGCAGGAGGATTAAGAACACTTCTTGATGTGATGGAAGAATTTGGAAAAGTAATTCTTATTTCGACTATCGAAAGTATGTCGGGTATGTCGCAGGCACTGACAGTTAAAACCCCCTTGCGTGTCAAGCTTCTTGAAGAAAATGATAAACACAGGATTTATGCCTGCAATGGTACACCTACTGATAGTGTTAAACTGGCTATTAATCAGTTAACTGAAAGAGTACCCGACTGGGTTGTTTCAGGAATAAACCATGGTTCAAATGCTTCTGTAAGTGTCCTTTATTCAGGTACAATGGCAGCTGCTATCGAAGGGTGTCTCTATGGGATAAGCTCAGTTGGGTTCTCACTTAATAATTTTTCTCCGACGGCTGACTTCTCTATTTGTAAAAAGTATATCCGGATTGTAATGAAGAAGGTTGCTTCAGAACCTCTGCCTGCAGGTATATGTCTGAATGTAAATATCCCTGCAGCTAAAAAGGGCGAAATAAAAGGGATAAAAATATGCCGGCAGTCTAAAGGCAACTGGAGAGAAGAGTTTGAAAAAAGGAAAGACCCGATGGGCAAAACCTATTATTGGCTTACCGGAATTTTTCAGAATCACGAACCTGAAGCGACTGATACGGATGAATGGGCAATTGCGCACAATTTTGTTTCAGTCGTGCCCGTTACTGTCGATATGACTGCCCATTGGTATATTGATAACCTTAAAGGAAGATTTAAAAAATGAAGTTTCATGAGAAATATGACAAAGTCCCGACAGGTTTGATTTCAGGACTGATATTTCCATTTATAGTAGGAATAATCATTTTTTCCTTCTCCTCAGGTCACCTCTCGCTTCATGATTATATTGCCAGGATTGCCGAAAAAGACATTATCACACATTCGATAACTTTATGTGTCTTCCCGAATATAATTATTTTTCTGCTCTTTAACCAGTTCGACATGCTTAGAGCCACCAGGGGAGTACTCGCTATTACTATTGTCTGGGCTATAATTGTTTTTGGAGTAAAGTTTTTAGTATGAAGTACTTTATTATTGCGGGTGAACAATCGGGCGATCTTCATGGCTCAAATCTGGTAACTGAATTACTTAAAGCCGATAAAAACGCAGAGATCTTTTGCTGGGGAGGAGATCTGATGGAGTCTGCAGGAGCAACCCTTCTGGTTCACTACAGAAAAATGGCTTTCATGGGCTTTATAGCTGTAATTAAAAATCTTGGATCTATTTCTAAAAATATCCGGCTTTGCAAACAGCATATAAGTGAACATAAGCCGGATGTTGTAATCTTTATTGATTATCCCGGCTTCAATCTCAGGATAGCCGCGTACTCAAAAAATAACGGATATAAAACCTTCTATTATATATCTCCAAAACTATGGGCATGGAACGAAAGCAGGGTAAAAAAAATTAAAAAGTATATCGACCGGATGTTCATCATTTTTCCTTTCGAGGTTGATTTTTATAAGAAGCATGGTATAGCTGTTGAATATTATGGAAATCCTCTCGTTGATGAGATTGAAAAAAGAATTTCTTTCTTTCCTGCAAAAAGCGATATCTGTCAATACCTCGGGATTGAAAATAGGCCTGTGATAGCCCTCCTGGCTGGAAGCCGCATACATGAAATTAAGCTTATTCTTCCTGAAATGATGAAAGTAGTACCTTATTTCCGGGAATATCAGTTTATTCTGGCAGGCGTGAAAAACATACCGGATGATATATATTTTGATATCATAGGTAATGCTCCTGTAAAACTGATTAAGGATAAAACTTACGAGATACTTTATGCTGCTGAAGCGTCACTGGTTACATCAGGGACAGCAACACTTGAGACTGCTCTTTATGGCACTCCTCAGGTTGTCTGTTATAAAGGTGATTTCCTCTCGATGCTGATCGCATGGATAGTGGTTAAAGTGAAATACATCTCACTTGTGAATCTCATTATGGGTACTGAAGTTGTTAAGGAACTGGTTCAGTACGACTTAAAAAAAGATGCTCTTTTAAAAGAACTTAAAGCCATTCTTCCGGGCGGTACTAAAAGGGAAAAACAACTTACTGATTATAAGGTTCTGTCTGATAAACTGGGCACTTCCGGTGCCTCCGGAAGAATTGCCAGGGAGATGGTAAGGGAGCTGAAGAGGTGAAGGGGAGAAGGGGAGAAAAGGAGAAAAGGAGAGGGGGAGAAGGGGAGAAAAGGAGAAAAGGAGAAGAGAGGAGAAGGTAAAAAGACAAAAGTACAAAAGACAAAAGTAAAAAGACAAAAGTAATACCGGGGAAGCGAATTCCATAATACAGAGAGCATTAGCCCCCCTTCAGGGGGGATGGGGGGCAAATAACGGGAGATTTAAGATAGTACTCAGATTCGAATTATGTTGAGATCAAAAATATTATTTATTTTATTATTGACTGTCTTCTCTGCAGCTGTTTCAGCACAGGTAAAAATCAGGCTATTCTCAAACCAATCTCCCGAATCGGTAGTATTTTCAGTAACCGAAGGAAAGTATGAAATCAATATGTTCAATGGTGAGCTTCTTACGGTTTTATATGGTGAACCAGTCGTAATAACCAGGTTTAAAGGAAAACTTGCAGTTAAAATGAGAAACTCATTTGGTATTGAATGTGATTCTATGATTCTGACAGGAAAAACGGGGAATGATTCCTTTTCCTTAAGAATTAATGGAAATTTACCTTTAAGGCAGTATTATTCAGGTGATCTTCAGTGTTTTCCTGACCTTGGAACATTGGTACTTATAAATAATTCAGATATCGAGAAATATATTTCGGGTGTGGTAAAAGCTGAAGGTGGAAGCGGAAAGAACTTGGAGTATTTCAAAACACAGGCTATCATTGCACGTACATATATGTACAAGTATTTTTATAAGCATTCGGCTGACAGATATAACGTATGTGATAATACTCATTGCCAGGCTTATAACGGTTTATCCTCAGATACACTTCTTAACAGTGCAGTACTGGAAACCCATGGACTTGTCATACTTGATAAGGATAATGTTTTAATCATATCAGCGTTCCATTCGAATTGTGGAGGCGAAACTTCATCTTCTGAGGATGTCTGGTTATCGGATCGGCCATACCTGAAAGCTGTAAAGGATCCATACTGCCTTAATTCAAGGAATTCGACATGGACAAAGCGCATACCGTTACAAGAATGGATAAGCTATTTGCAGAAAACGGGATACCAGGGGAATACTGATTATCCGGCAGGATTTAACTTTTTGCAGGAAGCCAGGCTGACTGATTATAAAACAGGATCCTTCACAGTACCGTTGAGGACAATAAGATCCGACTTTGACCTGAGGTCAACATTTTTTTCCTTATATGCAAAAGGTGATTCAATCATATTTGATGGAAGAGGTTATGGACACGGAGTAGGCCTGTGTCAGGAGGGTGCCATGGAGATGGCATCTAAGGGATTTAATTATAAACAGATCATAGATTTTTATTATTTTGGTGTGATAATAGCGGATATTAAAAATGCTGTAGCTTTGCCTTGAAGCTTGCTTTTGAGTAATGGGTAATCCCCTTTGTGAACCTTTGTGACGTCCTTTGTGCACCTTTGTGGTAAAAACAAATTCATTTAACCACAAAGTAACACAAAGTAAAACTCAAAGTAACACAAAGGAAAACGGGACAATTAATTATAGTTATATGTTTGCGATTTTCAGAAAGGAGATAAGTGGTTTTTTCAGTAGTCTGACCGGATATATTGTAATTATTGTTTTTCTTCTGGTGAACAGTCTTTTCATGTGGGTTTTACCCGGTGAATGGAACATTCTCGATAGCGGATATGCCGGACTTGACTCTCTGTTTTTCCTATCACCGTGGGTTTTCATGTTCCTTGTCCCGGCCGTAACAATGAAGATGATAGCTGAGGAAAAACGAATGGGGACTATTGAGCTGATATATTCAAGGCCAATCACCGAACGAGGAATCATTTATGGAAAATACTTTGCTTCGGTATCTTTGGTTTTACTTGCACTGCTGCCGGGACTGATATATTATTTTTCTGTTTATCAACTAGGTGAATCTCCTGGAAATCTTGACCGTGGCGGTACAATAGGCTCCTTTATCGGCTTGTTCTTCCTGGCATCAGTGTATGCTTCGGCAGGGTTATTTGCTTCATCTCTTACAGATAATCAGGTGATTGCATTTATTATTGCAGTGCTAATATGTTTTGTTCTCTTTATGGGATTTGACTCATTTGCTTACCTTCCGGGATTGAAAAAACTCGATGAAATTGTTATCAGGCTAGGCATAAATGAACATTATAAATCAATCAGCAGGGGAGTTGTTGATATAAAAGATGTTGCCTATTTCATAGCTGTGATTGTTTTCTTTAATGAAGCTACAAGACTCCACATCCAATCACGAAAATGGAAGAAAAAAAGTTAAAATGACAACATTAAAAGATAACAAAAGTATTAAATTGAGAAGCTGGTTTCAGTTCCTGTCATTAGTCACAGCCATCATCATCTTAGCTTCATTAACCTCATTAATGAGAGTAAGATTAGACCTTACCGAGGATAAACGATATACACTTTCTGAACAAACAAGGAAAATCCTGAGAAGCCTGAAAAATGATATCTTTATTCAGGTATACCTTGACGGAGAGATACCTATCCCCCTGAAGCGATTGAAAAGATCGGTCAGAGAAATGCTTGACGAATTCAGAATAGCATCAGGGAGGAAAATTGATTATGAGTTCATCAATCCATCGGAAGGCAAAAATGTTCAGCAGAGGAATGCCCAATACCAGATTCTGGAAAAGAAGGGATTAATTCCTGTTGATATAAGGGCCAGCGATGCCGAGGGAGGTTCAACGACAAAGAGAATTTATCCCGGGATGATAGTTAATTACAACGGGATAGAAGTTCCTGTAAACTTTCTGAATAATTCTACACCTTCATATGAGCAAAACATACTCCGTTCGGCTGAGGGACTTGAATATGAAATGATTCAGACTATAGCCACTTTGAGTTCAGATAAAATAAACAAGGTTGCTTTCATTGAAGGACACGATGAAATCCCTGAGATCGAAACAGCCGACATTACTATGAATCTGGCAAGGTTTTTTACAATTGACCGGGGCACTATCGGTGGCAAACCCGGGATCCTTGACAAATATTCAGCAGTTATAATTGCGGGACCTGAAAAAATATTCAGCGAATCCGATAAACTTGTGCTTGATCAGTATATCATGAATGGCGGGAAGGTACTGTGGCTTCTTGAAGAAGTAGCTGTAAATTCCGATAGTCTTGCTTTTGGTGAGACAGTGGGACTGTACCGGCCTTTAAATATTGAGGATCAGCTTTTCCGGTACGGGGTCAGAGTGAACCCGGCAATTGTTCAGGATCTCGAATGTATGAAAATCAGGATTATGGTAATGAGCGGAGGTACACGTCAGCAGGTTGTTCCTGCTCCATGGATTTATTATCCGTTACTTAAGCCAGCTCCAAATCACCCCATTACAAGAAACCTTAACAGGGTTAAAGCTGAATTTGCAAATTATATCGACACAGTTGGTCTGGATGGTGCTATTAGAAAAAAGATTCTTCTTTCTTCCTCAAAATATAGCCGCACAGTTTCTCCTCCTGTAGTGATAAGTCTTAAAGAAGCAGAATTAACTCCTGTTGAAAAAGATTTTAACAGATCGGACCTGCCGGTGGCGATTCTGCTTGAAGGTGTTTTTCCATCAGCTTTTAAAAACAGGATAGTCAGTAATCTTACTGATGATAAAAATCTCAGAATAAAGACTGAGAGTAAAGAAACAAAGATGATCGTGGTAGCAGATGCTGATATTATTAGGAATGAAGTTACCAGGGTCGGCTTGAATGAATCACCACGCCCTCTGGGTGAGGATAAATATACAGGACAGATATTCGGAAACAGGGATTTTCTGATCAATTGTCTAAATTACCTCGTAGATAACAACGGAATAATGGAGTTGAGATCGAGAGAACTCAAAATGAGATTACTGAACACTGCAAAGATAAAAACTGAAAGGTTGAAATGGCAACTAATTAACATGACGGGTCCTATATTACTTGTTGTCTTTTCAGGTTTGCTTTTTAGCTATTTCAGAAGAAAAAATTACACAAGATATTGATAATGAATAAAATATTTCTCCGGAGTATTTTGTTAATTATTTTAACCGGGCTGCTTTTCTTTATCCTGTTCAGCAGCAGATCTCCATTCGGCAAAAACAACACCTCGTTCGCTGCAGAATCGGGTAAAGAAATTACGCGAATCGAATTTGGCGAAAACGGTAAAAGATTAATCCTTGAAAAAAAGGGAGAGGACTGGTTGATAAACGGGAAAACTGAAGCAAGAAAAAGCGGTATTCTTTTCATATTGAGGATTCTGAAGGAAATGAGGATCAAATCACCTGTATCCCCTGAATTATTTAATAATGAAATAAACCTGAAGGATATCTTCCCTGTTAAAGTGAAAGTTTTTGAAAAAAGGAGACTTCTTAAGAGTTTTCTTGTTTATAAAACAAAGTCAAACACATATGGGAACATTATGAAGATCAGGGAAGGATCAAAACCTTTTATTGTGTATGTACCTGGTTATGACAGCGATATCGGTTCGGGTTTTACTATGAACGAATTATTCTGGCAACCCTATACAGTATTTAATCTGTTACCTTCTGAAATAGTTTCTGTGAATTTTGAGAATTTGTCTGATACAGCATCCTCATTTTCGATAGTTAATAAAAATCATCAGTTTCTACTATCTTCTTATAACGTCAGTCTGAAAGGATGGGATTCGGCTCTTGTGGCCCGTTACATCTCATATTTCGTGAGGATCCCTTTCGAATCGTGGGCTTTCGGTATGACAGAATCAGAAAAGAAAGGCGTTGAAGCACAGTTGCCTCTTTACAGAATTATAGTTACCACTCTTTCAGGAAAGAAAACCAGCCTGACGCTGTGGGCAATGATGACAGGTGAAAACAGTACAAAAAGGACAGACAGCGACAGACTATTCGGTAAAGCTGATGAAAGCAATGAGCTTTTCATTATCAGGTATTTTGATATTGATCCAATTATCAAGAAAAGATCATATTTCTTCCCGAAGTAATTTTTATTTGATTAGCCAGATTTGAAATCTAGTTCAATTACCCCTTCCCGGTGGGTCGTTGAATAAATAGTTTATATTGATTTCTTCCTTTGTGTTCCTTTGTGATATACTTTGTGATCCTTTGTGGTTCAATGTTTTAATTTTTACCACAAAGGGACACTAAGGGTAACACTAAGGTTCACAAAGGATTTTTTAAACAATCCCAGTATTAAAACCTCTCCTTCTTGAAAATAAAAGGGGGTAAAAACAATAATAAGAAAAGCATTTATCCTAAAACCCAAAAAATCTGAAATATAATGCAATGGCAAAAGTTTTTGTTTGAAGGAATAGTTTTTTTTTGTAATATTGGTAATTGAGAATTGAACTAAAATCATTATTCAATTCATTCATTTTGACTTTGATAGAAAAACTTGGAAATCAATAAATCAACTTAAAACGATACCAATATGAAATTTGTAGTATCCAGTTCGGAACTTCTTGGTCATCTGCAGGCTATAAGCAGGGTAATCAGTTCGAAGAATACGCTTCCAATACTCGATAATTTTCTTTTCAATCTTAAAGGGAACGATCTTGAAATAACTGCTTCTGATCTTGAATCGACATTAATAACAAGGATGAAACTTGAAAACACCGACGGAGACGGAACAATAGCTCTTCCAGCAAGGATATTACTCGACACATTGAAAGAGTTTTCAGTACAACCACTCACATTTGATATCAACATGGATACGATGGCAGTTGTTATCAGCTCTGAAAATGGTAAATTTAATGTTGTCGGACAAAACGGGATTGATTTTCCTGCATTACCTTCTATTAAAAAGGATAAAAAATTTACATTTGTTATAAATGCTGATGTATTGCTTGCAGGTATAAGCAAAACTCTTTTCGCCACTGCTGATGACGAACTTCGTCCGGTGATGGGTGGTATTTTTTTTGAGGCTTCTACTGACAAAATTACATTTGTCGCATCTGATGCACATAAACTCGTAAGATATCAAAGAACCGACGCACATGCAGACGATAATGCATCTTTTATTCTGCCAAAGAAGCCGGCTTCTCTGCTTAAAAATATTTTACCAAAGGAGGAAGGACCTGTAAATGTTGAGTTTGATGATAAAAACGCATTTTTTATACTGAGCAATTATAAAGTTGTTTGTCGACTCGTTGAGGGTAATTACCCGAATTACAATTCGGTCATTCCTAAAAATAACCCTCGTAAGATCACAATTGACAGAGTAGAATTCTTTAACACTCTTAAGAGAGTATCGGTATTTTCAAATCAGGCGAGCAATCTTGTAAAACTTCAGTTAAAAGGTAACCAGGTTATGGTTTCTGCTCAGGACATTGATTTTTCTATCTCTGCATATGAAAGGATAAAGTGCCAGTATGAGGGAGATGAGATTGAAATCGGCTTTAAATCAGTGTTCCTTATCGAAATACTGTCTAACATTGGTTCTCAGGATGTTATGATTGAACTCGCCGATCCTACCAGGGCAGGGTTGTTTTTACCGGTGGTTTCGGAAAATGAATCGGAGGACTTGCTGATGCTTCTTATGCCTATGATGATAAATGCCTGACCTTTGAACCTGAATCTTAAACGTCCAATTGCATTTATTGATCTTGAAACAACAGGTATTAATGTTTCGAGCGATCGGATCGTTGAGCTGTCTGTTTTGAAAATCAGTCCCAATGGTAAAGAGGAGTGGATGAGCACACGGGTAAACCCCGAAATGGCTATTCCTCCTAAAACAACAGCAATTCATGGAATAAGAGATGAGGATGTTGCCAAATCTCCCACTTTCAAAGAAATAGGAAGAAATCTTGCTGCATTTCTTGAGGGATGTGATCTGGCCGGATATAATGCCATAAAATTTGATATACCTGTTCTGGCGGAGGAGTTTCTGAGGGTGAATATCGATTTCAATTTCAGAAAGAGAAGGTATGTTGATGTTCAGGTAATATTTCATAAAAAAGAACAACGCACATTAACTGCCGCGTACCAGTTCTATTGTAAAAAAGATCTTGAAGGCGCTCACGGTTCTAAAGCCGATACTGCAGCAACTTATGAAGTTCTTAAATCACAGCTTGACAGATACAATGATCTTGAAAATGATATTGAAAAGCTTGCAGATTTCAGCTCATTTAACACTAATGTTGATTTCGCCGGAAGAATAATCCTGGATGAGAATGGAGTTGAAGTTTTTAATTTTGGGAAGCATAAAGGGAAACCTGTTGAAGTTGTTTTTAATGAGGAACCGGCATATTATTCATGGATGATGAACGGTGAATTTCCCCTGTATACAAAAAAAGTGCTTACGGAAATAAAATTAAGATCTTTCGGAAAACCCCAGTGATAATATGAAGATCATCTGTATCGGTCTTAACTATAGAAAACACGCCCTCGAACTTGGATGGGACATTCCTGAAGAACCTGTAGTATTCATGAAACCCGATTCATCACTGCTGAAAAATAATAAGCCATTTTTTTTGCCTGATTTTTCAACTAATATTCATTACGAGGTTGAGGTAGTTCTAAAGATCTGCAAACTTGGGAAAGGGATTGCTGCTAAATTTGCTCCGCGTTATTTTGACGAAGTGACATTAGGGATCGATATAACGGCACGAGATCTGCAGAGTCGGCTGGTAGGAGCTGGTATGCCGTGGGAAATATCGAAATGCTTTGACGGCGCAGCACCTGTCGGAGATTTTGTACCAGTAACCCGAATAAAGGATATTTACAATATGGATTTCAGACTTGAGATCAACAACAAAGTGGTACAGAAAAGCAGTACGTCCGATATGATATTCGGTTTCAATGAGATTGTTGAATATGTATCGAAATTCTTTACTCTCAAAACCGGGGATCTGATATTTACAGGCACACCTTCAGGAGTCGGACAACTTCATCGGAACGATAATCTTGTTGCATACCTCGATGAAGAAAAACTTCTGGATTTTAGGATTAAATAGATAAATGCAATTACTGCATCGGTATAACAGCTCCCATTTTAACGACTTCAAAATTATTCCCCTGAATTGTTTTTAACTCTCCCAGTTCATTATCATCCCAGCGGGAATCCGGTGATCCTGATATATACCAGTTTGAGCCATTATCAGCTACAAACATTCCATATTTCTTTAAAGCTCTTAATATAACCTGAACATGTGGTGAAAAAGCTGCAACATCGAATCCGGCTTTTAACCTTACCCTCATCCCCATTGGAGGATAATTTACATTAGTATTGTTGCTGGCGGCATGGGTGGCAGGGTGAATAAAGCTATTTCTTGTTTTCTGAACTGTGAATCGCAATGCGTGATTGATTACTCCTTTTTCTACTACTTCGTCATATCTGACCAGTCCTGGAAATATTGGTAACCCGGCAGCATCGGCCGATGTCCAGTAATCAGGACGCAATTTATTGGAAGTCAGATCATAAACAGCTCCTGATCCTGCGTTCCAACTGTTATCATTATTTCGTGTACCACTGAATAATTCGTAGAGTTTCTTATTTGAGGTGTCAATAACAATGACGTGTCTGTCGGAACCACTTTCAATAAGTACATCTGACGGTATAGGATATGGACCCGGATCGCTTTCTGAATTGTATTGAAAAGTAATGGTTGTCATTTGTTGATCTTTACCAATCAGATTGTATGGAATTCCTATAGGTGCATTTTCCCAAACAGTGCCAAAGTCGGGATGAATGCACACCTCATTTCCAATGCCGGAAATTATATTGTCAGAGTTCGGATCTCTCTCTGCTTTTGAAATATCTGTATTCCAGGGATTATCCGCTGGAAATACCTGAAGAATGCCAGGTGAGATACTTTCCTTGACTTTGGTAACATCATTGTCTGCCACTTTTGTGCAACCTGAAACAAATAAACTTACAATCAGAATTTCTAGAAAAGCAGGTTTCAATAATTGCATATTTGTGTAATTGGTACGCTATTTACAATAACGTGGAATTTGTTGAATTATTTAGAATTTTATAAGTTACTGCCTTTGGTTTCACCCTCATCTCCCGCAAAGCAGGACCAAGAAAAGAAGCGGATCATAAAGTCCCCCCTGGGGGATTTAGGGGTTAAAATAAAAAGTCAGAGGATTTCATCCTTTAAAACGGCAGCTGCAATTTCCTTATAATATTCACCGGCGAGCTTATTCTTAATAAGTATTATATCGATATAGTCAATCGCTTTCTGAACAGTTTTTGATCGCCTCCTGTGAATATGACCGGTTTCAGGATTTGTGTTCAGGAATGAAGGCCCTTTAAACTTCCTTGAAAAAAATGGAAACATTAAACCGAAAGCGTTTCTGTAGGCTTCCTTTCTCGTCGTTCCTCCGACACCAACTGAAGAATCACCTTCATCCTGGACCTCATCATGCAATATGATACCGATAGTCCCCTCTTTCTGATATTGAATAAGTTGTTTATAAAGATCTGATCGTGAAGATAACATGCTTGCTCCCAGAACCAGATGAAATGGTTTTCTGAAATAGACGTTATTCCTGTTTTTTTGAGCCAGAAAGCAGGCTGTCTGAGCAGCAACGATACTGCCTGAACTGGAAGAAGTTATGACCAGTTGCGTTTCCGGTGAGAGTCCGGCATCAATGATTTGTCTGAAAGCTGTGACGAATATTTTTTCGTTTTCCGGTCTGGTGATTGGTTTCTGAGCATTGTTCAATGCCCATAATACATTCATCATTGGAGATTTATAATAAATTCCCTTAATAAATCCGAAATCATCATTCAGTATCTTGTTCATCAGCCCGATAAATGAACCGGTAAAGATGTTAAATCTGTCATCGCGGGTTTCTCCTCCCGCAAAGAACCAGACCTTATATTTGCCTTTAACATTATTGTCGTACTGATAACTATCTGACTTCACGGTTGTAATGAGTAACTAACTTCAATGGCAAATATACAAGAAAAAGCCTGTAGTGATAAGTTGCTGAATCATCTCAAAGAATAATTTAGTTTTGATTTATTCTTTTCCTTTGGTATTAATTAATTCTATTGATATCTTTGGCCGTTAATTTAATAATTTAAGAGATGGGAAATTTAGGTGCTACTGAGATTATTCTTATTCTACTTGTTGTAGTGCTTCTTTTTGGCGGGAGGAAGATTCCTGAGCTGATGAAGGGTATCGGGCAGGGCATGAAGGAATTTAAAAAGGCTTCCCGTGTCGAAGATGACAACGAAAAAATGAGTGCTGAACACAAGGAAGAAGAAAAAAAATAAAAGCCTGACTCTTTAATATTTGCTGAGGCGAATTTTATTTTATAAAGCATTGTAGATCAGTCTGAAATCCGATATTTTGGTATTTTTCTCTGTTTTGTCCCCTGCTCATAACTGTAGGCAATTTCGAGCAACAGAGGTTCATTCCATGCCCTTCCAAAGAAAGTAATACCTACAGGTAAATCATCGATTGTTCCCATAGGAACAGTGATTGCCGGGTACCCTGAAATTGCCGCAAGGGAAGAGCTTCCACCTACAAAATGATCACCCAGCAGCAGATCAGTTTTCCAGGCCGGAGATCCGGTTGGCGCAATAATTGCATCTATTTTGTATGCATTCATAACTTTGTCAATTCCATCTTCCCTGGTCGCCTTTGTCATGGTAGCCAGTGCTTTTTTATAATCAGCTGAATTAAGGTCACCTTTATTTTCAGACTGTTCGAGAATCTTCTGATCAAAATATCTGAGCTCAATAGTATCTGATTTATTGAACTTAATTAACTCTTTGAGATTTTTTACAGGTGAATCATTACCAGACCCGGCCAGATATTTGTTCAGTCCATCCTTAAATTCGTACAATAGTACCTGGAATGAGGCATCTTCATAATTTGCACCTTTTGGGAACTCAATCTCAACAACTTCACTACCACTGGCTTTCAGGAATTCGACTGCCTTACTCATCAGTGTATCAACTTTGTCAGAAAACCCCATTGCTTTTTTAAACAGACCGATCCTTTTGCCCTTAAGACCATCCTTCTTCAGAAATACTGAATAATCGGTCAGATATCTTCCCTTTGAAGCAAACGTTTTGGAATCTGATGAATCAATGCCGGTCAATGCACCGAGTGTATATGCCACATCTTCTACAGTCCGGCCCATTGGACCCGGAGTATCCTGTGTGAATGAGATTGGAATAATACCTGAACGGCTGATGAGTCCAACAGTGGGTTTAATACCAACGATTCCATTATTATTCGAAGGGCACACTATTGATCCATTCGTTTCAGTGCCTATTGCAACCATACACAGGTTGGCAGATACCGCAACTCCTGAACCGGAACTTGAGCCACAGGGATTACGGTCCAGGACATATGGATTCCGGGTCTGCCCGCCAACACCACTCCATCCGCTTGAGGAGGTTGAAGCCCTGAAGTTTGCCCACTCGCTGAGATTCGATTTTGCAATGATTACTGCGCCTGCCTCTCTTAACTTTTTTGCAACATAACTGTCAGTTTTCGGAAATGAGTTTTTTAATACAGTTGCCCCGGCAGTTGTTGGCATTCTGTCGTGGGTATCAATATTATCTTTAAGAATTACTGGTACACCGTGTAAAGGTCCTCTGACTTTCCCCGATGCCAGTTCGTTGTCGAGCTCTTTCGCTATCTCAAGAGCATCTGGATTTATCTCAATAATTGAATTCAGCCTCGGACCATTTTTATCGATTTCCATTATCCTGTCCATATAGGTATCTACCACATCTGCAATAGTGAATTTACCTTCTTTATACCCTTGCTGAAGCTGCGCGATTGTTAATTCTTCAATCCACCTGTTATCAGTTACTTTGTGAGTATTGCCGGGTACAGGTGTTTTGCATGTGACAATACACATACTCAGGAAGATAGACAGTAAAATGATTTTTGTAAAAATTGATTTCATATTTTTCAGGTATAATATTTACAACATTGTTGTTTAAAAGGTATTTATCTTCGCATTTGGCCTAATTGATACTATTTTTGAATATTCCTTAAAATTATGAATATTAAATCAATTTGAATAAATTTGTTGTTATGGAATAATGTTGTCACCAGACAGATTAAAGACGACCATGCTGGGAGTCACTACATATCAAGTCTATATAACTAAAGGTGTATCTGGAATATGAAAAACATTTACCTCCGGCTTCTTGAACATCAATCCGATATTTCAAATCTGGCTTTAGCCACAGTCACCAGAACTCTTGGTTCTACTCCTCAGAAACCAGGTAGTTCGGCTTTATTTGATCTGAAAGGCTTGAAAGGAGGAACGGTTGGAGGAGGTGTTGTTGAAGGCCGGGTGCAGAATATTGCTCTTGAGGCTATAAGATCAAAAAAATCCGGGCATTTCCGGTTTGACCTATCCAATGACATTTCAAATAAAGAGGAAGCTATTTGTGGTGGGCAGATCGATGTATTGATAGATGCAAATCTGAACAATTCTATTACTATTTTTCAGGAAGTTAAAAGGTCAATCGAGAACAGGATTCCTGGTGTCCTGATAACAATGGTTACACGGTCCACTGACAAAACAGTGCTTATCAACCGTTACTGGATGAGCGATACTTACAAACCTGCTATGCCAGAAGAGTTCATTGCCAGAATTGAACCAATCGTAGTTAATATGCTCTCTGAACGTAACCCATCTGACTATAGAGAACTGGAGCTTGCAATCGAGGGCGAAGAACCTTCATCATTGTTTTTTCTGGAACCGATACTTCCATCTGCGATTCTGGTGATTGCCGGAGCTGGTCATATAGGAAAAGAATTGGTACATCTGGCAAAAAGGCTCGATTTTGAGGTTACTGTAATCGATGACCGTTCAGAATATGCCAATTCTGAAAATATTCCTGAAGCCGACCATATATTAGTTAAAAATATCGGCGAAGCATTTAAGGAATTGAAGAAGAACAACGACACTTATGTTGTGATAGTAACTCGCGGTCATAAGGATGATGCTGCGGCTCTTAAACCTTGCCTCAGTTCCGGGTTAGCTTATATTGGTATGATCGGCAGCAAAAATAAGATTGCTGCAATGCGGGCCAGCTTTTTAGAGGATAAACTGGCAACTGCAGATCAGTGGAATAGGATTTATGCACCAATAGGTTTGGATATCAAATCTCAGTCCGTCGAAGAAATTGCTGTCAGTATTGCTGCCCAGCTCGTTATGGTACGGAATGGTAAAAAGTAAGTAGTAAGTAGTAAGTAGTAAGAATTGTTAGTATTATGGAAGAAATCTGGGCAATCATACTTGCTGCAGGTGAGTCTAAGAGAATGGGTTTTCCAAAAATGTTACTGACATTTAATGGCAAAACCATGATAGAAAATGTTATTACAAATGTTTGCGGGTCAGCGGTTAATAATACCCTGGTTGTTCTCGGAGCAGAAAAGGATTCATTGATTGAACTTATTGGGAAATTACCTGTATTATATTGTTATAATGATATATATAAGGAGGGAATGTTATCGTCCGTAAAGTGTGGATTCAGAAATCTGCCTTCAAACTATAGTGCAGTTCTTGTTTTTCAGGGTGACCAGCCTTTTATAACTCCTGAAGCCATAAATACTGTAATAAAAGCGTATTTGTATTCAGGCAGAGGTATTGTAATTCCGACTTTATAAGAATAAACGTGGACATCCTATCCTCATTGATATTAAATATAAAGGTGAAATTGAAAAACTTTGTGATTCAAAAGGATTAAGGTCGTTGGCAGATAAGTTTTCCGACGATGTTCTGGAGGTTGATACCGACAATTCAGGCATACTCAGGGATTTTGATACTTATGAGGAATATGAAATGGAAATTAACCAAATTCAATAGATATGGAAGAGATCATTAAATTTCAGTTAAACGGGAAGAAAACAGAAGCCCTTATTGATCCTACCCTGACACTTTTGTGGGTATTGCGGAATCATTTTGGATTAACCGGAACCAAATTTGGTTGCGGAATGGGTTTTTGTGGTGCCTGCACAGTTCTCATTGATAATGAACCTGTAAGATCATGTCAGTTGGCTATGGGTGATGCAGCTGGTAAGAACATTGTCACAATTGAAGGAATGGCTGCCAAAGGTAAACTTCACCCGGTGCAAAGAGCATTTGTTGAACATGATGCATTGCAATGTGGTTTTTGCACACCTGGAATGATCATGAATGCTACCGGGCTCCTGATAAAAAATCCAGCCCCGTCAGTTCAGCAGATAAAGGAGGGTATGGAAAATAACCTCTGTCGTTGCGGTGCACATATACGTATTATTGAGGCAGTTCAGACTGCTTCTAAAGAATTGAAAGGAGGGAAGTAATCATGAAAAAGGAAAAAAAATCAGACCACGATTTGTTACAAACTTCCGGGCATAATGGAATGCCAAGAAGGGATTTTTTCAAAATTCTTGGAGGTGGCATTATCCTTTTCATTCGTCCCTGGGGAGCCCTCGATCTGATAGGTGCGACGGCTGAACAGGCGAGAGGAGTACCAAAAGACTATAACGCATTCCTTCGTATTGCTGAAGATGGTACTGTAACATGCTATACCGGGAAAATTGAAATGGGACAGGGTATAATTACATCTCTTCCGCAAATGATGGCTGATGAACTTAATATTTCTGTTGACAGGATAAAGATTGTTATGGGAGATACTGATCTTTGTCCATGGGATCAGGGTACATGGGGATCACAGAGCACAAGGATTTTTGGTCAGATTATGAGAACAGCTACAGCAGAAGCAAGAGGTGTCCTGCTGGAGTTGGGATCGGTACAATTAGGAGTGCCTGTTTCTCAATTGGAAGTAAGAGATGGGATAATAACTGATACAAAAGATCCACAAAAAAAGTTAAGCTATGCACAACTGGCAAAAGGTAAGAGAATTGAAAAATTCCTCGATGTTAAACCATCAATGGAGGATTATACAAAGTTTAAAGAAATCGGGAAATCGTACAATCGAAAAGATTCTGTACTTAAAGTGACTGGTGAAGCTAAGTATACCGGCGACTTAAAACTGCCGGGTATGGTCTTTGCAAGGATATTAAGACCTCCTTCTCATGCAGCAAAACTCACTTCAGTAGATATCTCAGGAGCAGAAAAGATAGCAGGCACAAAAGTCGTCAGGGACGGTGATTTTATTGCAGTCATAAATGAAAATCGCGACAAAGCTGATGAAGCAGTTGTTAAGATCAAGGCCGAATATTCTTTCAGTGATCTCCCGGTTAATGATAAGACAATTTTCGAATACATGCTGAATGCCGATTCGAATGCCTCTTCCATTAAAGAGACAGGAAATATCGAGGAAGGACAAAAGCTTTGCGATAAAACATTTGATTCAGAATTTCACGATCCTTATGTGGCTCACGTAGCGATGGAAACCCATACCGCTCTTGCACAGCTTGATGGTGAAAAGATGACTGTGTGGGCAGCTACACAGTCGCCATTTGGCTTAAGGGAAGGTATTATGCGTGAACTCGGATTGCCGGCTGACAAGGTAAGGGTTATTACGCCGTTCGTTGGAGGAGGTTTCGGCGGAAAAGGTGAATTTCAGCAGGGAATAGAGGCAGCAAAACTCGCAAAAATGACAGGTAAGCCTGTGATGCTCATCTGGACTCGTGATGAAGAATTCTTTCTTGATACATTCCATCCGGCCGGAGTAATAAAAATAAAATCGGGGCTGAATAATACCGGACTGATCAAATTCTGGGACTATAAGATATATTATTCCGGAACACGTGGATCAGAAGCTACATATGACATTCCTAATATCCACATTACACATTACAGCCAGAAAAATGGTTCGCCACCTGTTCACCAATTCGGAACAGGAGCATGGAGAGCGCCGAATAATAATACAAATACATTTGCCAGGGAGGTCCAGATCGACATAATGGCTGCAGCAGCAGGTATGGATCCCCTCGATTTCCGGCGTAAGAATCTTAAGGATGAGCATATACTTGACTGCCTGAAAGCGGTTGCCGATAAATTCGGATACGTACCAGGTAAGGCTCCAAGCGGACGGGGAATCGGAATTGCATGTGGGTCTGATGCTGGTGCCTGGGTGGCACATATAGCTGAGGTTAAGGTTGATAAGAACACCGGTAAGGTTAAAATTGTGCGTGTTGTATGTGCTCAGGATATGGGATTATGCGTAAACCCGGAGGGTGCAACAATACAGATGGAAGGTTGCATAACAATGGGCCTTGGATATGCTCTTTCTGAAGAGGTGTTGTTTGAAGGAGGCAAGATTCTCACTCATAGTATTGATGTCTACGATATTCCCAGATTCTCATGGCTTCCCAGGATAGAAACTGTCATTCTTGATAGAAAAAATCAACCGCCTCAGGGAGGAGGTGAACCCGCAATAATCGCAATGGGTGCTGTTATAGCCAATGCGATATTCGATGCTACAGGTGCAAGGCTGTTTCAACTTCCAATGACCCCTGAGAGGGTGCTGGCAGCCTTGAAGAAAGTCTAGGCTGCAGGATTCAGGCAACAGGCTATCGGAAATAAAGCCAATCTGACGCCTGTTGCCTTATTATAAGATCTATCTGTTTGTTGTATTTTTGTATTTTACTCTGTTGATGTGAAACTATTGATTGTTGAAGATGACCGTTCTCTGAGCCGGTCAATAAATGATTATCTCAAAATTGAGGGCCATATTTGTGAAGTTGCTTTGACTTT
This sequence comes from uncultured Bacteroidales bacterium, assembly GCA_963725785.1. Lineage (GTDB taxonomy): Bacteria > Bacteroidota > Bacteroidia > Bacteroidales > VadinHA17 > LD21. The sequence continues at coordinate 459,574 of CAVRZV010000010.1, read as the reverse complement.
CTCTGATGCCGTGAACAAAGCAGTAGTAAATAAATATGATTGTATTATCCTTGATATAGGTCTTCCTGATGGGAACGGACTGGATTTAATTCGTGAGATGAAGGCGAATAAATTATCTGGCGGAATTTTGATACTTTCTGCAAAAAGTTCTCTGGAGGATAAACTCACCGGACTTAAAATAGGAGCTGATGATTATCTTACAAAACCTTTCCACTTTGCAGAACTCAGTGCACGTGTAAATTCAATATGCCGAAGGAACAATTTTCTTGGTCTAAATGAAATAACTTTCAATGAAATAAGAATTAATACAGATGATAATCAGGTTTTTGTGAACGAAAAGCTTACTAATCCTTACAAAAAAAGAGTACGACCTTTTATTGTTCTTTATGGCTAACAGGAACAGGATAATTACTAAAGAGTCAATAGTAGAACATCTGTGGGGCGATAATGTAATACTTACCGATTCATTTGACTTTGTTTACACTCATGTTAAAAACCTGCGAAAAAAGATTGTTGCCTCTGAAGGCAGGAACTATATCAAATGTATTTATGGTTTTGGATATAAATTCATCGAAAGTTGAAATTATTAACTAAAAGTACCTTTTACTTTTTGCTGCTCTCTTTCATTGCAATGGTTGCCGGGGGAGCATTGTTATATCTGACAATTAAGAAAGTTATCTATCGGCAGGTAGACAACAGCCTGATCACCGAGAAAACAATAATAGAAGATCAGATAAAACAAACAGATACAATTCCTGACATTGAAGGCTACAATCGGTCATCAGATTGAAGTCAAACTGCTTAACTACCATGTGCGCAATTTTCAATCAATAAAGGATACTGATATATACGATTCAAAAACTGATTCATTTATACCCTACAGATATATTTATTGTTCTGGCAATACTTTTCAAAAAAAAGGTTTTATTATTACAATTTTCCAGGTTATAAGTGAAAAAAACGAACTGCTGCAGGATATAAGCCTTTACATGTTCTTCCTGTTTTTTTCGCTACTGCTTATTTCAATACTTATCAACTATCTGATAGCAAGAAAACTTTGGAGTCCATTTTATAATTCAGTCACAAAAGCCGGAAGGTTTGATATACAGTCCGACAAACCTTTGGAATTGCCTTACACCGATATCAAGGAATTCCGGCAGTTGAACGGGGTATTTGACAATATGACACGGAAAATGAGAAATGATTATCTCAATCTGAAAGAATTCAGTGAAAATGCTGCCCATGAGATACAGACACCACTAGCAGTAATACGGTCCAAAACCGATTTGCTGATGCAACAGAAGAAACTCAACAAAGAGAGTATTGGCCTGATTAAATCCATAAATGAAGCCACTACAAAACTGTATAAACTTAACCAGGGTTTGCTCCTGATTTCCAAAATCGAAAATCAGATCTTTCACGAAAAGAAGATGATCTCATTAAAACAAATTACTGAATATAGTCTGGAAAATTATAAAGAGATTTTGCAGCTGAAGAAAATATCGGTTGAAATGGATGCTGAAGATGAAGCATATGTTGAGATGAATGAGACGCTTGCTGAAGTACTCATTTCTAACCTTCTAAGCAATGCTGTGAGGTTTAATGTCGATAATGGCTTCATTAAATGCCATATTGACAATAAGTTTCTGATCATTACAAACACCGGACTCCCATTGTCTGTTGATCCCGAAACACTTTTCAGAAGATTTCATAAAGCCAGTGATAATCCCCACTCAGTTGGATTGGGTTTGTCTATTGTTAAGAAAATTACTGATACTTATGAAATGCCTGTTAAATACTCCTGCCACGACAATATTCATGAATTAAAGCTTCAATACCGTTATTAAATGGATTATTTGAGGACAAAATGTTGGGGTTTCTTAAATAAATGTTAAAAATTCTCAACTTCAGATCGTCTTCAGAATCTCATAATAATTTTGGCTTGTCAAACCAAATATTTTATTTATTATGAAAAAGTTATTATTCGTTATGGTATTGGTGATGGGAGCTCTGGTCGTCAACGCCCAGCGCACACCGGTTAAAGTTGCTGACCTTCAGAAATCTATTGTTGACAATATTACAAAAGACTATGCAGGTTTTGCAATTAAAGAAGCAACAAAGGTTGTTGAAAACAGTGTTGTTACATACAACGTTGTAATAGCAAAGGGAACAACACAGGAGACACTTTGTTATGATAATACCGGAAAATTCCTGAAAAAATTGGATGCAAAAACCGGTATGGCAAAAATGGGACAAAAACCGGCTTCCAAACCTCCAACAAAGAATAAATAGTAACCATCAGGTTATTAAATAATGAAAGAGGCTGTCTCACGGGTGAGGCAGCCTCTTTTTAATCTGCTTATCCAAACTATTTCATTAAATTTCAAATCAACCGTCAGATTTAATCGTAATTTTATTCTGATATAGTTCGCAAATAATCAGTTGATATGAAATGGATGTTTTATCTATTGTCCGGATTTTCAATTGCTGCAATACCGTTGAAAAGAATTCCCCGGACAGAAATCAGTAACGGACTGGTAGTTTCTACAATTTACCTTCCCGATTCAAAAAATGGCTACTACCGGGGAACTCGTTTTGACTGGTCAGGAATAGTAGCCAGCCTGAAGTATAATGGCCATAACTATATTGACAAGTGGTTCACAAAGTACAGCCCCGAAATTCATGATGCACTAATGGGCCCGGTAGAAGAGTTTACTCCTTTAGACTATGGGGAAACAAAAGCAGGAGGGAGCTTTTTGAAAATAGGAGTAGGGATGCTCTACAAATCTGATGATACGCCATATACATTCAGCAGATTATATCAGATTCTTAACCCGGGGAAATGGACAATAAAAAAGAAATCAGACCAGGTTCTGTTTATACATGAACTAAACGATAAATTGTATTCATATCATTATGAAAAGAGTGTTCAGCTTATAAGTGGAAAACCTGAGATGCTTCTGAGTCATATATTAAAAAACACTGGTGCCAGAACAATTGAAACAAGCGTTTATGATCATAATTTCTTAGTAATTGACAAACATCCCATCGGTCCCGGATTGACTATCACGTTTCCGTTTAGTATAACCGTTAAAGGGAATGGGATAGGTGAGTTGGCAGAAATTGAAGGAAATCAAATAGTATTTCCAAGGGTGTTAGGTAATGGAGAAACAGTTCCCTTTACTATCCTGGAAGGATATAGCTCAAGCCCTAACGATTATGATATAAGAATTGAAAACCGGATAACGGGAGCCGGGATCAGAATTACCTGCGATCAGCCATTTCAGAAACTCGCATTGTGGGCATGTTCAACAACTGCCTGTCCGGAGCCATTCATTAAATTAAAAGTTGATCCGGGGCAGGAAGTTACATGGAAAATAAAATATGAGTTTTATACTATGACAAAGTAATCGGAACAGCGGCACAATGCCTCACCCTCACACCTTTGCCTCCGACTTCGTCGGACGTAGCTGACTATGTCGGCGAAGTCCGAAGCTTCAGCGAAGGAGTCACACCTCAGGCCTTACTCCTCTATTTAACGTCTGTTTTTGTGCCAGTCTGTATGATAATGTTCTTTCTCCATTCGTATTTATTGCCACTCTTATTTCCAAGCAATACATCGTATGTTCCAGGAGAACAGCAATTTACTGTTCTTATATTATCATAATTTATAATCTCAATGCTTTTGTTTCGTGAGGGAGTAGCAGCTTGTTGATTGGCAGTTCCAGCCGGATACAACTGCATCGTGTTCACATCCTTGTTTATTCCGGAATAAGTAATTGCCCCTGCATTAAGATTGATTGAAATCTTATACTTGATATCAGGTTTCATAGTAAAGTTTTCAAGCCAGATGTTTTGTGTCTGTCCTGATATAAGAACAGATACGAGTAAATCATATGTACCTGATTTTATCTTCCCGCTGGTTTTATTAGCAGATTGATCGGGAGGAATTGATTTATCATGTTTTCCTTTTGTAAAGAAAGAGGCGATGGATGCGAGCTGGTCCTGTAAAGCACTGGATTTGCATCTGTCGACCTGAGTCTCATATGTTGTCAGTCCATTAGATGAGGCTGGCGTTTCTGCAATAAGGATCTGGTAATCGTAAAGTGTTACAGAAAGTGATGTCTTAGTCTTGGGTTTTATTAAAATATTACCTACGACAAAGCTCAGGGTACCGGGCTTACCTGAGAGTTTGAATATAAGTTTCAAATCGTATGTACCAGGTATAGCACTCTGCAACTTGGTCTCTTTTCCTGAACTCAGAAGCTTAAATGTCGATCCCGATATGAGATCTCCGAGTGTTCTTATATTAACAACCAGGGGTGCTTTATCATTTGCTGTCATGGGTGCATAACTCTGTTGTACCCATACCTGGTTCCAGCAGCGTTCAGATTTAATCGTTATACCGTTATCGAGCTTATAGGCATAGTCTGAAACAGGTTGAGCCTGAAGAGCCAGAATCACAAGAGTTTGCAAGGTAAAAATGGAAAATAGTTTTTTCATTTGAGTTAGTTTTAATCATTGACTAATGACCCAATCAAATTTACATCTTTTAAATTTAAGATAAAAAAATATTCATTATTTCCTTATACACTTGTTTCCTGCTTTTAAACATTTTCCGGTTTTTTTTGTTATTAAGGGGAATAATTACCTTTGATATGTTGTCTAATAAAACATCAACTCACATAAAAATTTAAAAAAAATGAAAAAAAACGTTGTAAACCGTACTATTAACAGCTCTAAACTTATGAGGTTAATATCATTGACAATTGTGCTGGTACTTATTGCACCAGTTATTACAAACGCTCAGGCTGGGAAAGCAAATTTTTCAGGTGACTGGACATTCAATGCAGAGAAAAGTACCTTACCACAAGGTGGTCAGGGTGGCGGAATGAGAATGGGTGGCGGTAATTTTGTAGCAACACAGGAAGCTAATCTGATTACAGTTGTGAGAACAAGAACTGGTCAGGATGGCACACCCACCACTACAACTACGAAATATACGCTCGACGGAAAAGAAAGTATTAATACTTCACCAAGAGGAGACAGCAAGTCGGTTGCAACATGGTCGGCTGATGGTAAGACTCTTTCAATTGCAACTTCAAGGACCATGGATATGAATGGTGAAAGCATGACAATGAAGTCAAGTGAAGTTTGGACACTTACCGATGCAAAAACACTTTCAATTGTATCAACAAGACAAGGTATGGATGGTGCTGAAGTTAAAACCATTAGTATATATGACAAGAAATAGCCTCAGGGTATATTAACAGAACATAAATGGGCTCCGCGAGGAGCCTTTTTTTTGATTATAAGAGGCATGACCCCCGAATGAGCCATGCGATTTCAGGAAGAATACGACCCAATAAAAAGACCCCACGGGATTTAATTCCCATGGGGTCTCATACTTTGTCTTTCACAACTTATGCCTGTAGGTCAGAGCATATAACATTTCTAATTTTTAGTTTCAACAACAGCATACTTGGAAATTTTCCAGAACTGTGCCGGATCTTTTATCTCAATGCTGGCTATTTTGTTATCCTTATCACGAATCAACGTGTAAGAACTTTTTGGATGGTCGGTTATTAACTTGGCATTCTTTGAATTAACCGGAATACTCTTTATCTGGGTTATGTCAACCTGCGTAAATGAACCTTCAGGAAAATCTTGAACTAATGATTCTTTCTTACCAAGGCCAAGGAATCCACCTTCTTTTGAAACAAGACCTTTTGCCTTCAGGGTTTTGTAAGTACCTGAAGCAAGATAACCTTTATTCATTTCAGCAGTCTGGTTTGTGATCTTCTCATCCTTCTGTGCTATTGCAACCTGAGCGTCGGACATACGTGTATTGAGCTGGTTGATCTCGAAATCTTTTTGAACCAGAGCAACTTTCATATCGGCTATTTCAGTTTCACGCTGTTTCATAGTAGCTTCAAGCTCAGCAATCTTGACCTGAAGACCCTTAATAGTTCCGCCGGAATTCTTCAGCTGGGCAGTTAAGGAAGCTATTTTCTTCTTGTTCTGATCCAGAAGTGCATTGATATACTCAATATCTTTCAGGATTTGTTGCTTTTTGTCCTTTGAAAACTCCTGATCGGAAGACTTCATAGTGATTATGTTTTCCTTCTCTTTTACCGTAGCAAGGTCCTTCTCAATCTGGTCAAATGTCAACATAGTTTCATTGATCACAGAATCACGGGTATTTAACAGCTCTGTAAATGAACGTTTCTGATTCTCCATAATGGAGAGATGTTTCTTTTGTTCATTTTTATACAGAGAGTTAACTACTAAAGCGCCTGTCAGAAGAAGTAAAAAACTGATAATAGCGGTTGTAAATACCCCTTTTTTCAGTCCTTCTTTCTTGGCCTTTTTTTCATTATTACGTGAAACCGCATTTTCATTTGCGACATTACGGTTACCGTTTAGTTCATTTGTCATTTTAGTTCCTCCTTGATTTAATTTACTTAACTATTTGGTTATATATTTAAATTTCGCTCTTAAAAAATTTCTGTTTGGAACCATGTTTTAATATAAAATTTTGACAGGTCATTACATTTGTTCAAATGTTGTGCCTCTAATTTACAGCAGGTCTAAAATATTAAAGATGAGTATTTTAAATTTTGAAGCCGGTACCAGGAGTTGGTCATTTTGAGAATACTATTCTCATTTTGAGAAATAGATGAATACAGAGGAATAGAGTTTTTGGAAAGAAGATTAATTCATCATTCCTTTTCTTCCTTTAAAATCCGGTAAATTGTAGAAATTCCAATATCAAGTTTGTCAGCAACCTGTCTAATATCATTGTTGTTTTTTTTCAGGGTGGCTTTAATGATCTTTACCTGATATTCTCTCAGTGTCAATGTATCAGAGGCAACAACCGATAATGGATCACCCATATCAATAACCAGGTCGGCTGGCTCTATCTCATCATTTTCCGATAAGGTAACTGCCAGTTCAGTTAAAGATTTTAATTCGCGGACATTGCCGGGAAAAGAATAACTCATCAATCTTTTTTGTGATTGCAGCGATAGCTTTTTTAACGGGAGATTATTTTCTTCGCAGAATTTTCCGATAAAATAGCTGGCCAGTATTAATATATCGTTTCCCCTGTCACGTAATGGGGGTAACTCAATAGGCAAGCCTAACAGCCTGTAATACAAATCCTCCCTGAAGTTCCCTTTCTTTACCTCCTCTTTCAGGTTTTTATTTGTTGCAACTACTATACGGCAATCGGTTTTCACAGGTTTGTTGCTGCCAATCCGTATTATCTCCTTCTCCTGCAGAACCCTTAATAATTTTGCCTGTAAATTCAGTTCCATTTCACCAATTTCGTCAAGAAAAAGGGTGCCGCCATCAGCTTCTTCAAACCGGCCAATCCTTCTGTAGGAAGCGCCTGTGAAAGCTCCTTTTTCATGACCGAATAATTCACTTTCTATAAGTTCGGAAGGGATAGCTGCAACATTTACTGTTACGAAAGATTTGTCCTTTCGCTTTGAATTGTAATGTATAGCCTTGGCCACCAGTTCTTTTCCGGTTCCTGTTTCCCCTGTTATTATTACTGTTATATTCGTGCTAAGGGCTTTGTCAATCATGTCATATACAACTTTGATAGCCGGACTTTCACCAAGAATGCTTTCGCGGAAACTGTATTTTTTTTGAACTTCTCTGCGCAAAGTTGATATCTCTCTTTTCAGGCCTATACCATTTCGGATATTTTTAACAGTATTAAGCAGCCGGTCCTTGATATCATCTGATTTGCTTATATAGTCATAAGCTCCCATCTTAAGTAAGCTTACTACGGTATCTATATCTCCCTGCTCGGAGATGAGTATTACCTGTGTATCGAGGTTTTCTTCCCTGATCCTTTTAAGCACCTCAAGACCTGTAATATCCGGTAACCGGTAATCAAGTGTAACGATATCCGGCAATTCAAAAAGACAATTCAAAAAATCTTTCCCATTGAAAAAACTCTTTATTTCAAAGTCGGGATTCAAAGAAAGAGTGTGGACTAAGAGCCTGTTATACCATTCGCTGTCTTCTACTACAAAAATTTTGAAAGGCTTTTCAGACATATATTGTGATTACTGGTTTATTGTTTACTTCGTCTCATGCAAAGTAATATATAAATGGCCGGATTTGCCATAGTTTTAACCGATTTTCACAATGTGTTCTTTAAGAAGTTTACAGATAGATTCAAATTCCACGATGGATTCTTCAGTGAGAGTAACAATAGTTTCCGTTTCTGTCTTCTTTTGAATAATCTCCTCAATCTTTTTCAGGAGATTGCAGAGATCAGTCGCGCCAATATGCCTGCATGGTGGTAACATTTTATGTGCGATGTCAGCGACAGAATCCAACCTGCCTGAAAAAGCGGCTTCCTTCATCTCTTTCAGTCCTTTTTGCGTGGAATCGATATAGGAGATCAGCATCTGCTTTACAAACTGGTCATCGCCACCGGAGATATGATAGAGATTATGCAAATTGATTTTTTCTGATATGGCCTGATCGGTTTTTTCTTCATTATCCTTTGTAGTAATTGAATCTGCGGTATAATCTTTAATCACAGAAAGAACAGTAGTTAGTAACATCTCTTCAGTAAATGGTTTTGGAAGAAACGCATTCATGCCGGCTTTCCGGTATTTTTGCCAGTCTTCATTTACTGAAGCGGCCGAAATACATATCACAGGCATTTCAGATTCCGTAATGTTCATCTCGTTACGGATTATTTGTGTTGCTTTTAATCCGTCGATACCTGGCATCCTGGCATCCATAAACAGAAGATTATACCTGTCTGATTTTAACATTTCCAAAGCTTCCTTGCCATTTTTAGCCTCACGATATTTAACATTCCACCTGGCTAGTATAGTTTTAAAAAGGAGACGGTTGTATTCCTCATCATCGACAATCAGGACTTTAAGATTCCTGATTTCTTCAGGAATATATAAAGGTTGTTCAACATCTTTCCTGACTTGTTTTTCATCGCCTTTGAAATAAGGTATATGGCAGGTTATCTTAGTGCCGTAATTTTTCCTGCTCACACAATTAATACTGCCGGCATGTAATTCGATCAGTTTTTTGACGATCGATAAGCCTAAACCTGTCCCGCCATATTTACGGGTAGTACTCATCTCTTCCTGTGTGAAATCTTCAAATATGAGGTCGATCTTGCTATCATCTATTCCTATCCCGGTATCAATGAACTCCATAATCAGATCAATTTCTTCCGCCTGTTTTATAACGCAACTTATGCTAAAATGGACTTTTCCGTTTTGAGTGAATTTTACAGAATTACCAACCAGGTTTATAATAATTTGCTTAAGACGATAAGGATCGCCCAGTAACACCTGAGGTGTGTCAGGACTTAATGAATAGCTAAGCCTGGTATTATTCCTCAGGGCCTGTCTTTCAAACAATGAATATACATCTTCGAGGATTTGCACGATATTGAAGTGAACCCTTTCCAAAGCCAGTTTGCCATTCTGCAATTTTGAAAAATCGAGGATATCATTAATAATATTCGCCAGGTGATCAGAGGATGATTTAATTATTCTCAGTGTCCTTGTCGTAGTTTCGTCATATGTTTCGTGTAACAGCTGTTCTGTAAATCCTGAAATAGCAGTAACAGGAGTACGGATCTCATGACTCATATTGGCCATGAAAAGTTCTTTAGTACGCGCAAGTCTCTCCGTTTCAACTTTTGAGTTCTGAAGGGCGATCTGGTAGGCATGGGTTTTTCTCACATACCTGATAATAATTAACATTACCATTATTGCAAGCAGGGTTCCTGATATTGAGAACATAGCCAGCCAGATGTAGGTTTTTGTAGCTAATTTATTAGCTGCCATGGCCTTCGCATTTATGATTCCCGATATTTCATTTTCAATTTTGGAAATCAGGTCATAAAACTTTTCTTTGATTTCACTGCTGGTAACAGCTAACTGTGCCTCCCTCCTGGTCAGTCTTTCTTTTGTTATACTGTCTTGTTGCTGGATCTCCTTTAGATCGCTGATAATTTCCTCTTCATTCAGACGGCTTTTACTACTCCGGCTGAAAACACGATTGAGAATATTCTTTTCACCTTTACGGGCCTCTACCGAGCTGCTGTCGAGCTTGACGGATAATTGTTTGAGATATTCAAATACTGTGTGGTTATTGTGAAGGTATAACAACTGATTCCATATAACAATGTTTTCTTCTATTAGCTTGCTGATAGTATCAGTTTGCAGCAGCACTAAAGTATCATTCAGACATTCTGCACGCAACCTGCTTACTTTTTCATCAATATTTGATATTATGGTGTAGTAAGGTTGGAGATCGAGGGTATCATGTGTATTTGTGTAAATACGAATACTGTTCTGTGCCTTTTCCAGATCCATTGAGATCTGTCGTATACTTAACAATCTGAGATCAGGTTTTACATCGACACGTATAGAAGTAACAATTGAAGACAGGTTACGATATGACAAATATCCGGTAGCAGATAGTAAAATGACTGCCAGTATCATTAATAATCCAATCTTTGTCGGAAGAGAGATTCTTTTCACGGGTATCTTGGCAGGATAAATAATACCCAAAGCTATAAAAATTTCTGTTCAAATTACTGGCGGTGATTAAGACAACAAAGCTCAGGGCTGATTGAAAAAGAAAAGCGAATTCCTGCTTTACCAGGAATTCGCTTCAATGAGCATGGTTCTATTTCCTTCGGTTAGTATCCTTGTTTTCAGGATCTTTCGTTCTTTCGACTTTCTTATCTGGTCTTTCGGTCTTATTTCTTTTGATGCTCTTTGAAGAACTTACTCCGGTTGTTTTTGATTGCCGCATTGTCTTGTTATCAGAGGCTTTTTGCCCTGTTGAGGAATTTGAGACAGATTTACCTGTAACAGTGTTTACAGATCTTCTGGTTTTCATTGTATTACGATCCGATGACGGATTTGAAACAGCTTTGTTAGTTACGGAAGTATTTGATCTCCTGAACGTTCCGCTATTACGTCCTGAAGATAAATTCTTATCTGACTTTTGTGTAACAGATGTACCTGACCTTCTGGTTGAAACTGCACGGTTATCTGAAACTCTTCTGTACTGATCGGGATGCATTTCAGCGAACTTTGCTTCACCCTTTCTTCGCTGATCGGGATGAGAATATGTCTTTTTATAATTGCCAGCCTCAATCCTATGATATACAGCAGGTGAATAGGATCTCCTGCTTGTGTAATAAGAGTCGTTCCATCGGGAATAACGGTGGTAGTCAGAACGGCGGTAATGACCGTAATAATCATTGTACCAGTTATAATGATAACCGTAATAGTAATGCCAGTAGAACGGACGCCACGGATGCCAGTAAGAAGGATAATAGCCCCAGTGCCAGGAAGAGTGCCATACCGTATAGGTTGGAAGAAATATGAATCTGATCAATGGCCAACCGGCAATTTCGACCGGAGTTGTCCTGACATAGGTTATATTCTGTCCGGTAACATACCTTGAATTTCCTGAATATCCCGGATTGGGAGTCTGTGAAGTATTGTCATCATCAAATATCGGTTCGATAATATAATTCCTGCCATATAATTCTTCATCACCTGTGAGCTGGATCTGTACCTGTCCATTGTTAAAACGCTGTACAGTAAAAACAGCTACATCCTGGTTTTCTGTTGAGCTTACAGCTACCTGCAGAACTATATTATGAACATCACCGTCGATATTGTCGAATACCCTTATGTAATCAATAAGGCCATCGCCATTCAGGTCAAGATTATTTATATTTGAATTCTGATTATTCAGGTCACGTTCGAACTCTTCAAGAGTTTTCGATACCTGGAACAGTTTCATTACTGCATATAAGTTAAGATTGTCACCTGGCAGACCCAGGTAATCGTCCTGTTTTTCCTGCGCCACTATTACAGAACCGGAAGCAAAGAATCCTACCAGTATAGACGCGAAAATAAATTTTTTCATAATGTGTAATTTTAGTATAACAAGTTAGTACAAGATAATAATAACAAAACTTATACCAATATTTTTTTCATCGAAAACAAGGATAAAATATATTTACTGCAATCTTTCATAAATTAACCTCTGAATCAAAAGGTTACCACTTTATATTGTTTTATATCCGATTAATAGTTGTATCATTATAGATTAAAGTATTTATTTCGGGGTAGACAGAATTAAGCGACCAGAAGATAATTAACAGAAAGGAAAAAGGTATGTGTTTTTCAGCAGGTGCAAGTTTTATAGGAGGTGTCATCATTTCTGGAATTGGAGTTGCTACTATAAGAAAAGTTCATAAGCCTTCCCAGTTGGTTTTTGCATCTATTCCTCTGTTTTTTGGTGTTCAGCAGATTGCAGAAGGATGTCTGTGGTTAACGCTACCTGGAACGGATTATGTCGTTATTCAAAAAACCGCTACCTATTTCTTTTTAATAATGGCTCAGGTTATATGGCCTACCTTAATTCCGCTTTCAGTTCTGTTAATGGAAGAAAGCAGGAAAAGAAAAAGAATTTTACAGGCTCTGCTTGTATCGGGTATATCTTTATCATTGTACTATTCTATTTGTCTTTTGTCTTTCAATGTTATCCCCCGGATTAAGGGTTTTCATATCCATTATAGTACTGATTTTCCCGAATCGCTGGCAATAACAGCATTTATTGTATACCTGGTTGTAACAATCACACCTCTTTTCGTTTCAGGAATTAAAAGAACTCATTTGCTAGGCATATTGATGTTTTTATCATGTTTAATTACTGCAATATTTTTTACTCAATTTCTCATTTCCATCTGGTGTTTCTTTGCTGCCTTAATAAGCGGGGTGGTTTTCTGGATACTCAGAGACGCAAAGAAGGAATTCATTTTTAAGAAGCTATCTTTAGAAAAAATAAGTTCAGTTATAATACCTCTAAAACGATAAGGAAATCTCAGATGCATATTTCAGGTAAAGTATTGATATCGGTTTTTGTATTCTCAGTACTAAGCCCCGGTTACAGAACTGCAACAGAAGATACCGATATTCATCAGCTATGGCTTGATTGCAGGTTAAAGGATGAAGTATCATTTCAGGTGTTTAATACTGCAGTTAAGGGGTCGCGTCAAATAGAGAAGATTACAAAAAAGAACATAATAACGATAATTGATTTTTCAAAACCATCAACCGAAAAGAGGTTTTTTGTTATTGACATATGGAGTAAGGAACTTCTTTATAAGTGTCTAGTAGCTCATGGTAAAAACTCAGGTGATATTTATGCCAAAACCTTTTCAAACCAATCGGGAACTCTAAAAAGCTCCCTTGGATTTTACATAACAGCTGAGACATATACTGGTGTTCATGGATTCGCTCTGAAGCTTGATGGTCTTGAAAAAGGTATTAACAACAATGCCAGAGTTAGAGAGATAGTCATTCACGGTGCTGAATATGTAAGTGAGGAATTTATTAAAAAGTACGGCAGACTGGGCAGGAGCTGGGGATGTCCGGCCTTGCCGGTTGAACTTTCTAAAGAAATAATCGACAAAATTTCAGGAGGCAGCTGCCTGTTCATATATTGTGATGATGCTGACTATAAAGAGAATTCCCGTTTCCTTGCGAATTAAACACCTCACACCTCACACCTCATTTGTTATCAGCGTCTTTTGCTTCTTTTACGACCTCCAGATTATATTTGGCCTTTTTAGAAATCAGCGGATCCTTATTTTTAGTAAGTTGTTCGAGAATTTCTATCGCTTTGTTCCAGTCCCTGGCAAAAACATAACGATTTGATTCACTGAAAGGTTTGCCTGTATAGAGTTGTCTGGTTTCCTGAACAATCTGAGGGAAGAATTTACTTACATAATCCTCTCCGGCCTGAAATGAAAGATCTCCAATCACATATCGTGCCCTGTAAAGCGATGGTTCAATTGTAATTATACCGGATAAAGTAGGTCTCGACCGGTACAATGTTGAATTGTCTACCTCGCTGCGGTTTATCAGGGTGCCATCTGTTGAATAGAGTGATAAGTAATTTTTTGTATTGAGATAAAAATTCTTAGTCTTACTGGTACCATCATTATTACTTTCAACGGTTGTCTCCCAGTCAAAAAAGATACTTAAAGAATCAAGTGACAAGAGAAGGTTTGTTTTATACCGGTTACAAATAGCAGTGATTGTGTCTGCCTGCAACAATGTAGTAAGGAGTCCTGATCCGATTCCCTTTTTCAGAGTATCACCAACGACGAAACTGAAAGATGTGTCACTTGAAAATGATGATAATCCTTCAACTAAACCTGATACTCCGGCACGATATGAAGGCTTTTCTTTCTGCTTTACGTTTTCCGTTAGTGTATAGTCGAACAAATTAACAAAAACGATATCATTATGGTTTTTTCCCGGGATAATCTCAGGATCAATTTTCTTTCCGATATAAATTATCTTAGTGCATGAAGTGATCAGTGCAATTAAAGATACCTGAGCCAGAAAAAAAATAAAATGTTTCATTGTTCGTCAGGATCAGTTCGACAATTTAAAGGTGGAAAAAATTATAACGGAAGTTTTCAATAAACATTGTTTTGTAAGATTGTATGCCAGTGAGAATACTTGAGATTTCTGATAATAGCTCAGAATTTACACTCTGTAAAAAGTAAATCATTCTATGATACTTTTCCAGGTTTTATTTGCCTTCGTGATGATTAAGCAGTTCCATAACATCTTCCAGTTTGAACTTGTTGAGCTGACATATTTTAGTATCTTTTCTGTACGCCGGGGGAACTATCATAAGAGCTTCTTCCTTACTTTCGGCTTCCATAAAAAACCAGGCTTTATGTACACCATCCATGCAGCCCCAATCTGCATTGGTCAGAAAATGCGAACCTGAACTTAGCAAAATTGATGCTGACCGAAGACATTCGAATTTTTCGCTGCCATGAGGTATTTCTATAAGATATTTTGACATGATTTCTGTTTTTAATATTCTTTATATCAATTTGCCAGACATATTCTTAAAGAATAAATTATGCAATATTCAGTTCATCAGAATTCCAGACTTTAAACAATTATTAATTGCTAATGTTCGCATAATGCCTCAAGTTTATGCAAGATTTATATTCGATAGCACTGGCAGAAGGTTTAATTATAGCGGAATCAGAATTTATATTTATTTTAGACTTATTAAATTTTTAGTTTTGTACAGGTTAATCATTAAATCATCGTTGCCATGAAAGAACTTGTTCGTTGTCGTCCCTGCGGATTTGTTATAGAAGCTGATAAGCTTGGAGATGTATGTCCTGCTTGCGGAATGCCCAGAAAAGTTTTTGAACCTTACAGGGAAAGAGTTTCCCGAAACAGGTTGATTCTGTTGAACTTTGATCTTCATCCGATTGCCATTCATCTTTCTCAGGCACTTGTTATAGCTATCCCGGTTCTCGTAATTGTAACAAGTCTTTTCAAACATTTTCAGCCTGAATTGCTGAAAAATGTATTGCTGTTCTCAGTAATCATTTTCCCGTTCACTCTTATTCTTGCAATTATCACCGGAATCATCGACGGACTTACACGATTTAAAACGCTTGCAACTCCAATTTTACGAGTTAAAATTATCTTCAGTCTGATAATACTTTCACTATCAATTGCCCTGTTTTTCATTGCTCCGCAAGGCAAATTGAACATGCTGACACTAATATTAAGTATACTGTCCCTGGGCGCAGGGTTCCAGCTGGGTTTGTGGGGGAAAAAGCTTATTAATGTGATCCTACCCGGTTCATATCCCCAGAAGAAAGGAAGTAAAGTATCAAAACCCGAAGAAGAGAAAGTCTTTTTGAAAGGAAACAATACTAGGCTGCAGGTCGTTCAACCGGGTAAATATTAACATCAACTATTCTTGTCTGCCTGAGTATCCTCATACCTGTTGACTTCTTAATATCAGTTTACTGCCAATTAAGTGTTTTGTCAGATCAACCGACTTTGTTATACTTCCACCGTCAAATTCAATTATTATATCTCCTTCACGCAGGTCTGCCCGTGATGCCGGTGATGAACTTTCCAATCCGGTTATCATTAATCCTTTCTTTGAGTTTAGTCTGTAAAAGTTCTTTATCCTGGGATGTATCTCAATTTCATGGGTCATTAATCCGAGAAAAGCCTTAATCACTTTACCATCACTAATGAGGTACCTGGTAATTTCTTTGGCCGAATCAATGCCTATCGAAAAACTCAGGCCTTGTGCACTAATAATAATTGCAGTATTTATTCCGATCGCTTCACCATTTGTGTCAATCATCGGGCCACCAGAATTTCCGGGATTCATTGCAGCATCTGATTGAAGTATATCATCAATCAGCTGACCGCCAGGAGTACGCATGGTTCTTCCTATTCCGCTTAGCACTCCAACAGAAACCGAATGTTGATAACCTAATGGATTGCCGATTGCAATTACCAGTTGCCCGATCCTGAGATCACCTGAAACTCCAAGTTTTACAGGAGTATAGCCGGTTCCGAATACTTTTATAATGGCAACGTCAGTGTCCGGATCTGTTCCAACCAATTCACCGGAAAACTCATTGCCATCGAGTAATGAGACGTTTAGTCTGTCAGCATTCTCAAGCACATGTGCATTTGTGAGTATCAATCCGTCGCTTGAGAAAACAAACCCGGAACCAGATCCTGTAAATCTTTCTTTTCCATTTAAAAAAGAATACCTGTCAATCTTGACTACAGCATTTTTTGCTTTATCTACTGCATTAACTATTATTTCAGAAAAAACATCCATAATAACTCCTTTTAAAAGAACAGATAGCAATATTAAAGCCAAAAAAATTGGAATCAATATATACGTGTTAATCAAATATGTATTACATTGAATAACAGAATGATATATAATGTATGCTATATGTTAAGTCAATTTGTCCGGTAGGATACAAAATGACATATTAAATGACTGATCTCATAAGGAAACTATGTTATTCTTTTGTTAACGGCATCAAATAACAGAATGAAAACCGGTTTACAATTGTCTGATTTATAAAGAATAGTTCATGACATTGATTTTTTGTCAGGGAATAGATGATTTTGATTAGTATTAACGTAAAAAAGTGAAATGATGAAAAGAAAAGTACAACTTACAGGAATATTGCTGATGCTTATACTGGCTTGCAATATGCCACTCTCCGCACAGCGCGGGATGAGGGGTGCGGCTGATACTACCCGCATGAAACACATGTGGATGGCTTCCGATTCACTGAACAGACATGGAATGGGCAACAGAACATGGATGGAACACAGGCGTTTTGATCAAATGAGACCTTTCATGGGCCATCGAAACATGTTTGGAATGGGAATGGATAACGGTATGGTTATGGGAAGGGGAATGAGACCTGGTATGGGAAGGGGAATGAGACCTGGTATGGGCTTTGATATGAGAAGTGGCAACAGACCTATGTTGGGAGATAGCATTTCAGGCAGACGGTTTGGACCGGGCATGATGATGCTCGGAAGTATTCCAAATGTTACTGAAAAGCAGAAAAAAGAGATAACTGATCTTATGACAAAGCAGCGTGATGAAATGAAAAAACTGAGAGAGGAGATGCAGACCAAAATGAAGGCGCTTAGAGATTCTCAGAGAAAAAGCATACTCAATATTCTTACCGATGAACAGAAAAGGTTTATTGAATCACGATCGGAAAATCCTTCCCCGGCTCCTGCAAAAACAAAATAGTGGATTGATAGGATACCGGCTGTCAGTTCTCGTTGCTTGTTGCCTGTTGCTTGTTCTGAAGTGTGGAGCAACGGGCAATGAGTAGCGAGTAACCAATAATAGAGAGCAATTACTACTTCCGATTCTTTCTTATAGCTCTGACCTTCTTAAAAATTATAACTTTGTCTTTAAATAGTATTAGGGATATCGCGATAATTTCTTGCTTAAATTATATTGATGAAGGCTGTAACTGTTAAAGAGATCAAGGAAGAATTAACTAACTATACACCAAAAGAGCTGAGGGAACTGTGTCTCCGTCTGGCAAGATTTAAAAAGGAGAATAAGGAATTATTAACCTACTTACTTTTTGAATCATCCGATGAAGCCTTATATTTAGAAAGCGTAAAAAAGGATG
The DNA here is from genome assembly GCA_963725785.1 of uncultured Bacteroidales bacterium. Classification (GTDB taxonomy): domain Bacteria; phylum Bacteroidota; class Bacteroidia; order Bacteroidales; family VadinHA17; genus LD21. The sequence continues at coordinate 441,507 of CAVRZV010000010.1, read as the reverse complement.
TTGATGAGCAATTTGAGCAGATAAACAGAAAAAGTCATTACCTGATTAAAAAAAGTTTTCGTAAGATTTTGCGTAATATCAGGAAGTTTGCCAGGTATTCACAAAAAAAAGAAACAGAAGTGGAATTACTGGTCTATTTTTGTACCAAACTTAAAAAATTCAACCCCTCAATCCGGAGTAATACCGGACTTCTGAATTTATATCTCAGGCAGATTGAGGTTATCAGAAAAAAAATAATCCTCTTACATGAAGATCTTCAGTTTGACTATGATAGGGAGCTGGGGGAATTAAACAATTGGTATTAATATTTCCGAAAGTTTTTAAGACTATATATCATGAAATACAGAATATTGGGCAAAACTGGTTTCAGAGTATCCGAGATCTCGCTGGGAACGTGGCAGACAGGAGGAAAATGGGGCTCAGCATTTAGCTTTAAGAATGCTGAACAGATAATTAACTGTGCCATCGATAATGGTGTTAATTTTATCGATACCGCTGATGTCTACAGTGGTGGAATGAGCGAGGCAGCAGTTGGACGGGTGGTCCGCTCCAGATCCGAAAAAGTATATGTGGCTACTAAGTGCGGACGTCAGATTAATCCTCATAATAATGAAGGATATCAGCCCGGGGTTCTTAAAAAATTTGTTGAGGATAGTTTAAAACGGACAGGTCTTAATACTCTCGACCTGGTCCAGCTTCATTGTCCTCCGGCAGAGGTCTACTACCGGCCTGAAATTTTTGAGACGTTTGACAGGCTTAAAGAAGAGGGCAAAATTCTGAACCTGGGTGTCAGTGTCGAAAAAGTTGATGAGGCTATGAAAGCCATTGAGTACCCGAATGTGACCACAGTTCAGATAATCTTCAACCTTTTCCGTCAGAAACCTGCTGAACTGTTTTTCGGCGAGGCCGGAAAACGAAATATCGGGATCATTGTAAGGGTGCCTCTTGCCAGTGGGCTTCTTACCGGTTTATATAATTCTCGTACTGTCTTTAATAGCGGCGATCATCGAAATTTCAACCGGCAGGGTGAAGCTTTTGACAGGGGTGAAACATTTTCAGGTATTAATTATGAGTTGGGTTTAAAAGCAGTTGATGCATTAAAATCATTATTCCCCGATACTAAGAATCTTGCTCCGCATGCATTACAATGGATATTGAACTTTAAAGAGGTAAGTACGATAATCCCGGGAGCATCGAAAGTAGATCAGGTGTATTCCAACCTGTCGGTTTATGATCTTCCTGCCTTATCTCCCGGACAGATCTTAGCCATGAACAATATCTATAATCAATATATAAGGCAGGAAGTACAAAATTTGTGGTAAGAGAAGTGAGTGGCAATACACTGGTATCTCAGCTTTACTGAACAAATTCAAAGCAATTATGGTTATTATGTGTATTGAATCGGGATATTATGAGAACGAAATCAATTAAACAAACTGCAACATTTAATGCATCACCGGAAAAGATCTATGATCTGATAATGGATGAGAAGAAACATTCTCAATTTACAGGTTCTGAGGCAATCATCAGTACAAAGGTGGATGGTAAATTCACTGTATGGGATGGATACGTCCATGGACATAATATTGAATTGGAAAGAGGGAAAAAAATAGTTCAGGCATGGCACTTTGCCGAAGATGGATGGCCTGATGACCATTTAAGTATTTGTACTTTTGAGCTGGAACCGGCAGGTAATAAAACAAAACTCAGATTTCTGCAGACTAATGTTCCGGAACAAACTGTTGCGTCTATCAGCGGTGGATGGAAACAATATTACTGGAATGCCATAAAGGCATATTTAAAATCCAATTGACCCAAAACCAAAGGACTAACCGACTGGCAAGAGTACCGTCAGTTTCCAAAGACTTTTTTAAGTAGCTCCGATGTCCTTGCCATTGGATCCTTACGGATTTTCAATTCCTCTTTGGCTATCATGATAAAGAGACCATCAATAGCTTTTTGGGTTACATACTGAGTAAGATTTGGATTCATTTTCCTTACCATTGGTATCTTATTATAGATTGTAATCAGATCGCTCCAGTAACGGGTGGCATTTACATTATCAAGCGAAGTTTTGATTACAGGCTGGAATTTTTCAATAAGCTCAGGTGATGTTGTATTTTTAAGATATATAGTAGCCGCGTTATCTGGCCCTTTTACAATATTGATTGCATCTCGTATAGTCATCCCTTTAATTGCTGCAATGAAAATTGTTTTTGCCTCGCCAGATGCTTTCTCAGCCGCACGGTTCATTGATTCATTAAATTCGTCAACCTTATTGCCCATACCGATGGTCCTGAGTTTTGATTCCACCTCTTTTGCCTCGGAAGGAAAAGGAATTTTTATTTCAGGATTGCCCCAATATCCATTCAAAACCGATACCAGTTTCACACTTTCACCGGTTCCGTTTATAAGTGCTTCTTTAATGCCGTCAGCTGCATCCTTCTCAGTCAGACCTTTAGTTTTGTTATTGAATAATTTTTTTGCATCCTTAAAAAATTGTGCATCCGACTGCTGGATCACAAGAAATGCTATAAGGGCCAGGAAACATATTCTTTTCATATACCGGTTATTTAAATCTGTGATTCTTTGTACAAATACCCTGCCAATATTTGTCCTATACAACATTACACCTCACACCTCAGGTGGCAGATGTTTTTTGACTATTGCAAGTAACTGCTCTTTTTTAAATGGTTTAGAAATATAATCATTGCTACCTGCATTAAATGCCTTTAACATATCGTTACTCAAAGCAAACGCAGTCTGGGCGATTATCGGCAGGAATGGTCGCAACTCTCTGATCTGTTTAATAGCATCATAACCATTCATAACAGGCATTTTAATATCAATAAGAAGCATTCCTATATTGTTGTTATTTTTACATATTTCAACGGCTTCTTTTCCATTTGCAGCATGCAATATCTCAGCTCCGCTGCCTCGGAATATTTCCTTTATGTACGAATAATTAATTTCATCATCCTCTGCAACCAGTATAGTCAATTTGTCAAGATTCTTATCACTTTCAGTGATATTTAACCTGATAGTTTCTGCTTCAGATACAGGCTCATACGGTATTGTGAAGAAAAATTTTGAGCCTTTACCCGGTTCTGATTCAATCCATATTTTTCCTTTGAGCAGTTCAATATTTCCTTTGCATATGGAAAGACCCAGTCCTACTCCTTCATATAATTTAATATTATCCGTGTCAGCTTTCCTGAAACGTTCAAAAACTTTGTCATGAAAATGAGGATCAATACCAATGCCGCTATCTTCAACAAAAAACTCCAGTTCATTGTTTACTAAAGAATAGCCAAATTTTATATAGCCCTTTTCTGTAAATTTAATTGCATTGTTTATCAGATTATTAAGGATCTGTCTGACTTTTACTTCATCTGTCAGGATAATACCCGATTGATCTGAAAGTCCTTTCAGAAGGGTAAATGAGATTGAATTATTTAATAAGGGTTTAAATGAAAGAGATAACTCTTCCAATAAGTTATTGAGGTCTACTCTCGTTTTATTTATACTGGTATTTCCCGTTTCAATAAGAGAGATATCCAAAACTTCGTTGACAATATTCAGCAACTGGTCGGAACTTTTTGCGATCATTTCCAGATAATCAGTTTTTTCAGAATCGGATGTTACTTCATCTTTCAAGAGACGCGAAAAACCAACTATGCTGTTCATAGGAGTACGTATCTCGTGTGACAAATTCTGAAGAAATGCAGTTTTTAACCTGTCGCTGTCAATAGCTTTTTGTTCAGCTTTCCGTATTTTGACCAGATGGCTTTTTAAAAGTGAATAAAACAACACGGCAGTGATCAAAACATAAAACCAGCCTTTGAATGTCTGAATTCTGGTCATTATATCGGGGTCTCTGATAAAATAGTTAAGTACTTTGTCAGAAAATACAATCCAAAGTCCACCGACCAGAATATAACCTGCAATTATCCGATATTCAAATTTCAGTTTCTGCATCATTTGTTGATACTGTTTCAATCCTCTTTCTGATAGATTCCATTTTATTTATTCTTTCGAGGGAGTATGTTTTTAAATCCTCATCAATGAATTCAAACAGGATAAGCGACTTCCGGGAGTATTCCATGCATCCCGGATTGTTTCCCTGGGCTAAAGCGAGCTCAGCTTCTGCATTAAACAACTCGGCAAGAATCTCGAGATGACCATTGGTATAGTTATGCTCTTTCATTAATTTCTGTGTAAGATCTTCCTCCGGTATTACTCTGAAGAAGGAAGCATCCTCTTTTAATAAATCATAGTAGACTTTTCCAATCTGTTCAGAAGCCCGGTCATATTGCCCCTTTTTTATCAATCCAAAGATACCGGCGAGTAACTCACCGAACATTTCAATCATGCGAAGTATATAATCTTTCTGGTACATTGCTTCAGTTGATGCAAAAAATCATTATTGCTATTTTTGACTGACCTGATAAAAATAAAAATCACCTGTCAACGAGGTAGATTCCCACGGGATCTGTTGTTTATTTGATTTTTGAGAAACAATACTCCGCACATTCTGGAACATCTGAAGTATAGTGAGGTTTGGGATTTTAATGCTTTCAAGAATTGCAGACGTATAGAGACCATTCTTTCCCGAACCATCTGAAGCAGTGCTTCCCGGTGCAGTTGCATACGCAATCAGGGTCCCGCTCGGTGCGTTCATATATGCTAATCCCTTACCCGATATTGCCCTGGTCCAGCTTCTTTCAAAAGGATTGTTCCTGCAGGCGTCAAGAATCATTATGTTGACTTTTGCACCTGATGCTTCCATACCTCCCAGAATTCTGTCCGCCTGGACACAATCATATTCTACCTGCTGTTCTGAACCAAGAATGGCATCAACAGGAATAAGATAATTTATACCTTTTGATTGTATTCCATGACCTGCATAATAGAATAAACCTACATCATAGTTTTTAAGTTTCACTCCAAATTCATCTATTGCCTTTTTCATTTGGTTCTGGTTCAGGTTTTCATATTCAACTACATCAAATCCGTATTGTATCAGTGCATTTTTAAATTCACGGGCATCATTTTCAGGATTGGCCAGAATTGAATTTATATAAGCCCCATTACCAATTAGTAAGGCGATTCGTTTCTTCATGGAATTGTCTGTCTGCTGTAAAGTCATCACTTTACTATCAGGCAGATTGGATTTAACAATTTCATTTTTTAAAGAGGATAATTGAGAAGGCTCATTGAATGTCCATAGTTTTGTATCATCACCTGATATTGCAACAGCATTGAAGGATCCTGAAGCAAGTTCCGTGCCCGAAGGAGAAAAGGCAAGAGATGCCAGAGGAAGTTTATGTGCCTCCCATTCAGAAACTTTGGAACATTCGGGAATTCTCCAGATGCAGATCATCTTGTCCTTACCGCCGGATGCCAGATATTGTCCGGACGGATGAAAGGTTATTGCAGTCTGCCCCTCAGAATGGGCCTGCCACGATCTGACCTTTTCCATCGAAGGATATTTCCCCAGCCATATTCTTCCGTCTGATGAAGATGCAGCAACATAACCACCATAGGGAGAGAATTCTATATGGTCTGTCTTTTCCTTGCTATCAATTTCGGTAATGGTCAATCGCTGGGAACTCAGATCTAAGGTAAAGATTTTGTTTACTTTTGTACCAATTAAAAGGTTATTTCCTTCAGGTGACAGACATATTGAGACTGGCGTTTCTGATATCCTGTTTATGATTTTCTCCTTATAAGTAGATGCATTGACGAAAACCACCTCACCCTTCTTTCTCATATAAATTAAGTTGGCATTACCGGAGAAACAAACGGCCGTTGGAATCAGTTGATTATCCTTCAGTGTCTTTATAATCTTCCGGCTTTGCATATCCCAGATTTCAATCTGGTTGATCTTTGTTAACAGGAAAGTACGTTTATCCGGACTAAGAATAGCATCAAAGGCAAAATCCATCTGTGTCTCATAGTCTTTTGGAATAGTTCTGAAATCTACCTTTTCAAGCTCAATATCATAGAATTTAGCATACCCCCCAACTAATAAAAGTTTGCCATCAGGTGTAAAAGAAATTGCTGATGTTGGCACATGGTTGTTACCAAAGTTATGAATAAGCTGTTGTGATTTTGCATAGGAAAGAGGATAAATGCTTAAGATAATAACGCATATAATCTTTTTCATAAATCAATCTCTTTGATGTTCCTAACAAATTTAACTTTAAAATTTTACATATCAAATCCGGATTATTGACTGATTAAAATTAATTTGTTAATTTAGCTCTGTAAAGATATAATCATGAAGAAAATCCTGTTAACTCTGTTTGTACTTCTTCTTATCTCATGGGGTACACTTTTTGCACAATCATTCGACTGGAATGTCAGGGGAGGTGTTAACCTGATGAAATCGTATACCCCGGGTAAAGATGTTGCAGCACATTACCATCTGGGTCTGCAGGCAGGTATCAGAATTACCAGTTTTGGCTTTTATGGTGAGGCATTATACTCTCTGCACGAAGACCAGTATGGTGGCGATCCAATCACATATTTTATCCCTTCTCTTATTGTCAAAGGTTACTGGCAAAAACACCTTTTTATTGAGCTGGGCGGTTCTTATTTGTCCAAAACAGGCGAGTCGGGCGTATCAGATGATATCCGGAATCCTGATGGTAAAGTCTGTCCACTGGGAGGTATGGGTGTTAAATTTTCCAAGTTGGAAGTATCTCTGCGCACAATATTTAACCAATCAATCTCTTATGGTGTTTTTCAGATTACTGCGGCGCTGAAATTCTGATTTCATTACTCATGCTCTGTCCTGATTTTTGAATCCACCGACCAGTTCCCGGCACCATAAATTATAAGATATATCAGCAGCAGGGTCATGGCAAAGTCTGTACGGTATTCATGTGCCCATGGCCACAATCCTTTATGTATCAGAATTGGTATTTTAGTTGATATAAATGCAGTAATCATGATAATAATCAGCGGTATCGATGCCAATCTTGCAACAAATCCGATAATGATGAGAGTACCACAAATAATCTCAAAAGTCCCGGTAAAATATGCCCAGAATGCAGGGTGACTGAAACCAATTGTTAAAAACCTGCCGGTACCTAAAAGTTCAGGGAAAAGGTATTTCTGGATGCCTTCAGTCAAAAAAATCAGACCAACAGTTAACCTGATCAGGATTGATCTGTTATCTCTTGCTGTACTGAAAATAAGAGAGTTTAATCCTTTTTTTGTTTTCATGGCTGCTATAAATTATGTTATTGATTTGTTCAACTCAATTTTAAAAGGAGTATAACAAGCAACTTTGAAATTTGTTCCAAAAACTGAAGCTCTGAAAACCGTCAGTTTCTTACACTCAATCATGTTCAAAAGGCTAATAATAACAATAAATATTATTGTAATTTTGTAGTCTGAATAACAGATTCGCATAATAGATATGAAAGCAGAACCTGAAGCAGTTGATAGTACGATTAAAATGCCTGTTTTGTTCATCGGGCATGGAAGTCCGATGAATGCCATTGAGGAAAATGAATTTGTTGAAGCCTGGCGTAACCTTGGAAGATCCATTCCAAAGCCTCGTTCAATTTTGTGCATTTCCGCACATTGGGAAACAAGAGGCACATTTGTTACAGCCATGCCCAAACCTTCTACCATTCATGACTTTGGAGGGTTTCCGCAGGAGTTATACGCTGTTCACTATCCGGCCCCCGGAAGTCCTGAACTAGCCTTGAGGGTCAAACAGACTATCGCTTCAGCAAGCATTGGGCTCGATGAGAAATGGGGACTTGATCATGGTGCATGGAGCGTAATCAGGAATATTTATCCGGAAGCTGATATTCCCGTAATTGAAATGAGCCTTGATTATAATCTGACTCCCCGGGAGCACTATGAACTGGCAAAGGAACTTGCCTCTTTCAGGAAAGAGGGAGTCTTGATAATCGGGAGCGGTAATATTGTGCATAATCTCAGAATGATAGCATGGGACCGAGACGATAAATCTGAATATGGTTTCGACTGGGCAGTTCAGGCAAATAAAATTTTAAGAAATCTGATACTTGAAAATAATCACAAAGATCTCATCAATTATCCGCAACTGGGAAAAGAGGTACTTCTTGCTATCCCTACTCCCGACCATTATCTGCCTTTACTTTATTCTCTGGCACTTAAAGAAGAAAAAGAATCTGTCTCAGTTTTCAACGATAAACTTATAATGGGTTCGTTGTCAATGATCTCCCTGAGAATAGGGTAAGTTGTGCTGGTTTTTGTGAGATAACTGGTATGAGCAGGAAGAAGGTATCCCGTAAACAGAACTTAATAGTAATACCGGAATAAAACCTTATCTTTGAACAAATTCAGCCAGACTGGATAATTATTAACCAACGAAATATGAGTTTATGGGTAGATCGCAGGAAACATCAAACAAAAAAGAAGTAAAGAATAAAAAGGAAAAAAAGAGAAAAGATAAGGAAAAGAAGAGGTTGATCAGAAAAGAGAGTGGGAAAAGCAGCTATGCTGACATGATCGCCTATGTCGATGAGTATGGTAAGATAACTTCGACTCCTCCTGATCCGAATAAAAAGATCGAAATCGAAGCAGATAACATCGAGACAGGATCCAGGAAAAATGTCCCCTCTGCAAAAGCCAGTTATATAAGAAAAGGAGTGGTTACCTTTTTCAACGATTCAAAGGGCTTTGGATTCATACGTGATATGGAAAATAAACAGAGTGTTTTTGTTCATGCCAATAACTTGCAGGAACCTATAAAAGAGAACAATATTGTCTCTTTCGAAATAGGGAAAGGACCCAAGGGACTGACAGCATTAAATGTAAGAATATTTAAAGAGGAATAATATCCCAATATTTTGCTTCGCCTCGCCTGCTGTTTAGCTACGATCGCGGCTAAATAGCTAAATCAATACTACTTATATAGATTATATTAAACAATTTCGTTATTTCATTGTTCTTATAACAATGATTGACTTGTTATTAAATATGAATCTAACCACTGATTTCTCTCATGAAAGAGAAACAGGAATTACGAAAGTTGCAGTTAATGCGACAACTAACCACAGAGTTTTTAATCCACTTTTATTATTATTTTGACATGAAGAATATTTTAAAAAAGATAGTCTCTATTGTTTTTTTAATGACATTAGCTTTAAAGGGATTTGCTCCTAAGAGCGACTTCCTGAATGTTGTAAGACCTGCCCCGATAGAACCTTTTAAAAGTCTCATTCACGCAATCGGAATGGTTGAAACTCAGTATGATACACTGGCTTTTAATCCACTTGAAAATGCAGTTGGCTATTTTCAGATCCGTCCGATAAGGTTAATAGACTACAATATAAGAACCGGTAATAATTACTCAATGGTCGACCTGTTCAATTATAAAACTTCTGAGAGGATTTTTTTATATTATGCTTCTGAGATCGGACCCTATAATTTTGAACGGATAGCCAAGACCTGGAACGGTTCCGGAAAGAACACTGTTCTCTACTGGCAGCAGGTATTGAGATTTCTTTAGTCAAGCCTGGAAATTGATCATCCTGGCTGTTTTTTTGTCTTAAGCCTCCCCATCTCAAAGACTTTTTATAATGTTTCTGTCACATATTCTGTGAACCGATTATAAAGTTTCTGTCACATATTCTGTGAACCGGCTATAAAGTTTCTGTCACATATTCTGTGAACCGATATACGCAGTATTGCAATTTTAATGCTGTTTGTAAGATGAGACGCGTTGTTCGTAAATTCATCCTTTTCCGGCATTACTATATAACCTAATTTGGTCATGAAAATAGAATAATTGACCTCACTATAAGAGGCAGAACAAAAAAGTTAAGACAGTTAAGAAATATCGTTTTAAGATTGAAATTATTGAAAATTTAATTTTTAAAGCCATGAAAAGAATGTTATTTGCAGGATTACTAATAGTAGCTTTTAGTACTGCATCGTTTTCAAGAGAATTTGTTGCAAGTGGGAAAACTCACTCAACATTTGGAGATTACAAAATTGAGATAGCCACTAACCCTGTTACTATTAACGGGGAACAATTAAAAGCTTATGTAATCAGCTATCAGAACTCACCAATGGAGGTTACTGTCGTGGTCACAAAAGACAAAAAGTGCAAAAATTACATTGTACTATCCGACAAGCTTTCAGTTCAGTATGTATGCAACGGAGACTATTTCGGTGTTCAAATGCTGGATAAATCTTTAGAAAAAGATGGCTATAAAACTTCCGAATCAGCTCTTAATAAAACTGAGTATTTTCATCAGAAGCTTATTGTTCCGGGTAAACAGGGTGACGTATTTAACACACAGCTGATCGCTGCATACTTCCCGATGCTTATTAATGAACAGCCAACAGCAATAAGATAAATAAAAAGGTTTCAACGCGGCCGCCCGGCCACCATTAATTTTAGGTTTTAATTTAACAATGAAGAGACATCATCCGATGTCTTTTCTCATTTTACCGGTTGAGGTGACCTGTAATAAAACATGAATCCCCCTTCCTGCCTGATGAATTTGCAATCCGGGTGGTTTTCGAACATTGCTTTTGAAGTTGATTTGGCAACCAAATAGACAGGTTTATCTATTTCCCCATTTAACAACCAGTCTTTATTACTGCTCTCAATGTTTCCTCCGGGCATCTTCTGGAAATAAAAATATTGGGCATAACTGTAGTATCCTATCGTTGTAGCGTACACATCCTGACCGGAAATGCTTTTAAAAAAATTGATTGCCGGAGCTTGTGAATATCCCTCAACTTTAGGTACAACAGTCATCAGATAAAAGAAAATGCAAAACGCTGTTGAATAGAACAATGTTATAATTCCAGTAAAAATTTTTCTCCGCCTGATGATAATCATTGAGATAAACAGGCATATCAGATAACCTGCACCAATTAAAAACTCAAATCCACTCCACTTAACGGTTGCATTCAGACAGGCAATGGCAAAATCATCTTTTATGAAGGGTATTATAACATCTTTGTGGGTTGCTACCAGCGGAAGTCCCACCAGTATAACCGAAAACACTGTGCCGGTTGCAAGGAGGATCCACACCAGGTATTTCTTAAACACTTCCTTGTTATTCACCAGCTCATAAACAAAGAAGGCTGCAAAATATGATAGCGGAAAATATGTGAGCGATGAATAATGAACAATCTTTGTTTTAACAATGGTGAATAAAATCATAACAACCCAGAATAATATCACCATCCATTTAAGAAAGTATTTACCTTCAGAATCAGTAACGGAATTTTTCCTGAACAAAACCGGAAGTGCCAGAACAGAGATTGGAAAACAACCGAGGAAGACGACAAGGAAATGATAATATAGGGGTCCTGAATGTCCGGCAACAGGTTTAAGAAACAGGTCAACCTGATATTTTATAAATTCCCTGATGAACCAGAAACCATTATTGATCATCTCTGGTCCGAACCATAAGCAGGTGATTACCAGGCATGAAGCTGAGAAGACCAGTATGTTTTTCCAATTCGAGATTTTTTTGAATTTCATTGTTATCCAGTAAACAAGCACTGAAATTCCTGCGATCAACAGTCCGACAGGTCCCTTTGTAAGTGTCGCAAGACCAATCGAAATACCAGCTAAAAGAGCATACTTAAATCCTTTGCTTTCACCCGTTTTACCGATACTTTTTGTCAGAAAGAGAATAGAAAGAAAAATGAAAAAATTAAAAAATGGATCAATTATACCCGATTTAAAATACAGGTGAGGAAGAAACGATCCAAGGTAAGCCAGTGCCCATATCAGGCCGAATTTTTCGTCGTAAAGTCTCTTCCCGACTATATAAAATGTTAAGAGTGTAAAGATCCCAATTACAGCATTAGGGAAACGTGCAGCAAACTCATTGATCCCAAACAACTTCATACTCAGGGCTTGCATCCAGAAGAAAAGTGGTGGTTTTTCCCAGAAAGGATGAAAGTCAATTTGTACACGGCTGAAATTGCCTGTGACTATCATCTCCCGTGCCGATTCAGCAAAGTTTATTTCATCCCAGTCAAACAGATGAACAGAGCCCAGAAAAGGGATAAAAAACAGAATTGCTGAAATGACAATTATATACGGATAAGCTTTTTTATTCATAATTGTCTAGTTTGTCAGAAGCCTCCACTTGTAAATGCCAGATCTGGTGAGGAAATAAAGAAATGAGACTCGCAGCACACCAAAACCATATTTCAGGCTCCTTTTGAAATTAATGCTCGACGCCTCGACAAAATATTTGGTTGGACAAGTTATTTCAGCAATATTGAATCCATTGAAAAAGATTTGAGCAATTATCTCATTATCGAAAATGAAATCGTCAGAATTGAGTTCAAAATTTATTTTTCTGAGCACATCAGCTGAGAATGCCCGGTAACCGGTATGGTACTCTGTCAGCTTCTGATTCATCAGTATGTTTTGAACTAATGTAAGGAATCTGTTTGAGATATATTTGTATTTGGGCATGCCTCCAGTAAGAGCGCTTTTCCCTAATATCCTCGACCCAAACACAACCGGGTATAAACCACTTCCTATTATACTTACCATTGATGGAATTAATTGTGGAGTATACTGATAATCGGGATGTAACATCACTACAATATCTGCACCCAGTTCAAGAGCTTTCTTGTAGCAGGTTTTTTGATTCCCGCCGTATCCTTTGTTTTCTTCATGGTGGATAATATGCTTTATTCCAAGCTCTTTTGCCAGAATAACTGTATTGTCCTTGCTGTCATCATCGACCAGGATTACCTCATCAACAAGCTCTAAAGGGATTTCCTTATAGGTCTTTTCAAGTGTTAAGGCTGCATTGTATGCAGGCAGTACAACTACTATCTTTTTGAAGTTATACATCTATTTTTTACGGTACCAGATTATAGAGGTTAATATTAATATACAAATAAATGCCAGGCGCCATGTCCAGGTCTTCAGAACATTGTATGTAGAAGAATATTCTGTAAATTTTATCCCATCATACCTGAATAGTGGGTTAAGGAAAAAGATTGTGCCGTCATTGCATTCAATTTCGGTTCTGATGTAAGTATCCTCTTTGCTAAAGAAATACGCTCCCGTGGAACAATTTGTCATTCTCTCTTTCTCAATCCCATTCTGACCAATGAATTTAATTGTTTTCACGGACTTATTTAAACTGACAGCAAGAGTATCACTTTTGAAAGTAAAAGAGACAATTTCAGGCAATTGCAGTAAGCCGGCTCTCTTCTCTTCGTTGGTCTTATAAGAACTTATATTGAATTTTACTCCGATTGAACGACCGGTACTCAGTGAATTTAGTATAGAGTCCCTGACCATGTCACTATTTATCAGGTTAAAGCTGCTGCATACATCGGATATGTTCATCATATCATGTGAATCATCATCAGCCATGATAAAAACCGGGTGTCCGAATGAAAGAGCTGCATCGTAATAAGAAGTAAAAAGCCGGTTAGAATTAGCAATTTCGATACAGTTATAGTTTGTTAAGTATTTAAGATCATTTAAAGAGTAGGCTTTTCTATAAAAAGGATGCACAATAGTAATCAGGGTCGATGAATTCTTTTTCAATCTGTTTATGACGAATTGCTTATTGTCTAAAGTCTGTCGGAATGGAAAATCCAGCCAGCTTACTTTTTTGGCATTTAAAACCAGCTGATGATTTTTATAATACTGATAACCATGCTCATATGCCGGAATGAACCATTTGTTTTTACTTTCATAAAGATTTATGAACTGATAATCTGAAATACCGGTTATATCGTAACCAAAGGACTTATATACACTGTCGAGTACAATATTTGATTTTGAAGCACTGTTCGTTTTATCAAAAATCTTTCGTGTATGGGCATGAAAATTTGCCATTCTCCATTTTGCCGTATCAATATGACGGTATGGATTATAGATATAATCACCTGCAAATACCCCCGGTTCGGGGTAGGAATATTTTGGAGTAACTAAATATTGAAGAGTAAGTATTATCAAAACGAGAATACAAATACCAAGTAAGAATTTGGTTAAGATTCTGAGTATATTCACAATTAGAAATTATATTGTTATCAATAAATGAATTACTTACTTGTATTTAAAAAATAAAAATAAATTCTGCCAAAATTAACCAGATATTCTGAAATAGAAAGAATTTTAGATTAATACTATAAATTTTCAGAGCTGGCCAGGCTAATTTATTCTTAATTTCACGTAAAAAAAGGAAAACATTATGGAAGAAAAAGCACCTTATGGATGGAAAAGTCTTCTGAAAGGCTATCCATGGTTCAGATGCAACGGATGTTTCCCGATAGCTGCATATTCGGAGTTTATGCCGCCACCCTTGGTCGCCTATAAACCATATGGTAAACCGGATCATTTTATTTTGAGTGAAGATGATCCGTTCGGATGGAAGATTTCGGAAATTGAGGAGGAGTTCGAGATTAAACCGGGAATTGAACATATCGGGCACCAGATAATGAGTGGCATTTTGAAACTGGGTAAGGGAATTCCACAACATATTATAAGCGGCCATGGTAATGAAAACCTTTTGAATAATCCATACTGGCCTCCTGAACTGGCTTCTCGCGCTGGTTCATTGAGTCATGAGAGATATATAGCATTATTACCATTGATGCTTTCGCGTACACAGGATGATAAAGGAAGAGTATTATGGACTTTTTTTGGCAATAGTATACATGAACCTGACCAGGTCTTTTGGAAATGTTTTTTTTCATCCCCCGGCTCAGAACTCCCGGAGGCTGAATCCGTATCATTCTTTACAGATCTTTTAACAGAAGCCTATGGAGAAAATTTATCCGGTGCAGACTCACTCTTCAATACCGGATTCAGAATAATGCCCTCTGAAGGATCTATACTTCCCGCCTGGACCAAGAAATTTATTGTTAAAGAAGATGCTGAATTTTCAGACGTGAGGTATCTATTGTCATTCAGTCCTTTCAGCCTGATGCCGGCGACAGTAAAGGGCAAATATCTGTCAGGGAATTTATCATTACTTCCATTTCCGGGAAGCCTGGTATTCTGGGGTACTCCGGGATACAAGCATCTGAAAGAGCAATTGCCTGTGGCCGCCCAGATACCGTTACTTAATCTTGTTGCACGAAACAGGGGGATAGAAGGATTCCGGGTGACACAATCAGGATGGCTGCATGAACCTCATCCCGGGAGCAAGAACCTTAATATTAACGAAAATCTTATTCATGATACTTATCATCGTACCCATCGCTGGCAGCGGGTCGAGAGATATCAGGATGAACTTAATGAGTTAGGTCATAAGATAAAACTCATAAAAGCTTTATTCAGCACAGAACCTGATGCTATGGGCTTATATAATAAGCCATTAGCTTGTAATAGCCAGTTGTGGAACCATAAATTCGAACTTTTATTAGATGGGCCCGGAGCCAACCGGAAAAAAATACTGGAGGTGGAGAAGACCTTTTCAGAAGGAGGACTCTTCGGGTACAGAATCTTCTATCCGCCGATGCGCGTCGGGGAACATGAAATGTATCTGCATCGTCCCCTTGTAGCATTTATTCCGGCCGGTTCGGATCAGGCAGTCATAAGATCAGAATCATTGTACGGCTATATCGCAGGATATCACAATAGTGACAAGGATATGACTCATCCTGTTGAGCTGTGGCCACGAATGCTTAGACGTGATTTGTATCTTTCAGCCTTGCATGATTTTAATACACATAACGATCATTATGTTCACCAGACGTCATTTAACATTATTTCATTACTTGAGAATTGGGAGAAACAAGACAGGAAAACTTTAGCCAGATCCTTTGCACAGAACCTGTTGAATATGGCAAAGCATAAAACCCTTGAAAAATGGTTTGAGGAACTGGAAATACGCGGGACTATTCCTGAAAAATCCAATAAAGTAAGGGAAGCTCTTGGAAAAATCATTGAGCAGAATTATGATTCACAACTGCCGGACTCTCTGACTTATACTGATACGGCAACACGACAGTTCGAAGAACAATGGTGGAATGATATTAAATTTCTTTCACAAGGAGAATTCGTATATAAAGATAATGCGGATATAATGCTCGATGAAACTACTCTGTCGATCGTTCAGCATCATCATCGCGATCTGGAACACCTTGGCGATTATTTTATAAAAAGATATCGTAAGGTAATAACCGATGCAGGAATGGAAGGGCAGGCAGTTGTAGGAGAACTGCCATTTAAGTGGGATACACTGTTTGATTTTCTGCAATATGGAGGCTGGCTTGCCAATCAGAAAGGAAGTACCTATGAACGCAATATTCTGGTTGTCATACCCGGAAAAAACCGGAAACAGGCAGTAGTCCTGGGAGATCATTACGATACCGCCTATATGGAAGATGTTTATGCTAAGGAACGGGGCGGATCAGGAGCCCGGTTATCGGCAAAAGGTGCTGACGATAATTATTCTGCCAGCTCAACGCTTTTACAGGCTGCCCCGATTTTATTAAAACTATCAAAAGAGGGGAAGCTTGAACGCGATGTCTGGCTTTTGCATCTGACCGGTGAAGAATTTCCTTCAGATTGTATGGGAGCACGTCATTTCTGTCAGTCATTGATCGAGAAAAACCTGAACCTGAAAACTGACGATAAAGCAACAATTAACCTGTCGGACACAGAAATCGTGGGCGTTTACATTATGGATATGATCGGTCATAACCGCGATACAGACCAGGATATTTTCCAGATATCTCCAGGTAAAAGTGCAGAATCTTTATTTCTGGCTTATCAGGCTCATCTTGCGAATATTATCTGGAACGAATGTACATATAAATGGAACAGACAGCCTGAAAGATTGAATAAAGATCATGGACACAGGATTAAAGAGTCCCAGGAGATACCTGAAATTGCAAAGCATCTGGCATTAAAGGGAGAGGTGCGAACTCAGTATAATCCACATAGCTCTATATTTAATACTGACGGACAGATCTTTTCCGATACCGGTGTTCCGGTAGTGCTTTTTATGGAGAATTACGACATTAACAGAAGTGGCTATCACGATTCGAAAGATACTCTGGAGAATATCGATCTGGATTATGGTGCTGCCTTTGCTGCAATTGCAATTGAAACAGTGGCCAGGATGGCAACTTTAAAGGAACTTGGATTTTAGAAGTGACAGCCTTTCAACGCAAAACCCCCGGTATAGCTATAAAGGCTTTCTTTTCTCTGTGGTTCTCTGTGATTCTCAGTGGTTCTCTGTGTAACTAAAACAAATAAGAACTTACACTGAGATACACGGAGAAGCACTGAGTTACACAGAGAATCTTTTTTTGATATTTTACGATATCTTATAAAATCACTTCTTGTGTATTTGACAATAGCTCCCATTTTTTATAAATATTTATCAGACTTAATTCTTAATTTTACAACTTTTAATATTTTTGAATCTTTTTGAACTATTTCAACCCTTTCAACTTTTCAACTCTTAAACTTTTAAACTATAAAATATGAACATTACATTCAGAACAATACCCGAAAAAAATGATATTCAAAGAGTCATGGAGATTGTTGAATCAACAAAGTTCTTCTACGACCATGAAGTCGAAATAGCTGCTGAACTTGTCGCGGAGAGACTAGCTCATGGTGAATCGACAGGTTATCATTTCGTTTTTGCAGAAATTGATGGTGTAACAGCTGCTTATTCGTGCTTCGGACCAATAGTCATGTCTACAACCTGTTTCGATCTTTACTGGATCGCAACCCATAATGATTTTCGAGGAAAAGGTATTGGCAGGAAACTTCTGGAAGAGACATGCAATCAGGCAAGGTCGATGGGATGCAAGATTTTGATAGCAGAGACATCGGGGTTGCCTCATTATGAACCCACCAGGGCATTCTATATTAACAATGATTTCATTCTGGAAGCTACCCTGAAAGACTTTTATACTGATGGCGACGATAAGCTTTTTTATACAAAGAGGATCGGGTAGAGAGATCTTTTAAAAGAATGGGAGAGGGGGAGAAGGGGTGAAAAGGAGAAAAATGAAATCCATTAACCACAAAGAACACAAAGATGACACAAAGGACACAAAGTCAAAACCATTTCAGTTAATTCTTTGTGATCTTAGGTTTTGAACCTTTGAGACCTTTGGGGTTAAAAAGAAATAAAAAAAAGAGGCATCATTATTAATGTCTCTCTTTTTTAAAGTAAATAATTCTAGTGAGCGATATCGACTTTTACTGCTGCTGTTTTTAGACCTTTTGATTCAGCCTTAACTGTAAAGGAACCTGTAGCTCCTTTTTCTGCAGCAACAATTACAAGGCACAAACCATTAAAGGCTTTCTTTGACCTGGCCTGAAATGACTCATGACTGGAAGCATCACCGTTATCTGTAGCAACAATCCTTCCCGGACCTTCAATACTGAAGTTAAGCTGGTTATTGCTTCGGGGAACCATAAGACTGTTTTCATCTTCAACCCTGACGGTTATAAAGATGAGGTCACTTCCATCTGAATAAGCAGCAGGTCGGTCTGCAATTGCAGAGAGCTGCGATGCTTTTTTGGTTGTTCGCATGACATCCTCTGCCCATCTGACGCCATTTTTGTAAGCAATTACTTTAAGTTCACCGGGTTGGTAAAGAACACTATCCCATTTCAAACGGTATTCAAATTCACCCTTTTTCTTTTTTCCGAGCGATTTGCCATTGAGGAAGAGCTCGGCTTCGTCGCCTGAGGTATACACGTGCACAGGCGTGATCAGACCTTTTCTTTCCGGCCAGTTCCAGTGAGGCAGAATATGTGCCATTGGCAATTCTGGTCTCCATCGCGACTGATACAGATAAAAGCGATCCTTTTTAAATCCCGCCAGGTCCAAAATTCCAAAATAACTGCTGCGTGAAGGAACCTCTTTTACACCTTGTTTCTCGAGCATTTTGAGTGTTTCTTTATAACCCCAGGAGGTTGATTTGAGACCTGTCATATCACCACTATATGGTGTGGGTTCCCCTATATAGTCGAATCCTGTCCAAACAAATTCGCCCATAACAGCCGGAAATTTATCCAGGAGCGTCCATTGCTGATCAGGAGTGTCTGCCCAAGCCGGATGAGCAACATCATAAGACGTTATCTGAAAGATCCCATTTCCTGGCAGATTATTGTCAAGGTTACCCTCTACAACCGGGAAAAAATATTCACCTCTCGAGCTTACCGTTGAAGCTGATTCGGTTGAGATTAATCCAAGATTAGCATTGTCTTTAGAAGCAAAGAATGCATCATATCTGTATAGACGATAGTTAATCCCGAACACATCCAGTGTTTTCTGAAAACCATTCGTGCCTGACTCATCCCTGTCGCATCCTAACGTTACCGGTCTGGTATTATCTTCCGATTTAACAATGGTTCTGAGACTTTCTGAGAGGGCAGGATTGTTCTGATCGTTTACCTCATTTCCAATACTATACATAAATACAGAAGGGTGATTACGGTCGCGGCGAACCATTGCCCTGAGATCCTCATCATGCCATGGATAAAATAGCAGATTATAATCTTTACTTTTCTTTGGGGTTTTCCACACATCAAAAGCTTCTACCATTATCAGAAATCCCATTTTATCACAAAGATCAACCAGTTCCGGGGCAGGAGGATTGTGGCTTGTTCTTATTGCATTACAGCCCATCTCCTTCAGAATTTCGAGTTGCCGGGCAGCAGCACGAGTATTGAATGCGGCGCCAAGTGCGCCAAGATCATGATGATTGCAGACACCCCTTACTTCGACTCTGCTTCCGTTGAGAAGAAAACCATCGCGTGCCGTAAAGTTCAAAGTTCTGAAACCGAAATTGGTTTCATATTTATCAGATACAGTTTTGCCCTGCAATACAATAACTGTAACTCTGTAAAGTTCAGGTTTATATATGCCCCACAGAACAGGATTTTTGACCGGAATATCCAATCTGAAAGTATGATTTTTCATTCCTTCGATAGTTGCAGTAGCAATAATCGATTCAGCAACCGGAATTGCTGATGGTTCAAATTTTTCATTCAGTTTGTAAACAGAAGCTTTTACCGAAACAGGCACAGCATCGCTTAAATGACTTTCAATTTCAGTCTGGACGCTTAGTACTCCCTGCTCTTTCCTGATCTCAGGTGTAGTGCAGAAAACACCATTATTTGCGATATGTAACTGTGACGTTTTGACCAGCCATACATTTCGGTAGATACCTGCTCCGGGGTACCACCTGGAGTCCCAGTTTTTAGTATCGAGTCTTACAGCTATCATATTCTCCTTTCCGAAAATAACATAAGGTGTCAGATCAAGACGGAATGATGCATATCCATAAGGCCGTTCACCTACAAATTTACCATTTAGCCATACTCTGGCATTTGCCATGGCGCCATCGAAATCGACATATATACGTTTCCCTTTATCATTGTCGCTGATACTGAAATGTTTCCTGTACCATCCGATTCCTTTCCATGGTAAAAGACCGGTATTGTTTTCGAGAGTATCGCTGAAGGGACCCTCAATTGCCCAGTCGTGGGGAAGATCCACTGAACGCCAGTTATTATCATTCACGTCAGAGAGATGAAGATTTTCAGGCTCCTTTTCGGTCACAATGGCTTCGTTGGAAGCATTGAAATATTTTACAAATTTCCAATCCTGATTGAAAGATTCACGGGTGCGAGACTGAGCCAGCAAAACATCACTGAAACAAATTGTTATTACAATCGTCAGGATAGTTAAAACTATTATTTTCTTCATATAAAAGGTTTTAGAAATATTCCTTAATTAGTTAATTCTACTATTTTTTTACTACCCTTGTTACAAGAGCATTACCTTTACTTGAGATAAAAGACAAAAGTAAAAAGATAAAAGTAATTGCCTGTATCTTTATTTACCTATTGCCTTTTGTCTTTATACTTTTGTCTTTTGTCTTTTATCTAAAAAAATACTGTCAATGAAAAAGGAATCTGTTTTACACTTTATATTAATTACCGGTATTATACTGGTCTTTCCGTTTTCACTATTATCTCAAAGAATTGAATTTACACATCAGGATTCTTTACGGGGATCAATAACGCCTGAAAGAGCCTGGTGGGATCTCAAGTACTATCATCTCGATATTACGGTCAATCCTTCGGATAGTTCAATTTATGGAACGAACACAGTAATATATTCGGTTCTCAGGCCGGCAGCTCTGATGCAGATAGATCTCCAGGAGCCAATGATCCTTACGAAAGCAGAACAGAATAATCAGGTTCTTAAATTCAAAAGAGAAGGTAATGTATACTGGATCGAACTTGCTGGTAAGCAGGAGCAGGACAAGAGTTATTCTGTTGTTCTGACCTACAGTGGTAAACCCAGGGTATCGACAAGACCTCCCTGGGTAGGAGGGATTACCTGGAAGAAGGACAAAAATGGTATGCCTTTCGTTGCCTCTTCCTGCCAGGGAGATGGTGCAAGTCTGTGGTGGCCATGCAAAGATCACATGTATGATGAACCTGATAGTATGCTGATTAGTGTGAATGTACCGGCATATCTTATGGATGTTTCAAACGGAAGGCTCAGAAGTGTAGTAACTCAGAAGAATAAAACAAAGACATACAACTGGTTTGTAGCTAACCCTATTAATAATTACGGTGTTAATATAAACGTTGGAGATTATGAGCACTTTTCGGAAATTTTCAAAGGTGAAAAGGGACCTCTGGATTGCGATTATTATGTACTGAAGGAGGATCTTGAGAAAGCCAGACTGCAATTCAAGCAGGTGCCAATGATGCTGGAAGCTTTTGAGCACTGGTTCGGTCCGTATCCCTTCTATGAAGATGGATACAAACTGGTTGAGGTACCATATCTTGGCATGGAACACCAGAGTTCAGTGACCTATGGAAATGGATTTAAAAATGGCTACAGAGGCACCGATCTGAGCAACAGCGGATGGGGCTTAAAATTTGATTTTATCATCATTCATGAATCGGCTCATGAATGGTTTGCAAATAGTATTACTTATGAAGATATTGCCGATATGTGGGTACATGAGAGCTTCGGTAATTATGCTGAGAATCTTTATGTCGAATATTACTATGGCAAAGAAGCTGGAAGCGAGTACGTGCTGGGTACCAGGGCGAATATTTTGAATGACAGACCAATAATTGGTTTTTATAATGTAAATAATGAAGGTTCGCACGATATGTACTATAAAGGAGGAAATATGCTTCATACGCTGCGTCAAATCGTCAATGATGATGATAAATGGAGAGCTATTCTGCGTGGTATGAATTCTGAATTTTATCATAAGGTCGTAAAAGGTTCCCAGATAGAGGATTTTTTGAGTGAGAAAACCGGAATCAACCTGAAACCATTTTTTAACCAGTACCTCAGAGATACCAGAACACCCGTTTTTGAGTATTTTGTAAAAGGTAATAATCTGGTCTTCAGATGGAACAATTGTGTCGAGGGTTTTAACATGCCACTTAAAGTATTTGTGTCCGGAAAGGAGAAATCAATCAATCCAATGACCAGTTTCACAACAATTAAACTTGATACTGAGAATGCTGAGATTAAGGCCGATCCGGGTTACTATGTGGCAACACTTAATCTTACCGGGAAATAAGGAGAGTGGAGATAAACAATATACCCGGATGAGGAAATTTGTGTTAAAAAAAATTAAAAATCCTCAGGACGGTCTCAGAACATTTTGTAAATGATCATTTTAGATTAAATTTGAGAAGTTTCAAAACATTTTAAAAGATAATTATGAGAAGTTTAGTATTCACAATTCTGATATCAGTCTTCATTATAAATGCCGGTGCTCAGGATGTGGCACAATGGCGGGGGCCAAACAGGGATGGTATATACAGCGAAACAGGATTACTGAAGAAGTGGCCGGAAACAGGGCCAAAACTCTTATGGAATTTCAATGGACTTGGCGAGGGTCATACATCTGCTGCTGTAACAGGTAAAGGGTTATTCATAACCGGCATGATTAACGGAACAGGTAATGTTTTTGCATTTGATACTAAAGGCAAGCTTCTCTGGAAAAAAGAATATGGTCCTGAATGGACTGAGAGTCATAATGGTGTAAGATCCACTCCACTTGTTGTTAAAGAAAAACTTTATTTTTTAAGTGCTTTTGGAAAACTTTTTTGTCTGAACGTTTCTGACGGGCAGACGGTTTGGACAGTAGATCTTGTTAAACAATATGGAGCCGAAAATATTACATGGGGAATAACCGAGAATCTTCTGTATGATGGAAATATCCTGTATTGCACTCCGGGAGGAACTCAGGCCTCACTTGTAGCCCTGGATATGAATACTGGCAGGGAGATATGGAAAAGTAAAAGCAACAGGGAAAAGTCAGCATATTGTTCCCCTATACTTATTAAACTTCAGAAAAATAAAATAATTGTAACTATAATGCAATATTCTATTTGTGGTTTTGATGCTGCGACTGGTAATCAGCTTTGGAAATCTGATTTTACAATGGATCCTGATGTTCATCCTAATACGCCCGTCTATATTGACGGAAATATTTACTGTGGAAGCGGATATGGACTGGGAAGTGTAATGCTGAAGTTATCAGATGATGGCAGTAAGGTTTCGAAAGTCTGGAAGAACGCTTCCTGCGATCCAAAAATGGGAGGAGTGGTTGTTCTTAATGGCCGGATATACGGAACAGGCGACAGAAACAGGAAGTTTTTCTGTCTCGACTGGAAAACAGGAAAAGAACTTTTTTCTACTCGTGATCTTGCCCCGGCAAATATTATTGCAGACGATGGATTATTATATGTTTACAGTGAATCGGGTAAAGTAAACCTTGTTGAGCCACAAGCCAATAGTCTCAATGTAATCAGCTCATTCAGTGTTACTTCCGGTAGTGGTCCTCATTGGGCTCATCTGGTTATAAAGGATAAAAAACTTTATGTACGCCATGGTACTTCACTTATGGTTTATGATATTGCGGGAAATTAGTGACAATTTTGTGTATATTTCCTGAGCATTTAAGGTTTGTTTGATATGAAAAGTGTGTTGTTATTATTTGTTTTCCTGTGCTTCACTTATTTTGCGGTATCACAGGATAAAGAATCCGAATATCGGGTACTTGCCAGAGATATTCTCAAAGAGCTTATAGAGATAAATACTACTTCCAGATATGGCAGCACCAAAGCGGCAGAGGCTATGGCTGCCAGGCTTGGATCTGCCGGCTTTTCCGATAGCGATATTCTGGTTATTGGTCCTGATCAGCAACATAAGAACCTGGTCATTCGTTTCAGGGGGGAAAGGAAATTAAAGCCTCTTTTATTCATCTGCCATCTGGATGTGGTTGAAGCTCTTCGTGAGGACTGGTCAGTTGATCCTTTCATTCTTCTTGAAAAAGACGGGTACTTTTATGGCCGTGGTACAACTGATGTTAAAAACGAAGATGCCAGCCTGATAGCAAATGTTATAAGACTAAAAAAAGAAGGGTATAAGCCAAACCGCGATATAATTATTGCCCTGACTGCAGATGAAGAAATGGGCAGCGCAAATGGGGTTAACTGGCTCATAACAAATCACAGAGACTTAATTGATGCAGATCTCTGTATTAATCCTGATGGTGGAGGCGGAGACGCGAAAAACGGGAAACCTCTTACAATTGCGATTCAAACAAGTGAAAAGATCTATGTGTCATACAGACTCGAAGTGAAGAACAACGGTGGACATAGTTCTCTGCCGGTGAAGGATAACGCTATTTACAGACTCTCTTCTGGCCTGATTCGTCTGGCTGGCTTTGATTTTCCCGTCAGGCTCAATGAAACGACTCACAATTATTTTGAAAAAATCGCAGTTGGTGAATCTGGTCAGCTTAGATCGGATATACTGGCTCTGTTAAAGACTCCGCCTGACACAACAGCTGCCCGGAGGGTTGGTGCTTCGTCGGCCTACTATAATGCAATGATGTGTACTACCTGCGTTGCTACAATGATGAGTGCCGGACATGCAGAGAATGCCCTTCCCCAGACAGCTCAGGCAACGATAAACTGTCGGTTGCTGCCTGATGATACTCCTGAGAATGTTACGTCTGTAATTAAAAAAGTACTGGCAGATAATCAGATTTCAGTTACACGTACCTATTCTTCTTTCACAGCACCTGTATCGCCCTTACGGGATGATGTTACCGTACCGGTGAATAAAATTTCTTCGGCAATGTGGCCGGGTGTGAATGTATCCCCGATAATGTCAACAGGTGCAACAGATGGAAAATTTCTGCGCCGGCAGGGTATTCCGGTTTATGGCATCTCAGGTATGTTTGGGGATATGGATGATATCCGTGCACATGGGAAAGACGAAAGAATAGGAGTTAAAGAATTTTATGACGGAGTTGAGTTTATGTACAGGTTAATGAAAGCTTTGTCCTCAGATCAATAAACTTGTTCATAACACCTTTCGTGAAAGAATTTGATTTCTGAGGTTCAATTAAAAATTAGAAATCCCGGGAATTAATTCCTGGGATCTCTTTTATCGCTATTTTGTATCCAAATCGAATTCTGATCATCCGATTCCCTTTAATAAGACCGGATATTATTTCAGATCCTTGTTCTGGAAGTTAAAAGATATACTTCTTTTCACACCATCTTTTTCGACTGTAAGCCTGAAATGCTGTTCTACCTTTTTCATATCGTTGTCGTGATAAAACCTGATCAACTCTCTGTCTCCAATCACTCTCCAGTCTTTGTACTGACTCTTTGCAAGTGCTTCCTGAATATTGGCAGGCATGGCAACATTGTTGTAAAGTTCTCTGCTTTCGACCAGGTCTCCCTTATCAGAATAGACGGCTGATAAATCATGACCTTGTTTATTCTTCATTGTAACTTCGTAACGGTCGAGGGCAATATCTGAAGCCCCAACATCATAAACCCAGCCATATTCCTTTAAAGCATAAGGGAACTTCGACCAGGTTGCAGAATTAGTCAGGTCAAACTCTGTCTGAGCTGCTTTAATAACTGATGGAGGAACCTGTTCCTTAGTAAGAGTAGCATTTACAACAGGCACACGGTCATTTGCATTATAATCATGATCAATCTGTGCCATTAACGGGAAAATAAGTCCTGAAAATACCAGGAATGAAACCAAAAACTTTTTCATAATGTCAAAAAATTTAATTATTAAATAATTTTATACAGTACTAACAATTCTGTTCAATAAATGTTTAACTAAGCATGTTTTTATTTTTTTTACTGTTTTGATCTTATTTCCAAATTGCCCTTTAACTCATCTACCTCTATTCTATTTTCTTTGTTACTTTTTGACGGTTTTTTCAACAGACTTTCTATATTTGCGGCTTACCTTCCTAATCAGTACATTTTTAATGATTTATGATTATATAGTAATTGGTTCAGGATTCGGTGGCAGTGTTGCCGGACTGCGTCTTGCGGAGAAAGGGTATAAAGTTCTTATTCTGGAACAGGGTAAACGCTACAACCCAGGGGATTTCCCAAAGACAAACTGGAATATTCCAAAATATCTCTGGGTTCCTGCGTTAAGATTTTTCGGATTTCAAAAATTATCATTTTATCCGACTGCCAGTATCCTTACCGGAACAGGCGTTGGGGGGGGAAGCCTTGTCTATGCAAATACATTGTATTATCCTCCTGATGAATTCTTCAGGAACTCATCCTGGTATCAATTCGGTGACTGGAAAAAAATTCTTGAGCCTTTTTATGACAGGGCTTCATTCATGCTGGGGAGGAAAAGATATTCCAAATTAGGTATCGAAGACAAGATCCTTGAAGAAGTTTCAAAAGAGATGAATGCTCATGATACATTTGAAACTGTTAATGTAGGTGTGAATATCGATGGATCAGAACAAGAGTCGGATCCCTATTTCAACGGACTGGGTCCGCTTCGAAAGGGCTGTATTGAATGTGCTGGTTGTATGGTAGGATGCAGGGAGAATGCAAAAAACACACTTGACAAAAACTACTTATGGTTTGCTGAAAAATTGGGATCAGAGATCCTTCCTGGAACGAAAGCAGAAAGAATATCATATAGTGATAATTTATATCATATTGATACAAAGCGGATAACTTCATTCTTCAGAGGGAGGAAAACAGTTTTCAGGTCAAAAGGAATAATTGTTGCTGCCGGGGCACTGGGAACTCTGGAACTTTTACTTAAACAGAAGTACAGATATAATACACTTACATCTCTGTCAGACAAGCTTGGATTTGAATTAAGAACCAATGCCGAAACTCTTTGCGCTGTTTCAGGTGGCTCGGAAAAACTTAATAATGGTCTTGCTATAACCTCGGTATTCAGTCCCGATCATCACACTCATGTCGAGATCGTGAAATATCCTGATAAATCGAACGTAATGAAGTGGTTTTTTGGCCTTTCAGTCGAAGGAGCAGAAACATCATTTAAGAGAACATGGAAACTCTTGTTAAGAACCATTACGCATCCTCTTCTGTTCCTGAGAACGGTATTTAACTTTAGCTGGTCATCCAAAACCGTAATATTCCTGGTTATGCAATCAGCAGATAATGCCATGAAGATGATCTGGAAAAAGAATATGTTCGGTGGTAAAATGAAGATCGATAACAGCGGTCACAAAAAGGTACCCGCTTATATTCCTATCGGACAGGAGGTAATGGAACGTTATGCAAGAAAGGTATCAGGGATATCCCAGAATATACTGCTTGAAGTGTTTTTCAATCGTCCGACTACCGCTCACATCCTCGGAGGATGTCCGATGTCAGAAACTATCGAAAGAGGGGTAGTGGATAAGAACCTGAAAGTACACGGATATTCCAACTTCTATATTACCGATGGTTCAGTAATACAGGGTAATATAGGCGTAAACCCCAGTCTGACTATTACTGCAATGGCAGAGTATTGCCTGAGCAATATTCCTCCAAAAGAGGGTGCAGACGTTAAAGAAATTTCAAAACAATTAATTCTTCTTGAAGACGAATGGAAAAAGAAGAGATCAGTTCAATAATTGAAGCTCAACGAAAATTTTTTGCCACAGGTAAAACGTTAAATACAGATTACAGGCTTGCTATTCTGAAAAAGTTGCGCTCTCTCATATTATTTCATGAACAGGATATCATTGATGCAATGTGGAATGATTTTCACAAGCCTGAGTTTGAGGTAATTGCCACTGAATCGAGATTCGTTATAAAAGAATTGAACTGGACTATACGCAATCTTAGAAAATGGGCCGGAACCAGGAGAGTGAGGACACCTCTGGTACACTTCCTTTCACATAGTTACATAGTACCTCAGCCTTATGGACAGGTGCTTGTACTTTCGCCATGGAACTTCCCGTTCCAGCTTGCATTTATGCCACTTGTAGGAGCTCTTGCAGCGGGAAATTGTGTGATTCTCAAAGTTTCAGGTCAGGTCCCTAATACTGCAATGGTGATAGAAAAAATCCTGAGCCAGTTACCAGCTGAGCTGGTCAGTATGATTCATGGTGATCATATAATAAATGACTATCTTCTTGATCAGAAGTTCGATTATATATTCTTTACCGGCAGCCCCAGGGTAGGGAAATTTGTGATGAAAAAGGCTGCAGAAAACCTCACTCCGTTGTCGCTTGAACTTGGAGGAAAAAATCCGTGTGTTGTAGCTGCCGATGCCAGACTTGATTTTGCCGCAAAAAGGATCGCCTGGGGGAAAATGATCAATGGAGGACAAACATGTGTCAGTCCCGATTATCTGCTCATTGATAAAAAAGTGAGGGATAAGTTCCTGGAGCTGATATCAAAGGAGATAAGTCTGTTCTATGGTCCCAACCCTGCAGATAGTGATGATTTCTCCAGAGTTATAAGTAAAGAAAATGTAATCAGGCTTTCAGAACTTATGAAGAAAGGTCAGATAGTAACAGGAGGTACTTTTGATCAGGAATCGCGATATATTGCACCAACAATCATTAAGGATGTAAAACCTGGTGACCCGATAATGCAGGAAGAGATTTTTGGTCCGGTGCTTCCTGTCATCGACTTTGAAGAATTCGAAGAGGTGTATGGCATTATTGAGCAGAATCCAAAACCTCTTGCAACGTATATTTTTTCGCGGAATAACAAAACTATTCGTGAATTCATGAAAAGAACAATATCGGGTAATGCATGTGTTAATGAGACTGTTATGCAGATTGCATCTCCTTATCTGCCCTATGGTGGAGTTGGAATCAGCGGCATAGGCAGATACCACGGGAGGAAGTCATTTGAAACATTTTCGAATCTGCGGTCGGTACTGGTAAAGTCTAATCTCCTTGATATCCCGATCAGATATCCTCCTTACTCAAAGTTAAAAGCTAAAATAATTTGTTTTTTTATGAAATAGTTGATTACTATTCCCTTCCGGGGGAGGTGCACCTTATACTCCAATTCTCTGAAATGTTCCATACCATAATCACACTGGCCTATACTATTCCCAATATATATGTATACCTGCGTGTACGTCAGCTTTTTATAAATAAACGATACAAGGTTCACTATACTTTGATATATATATTATTAGCTTCGATTTATCCTGTCGGCAATTTCTTCTTTGTAGATAATTCGGGCATACTGGGAGCCTTTCTTATATCAGCAGCCAACATCATACTTCCATTTTACCTTTATCTGTTTCTTTGTGTACTGACTCTTGATATTTTACTTCTGATCAATCGCTTGTTTAAAATTATTCCGGCTGAAAAATTTCACAACTCCCGTTTTAAAGTATATGGTTTATCAGTTATTTTATTTCTTTCAGCAGGAGTGGTTATAGCAGGAATAATTAACTTCAATACTATCAGGACATCAGAATATCAGATTGACATTCCACGGAAATCATCTGAAATCAGTCATCTTAAAATTGCATTTGTTGCTGACTTTCATCTGAAAAATACCACGAGTATTGATTTTGTTGAAAGGTTTGCAGATAATATACGGATTATACAGCCAGATCTTTTGATCTTTGGTGGTGATATTGTTGAAGGTGACAGGAATGATGGGAATATGGAAAAGTTTGGAGTTATATTCGACAGTATAAAAACCAGATATGGAGTATTTGCAGTACCCGGAAATCATGAGCATTACGCACGGCAGGAAAAAGGTAGTTTTTTCCGGCTGGCCGGAATGAAAGTTTTAAGCGATTCAGCAGTGATGATTGCACGCTCCTTTTATCTTGTAGGACGGAATGACAGTCATATAAGCAGCAGAAAGCAGATTGGAGAATTATTAGAACCTTTACCAGATTCTCTTCCTTTAATTTTTGTAGATCATCGTCC
The DNA here is from genome assembly GCA_963725785.1 of uncultured Bacteroidales bacterium. Taxonomy (GTDB): domain Bacteria; phylum Bacteroidota; class Bacteroidia; order Bacteroidales; family VadinHA17; genus LD21. The sequence continues at coordinate 411,306 of CAVRZV010000010.1, read as the reverse complement.
GACAGAAATTGAACAGGTCAGCCGGACTTCAGTTGATGTTCAGTTCTCGGGACATACCCACAACGGACAGCTTTTCCCAATCAATCTCATTACAAAAGGAGTGTACGAGCTTAGCTGGGGGCATAGAAAAATAGGGAACACACATTTTTTTGTTACCAGCGGTATTCGGCTATGGGGTCCGCCGGTTCGCACAACAGCAAAATCTGAGATTATGGTTATTGATATAACCTTTGTCGGAATTAGACCTTAAGGATTCTGCTTCCCGGAAATGACACTGCACCAGGAAAATCGCACTGAACTAATGCAAATTGGTCGATCTATGCCAGTCCTCTGTTAACCAGCCTGTCGTGTTCCCATGTTGAGTAATCTTTTGGAGGTTCGACTCTTTCCTCTTCCGGCTTGAGTTCAAGTCGGGCAACACCTGCCTTACAGCCTGTGACACATAAACCACAACCAATACATTTGGCACGGTTAACAACGGAGATTTCATTTTCTGCAACAATTGCATGCATCTGGCATCTCTTGATGCAGGTTCCGCATCCTGTACATTTTTCAGGATCTATAACTGAATAATAGTTTGCCGCTGCAACAGATTTACCGATACCAAATTCATTTATCCCTCTTAATATGCCGCAGCAACATCCACAGCAATTACAAATATAATATATGCCCTGAGCAACATTTCTGGCAGTGTGAACAAGTCCGATCTTTTCGGTCTTGTCAAGAATTGCAAGAGCTTCATCTTTGGTTATAAATGGTGTAACAGGAGGATCAGAGGATTCGGCGCCTCTATAAAATATGAGCTCAACATTAAGGGGAAAAGTACATCGGCGGGTTTGTTCGAGATCCTGCTGGGTACGACAGATGCAATTATTTACTCTAAAGGTGTTACACGACAGGAGGAGTTCGCGGAGCTTATCATATGGAAGAATCCATTCAGATTTAACTGCACTTTGTGCGGGAATCACCCTGTGGATTGAAGGTTGAGGCCTCATTATTTCAGCTCCACCCTGATGGAAATACTCTTCAACCAGGTGAGCTAGTTCATGATCCATCCGTGGAAGCTGACTCTCATAGATACCAACAATAAAAGGAGCCAGTCTGTAAACTCCTTTGTTTGCATCTCCCCACACAAAACCCCTGTCCAGCATTTTCTTCAGTCTGCCGGCTGTTTCTTCAGAAGATAGCCCGACACGCTTTGCGATATCATCCACAGGCTCCATGGCAATGGTCAGCTGACCCGCAAGGCTGGCTTCTTCGGGAAGAAAGATTTTTTTTAACAATGTGATTTCAATGTTTGACTTCGTTCGGGGAAATGAATTAGGTAGCTTATTTAATGAATCAGCAAGCCGTTCATATGAACTATTAATAACATCCTGATCCTGAGCAAAACCTTTGATTCCAGGCAAAGCTATTGTCATTCCTGCAAGAGCAGTAGTTTTGAGGAACTCACGTCTTTTAAAGTAAAAGTTCCGGGGAATTGTCTTAACCATCTTGTTGTATTTTAATAATTAAGCTATTTAACTTTTACCGGCAAGTAATGTACCTATAATATTTATACCGGATGATCAATAGGATACAAGATATAAATCAATAACCTGTCTATTCTTGTATTGCACAATACAACAGGAATAAAGTTTCATCCTGTAAAAGAGTCACTTCTGGCAAAATCAAAATTATGAAACATTATTATTCAAAACAAGAAAATTTATTCCCAGGCAAAGTGAGTTTTCCGTACTGCTAATTTATTGACAGTTACATTTGATATACTGGAAAAGAGACGTATTTTTAGGATGTCAAATTGCAATTTCATAAGTCCGAAATTCATATCTGACCAACAGCGGAGAATAATTAATTATTACTAAAACCGTAAAGAAATGAAATCGACGATTTTGTATTGGATTCCCAGGATTTTAACTATTCTTTCAATTCTGTTTTTGACTATGTTCTCATTAGATTCCTTTGGAGGAAATGAAACTTTCAGTGCTAAAATGCTGGGATTCCTTATTCATAACATCCCGGTCCTGATTTTAATCGCAATATTGATTATTGCATGGAAATGGGAGATTGCAGGAGGTATTCTTTTTATACTTGCGTCGTTAGCAGGTTTTATTTATTTTCATTCTTTTTCAGGAAATCCCGGTTCACTTGTAGTAATTGCTCCATTTTTAATCGTGGGAATTCTATTTATCTTACATTATGTCTTATATGAAAGAGATCATGTGAGGAAGTGAATGTATCTATTCACTTTATCATATTCTATTTTTACTTATTTTTCAATTAATTCTTCAACAATCCTTATCGAATCTGAAATACATTTTTCACAAATAGTCTCAAAAAGATTGTTCTCCCTGGCATAGCGTTGTCCTTCTTCTGTTTTCAGATCGATTTTCAATAATGAAATACATTCGGTGGTGCCGTTGATTTGTTTAAATTTTTCACTGAACTTTTGAATCATCGAATAAGTTTCTTCTTTTCTGTTAAAGTTCTCAGAAAACCTGCCACAGTTATAAATACCAAGAACCATATATGATCCTGTAACTGCTCCGCATGTTTCCTGAAGTCTGCCCATTCCTCCTCCGAATCCGCATGATACAGCTAACGCAAGTTCATTATTGAATTTCAGTTTATCTGAATAGGCTGTTAGTACGGCTTGAGAACAATTCAGGCCGGCTTTGAATGATGTTATTGCTTTTTCTTCTGTTGATTTCATAATATTGACTTTTTCTTAAAGATATGATAATCTTTAAAATATACATGGGCTGCTTTTAATGTAAAAAAGTCACATCACCAACCTTTTCAAAATAATTTCCATCAATAAACCTTCCCTTTACATTCCACACATACACACCTTCAAGAGCCAGATTTCCATTTCCAAAATATCCGTCCCAACCCTTCTGCAAATCGCTACTCTCGTAAATAAGTACTCCCCAACGGTTGAATATCTGCAGTTTATATTCAATGATATTTTCAAAATGAGGTCTGAATACTCCATCGTCCACCCTGCCTTCCTGCCAGTATCCTCCTGTTGGGCCGGTCCGGTTCCAGACAAAAGCATTTGGAAATTCAATTTTTCCTGTTTCAAAGCTTACATTAACCGGTGTTGAAAAGGTTGAAGAATCTACGCAACCGTCTTTCGAGGTCACTACCAGCGTAATATTAAAGTTACCTTCCGATTCATATTTGTGCCAGGGATTCTCCTCTGTTGATGTGGTACCGTCACCGAACTTCCATAACCGGAGTTCATCGTAATACGAATAGTTGGAGAGAACGACAATCTGAGAGTTATTTGTTACCTCGGTTGGATATACATTGAAAACAGCAACAGGATTCTGATATACTGTTATTATAATATTATGTACTGATTGTCCTGCAATATTTGTCACTGTCAGGGATACTATATAACTGCCGGGAGTATAATAAGTGTGAGATGGTTCTCTGTCGACTGAAAATACTTTATCACCAAAGTCCCATAGATAAGACTCTCCGTTGATACTGCTATTTCTAAAATGGATGGCTAACGGAGAACATCCAACTGTATCAGGTTCAAAGTATGCCAGAGGAAGCGAAGGCATGATCACCTTAATATGAATTGTGTCAGTTCCCATACAGCCAAATCTGTCAGGAATTGTTTGATATTGTATAACATGAGTCCCAAGGCCTGCGGCGCTGGGCTTAAAAACACTTCCAGTCATCCCATCTCCGGAGAATATTCCGCCGGCCGGCGTTGCAGTAATTGTCTGGGACGGACTGTTAATAAAGAATGTACCGGCATGGTTTATATTAACCACGGGAACAGGCATCACCGATATTGTAATCTGGTCAGTATCAGTGCATCCATTGATGTTTGTAATTGTGTAATTAACAACATGGTTTCCAATGCCTGTCACGGCAGGATCGAAAATATTGTTTGTGACAACACCCGACCAGACACCTCCCGGATCTTTTGAAACTAACCCAATAGCCGGATTATTAACACACATAGTATCTACGGGAGTTATGGTTGCATCAGGGGCCGACATAACTGTTACAGATATCTGATCGGCGTCGGAGCATCCATTGATATTTGAAAGGGTATAATTGATTGTATGAGTTCCAATACCGGCAAGCAATGGATCGAAAAGGTTTCCTGTAACTCCTGGTCCCGACCATATTCCGCCAGGGTCATGTGCAGATAAGATAACTTTGGAACCGTTGATACATAAATTATTTACGGGAGTTATTGTGGCATCAGGTTGCGCCACAACGGTTATTGTTATCTGGTCTGTAGCGCTGCAATTTGCATTAACGATTGTATAGCTTATGATATGACTTCCTGCGCCGGCAACGGCCGGATCAAATGTATTGCCGGTTAACCCTGATCCGGTCCATGTTCCGCCCGGATCGTGTGCTGTCAAGGTAACCACCGGACTATTTATGCACAATGTACCGACAGGAGTTATTGTTGCATCAGGAGCGGGGTCAACAGTTATTGTAATCTGGTCAGAACTGATGCAACCGTTTATATCGGTTATTGTGTAAGCTATCATATGATTACCGATACCGGCAATAGATGGATCAAATGTACTTCCTACAACACCGGCACCAGTCCATGTTCCGCCCGGATCGTGTGCTGTCAGTGTAAATAATTGATCATTAAAACACACTTTGCCTGGAGGAGTGATAGTTGCATCTGGCATCGGAAATACCGTTATGGTTGTCTGATCGCTGTCGCTGCAACCGCTTGCTGTTGTTATAGTGTAGGTAATAACATGAACTCCCGGACCAGCTGCTGCAGGATCAAATATATCTCCTGTAACACCAGGCCCTGACCAGATTCCTCCCGGATCGTGTGCAGTTAAGGTAACCTGAGGAGCATTTCGGCATAAACTGGCAACAGGATTTATTGTTGCATCGGGATAAGGAACGATGAGAATTATTGCAGTTGTTGTCACGGGAGGATGATCACCATTTACCGGATCTGCAGGTGGTCCCGGAATATTAGGATCGTCATAAGGATTACAATAATTCCAGTTTCTTAAAGTAACCTGAAAATATTGTCCCAGAAGTTTATCATTGGCAACATTTATCAGATCGGATAAGACCCCGGATCCTGTTACAGGGCCGGGTAACGTTATTACCGGAGTGGTATAGGGGAAAACTCTAGGTGTTCCATTAATTGTTACGGGAACTCCTGTCATAGTTATATCGGTTCCATAAATCCATTGCACCCATCTGGTAAAGAGATTCGGCACATCCTCTTCCTGTGGTGGTACACAGTTAAACTGTGTGAGATCCTGGAAACGGACATTATCGCCATTTCCAATACATATAGGATAGACAGGCGGACTGATGTGCATGTGTCCGCCATTATGATTATCATCATCCCACACCGTGACTATCTGTTGTTGAGAAGAAGAGGAGCAGAGGACACCATTGACCATCAATGTTGCCTGGGGATGATAATTGCAGACAGTTCCGGCAGAAGTATAAATGTGAGAGACTGTTGACTGGAATACGCCGGGGCCCGAATTTGCAGCCGGTGCAGTCTGAGTGGTTCCGTCATCCCAGTCATAAAATATCTGAACCGGTGTGCCTCCGTTGTTCACCCCGGTATAAGTTACATTCCAGGATGCAGTAACCGGAGAGCAAAGTTTATCCGGAGTCATATTATTGGCTTTAGCTAATATAGCACAACTCTGGCTAAGAATTCTAGTCGATAATAATATTAAACATAAAAATGATAAAAACTTTTTCATTTATTATGCTGCGCATTATTTGTGTATAGCAAATTTACGCTTTTTTCATCCTGATACGTGAACAGTTAAACGATCAACTGAGGCGGGATGTTACAGAAAGAACTGAACATTGGCTATTCATATCATTTTTCAAGTTACCTGATTGCACCCATCCAGCTCACAATTTCCGGAAAAGTTTTAAGGTCAGAGACGGCTATTTATTGACTGATCAGGCGGATCTTTGAAATTTGATCGTATTTTGTTTCCAAAAGTCTGACTATTTAAGTTAATTTGCGGCCTGAACGGCCCGTAGCTCAGCTGGCAGAGCACGTGACTCTTAATCATGGGGTCGAGGGTTCGATTCCCTCCGGGCCGACATGTACAAAGGCATCATTATGGTGCCTTTGTTTTTTTCTCATGGCAACAGAATACGCAGGCATCTCAAAATGTACAACCGGATTCATTTTTTTCATATTTCCTGAGTATTTGATTCTGCATATTTTTTAAAGTTGTCAAGGATGGATTGCCAGCCACTTTTTTGCATCTCAGGCGGATTCTCATTTTCGGGATCAAAAGATTCAACCACTTTTGTTTCATTTCCGTGACTGGAAAATGTGATAATAACTTTCCTTTTATCGGCAATGTTATATTCAATTACTTTGTGTCTGATTACTCTTGTGTATATACCTTCGAAGCTGAAACCAGCACTCCCGTCTTTTGAAGCCATTTTTGTCTTAAATTTTCCATTCACCCTGAGGTCATTCTCTGCAAATGGAGCATGCCAGTCATCTGAGGCAAAGCACCATTTAGTGATATGACAAGGTTCTGTCCAGAAATTCCATACTTTCTTAATTGGAGCCATTATTCTGGTTTCAACGGTTATTGTTTTGGTTTTAAGTGTTTCCATCTTTTAATAAATTGAGCATACTAAATGAAAAATATAACACGGAATTTATGTCAAAGTTCAAAATACCCGCAAGCTTCATACCTTATACTTCATACCTCACAGCTCTTGCCTCTTGCCTCTTGCCATTCGCCTCACCCCATATAATATTATTGCATCATTATTTTAAAATACCTAAATTTGGTATTATCGGCAGAAGATGTAAAAGATCTGAACCGATCCTAAAAATCTGGAACAAATGAATTACCTGATTTATTATTAAATAATAGGAGATATACTTATGAAAACAAGAAGTTCCTTTTCAGTTTTGATCTTTTTTGTCATTATTGCTATCGGTTTAGGTATTGCATATTCCGGAAATAAGCAGTTGGCAGGTTCCGGAACTATGGTAATTGGTGTAATTACTTTCCTTATTGCCATTGTTTTTTCATCGGCCATTAAGATTGCTGATCAGTGGGAAAAAGCTGTTGTTTTAAGACTGGGACGGTTCCAGTCGCTCAGGGGACCAGGTCTTTTTCTAATTATCCCGATCGTTGACACTGTCGCATACTGGATTGATAACAGAGTAATAACAACATCATTCACTGCAGAAAAAACTCTTACAAAAGATACCGTCCCTGTTGATGTTGATGCTGTTCTTTTCTGGAAGGTACTTGACGCTAAAAAAGCTGCACTTGAAATTGCTGAATACAGAAATGCCATTAACTGGGCTTCTCAGACAGCATTACGCGATGTTATCGGCAAGACAATGCTATCTGAGATGCTCGAAGGGAGAGATAAAATGAGTGAGCAGCTTCAGAAGATCATTGACGACCGTACCGAACCCTGGGGTATAAATGTGATATCTGTTGAGGTTAAAGATGTCCTTATTCCTTCTTCCCTTCAGGATGCAATGTCGATGCAGGCACAAGCTGAAAGGGAACGCCAGGCAAGAGTGATCCTTGGTGATTCAGAACGGCAGGTAGCAGAAAAATTCGGAGAAGCTGCCAAAACTTATGCTGATAATCCTACTGCTCTGCATCTCAGGGCAATGAATATGTTATACGAAGGATTAAAAACCAACTCCACCATTGTAATTGTCCCCAGTTCAGCGCTTGAAACCATGCAACTTGGTGGACTGGCCGGTATGACGGCATTAACTATGGGTCTCACACCGGGAGGGGTAAAGAAGGATTCGGAATCAACTAAAATGAAGTAATACTTTCTGACAGTTTTATAGTCCTGACGTCTTTTGGTTTTGCAGTCCTACGGTCTTGCAGTCCTGCGGTCCTTTAGTCTTTATAACCGGAGTTTAATTATTGGGATACCTTTACCACTGCACCGCTGCGCCTTTGTGCCGTTGCGCCTTTGTGCCATTGTGCCATTGTGCCATTGCGCCGTTGTGCCGTTGTGCCTTTCTATTTAAATGAACTTTCATCTTATACAGATGTTATTCTGTATTTGATGATAAGACAGGTATGAACAAATTCAAAAAGCCTGATAACTTAAGCAGCTATGCAAACAATTTTAGGAGCAAACGGTACGATAGGTTCTGTATTGGCAAAGGAACTGACAAAATATACAGATAAAATAAGGCTGGTAAGCCGTAATCCAAGGAAAGTGAATGAAACAGATGAGCTGTTTCCTGCTGATTTGTCATATCCGGCTATTGTCGATCAGGCTGTCAGTGGGTCAGATGTTGTTTTTGTTGTCGTGGGTTTTGACTATAACCTGAAAGTCTGGGAAGAAAAATGGCCCCGGTTCATGAGAGCTACTATCGATGCATGTATTAAGCATAAAGCCAGACTGGTTTTTTTTGACAATGTTTATATGTATGATATAAATGCTATTCCGCACATGACTGAGGATTCTGACATTAATCCTCCAAGTAAGAAAGGTGTTGTGAGGAGACAGATTGCACAAATGATAATGGATGAAGTAAACGCAGGAAAACTGATGGCACTTATTGCACGTTCTGCTGATTTCTACGGTCCGGGTAACGAGAAGAGCTTTGTCATCGAAATGGTATATAAAAATCTTTTAAAAAAGAAAGCGGCCAACTGGTTCATTGACGCCGACAAGAAGCATTCATTTACCTTTACTCCGGATGCTGCAAGAGCAACAGCCTTACTTGGAAATACAGATGATGCGTATAATACTGTCTGGCATCTCCCGACAGATAAAAACACCCTTACAGGAAGAGAATTTATAGAACTTTTTGCGAGGGAAATGAACGTTGCAAATAAAATATCGGTTATGCCCCTCTGGCTGATTAAGATTCTTGGAATCTTAATACCTGTTATGAAAGAGATGCCGGAAATGATGTATCAATACGAGAGAGACTATTTTTTCGACTCATCAAAATTCGAGAAGAGATTTAATTTCAAAACAACAACATATCAGGAAGGTGTAAGACTTACAGTGAAGCACTCTCTCTAGTACTTATGAGTTGGGAGAGGTTAAAGTTGATTGGTACATGTTAATGTCTAAACTTTCAACTTTCACCTCCACCTTAAACCTTAAACCTCATATCTTGTTTATCAGCCTGTTATAACAAAAATCGGAAACTCCCGATAATAAAGACTACCTTTGTCGCCATTCAATACGGAGATACCTTGTAGAATAGCGATTTTACTTATCCCGGACTTTAAAACTTAAATATTTATGGATGCATTTTGAATCATTGAACATTATTGAACCAATACTCAGATCGTTAAAAGAAGAAGGTTACACAATTCCAACACCGATACAGGTACAGGCAATACCGATTATACTCAGGGAACCGATCTTATTGGATGTGCCCAGACAGGAACAGGAAAAACAGCTGCTTTTGCAGTACCCATACTTCAGCTTTTAAGCAAGAATAAATCGTCTGACAGAAAGAAGAAAGATCCGGAGCCTTATAGTTACACCAACACGGGAACTGGCAATCCAGATCGAAGAGAGTTTTAAAGCATATGGCCGTCATACCGGTATGACATGCACTGTTGTTTTCGGAGGAGTGAATCAAAATCCGCAGACCAATGCCTTAGAAATGGTGTGGATATTCTGGTTGCTACGCCGGGCAGACTTCTTGATCTTATGAATCAGGGATTTATTTCACTTAAGGATGTTGAAATATTTGTTCTCGATGAAGCCGACAGGATGCTCGATATGGGTTTTATACATGACGTAAGAAAAATAATTGCGGCTCTTCCTCAAAAAAGGCAATCGCTGTTTTTCTCAGCAACAATGCCTCCGGAAATCGTCAGGCTGGCCGGATCAATTGTTTATAAACCGGTGAAAGTGGAAGTTACACCTTCTGCATCAACTGTGGATATAGTGAATCAGTTTGTCTACTTTATTGACAGGGGAAATAAAAATTCACTTTTACTTGAGTTATTAAAGGATGAAAAGATAAAAACTGCTCTGGTATTTACCCGGACCAAATTCGGTGCCGACAAAGTTGTGAGAGTGCTTAAAAAGAAGAATATCAGTGCAGAAGCGATTCATGGAAATAAAGCACAAAATGCGCAGACAAAAGGCGCTTATCAGGTTTCAAAGCACAGACTACACGAGTGCTCGTAGCTACTGATATTGCCGCCCGTGGTATTGATGTGGATGATCTTGAGTATGTTATTAATTATGAAATTCCCAATATCTCCGAAACATATGTCCATCGTATCGGCAGAACAGGACAGGGCAGGGGCAAACGGTACTGCGATTTCATTCTGTGATGCAGAAGAAAAAGAGTATCTGAGGGATATCGAAAAGCTGATAACAAAAAAGATACAGGTTATTGATGATCATCCCTTTCCTCTGATTGACAATAATCCGGTAAAGACATCAAGACAACAACATAATAGCCGCATCCCTAACAGGTTCGGTTCTTCAAAGAACCTTATTCCCGACAGAAGAAACCACAGACGGTGATAATGCCAGGTTATTCAACCTTTTACCGTATTGTTTGTTTTCTGTTGTATGAATTCAAAGGGCCCGATATTACTTTATGATGGAGTATGCATATTATGTAACAGACTGATAATATTTATTATCAAAAGAGACAAGCAGGCAAAGATCCGGTTTACCCCGTTGCAGTCTGCTTCCGGAGTTTCTATTCTCGCAAAAGCAGGTCTCTCAATTCATGATATCAATTCCATAGTTTTAGTTGAAGACGATAAAGTTTTTCTTAAATCTTCAGCTATTCTGCACATATTTAAAGTTTTAGGAGGCGGATGGAGATTGTTTTCCGGCTTAGCAATCATACCTGAATTTATCAGGGACTTTGTATATAAGGTTATTGCATTTCACAGGTACAGAATATTTGGCAGAAGGGAGGAATGCATGTTTCCGGAAGCAGATATTAAAGCGAGATTCCTCGTTTAAAGAATACAGTAGCTGTCTTAAAGGTCCTTTTTAACCACAAAGTACACAAAGTATGCACTCCCCCTGGCCACTTCGTGGCCATCCCCCTAAAGGGGGAGTAACTTTAACACATTTAGTGAATTAGCCCTGCCTAAGCGGGAGAGCGGGGGGCAAAACTCTTTGTGAACTTTGTGCTCCTGACAGCTATGTATTTCTTCAGAATTTATGTAACAGTTTTTTTGAATGCTATTTCACAATTTCAAGTCTTCTTCTCATTATCTCTTTACCCCCTTCCCAGCCCCCGCCGAAGCGGGGCAGGCTTTCCCCCACGGGGGAAGGAGTAGCTAAACATTTCCCCCTTGGGGGAAAATGAAAGGGGGTTCAAAATAAAAAAGAGTAGCTTAAATTTGTTTCCAAAATTGTGAAGTATTACATAGTTATCGGGACGTCTGCGGTTAATGGATTTTGACTTTTGAAACACCCTCACTTGCCTGAACAACTATTATAGAGAAATCCGTATTGTGATTAAACATTTCCTGTAAAGCAGTGTTTATTAAAAAAATAGAAAAATGAATACACTAATCGTAATAGCTGCACTAGTCATAGGCATTCTAATATTATTATTAATAATCGGAATGTTTGTAAAAAAGGAATATACCGTTTCCCGGGAGGTAATAGTTAACAGACCAAAATCTTTGGTTTTTGATTATATCAGGTTTTTGAAAAACCAGAATGAGTATAGCGTATGGGCCACTATGGATCCCAACATGAAAAAGAAATTCAGTGGCACAGATGGGACCAGCGGCTTTGTTTCCGCCTGGGACAGTGAAAATAAAAATGTCGGCAAGGGCGAACAGGAAATACTTAAGGTTGTCGATGGCGAAAGAGTCGATTATGAGATCCGCTTTATTAAGCCTTTCGAGTCAACAAGTCTTGCTTCGATGTCTGCAGTTTTTGTATCTGACAGCCAGACCGAGAATTGAATGGAAATTCAATGGAAAGATGAAATATCCGATGAATCTGATGTTACTCTTTATGAATATGAATAAGATGGTTGGAAACGACCTGGAAAAAGGGTTACAGAACCTGAAAAAGATTCTGGAAAAATAGTATGGTATTAACCACAGAGATCGCAAAGGCTTTACGCAAAGATCACAATTTGTCTTCATCACGAATCTGAACTCTTCTGATTTTCCCGCTGATTGTTTTAGGAAGTTCAGTTACAAATTCAACTATACGTGGATATTTATAAGGAGCAGTTACTTTTTTAACATGTTCCTGAAGTTCTTTTGCCAGTTCATCACCCGGAGTATAGTTTTTTGAAGGAACAATTGTAGCTTTTACAATCTGTCCCCTGTCAGGATCAGGTACAGCGGTAATTGCACATTCGAGAACAGCAGGATGTTCCATAAGAGCGCTTTCAACTTCAAAAGGACCGATACGGTATCCGGAGCTCTTTATTACATCATCAGCTCTGCCTACAAACCAGAAATAACCATCTTCATCACGCCATGCCATATCACCGGTTTTATAAATACCTTTTGCCAGACACTTGCAGTTAACTGGTCGTCACGGTAATAGCCATTAAACATTCCAACAGGTTTTCTATTGTCAGTGTCGTATAACTGATCTCTCCTTCGTTTCCGGCTTCACAGGGATTACCCTCTTCATCAATAATCTCAATATCATATCCCGGTGTAGGCATGCCCATGGAACCTGGTTTTGGTTCCATCCATGGATATGTTGCAACAGCTACAGTACATTCTGTCTGGCCATATCCTTCCATGAGCTTGATCCCTGTCTGTTCATAGAAATTGTTTAAAAACTTCCGGATTTAATGGTTCTCCGGCAACAACACAATATTTAAGATTGCTGAGGTCATATTTTGTTAAGATCTTCTTTAATAAGAAACCTGTAAATAGTAGGAGGTGCACAAAAAGTGGTAACTTTATATTTTTCAATAACATCCATAAGGTTTTTTGGAACAAACTTATCATAATCATAAGTCATTACAGCACTTCCCGATAACCATTGACCATAGATTTTTCCCCATGCCGATTTTGCCCAGCCGGTATCGGCTACAGTAAAATGAAGCCCGTTATCCTGAACATTCTGCCAGTATTTTGCAGTAAGAATATGTCCCAGAGGATAAATAAAATCATGATTAACCATCTTTGGCATACCGGTTGTTCCTGAGGTAAAATAAAGAAGCATTATATCCTCATTACTTGTGGCTTGCACTTTATGGAGGTCTTATAAAGATTTCAGAACTGTTTTCCATCCCTCTGGTAAAATTCAGCCAGCCTTCACGATCTTCACCAATCAAAGCTTTTTATTTCAAGTGAAGGAGATTTGCTTTCTGATTCTTCAATATGCTGTATTGCTTCTGGTTCAGGAACGCATACAATCATTTTAATATCAGCTGCATTATTCCTGTAAATAATATCTTTTGTAGTAAAGTAAATGGGTTGCAGGTATTGTTATGGCACCGATTTTATTTAAAGCAAGTGTACAAAACCAGTATTCATAACGTCTTTTCAGAATAAGCATTACCGGGTCACCTTTCCTTATACCTGCCGATATGAAGAAATTTGCAGCTTTATCGCTGTAATATTTCATCTGTCCGAATGTAAAGGTGGCTTCATTTCCCTTATCATTGCACCAGACCATTGCAATTTTATGATGGATCTGCAGACTGCTATTTCATCAACAACATCAAAAGCAAAATTGAAATTTTCAGGAATATTTATTTTAAAGTTTTCCTTAAAATCCTGGTAAGAGTTAAATCAATTTTGTCGAAGATATTTTTCTAAGTATCATTATTCTCTTTTCTAATAAGTATTATAAAACTATTGCCAGAAATCTGACCTGTTTATTGTTCAAAGCCTTCATAGTATGTTTATATCCTGAATTAAAATAAATTGAATCACCTTCATTCAGAATGATCTCATGTCCGTCAATAATAATCATCATTGTTCCTTCTATCACATAATTAAACTCCTGTCCGGGATGTGAATTGAAATCAAGTAGAGTATTTTCCGAATTCAGGGTCAATGGTAACCATAAAAGGTTCAGCTTTTTTATGAATAAAATTATAAGCAAGATTTTCATATTTATATTGTTTCCTGCGTTCCAGATTTAATCCTTTTCCTTTCCGGACAACACCATAAATACGGAGCTTTGGATTATCTCCGCCAAGCATAACAGATAGCTCAATATTAAACAGTTCTGAAATTTTAAAAATAATACCGACAGGGATGTCTGTATTTCCGCTTTCGTAATTTACATAAAGATCATGCGGGATACCTAACTTATCTGCCAGAGTTTCAGCAGAAATTCCGGAGATCTCCCTGATCTCTTTTATTCTTTCAGCAATCTGCTTAATCTGTTCTGTCATAATACTGGTTATTTTTTATTTCAATATTAATGAAATTATTTAATAATTAGTATTTAGAATCATAATCCTAACTGCATCAAACCAGATTAATTATTCTCTCGTATACCCTCGGGGAGCTTGGAGATCTCTGTGCGACTTCGCAGTCAGAATGACACATTTGACTCCGAGGGGCAACAGGGTAAGTAAATGGCGTTTTCAAGTGAGCGATAAATTTAATATGCGTTAGTAATGTAAAGCGCCACTTCTTCGCCCATAATCCAACTAAAATTAATGTCATTCCGAGTGAAGCGAGGATCTGAGCAGAATCGAGCTCACCGAAGTTAATCTTTCGATAAGACTGTTATAGTTAAGAATATTGCCGGGAGTCCTTGTATTGATTTGTTACATTATTGTTAAATTTTTGATAAACTCAGGAAACTTTTTATATAAAATTTGTTTCCTGAGTTTTTTGATATTATTTTTGCAGCATGAATGACGAGTTGAAAAACATACTTCTGAAGGTTCGTGAGCTATACATGAAATACGGAATCAAGAGTATAACAATGGATGATGTTGCGAGAGAACTGGGCATTTCAAAAAAGACTCTTTACCAGTATCGTTACTGACAAAGATGATCTCGTTGGGAAATTTATCGATAACGAAATTCTCATTGAGGCAGGAAGAAATTTGCAAATGTTTCGGAATTGGTTTCAATGCTATTGAAGAATTATTTGAGATATCCATTTTCATGAATAAAATGATGCAGGATCAGAATCCGGCAACAGAACATGATCTTAAAAAATACTATCCCCACATTATCAAAAAACTGTAAAAGCCCGCAGAGAAGGAATTTATCAATATATTCTCCTAAACCTGAAAAAAGGGATAAAAGAGGGATTGTATCGTGAGGAAATGAACAAAGAAATAATTGCAAAGTTATACCTGTCGAGGGTGAGAAGATTCACAAATCTAAGTGATCTGTTCACAGTAGAGGAATTTAGCTTCATTAAAACTATTTGTGGAACTTCTGACATATCACGTCCGGGGTATAGCAACTGAAAAAGGAATAATTGCATCTGGAAAAGAAAATAAAGGAAATTAGAAACAGCTTATAATAAATAATTTATAATATGAATTTTATGCGTAAATACCTTTTGATGTTTATACTTCTGGGATCCGTAATAGAGGGATCGGCTCAGGAAAACAAACCAATACTGAAACTTTCAATCTCTGAAGCGCAGACATTTGCGCTTCAGAATAACCGCGCTATCAAGTCGGCAAGGATAGATGTCAGCAGTATGGACAAACAGATATGGTCAACTATTGCGACCGGGCTTCCTCAGTTTAATTTTGATGCAAACTATCAGCATCAGTTTGTGATTCCGCAGTTAAGTTTCGGTCCGGTTCTGGATATAAATTCTTTACCTGATGGCTCTATAACAAAATCGGACCTTCAGAATGCGTATAAGGATTCACCTCCTATTCCGTTGGGTGTTAGAAACAATACTACACTTAATTTTACTGTTTCCCAGCTTATCTTCAGTGGTGAATACCTTGTAGGTCTTCAGGCAGCAAAGGTGGTAAAACAGGTAACTGAGAAAACGCTTGTAAAGACAGAGGATCAGACAAAGGAAACCGTAGCAACCACATATTATCTTGTTCTGGTTCTTGAAGAAAATGCCAGAGTATTGAGAGAGAGTCTTAAGTCAACAGATCAGACTTACAGTGATCTGGTAAAAATGAACCAGGAAGGCTTTAATGAGGAGACTGATGTTGACCAGATGAAAATAGGCAGGTCTAATATACAGACTCTTATTACATCGATCGAAGCACAAAAGGAACTTTCACTAAAACTTCTTAAATACCAGCTTGGAATCGGATTTGAACAGGATAGTTGCACTTACTGACAGTCTTCCGGGAATTATTAATCAGGGTACCAGTCAATACCTGGCAACTCCCGGAGTATAATGTAAAAAACAGTATTGACTTCCGTATGATAAGTGATCAGGAAAAGATTTCTTCGTTAATGCTTAAACGTCAGCAATCTAAACTGTTACCAACAATCTCCGCATTTTACCGTCATCAGGAGCAGACCAATATGCCAGCATTCAATTTTGCCGTTAAAGATATTGTAGGTGTAACCTTAACCCTTCCGATTGTTACAAGCGGTCTTCGTCTTGCCAATATAGGACAGGCAAAATATGATCTTATGAAGACCCGTCTGAATAAAGAAAATGTTGAGCAGGGACTGGTAATGGAGTTTGAAACTGCGAAAAGCAGTTACCAGACGGCTTATAGTAATTATACAACAAATAAGGAAAGCATGGATCTTGCCAGAAAAGTCTATGACAAAAGCGTAATTAAGTATAAAGAGGGTGTCTCTACCAGTTTTGAGCTCACACAGAATCAGGCTCAGTTTTTAACAGCCGAATCAAATTATTATAACTCTGTTCTTTCATTATTGAATGCCAAAGCAAAACTTGACAGGATTTTGAGCAGCTCCAAATAATTAAAAATTAATAATCAGAATAATAAAACAAATCAGATCAGATATGAAAACCATTAAATTAAGCATAGCAGGAACAGTCAGTTTTATTCCTGATGTTTTCGTGCAGCAGCAACAAGCAGACACAACTATCAAAACTAAAGCAACAGAATGCTGCAATAACAGGACAAAATAAAAGCTCTTGAAGCGGAGCTGCAATCAGGAAAGAAGGACTCCATGAATCCTGAAAAGTTCAAATTTGTTGGACTGAAAGATGTAAAATCCAGTATTTTCGATCATTTTGTCAGAGTGCAGGGTAAACTCGATGGTGATCAGAATGCTGCAGTATTTGCTGAAGCTCCGGGTACAGTAACATCAAAATTTGCAGATGTAGGGCAGAAAGTTGTTAAAGGTCAGGTTCTGGCCCAGATTGATGATCAGCAGTATCGCAGCCAGATGCAGGGCCTTGAAGACACAGTACAAATTTGCTTCTGATATGTATGATAAGCAGAAACGTTTGTGGGATCAGAAAATCGGAAGCGAAGTTCAGTATCTTCAGTCAAAAACCAATAAAGAATCGCTTGAAAAACAGATATCATCTCTAAAACAACAGATTGATAAGTTTAAAATCAAATCACCTATTGATGGAACTATTGAAGAATGTAATATAAAAGTAGGAGGTGTGGTCTCTCCTGATCCGCGTTTGGCAGCTTACAGAGTCGTGGCATTTAAAAACCTGAAAGTAAGTGCTGAAGTATCCGAAGCCTATTCGGCAAGGGTCAAAACAGGTGACAAACTGGTTGTACTTGTTCCCCGATATAAACAAACAGGTTGATGCAAAAGTTGATTTTGTAAGTAAGTATATAAATCCGGTAAACAGGACCTTCATGATTGAAACAAAGCTTTTAGACGGAATAGATGATCTGAAAGCAAATATGATAGCAATTATTCAGATTAACGACTATCATTCTGAAAATGCCATTCAGGTTCCAATGAATGTTGTTCAGACTGATCAGGACTGGCAGTTATGTTTATGTTGTACGTCCAAAGGACAAATACAATGCTGCATTTAAACAACCGGTCGTCCTTGGGAACAGTTATAACGGTGTTGCGGAAGTTCTTAAAGGTTTAACTGTTGGAGACAAAGTCATATCAGTTGGTTATCAGGAACTGGTAGACGGTGAATATGTCAGATTTTAATTACTATTCTGATATTCAGATTACTGAGAGAATAAAAACATATTTTCATGGAAAAAAAGTTTAAAGAATTCTTTGCCACGAGCTGGGCAATTGACAATAAGATCAGTGTTTATGTCCTGGTATTTATTATATCTGTATTTGGTTTAATAAACTATTATACCATACCAAAGGAACAGTTCCCTGAGATTGTGATCCCGATGATCAACATTAACACAATTTATCCCGGCACATCTCCGCTCGATATGGAAAATCTGGTTACACGGCCATTGGAGAAGAATCTTAAATCAATAAGCGGGGTTAAAAAGATCACTTCCCGTTCTGTTCAGGATTTTTCAGCAATAATTGTTGAGTTTAATACCGGAATTGAGATTAAAGATGCAAAACAGAGGGTTAAAGACGCAGTTGATAAAACTAAAAAAGATCTACCAACCGATCCTTCTTTTATAGAACCTTCAGTAATGGAGATTGACCTGTCGGAGATTCCTATCCAGTATATTAATCTTTCAGGTGACATTCCGCTTGACCGTCTTAAGAAGTATGCGGATGATATGCAGGACAGGATCGAAAGTCTTAAAGAGATTACAAGGGTTGAAATCGGTGGTGCTCTTACCCGTGAGATTCAGATTGATATTGATATGTATAAGATGAAGGCTGCCAGTCTTACTTTCAGAGATGTTGAACAGGCAGTAAGTCTCAATAACATGACAGTATCAGGTGGAAACATTGATCTGCAGCAGATGAGCCGATCTATAAGGGTAGTCGGGGAAGTAACAAATATTGATCAGATAAAAAATATTGTTGTTAACACCTGCAAGCGGGGCACTTGTCAAACTTGGAGATATTGCCATTGATCCGTGATGGTTTTCATCAACCTGAAAATTTCGCACGTTATAATGGGAAAAACGTTGTTACACTAAATGTAATAAAGAAGAGCGGTCAGAATCTTCTGGATGCTTCAGATAAGATAAAAGCTATAATTGCCGAAATGCAGAAGAGCAAACTTCCCTCTAACCTTATTATTGAGGTTACCGGTGACCAGTCACGAAATACCCGAAATACAGTAAATGAACTTAATAATACAATAATTCTTGGATTCATTTTTGTGACTATTGTTCTGATGTTCTTCATGGGACTAGTAAATGCACTGTTTGTTGCTTTTGCTGTTCCATTATCTATGGCCATTGCATTTCTTGTTCTGCCCTGGATCGGATTTACAATGAACATGCTTGTTATGTTCGCATTTATTTTTGCACTCGGGATTGTTGTAGACGATGCTATTGTGGTGATTGAGAATACGCACCGTATTCACAAGAAAACAAAAATGGATATTACCGCTTCGGCTAAGTTTGCGGCCGGAGAAGTTTTTGTTCCTATACTTTCAGGTACGCTGACAACGCTTGCCCCGTTTTTCCCACTGGCATTCTGGCCGGGAATAGTCGGAAGCTTTATGGTATTTATACCTGTAACACTCATTATTACTCTTTTTGCTTCACTAATAGTGGCTTATATTTTTAACCCGGTATTTGCTGTGGATTTCATGAAGCTCGATGATGAAGATGCACCAGTTAACAGGAGGAAAGTATTTATAACCACCCTCGTTATTATATTGATATCACTACCTTTTTATCTTCTTGGTGTGAGGGGAATAGCAAATTTTACAGTGTTCATTGCAATTTCCTTTCTTCTTCATGATTTATTCGGACATAAGGTCATCAGGAAGTTTCAGACTACCACCCTTCCAGCAATTATGAGGAAGTACGAGAATACTCTGAAATGGGTTCTTAAGGGTAAAAGACCGGGTTATATACTCTGGGGGATGATAGCGCTATTTGTATTTACAATGATGCTGAACAACATTGTAAAGCCTAAAGTAGTGTTTTTTCCCGATGGCGAACCAAATACAATCATGGTATATGTAAAAATGCCAATTGGTACCGAAATAACTGTAACTGACTCTGTTGCACGTATGGCCGAACACCGGATCATGAGAGTTCTCGGTGAGAAGAATCCTATTGTGGAATCGGTTGTGACAAACGTAGCATTCCTGGCTTCTGATAATAGTTTTGACAACTCAAGTAAATCTTCGAACCTGGCCAAGATCTCTGTAAATTTCGTGGAGTATAAGAACCGTCATGGCCAGAGTACTGGCGCTTATATGAGTGGTATGCGTGATGCCCTGAAAGATATTCCGGGAGCCGAAATAGTTGTTGATAAAGAACAAAACGGACCTGCAACAGGTAAACCTGTGAATATAGAAATAGCGGGTGATGATCTGATAGAACTTTCTTCGACCGCCGATCGTTTTAAAAGGTATGTCGACTCGCTGCAGATTGGCGGTATTGAGGAGTTGAAATCTGACTTTGCGTCAACAAAACCAGAGATCATTATAAAACTTGACCGTGAACGGGCCAATATGGAAGGCATATCTGCAGCTGTTGTTGGTGATGCGATAAGGACCGGACAGTTAGGCAAGGAAGTAGCAAAATATCGTGAGGGAGAGGACCAGTATTCAATAATGCTGCGTTTTCAGGAAGATCAGAGAAAAGATCTTGAACAACTGCTTAATCTTACGATAACATACATGGATATGAATTCGGGACTGTTGCGTAAAATACCTCTTTCGGTGGTAGCACACGTTGAATACGTGAATAGTTATGGACAGATTAACCGTCTCAATATGAAGAGGGTTATTACAATTTCATCGAATGTTCTTACCGGGTTCAACGCAAACCTAATAAATACCGAGCTGCGTAAAGTGATCCCTCAGTTTTCTAAATCATCCGATATCGACATCCGGATCACAGGTGAACAGGAGGATCAGGCCGAATCGATGGTATTCCTTTCAAAAGCAATGGTTCTATGTTTATTCCTTATTATGTTCATCCTTATAACACAATTCAACTCAATGTCCAAAGCGCTGATAATAGTTTCGGAAGTGATATTCAGCCTGATAGGAGTGTTATTGGGATATATGATCTTCGGCATGACAATCTCAATCATTATGACCGGAATGGGAATTGTCGCTCTGGCAGGTATTGTTGTCAGGAACGGAATATTACTCGTTGAGTTTACCGACAAATTGAAAGAGCAGGGTGTCAAAACCCGTACGGCGATTATACAGGCAGGTATGACACGTATAACACCTGTGATACTTACTGCCACAGCTACTATCCTCGGATTGATCCCCCTGGCGATAGGTATGAATATCAATTTTGCGACATTGCTGACCGATCTTAACCCTCATTTGCATTTTGGAGGTGATAATGTTATGTTCTTTGGACCATTATCCTGGACAATAATCTTCGGGTTAAGCTTTGCCACATTCCTCACTCTCGTATTGATCCCGGTAATGTATATTGTGATCTATGAGAGAAACCTGAGAAGGCAACGCCGGAAAACAAACAAACTGATACAAAAAAGCAAACTTAATTAGTCCTTTCGAAATTTATAATTAAGAAGTAATTTTATTCAACGAAATTAATTTAACCGCAAAGAACCGCAAAGAAAAGCGCAAAGGACCGCAAAGCTATGTACATCATAATTCTAGCTCTGCGAAACTCAGCGTCTTCTTTGCGGTCCTCTGCGTTAAAATAGGTTTTTGGTACAACATTTTTTTTATTTCTCCTCACCTTCTTTCTGCATCATTTCCATCATACTCATGCCTGCATAATTCTTTATAAAATAACCTTCTGTGGCTTTATTAAAATTGGTTTTCTCAATGCTGACTACCTTCATCCCTGTTCCGCTTTTCCCTCCGGTTTCTGAAAAATCCATCTCGACAAGCAGGTAGTTTTTCTGACTTATACCCAACCCGAGCATATTATTGGAGTGCGATTGGTTCATTTTAGACTGAGCTCCTCCTCCGGCAAGGCTTCCCATTCCCATCGAGAACATCATTTCAGGGTCGAAATCTACTTTTGCATACCATACACTCATAGTGCCTGACCGTTCTTTCCCGTTTTCGTTTTTGGTGATATGCTTGGAATATTCTTCTGCAGTATAACCGAAAACCTGTTTTGTCTTCCCTGTCTTAACAAAATTATCCAGATCATTGGGTTTCTTTTTTTCAGCTTCAGTTTTGTCTTTCTTCGGCATATTTTTCGCAAGTGCAGCAATGGCTTCTCCACTACCTTTCATCATACTATGCATATCCATCACTTTCAAAACCTTGCGGTGTTTGTCGGGACTTTTAGGTACAGCTTCTTCGCCAAAGGTAATCATCAGACCATCTTTAGTTGATACCATGAAGTTCATATCCTTATCTTCATTACTTTTAGGAGTCTCCATGCTCATATAATCGCCACTTTTTGTGAAATAGTAGCTCATGGTTTCGGGAGTTTTCTTCTCATCCCGGTCTACTTCATACACCACTTTATAGTCAAAATGATAAGCTGCCGGAACTTTATATTCCGGGGGTTTCGTTGCTGTTTGAGCACTGGTTTTCAGAATACTCAGCGCAAGCATTAGAAAAAAATAAATTAACTTTTTCATTGTCTTGTTCATTGGTACATATTTATATAAATCGAATTTCAAATATATGAGGCCTACTTCATTACAGGGAAAAAATTTACAGATATTGATTTCATGATTTGTGATTCACCTCCGTCTTTATATACAGCTTTAATGGAATACTGATATGTGCCTTTGGACAGGTTATTATCAGTAAAGGAATACTGATCTGCTTTTAGATTCTTGTAAGTCATCATATCATTCCCATTTACAGAGCGGTAAATTACAAACCAGAAATCCCCTTTTTCAGAATATTTCCAGGATAATTGAAGTGATTTTCCATCAGGGCTTTTTACGACGCTGAAATTCTGCACTTCAGGTCTCTTGCCTGAATCATAAATCCTGACATTTACAGGAAATGATTTTTGTGAATGGAGTCCGGCATCATCGATTGCTTCAATGCTATATTCATACCACGCACGTTTTTTTACTTCAGTATCGATATAGGAATTTATTTTAACAGCAAGTTTAGCATAAGGCACCCAATCTTTCCCTTTTTCACGGCGATAGAGAGTCTGCGAAGCGACATCATCGCTGCTGCTTAATACCCAGCTTAAAACAACTGTAGAATCGGTGAGCCGGAAATTATTAAAAACAGGTGTTACAGGGGGTACCTTATCGGGTCGTTTGAGCTCCAGTACATCTGAATAAGGACTTGGATTACGATTTTTATCAAAGGCTACAACCTTATAATATATATGTTTCGTTAGAGTAGCAAGAGTGATGCTATCAGCAAAAGTACTGTCAGCCAGGAAGTCTTTCGTAACAGGTGTGAAAATGTGATTTGTATTATTGGCTGAATACACAAGATAACCCATCAGATCGGGTTCTTTACCTAGTCTCCAATGCAGATGTACTATTCCTGAAGTATCAACTACACCAGCAAGTCTAACTGGCTTCGCCGGTGGAATTGAATCAACCATTACCACATATGCCGGAATAGATGTACCTGCATTGCCAGCAGTGTCAATAGCAGATACGACATAGTAATTTGTTCCATGCAAAGCTGCAGTAGAATCAATAAATTCCGTGGCTGAAACAGGAAGCGGATTAAGTATAAGAGGCATGTATGGACCGGTAGCATTTTCTCCTCTTCCGATCAGGTAACCACTGAAGTCAGGTTCACGCAATTTCTTGCTCCAACTGATTTTTACCATTGTATTACGCAGATTTACAGCCGAGATCTCTCCGGGAGGAGAAGGGGGTGTTCTATCACGTCCCATAACCCTCAATGAAGCCGTTGGTTTACCATAATCACCGAATGCCGTAACCCCGATTATCCGATAATAATAGGGTTTATAATTTACGGGTAATGAATCATTCAACTCGATTGTTGAATTACTGGCGGATTTGAGTTCTGAAGTAAACTGAGTATACGGTTGTTTGTTGCGCCGTTTATAGGTTTTGCCCATGTCTTCTGAACGTTCATAGAAATATCCCGTGAAATTAGCGCTGGCAATCTGGCGGTTCCATTTGAATCTTACAGTCCGGTCAAGTTCTTCAACAGTAACTTTTGGCATTTCAGGCGCAGGCATGATTTCCGATGTATTAATCATAACAGCACTGCTGTCTGATCTGATAATTTTTGGATCTGTCCTGGCATAGATAATATAAACATAAGTTTTTCCTTTTACAAAATCCTTATCAGTAAACCTTAGTCCTAAGCCAGTTGCAAGAAAAGCCGATTGATCTGCCAGGAACAAAGCCATGCCGTGTTTATTCTCTAATTCATAATTACTGTTCTGTGCCCCTTGTAAATTTACTCCGTTGGTCTTTGATTTATTTGTAATGTCGACTTTTGACTGACCATAAAGCAATTCTGCAGATGAGGCAGCAAGACTGTCCGAAGGTAATGCTCGTTTTTTCCACTCGGTCAGGGTCCATGGTTTTATCGGATCAGGGGATAGAGCTTTCTTGCTTTCCCTTAACAGCTTCTTGTTCTGAACTTCATATCGGACAATTGTATAGCCCGATTTATTAGCAAAATACCAGAGAGTTGCCTTAACCGGCGCCCAGCGTATTACAACTGAATCTCCATAGTTTCTTCCGATGACAATAAGATTTTTTTGTTTTGGAATTGAATCGGTCGGGGCCACTGCTTTACGGGATTGAACAGCGCTATTATTCACTTTCTGATTCTGAAGTGACTTGTTTTGCTGGGCAATGACTGAAAGACCTGTTAAGAAAAATGCGAGGAATACAGTGAAATACTTTTTCATATTCGGCAATTATTTTTTAATAACAATTATTTTACTACCTCTGACAGGTGTGTTTGGTGTGGTATAAACCCCCGGATCGTAAGGAGAGGAATGCGAGCTATTTACAAAGTCGCCCTCGTCACTTCCATATACCCTGAGAACAGGAGCATTAAAGCGAAAATTTAATTTCACATTTACCTGATTGTAATCAGATATCTTAACAAAATTTCCATAGGCAAGATTATCAAATGCCTGCTGAATTTCAGGAGAACTGTTATCATAAGTGGCTGGGTTAATTGCCATATCAGAACTTAAATTTGTTTTTAATACAGCGTATTCCATTACTATCTCAATCGGAATACCATAAGTAATAGTAATTTTATTATTATAAGACTTACCAGAAACGGATCCCATTTGAAGAGCGCCCGCAGAATTGCCTGATACATTTGAAATATTCCCTCCGTTTAACATTTTGTATGCACTGCTGAACGACATTTTAGCCTGCTGGGAAAAAGTATCATTTAAACACCCGGTCAATACAACAAAACAGTTAAGCAGGATGAAGAATTTATGTGATGTTTTCATTTACCTGACAGATTAATGTTTGATTAAATGTACTTGTGAAATATTATATAATTTATCCGTTGCAGCACCGATTTCCTGATCACTTAATGGGGGCTCGGCAGAAGCGGGCATAATTCCTAATGGATTCAGTGAAGGCTCAAAAATTAAACATTGCAGACTTGTTGCACTCTTTCTGATTGTATAGGGATTCAGATCCTGCCGGTAATCTCCGGCATTGAGATAGGCAATTTTCCAGTTGCTGTATAAATTACCCGCAACATATTTTTGAATCCATGGATTCCCGGGGGTTTGCTCGGAGATATGGATTAGAGGATATATGACATACTTGTCGCCGAATGCTGTAAAGGTTGTTTCATTTATGTCGAATACATCAAATCCTTCTGAAAAGTTAAAATCTGCCGAATACCCCTCAAAGTTACCGAATCCATCCCTTTTTGCATTGGCAGCATTGTCACCATCGTTTAGCTTCTCGGTTAGTGTATTGTATTTACTGGTTTTGAAATAATAACTGTAAAGTTCCAGGTCCTTGGAGATATTCGATTGGGAAATACCTGAAATAGTAGTCTTTTTAAAATCAGCGGTATTGGTGTTATTGCCTTGTGATGTACTCAGATACATATTTGTGCTTGCATAACCAAGTTTAACTTTAGGTTGAATCACAGAATTATTCACCCGTCTTCTTTTAATGATTCGTACTTGTGTAATTTTATCATTTGGGAGAGTGGGTATCTGGAAAGTCAGCTGATTACCGTTCATTCCGAGTTTAACCTCCTGAGTGGTGCTTTGACCCGGGGACTGATAGGAAATAAACTGAGCAAGCAGGTCATACTCAGGATCGTTAAGGAGGCAGGGATAATTCTTGTCAAGCTGGATGAATCCGGCAGTTTGCTCTTTTTGCAACAGGTACCGCTGATTCTTAAATGGATAGCTGCCAAGCATTAATTGGGCATTTTCATCTAAGCGGTGTAAACAATCGCCTGTTATAAACGAATGAGTCTCAGTTTCTTCTACAGGTTTATTTTTATACGATAATGGCTTGTGGTTTTTATCGTATGCTTTGACAGAAACTGTTACTGTGTACTCTGTTTGAGGATCAAGGGCATCTGTTGTGTACAGGGTTGCCAGTTTCATTTCCTCAGTAAATGAAAGATTCTGGTTTTTGTTAAGATCAGCAACGACAAAGTTATCGGATTTTCTTCTTATTGAAAATTCTGTTAAATCGATATGAATAGTGTTTAATAACTCATCTCCGTTGCTGTCAGTATTTCTCACTTCGAAATCATAATTCACCGGAAAGTTAAATGCCACCACCGGATTCCTGGCTATGGAAATATCCTTTTCTCCTTTATCCGGGTTCAACTGTGAAATTATAGGCATATCGCCTCCCAGAGGACTCGCTGCAGGAACACATTTATCACCCACAGATACCTGGAAATGCATGGTTCCGGAAACCAGTCCGTTGAGTACATCATAATGTCCGTAAAGCCAGCCATCGAACCATATAGGGTTTACGGCGCCGGCTCTAAACAGTGCAGCTGCTTCTGCTTCAAGCATACTGACTTTTCCCTTATAAAACCAGACATCCAGATTTAATCCGGCTGTAAATTTTGCCCATGCATAGAACTGTCCGTTGGCATACCAGCCATTAATTCCCGGAATATTATTAGTGGTCCCGTCACACCCGGTGCTGTATTGCCTGAGATTGATGTCAAAACCCATACCGGCTGAAAAATTCATGTAGAATATTAGAAAGGTAAGGTCTACCGGGCCATACTGAAGTCCAGCGCCGAATGCAAAGCCAGGTGCCAGTTTATCCGATACGGCATTCTGATCCCTGGAACTTTTATATGAAGGGAAATACTGCAAAATATTGGCAGGCGGATCGGGAATCCCCGGAATTTTATTTCCCATCATGCAATAAGCATTGAGGTTTAACATTTTGAGGACGTTTATATTTACCCTGTTAACCGGTTCTCCCAGTTTAAAGTACCAGTCACCATTCTGGCCGTTAATATTTATGGCAAGCCATCCATTGCCTGTAATGGCTTTATAATTAATGTTCAGTCCAATGCCTGCATCAAATGTTTTCCTCGGGAAATCATATATGATAACTCCATGACCATTTATTGGAGCCTGGGTTATATCTGCAGTTAATTCTGCCATCATAGCTGCATCCACATCCAGCTCGACGCTGAGTATTCCAAAATCAGAGGTGAATTTCATTTCAAGTGTGCCTGTCGCATGGAAGGGAGTTCCATTGCCAACACCAACTACTATACTGGCTTTAAATCCGATAATACTGCTTGCAGGTTTATAGCGGTTCAGGTCATTAGCCAGAGCCTTTTAATAGCGCAGCCGGAGAAATATCATCAGTTTTCGTCATATTGTAATAGACACCTCCACCAAGCCCAAACATTGAAACAGGAGGAACAATGGGTGTACCGAGCGTTGATAAATATGAAAGATCAACATAGAAATAATTAAAAGTTGTATGGCCAAACATGATATGGCTTTTAATCACTATTTTATTGACTCCAAGATCCAGCTTTGCCTGTAAAGCACCTTTCATCCCGTTACCGTATGTAACATCATTATCAAAGAATTTCACATAACCTTCAATGTCTAACGGTCCTAATGGACCCTTGATGCTTATACTGTCAACTTCGAGATGGGGATTTCCCCAGTCTGGACGTCCACCTGTCATATTTAAATCGCCCACAACAGCCATTTTAAAAGTAGCATCTGGTAAAGCCTTTATATCAGCAAGTGTAATATTCAGATCAAAGGAAATCCCTACAGTGTTTCCCTTAAATACCGGATTTACACCTGTTATTTTTAACAGGAAAACCGCCGGCAGATTTATCAGGACTGGAGAAACCAAAAAAGCTTATTTTACCTGATATATATGGGGAGTAAGACATTAGTTGAAAATCCTGGAACTCCACAGCTTTAAAATTAATTTTCGGAATCGGACTGAGATCTGCAATAATAGAGATGTCTCCGTTCAATGTTGCAGTTGCTCTGAAATCGCCTTTTGGATTTATTTTGGTTTTTTCGTTACTCACTATAATTTGGACGTATTCTTTAAATTCAGTGTAGCTGCCCATAATTTTGCCTGGATGTTATCTTTTGGCTTTATCACAAACTGGAACTTCATTGAACCATCAGGAGTTAAGCAGGTTTACTAAGAGTGCAGGTATAATCAAGTTCATCCTGCTGATTTTTGGATGGGTTTCCCGATACTGGCAGCAATAGCTTTCCCGTCAAGTCCGCCTCTGATAAAGGAAGAGTTAACAAATCGTGCATTAAGATTATCAAGTGAATAGTACCATCCATCCAGATCACCATCAGTGATAGCCAGAACATTCTTAGCATCCAGATCGCCGGTTAAGCCAAGGTTATCCAGCATGAAATTTTTAACTGCAATTGTAAACGGCTTTTTATCGGCTCTCTTTATAACCGCCGGAAGTGAGGCATCAAGCTCAGAGAAAAAGAATCCCATCCAGGTTTTGTTAAGGTGGTTGACTTTCCCATCAATGGCAGCCTGTGGCATATCAGGTGCATTTATACTATCAGAATGGTCATAATAGGCCGGATTTTTAAGAGAGAATGTCCATTCCTCATAACCTGCAATTATGAACGGATCAATAGACACATTGGCCCACCAGTTATTCCAGCTCTTTATATCCGTTTCAAAAGTAGCTTTTACTGTCCCCTTATCAGATTGCCTCAGAATAACATCCTTTGAAAATTCATATTCGGCTTTAATATGCAATTTTTTGAATCCGTTCGGGTCAAAAACAGCATATGTTCCAGCCTGGGACTTATTATTCCCGGAAGCCTTGATAAATGTAAAGTTCAGCGCATCGATCTTTAAATCCTCTACCAGGAATAATACAGCATTTCCACACAAGCTTTTACTATCATTAAAACAAACATTTTTAGCACCTAACGCAAGTGTATGGGTGTCTACCACCTTCCGGAATATCAAATGCCAGACATGCATTAAATCCTGCCTGTTCAGGGGTAAACACCATATCGGTAATAGCAATAGTGATCTTTTCACCTGAAATTTCCTTTTGAATACCGAAGGGCATTTCCCACCCTGCATTGTTTATTGAGTTTTTTATATCTGCAATTGCATTGTTTGCTGAATTTTTTACATAAGTTCCAACGGTTAGAATATCCTTTGTTGTGAAAGGTTGTGGTTTTACATTTGGAGCATCGGCGGTTGGTAATACCGAAACTGCGGTAGCATTTCGTCTGGCCCTGACTGTACCAGCTATGGCATGGTTCGATGCATTAATCTGAAGGTTTGAAAATTCAACCCGATCTTCAGCAGACCGCTGTTTATGAAAGGTACCGGAATAGTTCCGCTTCCGGTAAGTACTCCGCTTTTTTCGACCACATCATTTGCCAGTGTCATATCAAATGCACCTACATGAACAATTGCTCCAGATTTGGCATTTGAATTATTTACCGATTTATCAGCTATTGTTGTTTTACAGGAACAATCAAGTTCCGGCGCATCCATAACACTTATCGGATTTGGATTCTGGTTAGGGTTGACAGGCGGATTATTTGGGGGATTGCCGGGTGGATTGACCGGAGGATTATTGTTATTTGTCAAAGGAACCGGAGCACTGTTGATTTTTGGTAGTCTGTAGGTAAAAAAGCCAACCTCACTACGGCCGCCGTTCCTGAATATTGCAGCATTGTTCGGATCGCTCGCAGTAACAATATAGGCATATCTGAATCCGGGTGTTAGCGGAGGATCTCCAGGGCCATAAAGCATAACATTACCAGTAAGCTTTCTTTCAAAAAAAGACGGATCGGTAGCTGTTTGCATAGCATCATTAGGATCTCTTAGAGTATCCTGTATTTCAACCATTTTAAAATCGTACTGAATCCCGGGTTTTACCCCGGCCGGGATTGACCAGTTAAATAAAATATTCTGGGGAATTTTCACTGACATATCAGTTCCGCTGACTGGATTAATTATTACCGGAGGCTCTATATCGTTTACAGCAAATAAATTGCTGCATTTCTCTGTAGAGAGTACTTGCCCTGCTGTCATTTGTAAGGCAGGAACAGTTGTTGCCGAGACAGGAGTTATACATAATTCATACGATCCTTCCGGTAAACCATTACCGTTAACCAGGTCATTGTAAGTGATCCCCTTGATGGTGACTCCTTCTAAATTAAACAGGCCCGACAATGATGTGGCGTTCAGAACAACTGTTGGTTGTCCGCTTTGAAGAGTGATCTCAGGTATCAGGTTAAGATTGCCAGGGTTGGTGGAAATCTGGATCCCATTGTCTCCTTTAAGCGATGCCAGTAATTTTACCTTGAAACTCGGATATGTGCTGCTGTTATGAACCGTTATCACAACTTTTGAAGGATTGTTCAAAAAGTCGGAGATCCTGTTTGAAAAAGGCGGAATCAGAATAACATTGAGAATTGAGATATCTACCACAGGAGGTGCAAGAGTAAATGAATTGCTGCATTTTTCAGCGGAAAGAGGTTGCCCTGCCTGCAGCTGAGTAGCAGGATCAGCAACGGATGCAACTGGTGTAATACACAATTCATAAGTTCCGGCAGGTAAGCCATTACCATTAACAAGTTCATTTTGAGTTATACCCTGTAGGATTACACCCTCAAGATTAAACAGATTCTGTATAGACGTGGCATTTAAAACAACTGTTGGCTGACCGCTTTGAAGAGTTAATTCGGGGACCAGGTTAAGACTTGCCGGGTTTGTGGTAATTTGAACACCATTGTCACCTCTCAGCGATGCCAGTAATTTGATCCTTAAGGTCGGATATGTACTCCCGTTATGAATTGTAATTACAACTTTGGACGGATTATTTGTAAAATCTGAAAGTTTGCTTGTAAAGGGAGCAATCAATAATACATTCTGAATTGATACATCAGCCAGAAGTGGTGCAATGTTAAACGGGTTTCCGCATAACTGATCCGATGCCGGAGCCCCGGCTTGAGCTCCGGTGAAAGGATCAGGATCGGCAGTAACAGCCTGAACACATAGTTGATAGTTCCCTGCCGGTAACCCGTTTGTTTGTAAATCAGTTGCGGTGGTTCCCTGAATATTTACATTATTCAGATCAAATATATTTCGTATAAACAAAGCATTAACTAGCTGGGTTGGCTGAACTGAAGTCAATGATATCTGATTCAGTCCGCTTAATGCTGACTGGTTGGTAGTGATTTGAATTCCGTTATCACCGATAAGTGAAGCAAATAGTTTAATGTTTATGTCGGGAGTCCCTGCAAGTTTCTGTACGGTGATAATTACCTTTGAGGGATTATTAATATAAGCTGATAGCTGAGATGAAAAAGGAGCAACTACGAGTACTGATGTTATGTTGATGGTAAAGGCTGACTGTGCATAAATTGAATATGGAATTAATAACAGTATATGTAAACCTACTATTCGAACTAATTTAGTAAAACTGAAAAAATGTGATATTGCTTTCATTTTCTTGAATAGTTTCATGATTAAATTCAAAACACATACCTGTAATTAAGATCGGCCTGCCATTCAGAGTAGGAGGGAATTATCAAAGACTGTTGAGATCTGTTATTTATATAACTTACCGTTGTACCGAATCCGTGGTGTTTGTTTATCCTGTAACTTACGGTTACATTCTGGTTAAGTATAAGTCCGGTTGACTTTCCGTGAAGTCCCTTCAGGAATGAACCCAGCCAGCCCATGGTGAGTTTGCTGTTATTCATTACTTTATTAACCCCTAATGTAATCCCATAGTTTCCGTCCTCATAGGCAGCAGATTTTACATCAGTGTAATTCAGATTGAAAGTGTAAGTAAGATTCCTGGGAACTACGGTTATCTGGTAGTTAAGTAAGTAATTATTGCTTTTTGTATCATTCAGATTGTCAAGAGTTTTATCAACACTCGAGAAAATATTGTAATTCGCTGAGAAAATAAGTGAATGAACAAATCTTTCATGTTGCCAGGATATACCTGGGAGTAAATGAGTAATTCTCCGATACCTGTGCAATCCGGAAAGTATTTCCCAGAAGAATTGTCTTTCTTAACTGGGTGTTGGAATAATTTGAATAGGAAAAATCAATTCCGAAGTGCTCATTTAATTCAGCAGATAAATTGCCAGAACCTATTATCCGGCTACTAGTTGTTTGCTT
Organism: uncultured Bacteroidales bacterium; assembly: GCA_963725785.1. Classification (GTDB taxonomy): domain Bacteria; phylum Bacteroidota; class Bacteroidia; order Bacteroidales; family VadinHA17; genus LD21. The sequence continues at coordinate 378,829 of CAVRZV010000010.1, read as the reverse complement.
TTGTTTCTTTAGGTTATCATGTTGGAATCCAATGCTCCCGCCAAATCTGAACTTGTTTTTCAGAAGATTAAGTGAAGGGGCAAAGGTGATATTCTCTATATCATTGTTGAAGAAGTAAGCTCCCATGGTTTTATAATCAGGGTCTACTCTTCTGTACTGCAGTTTAGCAGAAAAGATCTTCTGATGATACTGAAGACTTGTTTGAATTGCGCTATATCTTTCTGTGGTACTATTTGTACTTATGAAGCTTCCTAAAATTTTAGTAAATCCTTTATTGGCACTATCACTTAATGGAGTATTGTTTTTCAGGTTCCTTGTGTAGAGACTGGTAGCTGCTTCTAATGAAAAAGTAAAGTCTTTCAAAAATTTTATCTGTCCATTTAATCCAATCACTATGTTTTCGGCAGGAGTAATAGTGCCTTTAAATTCTTTTTGAGGATGAATACTACTGCTGTCATCTTTTGCTCTTAGCATGCTCACTTCAAAAAAGTTAACACCTTTTCCTATGCCTATTTTACCTGCGTAGCCACTATTTTTATAGGTATAAGGCTGAAAAGATTTCACACTTGTATCCACAGGCGTTGCTCTGTTGAACCTTCCTGAAATAAATCCCAGTCTGAATATTCCAGGATGAATATCAATGCCAGCGCCTAAAAAGGTGTGACCTGCAAGTGTAAACTGAGAGTAGTTAATATTTCTGTAACCAGCATGAATAGTTATCCATTTGTAATATGGGCTCATTCCAAATTGATTGAACGGCTGCCTGAAAGACCTGTCCTGCTCACTGTAGGTAAAAGTTAATGGTATTGTGAAGCTGTTGAAAATGCTTAGAGTGGGACTACCTGTTAAGATGTAAGAAAATGGTTGACGCCTGTTTGGGATGCCGCTTGCATCATATAGAATAGCCCTTGCAGTTATTCCTCCGCTTAATAATATTGGTTTCTGCTTACTTATATTTTCCAGGTTTTGTGACTGAAGAATACCCGGGATCAGGCCAGATAAAATCAAAATGAGGATACGTTTAAACATAATTTGAATTGCAAATAGTAATCAGATAATGGAATTTCATTTGCTTTATTACTATTCAGCTATCAAACAAACGGGAAAGTAAAAAGTTATTACGAACCGGATCATCATTCAGGATTTCCCCAATAATTAATTTTAGTGCAACTAATTACAGGACAACCAAAACAAACATTTAAACATTTTGTTTTACATTTGATATTTAAACAGAACAATTACTTTAATACATTATTATTATGGCACCAAACGACAACTCATCTGAGGATCCCCGGTTAGACAAAGCACTCGAACACCTGAATTCAGTTCTTGTGACAGGTGAAACGCTTGAAGCCTGGGCCATTCAGCGAAGACTGTTTGCTTTATCAAACAGGCGGATTCTTATTGCCGCAACTTCGGGACGGTTTATTCAAATTAAAAGGGGTTTATTAGGTGGATTTGATATGACCGATTTCAGATGGCAGGATATTGGAGATGCCAGAATTAAAGTAGGGATTTTCGGGGCTGACTTATTTATGAAAATATTTGGCTCTACCGATCTTGCGATTTCCAAAGATTCAAATCAGGTTTTGACCTTGAAGGGTTTCAGAAAGGAGCAGACTGAAAAGATTTATCGTCTGGCTCAGGCTCAGGACCAGTCGTGGAGGGAGAAAAGACGAATTCGTGAACTCGAGGAATTAAGAGCAAAATCCGGCGGTGTTACAATAGGCTCTAATGTGGGAAGTCAGCAAACAACGAATGCATCGGAAGATGCCGCTTCAAAGTTGGCACAGGCCAAACAGATGCTCGATAATAAACTTATTACAGATTCGGAATTTGAATCAATTAAAGCGAGACTTATAAGCGGGCTATAGACATTTAAATCATCCATAAAAACATATACATGAAAAAGATTCTAACAGGAGTTTTTATACTCCTTTCATTTGCCGGTTATTCCCAAAAACAGGATTCAGTTAAAACTGAAGCCTGGGAAAATTTCTATCGGGCAAGTGCAACAAAAATAAACGATCTGGTAAATACAAAACTCATTGTCAGCTTTGACTATACCAAATCGTGGATGTACGGAAAAGCCTCAATCACTCTTCATCCTCATTTCTATCCGACTGATTCTCTCCGTCTCGATGCAAAATATATGAATATTAATGAGGTATCGTTAATCAAAGCAGGAAAGAACATCCCTTTGAAATACCGTTATGATAGCCTGAATCTTTTTATCACACTTGATAAGACGTATAAAGCCGGTGAAAACTATACTGTATTTATTAATTACGTTGCCAAACCCGACAATATAAAAAAGAAAGGAAGCAATGCTATATCAGGCAGCAAGGGCCTCTATTTTATTAATCCTCTGGGAAAAGACAAAAATAAGCCTACTCAGATCTGGACACAAGGTGAAACAGAATCGAATTCGGGATGGGTGCCGACTATAGATAAACCGAATCAAAGACAAACTGATGAGATAATTATGACAGTACCTGATAAATACCAGACTCTGTCAAATGGAATCATGGTAAGCAGTCTGAAAAACAAAAACGGAACCCGTACCGATACCTGGAAAATGAATATGCCTCATGCACCCTATCTTATGATGATGGCAGTCGGAGAATATTCAATCATCAGGGATAATTATAAAGGCAAGGAGGTGAGTTATTATGTCGAAAAGGAATATGCCCCGGTTGCAAGGAAGATCTTTGGGTTCACTCCGGAGATGATAAAATACTATTCGAAGATAACAGGTATTGATTATCCATGGCCAAAATATGCTCAAATTGTTGGAAGAGACTATGTCAGCGGTGCCATGGAAAACACTACAGCCACCCTGCACAATGAAAATGCTCAACAGGATGCCAGGCAATTAGTTGACGGAAATGGCTGGGAAGATGTAATTGCACATGAACTGTTTCACATGTGGTTCGGCGATTATGTTACATGCGAAAGCTGGAGCAACATAACTGTGAACGAATCTTTAGCCGACTTCAGTGAAATATTGTGGGAGGAGTATAAACATGGTAAGGATGCTGCCGGTGCACTTAATTTCAGCAGCATGCAAAATTATCTGAGAGGAGGTAATGAGAAAAAAGACCTGGTTCGATTTTACTACCGTGATCAGGAGGACCTGTTCGATCTTGTGAGCTATCAGAAAGGAGGACGCATATTGAACATGCTCAGAAACTATGTTGGTGACAGCGCAATGACAAAATCATTCAAATTGTATCTGACAAACCGGAAACTAAATTCTGCCGAAGCCCACGACCTCCGGCTCGCCTTTGAAGAAGTTACCGGTCAGGACCTAAACTGGTTCTGGAACCAGTGGTACTATGGAAGTGGTCACCCGAAGCTTGATATAAATTATGATTATGATGCACCTGGCAAAAGTTCTAAAGTAATTATTAAACAAACTCAGACAGGTAAGATTTTTAAGTTGCCAGTCGCCATTGATATTTATCAGGGAAGCGATAAAAAACGCTATAACGTCTGGCTTGAACATAAGGTTGATACATTTGCTTTTCCTGCTGTTTCAAAACCGGAACTGATAAATGTTGACGGAGATAAAGTTCTTCTCTGCGAAAAAAACGATCACAAAACGCTGGATAACTATATCTTTCAATATAAAAATGCAGGATTGTATCTCGACAGGAGAGAAGCCATCGACTTCGCTGCCAGGAGCCAGACAGATGATCCCAAAGCATTGGATTTTCTTAAAACAGCATTGAAAGACAAGTATTTTGGATTACGTCGTTATGCTTTGCAGAAGTTAAATGTTACAAATGACTCAATTAAGAAATCCATTGAACCTCTTTTGGTTGATATAGCAACAAATGATCCGAATTCTGTGGTAAGAGCTTCAGCCATTGAAGCACTTGGAAAGTATAAAAGTGTTACATATAAGCCATTATTTCTTAAATCGCTGAGAGACTCATCTTATTCTATCGCTGGTAAAGCGCTTGTTGCGCTGGCAGTCATCGACTCTTCGGCGGCTGTGAAAGAAGCAGAATTGTTTTCTGCAAAACATGTGAGGGGTGCCCTGGACGATGCAACTACCAATATTTTATTTAATTATTCAAATGAAAATAATTTTGATTCTCTGGCTGCACGATTTGATGATCTGCCTTTTGGGAATCAGAAGTTCGCGATACTTCAGCCCTTTACAAACTTTCTGAAACGTGTAAATAATTCAGCTAATTTCAAGAAGGGCGTTGATATGATCGTAAGGTTTCGCGATGAAATTCCGGAACAGTATCGTCCTCAGACTGATCCGTATTTAAATGGGATGATTTTAAGCGGCATTGCTTCCAGCAAACAGTCTAAGGGAATGACTGAACTGGCAGATTATGTAAAATCGAAGCTGCCTGTCAAAGAAAAAGCTCCCTGATTGGTCCCGCAGGAAAGTCCGGATATATGTTCCGAAAGGCGAATATTAACCTGCCATATAATTTTTTTTACTTCGAAATTGAATTAAGTATATTGTAATAAGTAAGTCAATATATTATCTTTAAATGAAAACATAACCACGGAGTAACACTGAGTAATACACAGAGTAACACGGAGTTAGGTATAGTGTAACTCCAAATAGATTTATTGATTTAGGAGGAATCTCTTTATTCTATATTATTACCCTCTTTATGCCATCTTTTAAAGACAGTACATTAAAGTTAATCAAGAATCCGATCCTGCATTTGGATAATTTCAGATAAGTCATTAGCTGGGCAAGATGTACCGGATTAAGGGCATCAACAGATTTTATCTCGATTATGACTTTACCTTCAATAAGCAGGTCAATCCTGTAACCCAGATCGAGTCTCTTTTCATCATACACAAGAGGCATTGGTTTCTGTTTAAATACTGTTAGGCCAGATTTATCAAGCTCATAGTGAAGGCATTCTTCATATGCAGATTCCAAAAGACCTGGCCCTAATGTACTATGTACTTTGTAAGCACAATGTAAAATTGAACTGGTAAGTTCCTGATACAATAAAGTCATAAAAATCGAAATTTAGCGAGACACCATAAAGATAGTTTTTTCAAATAAAATCTCTCAAATTTCTGTGATTTAATAATCAGTGATACTCCGTGAAAAACTCTGTGTTACTCCGTGGTTAATGGAAACGCCACTATTATTCCTCCCCAGACCTGTTCCTTAACGCTTTACAGGTTATTTAGATAAATTTTTCTTTTTTTTATATTCAGGAATTTCCTAAATTTATACCTGTCTGCTAAAATTTTAGGTATCATGTGCAAAAACCACTTTAACAAAATTCATTGCATCATTCCTCCTTACATGCTGAAAAGGTTAATGGAATCGGGCAATAAAAAAGTTGCTGATCTGGCTATAAAAACGAACTTCAGGAACTACCGGTTCCGGAACGACAGGATCTTTTTCCATAAAGCAAACCTTTATGAGAAAACCATCCTTGGACTGATTGCAAAGCAATCCGGAAAAATGACCATGCAGATGGAAGTTTATGATTGTAAACAGAAGACCGATCTTGCCGGCGCGACATTGCTGTGGGATTCAAAGAAAAACCAGAAGATCAATTCCGTAGCCGGGAAGAATGTTATTAAAGGAGGTAAGGCTTCCTGGGATTTCTACTGGCAGTTATTTGGGAGGAACTCTATTGATAACAATGGTATGCTCATACGGCAATATGTACATTATGACAAGGGAATGGATAATGCATACTGGGATGGGAGGCGCATGGTTTATGGCGATGGAGACGGGATTGTCTTTACAAGTTTCACCAGCGATATTGATGTGATAGGCCACGAGCTTACACATGGTGTTACTGAATATGAAGCTAACCTTGATTACGAAAACCAGGCCGGTGCAATGAACGAATCCTTTTCCGATATCTTTGGTATTATGATCAAACAAAGATTTAGTAATCAGGATGTAAAGAAAGCTAACTGGTTGATTGGCGAGAAAGTGATGATTGGCCCGAAATATGCCTTACGCAGCATGAAAGCTCCTGGTACAGCGTATATAAATCATCCTGAATTGGGGACCGATCCCCAGCCTGCCACAATGGATAAATATCAGGACCTGCCGAACACCCCGTCAGGCGACTGGGGAGGAGTACATATCAATTCGGGAATTCCTAATTTTGCTTTTTATGTTACGGCTTTTAATATGGGAGGATATGCCTGGGAGAAAGCAGGACGTATATGGTATTCTGTGCTGACTGATCGAAGTCTGGCACAGAATTCCAAATTTGAGAATATAAAAAATCTCACAATTACTCATTCTGAGAAGATGTTCGGCATAAATAGTCCGGAGTCAAAAGCAGTCAGGCAGGGATGGAAAGAAGCAAAAGTATAACTAATGCAATGAAAATAAAACTTATCCGTACAGGCGGATTTATTCCTGTCACAAAAGTTGCGGAGACTGAAGTAAGTCTCACCGTGAAAGAGCTGGATACACTCCTTGAAGTTATTAAGCCCGATTCAGCTGCTAAAAGAATTAAAGACGGGAATTATTATGAGATAACTGTTGGCTCAAACAGAAGACCTGTTGACCTTGAGAAAGTCCCTGACGAGTATAAAGACATATTTACAAAACTGAAAAATGAATTGAAAATACTGAAACCTTAAATACTTTCTAAGGTTTCCATAACGGGTGTTCAAAGGATAAATATCCAAATACTCCATAAGATCCTTTTGATGAACCAATACCAACAGGCACCGCAAAACCAGGGACAATCTGCAATCCAGATTTGAAATTAATCGCATACCTGAACCCCGGACTTATAAACAATGATCGGGAAGTTGTTGTATTTGAACCGGAAATCTTTATTGAGGTTGTGTATCCTGCAGTTTCAAGCATAAAATTGAAATTCTTGTTTACAAGAAGTATTATACTCAAACCATAATTGTAAATTATCTGGTCTGACCTTGAATCATCAGCATTTTTTGCATTTGGAATTAAAGTCAATCCAAGATTATAATGAGTAACTAATCTGGTCGATATCAGATAACTCACCGGAAGATCGAACTGATAACCAGGTACTCCCGCACCCAACCCTTTTCTCCAGTTTCCTGAAGGCAAAACAAGGGAAAACCTCGGGGAAAATGCCAGCTGGTTCCTTAAAACGGCCTGATAACGGTAGTTTATTAACAAATCTCCAATGCCGGTTGCACCATTGTTCAGGACAGGAATTGTGACCGATAGCTGATGCTTCTCCCTTGGTACCGGCCATTCATCTGTAAATGTATACTGCCATGTATGACCATTCATATACTGAAATGATGAGATATGCTGAATTACTCCGGGTTCCTGGTTGTATGCTTCCTCAAGTAAGAATGAATTATCCTCTATCCGGGTAAAATCAAATTTAGTTGCCGTCTGAGAAAATGTAGTGTTTTTATTAAAACATGCAATCGTTAAGCATATTATTAAAAATTTGATACTTCTCATCTTTATGCTGTCGGTCTCCCTGCACCGATGCTTTTACTTTTTTCTTTCATTTTTTTATGATTTATTGTTTGAATTTCAGGTTAATCCAAATCAAAGCAGTCAAGGTTCATTACTTTGTTCCATACTGCAACAAAATCCTTGACAAATTTCTCCTGAGCATCTGCGCTTCCATACACTTCGGCAAGCGCTCTGAGCTCTGAATTCGAACCAAAGATAAGATCCACGCGGGTTCCTGTCCATTTTAATGCGCCAGTTTTGCGATTACGTCCGTCAAATGTCTCGCTGGTCTCAGATGTTGGCATCCAGGCCGTACTCATGTCGAGCAGGTTTACAAAGAAATCGTTTGTAAGAACTTCAGGACGGTTAGTGAATACACCATGCGTTGAGTTGTCAAAATTCGTGTTCAATACACGCATACCTCCGAGCAGAACTGTCATTTCAGGAGCAGTTAATCTTAGTAGCTGTGCTTTATCGACCAATAATTCTTCGGCAGATATGGTATATTTAGTTTTTAAATAGTTGCGGAATCCATCGGCTGCAGGCTCGAGCACTGCGAAAGATTCTACATCGGTTTGCTCCTTCGATGCATCCATACGCCCCGGTGTGAAAGGAACGTTAACAGGATAACCTGCATCTTTTGCAGCTTTCTCAATTCCAGCACATCCTCCCAATACGATAAGATCAGCAAGAGAAACCTTTTTCCCTTTATTTTGGGCGATGTTGAATTCTTTTTGAATACGTTCGAGCGTTTCCAATACTTTCTTTAGCTGAAGGGGATTGTTAACGGTCCAGTCGTTTTGAGGGGTCAGACGAATCCGGGCTCCATTGGCGCCACCACGTTTGTCTGATCCACGGAAAGTAGAGGCAGAAGCCCAGGCGGTTGATACCAGTTGAGATACAGATAATCCCGACTTTAATATTTTAACTTTTAAGACGGCAATATCTTTCTCATCGATAAGGGTATGATTCACTGCGGGTATCGGATCCTGCCAGATCAATTCTTCTGCAGGCACTTCAGCACCCAGGTAGCGGGTACGAGGTCCCATATCGCGGTGGGTCAGCTTGAACCATGCACGTGCAAAAGCATCTGCAAATTCAAGAGGATGTTCATAAAAGCGTCTGGAAATTTTTTCATAAGCAGGATCGAAACGCAAAGAAAGATCTGTTGTAAGCATGGTTGGTGCATGCTTTTTAGATGTGTCGTGAGCATCAGGCATGACCTTATCGGCATTTTTTGCTACCCACTGATGAGCACCGGCCGGGCTTTTTGTCAGTTCCCATTCGTATTTAAACAGGTTTTCGAAGAAGTAATAACTCCACTTGGCCGGAGTCTGTGTCCATATGACTTCTAAACCGCTGGAGATTGTGTCGCCTCCTTTGCCTGAGCCAAAACTGCTTTTCCAGCCTAAGCCCTGCTCTTCGATACCGGCAGCTTCAGGCACGGGTCCAACAAGTCCCGCATCACCGGCTCCGTGGGTTTTGCCAAAGGTATGCCCGCCGGCAATGAGCGCTACTGTCTCTTCATCGTTCATGGCCATACGTGCAAACGTTTCACGAATATCTTTAGCGGCTGCTATAGGATCAGGATTCCCGTTTGGCCCTTCCGGATTCACATATATCAACCCCATTTGCACTGCTGCAAGAGGATTGTCAAGATCACGTTCCCCGGAGTAACGTTTATCGCCTTCCAGCCACTTTGTTTCGGAACCCCAGAAAACATCTTCTTCCGGCTCCCATACGTCTTCACGCCCGCCGCCAAAGCCGAATGTTTTGAATCCCATTGATTCCATGGCAACATTTCCCGTAAGGATCATAAGGTCGGCCCAGGATATTTTACGTCCATATTTTTGCTTGATCGGCCAGAGCAATCTTCGTGCCTTGTCGAGGTTGACATTATCGGGCCAGCTGTTAAGCGGGGCAAAGCGTTGCTGTCCGCTTCCTGCTCCTCCACGGCCATCACCTGTGCGGTATGTCCCTGCACTGTGCCATGCCATCCGGATGAACAACGGACCATAGTGACCGAAATCAGCGGGCCACCAATCCTGCGAATCGGTCATTAGCCTGTGAAGGTCTTTTTTAATAGCTTCCAGATTCAGACTCTTAAATTCTTTCGCATAATTAAAATCTTTACCCATTGGGTCAGACAGAGAAGAATTTTGCCGAAGTACATTCAATTTTAACTGATTGGGCCACCAGTCACGGTTTTTTGTACCACCGGTGCCAACACTATGTTTTTGTGTTGCTCCGGTAACCGGGCATTTGCTACCTTTATCTGAGTTCTTTTCCATTTTGCTTATTGTTTATTATTTTTAACAATCTTAATCTTATTTATTACCAGCTTTATCTGTAAAGGTTCCGATTATCTGAAGTTTGATATCCTCAATTTTAAAACCGGGAATTCTTTTTTTCTTAAAGTGCTTTGCCAGCAGTTGATTTAATTCTTCATCCAGATAGTCCACTATTCTGTCTGAATCGGAGATATATAAATGATGATGTTTTTCCAGAAATGCATCATACCTCATGATATCTTTTTCTGTTTTTACTTTATTAATCAATCCGTTTTCCACAAGAGCATCAAGTACTTTGTATACCGTTGCTGTTGCTATGTTTGGATGGTTTTTCCTGATATAGTCAATTATGTTATCTGCTGTGGGATGATTATTGAGTTTGACAATCGCTTCAAGAATAGCGATCCTTTGAGGTGTCACTTTTAACCCTTTCTCAATTAATTTTTCCCTTATTTCACCGGACTTCATAGCTATTAATTATCTAATGAGAATAATTCTCTTATAATAAGAAACAAATTTAAGATATTATTTGAAGAAAGTCAAATTTATTCAGCAATAACATGGAATCACCAGCTAACTGAAACAGCACCTGGATTTTTTGCCCTCTGGTCATGTTAGAAAATTGCTGCGGTATCGCCCATTACTTTCCACGGATTGATGGAGAGACTAATTCCATAGAAAGCCTAACTCGCGCTTCGCGACTTTCAATCCCTGACATCCGGTTCAAAAAACACCCACTGAATAGCTGGATTAGTTTTCCTGAGTTCTTCCTCACAGGTATTAATGTTGTCAATCATCTGCTTAACTGAATCTGCTTTTACCATCTTTGCTTTCACGGCAACCATTATCTGCGGACCAAGCTGTAAAGTTATAAGGTTCAGAATGCTTTCGATTTCAGGTCTGGCTCCGAGAAAAGCTCTTATCACTTCATTGGTTTCGTCATCTGCACTCTGTCCGATCAACAAACTTTTGACTTTGATTGCCAGGAAAACAGATACCAGGATAAGCAGCACACCGATACTTATGCTGCCGAAGGCATCATAGACAGGATTTCCAGTAATAATAGAAAGTACAATTGCGATAAGGGCAAAGGAAAGTCCAGACAATGCCGCAATGTCCTCACCCAGAACAACGATCAGTTCACTCCGACGGCTTTTTTTTACCCACATCCATAAAGATTTGTTATTTCTTAGTTTCTTTATCTGTGTCAGGCAGCCATAAAGAGAAGAAGCTTCAAGGACCATGCTGACTGACAGAACAACAATTGCAATAATAGGGTTTTTCAATCCCTCATGAAGACTGACCTTATGGATACCCTCATAGATTGAGAACATACCGCCCATGCTGAAGAGGATGAGGGCAACTATAAAAGACCAAAAATATATTTCTTTTCCATGTCCGAGAGGATGTTCTTTGTCGGGTTTTTTCTTTGATGCTTTCAAACCCAGAAACAGGAGTCCCTGGTTACCGCAATCGGCATAGGAGTGGATCGACTCAGCCAGCATTGCTCCGGAGCCTGTAACAATTGCTGCAGCCGTTTTGGTAATTGCGATTCCAAGGTTCGCCAGTAAGGCAAAAAGTATTGATTTAACTGATGCATTTTCGTGGGACATTTTTTTGTCTATTAGTAACAGCTGACCCGGGCAGATCATTCACTTTTATAAGGTTTTACCAACTAACTGTTCCGGAATTCATATTTTGTTTGTCCCGGATAATTGCTCACTGATCGTCCAGAGCTTCTCCTGTAGATCTTTTTCGTAAGAGTAATTGCTCGATTTTATTTCCTTTCCATCAAATCTATAGAATGTCCCGTTAGATCTTTCAAATTGTGGGTCTATGGCTAGTCTGCACAACATTTTAGCGGCTTTGTCAGGTGGGCTTGAGAAACGTTGAATAATAAAATTCATGACTGCTGGCATTTCCTTTGTTAAATCGGATTTCACCAGTCCGGGATGAAAAACACTGGTTGTTACTCCTGTGTCTTCCAGACGCCTTGAAAGTGCCTGAGTAAACATAATATTCATCATTTTTGATGCCCCGAATGCACCCATAAATCCGGCAGAGAATTTTTTATTTCCACTTATATCATCAAAATTTATTTTTGTTGTAGATGGTGCGGAAACCGTCACAATTCTGGAAGGTCTGCCTGCTTTCAATAAATCGAGTAATCCGTTGGAAAGAGTGAATGGCCCCAGGTGATTGGTGGCAAACATATATTCAATACCTTGCGAATTTTCCAATCGTTTTGATTTGAAAATTGCAGCCACATTTATCAGGGCATTTAAAGAAGAAATTTTTTTCCTGATTTCTGAAACAGCATTTTTGATTGCTTCAGGTTCGCTAAGGTCAGCAACTATCACCTCTATGTCATTGTTCCCGGTAATTTTTGATATTTCCGATTTTACATTGCCTAGTTTTTCTGTATTTCTTCCTAACAGGATCAATTGACACTTATTCTTTGCTAATTCCAACGACGTGGCTTTGCCGATTGTCCCTGTTGCTCCTGTAATTAAAACTGTTTTTTTCATCTTTTCCTCATTTTAAAAAGTTCATTATTTCAAAGAGGTTGTAGCAGAAGCGTATTCTTCCATGGATGAATTAACGATACTTCATGATTTTTGTTCATTTTCAGAACGGGCCTGCATGGAAACCTGTTAGCTAATATCACTCAAACAGTACTTCCTTAAGCTGTTCCATTTATGCAAATTCAATCAACTCCACCGGCGCTCCGTTATGTTCTATCATGGCAACTCTTATTCCTTCTGCTGGTGAATTAGGTTCTGTAATTACTTTCAAATTACGGATAATCAGTTCGTTATCCAGGTCTTCCACCTCAAATGCAATATGAGGTACTGTTTGAATTAAGTTGTTTATTGGGCTGTCTTTCTCAAATCGCATCCACTCAATTCCAAACGGACTGGTTCCAAAACCTGAAACAAAAAACCTGAATTGAGAAAGGTATTTTTCGTTCGGCATAATCTTGTCGGTAGGTATTCCTATATGATGATACTTCCATCCCCATTCCTTAATGGATTCAGGAGGTTCAGGCTCCCGTCTGTTTTTTGGTTTTTCTATTTTCATTCAAGATGGTTCTTCGTATAATTTTTTTTTTGTCTGGTACAGTATGCAACAGGCGAGTGATTAAAGGATAGTCCTTTTTAAAATATTAATTACTATTCTAATCTCTGATTCAGATGTACAACGGGATAATTTTATTCATAATCATATCAAGAGTGCTATACCATTGTTGATTTGCTGTTATTGATGAAACACCTGACCATATATTTGTTGCAACAACGATTAATTTAATATCAGGTATTACTACGATAAACTGACCTCCATATCCGTTGGCAAAGAAATATTCATGGTTGTTAGAAGCACCTATCCACCAAAAATATCCATATTCTGGCCCAAAAGGCTGAGCGTTATTTGATGTAATTTTAAAAGTACTTGCTTTATTTATCCATTCTTTCGAGACAACCTGAGTTCCGTTATAGATTCCGTTATTCATATACAACTGGCCAATCTTTAACATATCATATGGCGTCAGTTTTAATCCGGCACCTCCATTATTCAGTCCCCGTTTATCCGTCTCCCAGTTATGGGTCTCAATATCAAGCGGTTTAAAGAGGTGCTGTTCAGCAAAACTGGCAGTTGAAATTCCTGAAGCCTTACTTAGAATTGCTGATGATAAATGTGCTGCTCCGGAATTGTAATTAAAATATGTGCCTGGCTGGTGAGCCATAGATTTGTTTAAAATATATGTAAGTTGATCGGGAGCAGAAAACCAGTTGTCATATTCGGCAGGTGTGTCCAACTCATTACCTGATATTCCGCTGCTCATAGTAAGTACGTCGCGTATTTTGATATTTGCTTTTACGGCATCAATTGTACTCACATATGGACGCAAATAATCGCCTATGCTATCATTCTCTGATTTTATAAAGCCTTTATCGATTGCTATGCCGATTAAAGTTGCCATCACACTTTTTGTTACTGAACGCACATCATGCGGGGTTAACGAATCACCGGGATGAAAATATTTTTCTTTTACAATATGGTCATCTTTGTAAACAATTAAACATCTTAAATTAGATATATGAGAAGCACCTGAAAAAATATCTTCAAGAGCTACGGATGGTTTATCACTGTTCTCTGTCTCTTTTTTACAGGAAATTGTTATAACCAGAAAAGAGATAAAGAGTAAATAAACTGGAATTTTGGAATTCATAACATCTATCAGATAAAGTCAGTTTTAAAACCAGCGACGGACCAGGTAGTTGATTCAACCTTTGTCCGACATAAAATCAAATGCACCTTTTCTTAAATTAATTCCATATTCAAGGTACGCCTTCAGACAGGCAAGAAAATTTGCCCAGCCTTCTGTATTTCCTTTGAGCCATTTGATACCGGCTTCATCGTTGTTCCGGCTTTTCTCCGTAACAGTAACAACCGTAAAGTTGCTTTCCCTCGATGTAAGCGTTATCTCCACAAAAAGCTCAAAACCCGTATCCCAGTAGAAAGAAATATACTTATCCCTTTCTATTTTACCGACCCGAACAGGAGCTTCAGCTTTAAATTCAGGGAACTGCCACTTAATTATTTTGCCTTCCTCCATTTTCCCGCTGCTTTTTGAAATGAAGTAGTTTGACATTTTTACAGGGTCAATTATTGCTTCAAATACTTCATCCAGAGGCTTTAGTATTTGAATTGCCACCTTAATATCCAGAGACTTATTCTTCATGTTTTATACGTAATGGTCAATTTACTGAATGATACTGCATTATCAACAAATGAATATGCGCATTTGTTCCTGATTACGAATGGGTAAAAGATATATTCTGAAGTTCAGAACCATCTGTTAAAGTTTATTTTTGATTTGAAAACCTCCTAATCCAGCCCCTCTAACAGGATAGTATCACATTTTGATGCATTTAACCGGTGTTTAAGAATCTTTTGATAATCTCCGGAATAATACCAGTCTTCAAAGTCTTTTTTACTATTGAATTTTACCAAAACTGATTTGGTATAATCCCAGTTTCCTTCAAGCAGGGTAGGAGACTCGTCGATTGCCAGATATTCTCCTTTGAATCTGGAAAAAATGTCATCGAAATTCTCCAGGTATTTCTCATATTCAACCGGATCGTGAATTTTGATTTGGGCAACAAAATAATGTACCATCGATTTAAAAATAAGTATGTAATGTAAATAAAAACCGTAAAATTGTAAAACTATTACAAAATTTTAAAATGGTCATAATCATTCAATGCAAAGACCGTGTGGGTCTGGTTGCCGCCATTACATCAGTTTTGGCCACTGCCGGCTTAAATATTGTCTCAATGCGGGAACATGTGGATATGGAAGAAAGTATGTTTTTTGCCAGAATCGTTGTGGACGGCATCAAAGACCCTCAAAATATTGAGACGACTATTGTAAAGGTACTTCCATCCGGTGCCATTGTAAAAGTAAATCCCCTGCCCGAGAAAAAAATAGTTGTGATGGTTACAAAAGAATATCACTGCTTAAGTGATATCCTTACCAGAAATCATTTCAAGACCCTGGGAGCCAGCGTACAATGCGTAATAGGCAATCATCCTGATCTGAAGAATATTACTGAACAATTCAGCGTACCATTTCATTTAGTATCGCATGAGAATAAAAGTAAAGACAACTTTGAAGCTGAATTGAAGGAAATAATTATTCCCTACAAACCTGACTATATAGTTTTAGCCAAGTTCATGCGAATTTTATCGCCGGAATTCATTGATACTTTTAGATTGAAAATTATAAATATTCATCATTCATTTTTACCTGCCTTTGTTGGGGCATCTCCTTACAGGCAGGCATTGAAACGGGGCGTGAAAATAATTGGTGCAACGGCTCATTTCGTTACAAATGATCTTGATGAAGGACCAATTATTACTCAGAAAATCACTCCTGTAAATCATTCGTTTACACTTGCTGACCTGATAAAAGCTGGCAGAGAAAATGAAACAGCTGCACTTGTCAAAGCAATGCAACTGGTTTTTGAAGACAGGGTATTTGTTTTTAATAATAAGACTGTTGTGTTCGAATAATGTTGAATAGCAATATGCCTGATAAAAAGGTGTTTCCAGACCTGAATCATAAAATAGGATCGCTGCAAAATTTCTTTCGTTTACAGCTTTTACAATACTTGCCCATCCAGACTTCATCGAACTGATTCATAATATCCTTAATTATTTCAGGATCAGTTGTAACGAAGCCTGATTCAAAGTTACGGGTATTTGCACTTTTCATACCTAATCCTGCTCCGGTAAGATTAGCTGAACCGGTATAAGCAAGTTTGCCATCAATAATTATGTGTTTGAAATGAATTCTTGGACAAAGCTGTCGCTCCATATTTTTCCATAATAAGGGATATTTGTCAAAACTTTTTTAAAGTTGACACCTGGTTCACTTGCATGTAGAAGGCGAATAGCTACTTTCTTTTTTGCCAGGTTATCGAGTACAGCTAAAAATGACTGAACCGATCCCTTGTAATGCACATGCAAATCCTTAATATCTGCTGTCCCTATCCACACAAAGGATGTGGCACCTGCAACAGGTACAATTGCCTGCTCATATAATTGCTCGTTAATAATAAACCGTAGGCTCATGTTTCTTTATACTATTGGACTTTCCTGGTGTAATTCTTCAGAATTCAAGTTACATTATTTTTAGAATGTTATTTTACAACTTCAAATCTTCTTCTCATTATCTTATACCCCCTTCCCAGTCCCCGCCGAAGCGGGGCATGCTTTCCCCCAAGAGGGAAGGGGTAGCTAAACATTTCCCCCTTGGGGGAAAATGAAAGGGGGTTCAAAATAAAATGAGCAGCTAAAATTTGTTCCAAAATTGTGAAATACTAAACCATGACGGGTGCAATAATATTTTGTTATGGGATTTTCTGGTTATCAGGCAGATATCGGTAACGTAAATTTAAAATGGCTTCCTTTTCCTACAGTGCTTTCAACCCAGATTTTGCCGCCGTGCTTTTCTACAAATTCTTTGCAAAGTAACAGACCCAGACCCGTTCCTTTTTCATTTGCTGTTCCTGGCGTTGTAATTCTTTGTGAAATTTCGAAAAGGTTGTTTACTCTTTCGCGTGCGATTCCGACTCCATTGTCAGAGATTGTAACTATAAGATATGAAGCTGTTTGTTCCGTCCGGATATCAATCTGACCACCGCGATCAGTGAACTTAACAGAGTTTGACAACAAGTTCCTGATTACTATTTTAAGCATGTTCTCGTCAGCCGACAAAGGTATTTCTCCGTTTGATAAATATTCTACTGATATATTTTTAGAGAGAGCATTCATTTTTACATTATCAACAGTCTCCTGACAGACTCTTGAGAAATCAATTAATTTTGGATTAAAGTCCAATTTACCTGATTGCGATTTTGCCCACATCAATAAATCTTCCAATAAAGAATAAGTTTTTTGCGAAATCGCATGGATAATACCTATTTGTTTTTCAATTGTATCCAAATCGTAGGTGCGTAAACCATCCATCAGAAGCTCAGAAAATCCTAAAATGGCATTAAAAGGATTCCTGAGATCGTGGGCGAGGATGGATATAAAGAGATCTTTATCAGCATTTGAAAGGAGTAATTTAATTTCAGATTTTTTAAGTAAAGTGATATCGCGGGAGACACCAAGAACTGAAGGTACCTGATTTTTTTCATTGAACTCAGGAAAGAGTCTCCAATCGTAGTAAGTCGAGCCGTTTTCATCTTCCAGGCTATATTGCTTAAATTGAGGCTGTTTTGTTGAAAATGCATCTTCAATAGTTTTTTCAAACATTATGGTCAGCGTTTCATTGTAAATACCAATATCACTAATTGATTTCCCCAATAATTGCTCCGCAGTTACACCTGTTGCTTTAATCCCTGCTTTATTAATATAGATTTGCCTGTGTTTCCTGTCAAATCTGGTTATATAATCCTCACTGTTTTCCGATAATGCTCTGAATTTCTTTTCATTTTCTTCTGCTCTCTGCCTTTCGATTGTATAGTTCTTATGGAGAAATTTAATTATCAGAAATATGATAAAAGAGGAATATATTGCGGTGACAAGACTATCGGTCCAGCGATTAGTCTCAGAAGGATAGGCAGTTATTAGTTCAGGTTTGTAAAACTGAATAAGATGAATGATTATTATAAGTGAAATAAACAGTATAATAAAATATTTTTTCTTCTTATCTGAAACAATTATTAGTGACAGGATCAGAATTACAAATCCGGGCATAAGATTTGGCCCGTTTATACCACCACCAAAAATCCAGATCAGTGAAATTGCCAGGAAAGAAAATAATATTAATGGTAGAACAAAAGGTTCAAATATCCCTTTAAACCTTACAAAATAATACAGGATAAATAGTAAAGACGATGCCAGAATTCCAATGAAGACAGGAACTGGCTGAGAAGCCAGAATTCCGCCAATAATTGCTCCAATTATACTTATTAGTATTCCAATTATAAGAGTCGATAGAAATATTCGTTTTTCGAATGAGAAATTCTCTTTTTCTCCAAAAATGTAACTAAAAGCTTTCTTCGTTTTCTTAATTATCATGACACTTTTTACTTTCCAAGATATTGTTGTTCAACACAAAGTAAACTAAATATTATCAATTCTAATCAGGGCTGGACGGATTTATGCGAATACCCCCACCTTGCAGGACAATACCCGGTTGTACCGGAGAGAACAAGTCGTTTTTCACTTGCAGCAACCCTGTTGGCCTCCACATGGCAAGAAATTGTGAACTCTTTGCCATAGTGACTCTCAGGATTTTTGGTTAAGGTGTATTTGACTATTTTGGTGTCAGGAAAAATCTGAGATTACTTCCCAATTTTAGTTTCCTGTTATATATTTTGCCAAAAATAGTGCTTGCATCCATATCTCTCCTGCTGTATGTATAATATTCCAAAACTGAATAGCCATTATCAGAAATAAACCTCAGCATACTTGGAATAGTAGGCTCAAATAAATGATCCGGTGTTTTGGAATTATCTTTCCAATTGCCCTTTTTTAGTCCGACTTTTTTAAGAAATAAATGAAACCTTCTTGGTAACGAGTTCATATTTGGAACACTCAAGGCCAGAATACCCTGTTCGTCTAGTATCTGTTTTGCTTTCAAAAGCCATTCTTTAGGATTAGGAATGTGTTCAATTACATGGCTCATGTGAACACAGGAATATTTTTCGCTGAAATTGATATCAGCAAAAGAGTCGATATATACTTTAAGTTTTAATTGCGATTTAACATATTCAGCCATGTTTTCAGCTATATCAACCCCAATACAATTATCGTAATATTTTTGGGAAACCTTTAAAAAGTCCCCCATACAGGAACCAATATCAAGAATGGCCGTTCTTTTTTTATCGAACCTTAAGATCTCTTTTAATTCTTTATCCCAGCTGTTCAAAGACTTTTCAGAAAAAACATAATCAGGAATGTAGCCTTCATATATTTCATAAGCATCTCTTAAAAAGTTTTCATCATATTTAGGTCTTGGGTTTTGATAAATTAGTTCACAATCCCGACATTTTACGTATGTATACTGTAAATCAGGTCCAAACTTTTCGTGTAATTTACTTCTATTCGAATTACAAAAAGGGCAATTTACAGATTCCCATGCGTGAGGTATGTAGTCTTTTTTCATATCCGCTTTTTCTAACAGAAATTCATTTCGTTATCAAATCAATTTTTGTTTTGTTCTTTGTCTTTGGTTTTAGTTATCAATAACCGATAAAGGTATCATTTGTATTTTAAAATTAGTTGTTGAGTCATAATTAATGCCTGGAGATAGAAAGAATTTGTCCTGGTTACTTGATTAGTCGGGGAGAGAAGCGAGATTTTATAAAAGATATTTACTCTTTAGACGTATTTCCTTCGTGAAATTTCATTTGCTTATCTCCCTGTATTTTAGTTAATTTCAGAAGTCTGTAGAAAAACCATTGAACTAGACTAGCTTTACTTAACATGAAATACGACATGGGAATTGTATTATTTACCATTCTCTGCTTTGTTACATTGAGAACTGAACCGAAATCTATAGTTTTAATACCATTCTCTATAGCAAATCTGGTCATTTCCACAAACAGTATATCATATGCATGATAGGTGGTTTTAAGTTCACGGTTGAATGCCCCATGCAAGGCGTTCAGACATGTCCCCGTCTTAATAGCTGCCTGATAACCAAGGAATTCACCATTTATTCTCATTATAAAATAGTATACATTGTCAATTTGTGTCCCGCTTGTAACCAAAGCAGAATTCAGATAAAGGTCCTGATATGGAAGATAGAAAACACTTTTCTCAGCTGTTGAAATGAAACACTTTCTGACTGAATCGATATCTTTTTCATTCAGGACATTATATGCCAGTTCAAATTTACCTCCATTATTCTTAAAAATATTTATTTTTCGCCTTATACTTTTATAATTGCAAATGTAATCGTCAATGCTGGTCATCTGAGAAATATCTATAATAGCATGAGGCAGAGATGGCAATATAGTTGTGTCCGGATACAAAAAAGTTTTATCAGAATAGTCATAGACAATTGTGAGAAAACTGTTGGTTTTTAAAAAAAGAGCGATAGCTGAAAGTATTTCATTGGATTTTTCCGGATCTTTTACAAATCCAGGATTTGACATCATATCCATGCAACAACCGAATTTAATCCACAAATAAAAAGGAACATGGATAAAGTCTGTTAGCCCTGAAATTATTTTATTATTGAACAATGATCGTCCATATCTGGAACATTTAATAATTATGGCCGCTCCGCAAATCCTTGAGTCTTCGAAAACTTTCAATAAAAGAGGTATTGTCCCTTTTACACCTGACCTGAAGAGGCAATTGAACACCTCCCAAATGCCATCATCAACTTGATAGTATTCCAGTGAGTGCCTGAAAATTGCTCTCTCTTCCCTGGACAAGAATGTATTGCTCAATTCAAATGTATACATATCGTTTGTTTATGTTCCGGTCCGCGGCCAAACGATTTCAGGGTGAAAAAGAGATCTTGTGTTTAACCCTTTTGGGTATATTTTTCAAGAACCTCTTTCCCAAAATCCATGCAATCGGCTCTTTTCAGATTGTCATAATCAGTCATTTTCATTTGCTGCATCATATTACGCGATTCTTTATCCATTAAACCCAATGTAATTCTTCCCAAAAATACTTTTGATGGCACATTAATGTCTCCGCATATTTTTGCGAGGTGGTTATCTATCAATGCAGATTTTTGCTCTGGTCCGACAGGTTGCTTCATGTTTCCACATACTGCATATAATCCTCTGATTTTTACCTTCAAGAAATCCTTGTTCTTCATAATATATTCCTGTAATTGTGCGGGTGTTTGCCCGCTGCGGATAGAACCACCAATAATAATGTGGTCATATTTTGATAGATCCGGATTCTCCCGGACATCAAAAACATTGGCAATTCCATTCATTCCTTCTGATATCCATAATCCGGCATCGCGGGAAGAGCCGCACCATGTGCCATAAAGTACAGCCCACTTTTCGGCTGATTCATTCGGATAGTATTCAAGAGCACGGAGTTTCTTTGGAAGGAATATTCCAATAGCTCCAAGAATTCCAATTTTAAAAAAGTCTCTTTTATTCATTTGAACTGGGTTAGTTAAGATTTAACGAAATATCTTTGTTATTGTAGATCATATATTTCCCTGTGCTTATAACCATGTGAGCTTTACCATCACATGAGTTGTGAAAGCTTAGAAGAAAATTGGCTAAATCGATATAAGGTTCTCCCCCGGCTTTAAAATTTTGTGAAAAAGCAAAACCGTCAATTGGATTATTATTGCATATCGAATAATTTATTTTTGTCTCAATCATAGCATGATAAATGACTCCGCCTGTAGTTCCCTTAACTTCAGCAATCTGACCACCACCGCTTACTTTGATATTATCGTCATATAGATTTGAATACGTTTTGTTTTGGTCGATATTTATGAACCAGATATTTTGTTTCACTGCAACAAAAGCATCATTTGGTTTTTCGGAATTAAGCTGGTTTATTCTGGTATTGAAGACAACATCAGTTATATTGCTCAGATTCAGCAAAGTATCTGAACCCTCTCCGATAATAATATCCTGTTTAGTGAACATGGCAGAAACCTCTTCCTCTTCGGTTTGTTTCATGATGGGTACCAGATGTAGCCCATACAGTTTTACATTATTACCCAGTAAATCTATGTTGGCAAACAATACCGACATAAGACCTGCTCTTTCTGACCATGTGAAGGCTATTACTATATCCCCTATGTTCTTATTAAAAGGCAATGGGTGGTCATTATCAATTTTAATATAAATTAAACCAGTACTTTTATCATGAACAACATTGTCCGGTAATTCCTGTCCATCAACTACTGCCATTACAACTGCTGCACAATATCCTATGGCAGCTGAGGTTTTAAGTCCCTGTTGTAATGATTCGAGCTCCGGTTCCTGATTATGTTCTTTAAACTTATTACAGGAGCTGAATTGAAGAAGTATAAGAATAATAAGCAGTTTATAATGAAAAGACATAGAAATTTTTATTTGCGACAATTTTTATAAGTCAGTAAATTAATTTCATCTATAAACTTAGTATTTTATTTTTAAATCATCAGCTTAGAATTCCATATGTGTACAAGTGTTGACTAACCGGCATTAATGAAAGTGTTGAATAACGTTTTCTCAGTGCTGCATCGGATTATATCTTACAGTGGTTTGTACGGCTGCATTTCTCCTGAATTCAGCATCTGCAAAAATTTGTTGCGGTATTTCTGAAGATAGTTTGTGTCGAATTTATCAGTTCCTATTATAAGAGGATTTGGTTCACCCGGTTTACGAGTTCGAAGGGCTGCATAATTTGATTCCTGAGGATGGATGAAAAGGCCGACATCACATTTTGCAGAGGATGCGACTGCTTTAAAATATTCAATAGAAGACTTGTAAAGACGGGCTTCGGTTGGAGCAGGCCAGACTCCGGATCCTCCCATAATACCAGCTACGTGAGGAGTACCGTTGTCAGTGACCGGAATAATAAATGACATACATCCCGGACTGTGTCCTGGCGTGGCAACAACCTGAATACGTGCATTACCAAGTCTTATCTTCATTCCATCTGTAAGAAATATGTCGGAAGATTCCGGCCTTGAACCAACATAGGCCCATTCACAAGGTACTGTCTGCAAAAGGTTCCATCCAACCAGGCTCATGGCAACTTTTGCATCGGGACACACATACTTTTTAAGGTACCTGACACCTCCATAATGATCAAAATGTTCATGCGATATGAATATCAGTTTAATCGCTGATGGATCGAGTCCCAGCTTCTTTATATCTGCGACCATCATAGCAGCATCTTCATCGCCACATCCTGTATCCAGCATGACCAGGCCATCTCCCGAATCTATTATGAATGCACCGACTATGGTTGTACCGACAAAATATAAATTGTCAAATAGCTTAATTGGTTTGACAGAGAAATATGGAGGACGGTAATGGCTTGGTATTTCAGTTGGAGTTCCCAGCTCAGAAGCATATTTTGCTGCTGCCTCCGGAACTTTCAGTGCAGCCATAGCTTCAGCAATAGTCATATATTCTGACTCTGAAGAACCGGGTTTGTTTTTTACACCGGTTAAGACAACAGCTGTAAGACAAATTATAAAAGTAATCAACCCACTTAATTTCATGTTTTTCATTTTAACAGGATTTTGATAATGTCAAAATTGCCTCTAATAAATTCAACTTATATCAATTCTGGTTAATTAATCTTTGTATTACTGATAAATGCAATCTTCTTACTGTCTGGCGACCAGGATGGAACATTAATTGATCCCTGTCCTCCGTATATATAGGCTATCGTTCGTGCGATACCTCCGCTTGCAGGCATAATGCGCAGATAGATTCTCTGGTAGAATGGATGCGTCAGCGGATCAATTTCTTTTGGATACGATTCATATACGATCCATTTTCCATCGGGCGAGAAATGAGGAAACCAGTTGTTATACTCGTCGAATGTGACTTGTTCCTGTTCTGTTCCATCAGGTCTCATCCTCCATATCTGCATTGTTCCCGTCCTGACTGCATTAAAATATATCCACTTTCCATCAGGGCTGTATTCTGAACCATCATCCAGACCAGGGAAATTAGTCAGGTTTTTTTCCTTTTTCGTGTCAATATTTATCGACCAGATATCCCATTCGTCGTTTCGCTGTCCTGTAAAGAGGATATTCTTGCCATCAGGAGACCAGCTATGAAGATAAGAGTGTCCGGAATCTTCCGAAGAAATTTTTACCGGGTTATCGGTGCCTTCAATGGGCATTATAAAAATTGTCGATTTTCGATTTGGACCAACATAGTTACTGATTGCGATCATTTTCCCGTCAGGTGAAATTACATGGTCATTATTGTTCTGAATTGCAGAACCAGAATTGATCTGTTTTGTAACTCCGCTCGCGATGTTATAATTATACAATAATCCTTCGGCGCTATTGTAAATAAGTGATTGACCGTCTTTCGACCAGTTCGGGCACTGGATAGAACCCTTCTCGCTTTTTAGAATCATCCGATGTCCTGTACTGACATCCATTGTTTCCAAATGGCTTCCGATGTAATCCTGATAAGGAATAAAGTTCTTTGCTGGTGGAATTATTACCCTGACGTTACTGAACAGAGCCTGTTCTCGTACCGAATCAATATGTGAACAAATAAAGAGGCCGGCATATACTTCTTCATTCATCATCACTTCTTTTGTTACCGATTTGTAAAATTCACCGAAGGTCGCTGCAGAAAAGGTAAAGGTATTGCCGGAACGTTCAAATTCAATTTCCGTTGGATGAACCGTCGAAATCAATATCTGGCCGGTAGTATCTCCATCGGCCATCCTGTACTGCAGTGATGTATTAAGCGGGAGGCCGCCATGTAATGCTCCATCAGCATACTTTGACGCACTGGTCAAATCTTCCCTGGCCATTATCCCTATTTTACGATGCCCTGCAACCCCTTTTCCAATGAACTTAGCTGTAGCCCTGATGATAAAATCGCCTTTCATTTTTTTAAAGAGAAACTGAAACTGGTCCTCTTTCGCCCAGATGTTTTTACCACCTCCGGACAACAGGTAGGTCTGGTCTTTTTCGTTATAAACCGTACTGCCTTTAAGAAGAGGATTGCCGATATCAGCACTTTCACTGAATAATCCAATACTTTTGGTTTGTCCAAAACCAGGCAATGCAACTGATAGTAAAAATATGGCCATAATATTTCTAAGTTTTTTCATTTCTGTGTATTTAACATTAGTTTTATTGCAAATTATGAGGCTGTCTCAAAAGTTATTTTTAACCACAAAGCACACAAACTTTGCGGTTAATGGATTTTGATTTTTGAAACAGCAACTTGTATTTCCGGATATAATTGTTGACTCAAATATACCGAAAATAATGTTTATTCGAAACTATTCTGAAGTTTGGCTGATTCTGATCAGCAGGGATTATAAACATTTTTAGTTTGTCATAATTAAAGAAATTTTTTATTTTCATGGATAATTTGCAATTACTGAATACATTTGTGATTATTAATTAAAAATCAAACAAAATGTTAAATTATCCGAGCTTAAGAAAACCATTGTTAAAATTGTATTTATCTGTTCTGCTGGTCATCCTTATGACAAGTGCAATGTTTCCTGTTACATTATCGGCTGTTGATGTTACCGGCACCTGGAAAGCCGATATTGAAACCCCTGTTGGAAAATTTAAATACACCTATATATTAAAGCAGGAAGGAACCCAGATCACAGGTAAGATACTTTCCGAGATGGAAGGGGAGAAGAATGAAACAGTTGTTTTGGAAGGAAAGTTAACCGGCGATACCATTGAATTTTCAGAAGCTATGAAATTTCAGGACACTGAGCTTAAGATAACCTATAAAGGTAAGGTAAACGGAGATGAGATTAGTTTTTCACGACAGGTTGGCGAATTTGGTGGGGAGACGTTTGTTGCAAAACGCGAAAAAGCTGAAGTTGCACCAGCTGCGTCAGAAACTAAAAAGCCTTAGATATTATTATTTAATTTCAGTTACCCGATAACTGGTTATCGCTGTTCCAACTAAATTGTTCAGTGATGCGCCATTTATAGTAATAAGCATTCTGGCACTTCGCACCGGATTCATATATTTTATTTGTACAGGATCTTTGCCATTAAAATATACTTCCTGGTTCCAGTAAACTGTTGCACGGCTGTTGAAGACAGGTTCACTTTCATTCTTTGATTTTGACGGGTTATAGAATTCTATATTCCGCCGGAATAAACTTGTTGGCACAAGAATATTGTTACGTTTATCCTGTGTTTTCCAATCCGTGCGGATATTCGCAAGACCCGATTTGATTGTATTAATAAATATTACACCTCCTGAAGCCTCTTCTCCATAAATTGTATGACCTTGAGGTCCATTGAGGATCGAGATAGAGGCAATCTGGTCAGGAGGAACTAAACGTACCTCTTCCCAACCATTATCTAACCGAATCCCGTCAAGGACAATAATTGCCTTGAGTGCAGGTCCAAAAAAGGAGTGAGATGGCCGAAGGTAGATAGCAGGAGGAAATGGAGGATCTATTATTGTACACGTTGGCACAATGTTACGTATTGCTTGTCCCAGTGTGAGGTATTTGTTGATTTTTTCGCTGGGCAGGCTCTTAGTATTCGCATATTTATACAATTCTTCATATTGATTAATATATTCAGTTTTCTTTGTCGCTGATACCAAGACTTCTGGTAATGAGATGGTTTTCTCGTTAAGTAAAGGTTTATAGATAAGTGATATTTTATCTGATACTCCGGAAGTTATAGTCTGTTGAGAAAAGTGCAGGTTCTTGTTTTTCATGTACTGTTCATTATATGGTATGCTCAGCAAAGCACCTCTGATCCTGTTGGAACTTTTAGTGTCAGGGATGATTGTGACTGATCTGGTTATAACAGGCAGGGAATCAAGGGGCAATGATATTTCACCAAGTTTATTAGTTTTAAGGTGCATTATGCTTGGACCTTCAAGTGATACAAGATCAAGTTTCCTGTTGGCCAGATGTTTTCCTGAAGAATAAAGGAGCTTCATTTTCAGCTGATCATAGTTGACTGGTTCTTTGTTATCTGATACAGCCAGATCAAAATCCCAATTAAACCGGCACCAGCCGTAAGTCAGCAAGATCAGATCGCGCTGATCGCCTGGAATATTTTCAAGGCCTTTTTTCAAAATAGCTGATGGAAGGTTAGAGGGGAAATAGGGATTATAGTTTAGAGTGAAAGATATTCCGGGGGTAAATATTGACGGATCATAGCCTGACAATGAATCGACTACAGAGACAGAGAAGATACCCTCGACAGGGTTGCCGATGGCATCTGTAATGTTCACTGTTACTTCAGCCTCCTGGCCCGGAAAATATTCAGGTTTATCTGTTTTTACCGTAAATCTCAGGTGTTCATCGGCATTTACTGAGACTAATCTTTCAGCAACAGGTTTCAGGTCTTTTCTGAAAAGGGTCACCTCGGCGATCCCCTCAGGCAGGTTATCGGTTTTTATTACAATACGTTGCTTCCTGTCCATAATAAGCTTTCTTTCGAATATCTGTTTCAGGTTCATTGTCCCTGAGACGATTAGGGTATCGCCTTTATAGGAATCGGACTGTACTTCTATGGCGAAAGATCGTCTGTCAACAGCTTTTATGGAAAGGCATTCTCCTGAGGGATCAGGAACCGGCAACAGCCAGATTTTTTGTTCGCCGGGGCAATTGGTCAGTTCGAGAAACATACCGGTTTCAGCTCTACAAGAGAATTTTCCCGGTCCGAACGAGCCTGATCTGACTGTATCCAGGACAATGCCATTACTATTTTTCAGGAGACCTTCAATTTTTAATGGTTCACCATATCTGTCAACGGCGTTAAATGCAATAACCTGTTCCAGTCCGGAAATGAGGTTCCCTCCTTCGGGGAGGAATCTCAGATCAAGGTACTCGTCAGAGGAAGGAATGCTGAAGTTTTTAACCCGGAACGTCTCCTTTTTGTCATTGTAAAGGGAGATTTGCATAAGAGGGGTATCGACTCTCAAGTCGAGGTGGAAAGCATCGAGCGGGTCGAAGTTTTGCATCTGGCTGGTGAAAGCAGTGAAATGAAAGATCCCAGGTTTAGCGTCAATTGGTATAACAAGCCATCCTGGTGACATGGCATTAGTGATCCTGAACCTGGAACTATCTATTACCTGATGCTGTTCATTAAAAAGAAGAGCGTACATCGCAGTGCTTGAAGATTCGAAAGCTCCGGAGAAGGTGTTCCTGACATATGACTGGAAATATATTGTGTCTCCGGGTTTGTATATATTTTTATCTGTTTGGACAAATACCTGGTCTTCACAATTAGTGTTTTGCTCATTCTCAAGGTAATTTTCGATTCTGGAGGCATATCTGTCTGAAACAGGCTTTGTTGAAGCGCCCGAATAAGGCAGGAAATCGAAAGGCAGCATATCTGCTACCCTGTCATTGATCATTGCACCGTACCATGTAACGGAATTAGGGTTATCATAATAACCATTTTGGAAAACCTTCAAAGTGTCGGAAAAGGTCAGAGTGCTTTTGTACTCCTGCGCTTGGAATCCTAAAATATCAGTTGAGAGTTCAGGATGGTTATCAGTATATATTATCAATATGGGTGATTTGTAATATAATGGCAGATACTGATCTTTGATTACAGGTTTTAAATTGTGAAAATCAGTTTGATTAAAAGAAGAATTATTATTTTTTACAGAATCGAAATTGCTTTCGAAGATTTTAAAATTCTCAGAGGATAAGGAATCTGAGAAGAGAGATCTTAGAAAATGCATTCTTGATCCATAGTAAGTAATCAGTCTGTTACGATTCCATTTTCTGACATTTCTTGAAGAGCCCTTCATTGGTTTAAAATAACAATAACCGGAGAATCGAAGGATACTGTCTCTGCGATTAAAATTGAAATCAATGAGATCATATGTTATTGCGTAACCCAGAGCCTTGTTTTCAATCTTAAGCGGTTTGACTGAGAATCCTCTCAAGCGAATATTTTCAGAATCCCGGTAGAGATGGAGGTCCTCAGGATTAACAACTTTGCAGCTTTTGGCATTTTCTTTTTCCCCGATGAACAATTTTACAAAATCGGTATAATCTTTCAGTCTGAAATTGTTTTTGGATCTCACCGTGACCTCATTCAGTAAGACAGGATTAATAGAGAGCTTTATATTTATAATCTGCCTGTTGTCATTCGCAAAAATAGTCACGGATTTGGTTTTATAACTGATGTAAGAAGCAGTTAATTCAAATTCCCCCTGCCGGGGAATTGAAATATTATAAGCTCCCTTTTGATCGGTAATAGTGCCGATAGTTGTTTTGGAGATATACACTATGGCATTTGTAATAGGGATATCCAAAGAATCGGATACAATCCCGGTTATTATAGTCTGGGCAGATAGTTTATATCCAATCAAAATGAGTAACACAAACAAAATGTTCCTGTTTCTCCTAATCATTGATTATTTTTTCTTCCCGATTCCCTTGAAAAATGTATAGCTAAAAACGCCATCTGATTCTGCAGTCCGGTATAAATCCTTAATGCCCTGGTCAAATGTCTGAGTATCTGTTATCCCTTGCTTAATTGCTTTATCACGAACCCCCTCAATCATAGCTGTAAATGTATTTTTTATAAATCCTTCGACAAGTTGTGGTCTGCTGGCATCAACATAAACCATTCGTGGGGACACCGAAATGTCATAAAGTCCTGCAGATTTAAACAATGGATATAGCTCTCTCCCAATATTTGAATTGCCTCCGTTTTGCTGCTGAAGCTGAATCTGGCAATCTATCGCTGAATGAGCATAAGTACTATCGGGATAAAAAAAAGTTGAACCATGATCTCCCTCAATTGCAATAAGAACACCTCCTGCCTTCAGTACTCTTTTTAATTCATTAAGGGCATGAACCGGATTATGGAGATGTTCCAGTACAAAACAAATAATAACACTGTCAAAAGTCCCATCTTTAAATGGCAAATTGTAAATATCTGCCTGCCTGAGTTCGACATTTTTAATTCCTAATGTGTTTATCAATTGTCTTGCTTCACTTATTGAATCTTCTGATAAATCGATTGAAATAAAGTTTGATTCAGGGTTCTTTGATGCGATTATTTTTGTTTGAGCGCCGACACCGCATCCTGCTTCAAGAACTAAGCTGTCTTTCAGGAAAATTGTATCATTATGGATAATATCATCTAAAGTATCTGCCTGGTCATTAAGCCTGAGAGCCTCTCTGTCTGAGTATCCATGTACGTATTTGGTATTACTCATTTAATTTTTTATAAATCTTATCTTTCTATTCTGAAATAAAAACAATAAACTTTGGGTGAGGTCAGCTTACAACCTGAACAGATACCTGTCAGGTACCTGGAGCGAAATGCAAAAACCTTGTCAGTCATCCGATTTACATCGCACTGGCAGAGCAGACTCTTTCTGGTATGTCCCCAGGGTCTTGCTGTTAAAATTATATTTCAGACCTGCAATATTTGCATTGGCAGCCTTTTTGGTGACCGGGTCAATACTCAGATTGTCTTCGGTTGATGTCCACCAGTTAGTTAATGTTCCCGGTTCTGCATCGGTATTGAAGTAAGAAACTTCGCCGGCAGGCAATGCGTTAAAAAATATTTCATTTGTTGCCCCAGTATTAGGGGCTTTCCAGTGAGTTGTCCCCTTTTCCTTCAGTTTTGCAGGATTGTCACCCGATTTCTGGCTGGTTCCGGCGTAATCCATCAGGTCATTCCATTCTTCTTCTGTTGGAACATGCCAGCCTTTGGGGCAAATCTTTCCGGTACTAACAGCATACCAGTTATAAATAGCTCCATAGGTCTCGGTATATTTTACATCGGTACTATAAAATCCGAAAGCAGGAGTTTTTGTTTTTTCCCACATTTTCCTGTCTCTTATTATGGGTATTGGTTTACCGTCATTGTATCTTAAAGCTTTAAGATTGTCAGCCATCCAGACACCTGATTCTGTCATTATGACCCTGTAGACATTACCATCAACGTCCCTGACAGGCATTCCTGCATTCTCGTTCTCTTCCTGGGCAATTGCAGGAATTGAAAAAAATGAGATAAACATAACTATTAACCAGAATTGAGCTGAACGTTTCATAATCTTGGATTTATATCAATACATAAATAATGCTACAAAATTTAGTGTAAATATTCAAAAGTAATCACATTGTCCATTCTGACAGGATAACCATCACTGTTGTATTCATAAGTGTGGTTTGTCTCTTTAATATCAAATGTATTGTATTGAGTACTGTGCTAAGGCAACCTGTCTATATACTTTTGATACAGGACGTTTTTATTACCACTAAAATATCTCATTTAATTTAGATTCCAACGCTTCGCCCCTGATATTTTTAGCGATTATTATTCCTTTTGAATTAATCAGATAGTTTGTTGGAAACATAGTAACTGAGTACATATTTGTCGTTACTTTACTATTTTCATCCCAGACACACTTCCATATCATTTGGTCAATCTGCATTGCCTTTAACCAGTTTTTTTTATCCTTATCGCGACTTACTGATAATATTTCAAATCCTTTGTCATTATATTTTTGATAAATCGATAGATAATTTTTGTGTTCCATTCTACAGGCACCACAGCCAGAAAACCAAAAATCAAGAAGAATTACCTTACCTTTTAAAGATTTAAGAGATATGTAATTCCCCGAAGAATCCGGTAATGAAAACTCATAGGGTTTTTCTTGCGTATTCAATTTTGGTGAGACCGATATGTTATCAATATAATATTTAATCTGTTGTCCGTAAATGCTTATTTGTAAACTATCATTTAATCTTTTATAAAATTCAATGGCTTTGGCTTTAGGTACCATTACGGGCAGCCATTTTACATACCACGAAAAATCACATACAGAAACAAAATAGTCAGGGTGATTACATGAAAATTCAAATCTATATTCATTTTCTAATTCGACAAAGTTTTTCGAATTAATCTGTGTTAACTTCTCCTGTGTTTCTTTTGCAGGCTGTTTAATACTGATCAGAGAATCCTTTAATCGTTGATTTTCTTTTAGTTTGACCCGGGTATATTTAAGACATTCTTCATTCTGATCCTGTATTACTGATCCGGTAACATGTGAATTTCTGAAATTCCCTTTTTCTCCTGATAAAAACATATTTTTGTTTTCTACCCAGATGAAGGCAGCTTGTTCCCACGTTCTGGGGTCAACATTTTCTAAATTTTCAGGTCGGATTCTAATGGAATATTTCGTTGGTTCATTTACTTTACCTTCTAATTTGAATCTGCCATCAATCATATAAAGCACTTGTTCATTTACCATGTCAGGCTCATGATTTGACAGAATTTTATTGATGATCAATTTGGTCCTGCCTTCATATCCTTTTACATAGCCTTCAAGAATGAACTTTTCCTGCGCGTTTGATTGTTGAATTATAAGACATAAAGCGGTAATTAATGTATAAGTCCTGATTTTCATAATTATCTGCATTTTAAATAGTTTGAAAAAGGTAAAAGCTGTATTTGTATACTATACATCTTATATGTCGATCCTTCATCATAAATATACGACTATTATTATAGTCACGCAACTATTTTGCAATAAAAATGACTATTTTATTAGTCCATTATTATGTTCTGTAATTATGATTGTTAATAATCTAGTTTAGATGGGAGTCAAGGACTTGCGACAAGCTCATCGAACACTGCGAAGGTCTTGTATTCTTAGCAACAATTTTTACCCTTGACCTTTTCAAAAGCTTCTTTGCCTTCAGAAATAGAAAAATATATTAAACCTGCTGCCCCGATTGCATCTGCATATGCAAAACCAGTTAGTTCATAGATCAGACTCGATACAAGTAATACGATGGACATGTATACGCACACTTTTGTACAATTACTATCTGAAATAATTGGTTCGGAATGCAGTTTTATACCAACACTCCTTTTTGCTCTCATAAGCCAAATCATTACAATTATGGAAACTATAGAAATAATTATACCCCAAAGTGTTGTTTCAGGCTTATGATTGTTACTAATGTTAATAATAATCCCGATCAATAGTCCAGCAGAGAGCATATAAAATGCGGTACCTGTAATTTTTAATGCTTTGATCTCAAATTCATTTTTTGAACTCTCTGGCTTTTGCCGGATACGTAATATCATGATTAAAATTCCGATACCTGACATTACTTCAATGAAACTATCTACACCAAATCCGAATAGAGTAAGTGTATCATCCTTATAGCCCAATATCATTGATATCAGTCCTTCTGCAATGTTATAGAATATTGTAAATAAGCTTAAATGATAAGCATTCTTGTATAAGGAAGATGAATATTCCATTTATTTTATCGGGTGATCAAGTTATTGAACGATTCAAAAGAAACATGGCTCACACAATTATGTTCAATTAATGGTCAGGTTGTCTTCGGAGGATTGTCTGTTTTAATCACTGTGCCTTTGCTCAACAATAATTGGCAATTCGAAAAATTTATTCCTTCGTAAGCTCTTTCGGATGTGATTTAAAAAACTCCCATATAATTTCATTAGCATCGATCCCCGAATTTTCAACCGTAAACCACTGGTGAGCTCCTCTTTGCATAACATACAAAACGATATCGATGTTTGTATCATCGCAACTCCAACTTTTTACAAGGTAATTATCTTCCGTAAGTATCGTATCAGGAATAGTATTGCATGAATAATAGGATGACCATCGGGTAAGTATGCTATCAACTGATTCGTACATGGTTTCATTTGGATTGTGCTGTCCATAGTATTTCACCGTACTATCATCAAGTGCATGCATGTGCAATACCGATACAGGATAGTCGGGAATCTCCTCACTTTCATAAACCATTTGTCCTGATACAGGAGCAATGGCTGCAATTTTATGCGATAACTCAAAACCCAGCCGATAGGTCATTCTTGATCCGTTAGAATGCCCTGTGATGAAAATACGGTTTGGATCAATGGTGTAATGTGCCGAGATCTTTTCGATCATTTCATTAATAAAACCCACATCGTCGGTTTGTGCGGTCCACTCCTCCCATGGTCCACCACAATTCCATGCCTGAGGATTGTTTTCATTCCATGGGTAAGGAATACCATTTGGATAGGCCACAATGAAACCTTCCTCATCCGCTTTATCACTCATATGTGTCCATTGCTCCATACCTTCGGCTGTAGCCGTGTAGCCATGCATGACTACTACCAGTGGCATATCCACATCCTTTGAATAGGTTGGTGGAACATGCAGAATATATGACCGGGTGTAATCGTGTACCAGGTAGTTCAAGGAATTAGCATGGGGATATTCATCAATACCTTCATTCTTTTTACAAGTAAATAGAACGATCGACAAAAGGACAAGGAGAATCCTATGGAATAGATGTTTCATAATGGTATCTTTTATCTAAGACACGTAACTTATTGATTACCCTATTTTAAATTATAGATTTTTCATACCTCACCTGCAATATTTTAACGGGTGGAGAGACGGAGCTGACTGGCGGTAACGTCAAACTGTCATCTTAAAGAAATGGAGCTACTTTTTAATAGCATTAATCAAAACAAACGGAATAGTAAGTTTTATGCCCCCTAGCATTTTTGCCTGCTCGTTAAGTCGCATTTCAATTGTCTCAAATATTTGTTCCAATCTATTCTCAGGCAGAATTTTAATCCATGAATCCATAAATGCTAACCGGATGAAATAGTGGTTTAACATTGCAGTGCCATCTGAAAACCTATAATTAAACTGATCATGTTCCAAATCCTTGATTATGAATCCATGTTTCTGAACCATTGAAATCATTTCATCAAGAGGACGTCGTTTTTCGTAAATATGCTGTTTCATTAATTCAATCTCCTGTATTCATAGCTCAAATCAGACAATACTTTTTCCAGTTGTCCATAAAACTCAAACATAGATTTATCCAGGTTCATCGTCTGAACAAATTGTCCGCCAGATTTTATTATTCTGGAACACTCTGAGATTACCTGATCAATATCAGTTACATTATTAATGCCATTATTGCTTACAATCAGATCCACTGAATTGTCCTTGAGTGGAATAGATTCAGCAACTCCCTCAAAGATTTTAATATTTGTTATACGATAATATTCAATCTTTTTCTTTGCTCTTGCAATTGCATCTGACCATGGATCAATTCCATAAACAGTTGAACTTTCTCCAAGTCTGAGTGCAATCTCAGTCAGAGGGAATCCCGTTCCGAATCCGATATCGATAGCAGAGATATTTTGTTTATAATCAATATAGTCCAGCAGTTTAAGTCCAAAAGGAGCAGACCAGATTGAACATTCATCTGATACATTTACATACCCGGAAAGATCAAAATCGTTGCTCAGATATTTTTTCATTGTTTGGTCATCTATATTCCTTAACGATATACGATTAAGCCGATTGAGTTTACTTAGATTTTTTTAAATCTTGCCAGCTTAACTGTTCGCTTTATAAAATCAGTCTTATATTCTGTATATTTCTCACGATCATTTTTAAACCTGATTGCAAGTGATCTTTTCAGACCGGCATAGTCAAGAGCTGTTCCAGGGTTGGATATCAAATAGTCGCGAAATACTATTTCGTCCCAGTCACCTCTGTATCGGATATGAATATGATATGTTTGTCCGGAAATTCCTTTGTATGTGTACCCTTTTGCAAACATCATATGTGGTGGCGGATTCTCAGGTTTTGGAATAAACTCATATCCGATCTTTTTAAGGTCCCGCTTAATTAGATCAAGATCAGTATTGTCAATAATTTCAATTAAAATATCAATTGTTGGTTTAGCAAGGAGCCCTGCTATTGCAGTGCTCCCTATATGTTCGATACTTACAATTTGTTCAGGATTTGCATTTGCATAGATTGTTTGTTTCTCGGACTGGTACAATTTCTCCCACTCCGGATTGTACTCAGCCAGTACAACAGGAAACAGTTGTCCAAGTTCTTCAACTGTCAACTTGTTAAGGTCCTTTGTCATGATCTAATGAATTTGCCCTGTATAAGGAGACGGGGCGGGAAGGTAAACCGGAGTAGTTTTCTTTCATATAACATATTAATTTTCAATTTCTATATCGTATTTATCCAGTAATCCGGTTATCGCGGGCAGTGAAAACTTTGCTTTTTTAATGCGATTCAGATCAGGATCTATTGAATAGTTAAATGAAGTACGAAAATCGACTCCCTCAAGGTTGGTAATTTTGAAAATTGCTCTATGCAGATCACAATTTATAAATGAAGACCCACTTAAATCTGTTTCTGTAAAGTCGGCCTCGATAATTTTTGAATTTTTAAATTTGGTCCCTTTCAGTTTTAGTTTATAGAATGAGGAGAGATCTAAGGTACAGCCGTCAAATTCAAAAGAGATTATTAAATTGCTGCAATCCTCAAAGTGCAAACCCAGTAATTTGCAGTTTATGAATTTTGTTTCTCTGAAAGATGTGTTAATCAGTTTGGCAAGACTTAAATTGCATTCTCGAAATTCACATTCAAGGAAGATTATGTCGGATAGATCTGAATTGGAAAAGTCACAATTTGTGAATGTGCAGTTTTCATAGTTTCCAGTCTCCAGAGCAGTATCCCGGAATCTCTGATTCTCCAATTTCATTCCTTCGTTAAAAACTCTAATCATCAGGTAGTATGATGTTTAATAAGTCTTTATCTTATTCAGGTTTAGCCCAGAATAAGTCGGGATTATTAGTACATTTAGGGTTAAAATCTTTCGCTCTTGGTATTATTCCTTTATATTCGACAGGTAGCAATAAGTTACTTTGGCTTTCACCTCCGCCGGCACAAAACATTCAAAAGCATAAAGATTCTTTGCCATGTAATTATATAGATAGTATTCTTTTGTAATAGAGTTTCTATGATTCCAGTTTGCTTCAGGATTAAGAATCAATGGTTTGTTCTTTACCAATCGTTCTCTTACTTCTGCAATACTCAACAGTTCTCCTTTCTCATTCATTACATATGCATCATTTGTCGGGTCTATCCACAACCATTTTTTTAAAGTATTTGAATAAACTGTGTTTATTGAATGACAATCAAAATCAGTTGAATCTTTTGGCAGGCAAACTACTCTTCGTGATTTAAATCCAAGAGCTAAATAACAATTATTAAGTACAGATGCCAATGTTCCACAATCCAAAGTCTTATGATCTTTGATACAGATATTCATAAGATTTGAGATGGAAGAATATTTAGGAGCTTCCCTGGTGCCGTCATGTCGAAATGAATTATGTACCCAGTGCAACAAACTTAGTATTTGTGAAACCTCATTTCCGGTACCAATAATCGAATCGAGTTTAAATTCCCTTCTGATATTGATTAAGTCAGTATCATTCACCGGTTTGTAAGTAAATTTTGTTATTTCTCTTCTGTCATCAAAATTATATTTGGATCCCTTTTTCAGGATGTCCAGATAAGCTGGGGTATCTCCTTGATCTTTCGTATTTAATTTGCGTAAAAGCCGAATCCTTGCCATTAAGAAGAATAACGAAGTTGTATACTTGATCTGGTCTAACTTTAAAAGAGATTGAATCTCTATCAGTATAAAAAGTAACCCTTTTACTTGAAGTCTTATAAATATCAGGCTTTGCTTCAGGAACAATTGTCCATGTTCCTTTTTTAAAGGTTTTTCCCATCTTTTATATCGACTTTATTTGAATTAGCCTTTATTACAGGTAAATTCTGTTGTGCTGACAATGATTGTCCTATCAAAAACAGGATAATTAAAAGACTCAGATTATTCCTCATGATTTTAACTGAAAAATAGGTAATCAAAGTTAGTGTTATTTTTTCTTTGTTTTATTAATTACTATTGTCTCAGCTATTTTGTCATGAAGGGCCATCCTGTTGTTATTCCATACTGCCTGAACAAAGCCTAATCCAAATTCCAGAGTTGAAGCTACATACCCTAAACTTCTTTCCAGACAATGCCAAAAACCAATTTTTTGGTGGTATAATGATTTGATCTGAATTTTAAATATTTTCTTCCCAAAGGTCTGTCCATCTAAAAAAAAGGTTGTTAACGTGAAATATAATGTAGGGATTGAGATCAGGATCCATTTGATAATAAACTGGGCAGTATTACCTAAATCTGCTGATTTAAAGACAACATGCGTAAAATTTTTTACATCTATTGCCAGTACCTGAAAACCTAAAAACTGGAAAAGCAGTTGGAGAAAAACATACATTAAACAAATAATTATTCCATCAATTAGAAATGACAGAATCCTTCTGTAATAAGGAGCAATAGTTAAGTAACTTTCAGTCAGTATCTCATTCCTTTTTTTGTATTTCAAGATTGCCGGTCTAATAGTTTTCATCCTATTTCTTTTTTTGTTATTTCTCTTCATTTACTTAACCCTGTTGCCATTTTATAGGCCAATGCTGCGTCGGTAAGCGGGGTCAGAGAATCTGACAGAATATTGTAAGTTCCTTTTTCCAATAATTCGTCAGCGACTTTTTTAATTAAAGCTAAAGTAGCTTTCATCAAACCTGAACCCAGGCTTATGCGGGCGACACCTAAATCCTGCAGTTCACGAACAGATGGAGGTAATCCAGCACCAATTCCTGGGTTTGAAAGAATATTAATCGGGGCATTAATTTCCTTAACCAGTGTTGAAATCGTTTCCTTTTCCCATACAGGTTGAACAAATATGCAGTCAGCACCGGCTTCCCGGTATTTATTGCCACGCTTTATTGATTCAGATAATTTTTCCTGTGTCGAACCTGACGAGGTATAAAATGAATCAGTCCTTGCGTTAATTACTAAATGAAAGCCCAGGGAATCAGATAATGCACGGATAGCTGATATTCTTTCACAAAATTCCATCTCGTCAATTAATACCGGATTTAAATCAATACTGTCTTCAATGTTTATTCCGACAATTCCTGTAGCAATTATCTTTTTAACCGAATCGATTATTTCATTTATATTATTTCCATATCCGGCTTCTATATCCACAGTTACCGGAACTTGCACGGCATTAACGATCCCTGTTATAACTTCAATCATTTCTGACAATTGTATTACCTGGCAGTCAGGATAACCTAAAGAGGCAGCTATTCCCATACTTGTTGTTGCGATTGCTTTATAGCCACATGCTTCTATTAATTTGGAACTGCCGATATCCCATGAGTTTAACAGTACCAGGATTTCCCTGTCATGATGAAACTTCAGGAACATTTCAGCTTTCTCTTTTTGAATACTTGAAACCATAATCTTGTTATTTATTATCGTTTTATATAAATCAAAATACTCATTAAATCCTGACTAATGGCAAAATTAATTTAAATAATATAGGTATCATAAATTGTCTTATGTCAGGGATCCTGTCAAAGTTAAGTCAATTTTGCTGATCGCATGCGAATTTAACGATAGTCAGGATGCACTATCTCACACAGACTCCTGAATGAGATGATGAAATTGTGTCGGAGGTGTTACAGGGATTTCTTAAAACCTGAATCCCAGAGTGGCCTGGTACCAGACGTTTTTGTAACGGGGATTTGTTGAAGTTCCATCGCCGTTATTATTTTGAAGGTCCCATCCGGCTCTTGCGGAAAGTACAAATTGTTCCATTGTAATATCAAAACCAGCTACGAAACATAATACGCTTTTATCATTTTCAAACTCCTTCTCCTGGGTAGTGGTAAAACCTCCCCCGGTAAATACATCTTTTTGTGACACAAGAACAGAATAATCAGGTCCGGCCAGAAGGGTTATAAATGCACTTGGTTTGATTGCAAATAACAGGGGAACATCTATATAATTTGTGGTATGGGTAAATTCATAAGGTATAGTAAGGAATGTACCTGATGCCTTGTATCCTTTTTGAGAAAATAATATTTCAGGTTGAAAGCCCAGATATTTCCCGATAGGGATCGCTAAAAAAGCGCCAGCAGCAAAACCAACTTTAAAATCAGCATTAAATTCCTGATTTTTTGAGTCATAAATATTTGAGAAATTGGCACCTGCTTTCAGGCCAAACTGTAGACTATTACGCAAATCAGAACTGTTATCCTGAGCGCTTATATTATTAGTCATGAAGATAATTGTCGCAATGATTAAAAAAAACTTTTTCATTATTATCAGTCTTAAGTTAACGGGTAAAATACTCGCTAACAAAAATATGTCACTCTTCCCCGGTGGCAGTTACATAATTGGGGAAATAATTTATATAATTCACACATCCGGATCAGGTTCAGTACTGGTTTAAAATTGACTGGTATATTAAAATGTACTTTTATTTTATTCGATATCTTCCCTTCCCTGTTCCAATTAGATTATTGTAAGAAACCCCATTGATCGTAATTAATACCGGTCCATGGTTCTTCAGATTTAAATACTTTATTTTAACCGGGTCTTTACCATTAAAATAAATTTCAGGGTTCCAATAGTATGTCGAGCCTGTTCGGACCTCCGGATCATTGTCAAAATCAAATTTGGTGGGATTGTAGAATTCAATATCTGACCGGTAAATATTAACAGGCAAAAGCAAGTTGTTATTTTTAGTCTACTGGTTTCCATTTGGTATAAACATTGTTTAATGCTGGATCATGAAGCTTAGTATTAATAAAAATTGCTCCACCGCTCGCATCTAAACCATAGATTGTGCGAGCCTGATTTCCTTTTAGAACTGTGACAGAAGCAATCTCAGTTATAGAAATTGATTTAGCTATGCGCCATCCCTCTGAGTATAACGGCATGCCATCCAGAACAATAAGCGCACCAACCACTCTGCCAAAAAAAGATGTTCCACCGCCTCCACGACGAATAAAAACAGCATCATTTGTGATAGTGACTAGTGAAACTATTCTTCGTATAACAGTTTCCAAATCAAAAGATGTATGTATAAGTTCCGGATCAGAACTCTTTATATTCGCGTATTTATATCTGTCTTCATATTGATTCTGGTAGTTCACTTTAACCTGCGGGTAACCCTTGATTATAACTTCAGGGATTTCAATAGCAGAATCACCCAATGAGATTTTATGATCATCCGGGGAGATATCAAATATCTCCTGGGGAATTGTCTGTTGCAAAGTCAGGAACTTTTTGTTTTTAAAGTACTCCGGATTATATTCAATACTTATATTCGCTTCAGTAACCTTGTTTTTGTCTCTTGCATTTGGGATCAATGTAACTGTTTTTGTTTCTTCAGGAAGAGAATCTAAAGGCAATGAAACATTTCCCTTATCATTTGTAAGAAGATTAATAACTGATGGTCCCTCCAGCGATATCAGATCCAATTTCTTTACCGGAAGATGGCCATTTGATTCACTCGGGATCTTTATATTTATCAGATCATAATTAATTAGATCCTGTTCTGTTGCTTCTTTATCTGTAAAATCCCAATTATACCTGCTCCAACCATAAACCATTAAAATTAAATTTCTATCCTCATTCGTGAGGTTTTCTAACCCGGTCTCAAGCACTTTCCGGGGTAGATTCCTTTGAAAGTATGGATTATAATTAAGTGCAGACTCAATACCTGGTGTATAAATTTCTGAGTCATGGCCCGAGATTGAGTCAGTAACAGATACGGAAAAAATGCCGTCACAAGTGTTGCCATTGCCATCTGTTACGGAAATTGTGAGCTCTGTCTCTTGTCCTGGAGAATAAACCTGAGATTCAGGCACTATATTGAACTTAATGTGTTTATCGGGATTTATATAATAGAGTCTCTCAGCCAGAGGATGAAGATCTTTATTAAAAACAGTTATCAGAGCGATCCCTGAAAGAAGCTCATCAGTTTTAACAACTATTCGTTTCTTCTCATTAAGTCTCAAAGATTGTGAAAAAATAAGTGCAGAATTCATAACTCCTGAGACAGTCAAGGTGTCGCCGTTATAATTATTGGATTGAATTTCTATGAAAAAAGATCTATTATCAATAGGTCTGATGCTCATGCATATCCCCGAAGCCATTGGTTTTGGAAGTTGCCATATCTTTTCCTTCTGATTGCCCTGAATGATCTCCACATACATTCCCGGTTCCGGAGTACAGACCAAGAGACCAGGGCCATAGGGTCCGGATTCTATTGTATCAAGAATTGATCCCGAACTTTTTTTTAATAATCCTCCTATATGGATCGGATATCCCTTATAATCAGTAGCAATGAAACCTATTGCCTGCTCAATCCCCTGCACTGAATTACCACCTTCCGGTAAAAATTTTAATTCGAAATGTTCTGAATCAAATAGAGTATCAGCGTCTTTTTGAATTTTGTCTTTGCACCTGACAAACAGATCCGTCTGAAAAGCCTCTGATGGATCAAAATTCTGCATCATGCCTGTGAAAGCTACGAAATGGTATTTACCCGATTTGGCTCCGGCCGGGATAGTCATCCAGCCAGAACAGGTTGAATTATCTATTTTAAACCGTGAACTATCGGCTTTCATGTTTTTATCATCAAAAAGTAACGCATAAAATGAAACACTTTTTGATTCAAATTCATTTGTGAATGCATCTCTTATGTATGCCTGAAAGTGTATGGTGTCTCCCGGTTTATACATGTTCCTGTCTAAATGAACAAATACCTGATCGGGGCTTTTTGACTTTTGTTGGAGAAGCAGGTATTTTTCTATCGGAGAGAAAGTTGACTGAGCACTAAGGTTGTGATATGAAATTATTAACAGAATAGGGAAGAAGATATTACGTCTCACGATTACCCGCAATTGTTCAATAATTACCTGTACCATCTTTGTCAGCCTTTCGTTGGTAAATTAAATAAATATCAGGCGCTTCTGTTTTTCGCTTTCGTTTATCGTCTTGTCAAGGCGTATTATTCTCGTTGATTCTTGTTTGGCAGTCATTATCCAATGAATAATTGTTTTTTGATAAGAAGGAGCTTGTCTGGAAAAAAACTCCCAGGCAATTTTATTTGCTTTAAATTTAATTTCTAAATATTTGTCAAGTTGTTTAGTCTCACTTTCATAACTCGCAACTCCTGACTTTTCTTCTTTGCGATGTTTGTAATATTTCAAGTCCTGCTGGTTGCATAAGTCCATGCTTTATTAATTCTTCAACTTTCTTAATGTTTACAGAACTCCAGGTACTTGATGGTCTCCGTGGTGTAAAGCGAATACAATAACTGTCTTTGTCAATTGATCTGCGAACTCCGTCTATCCATCCAAAACAGAGTGCTTCATCAACTGATTGGGACCAGGTCATGTTGGGTTTTCCACTGTTCTTTTTGTAAAAGCCAACCAATAATTCAGTTTCTTTTTTGTGGTTTTCCTCTAACCACATTCTGAAGTTGGTCTGGTTTGTAAAAAATATTGGTTTCATGTTGTTAGATTTCTCATTATTTCAGCAAATGCTTAATTGCAAATTCCAGGACTCTATCATTTCCTGCAAGAACATCAGCTTTGGTGTTTTCAATTGCTATGTCAGGAAAAATTCCAATACCTTCAGGACTTTTCCCATCGGGTGTGGTGGTGAGTGTACATGGATAGTTCATCGTCCACCCGTTTGGCAACTGTGCCACGTGCGTAACTTCTCCAACCACCCCGGTTGTTGTATCACCGATCTGTTCTGACGCATGGAATATTTTTTAATATCTGGGCAACCACCTCCGAACCACTGCTTGAAAACCTGTTTGTAAGCAGCACAATTTTTCCTGAATAGAGGGGACCTGTATTTCGGTTGAATACTTTTTTAGCGACCGGTTCACCAAAATCGTTATGACCGGGTCCGGTTTTAAGCTGTGAGTAGAAATAAGTTATCTCATGATCGATAAAAGCAGATGCCACGTACAGGGCGTTCACAAGGAATCCTCCACCGTTATTCCTGACATCAAGTATAATGCCATCTGAGGCTGACAATTCATTTATGACATTATCAATATCAGTATACCCAGTTTCTTCCATTATCGGCAGGGCCAAATGTTGAAAGGTGAATATACCCGATATTTGTATTTTTGATCGTGCTCCATGTAATAATTCCTTCACCGGTAACAGCAGGATTGCTTAAAAATTTATTTTTTATTAATCCTAAGTCGAATCCCTTTTTTCGCTCAAAATCAATATTCCAGGGTGTGTACCAGTTTGTGTAACCACGATTAAATAATGTTATATGCGCATCATTCAGATGAGACAGAAGCTGTGATGAGATACTCCATAGTTCATTTTCAGTGGTTGATGAAGAGATCTGTTTGCTGTAAACAATATAGAGTGAGTCCCAATTGACATCTTTGACAGGAAACTGACCGTATTTTTCATCAATGGTTTTCCACAGGACATCAAAATTGCCTGCCGGAGTATTTTCAGGTCCGGGGCCTAAAAGAATCTTCTCACATCCCGTAAAAAGAAACGACACAAGAAAGATTAATGACAGATTT
Organism: uncultured Bacteroidales bacterium; assembly: GCA_963725785.1. Lineage (GTDB taxonomy): Bacteria > Bacteroidota > Bacteroidia > Bacteroidales > VadinHA17 > LD21. The sequence continues at coordinate 334,630 of CAVRZV010000010.1, read as the reverse complement.
TTATTCATGACTTCTTATTTAAAAAATATAATATGCCTATCCTGAAATTATTCATATACATACCAATATCATCAGGAACAGAATACTTCATATATATAAAACTCCCAGTTAAACCGTGATACCAAGATTCGTTGAAACCGGTACCTGGTAGATCATGTTTATGTTCACTGAAAAATTTTTCGGGAAGAGTTCCATCCTGCCAAAAGGCTTTATGATCCAGTCGTTTTCAGCATAATCATAACCACCGCTTGTTGAATAAAATGGCCTTGAAACACTACTGATTAACGGAGAAAATATCTGAAGACCGAGATAATTTCTGTCAGAGAAGAAATAGTTAAGCTGAAGAGACATATCGATCGATTGACTCAGGTACCATGATTCTATCGCCCTTGCCCGGATTGTCCGTAAGTCGAAAAAGTAATCGGATTTGCAATAGAAAGATGTTACCGATCCTCCAAAGGAAAATTCAAAACCCTTGTTTACAGATAAGACTGTCAGATGTTTTATGTAAGAAGCTATACCTGAATCTTCCCCTGAAATTTTCCGTTCTGAAGTTATCAGATGAAGAGGATAAATTGGCATAGAAAAATGAGCCTTCGGCATAGTGGCTGTTTCTGACTCCAATATGCTGCCAGTTAATTGAAGGAGCAATACCTGTTCCCCTGAAGATCAATGGAGAAGTATGATCATCGGTGATGTGGAAATTGCTGGCGCCAAAACTGAGGCCTATCAGATCGTTTTTTTTCTGAGCAAAAGATGAATGACACATCAGAAGTAAGAGAAGAAGCAGAATTTGACTGCGTAGCAGGAATTTCATACAGTATTAATTATTTAATGTTATGTTTCACGATCACAAAATTGTTTTATAAGTTAAAGCATTCAGACAAATTGATGTTGATTTTGTCTTAAAATGCCTGGTCAGGAGATATTCGGATTTATTATATTTTTTTTCGTTTGATCATCTTTACTAATTGAAGATTATTATTTCTCTCATCACAAAAAACCTCACTTTTCAGGTAACCTAATGATTCGTATAGTTTAATATTTTTGTAACTCTTATAACCGGTACAAAGCAGATATTCCTTTGTCGCGGGGAATTCATTCTCAATCCTGGTCATTAGTTCTCTTCCTATCCCTCTGTTTTGAAATTCAGGTGCAACAATTAATCTGCCGATCCAACAAAAATCTCCGGTTTCTCTCGCTTTGACAGAACCAACAATTCTGTTTTTGTATTCTGCTTTCAGAAAAACATAATTTTTAAAATCTTCTTCAATTGAATCTAATGTCTGAGTCAGAGGCTCAATATTAAAATCATTATATAATTCCGCTTCAGAAATGAAAGCTACCTTTTGAAGTATCAATATATCGGCTGAATCATTGATTTCAGCTTTTAATATTTTTATGTTTTCAATCATTCTATATCGTTATGAATCAGTTCAAAATATATGATAGTAGTATCATTCCATCCAGTAATTTTCTTTATTTAGTTGGTACAAGAAAAAGATATCCTTTCCCTTTTAATGTCTGGATCTGAATAGATATCATCTTTGGCAAAGTAGCTTCCGAAGCTTCCGTATATATACATCAAGATTTCTTGAATTGAAGAAAGAATCATCGCCCCAGACAGTAAGCAGCAGGTTTTTTCTGTCGATAATCCGGTTCATATTTGAAACAAGAATAGCCATTACCTCCATTTCACGTTGAGATAGTTTAATAATTTCATCGGGTGATTGTAATTCATATCTTTTAGGGAAGAATCTGTACGAACCTATCTTTACCTCATTTGATATTGGTGGTGCTTTTTGTTGAACGGAGCTTCTTAATTGAAGTTGATTCCTTATTCTGACAAGAAGTTCCTCGAGGCTGAAAGGTTTCTTTATATAGTCAGTTCCTCCCCATTCAAAGCCTTTTACAAGATCAGCTGTTTCAACTTTTGCTGTTAAGAAAATAATAGGCATTTCAGGTCTGAGAGTACTGATCTCTCTGCAAAGTGAATATCCGTCAATATTCGGAAGCATTATATCAAGAATGCAGATATCAGGGGAGAAGATGTTAAACTGCTGCATAACCATCATGCCATCGGTTATCCAATTAACCTCAAAATCTTGATTTTCAAGTGTCTCCATGACTATTTTCCCAAGAGAAGACTCATCTTCAACATATAGTATTTTTCTTTTCACTTTGCAGGTTTTGGAAATGTTAGAGTAAATTCGCATCCTCCTTCACTTAGATTTCTGACGCTTATTGAGCCTGAATGATATTTCATAACAAGTTTTGCAAAACTCAATCCGAGTCCATACCCTTTGACATTATGATTGTCACCTTTCGGGACCCTGAAAAACTTGTCAAATATTCTTGAAAGATATTTTTCCGGAATTCCCTGACCATTGTCACTGACTGTAAGTAAGACAGATGATACATTCTGTTCAATTTTAATTCTGATTACCGGATTGTTGACTGCGTATTTTAAACTATTGTCGAGAAGATTGATAATTACCCCCTGAATATGCAATTTGTCCAGATTCAGAAAACAGGCTTCATTTTTCACCTGAAACTCAACTTTAGCCTTTTGTTGGGAAAACCTTACCTGCATGGAGTTCAGAACCTCTCTAGAAAGAGTTATCAGATCAACCTCTTCCAATTTAATAAACTGATTCTGATCATCAAGCATTGAAGTATTAAGAACCTGTGTTACCAGATTGTCGAGCCTGTCCATCTCTTTACAGGCAATATCCAGATATTCAGTTCTTCTATCCTGATCATTCATTCTGTTATAGTTTTTTAATGCCTCCAGGGCAACAGATACAGTTGAAACAGGTGTTTTAAGTTCATGGGTTATATTACTTATAAAATCATTCCTCAGTGTGTTAAGTGTCTCCATCTTTTTCAGGCTTTTATAATTGAAGAAGAATGCCGATGCTGTAACCAGTGAAAGTATAAAGGCAAATAAAATTTGCGCAGAGATCCCTTTCAAAATATTTTTCTGAATTTCACTCACTTCTGCCCCAAAGGGATGATTTAACATGTAGGTTTCAAAGTAGAATAATGAACCTGAATTATTTTCATTGACTGCTCTGTGACCGGAAGTCCATCTGACACTTAATTTTTCTCCTGCTTCCCTCAATTTATTCTCAAAAATGTTTTTTAAAAGAGTTGTATCAGGAACTGAAGTTACTATATGCCTGAACTGGTTCTCTTTACTAATGGAATTTTTAGTCTGACTTATGAAAAGTTTTATGCTTCTGAGAAACAGATCTTTTTCGGCGCTGTCATAATAGCTTAAATTATTTTCCCCGTTCTGTAAAGTTCTGAGCGAGTCAGAAAGAGTTTTTGCAGGGACTCGTTTTTTGCTGAATGTCTTCGTTCTTAGATACAGATGTAATATGTTGATTACCATGACTTTTTGTTAACGGATAATTCTTGTCAATCCTGTTTTTATGGCCTGGAATCTGTGAAGAATCTTTTAATACCGGAGAAATCAGATCCTTAATAAGCAGTGAATCCAGAACCTGATTGGTCGATTCTTTGAATAACTGAGAAATATCTTTTCTTAATGATTCTTTTTCATTCAGCCATTGGAACCTTAGCCATTGAATGACCAATCCGGTAAGCATGATCTGACTTATGATCATAAGTGAAATGAGCCATCTGTTATTTTTGGAATGTTTCATATTAATTAATCAGAACAAAAATAATAAAAGTATGAAACCGTCTTATTTCCATTAACCTTAATTAACCTTAATTGGCTTATTATTAACCTCATGTTGGCAAAACGGAGAATATTTTTGCAGAAACTAAAATTTTATAATAAATGAAAACAATAATTCTATTATCAGCTGCTCTGGTTTTATCAGTAGCAGGAAATGCACAGACAACATCAGGTAAAAGCACTACATCGGGTAAGATTATTTATGAAGAAAGAGCAAAAATTGACATCGGTTCTGAGGGAGATGTCGCGCAGTTTTCTGATGCGATCCCGAAGGAGCGGATCATCAAAAAGAGTACTCTATTTTAATTCTGATTTTTCTTTATACCAGATGGATGACAGTAAAAAGAGATCAGGAAGTAATGAGAATACAAAAAAGTCATACATCAATGCGTATGATTGCATCGGGAGAAAATGACAAAACATTCTGTGATCTGAAAAACAAAAAGAAGGTTGAACAGAAAGAGTTTATGACAAGGATCTTTCTGATTGATGGCGATCTTTACATCTCCAGTCTGGAAACTGACAGCTAACTCACGGATACTTTTAGGGTATAATTGTCAGGAAGCTGTAAGAGTGGATAAAGAAAAAAAGATAAGCGTTTGGTATACACCATCAATCCCGGTTCCTGACCGGCCCGTCAGGATATGACGGATTGCCCGGTCTGGTACTTCTGGTTGATATCAATAACGGTAAGACAAACAATAACAGCAATTTCAATCGACCCTTCAATTAATGATGTATCAAAACTAGTAATGCCAAATGAAGGCAAAAAAGTTACTTCTGAAGAGTACAGGAAAATTGTTGAGGAGAAATTAAAAGAGATCAGAAATGATGCTGGAGAAGGTGGTAAATCAGTGATAATTCGCGATTAAAAATTAGAAATGCGGTTATGATACAGACGAATTATTATTATCCTTTTATTTTCCGGACTCACTTCAAAGGTATTTTCACAAGACATCGGTAGTTAAAGGGAATATCATTGATGAGAGCGGAGCTCCGATATGTTATGCTCCGGTTGTTCTGCTTTATCCGGCCGATTCAACTATGGCTTTCTTTGGGTTGACAAATGAACAGGGATCCTTTGAAATTAAGGGGGTCAGAAATGGAAAATACCTGCTTCAGGTTGCTTTTATCGGTCATCAGACTGCTTTACCGGGAGGTTACAACTCCCGGTACCGGAGGCGAAAACATCGGATCTGTTATGATGAAATCAAAACCCATCTCACTTGGTGAAGTGGTTGTAACAGAAGAATATATTCCCATGCGGTTTAAAACCGACACAATAGAATTCAATACTGCAGCTTTTAAAACAAAACCCGATGCAATTGTTGAGGACCTGATAAAAAAGTTACCCGGAATGGAAGTTGACAGGGCAGGTAATATCAAAGCAATGGGTGAAGATGTTGAAAAGATTCTTGTTAGATGGAAAAGAGTTCTTTGGAAGTGACATTAAACTGGCAACAAGGAATGTCCCCTGCAGATGCTTTGAAAAAGGTTCAGATATTTGATAAAAGATCCGATGAGTCGGAATTTACCGGAATTGATGATGGAACACGGGACAAAACAATTAATCTTCTTTTAAAAGATGATAAGAAAGATGCTGTCTTTGGAGAATTACTGGCTGGTGGGGGAACAGACATGTATTACCAGGGAAGCGGTAAAGGTGTACAAGTTTACATCAAGAAGAATCAGTTTGCGGCTCTTGGTATGATCAACAATATCAACCAGTTTGGTTTTTCATTTAAGGATTATATCGATTTTACAGGGGGAACGCAGAGTGAGGGAGGTCATGGAGGGGCTGTACAGATCCGGCTTCCTTCGGGAGGAGGGAGCAATTTTCCCGATAAATTTTGGTCAGCCAGTAAACGGATTATCAACTTCAGGAGCAGGTGGTTTGAACTTTTCACGGGAATATAAGAAAGATAGCAGGATCTTTATGAGTTATATAGCAAATGGTTCCGACAGAGATCTGATTCAGACGACTTCAAAACAGAACTTTACTGACGATGAATTCTTTCCTTCAGGAAGACAGTCTTGATGAGAACAAATTTGACATGGCCCAGAGACTAAATTTCGGCCTGAGAAACAGGATTGATTCAACTCAGAATATTATTATTAACGGAGCAGCAGCATTGTCGATATGGAAATACGGTCAAGCACACAGAACATATTCGCTGTTTAATAATGAATCAGAGAAAAACAGGTTATCGACTCAAAAGAGTGAAAAGGCCAGACGATTATCGACGAATATCAGCGGATCATATCTGAAATTAATTGATCGTGGAAAAACAGTATTCAGGCTATCATCAGATGCCTCTTTTACGCGTGATATTGGTAACAGGTTACTGAACAATGATATCCGGTTAAATGATCTGCAAAGCCTGAATAAAGCAGTCAGTTGCAAGACAATGTAACAAGTGTCTTAAGCCTTTCGGGAAGCACCTCAGTGACAAGAAAAATTGGTAAATATTTATATCTGGAACCTGAATTGAAAGCAGGGACTGAGTCAGAATCTTTAAACCGTACTCAGGGGACTACTGAAATCGATAATGAAAGAATTGATTCCCTAAGTCCCAGTTTACACGGCAATATCAAGTGGTTAAGGCCTGATATACGATTAATCAGAAATACTGCAAAGACACAATTAACCCTTGCTCTGCAAATGGAACTTGGACAAACAGCCAACTCTACTGAATGAGGATAAGCCCATTTAGGATAATCATATTTACTTCACACCGGGGCTATCCTGGGAGTACGAATATAAAACAGGAAGAAGACTCAGGTTTAATTATCAGACTGGAGTAAATGTTCCAACAGTTAATCAGTTACTTCCTGTCGTAAATAATTCAAATCCGCTTATACTTAATTGGGGGAACAGATATCTTAAGCCTGAGCAAAGCTATAATTTATTAGTTAACTGGTGGATTTTTGATCAGTACTCTTTCACCTCTTTCATGACTGCTCTGAATGCAACCTATATAAGAGAGAAAATAAACTGGGACAGGAGAATAGATGCTGATCTTAAGCAGTCGATGTCACTGGTGAATGTGCCGGAAGATTACAGGATACAAAGTACATCTGATTTTTCAACCCCTGTCAGAAAACTGGGTATAAAGATCAATGCAAATATAGAGGAGACATGGAACCGTGGATTAAGTTACGTGAACGGAGTTGAAAATATTAATACAAATTTCACCCAGAGAATTGCATTAAGTATTGAAAACAGAAAAAAGACAAGGTGGGATATCAATATAGGTGGAGCATTCAAGATGACAGATGCTAATTTTTCAATCCAAAAAGCGCTCAATAACAGATATATTGATTACTCCTATTTTGCGGAAGTTAGTTATAATCCCAATAAACAATGGAATTTTCAGTTCACTACCGACGTAACAAGTTATAATTCACAAAGTTTTGCGAAAGCAGTTAACGATACCACTTATGGCAGCACAGATCTCTTACTATTTTCTTAAGAACAGGAGAGGAGCCTTTACTCTTCAGGGATCTGATCTGTTAAACAGGAATACCGGGATTGAACGTACAAGTGAACTTAATTTTCTGCGTGAACAACGTTCAAATATGCTGGGCAGGTTCCTGATGTTTTCTTTTAAATACAGATTAAATAAATTCGGAGAATCCAGGAGAACCCTGTGAGAAGGAATAAATTTATTTATTCTAATGTCAGTTTGTAAATTCCTTTGGCTGTTCCAAGTATAAGTTGATTTTTATATATCTCGACATCGTTTATAATTACCTCATCCAATGGAACCTGAATCTCGACCCATTTGTCGGTATTATAATATGCAAGGATATCTTTAGGATAATCTGAATAAGCAATCCATATTGTTCCTTTATTGTCAGACTTTATAAATTTAATTGGTCGTTTGGCTGATGAATTTGGAGGATAAACTTCTGTCCATGGGCCATCAGGACTCTTTTTAAATAGCCGGTTGTTATTCCCATCCCATTTTGATACCCAGAGCGAGTTATTCTTATCTGCAGAGAGAAAAGTTGTACTTGACTGATTATTAATTGGGAAGATATTTGGGTCCTTCGAAATTATTCTGTTTTTATCAATTTTAAATAATTCAGTTCCTTGTATGAACCAGATATTAAATTCTGAATCCATAGTCAACCATTGAATGCCATTTGAATTTAATATTGAATTGGAAGGATTAAATCTTGTTGTATCGGTGCCATCATAAAAAAACAGCCCTCCGGAATAGGTAGCGACCCATAATCCATTATTCTGATCAAAAAGGATCTTCTGAATTGAATTTATTTTAGGGATTTCCAGGAATTGTTCGTAAGATAAATCCTCATTTACTTTCAGGACTCTTTTATCAAAAGTAGCAAGGTAAGGCGTCTGGTTTTTGTCTAAGTCAAATGTTTCTATTGCAGGGATTTTAGTATTTATTAAAAACTGGTCATTTAACAAGTTGACTACTGATACCTGAAAAGGCGGTAAAACAGCTACAAAAGTTAATATATAACTTGGAGTTGACGAAATTACCCATAGCTTATCTCCTGAAATATGTAACTGATTGATATACTTATAATCAGATTGCTCAAAGTAAGACAGGGGAGGATCAGTTTTTTTACATGATGCCGATAAGAATAATATTACACCAGGAATTACGAACAGAGGTTTAATCCATTTTGTCATGGTTTCAAATATAAAATTCTACATCAAAACAAATTACAGGTTAGCAGTTTTATGTAATTAACTCTTAATCAGCAAAATTTATGCCAATATCAATCATCGGGTGAGTGTTTTAGGCTATTTATTCGGATCGTATGTCCAGATTTCAGGTAAGCTGGGTCCATTGCCATAGGAACCACTTTGACCAAACATAACAAAGCCCAATCCATTATATGAAAATGAATTCGTATATGTTCGCTTTGAGCCGGGTAAAGATTCGATTCGGGTCCATTTGTTAGTTATCAGATCATATTTCCAGAAATCTGGTCTTGACATCAGTACTGCAAAGTCGTCGCCGATAAATAACGACTGATTTATAGCAAAACAGGAGAATCTGTTATGTATGTAATTTAGCGGGTATTCGCTCACAGAAACAACAAAATTGGGATAATCAGGGGAAAATTCGTATAGAAAGTATTTGCCGGAGGCGAAGGTTACGGGTAAGATATAAGCTTTGTCTTTAGTTTGAAAAAAACCATCTCTTCCATCCACAACCCTTGCAACAGACATTGGTATGGCTCCTATTAAAGTCCATATGTCAGAGGATGGTTCATACTCCCAGATCACCCGGCTATCAGCAATGCCAACGTCACCACCCATTACATAACCTTTATTATTTAATGTAAAGTAAAATGCATCATAAGTGTGTGTCCCTGGAAAATCCTTTAATTGAGTCCAGGTACCTGTTTGAATATTATATTTCCAAAAATCATATAACCGGTTGAAATAATTAATGCCTAAACCATAGTAGATTTCGTTATTAATTGTAAAACCAACCGCAAGCGATCTTTCCCTTCCAGGGAAATCATTCAGCCTTATCCATAAATCAGTTAACAGGTCATACTTCCAAAACTCTTTAACGTAGCCGTTACCATATCCCTGAGTTTTGTTGCCGCATATTAAGTAACCGAAATTATCTATAACTGAGAAATAACCCCCACTATGTGCGCTTCCCGGGAAATTATTCCTTTTTGTCCATCTTGATTTTATCAGGATTGTATTAGATGAAGTAGCTATTTTACCATTAATTTCAACTTCGATAAACATATTTCCCTGGTTCATTGAATATGGCAATCGTATCGTTATTTTTGTATCGCTTTCCTGAAGAATTTCAGCATTATAACCACCAACTCGTACTATTTTGCCAGGATTATTACCAAAACCAGTTCCATATATTTCGATTTCTGTTTCTCCAATTATTCCTTCTTTAGGATTAAAATCAGTAATTCTTTGGCCATCTATTGAAAATAACTTGTCTGCCTGGACCGTATTTTCTCCACTTTTAACCCTTAACACCACGTCTCCCGATCTTGTTAATTTTTGCGGAACCCTGAATTTAATTTCTTCAGAATCTGTGGAAATTACATCAGCAATATCAGAGCCCAGGTTGACTTGAATTCTCGATTTCAGAAGTGAGAAATTTGCTCCGGATATAATAATTGTGTCTCCGGAATCTCCATTTTTTGGGTTAAAATCATATATCTCAGGCAAGCTTGAACCAAGACATTTAAAAGTGAGCATATTCCCGTAAACTGTAAGAAGTCCATTTTGGACAAATGGTCTTACCCAATATGTGGCATCCTTAATAAGGTCTGAGTTTACCTGTAATGAAAATTCTCCTAATCCGATTTCTGAGTCAATCGATTTTGAGATGGCATTAGCGATACTCTGATTAGTACTGATGTTCCAAATGAATCCATGGGAAAGTAACCGCACATTGCCAAGACCAGTGATTTCAGCGACAAAATTGACACCCTTTTCAGAAGCGGTGGCACTCTTCATTATAACATAAGGGTACTTTTTGGGTAATACCTTAGATTCCTTTTCGCAGTTTAACAGAGAAAATAGAATTGCAAATAATATTAAAATCTTAATATATCTCATCTTCAAAAACTTATTCCTGTTGTAAATTTAATCTCAGAAACTTTTATCGATTCTGAATCGGATAAACCATAATATTTACAATAACTTAACTCAAAGAAGATAGAATTCTTATTGCCAAGTCTGTATTCAGTACCTCCCCCAAAGGAATATCCTATCTGATTATCATTAATTAGTGTGATTTTCTGAACGTCATTTATTATTATCGTTTTATCTGATATTGTTGTTTCATAAACCTTACTGTCATTTTTAATATTAAAAGCTATAACTCCGCCAATATTTAAGAATGGGCGGAATTTGTTTGACGGATATGCATACCTTATCAGAACAGGTAATTTCAGAGAAGAAACATTAGTAACAAAATCTATGTCCTGGTTGTCAACTAACTTATTATACGAAAATCCATGTCTGGAATAAAAAAGCTCTGTATGTAATGAAAAATCACTAACCAATATCGGGTTATCAATAAACAGACCAATTGTATATCCTGCATCGTATTTAAAATCGAAATAATTAACATTTCCTGTTTGGCTGCCTGGCAGAGGTATCAGTTTTGCCAGTTCATATCCAATAGTAAACCCGTATTTAAAATGTGGAAAAGGTTTTAGTTCACAGTCATTGTACCTTGAGATCAGTTTGGTCAGGGATTTTTTGTTATACCTCACAAGTTCTGAAGCACCCGCAACATTTGAACACTCATTTGTAATATTTAATAATTGTTTTTTATAACTCAATTCACCTTCGATGCGTTTGGGGATTTCAACAATTGAAGAATTTTCTTTCTCAAGAAAGAAAGTTTTGATGTTATCATTTTTATAATAATATAAAGTTATTTCCCCTTTAGTCAAACGCTCTAAAAAAACTTTTTTAAGTGAATCGGATATTTGAATCTCTTTTGATAAATAGATCCGGCCATCCTTAAACCCATACTCTTTAACTTCATATGGCGAATAATCTATGATTGTATCACCTTTCTTCACCCGACATGTTTTCGAATTAAATATATCCCCACGATCAACCAGTTTGATGCCAACTGACAATGTGCTATCCTTTGAATAGTATTCATTCTGTCCATATCCGACATTTGCAATTAGACAAATTAGTAACCCCAGGTTTAAAATTTTCTTCATGGTAATCTTTACTGTGTGCGATATTTTTCAAGACATAATAATGTCCTATCAAGCTCTGTACATCAATAGGTGTGACGCTTTGATTATATTGGATGACGTTTTTTAGACAGGATTATCAAAGTTATGTATTTTGGATGAGATTTTTTACTATATCTGTCTTTCAGTTACTATTATTTTAATGAAATTGAAACCGAAAGTTTAAATGCGAAGTTGTCTCTGGTTTTATCGAAGCTATAATACCCATAGCGATAAAAAGTACCAATACCGAACCCTATGTATAAGGCATTAATATATTTTAACTTTATTATATTATTTATTATTAAGCCCGATTCAAGATAGCCTTTATCTTTTTCTTTAAAGTCAATCCCTTGATATGATGCGTTATTAAGTGTTCCCCAACCAGAGTTTTGTACAATTACAAATTGAGGTTTAAACTTTGCTGTCTCAAATAAAAGTGAACCAAAATTGTGTGAGTAAAAAAGATTTAAATATCTGTCTGACAGGAATTCATAGGGCCTCATTGTCTGGAAAGTATTATTCATAATCAGAGGAAGATTACTGTTATTGCTGCCTTCACCTGTAAAAAGCAGACTATAAGGGACACTTTTATCAATTAAACCACTTGCAAGTCTGATATTTGATTGTCCGATTTTACCTTTATATGCAATTACATCAAGTGTAGACTCAATGCGGTTATAGATATAACTTTGCTTATTAAAAAGATTTATTCCTTTTTTGTAGGTAATATTGACTATCGGGTTGCCTCTCTTGTTTACTATTCTCTGCGACCCTATAGTAGCCAATTCTTCACCAAAAGCATAGTTAAAGGAAATCTGAATTTCATCGGCATGAAAATTAGTAAGCGGTATACCTTTGTATTGATATTCATAAGTTGGTCTAATTTCTTTAATACTGAGTCCGGCGGATATATTGATAAAACGAAATAACCGGAAATTTAATCCGGCTTTTTCTTCAATAAAATTGTCCATGCGATACGCAATGTATCTTCTGAAATATTCGCCAAAAGAGATTATTTTAAAATCTTCATTGAGATCTAAGCCAGGCTCTTTCAGATTATTCTGATAAGAAAACTTCAGCTGTATCTCTTTATACTTATTAATATTAAATACTAATTGACCTCCATATTTCAACTTGCTGTCATTAAAACCGTATCCGACAAAACCACCAAGAGAGACCAGATCCGAAAGCTTCTCGTTAGTATATATTCCAATCCCTAACCGGGTCCCTTCGTATCTGTTAAAACTGTATACTTTGGAAATATCTATATCCAAAAAATTCATTTGAATTTTGCCAACCATTAACTTCGGATAGAGTTCGGCCAAATACTCAAACTTGTGTTTTTTGCCTATACTGTCCATAAAAAGATATGTGTTCTTCTCTCTGATATTAAGTGAATCTACACGAGCTATTTTCAAAATTGGATCGCTATTCTTTATTGAAATCGGATCTAAATACACCTTCTCATAATTAATTGAATCATAGCTTATTGGTGGGTTAAAATCCACATTGTCTATTTTAGAAGTAACCAGATATACCGGATATGCTTTTATGTTCCGGTTTATCTGCATTGATACAAAACCAATTTCTTCATCTAATTTCGAAGGAAACCATCTCTCATTTATATATTCGTAATCTTGCTTGAATTTAAAATCGATTAGTCCTTTTTCAGATGGTTCGGTTACGATATTCTTAATTGCATAACCATTGGAACTTATGTAGAAATTACCTTTGAGGCCGTTAAAGTTTGTATTCTTTTTTGGATAATATTTAATTACAAAAATTGTGTCAGTTGAACTCACGAAACTTTCTTCAAGACTAAAGTTGTAACTTCTTAGACAATCATCAGAAAGAGGACTCAAATACTCTTCAATTGTTTTATCATTTGTAATTGGAACCTTAAACAAAGAAATACTGTTATTATAAAAAGATATTGAGTTGTGAAAACTTGAGAAAAAACTTAGACCCAGCAACGGGTTTTCAAATCCGGAGGTTTTAGTAGCAATTATTTTATTATCAGTCCGGTTATTAATCCGTGAACATAATGCTACTGATTCTGAAATAAAAACTGCATGTTTGTTAAGGTGTATTTTTTTTCTTATAGCTGTACTATCAAGTGCGGTAGCATTGTTTGATAACTTGAAGTCATATATAGATTTTATATAGCACTGATACCTGTATTTTTTATAGTTTTCGAAATTATTTTTTTCTTTATTCCTGAGAACGTTTTTAATGATTCTGATTGCCGGATTATTCGACGGAGTAATGATTACTTCGTTTAAATTAAGAGTATCAGCCTCCATTTCAACAATGAAATCAGACATATTTAATTTCGGACTAATCAATATTCTGGTTTGTTTATATCCGACACAGCTGACTGTTATACTTTTTATCTGTGGATCAACTATTTTAAAACTTCCATAAATGTCTGAAATTACCCCTGCCTGAGAAGATTGCTTTTGATATACCACTGATGCAAATGCAATAGGTAATTTGGTGTCTTTTTCAATTATGGTACCTTTTATATATGACTGGGAATTTGCAGATGTACTTATAATTATACAAACGATAAGGGGACATAAATATTTCTTAATTGTCATGGGGCTTAGCTAAATCCGTTAGTGTTATTGCTTTATGACGCAAACGGTGGACATGACAATTTGAGCATCAGTCATAATACCTTTTTTAAAATTTTGATGGTTGAGAAGATTTGTGTCCGAAGGCGGGTCGGCTGCCATCGAAATCACATAATTGTGGTGTGTCGGCCAGCTTCGCACTCATTGCATGGCACAAGTTGATTAAGCAGTTGAGTGTTGTGGTTTTAAAGTGGAAAACTTTCATTGGCCATCGATAGAATTGCCTGTCCCGATGGATAGTACTGGTATTGAAGAACCTTATTCAATGAAAGGTCCTTTAGCTGTAAGCCAATAGCATGATTACCAAATTCCAGGTGAACATCAGACGATTTTTTTGAGTTTCCGATATTACTTTCACTAAAATTAAATTCTGATCGTAGCAAACGATTGTCTTTAACTGTAACTGGACAAACACGTTGTCTGGGATATTTTTTCAGACTAATTTTCCGGCCAGACATTTTTAAGATATTTTTCCCGTCTGAATCAACTCTGCAATTTATCCGGTTGTCCTCTTCCACGAATTGTATTTCTGCAAGAAATTCAGGATAATTAGCAACCTCAATACCTGTTAGCCGGGCTATTTCAGTTGTTACAGGTAAATAAAGCGTATATATCATTGGGACTTCAGGTGGTTTGTGCAGGATACCTGTAAAGACAGGGGACGCCTTATCCAATACAAAAGGGACACCGATTGACAACTGGTTGTAAGGACCAACATCAGAGTCTTTGTACTGCGTAGCAGTCATGGTGACCATACAATGCCATGGTGTCAGACGAAAAGGGAACATTCTTTTTGAAGGTAAAATACTTTTAACTTTTTCAAGCGGAGCAAGGAGGAAAACACTCATGTACGCGAGCTCTCTATAGAAGATTGGATATCGGGTATTAAATGAACCAACTTTTACATCTGCCTGAGGGATACCTTTGAAAAAATCTTGTGTTTGCATTGCCGGGATATTTTTTGGTTACTAATTTTCAAAGTTTATCGATAAGAATTTGTTCAGGAATAGCTGTGTTATAATAATTGTGATCAACTTAAATCAGTATGCCCAGACAGCTGTCCGGGTATACGATATGTCCTTAAATACTGGGCTTTGATCGTAAAAATCAAGCATTAATTATTTGAGTGTAAACTTAATTGGGATAGCAAATTCCATATCCTTATCTTTCCATTCAGCCAATTTGACTTCCGCAAGTTTATTAGCGATGCGAAGACATTCGGTTTTTAGTGCCAGATGTTCATTCCCGCCTGAATTTTCGTTCTTAATAACAACTTGTCCGGGTGAGGGCTTATAACCTACGATTACTATTTCTTCCAGGAAGGGGACATTTATCCCTTTTTTCTCAGTGAAAGCTTTACATTCTTTTACGATTCCACCCTTATTCATTTTTACAGTAACAAATACACTTCCTGTATCGGAAGAGTTTCTTGCTTCCTGAGGGTAACCAGTGTTTTTGGCTAGAAATAGTAATATCTCAGATTCAGAAGCTTTAGAGAATAGAGGTTTCTGATTACCGGTATTCGCCTGGTCAGACTCCGGTTTAAATGAAAACATTAAAAAGAGGATAGCTGCTACCGGAAGAATAATAATACTCTTTAGTACAGCAAAATTGCGAGTTGGTTTTTTGTTGATCATGACAATTCGGTTTTTAATTAGACTTGAAAAATTGTGAGCTAATGGGACACTCATTAGGCCTGTTTGAAGATTAAGAAGTTTATATTGGTATTCTTTAACGCTATAGGATCGTTTGATAGAAATATTGTCTGCGAGGTATTCATGATTTAATACCATCGACCTTTTGATAAGCCAGCTGAAAGGATTAAACCAAAGGAAGGAAGAAATAAATTCTGTTAATAGTAAATCAAAAGTATGTCCTTGTGTAACGTGTGCATTTTCATGAGCAAGTATTTGGGAATAATCCTCACATCCGCATAATTTTTTTGGAATAACTATATAGGGGAAGAATGAGAACGGAGGATGATCTGATTCCGATATAATTACTTTTGGGAACCCCGAATCTATCAGAGTACCGTGTCTGATGATGATTAATG
Source organism: uncultured Bacteroidales bacterium (assembly GCA_963725785.1). Classification (GTDB taxonomy): domain Bacteria; phylum Bacteroidota; class Bacteroidia; order Bacteroidales; family VadinHA17; genus LD21. The sequence continues at coordinate 318,501 of CAVRZV010000010.1, read as the reverse complement.
TTCTAATAACACTGATTAATACTCTTAGCAGACAAAGACCAGATATTGAAAAATAAATCCAAACAAGTAAATTGTTAATGTCAAAGGAACTGATCTTTTCTGAAACAGTCGCTCCAATTATAGTCCCTGACGAAATAATTTCATTTATAACATTAGAGGTCCCTGAAGTGGAAACAGCGCTTGAAACTTTAAAGACTTTCAGAACAGGGATCAGAATAGACAGAAGCAATATCGCAATAAGAAATATTCTGTTTCTCAGGTAAAAAGTATCTCTGCTGAACAAAAGTATATAACTCAGGTAAAACAGTATGATCCCGATTGATACCTTTAGTAAGTAGATGAGTAAATTATCCATTTTTCTTCCCTTTCTCAATGATTTCAATTAACTTTTTTAAGTCATCTGCACTTAACTTTTTCTCGTCTACAAAAAATGATACAACATTCTTGTAAGATGATCCAAAGTAATCGCTCACAACCTCTTTCATAAATATTTTTCTGTATTCCTCTTTCTTAATAAGCGGGAAATATTCATGGTTCTTACCATAAGCTTTGTGGCCTATATAGCCTTTTTCTTCAAGTCCTCGTATAACAGAGGAGAAAGTTGTATAGAGTGGTTTCGGTCCGGGATGAAAGTCTATCAGGTCTTTTATGAATCCCTTTTTTGCTTTCCAAAGGATCTTCATTGCCTCTTCTTCTTTTCTGGTAAGCTTTTTCATAATTATAACTGTTTTTACAAAGATATAACGGTTTATTCAGTTATGCAACTATTTTATCAGATAATAAACTGAAAATCCCGTTTATTAACAATATTGTTGAGATCATAATTAGCTAAACCAATATATATCAATGGTATAGCGTAATATCAGGTATTTAAAGATTTTGATGAACATACGGTCAGGCTCGGCAAAACAAGCCTGTATTCATGCCAATATCAATAGGGGAGCGCTTCATAAGTAACACCTATACATTTTTTGTCGCTAGAGTTCAAATCCAAGTGCATTTTTTAAAAATCTTGCAGTCCGGGAGATGTCGCTATTTATCAGATTCTCAGGAATTCCTTGAAATAACACTTCACCACCCTGTCTCCCGCCTTCTGGTCCCATGTCTATTATCCAGTCGGCATATTTAATGATGTCCAGATTGTGCTCAATTACTATCACCGTATTGTTTTTATTAACAAGCGAACGGATAATATTATACAATCTGAGAATATCTGACATATGTAAGCCCGTTGTTGGCTCGTCCATAATATAAATATTACCAACCTTATTAAGTTCTGATGCTATCTTTATACGTTGAGATTCTCCGCCAGATAGTGAACTTAATGATTGACCAATTTTTATGTAGCCTAATCCGACATCTTGCAACACTTTCAGTTGTCTGGTGATTTTTGCAGAAGTGAAAAACTGAAATGCCTCATCAACTGACATATCCAATACATCAGCAATTGTTTTGCCATGAAGCTTTAATCCAAGTACTTCCGGCTTATATCGTTTCCCGTCGCATTCATCGCAAATAGTTTTAACTGCATCTAAAAAGTGAAGTTCGAAGCTTAATAATCCCTGTCCGTTACATTTCGGACACGCTCCTTTTGAATTGAAGCTAAAAAGTGAAGCGTCAGTTCCTGTGGCTTTAGCAAATTCTTTACGTATACTATCAAATATTCCTGTATAAGTTGCGGGGTTCGCCCTTGATGATTTACCTATTGCCGATTGGTCAATTACAATAGAATCAGGATATTGTTTCAGGAATACCTGGTGAATCAGGCTGCTTTTTCCGCTTCCTGCAACACCTGTAATACAGGTAAGAACCCCAACCGGAATTTTGACAGATATGTTTTTAAGGTTGTTTACATTGGCGTTTTCAATAGCAATAAATTCTTTTACAGGTTTTCTTTTAAAAATTGGTTTTTCGTTATTGAACAAAAATTTGCCTGTTATACTGTTCGTATTAGTCAGACCTTGCAGCTCGCCGGAATAAACAAGTTTGCCACCATCTGTTCCTGCTCCGGGACCAATATCAACAATCCATTCGGCAGCACGAATAATTTCAGGGTCATGTTCTACAACAAATACACTGTTCCCGTTGTCTTTTAACCTGTTCAATATTCTGAGAAGCTTGACTGTATCTCTTGGATGAAGACCTATTGATGGTTCATCTAAAATATATAACATGTCAACAAGATTGCAGTCGAGCTGACGTGCCATTTTTACCCGCTGCGATTCTCCGCCTGACAGTGTTGCGACCGACCTGCTTAATGACAAATATCCGACTCCTATCTCAATAAGCTGTTCGATAAGAAATCCAGCCTTCCGCACAATAGAGACTGCAATTTCATCTTTAATTGATAAAAGAAACTGTGATACTTCTGTAAGTTCTTTTTCACACAAATCAGCAATTGAAACACCTCGAATTTTTACCGATAATGCCCTGTCGTTTAATCGCTTGCCATTGCAGGCTTTACAATCGGAATAAACGAGAAACTTCTTATATGCATCCTTCCCCTCGTCTGGTCCCTCATCTTCAGCCTTACTGGTAACTGCTTTTTCCAGTTTCCGTGCTATCCCCTCAAACGTTTTAGAATATGTACCTGAACCATGTTTTCTGTTTATGGGAACAGGCTCGGTATATAATAATGTATGCAATTCTGTTTCAGAAAAGTCTTTCAGTTTTTTATGGACATCAAATAGATCTATCGCTGTAATTTCACGCCAAAACCAACTGCCCACCTGCATACCAGGATAAATTATTGCTCCTTCATATATAGATTTCTCTTTGTCTAAAAGCCTGTCAATATCAACCTGCACCTGTTTACCCAGTCCATGACAATGAGTACACATACCATCGGGATGATTAAACGATAAGAGAAACGAAGGCCCAATAAATGGAGTGCCAATACGGGAAAAGAGTAATCGTAAATATGTATTTATTTCGGTAGCTGTTCCAACAGTACTTCGCAAGTTGATCCCCATTCTTTTCTGATCAATAACAATGGCAGTAGAAAGATTCTGAATATCGTCTACATCGGGGCGGGAGAGTTTTGGCAGACGGGCTCTGGCAAATGTTGAGAAAGTTTCAATGAGCTGCCGTTGGGCCTCAGTATAAACAGTATCAAAAAGCAAAGATGATTTACCAGACCCGGATACACCAGTAAACACAACGAATTTGTGCTTTGGAATTTCAATATCAATATTTTTGAGATTATGTGTATGCGCATTTCTAATAATTATATTGCTCCTGTCCATAAATGATTAATTTGAGTTTGAATTTTATTTATCTGAATATACTCCTAAACGATTGCCTTCGGTATCAGAAAAAAGTGCAAAAAAACCACGGCCTTCAACAATAATTTTAGTTTTTGGAGTGAGGGTCTTACCTCCATTCAACTCAACACTTTTCAGGAAGATATTTAAATCGTCTTTATAATAAAAATTAATAATTACGCCGTCTTTTGATGGCTTATAATCAGGGGAATGGAAAATGCAACCTGTAACATTTACACCATCATCGGGGAAACAGCCCATCTTTTCTCCTTCGCAATCTACTATATTAAGAGTAAGATCTAAAACGTTTTGATAAAATTTAACTGCCCTGTCAAAATTATTTGTCGGTATATCAAACCAGCTTACTAATTTTCTCATAGTTGTCTTGTTTTAATTGTTAATAATACTGCAAAACTACAGGTCTATGAGCAAGCTAAATTGTAAAAAACAGACAATTACATTTAATCAAAATAATCCGATTGGCATTGGTGATTTGTATAGTAATCTTTTGGTGTTAGTCCTGAAAATGATTTGAAATCCTTTATAAAATGAGCCTGATCGAAGTAGCCATTCGAATAGGCCATTTCAGTCAGAATCAATTCTTTTGAAGTAGAAAAAATATTTAATATATTTTGGAAACGCACTATTTTTATAAATTGCTTTGGAGTTTTGCCTACCATCGCCGAGAACTTTCTTTCAAGGGTTTTTGAAGTAACACAGAGTTTTTCAGATAATATCAGTGCACTTATCTGTCCTTTGCTTTGGTTAATAAGTTCAATCCCTGATTTTATTAATAACCAATCTCTTTTAACATTCGGACTAAGTTTGGAAATCAGGAAGTTTTCGATGACAGATACTCTTTCTGTTAAGGATTGAGCACCGCAAAGCTGCTCTTCAATCTCTTTCGGCTCATTACCAAAAATACAATCTAAGTTTACATTTTGATTTTCGATTTCAAGGAGCGGGAAGTTAAAGAAATTGCATGCTCCATAAGGAAGAAAGGTTACACAGATCATTCCCGTTTCTCCATTGGTTGTTACATCGGCATACGAGTTACTGATGCCGCTTATAAAGGAATTCGCCTGTTTGAATGTGCTGTTATCGCCGCGTTTTACTTTAAAACAATTCCTGTAATGAAACATCAGATCAATATTCCCGGTAGGGATAACACGTTCACATACATCACTCTCAAAAGAACTTTTCTCCATCACCCAGTAATATTTTATGAACCGGGCTAAAATTCCGGAAGGTTGAATAATCTGAAATTTCATAGCTCTAAAAATCTGCTGCAAAATAATCTTTTTTTCCCATCTGATTTGTTATATCACCTAATCAATCAGGATCTGTTCGGGTGCGAAAAAATTTGATAAGATGCAATGAATTTCCTTGAATTGACTTTAGTGCGACGAGCTCGACGAAGTTGATTACCTATAGCATAATCCGTATTAGTAAAAGGTTAGAGTTAATTTGTCATTTAAAGCAAGTGTTAATCAGCTTAAAAATTACATCGATTTAAATTTTTCCAAATCCTGAATATATGCAGGAAGAGGATATATTTCAATTGCCTTATTTTGTAATTCTATTGCTTTCTCTTTGTTCCCCATTTCAAAATGAATCCATGCTTCGGTGGAATAGGTCCCCGGTCTGTTTCGATTTAATATAATAGACTTTTGAACCATGTCAAGCGCTTTCTGATAATCCTTTTTGATCTTGAATGTGCAGATAGCCCAGGCATATTTGTTAAGAATCTCCCAACTGTCAGGATATTTGTCAAATGCCTCCTTGCATAATGTAATGCAATTAAGTGAATCTCCTTTATTGATCAGATCATTAATTAAGTACTCATAAGCTTTTGGAACGAAAGAATCTTTAAGGTCAGTTTTGATAAATTCTCTCATTTTGTCAAGATTGCCGGTTAGCGTCAATTCACTCTCTGCAATTTTATATGAACACTCAGGATTAAATCCAAATTTATTGTCAGGATCCAGTACTAAAATCTTATTATATTGTTTTATAGCTTCTTTAAGTTGATACCTAAAAAATAATTTGTTTGCCATTAAATAAGTGTTGGGAACATTCAATGTATCTTTTTGATAGGCCGAAAGAATATTACCAAATGAATTCTTGCCAACAGCAGCATCTTTTAAGAAATTCAAATATGAATCTCTGTCTGAATTATAACTGACTGTGCGGTCAATCTCGTTCCCATTTTTATCGATGTAGATGACTAGAACTTTGATAAGCAAGGTTAAAATGTTTCCATAATGGATTGTAAATAGAATCAGCAGGAGATACCTGTACCAAAACGAAAGAGCTATCCAGGAATACTTTAGTCATAGAGTGATTAAAAATATCACGTTTTAACCTGATGCACGGTCCACATTCCGGAGCCCAGAATTCTAAAACGAGAGTTTTGTTCGCTGTTTTTGCCTTTTTAACTGCATCATTAATGAATCGTGCAACTTCTTTCTTTTCCTCTCCTTTATTAGTGCATGATAGCATAATTGGAATCAGGAATAATGTGCAAAAGAGATTTTTCATTTTATAATGGGTTTGTGTCTGATAATAGACAGCAGAATATTTTAATGGTTGCAATTCTTTTCAATTAAATGCACTTATTGTTTTAATGGGCGGCAGGACAAGTGTGACAAGCTACCTACCCATATTGTCAGTGTTATTGGCTGTTATTAGTTATCTGTCTGTATACCTGTCACTTATAAAGAAAGTTAAATGGTAGAAAATCTCAGTTCACATCATCAATCCAGTTGAGTTTTTCTAACCAGAAGTTTTTCACTCTGTCATATGCTACTCTTACTCCGGTAATCTTTTTTGATCTGTCCCTGACATAGGTTATTGTCCCTAAAGGTTTTTGACTTTGGAAGAGGTCTTGTTTTAAAACAAGGATATTAAAATCCCCATATTTTGGATGATAGCCCCTTAACGTGTCATTTTTTATTGAGAAAGTGTAAATAGTTTTTAATTCTGGACTATAATACTGACCTGCAAATTCTGATAAATATTTTGTTGTGACAATAACTGGTCTGTATGGTTTATAAAAATTAGTCGGATCACCAGCACCCACTAACATTGCATTGACTTTATTCCCTTCAAATAAAATCTTCACCTTTAATTTAGATTGAGTATTGAACATGACAAATTCGTCATTTCCAATATATTGCAATGGGCTTTCATTCCCATTGGGACGTAAAAACCTTAGTGTATCACCTTTAACATATAATTTGCGTGCTACATTTGAAGCATCGCACCAGTAATCACCTGAGTATTTATTCAAGTTATCAACGGGAACCGTGGTGTATTAGCTCTATTTTATTTTCTGCTGGTTTATTGCTGACATTTGACTCAGGTAATATTATATCTGCCAACATATTCACTTTTTGTTCAGGTTGTGAAGATGAAAAATTAGTAAGGAGGACAATACAAATTTGTTTATTTGGGAAAACACAAGCATAAGATCTAAATCCTCCAACGCCACCACCATGTTGAATTCTTTTTTCGCCTTTATAATCAGCAATCTCTATCCCAAAGGCATAGTTGTTTTTCTTCCCATTGTTTAGATTATCAACTGTTTGGAGCAGATCAAATGAGATTTTCCAATCTTCAGGCGGATTTGTGAAATAATTTAACCAGATCAGGAGATCCTTTACTGTTGTATGCACGTTGCCAGAACCGTAATAATTCCAGTATTCAGTTGCACGGACAAAATTATTGTTAGTCGATTTGTTGTACGATGTAGCGTTTCCCTTCATTACTCTCACTGATAGATCTTCGACGTAAGTGTTTGATAATCCAAGCGGTGTAAAAACCTGTTTTTTCATCCAGCTCATGAAACTGTTTCCAGTAACAGATTCAATTATCCTGGCCATTAGAATATATCCTGTATTACTGTACATATATTCATCCCCGGGAATGAAGTTTAAGTCTCTTTGATCTTTTAAAACTCTTATAAGATCGTCATTCGATCGTGGATCTTCATCCTTCCATCCAGCAATTGCGAGCAGACTATGGATGTCTCTTAATCCACTTGTATGGTGAAGTAGGTTTCGGATTGTAATAACATGTCCAAAATCAGGAAGTTCCGGGAGATACTTCCTTATATCATCATCAACAGATAATTTTCCCTCCTGCTGGAGTCTTATTATTCCCATTGCTGTAAACTGCTTTGAAACAGATCCAATATTAAAGAGAGTATTTTCATTATTTGGGATATCATAATCCAGGCTTGCCAGACCAAATCCTGTTGCATATTGTAAGTTACCCTTATACATTATTCCAACGGCTCCTCCCGGAGAATTGGAGACATTCCAACTGGCCACTAAACTGTCAATGCTGGATTTTTGTATTTCGCTTATCTGACAAATAACCAATGAGCTAGCAGCCAGATTAATCAGTACAGCTATTATGATTTTTCGCTTTAACATTTGACTGGGGATTAAAAATTTGATCAATAATCAGATTAATTTTTACAACTCATCAACTCTTAATGGTTGTCCGGGTATTCTAATATACTTATGATCTAAAAGACAATGTTTTACCATCAATGATGCTTCTGGTCGTGTAAAATGCCTGGTCATATCGGCCCGGCTGGCAAGCCACAATGGCGCAATTTTCGCCCGGCCGACCGTTCTGCCTGTCTGTGTCGTTCAGGCAGGTGTTCGATCCGGCGGGTACGACAACTCGGGCGGCGGTCAGCTTTGCGCACCGAAGCCCCGACAAATTGAGACGAAGTTGTCGCAGCCCAATTATATTTTTGTATAATGAAGTGCTATTACGCCAATATCAAATGTCTTTGTTTCTATAAGACTCAATCTGACACTTTCAGTTATATCCTTAAACAATGGAATACCCTGGCCTAACAAAATAGGATTTACAAAAATCCAGAATTCATCAACAAGTCCTTTATTTAAAATTGAGTTTGATGCAGACGGGCTTCCAAAGATTAAAATATTTTTTCCATCCTGCTGTTTTAATTTATTGATATTATCCGAAATATTTTCGCTTATAACTTTTGTATTATTTTGTCCAGTTTCTTTAATTGTCTTAGATAAAACAATCTTTGAAACGTTATTGTACCATTTGGAATGTTCTATATCGTGTTTGGAAGCATTTGGTTTTTCTCCGGCAGTTGGCCAATAACTCTCCATCATTTGATAAGTTACACGTCCATATAATGCAGTGTCAGCCTTGTCAGTCATTGTGCCCACAAAGTCAAATATTGCATCGTCAACTTTTATCCAGTCCATTTCTCCATTAAGTCCTGCCACAAAGCCATCAAGCGATGTATGCATGAAAAATATTAACTTTCTCATTTTAATTATACATTAAAATTTGTCTCGAAATTAAACAACTGAATTTACTGATTGTTCCTGGAACTCCCGCTTTGCGGGACAACGAGCTCACCGAACACTGCGTAGCAGTCGTGAGATAACTAATTAAACCGGCCGGGTCAGCGTTTCGTTGTTTATTTCAAATATTCTTCAATCACAATCTTTTTCTGTCCCATCATTACTTTAAATGAGTTTGGCCGGTTCATTAGCTCATTTAGATTTTGGGGTAACACCTGCCAGCGAAGTCCATATTTATCTATGCACCAACCGCATTGAGATTCTTCACCATCCCGGGTAAAATAATTCCAGTATTTATCAATTTCATTTTGATCCTCGCAATTGATCATAAATGATATTGCGTCATTTAATGGATGATGTTCTTCAGCAGTACTCATAAGAGAATATTTTTGCCCAAAAATATTTACCTCACAAATTTCTGTTCTTCCACTGGGTGTCTCTCCCAGAGGTATTATCGGTCCATGCTGAAAGTCTTTGCCAAAAATATTTTTGTAATATTCAATTATTTTTGAAATATTACCTCCGTCTTCACAAAACCAAAGGTTTGGAACTATTTTATTCTTTAACATATTTTCAAATTTTAAGGTTGTCTGATTACCAGATTTTTTTTCTATCCACAGTTATAACATATTTAGTTAGATTTTGTTCTGATATAGACTAACAGTCACTTTTTTAAAACGTTTTCTACGTATTTAACAGATTATCAAAGCGGTGGGAAATGAACGCCAACTCGCTTTGATCATTTCGGGCCAGTTTTATTTTCCATTTCATTTTGGTAACAAAGTGATCCCGGTTAAATCAGCTTTCCCGTTTTTGAGGAATTCGTAGGTTATCCGGTCTGCCTGACATTCAATAAACCGGATCCTTTTTAAACTTTTGTTTTTAAAGAAAGTGTTTAGAATGATAGCATTTTTGAAAGTCAGTTTGGTAAAAGAGCAGTTTTCAAAAGAGCAGTCCTGTAATGTACCAGTGAAAATAACATCCGCTATATGGGAATCAATAAAGGAAGTGCAATTCCATATAGAATCCACAATTGTATTTTTCCCAAAACCACCAGATTTAATTATCACTCCTGTGAAATCAGCACCGGTGAAATCGCAATCGGTGATATAGGTATGTAAAAATTCAGTTTCTTTCATCGAACAGTCTTTAAAAAGATTGTTTGAAAAGTTGGAGTTTTGGATTTGGCTTCTGCTGAAGTCGGAGCCTGAAAAATCACAGGCAAGCACATTATTGCTTTTTAGAAGAAGTCCTGACATTTCAGAACCAACAAACTTGCAGCGAAACATGTTCGATGAACTGAATTTTTCGTGAAGATTCTTTAATCCGGAAAAGTCAGCATCCATCCAGTTCCCGCGTGACATATCCCAGCTGCGATTAATCTTCTGCTTTGAGGAAGACAAATCATTTGTTTGTTTTTCCGCAAACTCATTTGGAGTAAATTCAGTTGAAACAGGGAATATGCCTTCTGAAAAATAGTTGAGGTCAACACCCAGAATTTCTGCAAGGCGGTTAAAAGTAATAATGTCAGGCATTGATTCTCCACGTTCCCATTTTCCGACTGCTTGTGAGCTTATGAAAAGTCGTTGAGCAAGTTGTGCCTGAGAAATATTTACTTTCTTTCGGGCTTCGGCAATTTTATTGCCAATCATTTTAAAGTTTACCATATCTTCTGTTTTTTAAATTGTTTGATACGGCAAAGTTATTTTTGAGAAATTCCGGAATCAAAATAAATCAAATACTTTTAGTTGTTATTACGCTACTTATAGTTGTAAATCAACATCCAAAGGTAGTATTTGTTGGATTTGAGATTGTTTAAAGGCTTAATCCCGGTTATTAATTGATATTTTGCTTTTTCTGACAGCATTTCGGGCCGTCTATTTTATTTTCGAAACTGTCAGAATGTAAGAGAACTCTGTAGTCCAGCCTGTAATCATGTCATTCAGGCAGGGATGGGCTGAAAACCTCTTCCTGCAAACTTCGTTGTTTTTTTATTCTTGTTTTAAATTTCTCATGGCCTGCATCAGAGTCGTATAAATATCGCTCGGCTTTTTGTTATGCCAGTCTGTATCAGATTTATTCTCAATCAGGCTTTCTTTATTCATTTTCTCATATAACCACCAAATATTTCCCCATTTATCCTTAAAGCGAGCAAGTTTTAATCCATTGTAAAAAACACTAACATTGGTTATTATCTGTGCTCCTTCTTTCTCAGCTCTGTCAAGTGTTTCCTGTGCATTATCAACATAAACTTGCAGAAAAGATGGAGTAAAAGGCCAATCTTCTTTTGAATCTGCCAATAGAATCATAGAATCTCCTATTTGAACTTCAGCATGAATCAGTTTACCATCTCTGTCAGGAGTCCTGACTTGCTTATTTTCTTCAGCATCAAATACTTTTTCAACAAAATCAATAAACCTGGTTGCACTTCCTTTTATAATTACGAAAGGATTCACTTTGTTATAGTGCGGAATTTTCAATTGATTTTCATTCATAATCGTAAAGTTTTAATTGGGGGGTTATGGTTAGTTCTAATTTGGATTTTAATTATCACTTATTGTCCATTCAATCCGATCCGAGCTCGGCGCAGCCAACCGAACGAAGTGAGCTCAGCGAAGCTAATTAATTAAACAGTCCGAGTCAGGTTAAGTTTATTTTTAATGAATTTTGCAGGGGTCTTATTTTGTTCTGCTGAAATTAATTGTTATTCCGTCTGTCATCGCCCAGCCAATCGTTAAGGTATCCTTTCTGGTTAAATAAAAATATTGTTGTCCTCCCAGGTAGGAATATTGTCCTTTCATATAATCTGTTTCTAATATGACCTGATATCCTGAGAAGTAAGGCTTTGTGTCAAAGGTCTGTAATGAAATTTTTCCATATTCAAATACAGTATCATTTCTGATAAGTCCGTAAATCCCATATGGCTTTATTTCCATATAGTCAAAGTCAGGTTTTGAATAGCCACTCCAACCACCGAATACACTATAGGCTTTCCAAATTCCATAGAGATTTTGAGAATCGCCTGTGAGTACTTCGTGGTCAAAGTATTTGTTTCTACTAAAAGAATTAAGATACTTAGATTTAACTTCCTCCTTTGTGCATGAAGTAAGAAGCAGGATGATGATGATTGATAAACAGGTTTTCATAAGGATTGATTAGTACAAATATTATCTCAAAATTTGTGCCAAATAATTTGAGGGTCAGTCTGATGCATTGAAAATTTAACCTGACGGCCCGGTGTTATAGTTAGGTGCCGGGAGCCTGCCCCGACATGGGAGGGGTGTCAGGGTTGGCGAGTTTTTTGCCTCCCGATAGCTATCGGGACCGGTAAACGGACGCAAGTTGTCTGGTCACGATAAAAGCCGATTACGTAATAGTCCCGGTAATGAAAACGATATTTTCTTATTGAAATTGCCTAGCCACTCTAAACCTTCTTTATCATATCCCGATGTCCCTAAAGGTCCACCCATTGCAACAACTTTACTAACAATATTTGGATAACTACTTGCGAGAATATAGGCAATCATTGCCCCATCACTTGCCCCAATGATTATAGCTTTGTCACTTCCCTCACTCTCAATAATCTTCTTCACATCTTGTGCCATTAAATCATAAGAACACTGCGTATAACCAATTTCAGATTTCCCATATCCCCGGGAAGCAATTGCTATTACCTTATAATCTTTACTCAGGATTGGAATATAACTTTTAAATCCGTCTGTATATCCGAATCCTCCATGTAAAAGAATGATGGGTTGTCCTTCCCCATATACTTCATAATAAATTTTGGCATCATCTGTATCTATGAACTTGCCATTTCTTTCATTAAGTCCATATGGTATGTCCTGAGACATTAAACTAAGATTCGTAGCTATTAGTATTAAAGTAACAATCTGAAATGCTTTCATTAAGATCTTATTTTTATACAAGTTCAATATTTTATTTGAATCAAATAAGTTGTGTTGCAGATCGTTCAGTAAGCTTTTGGTGGCGGCAAAAGTGCTTAGCAGCCTTTAAGGGATAGTTGTAAGTGATTGAATGGTCTTGCTTCTGGTTTTAATCACATAATTGTGTCAGTAATTTTCTCAATTATTCAGGTTATATCTTAGTATATTAATGCATCGCCTTGTTGTTTCCCTTTTTATTAAATAGTCCAGCGCCAATACTGTATCCAAGTGTATTTGGAATAATATGCAAATGATCAATTGGCCATGGTTCAAATATAGTTTTAATCATCCTTAACGATATATCACCTTCTTTTATAACATTCGTCTCAATCAGCCTAAAGTCTGACGGATTCAGATCTCCATCTCCTTTAAAATATTGATTATTTACTATTACACAACTATCTATAGTATATGTTGTAGTATCAGCAGCCTCTTTTATCCAAAAAAAGTTACAATTTGTAACTATATTATTCTTAAAAATGAAATCTTTACTTGGTAAAGATGTCCAAATAGCGCTTCCACTTGCACCATAAACAATACAATTTGTCATACCATTCCCGGTTTTGCTGCCATTTCCTGAATCCTCCCAATATATCACTGCAAAATTCGCGTTATAAAAAACACAGTTATTGACTTTAATTTCATCTCCATGTGCAATAACACCTACCTGAATTACAGAGGTTTGTAAATCACCTAAAAACATACATTGTTCAACAAATAAATCTGTTTTTGCTTTATTAAATCTGGCAATCGGATAATACTTGGTAATTGGATTATAATAACCAAGGAACTTAATTCCTCTTATTGTGACATGGCTTTCATTTATATAAAAACTGGTAATCCAATCATCTTTTATCCAAAGATCCTTTTCCATTATTTCACCTTTTTCAGACTTGGTTACAATTACCGGCATTTGATCAGGTGTCCATGTAGTATCGTCAGGCAAAATAGATGCTTCGATAACGATACGTTTACCAATCATTGTCTTTTCAGTAGCAACTAATACATGTTTATCCAAGACATAAATTCCTGGATTTATTTTCATAATATAGATCTCATTATCCCGACTTCTGATAATTTCAGCTGCTTTATTTATTGAAAAAAACGGGGCTTCTTTAGTCCCTGAATTTTTATCATCTCCAATCTTATTATCAACATAAACTACCTGAGCATGAATAATCAAAGGACAAATTAAAGCCAAAAAACTTACTAACAAGGGTTTTTTCATATTCTATAATTCTTTTCTGCAATTAGAGTTTTACAATATAATTATAGACAAATGTAGATGCCTTCAGTAACTTTTCTATTATCATTTCGATTAAGGAATTGTCATTTTGTAAACCTTAATCTATACTCATTTGGATTGATTCCTGTATGTTTTTTAAAAATACGTATGAAATTGGAATCATCAGAAAAATTCATTTGGAAACTAATTTCTTTAATTGATTTATTTGTGAATAATAAATCACGTTTCATTTCTGTTAATAATTTTTCCTTAATTAACATAGACACAGTTAAGCCAAAGGTTTTTTTTGAAATATTGTTTAGATGCACACGACTAATTTTCAGAAAATCTGCATAATCTTCAACTCTCTGGTAATTTCGTATGTTACATTCCAATAATTTTTTAAGTTGAAGAGCTAAATTATTCTGAAAAAGATTGACCGAAAGATTATGCTGTTCTATATATTTCCTGTTAATTTGAATTAAAATATTGTAAAGAATTGAGCGTAAAAAATGGTGGCTATCTTCTTGTAAATTACCTAACTCAATATTAATTAATTTACAGGTTTCAATAAGTGAACTGAAAAAACCATCATTACATCTTAATGAGTATGCGATATTGTTATTATGAAAGAACTGAAAACGATAAATAAAAAAGTTATCCTGAAAAAAAGTCTCGATAAATTCTTTTTCAAATACCAGAAAGTAACCATCAAAGTTTGAAGATACATTTTGCCATTGTCGTACCTGATTGGGTTGAAAGAACAGAAGGGAACCCTTGATGAAAGAAACAATGCTGTTGTCAAGTAATATTGATCCCTCCCCACTTGTTATAATATAGATTCCGTAAAAATCAAGAATAAATGGATTTTTGCGTAATATTACTTTTCGTTTTGAGAACAAGGAGCAATCAATTAATAATTCCTTCCCATATTTTTTTTTAGAGAAATCCAGTCTTTCGATTTCCAATCTTTTCGATTTAGTAAGCACAATATAGCAAATTTAGAAAAGTATATATGCCGTAATTATCATTTACGTGAGTGTGATTTGAAAGAAAGTAAGAGTATTGCAGTGAAGTTACTTTTAGGCATCATTAATATCTTAATTGCCTGCCTGCCGGTAGGCAGGTCGGCCTGCAGCCCTATTGACTTGGTCTCGGCAACTGGATGAGTTCGGGTACCTAAAGTTTAATAAGTGAATTGAAGCTGAGAGCATAGACTTTTAGAGCGATTACGAATTTGTCCGGGTTGCGGAATGCAATTAATTAAACCGTCCAAATTAGCGGATGTTGTGAACTGAAAGAGTGAAAGTTACTGGATAGCTTAATTCAATATCAACTGCTTTCCCATCTAAAATTCCCGGAAACCAATTTTCAGGAATTGATTTTAATGCTCTGATTGCTTCGTCATCAAATACTTGTCCAGCCGATTTCAATATCTGGTAATTACTAGCTTTACCATTTTTATCAATGACAAATGAAACAAAAACTCTTCCTGCCAGACCTTTATTAAAGGCATCTTCAGGATATTGAAGATGTATTGCTAATTCGTAAATAAAGTTTTCATTGCCACCAAGGTACACAGGAGGCCTATCCAAGGCGACTAACGATTTTTCATCACCGTTTATTAGTTTATATAAATTGCCCTTTTCAGAATCTTCAATTTTTACATATACAAGCTCATTTTTTGAACCATCAATTTTTTGAAATACTTCTCCATTTGAATTGTACAATTCCCATATGCTATCTTTTAACCCATTAGTATAATGACCTTTAATTAATAAAGCGTTAGTTGAGCTAAATTTGAAATATTCTCCATGTCTAATTGAATTATCACTTTTAAGAACATAATATTCTTCCCTATTGTCCTTGTCTTTAATCAGTTTTGTCTTTTGTCCATAAAGAACCATAGGAAATAAAGTCAGACTAATAAGTAAAGTTTTGATCATTGCTATATTTATTATTTGAGTCCTTGAATGTATAATAATATTATGAGTTTTAGTATATGAGATGTTTGATTTCATTACAGAAACTTGGGGATATTAGCCGCTAACAGCCCGGCGGTTTAATTAGGTGTCGTCGGAGCCTGCCCAGAGCGGTAGCGAAGGGTCGCGGTGCCGCGTTTTTTGCCAATCCGGGTAGGTGAACGATAAGTTTTGGGTCACGATAATTTGTCTTGACGGTACCAAGTCCAGGTGATGAGTGTGAGCTTTGGGTCACGATGAGAAAGTCCAGGTGGCGAGCAAAAAACAAGGCACCAGAGCGTCAGCCGACAGCCCCTTTGACTTTGTCTCGGTAGCAGGATCAGAGCGGGTGCCATAAATTTTTATAGGCAGACTAAATTTTTCTCTCATAGACTTTGGGAGTTGATTATAAATTGGTCCGAGCTGGCGAAGCCAATTAATTAAACCGTCCGTGTTATGCGTTCGTGTTTTATTTTTTGAGTATTATGTGACAAATTATCTCCAAGTATTGATCGTTTGTCTTGATCAGAAATGTCGAGTCGTGAAATTCTCTCAATGTTTAACTTGAGATTGTTTCTGCCATACGGGTTATCAGATCCAAGAATTAAGTTTTTAGCTCCAATAAATTGTAATGCCATTAGAATTCTCTTTGTGGAAACAAGCTGTGGTGAGGAAAGGTCAAAGAACAGATTTTGATGAATACAATTTTTCTTAATAAATAATTCAAGTCCAAATAGATGGGCAATGATCAATTTAAGATTAGGATGTTTGCATTTGTAGTCAATGATCTTCTTAACTTCTTGATCTGAATTCAGATGAATAAATAAGGGCAAATCATTTCTTTCAGTCCAAAGAGCAATCTCGTTAAAAAATTCTGAATCAATTGAGAAATTGTCCCAGACCTGGTGAAGTTTTACTCCAGAAAATTGCCAATCAAAGAGCTTTTTGTCCAGATATTCGATAGGATTCTGAATGCGGGTTGTGACCCAAATAAACTGAATCACTTGACCATTGGTCTTTTGCTTAAGTGTATATACATATTCATTCCCGGCTGGAATCTGATCAATCATACCTGATAATTTGATCACGATTCTTGTCAGGAAATTAGTGACCTTAACAACATTTAGTCTAGGGAATAATGCTGCCAAATTTGGCAAGGAGTACTCCGCTTTACTATTCGACTCTCCGGGTACAAGAATCACTTTATCAGCACCAGATTTTTTAAGAGTTTTGATGATGTCATCAGGGGTCAAATATCCCCCACAAGCATGTGCATGTCCATCGATAATCATATGAAGTATATTTTATTTGAAGTAACTTTCAGGTAGTCAGGGTCATGACGCATAACGGCCCGGCGGTTTGATTAGTTGTCGTCCGTGTCAGGGTTGGCATGCGTTTTTGCAAAGTCCCGATAAATGGACGAGCTTTTAGTGTCACGATAAAACTGTCCAGATGGCGTGGTCCCGATAAGTGGGCAGGATTTGTCATGTCACGATAAAGTTGTCTAGATGGCACTGCAAAAACCATGACAACTCGAGCGTCGGCTTGCAACCCTATTGACTTTGTCACGGCAGCAGGATTAGTCCAGGTGCCACAAGATTTGATAAGTCGAAATGAATTTGATCGCATAGACTTTGGGGAATGAAAACGAATTTGTCAGGGTTGCAAAGGGCAACCGAGGACCGACCATAATTTTGCTTTGCGAAGCAATATGAATGATTATTCGGTCCGAGCTCACCGAAGGTAATTAATTAAACCGTCCGAGTTAGCTTGCGTTTTATTTTTTCTAATTTTCAAATATCTTGAATAGTAACTTGTCCAGAGATTCTTCACTTTCTTTTGAGTATCCTACATGTCGATAAATAATCTTTCCATTTTTGTCAATGAGTAATTTGTTACAGGTATTGCTGTGTTCATAATAGTTTCTGGAAAATATCATCATTAGTTATTGGACCATTTGGCCATTTTTCTGCAATGAGAATATGATACCACATGTCAATGCTGTTCCTGTTTAACTGCTTCAATCCAAGCTTTTCTACTTTCAATCAGTCAGACAACAGCAATTATTTCAAGTCCCTTTGGAATGATATTTACTATAAATTGTCTTTAAATGAGGTAAACTTTCACGACATGGAACGCACCAACTTGCCCAAAAATCCAATAATACAACACTTTTCCCTTTAAACTGAGAAAGAGTAACAGTTTGTTGATTAAGGTCAATTGCTTTAAAATCAGGAGCTTGAGCGCCAATTTGAACATTTTCTTTTTTTCTGATATCCTCAATAATATTTTTGCCATAACTACTTTCCTTGAGTGAATTGTCCAATCCATTAAAGATAGATTTTGTGGAGTCAAGAGATATTACTTCGTTACTTCCTAACATCTGTAAATAAACTACGGTAAGAAACGATTTTGGATTTTCCAATACAAATTTAATCTGTATTGAATCTATTTTCTTTCTGGTCTGTGACCATAGCTTATCTATTTCTTCTGCTTTTTTCTCAAGTAATATTTTTGAAGAATCATTCTTTGAATTTTTAATACTATCATTGATTTTGTTCTTTTGATCCCTTAGAATTGAGATCCTATCATAAAATGGTTTTTCCATTTTGTTTAATAAATCAGATTCATTTTGAGTTTTTGAACCAGTCATTTTGCATTCTTCATACTTGTCTTTGGAAAGGGAAATTTTCATTTTTCGAGGCTCCAGAAAAACAAAAACTCTATTAAAATCATTCTTATCACTTAGGATAGCTTGGGTAGGCTCAGAAATCTTTCCCGTAAATATAAATTTGCCATTTTCTATTTTGGAAGTATCCTGAATACTAGTTTTATCAAGATGAGTACGATAAGACTATTATGCCAGAATCCTGTCCATTAATTTCTCCTTGAAGAGTAAATTTCTTAGAATTTTTGTCTGAGTGAGATGTACAGGAACTTATCAAGATGAGTATAGCTAAGAAAGTGGGAAGAGATGTTTTCATAAATAGCTAAATATAGTTTGTTAAACAGTTCCGTAAAGTAAAAGATTATTTCTGATTTGCCATTATTTTGATCCCTCATCTGTTATCTCTAAGTAAGTTGAAAAGCAATTGCTTGAGGCTTAGAAAAGTTTGTGTCTGGTGTTAGTCACTTGGGAAGTTTTTGCCAGTCCTGGTAGATGGGCAGGAAGTGTCTCGCTATTATAAGATTTTCTAGAAGTACAAAATCCCAATAGATGGGCAGAAATTTTCTTGTCATGATAAAACTGTCATAAAGTATAGCAAAAACCAAGTACGTAATTGTCTAGGTAGGATTTTGGGACGTGCAACCTAACGGCCCGGCGGTTTAATGAGTTGCCGTCAGTGTCGAGGTGCCGCGTTTTTTGCCAGTCCCGGTAGATGGACGATAAGCTTTTTGTCACGATAAATTTGTCTTAGCGGTTCCAAGTCCGGGTGACGGATGTGAGTTTTGGGTCATGATAAAATAGTCTAGATGGCGAGCAAAAAACAAGGCACCAGCTCGTCAGCCTGCAGCCCTACTGACTTTGTCTAGGCAGCAGGATGAGTCAGGGTACACAAAATTTAATAAGCGAAACGAAGTTGCGAGCATAGATGTAAATAGCTGATTACGAATGTGTCCGGGCTGCAGAAGGCACTTAACTATACCATCCGTGTTATATTTAGGCAAGCGTTAAAATTGTCTCGGTTGAGCCATTTGTCTCGATGAACGAAACTGTCTCGGTTTAATTTTTTTTTAGTCAGGGCTTATAACCGGATTTAACCCGTCATAAGTGAAGAAACATACTGCAAGATTCTTAAAATGAAACTTACTTTATTGTTATTGTTGGAAGCTGTTCATTTTCGTTGTCGTCTTCATCATCAAATACTTGCTCCTGTTGAAACTTGTTTCTTATATCTTTTACCATCCTGCATTCGTCATAGTATGCATTTGAAAACCCTATCATGCATGCGGCAAGTATTATATATATCCATTGCAAAATCCAGCGTCCAAAGTGTTTAATTCCAGAAAAACAACCGAAGAATTTAATTCTTGATTTATCCATTTTTTTGTGAGTAAATAATTCCACATAATATTTCCTGCATAAAGCTGGGTTTCTTGTGAAAAACAGCTTTGCGAAGACAAATCTGTCCCCTTGCTAGAAAAATTGTGGTACCCTATGGATTTTCTGGGAATGTATAATTTATTAGATATAAGATTTAAAAGGTCAGCGGAGCAATATCTTTTGGATAGAAATAGAAATTTTACATTTACTATTCGATTATAAGAAATACTGACTTCATTTGACCACGAATGTAAATCTATTGTAGTGAATGTAATATTAGCGGATTGATAGTAATCGTAACAATTAGAATCCGTTACATTTGAACTGGTTTTAATAATCCATTCGGTATCCTTAACATCCTTTACATTAGGGCAAGGAATGATAGCATTCTCGCCCAGGCCTAATAAACTAAGGATTACGACGAAGGAGAAGATATATTGAAAAGACTTTTTCAAAGTATTTTAGGTCTGAAATCTTGACTAAAGTTATAAAAATATATCAGTTGTTACAAATCTGTCTATTTACCCAATCTTTATTCTGCAATCTTGCTTTAGAATTTAAGTTGTTTTCTCAGTGTGACTTAGGACACGTACTCATTCTAAATATTCCAAAGGTTTCTCGTTATATTTAGGCAAATCAACCCTGAATACTTAGTCACGGCCCACATTGCTTAAATATAACGGCCCGGCGGTTTAATGAGTTGCCGTCCGCGTCAGGGTTGGCATGCGTTTTTGCAAAGTCCCTGTAAGTGAGCAGGAATCTATTTGTCACGATAAAACTGTCCAGATGGCATAGTCCCGATAAGCGGGGAGGATTTGTCATGTTACAATAAAATTGTCCAGATGGGGTGCAAAAACCATGACAACTTGAGCGTCGGCTTGCAACCCTATTGACTTTGTCACGGCAGCAGGATTAGTCCAGGTGCCACAAGATTTGATAAGTCGAAATGAATTTGATCGCATAGACTTTGGGGAATGAAAACGAATTTGTCAGGGTTGAAAAAGGCAACCGAGGACCGACCATAATTTTGCTTTGCGAAGCAATATGAATGATTATTCGGTCCGAGCTCACCGAAGGTAATTATTTAAACCGTCCGAGTTAGGTAACGTTTTTTTAATCAAGTCTTTGAATCTTTTGTTGTCTCGCTATAATGAGAATTTTGTCACTGGTAGATTTATTGATCACTTCTGCTACTACATCCACATAGATGTTAACATCCCATTCTGGTCCATCATTTCTCAATTTGTCAAGTTTGAAATCGGGTACTTGTGGTTGATTTGAATCAGATGGATTAGAAGTCCAGACTAATTGGTCTTTAATTACATATAATTTTGAAATATCTATGTTAGAGGGTATTGGAAGACTATCAATGTTTACGAGAAATATTAAAGCGACTAATGGTCGTTTATGTTGATAGCCTGGCATAAAATCACGCGAAAGATCGGTTTCTATGATATACTTACGAGTTCCAATCTCAATTGTATCGTTGGAATTAGCGAGCAATGAGCTCACTAGATTTGAGTTTTCACTTACATCTGGTTTTTCACAAGAAATAAATAAGAATATAGAAGTCAATAAAACGGTAAATCTAAGATAACTGAGTATTTTCATAACTTAAGTTTGTTAACTATATAACATGCAGAAGGCTCGAATGTTACCTAACTCGCTTTTATAGTTAGTTTTTTAATTTGGATCTCTGAAAAAGTCATGGTGAAAGGGGATAAATTGTCTAGTCTTAAGAATTTGTCAAACTGATATTTTCATAAGTCGTACATTAATGTTTAATCAGAGTATCGTATTTTGATTGCAAAACAGAAACTTGTCCCATAATACGTTTCACACTTTCAGGAAGCTCAGATTCAGTCGCTCCATAAATATTTGTCACTACTTGTTTATTTTTTGATTTTAAGCTAATCCCTATTCCTCCTTGGTCTGTAATTTGACCGGGACCAACACCATAATTCTCCTTAATATCGCTATTTAATAAATCGACTAAAGATGGCTTAAATTCTACTAAGTCGCTATTGCTTATTAAATAGATTGAATGATTTATAGAATCAGAAAGAGGACGTCTTAACTGAATATCCAATATCCCAGTTTCTTTCAATTGCAAGTTGTAAAAGTAGCCAGTCCAGCCACTACCAGTATTATAATTAAATTCAAAACTTGAAATATCATCAAGGTCATATTTCTTCTCGCATCCAATGAATAAGAAGCATAGAATCAGGGATAAAAAGATTGAGGTTTTCATGGTTCTGGCTTGTTATTTAGTTCAATAAAGATCAAAAATTATACCACAATATTTATGTTGGTCTCCTTGGCATTTGTGAGACCTTCGTTAAAAGAATTTTGCCTTTACAGTTAGGGTTAGTCTTTTGTCAACAGTCTAACGTGCAGAGAGGCTGCGAATTAACCCTAACGGCCCGGCGGTTTAATTAGTTGCCGGGAGCCTGCCCCGACGTAGGAAGGGTGTCGCGGTGCCGCGTTTTTTGCCAGTCCCGGTAAGTGGACGATAAGTTTTGGGTCACGGTAAGTTGTCTAAACGGTACCAAGTCCGGGTGACGGTTGTGAGTTATGGGTCACGATGAAATAGTCTAGGTGGCGAGCAAAAAACCTACCTGCCGGTAGGCAGGTAAGGCACCAGAGTGTAGGCCAACTAATTAAACCGTCCGAGTTAGCATTTCGGGCTAATTTTAAAACTGTCTTTGATAACCAAATCCCTTTAATTGTGGTCAGACAATGGATTTCTTTTTCTCGGTACAAGTTTGATTAAAGGCAGAATATAGATATGATGCAGGATTAGTCCAGATAAATTGCTCAGATACAGGGAAATGTAAACTATAATCAAGTAAATCCCTATATGCTTATTTATCGACTAGTCCGCTTTAGAAAGCTTTTACCTGATGACAGGTTTAAATATCGAATCTCAGCTTATTATTGTTGTCTGAATATATCGACTGAGATCTCTACCGCTACTGTCGTTCCTCTATTCTCAAGCCAATGCGTAGTGTTCTTATCCTCAGGCCAACCCGCTCCAGGCCCATACTCCTTAGCCAATCCATTTCGATGGTCAGTTATTGTTCCTTGCAGTATGTAGACCATGCCTGGCCTGTCTTTATGGTCGTGAATCGGTCCGAATACACCTCCAGGTTCGATGGTCACCATGCGCATTCTAAGTTGACGCCCTGCCATGCCCTCGATTTCAGGGCCAAGGTCAAGAGCTGCAAGTTGCTTCACTGTAACGCCTTTTGTCTCATGTGCCGTCTGTTCAGTTCTCATCGCTATATCCTTTCTGTTGTTAATTATGGGCTTTATTGTCTCCATAGTTGGTTTGATGATTTTGTTTTTATTCATTGCAAGTGCCTGCCTTCCGACTAAGCTTCCAACTAATCCAAAGCCAATGCTCTTTATAAAAATTTTTCTCTCCATCTGTTTTTAATGTAATTAGTTTCACCCACAAATATTTTTTTGAATATTGATTCTCATTTTCTAACAATTAGATGAAAATTTTGTTCTTGAACTCTCTAAAAACCTCTCTGATTGGCGGGCCTGAATGCTAACGGCAGGCAATATGGGGAGGTTTTGTTACCCGACGACAGCAAAGGGTAGGGTCCAGGTACTTTTGCCGAGTAGCTGTCACGGTGCAAGGAGGATATGGTGCGTGTTTTTGCCGTCTGGTACAAATTTATTAAGCATTACATGTGTCGCGGTACAATGCTGTTCGAAGCCAGAAAACTGTCAAGGTATACTGGATTAAAATTGCGGACAGATGCGCGTTTCCGGGTGTATGAACCATTACGAATTTGTCTTGGGTGCAGGAGTAAAAGCAAAAACTGTGACAAACGACTTACCTTTATTGACCGTGTTATAGTTAGTTGTTATTTATTAATCTTTCGAGAGTCATCTTTTTGTGGTCTGAATAGGAATCCAATGTTTAGTCCAGCTTGAGTCAAGTGAAGTTGAAGATCCTTTGATGAGAATGGAATAATATTATGAACCCATAACTTAGGTTCAATTCTTAGGAATGCAGTCTCACTGATTTTAAATAGCTTCCCGAAAGATGGAGATATGCCAATCCCGGATTGATTGTCAATAATATTATGGAAATAATTTAATTGTATATCAGCTAACGGATCTATATTGAAATAAAAGTTATTTTTTAAAGAAAATGAAATCCTGAGGCTAACAGAAAGCAGATTAATATCACTCTCATTAAGTGGTACCAATCCTGGAGTAACTTCGATAGGAACAATTCTTATTTGGGTGAACTGGTAACTTAAGCTTGTCCCGAAACGAATTTTCTTGTCTTTGTTTGATAGGCAATCAATTGTTATATTAAAACCAGGTCCTGCTTTGAAATTTGGGCCACCGGCAACGAACTGAAAGTAGAACACATTATTGATTGTTGGAGCGATAGAAACTCCAATATCCTGACAGAATAAAGATGTAGTCAGACACATGATTATCCCGATTGCTGCAAAATGTTTCATAGTTAGTCTGGTTAAGTAAAATTTGATTATCAACCGGTATAGTTAGTTGCAAAGCAGTGTTTTAATCGTGTAAGAGTTTGGATCAATTAACTATAACGGCCAGGCGTTATAATGAGTTGGCGCCCGTGTCAGGGTTGGCATGCGTTTTTGCAAAGTCCCGGTAAGTGGGCAGAATTTCCGTGTCACGATAAAGTTGTCCAGATGACTGAGTCCCGATAAGTGAGCAGGATTTGTCATGTTACATTTAAGCTGTACAGATGGCGATGCAAAAACCATGACAACTCGCGCGTCTGCGTGCCGGTAGGCAGGTCGGCCGGCAACCCCATTGACTTGGTTTCGGCAGCAGGAACAGTCAAGATGCTACAAAATTTGATAAGTGGAGTGAATTTTTCTCTCATATACTTTTGGGGTTGATTGCGGAGTTGTCCGGGCTGCGGACCGTGTCCCGCGAAGCCTTTGTCATACTATAACGTATTTTAATAGAGTAGGAGAGGCGAAGCGGGAAAGCAACTAATTAAACCGTCCGAGTTAGCGTTTCGTCTTATTATTTGGATTTTGATTTAAGAATTAGCGATACTACCTTGGAAACTAATCCACATCATTACAATTTGAAGTATTAAAAATGTAATAAATACTCCTAAATTTA
Organism: uncultured Bacteroidales bacterium; assembly: GCA_963725785.1. Taxonomy (GTDB): domain Bacteria; phylum Bacteroidota; class Bacteroidia; order Bacteroidales; family VadinHA17; genus LD21. Next base: position 293,561 of record CAVRZV010000010.1, on the reverse strand, counting down.
ATAGTGTTTTCGATGTTGATTTAATATAAAAGAAGGAAATAGTACCAATAATACAAGAAACACCTATTGTAAGTGTCATTATGATTTCCGTTACAGAATATGTGCCACTAGCAATGTCAGATAATCCCAAAAGAAAAAGCCAGATGAGTGACATGATAACTAGCCAAAAAAGTAAAACAGCAATGGCCGAGTATTTGCTCCAGGAATATTTTGCTAATAAAACGACTATTATTAAAGGGATTAATTGAATAATATGGCGAATTGGTGTGTTGCTTGCAATTCCAATAATTAAAAGTGACAATGCCACTCCAACAACACATAACTTAATAGTTTTCATTTGATTATATTTATGATTTGTTTATTAATTGTGTCATTTAATTCCTTTGGGCCTGGGTAGAAATTTCCACATGATCCAAACTTGTTCTCAGATAGCGTTCGTTTAATACTGGTTTATTTGTCCAGGTAAAATAGATGCTATCCCGATGAAAGAGTCCTGATAACGAAGTACCGAAGGGATATTGCAATGGCTTGTCAATGAAAGCTAACTCACTTTTATGTGTTGGAGTTATTTTGGAGTCATAGGATAGTATTACTTTTCTATGATTCCTAAATCATTTTATTTTTAAGTCTTTAAATAAATACTCTTTTTCAGTCCTTGTTGTCACGATAAGGTCAATAATTTCTGATGGTAATTGTCCATTCTGCCATTTTCTTTCTTCATCAATTGATTTATTGGCAAATTTCACAGCTTTCAAAGCATAGATCGCTGCTCCCAATGAATGGTCTGCCATATGAGCAGTAGCAACAGCCTGTCCAATGGAACGAGCTACAGCTCTAGAAATCGGATTTGCAGATTCTCTTGCCACAGCGTGAGAGCGAGCTGAAGCTTTCATCGCGTCTCCTACTTTCGCATTGTCGACTGCCCATTCTTTAGCAATTAATAGTGCATTTATCAGTCGTTCATCTACAGTTTCACTGCAAAGCGGTAAAACATGTTCACAGCATTTGCATGCCCATTTAATTAATAGTCTATGATGGTCTTTTTTTAGAAGTCCACCACGATGTTCGGCTATAAATCTTCTGTCTCGCATTTAGAATTTGACTTGATGGACGTTAGATTACTAAGCTGTCCGGGCTGCGGACCGTGTCCCGCGAAGCCTTTGTCATACTATAACGTTTTTTAATAGAGTAGGAGAGGCGAAGCGGGAAGCCAACCGAGGACCGACCATAATTTTGCTTTGCGAAGCAATATGAATGATTATCCGGTCCGAGTTCACCGAAGGTAATTAATTAAACCGACCGAGTTAGCGGCTGTATTTATTTATTTTTCTTAATCCTTTCGTCAAAAGTAAAACTATCCTCAGCTAATATTGAAATTTTAGAGAAATCCGGATGACTAGGATTGAGAAGATAGTTAGAGTCCTCAGGAATTATGGCTGATGGCACTTTTAGTACTGCAGATTCCATATTTATCACCCAATTATCTCCAAATGGTCTGCACTTATTATATGCAATCTCTCCACTTTTGCTCCAATCTTTTGGAAGCTCTTCAAGTAAAAGTTCACTAATTGTTATTTCGTCTGGAATTGAAATTATCATTGTAATAAAGGGAGTTTTAAGTCCAGATGATGCCCTATGTACTACGTTTTCTAGACAGGCAAGTGCTCTTGAACCTGCAGTATAAATAACATAAATTCCAGTAGAATTCCATCTTGCCGCTAGGCCTGATGCTGTCAATCTGTTTGACCATTTCTTATGAGTAATTCTGAATACTTCCATTTAAGCAGTAGCACCAAACTCAATCCGTACTAATTCTTCAAATATGAGATCAATTCCAGTAATTGAATTAATTAGATCGATTGGCTTAACATTGCCTAAACCATAAGATTCTGATTTAAGCCATTTATTAAATCCTTCAGAATCTTCAAAAAGTTCATTACCCTTTTTATATAAAGCTTCTAATTTTAAAATTTGTTCATTAAACCTGATTGGCATATCTTTATTTGATTTGCGATATAAGTAAAGAGTTTTAGGACTAATCTCAAATACCTCTTCCGCAAGAAGTTTATTTGAAATGCCAGAAATCTTCATGAACCTTTCTAAAATTTCTTTCGATTTTCCCTTTGATTTAAGTTCGTTAATTATATGTTGTCTCTCCGAAACACAATGTTGGAAAACGGGACCTTGTGACGTAACACCAATTGAAGGGAAATTCTCCTTATTGACTATATACCACTGATTGGCGCTAGGTATTCGCATAGTTTTTACGCTGCCAGAAATTGAACCTTGATCCTCTGTAACAACTATCACATAACCTATTCCAGGAAGCACCGTAATTTGCTCATTTTTATCGGTTTTTTTTAATGCCTTTGCAAACTCAGTTATAATCTTGCTAGTTTCTTCCTCAGAAGCACCTGTTTTCTTAGAGATTGAAGCAACTATATTTTGTTTAATCTTTTCCATATATGTCTCAAGTAAATATTCCTATATATAAACGTAAAATTACCGATAATGTTTCAGTTTTGCAAGAGGTATATTTATTTTGAAAATGAAAACATCCAATTGAAAAATTTATCCCTCGTGTCCGCATTTAAAATAATGATGCTGTTAGTGGAAGTATCTTTCAAATTAGCAAAACGATCCTGAAACGAAATTGTCTTGCTGCAATCCCCGTGTAATTGGCTGATTATTAACGCTAACGGCCCAGTGGTTTGATTAGTTGGCGTCCGTGTCGAAGTTGGCATGCCTTTTTGCATAGTCCCGATAAGTGGACGAGCGTTTGGTGTCACGATGAAACTGTCCAGATGGAGTGGTCCCGATAAATGGGCAGGATTTATCATGTCTCGATAAAGTTGTCAAGGTGGCGTGCAAAAACCATGACAACTCGAGCGTCGGCTTGCAACCCTATTGACTTTGTCTCGGCAGCAGGAACAGTCCGGGTGTAACAAAACTTTATAAGTCGAAATGAATTTACTCGCATAGACTTTAGGTGCTGATCGAGAAGTAGTCCGGGCCGCAAAAGGCAACCGAGGACCGACCATAATTTTGCTTTGCGAAGCAATATGAATGATTATCCGGTCCGAGCTCACCGAAGGTAATTAATTAAACCCTCCGAGTCAGGTGTAATAATTTACTTTCTATATAGGGTTATCATCGGAACATAATATCCAGAAGGGCTATCATCTAATTGGGTTTTAGCTCTTACTGCAATTTTTATTGGACCTATTGGCAACTTGTCAATGAAATTTATACTTGTTGTTTTCCATTCCCAATCCAAAGAATTCGAACTTAATGTAGTATTGTCAATAGGTGCGTTGTGTGTCATATCGTAAAGCTCAACAGTAATTGATGAATTGGTGTCATAAGTGCGCAAATAAATGCCAAATGCAATAGAATCGATATTTAAATATCTGGATATATCAAAATTCTGAATCCATTCCAAATCTTCGATTTTCCATGTTGTTGTTCTTGCATCTAAAAAAGAAAAACTTCCATCAAAATAAATTGAGATTTTTCTATCCATTTCTCCGTCAAGTCCATTACAAATAAATTGAGATGTTTGAATTTCATTGTCATCTAGCTTCCCATTAATATTTAAATCCATTCCAGAAGAAATTTTATAACCTCCTTCGGAACAATTTGAACCTGAGAGCTCAGGGGCTACTTTAAAAATTCCATTATAACCATTTGTCCCATTGGCCCCGTCATTGCCATTACAAATATATTTTACAATCTGAATTTCATTTTCATCAAGTATATCATTATTATTTAGATCTATGCCTGACATTATTTTAAAACCTCCTGAATTGCAATTTTGACCTTTACTTTCAGCTGTCATGTCAATTAACGACTTTTTACCAATAGGACCTTCTTTTGTACATCCGAGGATCATGGAGAACAAAAAAACATTTAATAGAATACTTTTTGGTTTCATAGTTGGAGTTTAATTAAGTGAGATTTTTAAATATAGAACGTATTATTGCAGCCTAACTGCCCGGCAGTTTGATTAGTTGCCGTCCGTGTCAGGGTTGGCATGCGTTTTTGCAAAGTCCCGGTAGATGAATGTGCGTTTTGGTGTTATGATGAAGCTGTCCAGATGGCGATGCAAAAACCATGACAACTGCGCGTCGGCTCGCAGCCCTATTGACTTTGTCCCGGAAGCACGTAACAGTCCGGGTGGTAGAAACTTTAAGAGCGGGTTATTGTTTTCTCTCATAGACTTTGGGGTTGATTGAGGAACTGTCTGGGCTGTGGAAGGCACTTAATTAAACCGTCCGAGTTAGCAAAAGTAGAGTTATTGATTATTACTCTTTTCCATTAATAAAAATGTAAAGGTTGCTTTTACAGAATGATTTTGTGAATCAATTATTACAGGTATCCATTTTTTATTTGTTTTCTCAATGAGCTTAAGAATTTGGTTATCGTAATATTCATTAAAGCTTTCAATTAAATGAACTTGAGATACATTCCCATTATAGTCTATAATAAATGAAACCTTAATGGGCTTAGAAAATTTGTCTTTTTCTAGTTTTTTAGCGAAACGCAAATTGTAGTTGATATATTCTTTAAAAGAATACATTTTGTCATTAAAAATGGGTCTTAAAGTAAAAAATATATCAGATGCTGCAGTATTGGAAAATGGTACTGTGTAAATTATTTTAGGATTATTGCTAGGGGTTCTCACAATAACTATGGTATCATTATCAAATTGGAACAGGCCATCTATTAATTGTGGCTTATAGGAGTCTTGATTTTTCAGGAAATATCTGATTATTTTACCTTTAAAAGTGGTTTTTAAAACAAGATCCATGGAGTCTATTTTCTCTGGATAGTAGTAAGTTTCTTGAAAAACATAACTTAAATTATGCATTGGAGTTATTATTGTGTCATGGTAAATTCTATACGCAATCTGATCTCCTAGATCCCAGGGCGATCTAGAAAATCTAATATTTTTTTTTGTAAAAGAAATTTTCAAGAAGTCATTGGAAAGACCATAGTTTCCACAAGTATCTTTCCCTTCTAGAGTAGTTGTTTTGATTTTTACCCAACTACCAACCAAATTGGTATTTAGGGATTGGGATAAGCATGAGATGGATAAGATAATAAGTAGTATAATTGTCGAAAAAAGTCTAGTCATGATACTCTATATTATTTTTGCTGACAAAATCTTAATAAAATTAACGGGAGGTCTGATATTTTTTGCAAACGGCCCGGCGGTTTAATTAGGTGCCGTCAGCGTCGCGGTGCCGCGTTTTTTGCCAGTTCCGGTAAACGGACGAAAACCAGGCTTTTGTGAAGGCAAGTGGTCCTGGCAGAAATGTAGTTTTTTAAGTGTTTTTATTGTCTCGGTGATACTTAAGTTCTGTAATTTACCTGAGGGTCTGTCTGATACGATTAAAGTCTCTTTGCGAGAGTCTTTAAAGTAAATAGACAGGATGTAAGTAAAAAATCCTGATTTGCTTTCTTTAATTGTCAGGGCTGGTATGTGTTTTTGCAACTCAATAGAGTCGATATAATCATAGTTTGTTTCGGTAAGAGAATCTCCGATACGTTTAATGATACATGTTCTTGTGAACTCAATGTCTCCAATGGTCTTGATGTTTTTATTCTCAGATTTGAGTTTGAGGTAAACTAATAAGTAAAAAACCCATAATGTGATTATTAAAATCAGATTGGATTCACCAATTCCAATCTTGAAAAGATTTTGTATTACAATCATGAGTGGGACTGATAATATGGCCAGAATAGCAAACACTATATTCAATCTTCTTCTGCGTTTTCCAATCAGGGCTGGGTTATGATGGTCAACACGATAAATTTTGTATTTACTCATGTCATTTTCTTATGGAGTTAGTTTTCTTAATTATTATGCTTATTGTCCGAGGATCATTGACAATTTCCGGCTGAGAAGACGATAGTTCTCATTGATTTTCAGATCTTTGATGTTTATAGCCATCTCCTCAGGGAGTTGATCGGGTGTCACGCCACTTATAAAGAGAACTGTCTCCCTCTCAGTGAACTCAGGTCGCATAAATCGTTTTCTTTCATAATGTTTTTCTTTTATATTCTTTTTTACTTTTGTCCCCGCGTTGCGGGATTTGGCTTCGCCGAGCTCCACTTCGTTCCTCAATTTTTTACTTTTGTCTTTTTACTTTTGTCTTTTGTCTTTTCGTCTTTCGTCTTTCGTCTTTTCCTTGCATACTCCCGTCACGTCAGTCACATTGTAAAAGGGCTAACAAGGAGTGGGGCAGAATAGAGGCTAAACCCGTAAATATTATTATCCAGCCAGTTTTTTTGAATTCTAAATTTACAAAACCTGATGAATTTTTGCGACATTGTGGGTTGTTTATTTTTAACCCGATCAGGTAGTTTTACCAACTGCGATAAAATTGAACTTTTATGCAAAAAAAATATCCGCATCGTGTGATGCGGATGTTTTCATTACCCGACTAATATATTATTTCTTATCCTGAACCTTCGCCTGCAAATCTTTCGACCCCGTCTCCTCCTTTTCAGGTTCATCCTTAAGCTCTGATGCTTTTTTGAATTCGCGTACTCCCTGACCTATTCCTTTCATGAGTTCAGGAATCTTTTTTCCTCCGAATAATAATGCTATTATTAGTATTATTAAAATGAGGTGCATGGGACTGCTAAAATCGAACATAATAATAATTTTAAGAGTGCAACTGATATCTGTCTGATGATTATTTTCTCTTTACTGTCTTATGTTTAGCAGCAGGCAGCTTTTTAACAAACACTCCATCTTTGTCGTAGACAAGCGTCTCGGTTGTGGACCCTTTTGAAATAACCACATCATATGTAACCCCGTTTTTCCCGGAAATGCTGGTTGCCTGTTTAATAGAAAAACCAGCATAATCTTTAGAAATATTATCAGTTATATTTTTCTGAAGATCAGCAACCTTTATTGTAGTGCGGACGGGTTTCGGATTGGTGACTGTATTTTTGCCAGTCTGTGCATTTACAGCGACGACTGCCATCATCAACACAAGAACGAAAAATACTTTTTTCATAATTATCGAATTAATTGGTTAAAAAAAATAAAAGTATTCCCCGATTCTGAAGATCGTCTGAAGTTGAGAAGTTTTAACATATTATTAAGATTTTTCATTTCACTTGTCACAACGAGTAAAGCACATAAAAGTCAGGGGTAGAAAAACCCGAAAAAAAGAAGATTTTTCCCATTCTCTTTATACATGATGATCATGGGGCTGTTGAAAAAGTTCTTTTTAACCGCAAAGTACACAAAGTCCACCTTCGCTAAAGCTTCGGTGGATAAGAACGCAAAGTACGCAAAGTCAAAAACATATGGATCAGTTCTTTGCGATCTTTGCGCAAACCTTTGCGACCTTAGCGGTTAATGGATTTCGACTTTTTCAACAGCCCCTACATCTATCATAATGTCAGGAAGTAGGGTCATTTCATGGCATGACCCATTTCATTTTTTGTTTCTAAATTAAAATCCTTTTGCCAATCTATAGGAAATTACCCTTCAGGGGGTGTGGGGGGCAAAAACAATATATAATGTTAAGTATAAATATCCTTCCTCAAATAAATCCGGTAGGAGAGTCCGGTCAATAGCAAAGTGATCCCGATAAAATATGCCAGATGCCAGAAATCTATTTTATAAGCCGGATTTATTGCATCCACATTAGCATATCTGAACGGACTCAGATACCCTATTCTGGCAGCGCTTTCGGTTATCTTCGAAACAGTGAAAATGAAATAAAATATCAGAACCAGACCTATGCTTAAAGTAGTTATTGGCTTTGCCCTTTTAACGAGGGTCGATAAGAAGAGCCCTGTGGCCCCGAAGAGCATATTCAATAACAAGGTATAGAGTGAAAGAATCAGAAATGCCCTGATACTGAAAGGTCCGTTCTTAACAATTTCCATGCATATGAATCCTGCAAGGGATGTTACCAGGTTCAATATAAATACATTAAGGAAAATAACTGCCAGCTTGCTCATAAATATCTCACTTCGTGTAAGCGGACGTGTAAGCAGATATTCAGCAGTCTTATCATATTCTTCCTTAAGGAGGATATTTGAAGCGAGTACAATTGCAAAAATACTCCCAAGGACCATCATGTAGATAATATTATTTGCAGAATAGAACCCAAGTACTGAAAGCAGGTCGTTGAAATTTGAAATTCCCTTGAATTGAAGGGCTCCCTTGGGAATTATCGTAAGCATCCCTGCTATCTTTGACTGGTTTGCCAGAAAGGTACCATAGAATGACATTGTAAGTGTGATCAATAGGGTAATAAGGATAGTCCAGATTGTCAGACTCAATGCGTTCCGTTTTATCTCCTTAAAAAACAGGTTCCTGTTCATCTGCCTTTTGGTTTAAGATTTGTAATAGTGAAGGAAAATTTCGTCAAGTGACGGTTCTTCAATCATCAGGTTGATCAGTTTCTTATCCGACAGAAAAGCAACAAGCTCATTGATATTGCCTGAATACATAAAGGAGAGTGCGTTATTGGGACCTGCTATCATACTTTCAATACCCGGTATGCTGAAGTCTTTTTTATCATCATTACCACCAAATTCGATAAAAACCTTTTTAAGCTGTTTTTTTCTAAGATTGTCAATATCCTCCAGCTGTATAATTTTACCTTCTTTTATGATTGCCACTCTCTTGCAGAGCATCTGGACCTCAGTGAGAATATGAGAAGAAAAAAAGATTGTCATCCCTTTCCTGTTCTCGGAACGGAGCAGTTCAAAAAAGACTGACTGCATAAGAGGATCGAGGCCTGTTGTTGGTTCATCGAGAATAAGAAGCCTAGGGTTGTGAAGCAGACTCTGAATAATTGACACTTTCTTCCTGTTTCCCAGGGAGAGTTCAGCAATATTCCGGTTCAGGTCCAGTTCAAATAATCCCGAGAGCTCTGCTATCCTGTGCTCTGCGTCCGGTACATTGTAAAAACGGATACAGTAGCTCAGAAATTCACGAACGTCCATCGAAGAATATACACCGGCATCAGAAGGGATGTAGCCGACCTGATTTTTTATTTTCTTCGTTTCCCTGATAATGTCCATTCCCATGATACGGGCGCTGCCTCCTGTAGGGAAGATCATGTTCATCAATATCCTGATAGTTGTTGATTTGCCGGCTCCATTGGGCCCTATAAAGCCAAATATCTCTCCTTCACTGATTTCCAGGTTGATATGTTCAATTCCCCTGGCTTTACCATAGAATTTTGAAAGATCCGTGATATCAATTATCGGTACACTCATTGTTGAAAAGTAATTTCCAATTCATTTGAATTAAAATACTATACTTTACATCACCTCACCTCACCTCACTTCGCTTCGCTTCACTTCACATTACTTCACCTGTGATTTTTATCAGCCGGCTTTTTACTCTCCTTCTGAAGAGGATGAGGTGGGGCAAAAAAAGGCATTTCTCCCTTTAAGACATTAAAAAGCTGTGGCAACTGATCCAAACCTGACTTGAATAAAAATCTGCCGATTTTTGTAAATTCTTTCTCTTCCGGAGTTTCTGAATCCAGACCATCTATTTTCAGTTCATAATCGGGATAACTGGTTTTCCGGTCAGCATTTACAGACAATGTCCTGAATCTATAGACTTTGATCTGATGGCCTCTTTTTCCGGTTTTTATCAGGTTGGATATTACCGGACCCTGCGATGTAAGTTTTATCAGAAAGCTTATAGTTACCAGAACAGGAGATAATACAACAATCATTAAAAGCGCAATATTAATATCGAGGGTTTTCTTTATCGCCAGGGAAAAGGAATTGTTGGGAATGCTGACAAAGCTAAGAAACTTGCCATCTGCAATATCAGACCTGACAGCGCTCGACAGACTAATCTTCTCTTCCTTGTATTTCAGTCTTAATGTAACTCCCAGATCTTCACACGACCGCAGTATTTCTCTCACTTCATTTGTATTGGTCCTTTCTTTCAGGTAAAGTACTTCATCAACAAAATCTACTTCTATCAGATCGCTGAGTATACCTAAAAATTTTTCAGGCAGTATTATCGTAATGTCTTCATACTTATATTTTATAATCACCGATTCGGTAAAAATCACAACGATTTTGTATCCCAGTTCCTTTTTTGACAAGAGATTCTGTATAAACGGGAAAGAATAATTGTCGGCAATTATGATAATGTTCGTATGATTGTAACCTTTTGCTCCGAAGAACTTCAGAATTTTATAAGTGAATATCCGTCCAAAAAACAAAAAAAGGAATCCAAAGAACGGGAGCCCTGCAATGAAAAACCGGGGAACAGAGTCTATCTTTAAGAAAAAATATAAAAGAGTCAAAAGGAAAAAGATCGATATTGACGATTGCAGATAGAGGAAAAACAAAACTTTAAATCGTTTTGTCGGGATAGAGGTAATTTTTACGAGTGACAGGACTAATAGCCAGAAAGGTAAGATAAAGAAAAAGAGTTTTAATACATTGGAGTCGGAATAAAAAACGCCTCCCCTGTCAAAATAACAAATAAGATATGAACACTGGAAGGCAAATAAAATTGATAATAAATCAATTGGATTGAGGATATATTTCAGGAGATTCCATCTCTTCATACCATTGTTTATATGAAGCCGAAAATAAGTACTAAAAACATCCATAAACACGAATGCATTATTTCATGGTGTCGGTATATTTCGGCAAAAACCCGAAATCAAGCCGTGAAAATAATAATTATTCTACAGACAGCTTGTTCTTTTGGGTACAAAAATAAGTGAGTCCGTTAAATTCAGTTATATCCAGAATCTTCAGACCGGTATTCTCAAGCAGAAGTCGAACGGATCTTTCTGACAAATATCTGTTTGTTTTTGAGTCAATTATGTCATAAACCATGTTCATTATTGAGTTCCATTGGCCGGTAATGTTATCTGTTTTTGAAGCTCCTCCGTCGGCAGTATGACCTGACTTATTTGACGAAGAGAAAATCCCAATCTGATTTTTATTGTCGGTGAAGCTACCTATGAAGTAACATTTATCGGGAATAACATTGGAAATTGTATCGAGAAAATCCTTGATACTCTTAATGTTGTTTAATGGTTTAAGATTTACAACGGTCTTAATAGTTCTTAGATCTTCATTTTCGAAATAGTAATGGTGTGACGAGGCCAGAATCAATATCTCAGGGTCTTTTGCCAGGCCAAGCCAGTCAAGGTAGTTAAAGAAATCTTCATGTCCTTCTTCGGCAAGTCTTTCCAGAACCGCATTGATTTCGGTTTTCTTAATCTTGGAACTTTCATTATGAGAAGATTTTATAACTCTTTGACTCTTAATGATATTCTTGTTATTTGTTGTTGTTTTGCTCTTCATAAAATTTGATCAGAATTGAAAATAAAAATAGACAATAAGTATATTCCGGTCAAACTTTCAAAACCAGGGTATTGATTAATATTGCCTCAACACTTATTGATTTTTCTAAGTAAAACGGACGAATGTCAAAGATTTTTGGTTATTGATGTATTAAAAGATTTAATTAGTAAAAATCAATCAAATTTTTACTATTGTTATTTAGAATGATAATGAGATTCAATGACATACTATTGTAAAACGCATATAATCAGGTTTTTATTGCTGTAAGGATCATAAATAGTTTCTCTAATTGACTTTTTTCGAGTTTGACCAACGTACCCGGAATTTTGATGAACAACTGGGGTGTTGAAAAAGTTCTTTTTTCCGCAAAGTACCCAAAGAAGACGCAAAGTTCGCAAAGTCAAAATATTTGGTCAGTTCTTTGCGATCTTTGTGCAAACCTTTGCGACCATAGCGCCTGCCTGCCGTAGGCAGGGTTAACGGATTTAAGCTTTTTCGACAGCCCCGGTTTTTCATTTGGAGAAAAAGAGGAACGAGCGTTAATAATTTGCCCGGTGGGCAAATATAGCGAGGCGCCAGACTGAAGGGGTGGCAAAAGTTAAATCAAAAATAAGGGATTACCTGCGGTGATCCCTATGGGGTGGCTTCAAAACAATCTGATCAAACCCTTCGGGTTATTTTTGTTTTACCTTCATCACCTTCAGGAAGCGAGCTTCCTTCGGTGCTTCGGTAAAACAAAAAATCCCTCTTGCGAGGGATTTGATCAGATTGTTTTGGCGGAGAAAGAGGGATTCGAACCCCCGGATCCGTGGTTACAGATCAACGGTTTTCAAGACCGCCGCATTCGACCGCTCTGCCATTTCTCCTTCGCCGCAAAGATAATATTTTTTTGTTTTTAGAGAATTATTTTGAATATATTTACGTAAGTATCATGATAATCAGAGAATTATAGTTTTTATTAACAGGTTATGAACAAAATTTCTTCAAAAACATTCTGAAGTTGACTAATTAGTGAGCAGTTGCGACATTTTCACCAAAAAGCCGGTTTTCACACAAAAATATTGCTGTTTTAACCTAAAAGTGCCACTATTTGTGGAAAAACGGCAAAATAAATTTGTATATGAATTTAAAAAAAATAAATTTGTATTCAATTAGTAAGATTGGTCTAACTCTAAAATCTTTCATTATGACAAAAAAAGAATTAGTTAATGCAATTGCTGCCGATGCAGGTCTTTCTATCAAAGATGCAGGAAAAGCTTTAAACGCATTTGTTGGAGCTTTTGGAAAATCAATGAAAAAAGGTCAGAGAATCCAGCTTCCGGGCCTTGGTACTTTCAAAGTTGACAAAAGAAGTGCAAGAGTAGTTCGTAACCCTCGTACAGGCGCTAAATTGAATGTTCCTGCTAAAAAAGTAGTTAAATTCAAAGCAGCTCCCGCACTTAACAAAGGTCTTTAATCATTGCTGATTGAGATTGTCCAGGGGTGTTTCAACACCCCTTTTTTTTCATTTCATAAGATTTTTACTGTTTTTCACAGGATACGACATTGTTTTTACGAAAAATGCTAAAAGAATTTCAACTTTACATTGATTGTTAAAAGTTCTTAAAATATTTTTACTATTTTTGGTCGTGAAATTCTTTGCCAAATAAGTTGACTAATGAACTGCATTATTGTTGACGATGATATAATGACCTGCAAAATACTCGAAGGGTATGTAAGCAAATCCACTTCTCTTAATCTGATTGGTTCCTTCAGTGATTCGCTTGCAGCAAGGGATGTTTTGACAAAACGCCAGGACATAGATCTGATTATTCTTGATATTCAGATGCCTGAGATGGATGGTTTCGATTTTATAGGCAGCCTCGACTTTCCACCAAATATTATTATTATATCTTCAAATGAAGAATATGCTCTGCGGGCATTTGACTTCAATGTGGTTGATTATCTGCTTAAACCTATTACCTACGGACGTTTCTGCAAAGCCATCGACAAGACAATCAGGTACTTCTCCCGCAAAGAGGGTACAAATAGCGGTGATGAAGAGATCTTTATTAAAAAAGGATCATCACTTGTCAAACTGAAATTAACTGAGATATATATATATAGAAGCTCTTGAAAATTATGTTACCCTGAACACGAACGAGGATAAATTTACGATTCATTTTACAATGAAAGCAATTGAAAACCAATTGCCTTCAGGCGTTTTTATCAGAGTGCACAGGTCATTTATTATTAACAAGAGCATGATCCAGACCATTAAAGAGAACACTCTCGACCTTATTGTGGGAGGTTCACTTAAAAGCATTCCGGTCGGGAAATCATTCAGAGACTCTCTTCTGAATGATATTAATGTGATGGCCAGATAATCTCTTAAATCTCACATGCTTACCAATCGTCAGCTTTTCCTGCTACATCTGGGACAAACTTCCATGACACCTATGATGCTTGAAATTGTTAGGGCAGAAGGCATTTATATGTACGGACCTGATGGTAAAAAATATATAGATCTGATCTCAGGCGTTTCGGTAAGTAATACAGGTCACAGCCATCCACGGGTGGTTGAAGCAGTAAAAAATCAGGCCGGTTTATATATGCACCTGATGGTTTATGGTGAGATCATTCAAAGCCCCCAGGTTAAATTTGCCGGGCGTCTGACAGAAATTCTTCCTCCTGCTCTGAATTGCTGCTATTTTGTAAATTCCGGGAGCGAAGCAGTTGAAGGCGCCCTGAAACTGGCAAAACGATTTACCGGCAGAAGCAGAATAATATCGTTCATAAATTCTTATCATGGCAGTACACACGGTGCTTTGAGCATCCAGGGAAGCGAGTTCTACAGGAATGCTTTCCGGCCCCTGCTACCCGATACATTCCAGGTTTCATTTAACGATGATAAATCTCTTGACTCGATCGATAACAGTACTGCATGTGTGATAATCGAACCCATACAGGGTGAAGCAGGTGTAATTTATCCTGAAAATGATTTCCTGTTAAAAATAAGGAACCGTTGTAACGCAACAGGTGCCTTGCTCATTTTTGATGAGATTCAGACAGGTTTTGGCAGGATAGGCAAAATGTTCGCAATCGACAGATTCGGCGTTGTCCCCGATATTCTTCTTCTGGCAAAAGCTCTGGGAGGAGGGATGCCCCTTGGCGCCTTCTTATCTTCAAAAGAAATTATGTCAGCACTTGTCTCCAATCCTTCTCTTGGTCATATTACAACATTCGGAGGCCATCCGGTCTGTTGTGCAGCCGGCCTGGCTTCTCTCGAAGTAATAATCGAAGAGAAACTCTCTGAAAGCTGCTGCACAAAATCAACATTGTTCAGGAAAGAACTTGATCATCCTTTGATTTCAGAGGTGAGGGGGGAAGGTCTTTTAATAGCAGTTCAGCTTATAGATCCGGCATATATTCAGTATGTTATTTCCCATGCACCTGATTTTGGTATTGTACTTGATTATTTTCTTTTCCGTAATGACTCATTCAGGATAGCTCCTCCTTTAATAATAAGTGAAGAGGAGATATACATTGCCTGCAGTAAGCTTAAGATGCTTCTCGATGATGCAATGAAAAACACGAAGCATTAATGAGAACATTTATTATATACATTATATTATATATTGCTTTCTCGGCAGATGTTGCCAGAAGCCAGGCACCGAAAAAGGATATTCCCGTTATACTTGAAGAACTCTTCAGCAGACTTGTTGATAATTATGATGATAACGAACGTATAAGGATAAACGATTCAATCAGATTGATCATCGACAGTTACGCCGGATCTGACACCGTGTTCACACACAGGTTTACCAATCTCAGATACCTGGGTCAGATAATGTCGCCCGACTCTCTTCTGAAGATCATAACCTGGAACCTGGTACTGGAAAACGAACCTGGACGCGTTTACTGCTACTTCATCAGGAAAACAGGACCCGGGACTGAGAATTTAATATACAGATTATCTTCTGCTTATAGAGAGAATCCAATTATTGCTGATACTACTTATACCGGAGCGGACTGGTATGGGGCATTATATTATGATTTGAGACCATATAAAATATCGGAGGACCGCTGCTGGGTATTATTGGGAATTGATTATGGCAATCCGCTCATAAGCAGAAAGATCATCGAAGTATTAAGATTCAAACCCGATAATTCAATTGTATTCGGCAGGAAATGGTTTGCTTCAGGAGAGGAGAAAAAATACAGGGCTGTGTTTGAATATGCCTCTAATGCGACGATGTCTTTACGTTTCAGATCAGACAGTTCAATCGTTTTTGATCACCTGGTTCCGTTCTCGCCTTTGCATAAGGATGACAGGCAGTACTACGGACCTGATTATTCTTATGATGCTTATAATTTTGAAAATGGATTGTGGAAACTGAATATTAATGTGGATGTTAGAAATTTAGAGTAGTTGAAAGAGTTGAAAGAGTTGAGAAAGTTGAAAGAGTTGAAAACGTTTAAAGAGTTGAATGGGTTGAAGAAGAGATTTTACTCATTCAATTCCCTCGACTTTTCTTCGTATCTTTGAATGTCATCGCTGTATTAACTTAATAACTAATCCAATGTATACATTCAGTTTTGAAAGACTTGAGGTATGGAATAAATCCAGATTGCTCACAAAAAAAGTTTATTATCTTACAAATGATTATCCCGATCACGAAAAGTTTGGTTTAGTCAGTCAACTAAGAAGAGCTGTAATTTCCATTTGTTCAAATATTGCAGAAGGATCATCAAGAAGGTCTAAGAAAGATCAGTCACATTTCTATAATATTGCATTTTCAAGTCTCATGGAAACACTCAATCAACTAATAATCAGTTATGATCTTGACTATTTGAATACTATCTTACTATCAGAGCTCAGAAATGATATACATACAATATCTTTAATGCTAAACCGACTTACTAATTATGCAGACACACAGTAAATCTCATTAAACTTTTTCAACTTTTTCAACTCTTTCAACTTTTACAATTTAAGTCCTCCAAACATTTATTACCTTCACGATATGGCAAAGAACATCAAAACACATCTTTTCTGTTATGACGACCACAGGGGATTTACCGAGGATGTCAGGAAACGCTTCACTGATTTGTCACGGTACACTGTTATCTCTTTCCAGACCCGCGAGGAATTCCTGAAGCATCTGGAAGATGAAAAGGAACACAACTTTTGCAAGATTGCGATTCTTGGTCTGCACGATACAAAAGAACAGTTCGAAATGATCGATCAGCTCACTATGGAGATTAAAAAAATCGATCCCCGTACTGGTCTCATTCTTCTGGGTCCGCCCGATAAGATGGAGGCGATAAAGAAAAGTGTAAAGTTCAACATAGATGCTTACATTCCGAAAAATGCCAATTCAATCCTCCGCATCCATAACACAGTTAAGAAACTTATCAGTGAACACAGTCTGGGTATCTTCAGGCGGAGAAGGAACTTTTCATTTTATATTCTTCTGGGATTTATTCTGCTCTCCATAGTTACAATAATTATAGCCTGGCTCAGGCTACCACAGTACTTCTGATGACATTTTCAGGTTTAATCTGAGAAAATCAGCGCGATCTGCGGGCAATTTTTCTTTTTCCCGCAGATTTCGCAGATTGACGCAGATAAAGCATGATAATGTGACTATTTGTCAGTAGAAAACTAACGGCACACCTTTTGAAAGTGATCGGCTGATTATTCATGTTTAATTATAAAATTTGCCTGATATGGAAACCGGAAAGATTGGCGTAACAACTGAGAACATATTCCCGATAATAAAAAAATTCCTTTATTCTGATCATGAGATATTCCTTCGTGAACTGATCTCAAATGCTGTGGATGCTACGCAGAAGCTCAAAACAATGGCTTCTGTCGGAGATTATAAGGGAGTTATTGGCGACACAACAATCAGGGTGTCGGTTGATAAAAAGAAAAAAACAATAAAAGTATCTGACAGTGGCATAGGCATGACCAAGGAAGAACTTGATAAGTATCTGAATCAGATTGCATTTTCAAGCGCTAATGATTTTCTCGATAAATATAAAGACCAGTCCGGTGCAATTATCGGCCATTTTGGTCTGGGATTTTACTCATCATTTATGGTGTCGGATAAGGTTGAAGTTGTGACCAAATCATATCAGGATGGCGCTCAGGCTGTTAAGTGGAGCTGTGACGGAAGTCCCGAGTTTACCATCGATGAAGTTGAAAAGGAGAACGTTGGCACAGATGTAATTTTATATATCGATAAGGAATCAAAAGATTTTCTTGAAGAGAGCAGGGTTGAGCAGTTACTGAAAAAATACTGCAAGTTTCTGCCGGTTGAAATTGCATTCGGAAAAGAGAAAGAGTGGAAAGATGGAAAGTCTGTGGATACCGGGAAAGATAAGATTATCAATAATACGAAACCGGCATGGACACTAAAACCGGCCGATCTGAAAGAAGAAGATTATATGAAGTTTTACAGGGAACTTTATCCCTCCGGTGATGATCCTCTGTTTTATATACACCTGAATGTTGACTACCCGTTTAAACTTACCGGAATTCTTTATTTTCCAAAAATCAAAAGCAATATTGAGATTCAGAAGAATAAGATACAGTTATATAGTAACCAGGTATTTGTAACGGATTCTGTGGAGGGAATTGTACCTGAATTCCTGACTCTGCTTCATGGTGTTATCGATTCTCCCGATATTCCGCTTAATGTGTCGAGAAGTTATCTGCAGAGCGATTCGAATGTTAAGAAGATCTCGAGCCATATAACCAAAAAAGTTGCCGACAGGTTAAATGATATATTTAAAAATAACAGGGAAGAGTTTGAAAAAAAGTGGGATAACCTGAAACTGTTTATCGAATATGGGATGATTACCGAAGAGAAGTTTTATGAAAAAGCTTCAAAATTTGCCCTTCTGAAAAATACTGATGATAAGTACTTTACATTTGAAGAATACGAGAAGCTGATAAAGGAAAACCAGACCGACAAAAACAAATCCCTTATCTATCTGTATTCAACAAACAAAACTGATCAGTTCACATATATCGAGAAAGCGAAAAACAAAGGCTATGACGTTCTTATTCTTGACGGTCAGCTCGATGTCCACCTGATAAACCAGCTCGAAACCAAACTGAAGGATACACGATTTGTAAGAGTCGATTCTGATGTTGTTGATAAACTTATTCAGAAAGAGGAAACACGCGAATCAAAATTATCTGAAGAACAGAAAGATGACCTTAAAAATGTTTTCAATGTCAGGTCTAAAACAAAAGAAATCTACAATGTGGTTTTTGAAACGCTCGACGAGAATGAAGCACCGGTAATTATTACCCAGTCGGAATTCATGCGCAGAATGAAGGATATGGCGCAGATGGGAGGAGGTATGAACTTTTATGGCGAATTGCCCGATAGTTATAACCTGGTTGTTAATCCGAACCATCCGATAGTAAACAAAATTTCTGAAGACCTTCAGACACAGGAAGGCACCAGGCTGGCTGGAAATAATACTGAGCGAAAACGGCTTAAGGAAGAGATTGCCTTCATGGAAGAGGAGCACAAGAAGAAGAAAGCTGATGAGATCAGTCAGCTGGAAAAGGATGATCTTGATAAATTACGGAATGAACTCTCTTCTGTTGAAAATACCAGGAAGGATATCCTCGAATCATATGGTACTGGTAATAAGGTAGTTAAACAACTTATTGACCTTGCTTTACTGGCAAATAATATGCTCAGGGGTGAAGAACTGAGTACGTTTGTGAAGAGGAGTGTGGAACTGCTTTAAGGGGGTGCAGGGTGCTTGTTGCTGGGTTTAGGCTAAGGCTAAGGCTAAGGCGTAAGGCTAAGGTATTTAAGTTAAGAACCAGCAGCAACGAACACCTAGCACCCAGCAACAAGCAACATTCAGATCATCCTGGCTATCTCGTTCTTCAGATATTCTATCGCAGCCCGTGTAGGCTCCTTGTCGAGTTCCATGATCTTCTCCAGGAGCTTTTTGCTAAGCGACATGCCTGAAGAATTGGGAGGCATCTTTTCAACTTCACTGTTAATTATTTTGATCATATTGGAGCGCGCATTTCTTACAACTTCCCAAGCCTGCTGGCTCATGTAGATCTGCTGCGAAAGGTTATGTTCAAATTCACTCCTGATAGCGTTAAGCATTGCCGAATGAAGCTGGGTTGCTGTCATATCGGGCGTGCTCACTCTGACTAGCAGCGATTCGAGGGAAATTCTTTCCAGGAAAAGAACGACTCTTTCGAAGGCCTGCAGTTTAATAGGAGTAACAGTACGGCTGTTCTGAAGAATAATCTCCTGTCTTCTTTTATCCTGGTCGTTCCTGATCATGTTTCTGAAGAAGGATCCATGCAGTGAAGAAAACAATCAGCGCCGGGATACAATTTTCAGTATGTCTGCAAATATTTCCATATATTCTGATTTTATTTTTATATACAAACTTAGGTTTTTCTTTTTTATTTTCAATAATTATATTTTGACGCGCTGATTGAGCAGATTGGAATATTATCTATACTCTTTGCGTACCTTTGTGAATAACCTGTCGTGTTCCTTCGTGGAGTAAAGAAATCAGTTTAACCACTAAGGTATTCACAAAGTTGACAACATCAATAGTTATCATCAGAAGTCATAAAATGAAGAATATTTCAGTCTTTGGTATTTCAATTTTACTTCATACATTTATTGAATACTTTTCTCATGTAAACTATAGATTTTTTATATGGAATATCTATCCGACAGAATTAAATCCTTATCAGTATCCCAGACTCTTGCAATGGCTCAGAAGAGCAGGGAACTTAAGGCAAAAGGCATAGACATTATAAGCCTGTCATTGGGGGAACCTGACTTCAATACCCCGGATTATATCAAAGAGGCAGCGAAGAAGGCGATTGATGACAACTATTCAAAATACCCTCCGGTACCGGGATATTCAGATCTGCGGGAAGCAATTTCGACAAAATTCAAAGAGGAGAATGGTGTCATATATTCTCCTGATCAGATAGTTGTATCTGCCGGAGGAAAGCACTCTCTGATAAATGTGATCTTATCGATAGTCAATCCGGGTGATGAAGTTATTATCCTGGCACCATACTGGGTAAGTTATTACGATCAGATAATAATTGCAGAAGGCATACCTGTTGTAATTGAGGCTAAGCTGGATAATGATTTCAAAATCGAACCTGAACAGCTTGAGGCAGCAATAACAAACAGGACAAGGTTAATCATTTTCAATTCTCCGTCAAATCCAACCGGTATGGTCTATAGCAGGAACGAGATGGAGAAAATTGCCCGGATTGTTGAAAAACATGAAGGATTATTCATTATATCTGATGAGATTTATGAGCATATCATTTTTTCCGGAGAGCATGTAAGCATGGCTTCTTTTGATTTTATTTACGACAGGGTAATTACCGTAAACGGGGTATCAAAAGGATATGCAATGACTGGCTGGAGGATAGGATATATAGGCGCTCCTTTATGGATAGCAAAGGCCTGCAATAAGTTACAGGGTCAGTTCACGTCGGGTGTCTGTTCAATAGCCCAGCGTGCCGCGCTGGCGGCCATACAGGGTAAAGGCGATTCACGCCAGATAATGAAGGCGGCATTTCTTCGGCGACGCGATCTGATATGCGGGTTGTTAAAAGAGATAAAAGGACTTAAGGTGAGTGTACCGCAGGGAGCCTTTTATGTGATGCCTGATATAAGTTCTTATCTCGGTAAATCAGATGGAGAAACTAAGATCACCAATTCAGATGATCTTGCACTTTATCTGCTCGATAAAGCACAGGTTGCAACTGTAGGAGGAGATGCTTTCGGCGCTCCCGAATGTCTCAGAATATCATATGCTACTTCGGATGATCTGCTTGTTGAGGCTGTGAAGAGAATAAAGGGCGGACTGTGCTTCGGACCTGCCATGATTAAGGTTTCCGTATAAGCCTAAAGGGAACTGGAAAAATTAATACTTATTATACGACACTGTCTCCGCGGCAGGCTTCCTCCTTTTCTCCCGCTGTTCACTTAATGAATACCCTAATGTGATTATCAGTTCAACGCGTTTTTGACCCGGTACAAAAAGAATTTTTCGGAGCATCCTTTCATCAAACCAACCGATGATACACGAACCGATTCCTTCGGACTTTGCCTGGAGGCAGATGTTTTCTGTTGCAATACCTAATATCGATCAATGAATAATCCTTGTTCTTAATTGTAGCACCGACCTTGGAAGAGATGTTAGGTTTTTCCCTCACGACAACAATAATAACAGGAGCCTGGCCAACAAAGCTGTTCATCCCGGTCAGCTTTGCACGATGCAGCTTCTGCAATCTTGCTGATAAGCTCCGGATCAGTAACAACTATAAATTTCCATGGTTGTGCATTACATGCCGAAGGCGCCATTCTGCCGGCTTCAATTATCCTGTCGAGCTTCTCTTTCTCAATCGGTTTATCGCTGTATTTTCTGTCGCTCTGACGACTGATAATCAGATCGAGAATGATTTTTGACCATCAATCATTATTAATAATTATTTGGCAATAAGTTCAAAATAGGCTTCAGGGTGCAGACAGGCCGGACAATTCTTAAGAGGTTTTGTTCCGAAATGAATATAACCGCAATTTCTGCAATACCAGAAAACTTTTTCATCGCGCTGGAATACTTTATCCTGCATCACATTTTCAAGTAAGCTTCCTGTATCTTTCTTCATGAGTCTTCTCCGCTACAGCAATAGCTTTAAATGCTGCCGAGATATTTTTAAATCCCTCTTCTTCTGCTGTCCTTGCAAATGAAGGATAAAGATCGCTCCATTCTTCATGCTCCCCTTCAGCTGCAGCAAAAAGATTATCCTTTGTTGTCTCAGTTTTGCCGGCAGGATAGGATGCTGTTATTTCAACCATTCCTCCCTCAAGAAACCTGAAAAATCTTTTGGCATGTTGTTGTTCCTGCAAAGCAGTTGCAAGAAAGATTCCGGAAATCTGTTCAAAACCTTCCTCTTTTGCAACCTTTGCTGCAAATTCGTATCTGTTTTTAGCCTGTGATTCTCCTGCAAAAGCTTTAAGCAGGTTCTTTTCTGTTTGTGTTCCTTTTAAACTCTTTTCCATTTCAGATAACTTTATATAGATATTAAAATATCAATAATCTTAAAAATGATTTTATAGATCAGGATAAATATAGTAAATATTAACTATCTTTATTTTCGAATAATAATTCCGGCAGTAAAATTGGGAAAAACATAATTTAAAAAATACGAAGATGATAATTGTACTATTTTTTCTGGCGATCATTGTTCTTTTCATCCTGATGGCTGTTTCATTGTATAACAGGCTTGTCAGGCTGAGAAATAACAGGGAACAGGCTTTTGCCGATGTTGATGTTCAGCTGAAGCAGAGACACGATCTTATACCACAGCTTGTTGATTCGGTTAAAGGTTATATGGGACACGAAAGAGGTGTTCTTACTGACATTACCGAAGCACGTTCAAATGCAATGAAGGCTACATCAATAAATGAAAAGATAGCTGCTGAAAACAAACTGTCAGCTGCACTTGAAGGTTTGAAAGTATCAGTCGAAGCATATCCTGATCTGAAGGCAAGTCAGAACTTTCTTGACCTGCAGAATGAGATCTCAGATGTTGAGAACAAGATAGCTGCTGCACGCAGGTTCTTTAATTCAGCTACCAAAGAGCTTAATGTTGCTACTGAACTATTCCCTTCAAACCTGATTGCCACACTGTTTAATTTTAAACGTGAACCGATGTTTGAACTTGGTGATCAGACGGGCTGAAGCAGAACAACCTCCGAAAATCCAGTTCTGAGATTATGAAATATTTTGGTTTGCAGAGCCAGATATGGAGGAATAATACCAATTCAGTACTGTTACTGGTGATGTTTCCTCTCATCTTTTTTGTACTGACATGGCTATTCTTTTTCTTTCTGTCACTTAATTCGGAAGAACACCGGACCATTAGCGAGATAAACCAGAGTTTTATGATCGACCGCGCCGTTTATTATAGCAGGTGTAATTATCTGGTTCACAGTAGCATGGTTTTCTCATTCTTCAATGATCAATTCCGCCACTGATTCAAAGCCACTTGCAAGGAATGAAAACAAGAGGGTCTATAACCTTGTTGAGAATCTGTGCATCTCCACAGGAATGACAATGCCAAAGATCAATATTATTGATGATGATTCATTAAATGCCTTTGCCAGTGGAATTGATCCAAGAACCTTTTCAATATCCCTGTCAAAAGGAATAATCGAAAAGCTTAATGATGAAGAGCTTGAAGCAGTTATTGCTCATGAGCTCACACATATAAGAAACCGGGATGTAAGATTGCTCATTATTTCAATTGTTTTTGTCGGGATCTTTGCATTTATTTCCCAGGCGATATTCAGATGAATTCAATTTGGAGGGACTGGCAGGAGGAAAAAAGGTGGGGGAGGAACCGCAATAATAATTGCTCTGCTGCTTGCCCTTGTAGGTTATCTGATTTCCTCTCTTCTGAGGTTTGCATTGTCGAGAAAAAGGGAATACCTTGCAGATGCAGGCTCTGCCGAACTTACACACAGACCGCTTGCTCTTGCATCAGCCCTCAGAAAGATATCAGATGATCCGACAATTGAAGCGGTGAAAAGAAAGGATATTGCACAGATGTTTATTGAGAATCCACAGATTCGACCAGGAAAATCCACCATCTCGCTTAGTTCACTATTCGCAACACATCCTCCGATCATCAAACGAATTCAACTGCTGGAACAATTCTAGAAAAAGGCGCAATGGCGCAACGGCGCAATGGCACAACGGCATCAAACGCTAAGTCTTTGTGTCTTTAAGCCTATGCGAACGTGGGCCTATTTTTATAAGCTTAGTTTCTTCTCCTCTCAATATTCTGCGAATATTTTCCCTGTGAGTTACTAGAAGAGCTATACCGACCAGAACTGCAAATATTTTAAATAGTAATGAAGGTGTATCAAAAAACAGGAAGAGAAAGAGCGGAAATGTTATTCCTGCACTCATTGATGAGATGGATACAATTCCTGTAATCAATAAAACTGCAACGAATACACCCATGCAGCAAATTGTAAGCAGAGGTTGTAAAGCCAGGAAAACTCCAAATACAGTTGCAACACCTTTTCCTCCCCTGAATCCGGCCAACACGGGAAAAACATGACCAATAATGGCAATTATACCTGTAATAAGCTGCAGATTCGTCAGATCGGCGCTTCCATGTTCAGCCAGATGGAAAAAGACTGGTAACATTGCTGCCAGCCATCCTTTGGCGATATCGATAATGAGAACAGGAATTCCTGTTTTCCATCCTAGCACCCTTATTGTATTTGTTGTTCCTGCATTTCCGCTTCCATGTTCTCTCACATCAATGTTGTGAAATCTTTTACCAATCCATACTGCTGCAGGTATTGATCCAAGAAGATAGGCAAGTACAGCTGCAAATAACGCGTTCGGAATACTCATATTTTACTATACATTAAAGAAGGCAAATATCAGCCTCAACCTCAATCTCAGCCTCAACCTCAACCTCAACCTCAACCTCAGCCTCAGCCTGATCAGACAATAGGGCCAAACCTGACTATTTTGCAGCCTCCTGATTAACAGTAAATTTACTGAAATTGTTAATGAATTTCAGTGCCAGATCAGTTGCAGCAATATGCCATTTGGCTGGTGAGTCCCATACTTTACCGGGATCGAGGATATTTTCATCCATTCCCTTAACCCTGATGGGGATACTTAAGTTAAAAACAGGAAGGTTAACAAACTCACAATCCAGCATTGATCCATCAAGAATTGCATTTATGATCAGTCGTGTTGATGGAAGGTCGATCCTGGTTCCTTTACCATACGGGCCACCCATCCAGCCGGTATTTACCAGCCAGGCTTCAGCATTGTGCATCTTCATTTTCCTTGTCAGCTCATTAGCATAGATTATAGGATCGAGCATCAGGAAAGTTGCACCGAAACAGGCTGAAAAAGATGGAACAGGTTCAATAATTCCTCTTTCGGTTCCCGCAATTTTAGCAGTATATCCGCTCAGGAAATAATACCTTGTCTGTTCTTCAGTAAGACGGCTTACAGGAGGCAAAACACCAAAGGCATCGGCTGTAAGGAATATAACTTTTTTTGCATGTCCTGCTTTTGAAACAGGTTTTACAATATTATTAATATGGTAAATAGGATAGGAGACCCTTGTATTTTCTGTTTTTGAACTATTATTAAAATCAATTGTGCCATCTGACAAAATGACAAGGTTTTCAAGAAGTGCATCACGTCTTATTGCATTAAAGATATCCGGTTCATTCTTCTCACTTAGCTTGATGCATTTGGCATAGCAACCTCCTTCAAAATTAAATATTCCATCATCATCCCAGCCATGTTCATCATCGCCGATAAGAGCTCTTTCGGGATCAGTCGAAAGAGTTGTCTTTCCGGTTCCTGAGAGTCCGAAGAATATTGCTGTATCTCCTTTTTACCAACATTCGCAGAACAATGCATTGAGGCAATTCCTTTGAGAGGCAGGTAATAATTCATAACAGAAAAGATTCCTTTTTTCATCTCTCCGCCATACCATGTTCCTCCTATTAACAACCATGCCTTCAGTACAGGTTGAAAAAAATAAAATTTTCAGAATTGAGTCCCTGTTTCTGCCAGTCAGGATTTGTGGCTTTGGAGGCATTAAGTACAACAAAGTCAGGTTTGAAATCCTCCAGTTCTTCAGGTTCAGGTCTGATAAACATATTTTTTACAAAATGTGCCTGCCATGCCACCTCCAGAATAAATCTGACACTTGAGCCTGGAATTTTCATTGGCTCCGCAGAAACAATCAACCACATAAAGTTTTTTCCCTGATAACTGGTTCGGAGAAATGTTCTTGCAATGGTTCCAGATCTCCCGGGAAATTGGTTTGTTATCAGATACTTTTGCCTTTTCTGATTTCCACCATACAGTATCCCTGGTTTTATCATCGAGAACAACATATTTATCCTTTGGAGATCGTCCGGTAAAAATCCCTGTATCAACTGAAACTGCTCCGGTTCGGGTAATACTCCCTTTCTCAAATGTACTCAGTCCGGGTTTTGTCTCTTCTGCAAACAGTATGTTATATGAAGGATTATAAATAATTTCTTTAGCTTCCTGTATACCGTAATTTAATAAATCTCTGGGGATCAATCATTTTAAAAGATTTTATTATTTTATAAACAAATTATCTGGTCAATAAAGTTTTATCCGGAATTTTTTCGAAATATAGTTCAATTTTTTATAATAATTCTGACTTCGTCGAGATCTCGCATTAGCGGTTCGGTTCTTCGCTCCCCCGGGTCGGAGTAAACGAAGAAAATCAATTGTTTTTTAAGCATAATTCCTGATACTTATATTAATGATTATTTCAGTTCCGGGTAGGGTAGATATCTTTTCAAGGGTCTTAGATATGTTAGTAAGGTTTTGTTAGAATTGGCTGAGTTAGATCAGGAAGCCTGAAAAGAAAAAGGGTTCCGCAGAAAGCGGAACCCTTTCTTATTTATAAATTAACGAATCAGATTATTTTCCAAATTTGATTGAAGCCTGAGCAGCAGCAAGTCTTGCAATCGGAACCCTGAAAGGAGAGCAGCTTACATATGTTAGACCTGCCTTGAAGCAGAATTCAACAGAAGCCGGATCACCACCCTGTTCGCCGCAGATACCTACTTTAAGATCTGGTCTTGTTGCACGTCCTTTTTCAACAGCCATTTTGATTAACTGTCCAACTCCATCCTGATCAATAGTCTGGAAAGGATCAGAGGCAAGAATCTTCTTGTCAAGATAATCATGAAGGAATCCGCCTGTATCATCACGGCTGAAACCAAAGGTCATCTGTGTAAGGTCGTTGGTACCGAATGAGAAGAATTCAGCAGTCTTGGCCATACGGTCAGCCAGAAGACATGCACGTGGAATTTCAATCATTGTTCCATATTTGCATGCGATCTCTTTTACTCCGAATTTTTTGCAGACCTCTTCATATACTTTGTCGAAAACTTTTTTCGTATAATCAAGTTCTCCAACCTCGCAGGTAACAGGAACCATTAATTCAGGGTAAGGTTTCTTTCCTTCCTTTGATAAGTTCCACAGAAGATTCGAGCATAGCGCGGATCTGCATCTCTGTTACTTCCGGATAAGTAATACCAAGACGTACTCCACGGTGTCCCATCATCGGGTTTGATTCGTGTAAAGCTTCGCCACGTTTTGCAACATCTTCTTTTTTAATACCAAGAGCTTTTGCCAGTTCTTCCTGTTTTTCTGCACCCTGTGGTACAAATTCATGAAGAGGAGGATCGAGAAGCCTGAATGTTACAGGCAGTCCATCCATTGCAGCCATAGTGGCTTTCATATCTTTTTTAACAAATGAGAAGAGTTCATCGAGTGCTTTACGGCGTTCTGTTTCATTTGCACTGAGGATCATTTTGCGAAGAAGAAAAAGAGGTTGTTCTGAACCTTTGCCGTAGAACATATGCTCTGTACGGAAAAGACCAATACCTTCTGCACCATAATTACGTGCAATAATTGCATCTTCAGGAGTTTCAGCATTTGTACGGACACCCATTTTACGATATTTGTCAACGATTGTCATGAATTCCTTGAAACGCGGATTTTCAGTTGCATCCATCAGGGTAATAGCTCCGATATAAACATTTCCTTTTGTTCCGTTAAGTGTAAGAACATCACCTTCTTTAATAACTATATCAGAGCCTGTGATTTTAGCAATCTTTTTGGCAGCATCGACATGAAGTGCTCCGGCACCAACGATACAGCATTTACCCCAGCCACGTGCAACGAGTGCAGCATGAGATGTCATACCACCACGGGCGGTAAGAATACCTTCAGCAGCACGCATACCTTCAACATCTTCAGGATTGGTTTCTTCACGGAGAAGAATAACTTTTTCGCCTTTGCGGAACCATGCAACAGCATCTTCAGCATTGAAAACAACTTTTCCGACTGCAGCACCAGGACCTGCAGGTAAGCCTTTTACAACAGGTTTAACTTTCTTTTCAGCAGCGGGATCACATATCGGATGAAGAAGTTCATCAAGCTGTGCAGGATCAACACGCATAACAACTGTTTTCTCATCGATCAGTTTTTCGTGAAGCATATCCATTGCCATGTTAAGAGCAGCAGTTCCTGTTCTTTTACCGGCACGGCACTGCAGCATATAAAGAGTACCTTCCTGAATTGTGAATTCAATGTCAAGCATATCGTGGAACGACTTCTCAAGTATGTTCCGGATATCCCAAAGCTCTTTGTAAGTACCCGGCATAGCTTCCTGCATACTGTGAAGATGCTGGTTCTGATCATTTTTTGTATCATCATTGAGAGGGCTCGGGGTACGGATACCTGCCACAACATCTTCGCCCTGGGCATTTACAAGCCATTCACCATAGAAAAGATTTTCACCGGTTGCCGGGTTACGTGTAAATGCAACACCTGTTGCAGATGTATCGCCCATATTGCCAAATACCATTGCCTGTACGTTAACAGCTGTTCCCCAATCATCAGGAATACCTTCTATACGACGATATGAAACAGCTTTTTTGCCATTCCAGCTTTTAAATACAGCCTTAATACTGCCTTCAAGTTGTTCTTTTGCATCATCGGGGAAAGGTTTCCCGAGAGCATTTTTTACAATTTTCTTAAATTCTTCCGAAAGAAGCTTTAAGTTCATCAGCCGACTATTTCAGTATCAGATTTGTAACCTTTCTGTTTCTTAAAATCATCAAGCTTTTCATCAAGCTGCTTACGTATTCCTTTGCCTTCGCCAAGATCAATACCTTCAGCTTTCTCCATAACGACATCGGCATACATCATAATTAGACGGCGATATGAATCCCAAACAAAACGGGGATTGTTGGTCTTTTTAAGAAAACCGGGGATCGTTGCAGAACAGAGACCGATATTGAGTACGGTATCCATCATACCTGGCATTGAACTGCGTGCACCTGAACGGCATGAAACCAGTAATGCATTCTCGGCATCACCATATTTCATTTTCATTGTCTCTTCAGTCTTCTTCATTGCTGCCCAAACTTCAGGCATCAATTCTGCGGGAAGAGTACAATCGTTCTTATAATACTCATTACAGGCTTCAGTTGTGATTGTAAAACCGGCAGGAACAGGCAACCCAAGCAGACACATCTCTGCAAGGTTGGCACCTTTACCTCCAAGAAGGTTTTTCATATCAGTTTTACCCTCTGCAGTTTTCTTTCCAAAGGAGTAGACTCTTTTAACTTGTGACATAGTTTTATTGATTTGAGATAAAATTAAAATATTGATTTTGCAAAATAAGGTCGCAAAGTTAATATTAAAAATTGAATTTCTGAAAAGCGATTCTTTTACTCCCGTGTGGTGACTTTTTCAATAGTCACTCATGCTCGATTTCCTGATAGCGAGTCTTTTTGAAACAGATAAGCAAAACGACGGATTTATGCTCTGGGGTGGAACATGATCAGTGTATCGCGCAGGAAGCTCCTGTCGATATGAGTATAGATTTCAGTAGTAAGTATCGATTCGTGTCCAAGCATTTCCTGAACTGCCCTGAGATCTGCTCCGGCTTCTATCATATGAGTTGCGAAAGAGTGTCTGAATGTATGGGGACTTATGTTTTTTCTGATTCCGGCTTTGGCTGCAAGGTCCTTAATTATTGTAAAGATCATTGCCCTGCTCAGCCTGCTGCCACGACGGTTAAGAAAAAGGATATTCTGGTCGTGGATCACAGGCAGACCATTCCTGTCCTGTTTATAAAGATCAATCTCCTTAAGCGCTTTCCTGCTCACAGGAACAAGTCTTTGTTTGTTCCCTTTCCCTGTCACTACAACAAATTCTTCACCATAGTGTATATCTGTTAAACGCAGGTTTACCAGTTCCGAGACTCTTAATCCGCATCCATACAGAGTTTCAATAATTGCCTTATTCCTGTGGCCTTCCGGTTTACTGAGATCGATTGCGTCAATAATTTTGTCAATTTCAGAAATAGACAATACTTCAGGAAGCTTAAGACCGATCTTGGGTGATTCAATCAGTGAAGCCGGATTCTCCTCAATTTCTCCTTCTATAAGGAGAAATCTGAAAAATGCTCTTACTCCGGATAGTACTCTTGATTGTGTCCTGGTATTCTTATTGTTGTCGCTGTACCAGACCAGGAAAGTCTTAAGATCGGAATAACTTATCCTGTCAGGCGAAATATCATTTCCTGTTTCTATAAAATATTTTTCAAGTTTGAAAACATCATTCTGATATGCTTCGATACTGTTTTGTGATAAGGATTTCTCCAGCCGGAGATAGGTTTCAAAATTTCTGATTGATTGTTTCCAGGTGAGGCTCATTTGATGATTTCTGAAGAGTGATTATTTTATAAAAGTAGTCAAAAGAATAATGCCACCAAGGCGCAAAGGCACGAAGTTCAGCCCGGAAAAATGTCGTAACTCAATTTTTTTTTAACTATTTTTACCCTGATATATAACTATCGAAATGATACCTTTGTGATCCTTGGCGATAGATTTTGTGCTCTCTTATGGTGAAAATCAAATTGTATCTTCATATGCAAATAGAAATAATCAACGGTCCAAACCTGAATCTTCTTGGAAAGCGCGAACCTGAAAAATACGGGAACTCCTCATTTGAAGAGTACCTCGGAATACTTAAGACTCGTTATCCGGACATCAGATTCAAGTACTATCAGTCTAATACTGAAGGTGATATAATAAATGAAATACAGAGCTCAGGTTTTTCATTCGATGGAATAATATTGAACGCTGGTGGATATACGCATACATCGGTAGCAATTAGTGATGCTATTGCTGCCGTGAGCACTCCTGTAATTGAAGTTCATATAACCAATATTTCAGCCCGTGAGGAATTCCGTCATACCAGTCTTATTGGCAGAAATTGTGCCGGCAGCATTTCCGGATTTGGCCTGGATAGTTACAGACTTGCTGTTGAATCGTTAATTGAAATTAAGAAATCGAAGAAAAAATAGTTTATGATCGCAAAGAGAACCAAGATAGTTGCCACCATTTCTGATAAAAATTGTGATCCGGAATTCATAAAAGAATTATACACATCCGGAATGGATGTTATCAGGATCAACTCAGCCCATCTCGATATTGAGGGTGCCCTTCGTATAATTAAGAATACGCGGGAGGTCTCAGATAAAATTGCTATCCTTCTTGATACGAAGGGTCCGGAAATTCGTACAACTGTTTGTGATGCTCCGATAATATTGAAAAAAGGGAATACCATAAATATCATTGGAGATCCGGGTAAAAAGAGTTCAGCTGAAGCTATTTATGTCAGTTATGTTAATTTTTCTTCAGATATTCCCCTTGATTCACGCATTCTTATGGATGACGGGGAGTTAGAGATGAGAGTTTTGCATAAGAAAGGAAGTGCGCTGGAATGTCTTATTGAAAACGATGGGATCCTGGGATCGAGAAAAAGTGTTAACATCCCGAGTGTGAAGATTTCCCTTCCGTCGCTCACTGAAAAGGACAAGACTTTTCTCGAAATGGCCGCTAAGAATAATGTTGACTTTATAGCTCACTCTTTTGTCCGGTCAAAGCAGGATGTTCATGATGTTCAGAAAGTTCTTGATTCATATAATAGCAAGATTAAAATCATAGCCAAGATTGAAAATCAGGAAGGTGTTGAAAATCTGGATGATATACTTGAAAATGTATATGGTATTATGGTTGCCAGGGGAGATCTTGCCATAGAGATTCCATATGAAAAAATTCCCGTTATCCAGAAGATGATAATTACGAAATGTATCATAAGCAGGAAACCGGTTATTGTGGCAACACAAATGCTTCATTCTATGATTACCAATCCGAGGCCGACAAGGGCAGAGGTAAGTGATATCGCCAGCGCTATTTATTCACAGACTGATGCAATTATGCTGAGTGGTGAAACAGCCACTGGCAAATATCCTGTTGAGGCAGTAAAGACAATGACAAAGGTGGCTCTTGAGATAGAGAAGAACAAGGAGAAGTTTCTCGACATACCCTATCTGAATGTTACCGGAGAAATATCGGCCTATCTGGCAAAAGTTGCTGTAAAGACAGCCTTCAGGATAGGAGCCCGGGGAATTATAGCCGATACGATCGGGGGAAGAACTATTAAGGACATGGCTTCGTACAGAGGTATCAATCTGATACTTGCACAATGTTATTCGGAAAATACAATGCGGGAACTTGCGTTATCATATGGCGTTTATACTAGTTACCAGGAACGAAAAAAATCGGTCGATGAGTTTATTCACATCGCCCTGAAAAACCTTACAAAAGCCCATAATCTTAAAAGTGAAGATATTGTGGTTGTACTTGCCGGAAACTTTTCAGGAGGGTCAGGTTTTTCTTTTATCGAGGTAGGTTCGGTACAGTATCTTAAAGACCGTGTGAGTATAAAAGATTAATGAATATTTGGTCTGATTTTTGATAGCATAATAAGGCCTGGAAATGATGAAAAATGACAAAATCACTGTTTATTTTATTTTGTTTATTCGTCATCTGGTGCTTCTGATGATAACTTTAATGACTAATTGATCCCAGGTGTGAAAAATATTATGATAAAGAAATTTTTTCTGCTGGTATTAGTATCGTTTTCTTTTGCCGGACTGAAGGCCACTCATAACAGAGCCGGAGAAATCACTTATGTGCAACTGTCGGACCTCACTTATGAGATCACAATAACTACTTACACCTATACATTAAGTCTTGCAGACAGACCAACTCTCGATGTTGAGTGGGGAGATAATTCTATATCAACTGCTCCCAGAGTATCCAAGTTAACTCTTCCGAACTATTACAGGAGGAATGTTTATAAAATAGTCCATACATATCCTGGTCCGGGTCAATACAAAATCGTGGTTCAGGATCCGAACAGGAATGCAGGGGTAAAAAATATTCCCAATTCGGTAAACGTAGTTTTTTCTATTTCAACGATTCTTACTGTTAATCCGGCGATGGGACGTGATAATTCACCGGTACTTCTTAACCCACCTTATGATAAGGCGGCTTATCATTACCTGTTTATTCATAACCCTTCAGCCTATGATCCTGATGGTGACAGCCTTTCTTATAAAATCACAGTTTGTACACGCGACGATGCAAGACCTATTACAGGATATACTTTACCACCGGCAACTCACTCAATAAGAGTAGATTCTGTAAGCGGTGACCTTATCTGGGATACTCCAGCCGACACCGGGAAATTTAATGTCGCAATGGAGATTAAGGAATGGCGGAACGGAAAAGCAATCGGAGTTGTGGAACGCGACATGCAGATTGAGGTTTATATTACTAATAATAAACCGCCGGTTAATGGTCCACTAAGGGATTATTGTGTCGAACCCGGGCAACCTATAGATTTCCCTTTTACGGCGACCGATCCGGATAATGATTTTATAGCTCTGCATGCATCTTCAGGTGTCTTCAGCATTGAGTCATGCAGGGCTAAATTTACCAAAATAGATTCGATTGCAGGATTTGCTTCCTCAAGATTCAATTGGGTGCCCTGCCATGAAGCAGTGAGGAAACAACCATATACAGTGATTTTTAAATCGGATGACAATAATGCCGATGTAAAGTTATCAGCGATTAATAGTATAAATATCAGGGTGTTGGGGCCATCGCCTCATATCATAAACGCTGTGCCTGAAGGGAAATCGATCAGGCTGACATGGTCGGGTTATGTAACAAATTATATAGCCGGATTCAACATCTACCGAAGGGAGGGTCCATCTACTTTCAAGCCCGATTCATGCACTGCCGGCATAAGCTCATCAACGGGTTTTGTAAAAGTAGGATATATCGGAGGCAGTTCAACAACTTCATATTCTGACAATGATAACGGTCAGGGGTTGGGATTTGGAAAGGAATATACTTACAGAATTGTTGCTGTTTATCCAAACGGAACTGAAAGTAAAGCTTCAAATGAAATTACTTCAACACTTGTCACAGGTGTCCCGGTAATAAAAAATGTGAGTGTCAGAAATACTGATGCCGTCAAAGGATCGATTTATATCTCGTGGAGAAAACCCGATAAACTGGATACTATCCCGGCAACAGGTCCATACGAATACCTTATTTACAGGGCCGACGGAATAGGCGGGACAAACTTCAGCCAGATTAAATCAATTCAGACCGTAAACCTAAACGATACAGTGTATGTCGACTCTTTAATAAATACATCTGCAACCGGATATATTTACCGGATTGAACTTTGGAACAATGCTTCAGGCAGCAGATTTTTGATAGGTGACCCGGGTTTTGCCTCTTCAGTTTTTCTGACTGTTGCACCCGGAGACAGAAAAGCACGCTTCACGATAAACCGCAACGTCCCCTGGATAAATACCAGGTATGATTTCTTCAGATTGAATGACGCCACGATGAAGTATGACTCTATCGGGTCCACAAATCAGCTTACATGGGTCGATAATGGTCTGGTAAACGGTAACCAGTATTGCTATTATGTGAGGTCGGTTGGTGGCTACCTTGCCGATAATATGCCAAAGAATCTTGTAAATTTCTCTGAGAGTACCTGTACCACACCTGTCGATAATGAACCACCATGCCCTCCGTCCCTAAAAGTCACGAGCCAGTGCGATAGTTTATACAACTCACTTGCCTGGTCTATTGGCGATCCTGTTTGTTTCGAGGATGTTGCAGGCTACAAGATCTATTCCAGAATGAAATCCGAGGAAAATCTTACCCTGCTTACAACTATCAACGATAAAAATATCTTTACCTACAAGCATTTTCCGGGTGAGACAATTGCAGGATGTTATGCAGTTACGGCTTTTGACCTGAAAGGTAATGAGAGCAATCAATCAGTAATTACATGCATTGACTCGTGTAATTTTTACGAGATCCCAAATGTATTTACACCTAACGGAGATGGATTCAACGATATACTCGTAGCCAAAACATCCGGACTGGTTGAAAAGATTGACTTTAAACTGTTCAACAGGAATGGTTTGCTTATTTTCAGGACTGAGGATCCTAAAATCGAATGGGATGGTACTTATAAAGGGAAAATTGTATCACCGGGAGTATATTTCTACAAATGCGACGTGTATGAAAATCGTATTTCAGGAACTTTTGTTGATCCCCGTTTTGGTTTCATTCATGTTATTACTGAAGAAAATGCAAAGCTAAATAAGCCTACTGCCAAATGATTTTGAAGCATATTTAAGTATGAAGAAGATAGTTATTCTGGTTTGTATATTGCTTGGTGCCAGGACTGTTTACGGACAACAGGAGGTTGATAATATTCTTAAAGCCAGAGCCCTTACAGAAGCCGGGAAATCCGACCAGGCGATAAGCTTACTTTCCGGAGCAATAAATGCTATAAGAGATAGCAGATTTTATATTGAAAGAGCTGAAGCATATATTCTGGAGGGTGACTATTCCGGGGCTATCGGCGATTATAATGAAGCGAATAAGATATCTCCTGCCTCTGGTGAATACGGACTTTCAAGAGTCTATGCTCTGAAAGGTGATGCAGCCACCTCACTTTATCATCTTGAGAGGAACCTGAATTCAGCATATAAAAAAGGAGAAAAGGTAATTTTGCTTGATCCGGCTTTTGGTACAATTGAAAACAGGCAGGAGTGGCGTCAGTTCTGGAAGAAGGATTGGTACACCGTTACTGAAAGAAGTATTTCGGAAATAGAATATTATATTGCTGCAGGTAAGCCCGATGAATCAAAAGCTGTTTTTTCGGAATTAAAAAAAAGCTATGACAGCAATGATGATATACTTTATGCGGAAGCACTAATCGACCTTGCCACCGGAAACTATGCCCAGGTGATGAAGATAGTATCGGGACTTACAACTACAAATCCAGGGAATGAAAAATATTTACGGATTCTCGCAAAAGCACAGACCGGAGCATCGAACCCGGCTGGTGCATCTGCAACGTATACTCAGCTTTTGACTTCAGGAGTTGCTGACGCCAGCTTGTTGATTCTCAGAGCAGATTGTTACAGAAAAACCGGTGAAACGGATAAAGCCATAAAGGATATTGATAAATATCTGGAATTCTATCCTGATGACATTTCCGCTTTAAGCCAGGCCGGAAAGGTAGAGGCATTATCAGGTGATAATCTTAAAGCACTTGAATACTTTTCCAGGAACCTGAAACTACATCCTAACGCTCCTGAATGCTATATTGACCGTGCAAATTCCTATTTTATTTCCAAGTCATGGGATCTTGCTATCAATGATTACAGTATGTCGTTGGATCTGAAACCACAGGATTCCGACGCCTGGCTGAATAAGGGCATTTCATTGCTCAATTCGGGTAAACCGGAGGAAGCTTGTCACGATTTCAGAATGTCATTCCGGCTCGGAAATAAACGTGTCTCTGATTACATCAGCAGGAACTGCATCAAGTAGGAGATACTTGCAGTTTCTGACAAACTTATCCACTTAATTTGGGTTCACCCCTAAATCCCATAGCCGTCAACTTAAGGAGTTAACTATAGTAAAATAGTTAGAGAGTTTAGTACAAAACAGAACGTAAACTATTGAATATATGTCTGATACATTTCCTCCCGCCTAAGCGGGAGGTGGCCGGACAACTTTTAAATTATGATACAAATGCTGATACCGGCCGGGGTGGTTGATTGATGATCTTTTGTGTATCGCTATAGGTTGCAATCATGAAAATAGAAGAAATGAACATCCATAAATTGGGTTTTAATTAATAGTAAGCCAGAAATCAACCACCCCGGCCTTCGGCCACCCTTTCTTCAAAAGGAGGGGAGTGTTCAGATAATTCAGGTTAATGTTACAATAAAAGTAATCTAAAAATCAACCACCCCGGTCGGGAAAGAAAATGTTGTAAGTATAATATAATCAATCTTCCCGACCACCCCTCCTTCAAAAGCTACTCTTTGTACACATCTTTTCATCTTAGCTTTTTTGTACTCACCCCCTAACCCCCTCTCTACTTCGTAAAGAGGGGGCAATTCACAGATATGCTGAATATTATGAGTCATTACAAGGAAGTTCAAAAATACTTTTTCTACTAATAATTTTGTTTAGCACGGAAACGCCTAACCTCTAAACAGTAGATTCTTAATCGTTATATTGGAACTTAATCGTATCCACGCCCCTCTTTACGAAGTAGAGAGGGGATGGGGGTGAGTATGTACGAGACAAAAGGACCGATCCCGAGAAGCGGGAGAGCTCGGCGAAGCCAAACTTCGAATCGAAAAAATGTGTACAAAGAGTAGCTTCAAAAGGAGGGGAAACCTTTTTAAGCAGTTTCTCATTCATCCCCAAAGATTAGGTGTTAGGGTTAAGATAAAGGATGCACCCGTCACCTTATATGTTTCAGTATCCTTTCGAAGAGATCGTGAGGTTTGAAAGGCTTAAGGACATAGTCATTAATTTTAAGGTCCTCAATTTTATCGTGACTTTCCGACATTATAGCTGCAGTTAGCGCAACAATTGGAATATCTTTAAGTTTCAGATTATCAGATTTTCTGATGATCCTGGTAGCTTCAATACCATCCATTACCGGCATATGCAGATCCATCAGGATGAGATCAAAATCTTCTTTTTCGAGAATATCGAGGGCTATCTGCCCGTTTTCAGCATGAGTAACAGTTATTCCCCAGCTGATCAGAAACTTATTGGCAACAAAGAAATTTATCTTATTGTCTTCTGCGACGAGTACTTTTTTACCTTCCAGTCCGGAAAAACTTTCTGGCAGATCTGCAGGATGAGGTTTAGCGGTCTTCTCTGAAATTCCGAAGGTGAGAACAAACCGGAAGGTTGATCCTTTATCAGGTTCACTATCGATTGTGATAGTACCTCCCTGCAATTCAATCAGTTTTTTGCATATAGCCAATCCAAGACCAGTACCACCAAAATGTCTGGTGGTATCTGATGCAGCCTGTGTAAAACTATCGAAGATCAGCGTTTGCTTATCCTTGGGAATCCCTATACCGGTATCTGTAACAGTGAATTCCATCTCAGACTGATTACTGGTATGGCTTAGTTCTTTTATAAATACCTTTATACTTCCATGTGTTGTGAATTTCAGTGCATTTGAGAGCAGGTTGGACAGGATCTGGTTTAACCTGATCGGATCGCCTATGACCTCCACAGGTACGCTACTATCTT
Organism: uncultured Bacteroidales bacterium; assembly: GCA_963725785.1. Lineage (GTDB taxonomy): Bacteria > Bacteroidota > Bacteroidia > Bacteroidales > VadinHA17 > LD21. Next base: position 255,075 of record CAVRZV010000010.1, on the reverse strand, counting down.
TCTTTATATCAAAACTAAGATTTTTGGCTTTTGACCGGAAGGAATAAGATCTCATTATCTCATCGAGAAAGTCGCTCAGATTGAATTGAGTCTGCTCGAATATTATTTTGCCCGATTCCATTTTATTGTAATCGAGAACATCATTAACCAGGGTAAGAAGATGATTCCCGGAAAATTTCAGTGCCTTAATATAATCCATCTGATCTTCACGCGGACCTCCCTGCAGCAGAAGATTGGTAATTCCGATTACTTCATTAAGCGGGGTTCTGATTTCATGACTCATTGTAGACATGAAAATTTGTTTTGACTGTGCTGCCTCTTCGGCCTTCTGCCGGGCCAGAATGATATTGTCGAGCATCATTCTTCGCTGTATTGCAATTGCAATCTGATTTGCAATAAAATCCATAATGTAGAGGTCGTCGGGTGAAAACTTGTCCTCATCGTTGTAGTCCTGAAGGCACATTACCCCGATTATCTCACTCTCTACTTTCAAAGGAACGCCCATCCATACTTTGCAAGGTGTTCCAATAAGATCAATATCCCCTGATTCTTCCAGAAGTTTCAGGTCTTTTTCTTTCAGGAGAACTGATTTGTTGTTTTTAATAACAAATCCTGTAATTGTCTTTTTTGTTGGGATTTCGTAGAAATTGTCCTTTTCATCTGCAAAAAACGGCAACGAAAGTGTTTCAGAAGACTTGTCATAAAGAGCAATAAAGAAATTGTTTGTATCCCAAATTTTGCTTAGTTCCTGTACAATGATCGGATAGATTTCCTTGATGTCATATTGTTTGAGTGCAGCCGTTGAGATATTAAATAGAATCTCCTGTAAAAGCTGATTTTTCCTTTCAGCTGTTATATCCCTGTAAATACCAAGATTTGAAACAATTTCATCATTTATGACGATTGCAGTTGCAATAAGACTGACATGAATTTTGCTGCCGTTTTTGTTTTTTCTCAATGTTTGTCTTACCTCTTTCTGATTAAGAGATGCAAGCTTATCTATCTTAATTGCTTCTTCTTTGAGATCTTCAGGAACAACCAGGTCGTTGATATTCTTATTTATTGCCTCTTCCAGGGTATAGCCAAAAAGAGTGGTAAACTCCCGGTTGATCCTGGATATCGTTCCTGCGGGGCTCGTGATTGCGATGGCAGCCGGAGTTGAGTTATACAGATGTTCAAGAAATGCCTTTTCCCTTTTTATCTGATTCTCATACTCTTTTTGTTTGCTGATATCCGTTACCACACCTCTGTATCCGACTATTTTGTTGTCAAAGTAGAGGGCAAAGGAATGTGTAACAATAGGAACAGGAGTCTTATCTTTCTTGAGGGCTATATATTCATTACTTGAAATTTGTCCGGGTGTTTTCAATGCCTTCAGGTTTTCAATCATTTCCTTATAACTATTGGGAAATATTTCAGAAATGTTTAAACCGTTTTCAACGTCCCTTTTTGTATATCCGAAAAAATTCATTCCATGTTTATTGGCGTAGAGTATCCTTCCGGTAAGATCAACCTCATACACCATTTCCGGAAGTAAATCTGCAAACTTTTCAAAGACGATACCCTGTTTAAGCATATCATCCTTGTTTCTCTGCTGGGTTCCAGGTTCCCAGGTGATTACAAAATTTCCTGAAGTAAGAAGGAAACCCATATAAAATCCTTCTGAATCGTCTCCTTTTGGAGAAGCCGCCAGTTTATGAGCATCACCTGTAATATGAAGGTGGTTAAGCAGCTCAATAAGCTTGCTACGGTTTCTCAGCGGAGTTTCATCGATAAATTTTCCAATTACCTCACTTTTATTAATAAATTCTACTTCTTCAACTTTTTTGTTTAAATCAATTATATAGAATCTGTTATTGTTATCTATGCTAAAAAGGGCGAGGTAACTGCTTACGGTTTCAAAGATTTCATCAAGCAAAGCTCCATGGCTCTCTTTTATTTTCCTGTCTTTTGATGTATAAGGTTCACTAAAAACAGTAAACAGATAAATCTCATCTTCGAGTTGAACAGTATCAGCTGAAAAAAGATAAGATTTTTCTTCGCCGGTTTTAGTCTTCAGGGTTACCGGGTAGCCCTTTATGCTTTTAAGTTTGGAGATCAGTTTTATATATTTGTTACTCTCCTCAAAATCTGCAAAAATCTGAATATCATCGGATGTATGACCTATAATCTCTTCTTTCGAATAGCCAAGTGCATTATAAAATGTTTCATTAACGTCTACATACTTGCCTGTATCTAACTTGCTTATTGCCATAAGATAAGTTGCAGAGTGAAAAATCTTAAAGATCATATCTCTGACAATACCTGATTTTTCCTCATTCTTTGAGCGGAATGATTCAAGTTCCTTTTCTAACCTTTTATGCGACTCCAATAATTCAATGTAACTCTCTTTATAATCCATCTATCCCTCGTTTTCAATTGGCCTTTAAAATTAGCAAATATTGATCTAATTATTGTTTTCAGCTAATATTTTCTTGTTTCGATATAAGTTTTAATTCTATTTCAATTTTTACTATTTATTTCGATTATTTCTATTTATTTCTTTTTCTGTTTTCTCTGTAATAATTACAAAATTCAGTAAGACCACATTCATCACAAAGAGGATTTCTTGCTTTGCAGACATATCTCCCATGCAGGAGCAGCCAGTGGTGTGCATCACGAATAAGGTTGACGGGGATATGTCTGGTCAGCTGCATTTCAACACTTAGGGGTGTTTTAGCATTTTTTGCCAGACCTATTCTGTTCGATACTCTGAAAACGTGAGTGTCAACTGCAATCACAGGTTTTTTGTAGGCGACTGAGGCCACTACATTTGCCGTCTTTCTTCCTACACCGGGAAGATGCTGCAATAGCTCAGGCTCTGAAGGAACTTTTCCTCCAAATTCACTAATCAGCATTTTCGACATTTCTGAAAGATGCCTGGCCTTATTGTTTGGATATGTACACGATTTTATGTATTCGAATATTTCCGCAGGTTCGGCTTTTGCCATCGATGCCGCATCGGGATATTTTTCCATCAGAGGCGGAGTTATAATATTAACTCTCCTGTCAGTACATTGTGCAGATAGTATCACCGCTACAATCAACTCAAACGGGTTTTCATAAACCAGCTCAGTTTGCGCAGCCGGATAAGTTATTTGAAAATATTCTATTGTCCTATTAAAAACTTCTTTAATCTTCACAGGATTGAAATTAATAGTGCGGGTAAGGTAACACTTTTTATCTTTGCACAATACTGACTATTTATGATTAGTTACCTGCAGGCAGATAGAGTTGCAAGACGAATAGGAGATAATCTTCTGTTCGATAATATCAGTTTCAATATAAACAAGGACGATAAGGTGGCGCTGATTGCTGTTAATGGTGCCGGAAAATCCTCATTACTCGATATTCTTGCCGGAAGAGAGAATCCCGATGAAGGTTCTGTCAGTATCAAACGTGATTTGCAGATCGCATATCTTCAGCAATCTCCTGTACTGAACGATTCAAACAAAATAATTGATGAACTATTCTGTACCGGCAGTCAGATGGTTAAAATTATCAGGGAATATGAAGAATGCGTTCTTTCCGGCACACCTGAAATGCTTCAGGTTATGATTCAGCGTATGGATGATCATAAAGCCTGGGATTATGAAGTAGCTGTGAAGCAAATCCTCTTCAGGCTTAAGCTTACCGACCTGAATAGCATAATTGGCACCCTTTCAGGCGGACAGAAGAAACGGGTAGCTTTAGCAAAAACACTTGTAGATGACGCTGATTTCCTGATACTCGATGAGCCTACAAACCATCTGGATCTGGATATGATCGAGTGGCTGGAAGAATACCTAATGAAGTCGAAAAAAACCATTCTAATGGTAACACACGACAGATACTTCCTCGACCGGGTTTGCAACGTAATACTCGAGTTGGCTGACAATGAGCTCTACAGGTATGAGGGCAATTATGAATATTTCCTTGAGAAGAAACAGGAAAGGGAGTACTCAGCAAAAATAAATTCAGAAAAAGCCAGAAACCTGTTGAGGACCGAACTGGAGTGGATGAGGCGGATGCCAAAAGCACGGAGACACAAAGCTAAATCGAGGATTGAATCATTTTATGATCTAAAGGAGAAAGCTGCCGGCAGACCTGATGAAAAGAGCATAAATATAAATGTGAACATTTCGAGAATGGGGAGTAAGATCCTTGAGTTAAAGAATGTGAGTAAATCATATGGCGATAAAGTACTGCTCAAAGACTTTACCTACCTTTTCAACAGATTTGAAAAGGCAGGCCTTATTGGCCGGAATGGAACAGGCAAAACTACGTTATTGAATATAATTACCGGATTGACCGAGCCAGATGCCGGTACTGTTGACCCGGGTGAGACAATTGTTTTTGGATATTACAGGCAGCAGGGTATCGAATTTGACAACGATATGACAGTTATCGATGTTGTTAAGAATATTGCAGAAAAAGTTTTGATCAGCGATGGCAATGTTCTCTCAATCACACAGTTTATGAACTATTTTTTGTTTCCGCCCGAAAAGCAGTATACATTAATAAGAAAATTATCGGGTGGTGAGAAGAGGCGTCTTTATCTTCTCACGATACTTATGAAGAATCCTAATTTTCTGATCCTCGATGAACCGACGAACGATCTGGATATATTAACACTTAATGTTCTTGAAGAATACCTTGCCGGTTTCAGAGGTTGTGTTATTGTAGTTTCTCACGACAGATATTTTATGGATAAGGTTGTAGATCATATCTTTGAATACAAGGGTGACGGGATTATCAAGGATTTTCCGGGTAATTATTCACAGCTCAGGGAAAAGCAGAAAGAGGGAGAAATGAAGACATCTATAATTAAAAATACAAAAAATTCAAATCAGGTTGAGTCTGCTGAAATTCCTGAAAAAAAGGAAAAAAAGCATGGTCTTTCATTTAAGGAAAAGAGGGAATTTGAGGAATTGACAAAGGAAATTGGAAATCTTGAGTCTGAAAAAAAACTGATAGAAAATGAATTGAGCCTGGGAGTTCTTGGTAATGAGGAATTATTATCCAAATCAAAAAGACATGGCGAGATAGTTAAACTGCTCGACGAAAAAGAGTTAAAATGGCTTGAATTAAGTGAGAAATGATTAACCGGCTTCATTTTACATAAAAAAGTAATGAATTAGGACAGATTTTTTAACTTTAACAATCAATAAGTTGGTCCCTTGGAAAAGATAGAAATAGTTACCCCCGGCTCCAGGTCGGAAATTCTTGTCGGCAAGAAATGGGATTCAGTATCTGCAATGATTCCTGAAAAAGTAACTGTAATTATTACCGATGACAATGTAAAACAGCTCTACGGCAGCAAATTCCCGAAAGTCCCTGTTTTTTCGATTTTGCCTGGAGAGAGCAGTAAAAAGCTGGAAGTAATTGAGGATATGGCAGGGAAGCTTCTTGATGAAGGAACCGATCGGGCAGGATTTATTTTGGCTGTCGGAGGGGGAGTGGTTTGCGATTTTGCAGGGTTCCTTGCATCAATTTATATGAGAGGAATCAGGTGCGGATATGTTTCAACAACTTTACTCTCACAGGTTGATGCAAGTACAGGTGGTAAAAACGGAGTTAACCTGGGAAAAGTAAAAAACATGATTGGCATTATCCGGCAACCTGAATTTGTGATCTGTGATCCTGCTATGCTTCAAACTTTGCCGGAGGAGGAATATTTATCGGGATTAGCGGAAATGATCAAAACTGCAGTTATTGGCGATATGGGATTATTTGAGCTTATTGAGAGTCGCCCGGATGATATCCTGTCGAGAAACACGGATCTTCTTACAATGCTTGTAGCTAAGTCGGTTAGATTCAAAGCATCAATTGTGACGGAGGATGAAAAGGAAACCGGAATACGACGTATTCTCAATTTTGGTCATACTTACGGACATGCTATTGAGCTGCAAAAGAATGTAAAACACGGATTTGCGGTAGCTGCAGGGATGGAGATAGCTACCGAATTTTCATTTCAAAGAGGATATATCAGCAGTGAAGAAAGAGAGAGAATAATTAATTTGCTTAATAGATTTAAACTTATTGGTAAACTTGAACTTACAGACGATCAGATGCAGGACCTTGTCTTTCATGATAAGAAAAGATCTGGCAGTGATATTTATTTTATTTTCACGCATGGAATAGGAAAAGCAAAAGCTGAAAAGGTTTCTGTGGGTGATGTGCTAGGTTTTTATAAAAGATTCAGAAATAAATAAATAGAATTATGAATTCTTTTGGTGTAGTTTTCAAAGTCAGCATTTTTGGTGAATCACATGGTCCTGCAATTGGTGTGATTGTTGACGGATGCCCTCCGGGACTGTCAATCGGGCCCGGAGACTTTATGCAGGATCTGATGAGACGTCAGAGCGGGAGCAAAGGAACCACTAAACGTCAGGAACCCGACTTACCAGAAATATTAAGTGGAGTCTTCGATGGAGTGACGACCGGAGCACCAGTTACCTTAATTACAAGAAACAGTGACAAGATCTCCTCTGATTATGATGAATTTAAACACATTCCACGGCCTGGTCATGCCGATTTTGTTTCACGCATAAAACATTCCGGTTTTTCAGATATGCGCGGAAGCGGTCATTTCTCAGGAAGGATAACATGGGGTTTGGTTGCAGCAGGTGTTATCGCCAAAAAGATTTCCGGATCAGCCAATATCTCCGCAAAGCTTATCAGCGCAGGAGGTTCAGAAAATATTGAGGAGGCAATTAATCAGGCAATAGCATCAAATGATACTATAGGAGGCATTATAGAATGCAGGGTAATAAATTCTCCGCCGGCAATCGGTGAACCTTTCTTTTATTCCTTTGAATCGGCTGTAAGCCACATAGTTTTTTCGATACCTGCAATAAAGGGAATTGAATTTGGGTCGGGATTTGCTGCCGCAGCCATGAGAGGTTCTGAGCATAATGATCCGTTCATTAACAGTACCGGAAAGACAGCAACAAATAACGCGGGCGGCATAAATGGAGGAATTACTAATGGGAATGAAATCGTTTTCAGAATTGTTGTAAAACCAACCTCCTCAACAGGTGTTGATCAGACGACCTTTAATTTTAAGACAGCTGAGATGGCTACTCTTAAGGTAAAAGGGAGACACGATACGTGTATTGCTTTAAGGATGCCAGTTATTGTTGAAGCTGCAACCGCTATTGCAATGGCTGATCTGATGCTGATTGACAGGGGTATTCATGGTGAAAGAAATATCTGAATTTACAGATCTCTGTGGTCCTCTGTGTCTCCTCAGTGGCTCTCTGTGTAACCAAAAAAATATGAACTGTCACAACTTGTCCCGCGAAGCGGGAGAGTTACACAAAGAAGACACATAGTTGCACAGAGAAAAATTTCTACTTTATCGGTTTGATTATTAAGGCTTTTCTTTTTGATTTGATTAGAAGCCCTTTTTTTGTTGAACTGGTTATTTTGAACCTGTTATCGATCCTGTCTCCGATTATCCATACAATTTTGCCGTCAGATTCCAGGATAAAAATATTTTCCTTATCGAATTTCGAATACTTATTATCGATAAAATAATCGCTGAGTTTTTTCTTCTGTTTCATTCCAAGGGGATAGAAATAATCTCCGGCTTTCCATTTTCGGATTACCAGGGGGAAAGTCACTTTCTCAGAATCAACGCAGGCCATGTGAGAATCAGAAGGGATCTCGAATGTCTGATTTATAGTTACATATCTGGCCGATGAGATACCGGGGAATATACAAAATGCAGAGATGTTCTTAATCGTATAGAGAGTTTCATCTGCTATTTCTTCAGCAGAAACAATTATCTCATTCCTGTTTTTAATTATCCTGTGTGTACCGGTAATGATTTGACTACCTGTTTTTCCGTCAATAACTTTCACCAAATCATTTAACCTGGCATTAGTTATATCGAATGGTTTGAACAATTCAAACAGTATTGCTTTATTGTGCAGGTATATCTTTAACTGACTTATATTAAATGTCACGAATTGTTCTTTTTCTTCTGAAATAATTTCACGCAACCCGGATATATAATCTGATACAATTTCATTTATACCCGTAAATCTTTCAGCAGTTTCATTAAGTGTCGATTCAATTGAAGGATTGATCTCTTTAAGAACAGGTATTATCAGGTGTCTGATTTTGTTTCGGGTATACTTGGTATCTGCATTTGACTTGTCTTCACGAAATGCGATTTTGTGACGGATTTGAAAAGACAGGATTTCCTGTCGGGTTGCAAAAAGCAATGGCCGGATAATCCTGTTACTTACAGGTCTCATTCCTGTCATTCCTGTTAAACCGGTTCCCCTTATGAGGTTAATTATCAGTGTTTCAATATTATCATTCAGGTTATGGGCAACCGCAATTGAATCGTAACTGTGCTTACTTCTGATCTCTTCGAACCATTTGTATCTCAGTTCTCTTGCAGCCATCTGGACAGACAATCCGTTCTCCTTTGCAAAGGCTTTTGTTTCAAACCTTATTGAATAAAACGGAATATTATGTTCAGACGCATAAATACTGACCATCTCCTCATCTTTATCTGATTCCCTTGCTCTGAGTGAGAAATTGCAATGTGCAATACCTATTTTATAATCCAGGCTTTGAAACAGGTGAGTCATTACCATCGAATCAATACCACCGCTTACTGCGAGCAGAATCTTGTCGCCAGGGTTTATAAGGTTATTTTCAGAAATGAACTTTTTGAACTTATTAATCATATCTGTTCCATTGTAGTGCAAAAATAGAAAAAGGTATCCTTTCTGTGGATACCTTTTTGCTAAAATCTGTAAAACTTATCTATTTGCAAGCAGATATCGCCACACTTTCCTGAGTTTCTTTCATCCCTTTATCCCCTTTATGCCAGTCTGCAGGGCAGACTTCTCCGTTTTCTTCAAAAAACTGCAGGGCATCAACCATTCTCAGTGTTTCCGATACACTTCTTCCCAAGTGGCATATCATTGACAATCTGATGTCTGACGATTCCTTTTTTGTCAATAAGAAATAATCCTCTGTAAGCTTCAGGATTTCCGTTGAATGTAACATCGCCCTCTTCAGAATAATCATAACTACCGGCGAGAACATCATAATTCTCTGAAATTGTTTTTGACAGGTCTGACACCAGGGGATATTTTACACCTTTTATTCCGCCATGGTTCAGATTCTGTCTGAAGCCATTTCCAGTGAGAATACTTTGAATCAACCGAACATGCAACAACTGCGACATTTCTTTCCTCGAATTCCTTTATCCTGTCCTGAAAAGCAAGAAGCTCGGTCGGGCAGACAAAAGTAAAGTCAGCAGGGTAGAAGAAGAATACAACATATTTTTTTCCAAGGTATTGCTCGAGTGAGAATCCTTCAACAATTTCACCACCATTTATTACTGCAGGTGCAGAAAAAGCCGGTGCTTTTTTTCCAACTAAAACAGCCATATTTTTGATTAATTTAAATTAATAAATATTGATTCTATATGGATTACAAACAGGAGATTCTTTTGTTCATTACCGGTATGGAATAATTTCAGGAGGTACCGGAATCAAAATTATTTGGTCTGCAGAAGCTGCTCGCCTGAGATAATAACAGGATTACTACTGGAATAAGACGGTGGATTGGGGAAGTAACCGATCCTTATCTGAAGAGTATTGAATACCAGATTGTCATTTCTGATCCTTATACCAAGTCCGATTGCAGCAAGAGAATGTCCATTTCCAATTCTCTGATATGTTCCTGACAAGAAAGAAAAATCAGTAAAGCCAAAAAATGCAAATCTGAAGCCATACAGGTTAACCGGACTAAACAAAACAGATTCCAGACTAACAGATAACCTTTGATGTACCGTTTATCGAATCATTTCTAAAACCTGAGAATCCATTATCAGTTCTGAATTTAAGGAATTCATTTGAATATCTGCCAAATCCTCTGGTATAATCGAAATATACGAAAGTTCCGGATCTTGCTCTCACCCAGAGTTATAAGGTTTGAAAAATAGTTCGTGCCAATGGTCAAAACCCCTTGTTCCGTTTGATTTTTATTAAGAAAAGTTGATAATCCTGCATAGGCATAAAAATACCCGAGAGCTTTGCTTGATTTTCCAAACGAGACTTCGCCACCCAGATATGTTCTCTGCTTGAATTCGTTAAATTCTCTTCCGGTTGTTACCTTAAATAATGCCCCATAGGGAATATCCTCTGTCCGGCCATAAGCATAAAACAGCTTGGTTTTGGTATATTTTTGTATCGAAAGAGCAGCTGATGCCCAGGAAAATCCTGTATTTCTGGAGATTATAAAAAGACTCAGGTAATATAAGCGGATGATTGAATACATTATTATTTGTATAACGTGCCCCTATAATAATTCGGGTTACTGATCTCTTTATTAATCAGGAATGATCTCGACAACCAGTAATCCTGCAAATTATATTTAAGAGGGGCGGGAATTTTCAGTGTATCAAGATCTTCTGAAGTATACATCATTCGGATTGCTATTCCCCCGGCATATTTTGTAGTTGAGCTTATAAGCTTGCGGTTCAGATCGAAACCATATGTTTTTTCTCCAAGTCCATGGAGAAAGTATACGTTCAGATTTATAAAGGATTTTGCAATATTATTCGCAGTATAGTGTGCTCCGAATCCCGGGGAATCAGGCAGTGTATTATTGTACGGAATATCTAATCCAAATTCGTGTCCCATTCCGAAAATGTTTTTATCAAAAAGCGAAAGAGAACCCTTTTTCAGGCCCTTATAATCCAAAGAACCGCCAAGGGAATAGATATCCCTTGTATAAACTAAAATATCGGCTTCATCGTCCGTTAACGGAACCACAACTATCCTGGCATCTTCGATATAGGGAAGCTGCCTTAAAATACGCTCATTATCGCTTAATGACAAGGGAGATATCTTATCGCCCTCGGAAAAAAGAAGGTTTTTTCTGATTATACTTTCATTGGTATTAAAATGAGTCTTATTCAATAAATTTTCAATCCTGTCAGGTTCTTTGGATGATGGATTATTTATATCGCCTCCAAAAACATTCAGTCTGTGAACAATAATTTTTCTGATCTTTTTACCTGAATATCTGATATAACCTGCTTCACTTGATGCCTGTGAACTGTTTCTTAAAAGTGGTGTCAGGATTAACGATTACAAAATTGTACAGTTTTCTGGTCAGCTGACTCTTTGAAGCTTTAATTTTCAGGGAGTCGAAGAACACGATGTTTTTGTCTTTCATCCTGATTGGTGATGGTACCACTATACCCGGCATGTTTAACAATATCTCCTTTGAAAAAAGAGTTATTATGTTTGTGATTTTATTTACGACGTCAGGTGGAATTCGTTTAATGGTGTCGTTTACCGGTTGAGCCTGTGGATATGCAACAGCGCAGGACAACAGAAGTGCAGCCAAGATCGATGACCTTAACCAATTCATCTGTTTTCTCCGGCATTTGCACATCAGGTTTCCTGAGGATTGCTTATCAATACATCATCAGAATTGAACTGGAATCCAAGGCGTTTACCTGTGATTACTCTTGAATGTTGGATCTTGGCTTCAGCCTGGCCTACAGTAGCAATTTTTACAGCATCGTATGGGGGAACAAGCAGATCAAATTCCATTGCATATTGAATTGCAGTAGAAATAATAAGCTGTAACGATTGTTTGCTAATCTCTTCATTACCATAATTGGTAAATAACATTCCCATTTGTCTCTTGCCTTCGACAAAATATTGTTTCTCGTGGTTAATGAAAACTCGTGCAATGAGATACCCGAGATCATCTAACCTGGAATACTTGAATGAGTCGCTGAGAAAGTTGTAGATGTTGATTATACCGGAATATGCATTATACTTGTTTTTCTGAATATATGCAGTTTTCCAGGCCGGATGTTCCCTGTCGAACTGAAAAATGTTTGAGTGCATGCTGAACAGCAATATGTCTCCGGCTACTTTTATCTGGGCATCAAAATTACTCCTGTCAGTATATTCCAGTCTTATCCTTGAATCCATACCACTCAAACTGGTATTCACCTCTTTTGATAAATTCTTAAGAACATCTTTGACTATACAAAAGGCATCCAGAGTATTATCAAATACCTTTTGCTTAAGAAGGGATTTTTCTTTCAGCGTTGATATAATTACCAGTTTTTTTTCATTCTGATCCGACATGGTAGTAGTTGTTTAAAATGTGATATTGGCGTCTAAAATACTAATTATTAAGGATAAATAAAACCAGCTGACTACCAGTAAATGCTTTAAAACCCTTATTAATATGATCTTGCAAAGAGAACCCTCCTCTTCGAAGGTCTTCCTGAATAGACACATTTGCCTGATTCTTCAGGGCTGTCGAAAGGAATACATCTTATGGTAGCTTTTGTCTCCTCTTTTATTTTTTCTTCTGTTTCAACAGTCCCATCCCAATGAGCCATTATAAATCCGCCCTGGTTATCGAGTATTTTCAGAAAGTCTTCCCATTTATCAACGTAAAATGTGTTTTCTTTTCTGAAATCCAGAGCTTTCTGATAAATATTATTCTGGATGTCGACAAGAAGATTAGGAATATATTCGTTAACTTTTTCGACAGGTATGGTCTCTTTTGTCAGATTATCCCTTCTGGCAACTTCAACTGTATTGTTTTCCAGGTCACGTGGTCCGATAGCCAGTCGGACAGGTACCCCTTTAAGCTCATAATCAGCAAATTTCCATCCTGGCTTATTATTGTCACGGTCATCATATTTAACAGAAATACCCAAAGCCTCCAGACCGGCTTTGATTTTTAGAGCTGCATCTGACAGGGCACCGATTTGATCTATGTTTTTATATATAGGTATTATTACAACCTGGATAGGAGCAAGTTTCGGAGGTAAGATAAGCCCATGGTTATCGGCATGTCCCATAATTATTGCACCCATTAAGTCTTGTTGAAACGCCCCATGAAGTAGCCCACACATAATCAAGCTTTCCGGTTTTGTCAGTAAACTGAACATCAAATGCTTTGGCGAAATTCTGTCCGAGAAAATGGCTTGTACCTGCCTGTAAAGCTTTCCCATCCTGCATAAGAGCTTCAATTGCATATGTGTCGAGTGCTCCTGCAAAACGCTCATTTTCACTTTTATATCCTTTAATAACCGGAAGAGCCATAGAGTTTTCAGCAAAGCCGGCATATACATTGATCATCTTTTCGGTTTCTTCAATAGCTTCCTCCCTTGTAGCATGAGCAGTATGTCCTTCCTGCCAGAGAAATTCTGTGGTCCTGAGAAACAGCCTGGTCCGCATTTCCCATCTTACAACATTTGCCCATTGATTGATTAGAATAGGCAGATCCCTGTATGAGTGTATCCAGTTTTTATAGGAATGCCAGATAATTGTTTCTGAAGTAGGACGTATTATAAGTTCTTCTTCAAGTTTTGCTGTCGGATCAACAACAATTCCATTACCGTTCTCGTCATTTTTAAGACGGTAATGAGTTACTACAGCACATTCTTTCGCAAATCCCTCTACATGTGCTGCTTCCTTACTGAAGAAAGATTTTGGAATAAACAACGGGAAATATGCATTTACATGGCCCGTGGCTTTAAACAATCTGTCGAGTTCAGCCTGTATCTTTTCCCAGATTGCATATCCGTAAGGTTTTATAACCATACATCCGCGTACTGCTGAATTCTCAGCAAGATCTGCCTTGATAACCAGATCGTTATACCATTGTGAATAATTCTCGTCCCTGTTAGTTAAAAACTTCGCCATTTTTTTGGTATGGTATTTGTTTGATTAGTATTAAATAAATAGATTGCGTAAAAATAAATAAAAAGATCAGTTATTAGTCAAAAAAGAAATGGAGGTTCATCATGAAAACAAAATACTTCATCGGAATCATATCAGTACTTCTTCTGACATTTTCGACAGGAAAGGCTCAGAGAGCTGATTCGAGAGACTACAGTAATGATGACGCTAAGGTAGTGGTAAATAATTATTATGATAATAATGATAATTATGATTATTACTATGCTTCAAGGATAAACAGGTTTCACAGATCTTATGCTGCTTTCGATTACTACTCTCCGGTCTTTACAGACTCATACTGGTACGATTACCAGCCTTACTCATGGGGATTGAGTATCTATGGCGGCAGTGGCTATGGGACTGGGATTAGCTTACAATTATCCTTATTATAATTACGGGTACGGAAATTATTATGGATATGATCCTTATTTTGGAAGCAATTATTACTGGGGTTATGATCCATTCTATTATAGCAGCTGGTACTCACCAATAATCTTCAATTTTAACTTCGGAAACAGATGGCATAATAATTATTATGGCTGGTATGGTCATAACCATTATGGTTACAATAGTTACAGATCCGACTACTATTCACATAATAATTATCGTAACAATTACCATAACAATAATTATTATTCAGACCGATATTCCTCCTCATCCTATTCGAACGGGAGGAATCATGGCAATAATTCTGAATCTTCCTCGCGTTACAACAATTCATCACGCAGGCAGACATCTTCTTCCGGTTATACACGGAATGACATAAATAATAACAGGTCCGTACCAGTTGTAAACAGGGCGGTTGATAACAGACGTTACAATGTTTCAGATGGAAACGGATCACAGGGAAGTAATAGTCGTAATATCAGCAATGGTCGTAATATCAGTAATAGCCGTAATATCAGCAATGACCGTAATATCAGCAATAGCCGTAATATCAGCAATGACCGTAATATCAGCAATAACCGTAATATCAGCAGTAACAGCAGCAGCAGGTATAGCAATAATCCTGGTAATTCCAGAAGTATTAGTTCCGGATTGAATAATAAAAGATCCATCGGTAATACAAATGCGGTTGTTAACAGCAGCAGAAGTGTACATTCAAATACCGGTATCAGCTCACGCTCATCAAGAACAGTAAGTACTCCCCAGGTAAGGTCATCTTCCTCGAGATCATTTAGCTCTGGATCAGGTACCAGGAGTAGTTCATCTCATAGCAGATCAGGCTCATCAGGTTCGAAATCCTCTTCATCAGAAGGACATTCCTCAAGACGAAAATAGGAAATTGATCATACCCATGCTAGTTGCTGTTTTCAGGAAATAAGAATATATTTATTGAATAGTATCAGTTAGTTATTTAAATTTGTTTCTTTGGTACAATATTTGCGTATTACTTAGAAAACAATAGGGGGAATAAAAAATGAAAACATTATCTCAAATATTAGTCCTTGCACTTCTTACTCTTGGCTCCTGTACTTCAAGCCTTTATACGGGAGCGGAGTATGACGATCTCTATTACATGCCTTCCGACGAACCTGTGGTTCGTAATAATCCCTCAGTTAATGAGAAGATCGCCGAAGGTACTTTAAAGGACAAGGACTATTTTGATAATAAATATGCTACCGATACTCTTGTTGCCGACCAGTATGCTGATGCAGTTGATATCGGAAGCCAGGTATATAATAATGATTATTACAATAACCAGGGCTATGATTACTATGATAACTATTCATCCTATGCAGGAAGGTTAAACAGGTTTTATGGTAATTATTTTGATCCTTACTGGAGAGATCCGTTTTATTTTAGCTACGGCTACCCTTCATTCGGTTATAGTTTTGGCTACGGAGGTTTCCCATATTCTTATGGTTTCGGTAATCCCTACTATGGTTATGGAGGATACAGCGATTATTACGGTGGTTATTATCCTGGCTATTATGGTAGTTATTATCCTGGATCTTATGGTGGTTACTATGGCGGCTATTACGGTGGTTACTATGGCGGTTATTACGGAGGTTATTATGGTAATTATTATGGCGGTGGCTACTCAGGTATCCGCGATCATAAAGTACCATACGGGAGAACGGCAGAAAGGCCAAGTAATCTTTCATCCAGATGGAATAGCAGCGTTTCCGGTATTGGATCTTCAAGGAGACCGTCATCTCTATCTGGTAGTTCCACTGCTGGTGGAAGAACATCAGGATCTCAGGCTACATCAACTGCTCAGAGGAGAAGTGTTACATCTGGTGTAAACTCACAGCAATCGACAAATCAGGCAGGCAGGAGACTTAGTCAGGATCAGAGTAAAGGGGAATATATACGTTCGAATACTTCTGTCCAGAGGAACCCGGCTAATACCAGGCCCGAATATAACAATGTGAACAGGTCTTATACTCCCAGTTATAATAATCCGAGGATGAGCACCAGGCCATCTTATAATAACAGCAGAGTAAACCAGGGTTCAAATTCAAATGTAATCCGTGACAATGGTCCGACAAACAGCGGCAGGACATACAATAATTCAGGTACTTTCAGGACCCCATCAAACGAAGGTTCCTCCCGGAATTACATTAATAACAATGTAAGAAGCAATTCTTCCGGAAACAGTTATCAAAGAAGGTCCGGATCATCCTCAGAGTATTCTTCTCCGGCAGTTCAGTCCAGATCAGGTTCATATAGAAGTTCCGGAAATTATTCTGCGCCTTCCAGGAGCAGCGTGGAAAGATCAAGTAGTTATTCAGGTTCTTCTTCCGGCAGTGTAAGATCTTCATCATCATATAGCAGCGGATCTTCCAGTAGCGGTTCTTACTCCTCAGGTTCTTCTTCCTCCGGCTCTTCCTCAGGCTCTTCTTCATCAGGAGGGAGATCATCATCCGGTGGCGGCAGAAACCACTAGTAGTTTTGCACATTTAGCAGTATTAAAACAGATCATTCTAAAGAAAGAGTGCAGGGATAGTTTTACAAAAAATATAAAACTTATGAAAAGGATAGGACTATTATTATTAGCTATATCATTCATGTTCCAGGGTGTTATTGCCCAGAATGTAGATGATGCATTGAGGTATTCTCAGATATTTTATGGGGGAACTGCCAGATTTATGTCAATGGGAGGCGCATTCACAGCTCTTGGAGGAGATATCTCTTCTTTGAGTCAAAACCCGGCCGGGTTGGTGTCTTCAGATCATCCGAACTAACAATTACTCCCCAGTTGTTTCAATATAAAAACTACTGCCAGATTCAACGGAACCTCATCAGATTATCTTTATAATTTCAATCTGAATCAGGCCGGGATCGTCAGTAATATTATTTCAAACAACAATGCAACCGGACTTATTACTTTAAATTTAGGTTATTCATTCAATAAAACGAATAATCTCAATCAGAGTATATGGATCAAGGAGTAAACAATTCAAGTTCAATGGCAGATTACTGGGCAGGTGTCAGCCAGGGTTATTTCAAAGATGAATTGGAAATAATGTTTCTGATGCTTAATTGCCTATGATGCTGGGCTTATTGATACAATTATCAGGTTCCAATACTGACTATGGAACAGTCTTTTCAAATTATGGCGATAAACCTCCTTCCAGGTATGGTCAGACCGTCAGACGACTGATTACAAATGATGGATATACAGGAGAACATGCCATCTCTATTGGTGGTAATTATTCAAATAAAATCTTTTTTGGAGCTACATTTGGAATAAGCACGATCAGATATACAAGTCATTATGAACATCTCGAATCGACCAATGTACCACTTGCCTCACAATTCCAGAATTTTACTTATACCGATTATTATGAAAACAAAGGAACAGGATATTCCCTTAAGTTAGGTGCAATATTTAAACCGGTTGACGCTCTCCGCATTGGCCTTGCATTTCATTCTCCGACATGGTATAAGATTGATGAGTATTACAATAATGACATAACATCAAACTTCACCGATGGTGGTCATTATGAATCTTCCAATAGTCCAATGAGGTTCAACTATGCTCTGGCTACACCTTTCAGGGTATTGGCCGGAGTTGCAGTCCAGATAAAAAAGTTTGCTCTTCTCAGCGCTGATTACGAGTTTGTTGACTATAGTACTGCCAAGTTCTCACAGACAGGTGATGACTATGATTACAGCGAAAAGAATCTGAATATCAAGAATAGTCTGAAATCAACCAGCAACATACGTCTGGGAGGTGAATTCAGATTTAATAAAATTTATCTCAGAACAGGTTATGGTTATTATGGAAAAGCATTTAAAACCAGCGAGGACAATGCAAATCTTGACTATAATTCAATCTCTTTCGGAACAGGATTCAGGGAACAAAACCTTTCTATTGACTTTGCTTTCACCAATTACAAGTATTCCCAGAAATATTTCCTGTATCCTCTGGATGCAAATATTGATCCTGCTGTAGCCAATCTGAGTACAATACAAAATATGTTTACTGTGACTTTTGGATACAAGTTTGGTATTTAATACTTTGATGACTTCCTTTAATTGAGGCTGTCTCTCCGGAGACAGCCTCTTTTTTTTGAGGCCACACCATGTGTGGCCCTACAATCCACATCTAATGTAGTGTAGGGTCATGCCATGGCATGACCCGATTTGAATTACAAAAACGATCCTGATAACAACCCAGCGATTTCATAGATAATTAACTGCTTCAGGTCCCATATTAAAGATCAGATCAATAATACTCAGTCCCTCACAAAACCTTCACCAATATTAAAAACCTGTAAATATTCTTCTGTTGAAAATGGAGATTTCTTTTGGAGAAATTTTGTACCTGAAATCATTTTCTGTTTCTCCAGCAGGCTCAAAACCGGTGGTATAGGAGATTTTCTTTTTTATTTTCAGGATTTCAAGAACAGACTCTGTAAGCTCCATATTCAGGTCAAGAAGAAAATCATGTCTTTACGGAAATTATCTTTTCAATATTTTCAAAATAAAATTCAAAATAGGGTGATGCAGCTATAAGATGCAGTCATTGCCCTTAAATGAACCTGCTGCCATCGTTTGGAGTAATCAATCCTGATATCTTTTACAGGTGTTTTATGCAGACTGCCAAGATAAACCGGTACTGAAAGAAGCTGTGGACCATGTGCAGAAAGAATATAACATCTGTTCCTGTAGGTCTGTTTCAGGTAATTCTCCTCTCTTTCAATCAATACTTCATCTGCTCGTGAAATCAAGGAGAAGTATTCAACCGGTGGTAAGTATGCTGTGGAAACCAATATTTTCCCTGCCATCGTAAAATGAATCACTCCATTTTATTAATCATACTGGCAGAGAAACCGGCCCCGAATCCATTATCAATATTAACTACGGTAACACCTGTTGAACAACTTGTCAGCATTGCCAGAAGAGCGGAAATTCCTCCGAAATTTGCACCATAACCAACGCTTGTTGGTACAGCAATTACCGGTTTGTCCACAAGTCCTCCGACAACGCTGGCAAGAGCTCCTTCCATTCCTGCTATTACTATAATTACTCTGCAGTTTCTTATTTCAGGTAGTTTGTCAACAAGTCTGTGAATACCTGCAACACCGGCATCATAAATTCTTAATACATTATTTCCCAGAAGTTCGGCTGTTATGGCTGCTTCTTCTGCAACAGGCATATCAGAGGTACCGGCTGTAATTACTGCAATCCGGGCTTTTAGGGGCTGATGGTTTTTTCTTTTGAATGGAGATGATCCTGGCTACAGGATAATAAACAGCATCAGGTGAAATGCTCCTGACCGCTTCAAACATTTCCTGGTTTGCCCTGGTACCAATAACATTATTCTCTTTCTCCGACATCACCCTGAATATTTCTCTAACCTGCTCAACTGATTTACCTGCACAGTAAATAATTTCAGGATAACCTGTACGCATTTCGCGGTGATGATCAATCCTTGCAAAACCAAGATCAGTATATGGGAAATTCTTAAGTACTTCCAGAGCTTCTTCAATGCTTGTCTGTCCGTTTTTGACATCTTTAAGCAGCTTTTCAACTTCTTTTACATTCATATTTCTTTCTTTTCCTGCATTGACACTTCACTTGTAATACCTCAGGGGTGCAAAGATATGTATTTTGTCTTTTACTGCTTACTGCCTACAAGTAAAGCCATAATATTATTATAAACCTCTTTGACAGGAATTCCTTTTTCTGCAGCAATTCGTTTGCATTCGTCATATTCAGGTTTACATGATACCTCTTTCCCGTTATAATATGATCGTTTTATTGTAATATCACCATAGATTGTCTGAATTGTTTCAAATTTTCTGACCAGAGTATCCTTTCTGAATGGGAATGTCCTGATCCCCAGTGAAGTTGATTCTGTAAAAATGATATTTTTTACGGTATCGGCTAATTCTGTTTCGCATATAACATTAAGCACTATACCCGGTCTGCCTTTTTTCATAATAATATTTGAAAAGAATACATCTGAGGCACCTGCCTTAAAAAGCCTGTCGGAGATATACTCAAAAAACTCAGGATTCATATCATCAATGTTGCATTCAAGGTGAAGCGCATCATGTCCGGATTACTGATTCTGCTGCTGTTTCCCCAAGGAATACTCTGAGAAGGTTGGGAACATCGCGATGATCTTTATGTCCGACTCCATAAGCTGTTTTTTCAATTTTCATTACCGGGTCAGGTCCGAAATCAGTTCCCAGTGCAGCCAGTATTGCAGCCCCTGTAGGAGTAGTAGCTTCAAAGTCGACACCATCCTTTTTTACAGGAATACCTTTAATTATTTCAGCAGTTGCAGGTGCGGGAACAGGAAGCTTCCCATGATCGCAGTTTACAAAACCGCCTCCAAGTTCTACAGTCGAAACATGTACCACTTCAACCTTTAAAGCATTAAAACAAATTGCGGCACCTACAACATCAATAATGGAATCAATTGCTCCGACTTCGTGAAAATGTACATGGTCGACAGAGATTCCATGCACGAATGCTTCAGCCAGTGCAATCTTCATAAATATTTTCATGACTTAATTCCTTTGTTGCTTCTTCCAGGGCTGAATCATTAATAATCTTTTCAATATCGGATAAGATGTCGATGAGCATGCTCGTGGCTGGTCTGTCTGACTGTAACTTTTGTTCCGTGTAATTCCGTGTCTCTGATCTTTCTCTACAATAAGTTCCCAGCCTGTGAGGTTAAGTTTATTTAACTCATCAATCAGATATTCTCTATCAACACCCAGATCGATCATTGCTCCGAGATTCATATCTCCGCTTATACCCGAGAAACAATCATAAGCTAATAATTTTCATATTCTTTGAGAGTATTATATTAGTGCAACAAATAAAAGAAAAGATTGTTAAAAAGATCCTGTAAATATACGTGGCTCTGTTTTTCGGTTCGAATATACTATTTACCTCTTTACCGAATAATAAAAAAAAATTGTATTTTTCGGAACTTATCGGAATAATCGATTGAATTTAGGAATATAGTGTGACTATGAAAAGAAGGGATTTTCTTAAAACGTCAGTTGGTGGAGGTATTGCTGCCGGGGCGGCATTAGGAATGGGTGGATATGAAAAACTGTGGTCATCAGCACCTCCTGGTGAAAAGTATGATATGGTTGCAGTAATGGGAGGGAACCCTGATGCTATGTTTGATCTGGGAATACAGGAATTGGGAGGGATGGGCACTTTTGTCAGGAAAGGACAAAAAGTGCTGATTAAACCAAATATTGGCTGGGACGTAATTCCGGAGCTTGCAGCAACATACTAATCCTTTGCTTGTTAAAAGGATTATTGAACATTGTATAAAAGCTGGTGCAAAAGACGTGTATGTATTTGACCATACATGTGATAACTGGAATAATTGCTATAATAATTCAGGTATTGCAAAAGCAGCCAGGTCAGCTGGCGCAAAAGTGGTACCTGGCAATTCGGAAAGCTATTACCAGCAGATTGACATACCCGGTGGAATAAAGCTTCAAAAAGCCAAGGTACATCAACTTTTACTTGAGACTGATGTATTTATTAACGTACCGGTTCTAAAAGATCATAATTCGACCCGGATGACCTGCTGCCTTAAGAATAATATGGGTCTTGTATGGGACAGAGGTTATTGGCATTCGAATAATCTAAACCAATGTATTGCTGACTACGCACTTTATGAAAAGAAACCTGTTCTTAATGTTATTGACTGTTATAATGTTATAGTGAAACATGGTCCACAGGGTGTGTCAAAAGAAGATGTTGTACAGATGAAGTCACAAATTCTTACTTCTGACTGGGTGGCTGGAGATGCTGCTGGTGCAAAAATGCTGGGGGTAGCTGTTGAAAAGATCGAATACATTCCTATCGCGCATAAAATGGGGCTCGGGAATATGAACCTGGATTCCCTTAATATCAAAAGAATTAAAATGTAGTTCCTGATGAGTTCATCTGTACTTAGAAGAATCCGAATTGTTTTTTCTACGCTGGTATTTATATTTTTCTTCGTGGTTTTTGTTGATTTTAAATCCATCATCCCGGCAAAATATATAAACATTTTAATGTTTTTTCAGTTTATACCGTCGTTATTAAAGTATTATGACCTTAGAACTTTAGCCGCCGGCGGTTTTATTATAGTCATTTTATTAACCTTTATTACAGGTCGTACCTACTGCTCATTTCTTTGTCCGCTTGGTATAGGACAGGATCTCAACAGCAGAATAGGAGGACGGATCAGAAAAAAGTTCAGAAGATATGGTTTCAAGAGACCTTTTACCGTCTTAAGATACACTTTTCTTGCAGTTACTCTTGTTGTCACTTTAGTATGGGGTATCTATATGATTACCCTCCTCGACCCTTATAGTATATTTGCCAGGTTTATGACCTTTTTTGCCAAACCGGTCATAATAATCTTAAATAACTTTACGGCCGGGATACTTGGTAAATTTGATATCTACTCGCTTAGTAATATACCTCTGAAAGGATTTCCCTTGATCGTATATGCTATTCCTGCTGCCTTCTTTGTTCTTATTGGCATCCTTTCATTAACAAAGGGTCGTCTTTATTGCAATATGATCTGCCCTGTTGGAACCCTTCTGGGCCTTATTTCAAAAGTTTCAATTTTAAGAATAAAATTTAGTGAAAAAGAATGTACACGGTGTGGAAGATGTTCAATGAGATGCAAATCTTCGTGCATTGACTTCCTTAAACATGATGTTGATATTACCAGGTGCGTAAGTTGCTTCAATTGCATACACACTTGTCAGGATAAAGCCATTTCATACGGGATAGTGAATTTTAAAAGGAAGGTTCATGAGACTGATGAGAACAAACGAAAGATAATAGTAGGATCACTTCTTCTTCTTTTTGGATTATCACGTGTTTCAAAAGCGCAGGAAAAGACCACGCCCACCCCTAAGAAAGAGTCGACAGTCAAAGAAAATAAGACATATCCGGTATGTCCTCCCGGAGGAGTGTCAATTGCGGACTTCAATATAGATTGTACGGCATGCTCACTGTGCATTAATGTCTGTCCTAATGGTGTCCTGCAGCCTGCCTATAAGCAATATGGAATTGCCGGTATGATGCAACCTGTTATGGATTACCACAAGAGTTTTTGTACTTACAACTGCACAAAGTGCACCGAGATCTGTCCTACTAATGCCTTGCATCCGCTGCTTCTTGAAGCTAAAAAGCTTACCCAGTTAGGGAAGGCAAAATTTATTAAAGATAATTGCATTGTTAAAACCGAAAAAACAGCATGCGGCGCTTGTTCTGAAAGTTGTCCGACAAAAGCAGTCAATATGATTCCGTATGAAGGAAACCTGTTAATTCCGGAAATTACTGAAGATATTTGTGTTGGATGTGGTCATTGTGAATTTGCCTGTCCCACTGTTCCTTTTAAAGCGATATTTGTCGATGGGAATCCTGTTCATGTAGCAGCTAAAAAGCCTGAAAATGTGAAGTCTGATATAAAAGTACCAGTGGAATTTCCATTTTAAAATACCCCCTTCAGGGTGCCGGCCCGCGTCAGCGGGCCAGAAGCAAAATCAAGAAAAATATTTTATATTAATCCATATGAAGCCATCACATATTGAACACATAGGAATCGCAGTTCGCAATCTTGAGATAGCAAAAAACTTCTATGAAAAGGTACTTGGCCTGACGTGTTACAGTATCGAAGAAATTGCTGATCAGAAAGTCCGTACAGCATTTTTCATGATTGGTCAGACAAAGATTGAACTGCTTGAGTCGACTGACCCTGAAGGTCCTATTGGAAAATTCATAGAAAAACGAGGAGAAGGCCTCCATCATATTGCATTTTCTGTTGAAAAAATTGAAGAGCAGTTGCTACATGTAGTAAATTCAGGTGTCAGGTTGATAGATATTGAGCCCAGGAAAGGGGCAGAAGGCCTTGATATTGCCTTCTTACATCCAAATTCAACTTACGGTGTTCTGATCGAGCTCTGTGAAAAAACTCAATAATCCGGAAGATATGTTTCATATTTGAAATAATCAGTAGGTTTGTATTACGTAATCAATTAGTTCGCAAAATGAAAAAATCGATAGCCGCTGCCGGTAATTGGGGTCCAAAAGTAAGATCCGACTGCGAAATTGGTTTAGAAATAACTTCTGATGGAGGTGTGAGTATTGATCTTAATTCAAAGGTACAGGTTCTCTATGGAACATCCATAAAGGATCTTGTTACAGAAGTCCTTGATTTATTCGGAATTAAAAACGCTATTGTGAGGATTACCGACTCCGGAGCTCTTCCGTTTGTTCTGGCTGCGCGTCTGGAATGTGCGGTTAAACAGTTGATAAGTACTGATCTTGACTATCTTCCCGAGTTTCTGAATGCGAACAGCTATTCCACTACTCGTGACAGATTTAGGTTTTCAAGGTTATATCTGCCAGGCAATACACCCGGACTTATGATCAATGCCGGCCTTCATTCTGCTGACGGAATTATACTTGATCTGGAAGATTCCGTGGCTCCTGAAAAAAAAGATGAAGCCAGATTTCTTGTCAGAAATGCATTACGCCAGATAGATTTTTGTGGTGCTGAAAGGATGGTCAGGATTAATCAGGGTGAGAGAGGCTTGCGTGATCTTCATTTTGTCATCCCTCATAATGTTAATCTGGTACTTATTCCGAAATGTGAAAGTGCTGATTATGTAATACAGGTAGATAATGAGATTTCAGAGATCAGTAAGAAATTCAATCTTCACAACCCTGTTTTTCTTATGCCAATCATTGAAAGTGCTCTTGGTATTGAGCATTCATTTGAGATTGCCGGTGCATGCGAAAACGTTGTTGCTATAGCAATAGGACTGGAAGATTATACTGCCGATCTGGGAGTAACAAGGACAATAGAGGGTATGGAATCATTCTATGCAAGAACAAGACTGGTAGTTGCTGCAAAGGCAGCTGGCATACAACCAATTGATTCCGTTTTTTCCGATGTTGGAGATATGGAAGCCCTGACACAAAATGTAATGAGATCAAAATCCCTGGGTTTTGAAGGAATGGGTTGCATTCATCCAAGGCAGATACCGGTAATCAGGCAAGGATTTGCCCCTGATGAAACTGAAATAGAAAAATCGAAAAAAATTGTTCTGGCTTACGAAACGGCAAAACTTAAAGGTTTGGGAGTTGTTGCAATAGGATCAAAAATGATTGATCCTCCGGTTGTGGCACGTGCTCAAAAAATAATTGATCTTGCTATTCGTCTGGATCTTTTATCGGACGACTGGATAAGTAAAGTTCAAACAGAAGAGAATTAAGAACAAAAAGCGACATTATGGCGATCAAAACAGTTATAAATGCAGCCGGCAGGTCGGTTCCCCTGGAGATCAATGGCAAACCCGCAATACCTTTTAAAGGTGTAGGTAAGCACAAACCGGAAGGAAGAAAATATTCACCTCCGATACCAACATGCTCTGACTACCCGGATGATGGCAATAAGGTTGTCAGATCACTTGAGGAAGCTCTCCGGAAATGTGGTCTAAGTGATGGTATGACAATCTCTACTCATCATCATCTTCGCGATGGTGACCTTATCAGCAATAAGATATTTGAACTGGCTTCAGAAATGGGAGTTAAGGACCTTGTTTGGTTCCCATCAGCCTCTTTTCCATGCAATGATCCGGTGATCAAATATCTTGACGACGGTACAATCAACAGGATTGAAGGAAGCATGAACGGACCTCTGGGAAGATATGTTTCTGAAGGTAAAATGAAGGGAACTGCAGTCCTCCGGTCGCATGGAGGACGGGTTCAGGCAATTCAGGATGGTGAAGTCAAGATTGATATTGCTGTTCTTGCAGCACCAACGGCCGATTCGTTTGGAAATGCAAAAGGTACAGGAGGCACATCAGCCTGCGGTGTACTCGGTTATGCAAAAGCAGATTATATGTATGCAGATAAGGTAATTGTTGTGACAGATAATCTTGTTGATCTTCCATGTTTTCCTATGGAAATTGAAGGTAATTATGTTGATTATGTTGTAGTTGTGGATAAGATTGGAATACCTGAAAAAATTGTATCAGGAACTACACAGATAACCAAAAGCCCCGACAGGCTTTTGATTGCAGAATTGACTGCTTCATTTCTTGAAAAATCGGGGATTCTGAAAGATGGAGTGACCATGCAGGCAGGAGCAGGAGGTACCTCACTTGCAATTGCAGTCTTTGTACACCAGATCCTGAAGAACAAGGGATGGAAATCAAAATTTGGTTTTGGAGGAAGCACAAAATACATGGTTAAGATGCTGGAAGAAGGACAGATGGGTTATATACTTGATGCACAGGTTTTTGATCTGGATTCGGTAAGATCAATTGAGAATAATCCCAATCATATTCCTTATCCTGTCTTCAATGCATATAACTATCATTCAAAAGGGAACCTGACAAGTATGATGGATATTATGATACTTGGTGCAACTGAGGTAGACCTGAATTTCAATGGTAATGTCGTTACTCATTCAGATGGTTATCTTCTTCATGGAATTGGTGGCTGGCAAAACTGTCTTCATGCCCGGAATGTAATTATTCCGGTTCCATTATTCCGTGACAGGATTCCTGTAATAGTTGATGAAGTTACAACACTTTGCGGACCCGGAGAACTGATTGATGTAATAATTACTGAAAGAGGCATTGCCATAAATCCTCTGCGGCAGGATCTTATTGACAGTGTCAAAGGTAGCGGACTTCCATTGAAGACACTTAAGGAGCTTAAGGATGAAGCTGAAAAAATTTGCGGAAAACCACAAAAACCTCATTTTGAAGAAGATATTGTTGCTGCAGTAAAATGGGTTGATGGAACAGTTATTGATGTGGTAAGAAAAATAAAAACATGTAGTCGTATAATGGAAAAATATAAATGTATTGTCTGCGGATATATATATGATCCTGAAGAGGGTGATCCATCGGCAGGTATTGAGCCCGGGATCTCTTTCAATGATCTTCCTGCTGATTATATCTGTCCTGTATGCGGAGCAGGTAAAGATGAATTTGAAAAGTATGATTAATCTGCAGGATCTCAATTGCAATAACCTGTTCTATTAATTAACCGGCATGTTTCTGACAACATCAATAAGCAGATCCCAGAACATCTGAGCTGTTTTTATTTCAATCATCTCTTCAGGAGTATGTGCACCTTTTATTGTTGGACCGAATGATATCATATCAATCCCTTTGATCTTTTCATAAACCAGACCACATTCCAGTCCTGCATGTATTGCTCTTATCAGTGGTTCTTTTCCAAATAATTCAAGGTATGATTTGCGTGTTATTTTGAGTATCTCAGATGTGAGATTTGGTTTCCATCCCGGATATCCGTCAGAATGAACAACTTCTGCCCCGGCAAGTTTCAGACATGATTCAACCATTGCAGCCGCATCATGTTTTGATGATTCAATGGAACTTCTCTGGGTAGTAATAATCTTTATAGTATTATTTTCACTGAATTTTGCAGATGCCAGGTTTGTTGATGTTTCAACCAGATCATCCATCTCCTTTGACCAGGCAATAACACCATGAGGACAGCAGGTCAAGTGCATTCAGAAATTTTTTCTGACTCTCTTTGTCCATTACGAATGGCGGAAGATCAACTTCCTTCACAGAAATTTTTAGATCTTTCTCAAGATCTCCAAATTCATCTATCAGAGTTGTATAGAAATTATCAATCCAGCTTTTTACTGATTCATATGCTGATTTATCAATAACAATTGTTGAAAAGGCTTCTCTTGGTATTGCATTCCTGAGATTTCCTCCGTCAAAATTGCTAAAGAAATATCATACTGATTTGAAATATTCCAGAGCAACCTGTTCATTATCTTTACTGAATTGCCATATCCTTTGTGAATTTCATCACCTGAATGGCCTCCATGCAGACCTGTAACAGAAATATCGAGTGCACATGAATCATGTTTTTACCGGAACAGGTTTATATTTCATTGTTCCGACAGTATCCATTCCTCCGGCACATCCGATGAAAAGAATTCCTTCATCTTCCGAATCGAGATTGATAAGTGTTCTTCCGGTGAAAAAATCAGGTTTAAGATTTATTGCACCTGTCATACCTGATTCTTCATCAACTGTGAAAAGACATTCAATTTTTCCTGCTTTCAGATCTTTATCAGTCAGAATAGCCATCTGTGATGCAATTCCAATACCATCATCAGCACCAAGTGTTGTTCCGTTGGCAGTAACCCATCCATCTCTTACTAGCAGGTATTATTGGATCAGTTGTCCAGTTATGAGGATAATCAGCATTCTTTTCTCCAACCATGTCCATATGACTCTGAAGAACAACAGTTTTTCTGTTCTCCATTCCGGGAGATGGCGGTTTGATGATCAGAATATTTCCAACTTCATCCTCTTTTGATTCAAGATTGTTTTTTTCTGCAAAATCAAGAAGATATTTTCTGATCTTTCCCTCATTCTTTGATAGACGTGGTATTCTACAAATCTCTTCAAAATAGATCCAGATTGGTGCTGGATTCAAGTGACTTAAAATGCTCATACCTGGTATAATGTATTCCCTGAAAAGTCGCAAATTTACATATTTATTTTTTACTCTTAAGGATATCAGATCATATAATTAAATTATGTTTTCAGGCCTGTTAAATTTTGACTATTTTTACAAATGATAATCAGACTAATAACTTATATACAGATATATGGCAAAACGTACAATAGTTACATTACCAGGTGATGGGATAGGAGTAGTGGTTCTTAGCGAGGCTCTCAGGGTACTTGATGCAGCCGGATTTGATGCAGATTATATTCATGGTGATATTGGCTGGGAATTCTGGTGCAAAGAAGGTAATCCTTTACCTCAAAGAACAATTGATCTCATTGAAAAGCATAAAATAGCACTGTTTGGAGCAATAACATCAAAGCCTAATGATGAAGCAAAAGCAGAGCTTAGTCCTGGATCTGCAGGGAAGAGGATTTAGCTATTCAAGTCCGATTGTGGGATTGAGACAGCATTTTAATCTTGATATTTGTGTAAGGCCATGCAAATCATACAAAGGCAATCCTCTTAATTTTATCAGGAGGGGAAAAGGCAATACTATAGATGAACCTCTGGTTGATGTGGTGATTTTCCGGCAGAATACTGAATGTCTCTATTCAGGTGTTGAATGGACAAATCCTCCGGACAAGTGTCTATCAGGCGCTTATGACTCATCCGAAATTCATTGAAAATTTTGGGAAGGTACCTGTTGAAGAACTTTCAATATCCACAAGGATCTTTACAAGAAAAGCAACAATCAGGATCCTGATGGCTGCCTTTGAACATGCAAGGAAATTCGGATATAAATCAGTTACAGTCTGTGAAAAACCAAATGTTATCAGGGAAACATCGGGTTGATGTGGAAGCTGGCAAAAGAGATACAGAAAAACTCTTTTCCGGAAATTAAACTTCTGAATACAAATATTGATGCACAGATGATGTGGCTGACAAAAAATCCTGAAGATTATGGTGTAATTGTTGCAGGGAATATGTTCGGTGATATTGTTTCAGATGCATTTGCCGGACTTATTGGTGGATTGGGATTTGCCTGCAGTGCCCAGTTCTCATCCGATGGTATTGCAGTTTTTGAACCAACTCATGGATCAGCTCCGAAATATGCCGGTTATGAAATTTCTATTGTAAATCCGATTGCAATGATAGAATCAGCCTGTATGATGCTTGATTATATTGATGAGAAAAAAATATGCATCCCAGATCCGTAAGGCAGTTGCGAAGGTAATAGAAGAAGGAAAAGTAAGAACATATGATATGATGAAAATGACTGGCAGGCCTGATGTGATTCAAAATGGAGCTGCCTCTACATCGCAGATGACAGATGCAATAATTGCCAGATTAAAGTAATAAACACATATTCATATGACTGAACAGGTTAAGAAATTATGGCCGGAACTTGAGTGGATCAATGATAAATCGCTCAGGGAAAAAACTGCCAAAACCTGGGAACTGGCTCTTGAAAGAAGTGTACTTACTGCCGATGACCTTGAAAGAATTCCATTTACCCTGCTTGTGCGGACCGGATCTTGAAGGTAAGTTTTATGGCTCATAAAAGATGTGTTGTCCATATTGCAAGGGCAAGTGGAGAGAAGATGAATGAATTTTTCGCGAGCTGATCTGCCTGTAAATATGGATGTCCTGATCTCAGGAGCTATTCTTGCTGATGTTGGTAAATTGCTTGAGTATGAGCTTGATAAAGATGGGAAAGCTGTTCAGGGAAAATACGGACAGTATCTGAGGCATCCCTTTTCCGGAGTATCCCTGGCAGAAGAGTGCGGTATTCCGCCTGAAGTATGCCATATAATTGCTGCTCATGCTCACGAAGGTGATCTGGTAAAAAGGACCACAGAAGCATATATTGTTCATCATGCCGATTTCATGACCTTCCTGCCATTCAAAAGCAGGCTAATTGTACAGCCGAGACATCAGCCAAGTTTCATTTTTTCGACCTCTTCGATATTTCTTTCGTTTGTAACAGCTTTGCATCAGGAGTATACAGATAATCAATAAGATCCTGATATTTATCCATTATTTTTCCTCTTACAATTTTCATTGTTGAGTTCATAAGGCCGTTGTCTTCAGTAAAGCTTTCTTCAAGAATACCTATTGCAACAGGAAGCCATCTCTGCGGAAACATATTGCCGATATTTTCCATTTGTTCTGTATTCATTTACCTCACTTTCAATCAAGTTATAACAGCTCTGTATGCCTTCATCAGAATCAGCTGTAAGATCCTTTTCTTCAAGATAAAGTTTTAAGGCATGCTGGTTCGGCACAATAAGGGCGACTGTATATGGTTTCTGATTATTGTAAAGCATACACTGGTCAATATATTTTGATTGTTCTGAGATAGCTTCTTCAATACCTTCGGGACTGAATTTTTCGCCATCATCGGCAATAAGGAGGCTTTTGAATCTTCCAAGTACATACAGGAATCCATCTTCGTCCATATATCCCATATCGCCGGTATATAGCCATCCATCTTTTATGGTCTCCTTTGTGGCAGCTTCATTTTTCCAGTATCCATGCATCACATTGCCTCCTCTGATGACTATTTCACCTTTCTGACCTGCAGGTAATTCATTACCATCATCATCACAGATTTTCAGATCCATATTATTTACCAGAACACCTGAAGATCCGAGTTTATGCCTGCTGGCTAGAGTTTGATGAAATAACCGGAGATGCTTCACTTAATCCATAACCCTGGTACATTGGTATACCCAGAGCATAGAAAAATCTCTGAAGTTCAATATCAAGAAGGGCTCCTCCACCGATAAAAAAATCGAGTTCCCCGCCGTAACCTTCACGGATTTTACTGAACAATATCTTATCATAAAATCTCAGAAGAGGTTTTTTAAGCTTTTGTACACCGCTTCCTTTATTCCAGCCCTCTTTATTATATGAATATGAGATTTTTAGTGCATGGTTAAAAAGCATTTCTATTGCGCTCCCTTTTTCTTTGATACCTTTTTCAATATTTTTTCTGAAATTTTTTGCGATTGCAGGAACGCTCATAAGCAGATTGGGCTTAATCTCTTTCAGACATAAAGGAAGATTCCTCAATGTCTCCATTGGTGTTTTTCCTGTTTTTACCGATGCAATGCTTGCACCTTTTCCCATAAACGCAAAAATACCGCATGTATGACCGAATGAATGATCCCATGGGAGAATAATGAGTGTCTTATAGAATGATGGGATATCCATCAGACTATAAGCCTGGTAAACATTTGTAACATAATTGCCATGAGTCAGGATGATTCCTTTTGGATCGGCGGTTGTTCCTGATGTATAGCAGATATTTGCAAAATCGGCAGGTGTGATACTTTTGTACAGTTCTTCGAACCTTGTCAATTTTCCGGCAGTTCCAGCCATTCCCTTCCGATTTTTCTGACTTCATTAAAATGAATCTCATTCTGTGCATACTCTTCCTGAGTATCAAAATGAATTATTTTTTCAATTGCAGGGCATTCTCCAAGTACTGTCTTTAAGTTTCTGAGCCTGAATGGAAGAGACAAGTATCATTCTTGATCCGGAATGATTAATCCTGAATTTTATTTCATCAGGATTAAGTTTAACAGAAAGCGGGACATTTATGGCACCGGTATAAAGAATCCCCAGTTCTCCAATCACCCAGCTGTTCCTGCCCTCGGAAATAAGACTTAACCTGTCGCCTTTGTTTATCCCTAGTTTAATAAGTCCGGCAGCAAATTCATAAACCTGTTTTCTGGTCTCGCCATATGTTGTACCTTCATATTTATCATTAGGTTTCTCCCACAGATAGACATTATTACTGTACTTTTCAACGCTTTCTTCAAAGAATTGTATTAAGGATTTCATTAATATGATTTTTTATGATTTTCAGTAAATTTTAATGCCAATATACAAAATCCATGGTATTTTGATGTAAGTCAGGTAGAAATATATATGGTAATTCAGTAGTTTTGGCACCGACAGCAAATCGGTATCAGCAACCGGAGAATATTAATAAATGGCCCGGGATTTTTAGTTTCTGAAAATAGTTTCTTCTCTGTCGGGACCGACTGAGACCATCGTGACTGGTATCCCGGTCTGTTTCTCTATAAATTCTATATAATGTTTAAGAGCGTCAGGTAATTCGTTATAGTTCCTTTTCCCGGTGATATTCTCTTCCCATCCCTTCAGTTCGGTATAAAGCGGTTCAATGACTGAATCGTTGTCGAAGGGGAGCTCATTACATATTTTGCCGTTGATTTTATAAGATGTACAGACTTTAATTGTTTTAAATCCTGACAATACATCTGCTTTGGTCATGAAAAGCCTGGTAATACCGTTTATCATAATCGAATACTTCATAGCTGGTATATCGAGCCATCCACATCGTCGTGGTCTTCCTGTTGTAGAACCGAACTCATGGCCGATATTTCTTAAACTGGCACCGGTTTCATTTTCCAACTCAGTAGGGAAGGGACCGCATCCGACTCTTGTACAATAGGCTTTAAATATGCCAAAAATATCACCGATAAGTTTTGGTGAAACCCCGAGTCCTGTACATGCGCCGGCGCTGATTGTATTTGATGAGGTAACGAAAGGATAAGATCCAAAATCCACATCAAGCATAGTTCCCTGGGCTCCTTCAGCCAGAACCCTTTTACCATTGGCTGCAAGTTTATTTACAAGGTATTCTGTACTTTCCAAAGGAAATTCTTTCAATATTTCTATTCCTTCAAACCAGCCGGCTTCATAATCTTTCAGATCAAATTTAAAATTATAACCTTTTAAAATTGCCAGGTGGTTCTTAATATGATCGTTATATATCTGCCTGAAATCCGATCTGAGTATGTCACCGACCCTGAGACCGTTCCTGCTTGTTTTATCAGTATATGCAGGGCCAATACCTTTCAGAGTCGAACCGATCTTTGAATTACCTTTGTACAATTCATACGCTGCGTCAAGAATCCTGTGGGTCGGCAGAATCAGGTTTGCTTTGTTGGAGATTGTAAGTCTTTTAGTCAGCTCACTAACCGGCGGTCCTAATTCTTCGATCTCTTTTTTGAATACAGCCGGATCAATTACGACACCATTTCCAATTATATTTTGCTTGTCAGGATGAAATATACCGGAAGGTATGAGGTGCAGAACGTGTTTAACATTATTGAATTCGAGAGAATGACCGGCATTCGGACCACCCTGAAATCGGGCAATTACATCATAGACCGGACTTAAAGCATCAACAATTTTTCCCTTTCCTTCATCCCCCCACTGCAGTCCTAACAGTATGTCAATGTTCATATTATGTATAATATATTAATGATTTATTTGTTTTACAAGGTACGAATAAATTCAACTTAACGGCCTCTGAATAACATATTGTTGAAAAATGACCTGTCATCCGGGATATGAGTTCCGGAAGCATTATACGGTATCTGACCCGGAAGCAAAAAAATGAATTGGATTTTCAGGAAAAGCATAAATCGGGTAGCATTGAATTAGGTTTTTAGAAATCTATTAAATAGATTTGTATATACGACGCTATCAGATATTAATAACTAAACCTTGTCTAAATTAAACAATATGAAAAAAACTGTAATTCTTCTCCTCTTATCTGCAATGATGTTCCCTGCTTTTTCGCAGGAAAAAAGTGATGTCGCCACAGAAAAGAATGTATTAAAGCTAAATACATTAAGTCTGTTTGTATTAACACCTTCCATCTTTTATGAACGTAAAATATCGGATATGACATCTGGTCAGGTTGGTGTTGGATATATGGGATATAAGGTGGGTGATGTAAAATTTACAGGATTATTTCTGACTCCCGAGTTCAGGATTTATCCAAAAAAGAATGCGATTGACGGATTTTATATTGCACCATATTTCCGGTATATGAATTTAACGGTGAAAAGTACTTCAGCAAACAGCAGTGCAACGCTGAGCGTAATGGGCGGAGGACTTCTTCTCGGAAGGCAGTGGATCACCAAATCGGGTTTTAACATGGACCTGTTTTTTGGCGGGCACTATGGATCCGGGTCAGCTAAAACAACTTCAGGTGGCACTACCAGCTGGTTTAATAACGACCTGTTCAGTGGTTTCAGAACAAGGGTAGGATTTGCCCTCGGTTTTGCATTCTAAAATTCCAAAAAAAAGGGGCTCCGAAAAGCCCCTTTCTTTTTATTCTTTATCCTTTCCGGTATAATTTCCATAAATATATAAGGAGTGGTAAAGAGGAGTGAAGCTATGCATGTCACTTGCAGTATTGATAATTTCATGGATTCTGGGATCGCAAAATTCAATCACCTTTCCTGTTTCAACATCTATAAGGTGGTCGTGCTGTCCGCACTGGAAAGCTCTTTCAAACTGAGCAATATTCTTACCGAACTGATGCTTGATGACAAGATTACAATCGAGTAACAACTCAATTGTATTATATAAAGTCGCCCTGCTCACCCTGTAATTCTTATTTTTCATAAAAATATATAGCGATTCGATGTCAAAGTGACCTGAACGTGAATAGATCTCATCAAGAATTGCATAGCGCTCCGGAGTTTTCCTATGCCCTTTCTTCTCAAGATATTCAGTGAAGATCTTTTTTACTGTTAATTTTGTATCATCACTAATCATAATTGGTCTAATTTAAAATAATAGCAAAAGTATACAAATTTATGGGATATCAGCAGTTTGAGCCTGCAGAAAATTTAATTTGAGAAATCTTCAACTCTTCTGACATTTTCAATGCCATTAATATTTGAGATTTTGAGTATCAGATTGTTCAGGTCTTTCGTGTGATGTACAAATAAATCGATTGTTCCTTCAAAAATACCATTGTTGACAGTAATGTTAATTCTTGTCATATTGACCTTAAGCTCTGAAGAAATAATAGTTGTGATATCATTTACCAGGCCAATCCTGTCGATACCTGTCATGCTTATTCTGGCAAGGAATGAAACCAGTTTATGAATAGCCCATTTTACTGCAATAATCCGGTTTCCTTCATTCGACATTATCCTGATTGCAACAGGACACTTGGGCTTATGAATAATAATGGCTCCTTCAGGGGAGTGATAACCCGTTACCTCATCTCCGGGAATCGGATTACAACATTTCGCAATTTCGTACGATTGTTCAGAGGTATCAACATATTCCCTCAGAAGGAATGGGACAGTTTTATCGATACTCCCGGGTATGTTTTCTTTATCTTTCTTCTCTTTCTTTGATCCGATAAGTTTTAATTCCCAGTATTTAATTACATTTTTAGACGGGTTTTTCTTAATTGCTTTCTTAAGGTTGTCGAGATTAATCCTCCCGAGAGCTATTCCCGAATATAATTCTTCTTTATTCAAAGCATCATAGGCGGAAAGAACAGATTTAAGGATTTCGTTATTTGGTGTGATTCCGATCTCTTTAAGCCGGGAATCAAGAATTTCCATCCCGGTTTGTAAACTGTCTTTTGAATCAATCTTTAAAGCGGCTTTAATTGCCTCCTTTGCCTTTGATGTCCTTACGAAAGAAAGCCATTCCATTACAGGTTTAGCAATATCAGAAGTAATGATTTCCACCTGGTCCCCACTCATCAGAATTGAGTTTATGGGATTGAGTTTATAATTTATTTTTGCACCGATTGCTTTATTCCCGATCTCTGTATGAATTTCATAAGCAAAATCAAGTGCGGAAGCTCCCTTGGGCAGGCTTACAAGAAATCCTTTTGGAGTGAAAACCATAATTTCTGAAGAGAAGAGGTTCATTTTAAATTCGTCAAGAAATTCAATGGGATCTTCGTTCGGGTTCTCGAGCATTATCCTGATCTTCTTTATCCACTTGTCGAGCTCGCTTTCCTGTGCTTCATCTCCTTTGTATTTCCAGTGTGCAGCATAGCCTCTTTCGGCTATCTCGTCCATACGTTTGCTTCTTATCTGTACTTCAACCCACTGACCTTCGGGACCCATTACAGTCACATGCAATGCTTCATATCCATTTGGTTTAGGACGGCTTACCCAATCACGAAGCCTGTCTGGTTTAGGCATATAAGAATCGGTAATAATGGAATAAATATTCCAGCACTGGGTCTTTTCCGGAATACCGGCTGCCGGTTCAAATACAATCCTTATGGCAAGAACATCATAAATCTCTTCAAATGGCACATTTTTAGCCTGCATCTTGTTCCATATGGAAAAGATAGATTTCGGTCTTCCGCTGATGTCAAATTGTAAACCTGATTCAGTGAGTTTTTCGATTATTGGGATAGAGAACTTATTTATAAGAGAAAGATTCTTTTTTTCACTGTGCCTCAGCTTCGATGAAATTTCTTCATAGATCTGAGGTTGACGGAATTTGAAGCTGAGGTCTTCCAGTTCACTTTTAATCGCATATAATCCAAGCCTGTGAGCAAGAGGAGCATATAGAAAAATTGTTTCGCCCGCCACTTTCATCTTCTTATGTTCAGGCATTGAGTCGAGCGTTCTCATATTATGCAGACGATCGGCAATCTTAATGAGGATCACTCTGAGATCATCGGAAAGAGTTAAAAGCATCTTCCTGAAATTCTCGGCCTGAAGCGAAGAAGAATTTTCTTTATTATATGTACCGGATATCTTTGTCAGCCCATCGATAAGAACTGCTATTTTGGGTCCAAAATCCCTTTCAACATCCTCCAGAGAATATTCAGTGTCCTCGACAACATCATGAAGAAGAGCAACAGCAATTGACCTGGCACCAAGTCCGATCTCCTGGTTAACTATTTTTGCTACTGATATCGGGTGAATGACATAGGGCTCACCAGATTTCCTTCGCATATTCCAATGAGCTTCGTTTGCTATTTTGAATGCTTTTTCAATAAGCTCCCTGTCTCCCGGTTTATTGCATCTTAGAAGATTATTTATCAGAGTTTCATATTCAGCCTGAAT
This sequence comes from uncultured Bacteroidales bacterium, assembly GCA_963725785.1. Taxonomy (GTDB): domain Bacteria; phylum Bacteroidota; class Bacteroidia; order Bacteroidales; family VadinHA17; genus LD21. The sequence goes on along the minus strand of CAVRZV010000010.1, from coordinate 217,460 downwards.
ACGGTTTCTATCTTCTTCATCAAATATATCCTTGTTACCCATAAATCAACTGCGCAGCACGTTTGTATCCGAGATGCAAATATAACTCTTTCCGCTATGAATCTGCTTACTGAAATTTGAAAAGCAAAGATGTTTTTATTTCAGGTTCCTGACTATTGTGAGAGTGCCGGTCTTTGAAATAACCTTCCCCGATGGAGCAGTTACTTTTAAAAACCAGAGACATACTCCCTGTGGCTCCGGGTCTCCATTTTGAGAACCATCCCATTCGGTGCGATAGTCTCGGGTCTCAAATAAAATTTTGCCTTTTCGGTTGCTGATAATCAGGTGATATTCAATCGGAGTAAATGAAAGCACGGGTTTGAAAAAATCGTTAACAAGATCGTTATTTGGTGTGAAAACATTTGGAACTGTGATGACCTCCGTAGGAGAAGAACAAATCTTTGATGAAAGACTTTGCCCGGAAACACCGTAAGGATTTGATGCCTCCGAAGCGCTTAGATAAAAGCAAACCTCATTCCCGGTTATATCGTACATGATCTGTTTATATCCAAGTGAGTAAGTTGAATCAGTGGCTGCGATATCTGCTTTTTCTTCAAATCCTTTTCCAGTATCGATAAAGAGCCTGTATGATGCGACTATTCCCAACCAATTTTTATAGGGATTCCAGGAAAGAATAATATCATTTCCCGATCTTTCCAGTGAAAGTACTATGTTCGAGGCCAGATTGGATATGGTAACCGGAATATTGCAGCTGTTAATAGCTGAAAGTCTGTAATAATTTATTTTATTAATATCTGCCTTAATATCAACGTAATAGATTTTTCCATTTACTGAAACAGGTTGTGAAATCTCCTGAAAAGAACCGGATGGTCCGATTCTTCTTTCGAGACTGAAACGGTTTATTCCCGACGCCGGATCAATTGTAAAGGAAAGCGCTGCATTACCGTTTGAATCAATAGTAGCCTGATCGGCGTTGATCCATTGAGGAGGACGTTGCATCTTTGTAGATATACAAACTTTATTTGAAGTTGAAAATGTTCCATCCTCAAGATTTGCACGAACAATAAAGCAGTATTCAGCATCGATTGTAAAATCATTTAGTACAAGTCTGGTTTCACCGGGACCTGCATTTCCTGATTCAGTATAGTTGCCACCGTTGACAGACAATAATACCGAATAACTGTTTACTTTTACTGGTACAGACTTGTAACTATTCCATGAGACTATTATCTTTTTTGTACATGTATCTATAGTGACTTCTTCAAAAATTGAATTCAAAACATTGGAAAAAATGCTGGTACAAGTCGGACGTCTCCATGCAGCGATCACATAAGAAACACTAAAATACTTTGAAGCTGTACTTGACAGAGTATAGCTTGTAGCGGCAGGGTCCCACACTGTGTCGAGTGGAATTCCATCACCGTTTTTGTACGAATAGAGAATATATGCTGCAATATCCGGTGAGGGACTCAACGTCCAGGTAAACCGGGTATTGCCGGTTTCAGGTTGTACAGAAACCAATGTAAGAACGGGTGGAAGCGGAGGATTTGTGACGCAATCAGTCTGCGCGAATGCATCGGCTGACCATAAATTAAATATTATAATAAGTATATATAAACAAGGATTTTTCATTCAGCACCAACTGTTACTTCATAGAGGTCATCTATATTGTAATACGTTTTTGCCAGTTCAATTATTTCATCAGAATCAATAGTTTTTATTTTTTCAGCTAATCTGTAGTAATAATTATTATCCAGACCGAATTCCCATGCAGATCTGAAACTTTCAGCAAGTGCAAATGGTCCGTCAAACATTCTTAACATTTCACCTGACATGTAATTGCGTACAACTGCCATTTCTTCTTTCATAACCGGGATACTTTGCAGAAGTTTAATCTCTTTGTAAATTTCATCGATTGATTTCTGACAGTTTTTTGTACCAACCTCAGTTGAGATAACTTTATAACCTGAAAGATCTAGCGATGAAACTTTAGAACTTATCCCGTAAGTATAGCCTTTTTCTTCACGGATGTTTTTCATCAAACGTGAACCGAAATATCCGCCAAGAATAGAATCAACTATTTTTAAACCAGGATAGTCTGAGTGTCGTTTGTTAATAGTTGACGAACCAATTTTAACAGCAGATTGAACCGTTCCGGGTTTGTTCAGATGCACCCTTTTCAGCTTCTCACCTCCGGGGAAAGTTGCAGAATCTATAAGTTTTATCCCCCCGGGAATCATATTTCCAAAATATAAATTAAGAAGCTCTGCAGTTTTAGCGTGAATTTTACCGGAAACTATAACTGCCATGTTTTCAGGTGTATAATATTTTGAGTGAAATTCTGCAAGATGAGCCCGGGTAATATTACGAAAATCACGATCAGCGATCTGGTATCCATATGGGTGATCTTTTCCGAAGACAGACTCAAAAAACTGATCTGTTGCGAGATTCTGAACTTTTTCCCTGTTCACAAGGTACCACCGGAACCGTTTATTCATAAGCGCATTGAGTTCGGATTCAGGAAAGACCGGACGAAAAAGTATCTCACGACTAAGTTCAAGAACCTTTTCGATATGTTTATTCAGTAAAAAGAGTACAATTCCTGCTCTATCCTTTTCAGCCGACTGGTTCAAAAAGACGCCATAATAATCAAGTACCCTGTTCAACTCCTCGGCGCTGAAATTTTCTGATCCTTCAGAAAGCATCATATTGCACGTTGAAGCAAGCAAGGGCAACTGTTCCTTTACCTGGCCGGCTTTGAAAGTGAATTCGATACGCATAATATCTTCAGTACCGGCTTCGATGGTGTAAACTGGTATTCCGTTATTCAGCGTGAACGATTTTGCTTCCGGAATATTCACTTTATCAACCGGGAATACTGGTGGCTGTATTCTTTGCAGATTATTCATTCTTACTCTTTTCGGGTTGATATATAGTTTAAAGTACTACAATTAGAAGAAATAAAAAATTTCCTTGTTGCTTCTAAAACCATTTCCTGAGAAACTTCCCTGTATGCCTGTACCTCTGAATTTATTAAACCGGCATTTCCGAGAAGCTCAAAAAATGAAAGATTTGCCGCCTTATTAAGAATGCTGGTATTTGAAAATACTGTGGAAGACTCAAACTTATTCTTAACTTTTTCAATTTCATCTTTCAGATTATTTCCATTCTTTAAATCATTTATTACCTGATTTACAGATTCTTCAGCGTTTTGAATATCAATGTTTTTCATAAGTTTACCCTGGACAATAATAAGTCCGGGATCGATATCTGCAGTCATATATGCATTTATTTCGCTGAATAATTTCTTTTCCCTTACAAGTTTGGTATGCAATCTGCCAGATTCACCTCCTGCCAACAGGTCTGTAACAAGGTCGAGAGTATAAAAATCCGTGCTGTTCCTCGGACCAATATGCCACGCTTTATATAATGCCGTCGAAGGAACATCTTTTTCAATTGTTAAAATTCTTTCCTGTGTTTGTTCAGGTTCAACAGGCAGATTTCTTAATTGAATTTTTCGTTTATCAATTGGACCAAACCATTTCTGTGCAAGTTTAAATGCAAGTTCAGAATCAATGTTTCCTGTCAGGGTAAGTATTGCATTATTTGGTGCATAATGTGAAAAGAAAAAGCTCTTAACCTGTTCAAGATCAGTATTCTCAATGTGAGAGATATCCTTTCCGATAGTGGGCCAGCGGTAAGGATGTATTTTGTAAGCCAGTGGTTTAAGTTTTAACAGAGCCTCTCCATAGGGTTGATTAATATATCGTTGATTGAATTCTTCGATGACTACATTTTTCTGAGTATCAAGATTTTTCTGCGAAAAATCCAATTCAAGCATTCTGTCTGATTCAAGCCAAAAAGCTGTTTCAATGTTTTCCGAAGGAATGGTGAGATAATAATTGGTGATATCATCACTTGTGAATGCATTGTTCTCTCCGCCAACTAGTTGAAGAGAAGTATCGTAATCAGGAATATTAAGTGAGCCTCCGAACATTAGATGTTCAAAAAGGTGTGCAAGTCCGGTCATTTCAGGATTTTCATCTCTGGAACCAACATTGTACAGCAGATTCATCGCAACGAGAGGAGTAGACTTATCTTCGTGTACCAGAACTCTAAGTCCGTTTTCAAGTGTGAACCTGCTATATTTTATCATACCCCGACATCAAATTTTAAGAGATGGATAAGTGCCTAAGCCAAAATTACGTTACGACAAACTTAAATAAAAAACAATGAAGGTTTAGTATTGTTTTTATATTTGTATAATTATGTTCAGAAATCGATTTTTCAGAAAACTAATTCGTGATAATCTATTTAAAATTGATCAGGTTAGACTAGTCTACCTCCTTAGTCTGTTGGTCGGATTGCTGAGTGCCCTTGCCGCTGCTTTACTTAAGTATTCAATTCATTATATCCATAAATTACTTACCGACGGGATTACGACTTTATCAGGTAGTTTATTGTATCTTGCCTATCCTCTTGCCGGAATGTTTTTGACTTTCATGTTTGTACGATATGTAGTTAAAGATAACATCAGCCACGGTATCAGCAGAATACTTTATTCTATTTCAAGGAAGAAAAGCCACTTAAATACTCATAATACCTGGAGCTCTATAATTGCCAGTACACTTACAATTGGATTCGGAGGTTCTGTAGGAGCTGAAGCTCCTGTTGTATTGACTGGCTCTTCCATAGGTTCGGCAATTGGCAGGTTTTTCAATCTGAACTACAAAAACATAACTCTGCTGATAGGATGCGGTGCAGCCGGAGCTATTTCAGGAATATTCAAAGCGCCTGTCGCCGGTATTGTATTTACTCTTGAAATATTGATGCTCGATCTGACAATATCATCGATCGTTCCTCTTTTGATTTCTTCTGTTACGGCTGCGACAGTTGCATACTTTCTTATGGGAGATAAGGTCTTATTTTCTTTCAATGTTATCGGGGCATTCAATATTTCCAATATTCCCTGGTATCTGTTGCTTGGAATTGTTTCAGGGTTGGTATCGCTTTATTTTTCGAGAATGACATTGTTTTTGGAAGATAACTATGATAAGATCCGGAATTCTTATGTAAGACTTATTCTTGGAGGGATTGTCCTGGGAGGATTGATTTATCTTTTTCCTCCGTTCTATGGTGAGGGTTACGACACTATAATGTCGATGCTACAGGGAAATACCGATATGGTTATAAGCAACAGCATTTTTAATCAGTTTTCTGATAATTTTTTGGCAATAATCCTGTTCATGTCAGGTCTTGTATTATTTAAAGTTGTTGCAAGTAGCTCAACTAATGGTGCAGGAGGAGTGGGAGGGATATTTGCGCCTACGCTGTTTATTGGTGGTATAAACGGTTTCCTTGTTGCAAGTCTCTTAAAAAGGTTTATTAATGTTGATCTGCCTGATAACAGGTTTGTTCTCGTAGGCATGGCTGGTATGATGGCAGGAGTAATGCATGCGCCACTTACTGCAATATTTCTTATTGCTGAGATCACAGGAGGTTATAATCTGCTTATACCCCTGATAATCACTTCCACTGTTGCATATATAACAACCAGGAGTTTTGAGAAACATTCAATTTATCATGCCCCGCTGGCAAAACAGGGAGATCTTATAACACACGATAAAAATAAAGCTGTTTTAACGCGAATGAACTGGAAAAAAGAAATTGAAACTGATCTGATTAAAGTTAAACCGACAGATACTCTCGGTGATCTTGTTAAAATTATTGCAAAATCGAAAAGAAACCTTTTTCCGGTAGTTGATGAATATAATATTTTAGAAGGAGTATTATCTCTGGATGATGTGAGGGAGATAATGTTTCAACAAGAGTTATATAAGACAACCTTTGTTAAGGATCTGATGTCCATACCCCCTTCTTATATCGACAAAGAAGAAAATATTGAAGCCGTTATGGATGCCTTCAGGAAAACCGGGGCCTGGAACCTTCCTGTGCTTGACAAGGGATATTATGTAGGATTTATTTCAAAATCAAGAATTTTCAGCAGGTACAGGGAGCTGCTAATTGAATTTTCAGAAGAATAATGCAAAAAATGGGTATAACCGCGAAAATATTTTTTTGGGAGATTCTATTACCCCCTTTCCTGTTTCCCCCAAGGGGGAAATGTTAATTACTCCTTCCCCCGGGGGAAGGTTGGGAAGGGGGTTAAATCAATATTATTTATCATAAATAGTGAGAATTAACAAATTAAATAATTATGAAAAGAGATACAATGATTTTTGACCTGATTGAAAAGGAACGTGAGCGCCAGATAAACGGAATAGAGTTGATCGCTTCAGAAAATTTTGTCAGTCCGCAAGTACTTGAAGCAATGGGATCAGTTATGACCAATAAGTATGCTGAAGGATATCCTGGCAACCGTTATTATGGTGGATGTGAGATTGTTGACCAATCTGAGCTGATTGCAATCGACAGGTTGAAACAACTTTTTGATGCTGAATATGCAAATGTCCAACCTCATTCCGGTGCCCAGGCTAATATGGCAGTTTTTTTGACTGTGCTTAAACCGGGAGATACTTTTATGGGATTAAATCTTGCACATGGCGGACATCTTTCGCACGGGTCTCCGGTTAATTCCTCCGGTCTGCTTTACAGGCCGGTCGCCTACAGCGTTAAAGAGGAGGATGGGCTGGTAGACTATGATACCATGCAAGAGATAGCATACAAAGAAAAGCCGAAAATGATAATAAGCGGAGCATCGGCTTATTCGAGGGAGTGGGACTATGAACGGATGAGAAAAATTGCAGACGATATAGGTGCTATACTTATGGTTGATATGGCACATCCGGCAGGATTAATTGCCGCCGGACTACTGAAAAATCCTTTGAAATATGCTCATATTGTAACTTCAACAACTCATAAAACACTGCGGGGGCCAAGAGGTGGTATTATTCTTATGGGTAAGGATTTTGCTAATCCGTGGGGCATAACAACACCAAAAGGTGAGGTCAGAATGATGTCTTCTCTTTTGAATTCTGCAGTTTTCCCCGGCATCCAGGGAGGGCCTCTTGAGCATGTCATTGCGTCAAAGGCAGTCTCATTCGGCGAAGCTCTGTCTCCCGAATTCAATGAATATCAGGTAAGAGTAAAAAAGAACGCTTCCGTGATGGCAAAAGCATTTATGGATAAGGGCTATAAAGTTATCTCTGATGGTACCGACAATCATCTGATGCTAATTGATCTCAGGACCAGGTTTCCGGAAATATCAGGTAAAAAAGTTGAAAACACTCTTGTGCTTTCACATATCACTGTCAATAAGAATATGGTACCATTTGATAGCCGTTCTCCCTTCCTGACCTCTGGACTGAGGGTCGGAACTCCTGCGATTACCACAAGAGGACTTAGAGAAGAACATATGGGAATAATAGTTGAACTTATTGATGAAGTTATCTCAAATATTGAAAATGAGACTGTTATTGCGAGGGTAGGAGAGAAAGTTGTTAAAATGATGAAAGATTATCCTCTCTTTTCGATGTGATAAAACAATAAAAACCAATTAATAATAATTCATCTGATCTTGATTTTTATTATAACTTTGTAAGTACCCAATAAATTTTTCTATAAATGAGTGATCAGAAACTTATTTTTATTGTCGACGACGATCCTTTTATTAACATGTTGGTTGTTAAACGATTCAAATCAGAAGGATACAATATTGAAGCGTTCAGCTATGGAGAAGATTGCATAACTGGTTTAAACAAAAATCCTGACCTAATAATTCTCGACTATTATTTTGTAAATAATGAGCATGTAGTGATGAATGGAATGGAAGTATTTGACAAGATTAGAGAATTGAAGCCTGATACTCCTGTAATTATGTTATCGGGTCAGGATAAGGGGGAGATTGTTCTTGAACTTGCAAGAAAAGGTATTGATGATTACGTCATAAAGGACAATAATCTCATTGATAACCTTCATGTTGCAATCGATGAGTTAATAGGGGCGGGGAAATAAAACTGACATAAAATCAAAGTGACCTGTTTAACCTATTTCAGTTTAAAGATATAGGTAATTTTCCCTTTTTGAATTGCAGGGGCATCCTGTTTGACCTCGAAACGGGCTTCAAGCGCAGCATCTTTTGCTACTTTCAGTAAGTACTCATCCAGAGCGGTTGATCCTCTTATACCAGGAATGGCCTGCACTACTTTACCCGACCTGTCCACACTTACTTCAACAACAACTGTTCCTTCTCCCTGGTAATCGTATTTAGGTGGCGGAAGCTTCTGAAAACCCCGACCCTGAAGACTAAATGATATCCCATTGTCTCCGGTGCCGGAACCCTTGTCGCCAAGGCCGCTACCGACACCACGGACTTTAGAATTAACCGAACCATTAGGATCACCCTGGTTACCAGGTCCACCGGTTATTCCTTCACCTGTGGAGCTGGTTCCTGTGTTTCTGGAATTAGCTAAAGCATTTTTTGTCCTGTTCATTATATCTGAACTCCGTCGTTGTTCGTCTTCAATTCTCTTCCTTTCGGCTTCTTCCTGTCGTCGTATGTTTCTTTCTGCATCCAACTGCTCTTTAATCTTTTTGTCAGCTTCAATCTTCTCAAGTCTTTTCTTTGCAGCTTCCGGGTCAACTTTCTTAACTACAGGTGCTTCTTCCGTTGATTGAGTAAGAAGTGGTTCTTCTTTTGTGTTCACTTTGGTCTTGGGTGATGATGGAGGAGGAGATGTCACTTCCTTAATTACCGGCGGAGAATACGATTCCTTAAATGCTGGCGGAGAGGGCTCTATTAGTCCCGATCCAGTCTCACCTGTTCCGAAATTGACAAGAATACCTTCTTCAGTCTGAGGGGCGTTGGCAGTTGAAAAACCAGCCAACAGAAGCAAAGAAAATATCAGAGAATGTATTAATGTAGTGCCGATAAGTCCTTTGTTCCGTGAGGAAGATGAATTCGGGTCGTTATTTAATTTTGTTTGCAATTACAGGAGAATAAGTAGTTAATTGTATGAAATATAAATAGTTCTAAAAATTTTTCAGTTATATAAGTAGTCGCTTTCACATGCGAAGTTATTAATAAACGAAATTATGCACTGTTCTATTATGCCGGGTTAATAACAATGTTCGGAAATTTATTAACTGCGGAACCTCAGAACGAGCTGATTTATTTCAATTTATTTTTTTTATTTTCGTTTTCTTCTCTTTTTTAATATCGGATTTGACTTTCTTTTTGAAAAGGTCAGAGAACCTGTTAAAGTCCTGTTTGTAAAATATTCCGACACCCTGAGTATAAGGGCTTAGTCCGCCCGGAGATATATCGTTGTAGCGGTTAAAAACTTTGAAACGGAGTTTTTCAGTTAGCTTTATTTCTGCATCAAAATCTCCGATAAGCTGATTTGTATTACCAGAGGGATTGTTGGGATTGGCTCCGGGACCCCTGACGTCAAAATTACCATTTAATACTACCTTATCGTTCAGCAGCTGAGTTGATAAAGCCAGCTGGACCTCCTGCGGGTTTATTGCATTGTATCCGGGTCGGTATACGAATCCAATATCAAAATCTTTGCTTATCTGCGACAGCCAGTTACTGAGCTGGTTTGAAACCATTTCAAAAGTTGTTGCATACATTGCTGAGGTTCCGGTTGCTGATGATGCAATTGGTGAAGGACCCATTGATATAAAACCACCCATTATCAGCAAAGAAAAAACCTGCCTGTTCAACTCTTCCTGTGTTGAGATTGCATTTCTTAAAGAAGTCCTTGTTTCTTCATCTGCCTCAGGAAGGTAAATGTCGAATCCAACAATTGGATTGAACAGTTTGCCTGATAAACTGAGCTGGGGTTCGACAGATATTCTTTCTTTATACTTTTCCTCTTCACCGGAGTATCGGGGCAAGTGAGGTTTTTAATTTTGAATAGTTTGCCTTCAATTCAATCTCAGCATCCTTTATATTTCCACTGAACATGATCTTTCCGCCGCTTTCCACATTAAAGGTTTTGTTTAAGAAATTTACAAGGGTAAAAGTATAATCCCCCCTTTCAATGATGTAGTCGCCAAAGATTGTGAAATCACCTTTTTTGCTAAGATTTATGTTCAGATTTTCACTTGATCCGGTGCCTTTCATTACATCGCCTGCTTTTGAATCGAAAATGATTTGAATTTCGGCATCAGGTGTGATTTCAAGATTCATATTAAGCTCCATTGGGACTTGTTTTGCGGCAGTCGGGGCTAAAATACTATCTCCGTATCCGGTTTTCTTGTTCTTCCCCGAGTCAATAAACGTGATGAAGGAGTATTCCGAAACTGAAAGACCTTTATTAAGCGGAATAGATAGTTTCGAGGTTCTTCCTGATTTCGTCGATTTTCCCGTTTTGGCGGAAATATCAAATGAGAGGGAACTTGCATCTACTTTTATTTTTGCAACTCCTGAAGCATAAGCGGTACCATAAAACATCGGATTATCCTTTTGTTGTGTATTAAGTACCTGTATCGGGTTATTATTTATATTGATAATAAGATCGGCAGTATAACTCTGGAAATTCTTATGATAGACTGATCCGGAGAGAGTCGCAGCATTTCCATCAACATCGGTCAGTCTTACATTATTGAATTTAATTCCCTGCTTATCAAATCGGACAGAATCGTTCAAAATATATTTTGTCTGGAGATAATTGATCTTCATTGAAGCATTCTCTGCCATCACTGATCCCTGAAGTACCAGATTGTCTGTTTCTCCCGATAATTTTAATTTACCTGTGGCCAATCCGCTTATGTCTGATGCAAAAACCTTAAGCAACGGGTTAAGAAAACCGACTGGCAGTTTTGTTGCTCTGGCTGTGAGATCAATTTTTTTTGTTGCAGGATCATATTTTCCTGAAACATCAAACATCTTTACAGAGTTGAGATTATTACTGGCAAGTATGTTTACAATCTTATTTGTATTGTCGAGGTTGGCATTAATTGAAATTCTTCCAAACTCACTTCCAAGGACTGAGAAGTTGTCAATAATTAAATTGCCGGCAAGTAACAAACTTTTGTATACATTAGTTAAGAGGATTTTCCCATCAAGATGACCTTTAAAATTCAGAGGAATCTGATTCTGGTCGCTACTTTTTTTCCTGTTTATCCAATAGTTCAGAGGATCAATATCAATTCCATTAAATTCCAGATTCAGTGTGTCTGCAGGATTATACGAAACAGTACCGTCAACAAGATATGAACGATCCTTGCCCGTTATTGCGAGCTTATTGACTTTTATTGCACTGGAATCAATTAGAATTGATGAATTACTTACTTTCCACAGGTCATTTCCTGCATAAATATGGGAGGAGTCAATTTCTACATTCAGAGTTGCAAACTTTTTACCAATTGCACTGCTTGCTATTGTACCTCTTGCGATAAAATTACCCTGGTTAAGTATTTTGTCTTTATTATCCCAATTTAGCTTAAAAGTAAAATTATCGGGTTTAGTCCTGAGGTCGACTGAGAAATTTTTAAGTTCAGCCTTGCTAAGCAGATTAAGGGAATTACTATTAACGCCAATTGATAATTCAGATCCTGAAACATTCGCATCAAATGAAAAAGTCTTGAAAGTATTATTTTTTATTGTAAGAAGTTCGGCTTTTCCTGCGATATGAATTATACTGTCTGCAAGTATCGTCCCTTCTATGTAACTTTTATCAGACAGAATTATCCCGGTTTTTAGAAAATTGTTGATCTTATCGGTGTTCTTAAAATTTATTTTAAAAGTGAAGCTGTTCTTTTTGGTGGTATAATGCTTTCCCTTATCATGAAACTGAGAAGGCATCAGTCTTACCAGAGTAGATTGAATAAGACTTCCGATGGTGGCAAAATTATAATAACCATTTATATCTGCATCAACAAAATCTGTTCGCAGACTGAGTACAGGTCCATTACTGTCTTTATAGGTTTTTATTGAAAAATCTTTAAGTTCAAAATTATTGCTGTATTTTCTGAATCTGGAATTGAGTAGTTTTATTTCACCATCCAGGTTGTCAATACTATTTCCCTTAAAATTGGAAGTAATAAGCAATGTAACGCGGGAAGAGGAGTCAAGTTTGTCAAAATTCAGCTTATAGAGATTTGCATCAGCTATGTTTAAAGTAAAATCAAATTCCGGTATTTTATTCTTAAAATTAAGCAAACCTGTTAAGTCCAGTTTTATGTTCCTGTCATCAATTTTAATATTTCCATCCCACATCTTTTCAGTAAAATTTCCGTTCAGGGAAATATTCCGGTATAAATATTTATTTACCTCAATACTGTCAATTTTTCCTGTAAGATCAGCTGCAAATTTATTTAATGAGTAGGCATATCCGTCGACATTAGCGTGCATACTCAGGTTCCCAAAAAGCTCAGATTTTCCGGTCAGTTCTCCGAGATTGATGTCACTTCCTTTAATGAGTCCCTTTACCATGTATTTTTTGGATTCGCCTGGTCTGAGTGATATATCCGTACGAATGTTTCCCAGACTGGTTCTGAGTTCACCGTAGGTCACAAAATCGCTTGTAAATCCGGTAAAGCTCCCGTTAAATGATATGTTTCCGAGCTTTTTCAGAACCTCAGGTACAATAAAAGGCTCTTTCCCGGCATACTTATCTGCTCAAAATCTTTTGCATTGGTTTTAAGAGTGTTTACCCCGATATATAAGAAAGTATTTTCAATTTTCGGAAGTCCCGAAAAATCAAAATCACAATCAAGTGAAGTATAATTCCTGTATTTCAGCCTGATATTACGACCTCTCAATTCCGAAATGGTACCGAAGATCTTTCCGGAAAACCAAACAGATTCATTCAGACTATCAGCAAAAGGTATAAAATATTGCAGATCAGATGTATTTATAAGTGACTTTTCGAGAATCATATCAAGTTTTACCTTTTCGGTAAATTTTTTAAATGAACTGGCTGAATCAGCTTTCAGGCCAAATCTGGAAATATTTATTATACTGCTGTCACAGTTTATAGTGATTGAGTTTAAGAGGATATTCTGTCGGGCAAGGGTAACAGTGCTGTTCATTTTCCTGACCAGAAAACCACTTGATTCTTTAAATCCCAGATTATAAATATTAAAAGAAGTTGTATCATTCAATATCTTAATGTCCTCAATAATTCCATTTAGTCTGGTAAGATTCAGGTTATTAAAATCGATTTTTGTGTTGGCTTTCTGACCTGTCCGGTTGATCAGGCTAAACCTGGCATTGTCGATATCAACCTGATCAATTGAGAATGAGCTTCCGGTCTTTTTTATTGTATCCGAGGGATTCTTAAGAGGTCAAGATACCATGACAGGTTCATCGTACCTGATGAATCGGTAATAAGTGAAATAACAGGATTTATTAAACTTATCCTTCCAAGCCTGAAAGACTTCTTCTTAAAATCAAGTCTCCTGATGCCTAATGTGACTTTTTCGGAGTAAAACAGAGTATCATTGTTCCTGTCTTTAATAAGTATATCATTAACAACTAATTTGTTAAAAAACTTGTAATCGACAGAGCCAATAGATATTGTTGATTTTATTTGATTCGAAAAGTGACTTGTAATTCTTTTTGCCAGGAACGTTTGAACTGAGGATGTTTGCAAAAGAAGATAAAGGACTGTCGGGAGCATTATGATACCCCTAATACAATAATAAAATACTTAATTGATTTTTTAATATTTTTGAGCATACAAAACCAGAAGATCTTAAAATATCAATTTCAAAATATTGTATAATTCAGAGGCTTAAAGATAATGAAACTCAGAATAATTGTCTAGTTTTAATAATTATAACTTATCATTATCGAAATATTCAGGAACCCGGTATGAATAAAAAGAGATTCAGAATAATAATTTATAATAAGGGTAATGTCTCTTTTTATGAGACAAGGGTAAAGACCTGGCTTGGATGGATTTCTTTTTCTGTATTTTACAAAACTGATATAGTTCATATTTTATCCGATCCCTCAATTCAAAAATCGTTGGCTTATGAGCGTATCTATCAGTATTGCGAGGTGAAAGGATATAAAAAGAAAGAGATTGACATTACTGAAATTGCAGAGGGGAAAAATAAAAAATGGATATTTTTTCAAAGAATATATTCCGATTAATTATTTAATTGTCAGAGAATGTATGCTCTTTTTATTTAAGCAAACATAGATGTCAGTAACAATTTTAGCAATAGAATCCTCGTGCGACGATACCTCAGTGGCGGTAATAAGAGATGGTTTTGTTCTTTCCAACCTGATTGCCAATCAGGATATTCATATGTCGTATGGCGGGGTTGTACCCGAGCTTGCCTCACGTGCTCACCAGGTTAATATTGTGCCTGTAACTCATCAGGCAATATTAAAAGCTGGGATAGTTCCGGCTGACATTAACGCAGTTGCTTTTACCAGGGGACCAGGTCTTCTGGGTTCACTTCTGGTTGGTACATCATTTGCAAAAGGATTCGCTTTGGCTCAGAACATCCCGCTGATAGAGGTAAACCATCTTCAGGCGCATGTTCTGGCTCACTTTATTCTTGAAAAAGATAAAGAAAACAGGCTACCTTCTTTTCCTTTCCTGTGCCTTCTGGTTTCCGGAGGACATACAAGGATAATAATTATGAGAAGCCAGCTCGAGATGGAGGTAATTGGTAACACAATTGATGATGCTGCCGGTGAAGCATTTGATAAATGTGGAAAGATAATGGGCTTCACCTATCCTGCAGGTCCGATTATTGATAAACTGGCTATTGAAGGAAATAAGAATGCTTTCAGATTCTCGAAACCTCATATAAAAGGACTGGACTTCAGTTTCAGCGGGTTAAAGACCAGTTTTCTCTATTTCCTCCGTGACAGGCTTAAGGAAGATCCGGATTTCATTGAAAAAAACAGAGCTGATCTGTGTGCATCGCTCCAGCATATAATTGTAAGTATTCTTACAGCTAAAATAATAAAAGCCTCAGAGCAAACCGGAATCACCGAGATTGGTATTGCCGGAGGAGTTTCTGCAAATTCAGGTTTAAGGGATGAGATGAAAAAAGAAGCCGAAAAAAGAAATTGGAACCTGTTTATTCCGGAATTCAGGTTTACTACTGATAATGCAGCGATGATAGGAATAGCCGGATATTATAAATATCTCAGGGGTGAATTTTCAGATCAGGATATTACACCTCTGGCCAGGTACTGACAGTAATTTTATTTTTTATTTATGAAAGGTTCGGGTTTAAAATTTTTGGTCGTTGGTGCAGGTGCAGTAGGGGGAATAACCGCTGCTTTCCTTAAGAAGAATGGATTTGATGTGGAGATTGTGTGTAAACATGAGGATTATGCCTCGCTTATATCAACACACGGCATTGAAATATCAGGAGCTTGTGGTGCATTCACTGTCAAAATTCCTGCCTTTGCTTCCATCACTCAGGTAAAAGAAGAAAAGGATATTGTTTTGCTGGCAACCAAAGCAACCGATATGATTGAAGCTGCAAAGTCTGCCGATATGGTACTTAAAAAGAACGGATTTCTTATCTCTTTGCAGAATGGAATCTGTGAGGATGATCTTGCTGCCATTCTTGGTAAGAACAGGATTATCGGTTGTGTTACTGGATGGGGAGCAACAATGGAGTCAATGGGAAAGCTGATCATGACTTCAAAAGGAGATTTTATTCTTGGTTATCCTGACAGGATTCCAGATGATTGTCTCTTAAATATCGCTGAAATACTATCATCTGTTGTTCCGGTTCGGACTACAGAAAACATCATAGGACATCTTTACTCAAAACTAATTATTAATTCATGCATTACTCCCTTAGGCGCTATATGCGGTCTTTACCTTGGCAAAATGCTCTTGATCAGAAAAGTACGTAATATTTTTATTGAAATTATCAGGGAAGCTGTTGAGGTTGCCGTAAGTTTAAATATTAAAATTGAAGTTTTTGGAGGAAAGCTGGATTTTGAAAAATTTCTCAGGGGAAATGATACATTTTCAGATTTCCGTCGTCACTTGCTTTTAATTGTTATCGGGTACAAATACAGAAAACTAAAGTCCTCAACTCTTCAGTCACTTGAAAGAGGAAAACCGACTGAAATTGATTTTTTGAACGGATATATTGTCAAAAACGGTAGCATATACGGTGTATCTGTTCCTGTTAATACTGTTATTGTGAATATGATACATCAGATTGAGCTTAAGAAACGGGATATAACGATTAGTAATTTTGATGATCCTTTTTTTGATAGATTCAACTGACAATTTATGTTTTTTCTGATAAAATTCGTAATTTAGTAACAAAATAATTGAGATGGAGGAGTTGAGGATTTCGCCGACGAAGAACACGCCTGAGATCATGTTAAATCCTGAGGGGTCAATTCTTATCAAAGGACGGTCAATACATGAGAATGTAACAGATTTTTTTGAACCAGTAGAAGATTGGATCAGCGAATATATTAGTGCTCCGGCAGAAGTTACAAGTGTGGATCTGAATCTCGAATATTTTAACAGTGCAAGTGCAAAAGTGTTTATACATCTTTTACAAAAGATTTCCTACGTTACTTTAAAGCGTAAGAAATTTGTAATTAACTGGTATTATGAGGAAGGTGACGATGACATCCTTGAAAGGGGAGAATATTTTGCTTCGGTTCTTGATGTCAGGTTCAATTATATAAAGCTTAAATAGCCAGCGGATCACCAACCCTGCCCATAAAAAGTATGGAATTTGTTGAGGTCTCCCTGATTATGTACAGGAATGGATGGTCAATATTCAGAATAAAGGGACCTGCAGGCATTGAAGTTGTACTTATACCGACAATTGTTGCAGCAGCAGCTTCTGTGCCTTCTTCATTTGTTTCAATAAATGCCTGATGTTTAACAATACTGATCAGAAGATTTATATCAGAGATATTTGAGAAATCAGCATTATCGGAAAACGCAATCCCCATTCCCATATCGGTCAATATATCATTAAGATCTCTTTTATATCCATATTTAAATTTAGGAAATGTAACGTCGGTTTTTATTTCATTCATCTGGTTGATCCATCCTTTGAAACTGTTATCTGTGATAAGGGGCATAATAGTTGTTATTCCATTACTCTCATCAGGTAGCAGGATGTCCATCACAAAATTTGCCTGACCATATGGAAACTCAGCTAAAGTAAAACCTTCTCCATTATATATCTTATACTCAGAAATCTGTTTCATCATAGGCACCTGGATTGTTGCTCCTCCGGATTTATAAAATGAAGCCGGCACAGTCTTAGCTTTATCAAACTGAGAATTCCACTTTCCTTTGAAATATATAGCGTTGATCAGCAGCATTACTGTGTTTTGATCGAGTTTATCAATCATATTCTTAATCAACCCGTTTGTTTTGTTGTCAATCCAGCTGTTAATTTGATTTGGCACGAGTGGATCAGTGATATCAAATGACTTTGATTCAGCATTGTAATATTGCGTAAGAATATCGGTAAAGGATTTTCTAACTGCAAAATTCTTCTCAGTCCATACTGAATTGGCGATTGAAATCAATACTCGTTTATCAATATTCAGGAGTGCTTCCGTGAGATCTTTATATGAATTATTGATTATTTCGGGAGTTAATCCATTCATTCTTAATGCTGTAAGCATCGCATCGCGTGTAGCACCTTTGGCACCGTTAAGTGTCATCGAAAGTGCTGATGAAATACTTAGAGGGGAGATGATGATATTCTCTGACTCCGTTGAGTTTTGTATAACTTTTTTGAAGATATCGAGAGCAAAAGAATTTCCGGATGAGATAAGCGCAATCTGGTCAGCAGTAAGGTTGATCGGAACGGGATCAGTCGGTAGTGTCTCAACAGTTTGTTTATTACACGATAAAATAGTCAGTGGAATAATTACTAAAAATACAATTGCAGGTTTGAAATTATTTTTTTTCATACTCCTTCTGTTAGTTGAACAAATAAAGCTGAACCATTTAGAATCGTAACAGGTTAACTCAGTGTTTTGCCTATAATTTGTTCAAAAACCATGCCATTTAGCCACGTTTTTTCTTCCGTTTTTTTGATGTATCCCAATATGCTTTCAGGAATGCAGAAGAGATAACAAAAAAAACAATCCCGAGCATTAGAAGCATAATGAAAGAAAAAACCGATGGTTTTTCAAGTCCGAAGACCGGATGTTTTAGTCTGAAGACATAGCCGTATACTGTGAAGATAAGTACAGTAACAGAGATCACAAAACTGAAGATTATTGTTGTACCGTCAAAGATCCTCGTTGTTTTATAAAACTTTGTATTTTTAAAGGTCCCATAGGATGACCGGGCATAAACTGTGGCTCTTTTTCGTGACCTGTCCTGCCTGTATTTTCTCCAATCTTCCATAGCCTGCTGATAGGCCTGATCATCAGATTTAACCCTCTCATGATTTGCTATTAAGAACTCGTATGCTTCGGTTATACTTATAAAATGGTCCTTGGCATCAGGGGCAGGATTAATATCGGGGTGGAAAAGACGTGCCTTTTTCCGATACGCCTTTTTTATCTCATCAATTGAAGATTCGGGTGGTAAACCTAATATTTCGTAGTAGTCAGTTAATGTCATATTTGCCTTCAGGAGGAAATATTCTACAATTAACGAATATTTTTTATGGTTTTGAGTGTTTTATGATTTTTTCTGAGCCCGATTCCTAAAGTGTGCTACCAGCATTATTTAACGATACCTGAGAATCCCATAAAGGCAAGTGCGAGTATGCCTGCTATTACCAGTGATATTGGAACACCTTTCATTCCTTTAGGAATATCTGCTAACTCAAGTTGCTCTCTTATTCCGGCAAGTATAATTAAAGCCAGTCCAAAGCCAACAGCAATAGATGCCCCGAATACAACTCCCTCGAGAAGATTGTAGTTTTTCTTTATTACCAGGATAGCTACTCCCAATACGGCGCAGTTGGTTGTAATTAGTGGAAGGAATATGCCCAGTGCCTGGTACAGAGGCTGACTAACTTTTTTTAGAACGATTTCTACCATCTGAACTAATGCAGCTATAACAAGAATAAAAGTTATGGTCTGCATAAAAACAATTCCTAGTTTATTTAAAACATATACCTGAATAAGATAGGTTACCATAGTTGCCAGAACAATTACAAAAGTAACTGCACCAGCCATACCAAGGGCTGTATTTACTTTATTTGAGACACCAAGAAAAGGACAGATGCCCAGGAATTGTGCTAGTACAACATTATTAATAAAGACAGCAGAAATAATAATTAATATATATTCCATCTCAACTTCTTTTTAGGTTCTTTTCATCCTGTTAATAAGTGCGATCAGATATCCGAGTGCCCAGAAAGCTCCGGGGGCCAGAATAAATACCAGAATGCCATCACCCTTTATAAATTTATATCCGAATAATGTTCCGCTTCCAATAATTTCACGGAATGCGCCAAGGATACCCAGCGCCATCGTAAAACCAAGGCCCATTCCCAGCCCGTCGATGAACGATGAGAATACTGAATTTTTACATGCATAGGCTTCAGCCCTTCCCAGAACAATACAGTTGACGACAATCAGTGGAATGAAAATCCCGAGGGTCTCATATAGAGCAGGTACATATGCCTGCATCAGAAGATCGACAATAGTTACAAATGAGGCTATTATTACCACGAAAGCCGGTATTCTGACTTTATCAGGAATAACGTTTGCCAGAAGTGAGATGACGACGTTGGAACCAATAAGTACAAATGTAGTGGCAATACCCATACCCATACCGTTCAGAGAGGAAGTGGTTGTTGCCAGGGTCGGACAAGTTCCCAATACCAGGACAAGAATAGGATTTTCTTTGAAGAAACCCTTTGTAAAATTTTGTAATTGATTCATTTCATTTCTCCTTTCTGTAATGTATTATAAGCCCGCTGAACAGCATCGCAAAAAGCTCTTGAACTTATGGTTGCTGCTGTAATTGCATCAACCTGGCCTCCATCTTTCTTAACTTTCAGGGAAAATTCAGCCGGATTTTTATCGTTGAACTGATCTTTGAATGGTCGCTCAGTCATCTTGGTTCCGAGACCAGGTGTCTCTTTTTGTTCAAGAACGGTGATGTTGAATATCGTTCCGTCGGGTTTAAATCCGGTTATGAGAGTGATATTCCCGCTGAATCCTTTTTTAGTAGAGGTACTGACTGCATATCCAACTATCTTATTATCTTTTTTTGCAGGATAAACATCGAGACTATCGCCATCACCAGTTGGTAACCGGAACATTTCCTCACTAGGATTATTATTGAATTCGGGAACAACCTCTTTTATCGCCGACAGTTTTTTATTCAAAACGGAAATCTCAATAGGTGTTTTTGTCATTTTATAAACAAAGCCAAGAGATGCTGACGCAACGAGCGAAATCAGGGTAAGCGACAGCACCATATTCCTGAAGGTAGATTCAGCTTTAGCCATTTTTGACCTCCTCTCCGAATCGTTTCGGTTTTATATAACTATTCATAAGTGGCACAAATGCATTCATTATTAGTATTGCGAAGGAGACTCCTTCGGGATATGCTCCCCAGACTCTGATTACAACTGTCAGAACTCCGATACCGCAACCATAAATTATCATTGCCTTAGGATTCATTGGTGAGGTTACATAATCGGTAGCCATAAATATTGCTCCGAGTAAAACTCCTCCGGTAAGGAGATGAAACACAGGATCAGCGTTAGACTCAGGATTCACAAACCATAGAATTGTTGTGAATATTGCAATAGTACCTATTATTGAAACCGGAATATGCCAGGTAATTATCTTTTTAATAAGCATATATGCAAATCCGATAAGAAGGGCAATAGCTGCAACTTCTCCCATTGATCCGCCCATCTTTCCGAGAAACATCTGTAAAGTGGTAGGTATTTTTTCCATTAACTGTGGAAGTGATTCTCCGTTTTTTATACCCTCTTTTAATATTGCGAGTGGTGTCGCACCTGTTACTGCATCGATATAGCCGGTTTTTAACCCGGCAGGAACAGGCCAGCTGGTCATCTGCACAGGGAACGAGATAAGCATGAAAACACGTCCGACAAGTGCAGGATTAAAGGGGTTATTTCCAAGTCCCCCGAATGTCATTTTTGCAATGCCAATGGAAACAAAACTTCCAATAACAATTATGAATACCGGTATATTTGAGGGGAGGTTGAAAGCAAGAAGCAACCCTGTAACAAGTGCAGATCCGTCAGTTACTGAAACAGGTTTCTTAAAAACAAATCGCTGGATCAGATATTCAAAGAATATGCATGAAATAACAGATGTGGCTGTGACGATAACAGCCCCGGTTCCAAAATAAAAAACTGATGCGAAAAGTGCCGGCATAAGTGCGATGACCACTCCAAACATCAGCTTTCGGGTTGTTTCTTCCCCATGTGCATGCGGGGAAGGAGAGATATTAAGCAGATTACTCATGAGTATGATTATGAAACTTTCTATTTTGTAACTCGTTCACGCACCATCCGGTTTACTGTAGCTTTTCCAAGTCTGATATAATCCAGTACCGGGCGGTTCGCAGGACATGAATAACTGCACGAACCGCATTCCATACAGTCTGTTATCCTCTCTTTTTCGGCTCTTTCAAAAAGACCCCTTTCTGAAAGTTTTGCCAGGAGGTAAGGTTCAAGATTCAGGGCACAGATCGATATGCATTTTGCGCATCTGATGCAAGTCTGTATCTCTGATCTTCCTGACTCTTCCAAAGGGAAAAGTATTATACCTGAAGTCCCCTTAACAACCGGGACATCAGTATTGCTGATTGCCTTACCCATCATAGGACCACCGTTTATAATTTTGCCGGTATCCTCAGGCATTCCTCCGGCGGCAGCTATAAGTTTGCTTACCGGAGTACCTATTCTTACCAGGTAATTACCCGGGTTTTTAAGCGATTTTCCGGTAATAGTTACAACCCGCTCAAATAATGGTTTGTTTTTCTGTATCGCTTCATATACAGCAAATGCAGTACCCACATTATGAACAACGACCCCTATATCGATCGGAAGATGACCTGATGGTACCTCCCTGTTTAGTAATGCTTTAATAAGCTGTTTTTCCGCTCCCTGGGGATATTTTACTTTTAAAGCATGTACGGTTATTCCTTTAAAACCTGAAGCAAGTTTTGTGAGATGTGCTATTGCATCAGATTTATTGTTTTCAATACCAATTTTCGCGCTTTCAACGTGCAAAGCTTTCATAAGTATCGATATCCCGACCATTATTTCATTACCTCTTTCAATCATCAACCGATGATCAGAAGTGAGGAATGGTTCACACTCAACTCCGTTTATAAGCAATACATCACATTTTTTCCCTTCCGGAACAGTCAGTTTGACATGTGAAGGAAATGCAGCGCCCCCCATACCGACAATACCTGATTCGAGACACCGTTGTCTGATCTCTTCAGGAGATAATTTTATTTCGGTTTCGATTTCACTGGCTCTATTGATCGTCTCACACCACTCATCACCTTCAACATCGATGAATACAGCTGTTTGCCTGTATCCTGAGGTGTCAATTATTGTGTCAATCTTATTGACCTTTCCCGAAACTGAAGAATGAATGTTTGCTGATATATACCCCTTGCTGACTGCTATTACCTGTCCGGTTCTGACATTGTCTCCCTTGTTAACTATAATACTTGCAGAAGAACCAATATGCTGTGAAACAGGAATAATTACGTTTTCAGGAATAGGCAGGTTCAAAATTGGTTTGCCTGCAGTAAGCTTGTTTTCGGGTGGATGGATGCCTCCGATGGGAAAAGTTTTCAACACCATTTTAATCGTTTAATTGATTTATTTAATTATCCGTTAATAGTTACTGTCTGAAGTTCAGTTTTTGTTTTTCTTGGGGCAAAGTTTATTTCTAAAATTGAGCCCGTCGGACACTCTGTAACACATTTTCTGCAAAAAGTGCATTTTTTTGCATCTATATAAGCCAAATTGTTTTCTATACTTATTGCATCAAACTCACAAACTTTCAGGCATTTACTGCAAGCTATACAGGCAACTTTGCAGGCCCGCCTTGCTGGACCTCCTTTATCGCAGTTTGAACAGGCCACATACACTTTTCTGTCTTTTTTGGCTTTTTTGCGAAGTTCAATTATATTTCGTGGACATGCTTTTATACAGGCTCCGCAAGCAACACACTTATCATCTGCTATCACAGGAAGCTCTGAGATATTATCAATATGCATGGCATTAAAGTTACATGCCCTCACACAGTCACCCATACCCAGACAACCATAGCTGCATTCAGTCTCTCCGATGTACAGGCTGTTTGAAATTCTGCAATCCGGCGCACCGTCATATTTTGAAGTACGAGGCCGGTATTCCGGAGTTCCATTGCAAAGCAAAACTGCAACAAGCGGATCAACTACAGGAGCCTCCTTGCCGAGTATTTTTGCTGCATTAGCCATTACTTCAGCACCACCAACAGGACAGTTCAGGCCTTCGAAGGTATCAGCTTTCACAAGGGCTTCAGCAAGACTCCTGCAACCCGCAAACCCGCAACCACCGCAGTTTGCTGCAGGAAGAACTGCCTGGACTTCATCTATTCTGGGATCTTCAAATACTTTGAATTTCTGAGCAATAAAATATAGTATGACAGCCGAGATCAGCGCAAGCAGGCTCAGACTTATAATAGTTATCAGAATAACAGGATCCATTAGTTAAACTTTTAAAGTAAATGTGAACTTTTTATCTATCCTATTTCTTAGAAAAAAGAGAAGCGTATAATAAGGTAAGAGAATTGCAAGAGATATTAGTCCGGAGAACAATTCCGGTATTTTTAAGGAAATCATTGTGAACAGTACTGCCACTACAGCTATTCCTGGCAAAAGATAACCCAGAAACAAGGCCATATAACCCATCGATTGTCTCATTAAAATTGTTGCCTTTTCACCGGATTTTACATCGTATTTACCATGTACTTCTATAATCTTTTCTTCTTGCCCCGATATAGAGCATGAACCTTCTGCATGGCATCCTGAACAGGCTGATCCGGACAATATACTTACGACGACAGTACTCCCATTATTGCTAAGGACGACACCTTCATGATTAATGATGTTTGAGTTGTACGAGTCTTCCATTAACTAACCAGAAAAAATTAATCCGCAAATTTAAGATTAGATGACAACGGAAGAATGTTTTTTATCATTTATTCCTTAAATGTTTGTTATTTATTATGATTTTAAATAAAATGCTATTTTATGTAGGGAATGGTCGCGACCATTCCCTACATAAAAATCATAATATTACCTTTTCAGCTGATATTGCTCCACGATTGACTCTGGTTGAAAAGCCTTTTCAACTCTGATTTGAGAATCAGACTTTGACTTTTCTCAAGCAAAGGGTCCTGGTCGAGTATAGCTTCGGCGATATGTCTGACATATTCAATTAATTGTCCGTCTTTTCCGAGATTAGCAATTTTCAGGTCAAATGGAATACCGCTCTGCTAGTGTTCCCTCGATATCGCCTGGCCCTCTTAGCTGAAGATCTGTTTCAGCAATTTCAAAACCATCATTGGTCTGAATCATAACTTCAATTCTTTTTGCAGCCTCTCTCGACAGTTTATCAGAACTCATAAGGATGCAATATGACTGATCAGCGCCTCTTCCTACACGTCCCCTTAACTGGTGCAACTGTGACAGACCGAATCGTTCGGCACTTTCAATAATCATTACGGTTGCATTTGGAATATCAACACCTACCTCGATAACTGTTGTTGCTATCAGAATGTGCGCGACGCCATCCTTAAACAGCTTCATCGATATTTCTTTATTTGCCGGAGTCATTTTTCCATGAACAATGCTGATACAATATTTTGGTGCAGGAAAAACTCTTGAAATTGTATCCCATCCATCCTCAAGATCTTTGTAATCCATTTTTTCGGATTCTTTAATAAGAGGATACACAATATAAATCTGGCGATGTTCAGCTATCTGGTTCCTGATAAAACCAAAGACCTTATTTCTTTCTGAATCAGTAAAATGCATTGTTTTTATCGGAACCCTGCCCGGTGGCAGTTCATCAATTACTGAAACATCCAGATCACCGTAAAGAGTCATTGCAAGTGTTCTGGGAATAGGAGTAGCAGTCATTACCAGAATATGGGGAGGATTGAGATTTTTCTGCCAGAGCCGTGCTCTTTGTGCAACTCCAAAACGATGCTGCTCATCAATAATGACTAGTCCAAGATTTGCTGAACTGAACATTTTCTTCAAGTAGTGCATGTGTTCCGATCAGAATATTTAGTGATTTGTCGAGCAACGACTCGGCAATTGACTTGCGTGAGGCTTTTTTTGAAGAACCGGTAAGAAGACATATTTTAATATCAATTCCATTGAGCAATTTGGAAATTGTCTGATAATGCTGATTTGCAAGTATCTCGGTCGGAGCCATAATACATGCCTGGTATCCGTTATCCAGTGCAATAAGCATACTCATAAGTGCCACGAGTGTTTTCCCGCTGCCAACATCACCCTGAAGCAGCCGGTTCATCTGTTTACCTGAACCCAGATCTTTCCTGATCTCTTTCATAACTCTCTTCTGAGCTTCAGTAAGAGGAAATGGTAAATTGTTATAATAGAAATTATTAAAATTTTCCCCTACACTGGAAAAAACAAATCCTCTGAATTTAAGATTGCGGTTTGTTTTAAATCTAAGCAGGTTCAACTGAATATAGAACAGCTCTTCGAATTTTAGCCGGTATCTGGCCTTTTCAAGTTCATCAGGATTAGCCGGAAAATGGATCTTATGAAGTGATTCATGAAGAGACATAAGTTTATATCGTGAAACAAGGTAATCAGGTAATGTTTCAGGCAATTGTGTCTTTATCTGTTTCAGTAGATTGCCTATAAGCTTACTGATTGTTTTTGATGTAACAAACTGATTTTTGAGCTTTTCAGTAGTACTATACTGTGCCTGAAGAGCAGAATTTAGCCTTTCTGCCATTTTGTCGACTGCTTCAATTTCAGGATGGATAATATTTATGATTCCGTTGAATACTCCTGGTTTTCCAAAAACAATGAACTCAACTCCCGGGCTATAGCTTCCTGTTATCCATTTTCCTCCTTTGAACCAAACCAGTTTTACAGTACCTGTTTCATCCTGAAAATCAGCAACAAGCCGTTTCGCTGGTCCATGTCCTTCGGTAGAATATCCTTTTATTATGCCTTTTATCTGAACAAAAGGCAGATCGGGATCAAGCTCAGAAATTTTATAAAACCTGGTTCTGTCAATATATTTATAAGGAAAAAAATATAGAAGATCGCGGAATGTGAAGATATTCAATTCTTTATTCAGGAGTTCAGCCCTTTTTGGACCAACTCCCGGTAAATAAGTTATGTCAGTATCTAGAAATTCCTGTATAATCATTCCGAAAAAGGGTTTCTCATTCCGTCATATTTTTGCCCCCCATCCCCCCTAAAGGGGGGCTCATTCCGTCATATTATGAAAATTATTCTTAAAAATCGAGGTTAACCCCCCCTTAGGGGGTAGTGGGGTAAAAAATAATCTTTGCGACCTTTGTGTAAATGATATTATCCGAAAATACGTATTTTTGAAAACCTGTCCTAATTATAATTCCAGTATCAAAATGATTTTTTTCAGTGCAGTCAAATATCTGAAATACATACTTCTGTCGCATCACAGTAAGGGACATGGTATTCACAGTCCGTTTGTTTTTGATCTTGTTTCACGGGTATTCCGGAATAAAATTGATCCTGATATTGTCTGTTGTATTGAAAAGGTCAGAAAGAAATTGATCTCTGACAGAAGATCCATTATTGTAAACGATCTTGGTTCAGGGTCAGAATTATTAAAAACAAACTTAAGAAAGGTGTCAGATATAGCCAGATATTCACCAGTACCGGGCAAAATATGGTGAGTTGTTGTCAAATATGGCAGCTGAATTCGGCAAACCTCTGATTGTAGAATTTGGGACCTCTTTTGGAATCAGTACTATGTATATGGCTCAGTCCTGTTCCGATGCAATAGTTTATACAATTGAAGGTTGTCCGGCAACATTTGAAATTGCAAAAAATAATTTTAAGAAGCAGGACTTACAAATATTGAAATTTTTGACAGGTTCGTTTGACGAAGTTTTGCCAGTCCTTGACAAACACCGGCATTAAACCAGGACTGGTTTTTATTGATGGAAACCACCGGAAAGAACCTGTTTTAAAATATTTCAACCAGATAGCTGAGATTTCCGATAATAAAACAGTAATTATTATTGATGATATCTATTATTCAAAAGAAATGGAAGAGGCCTGGAATGAGATAAAACAACTACATGAAAAGGTATCTGTAACAATTGATATATTCAGGATGGGAATTGTTTTTTTCAGGGAGGGAATTAATCATAATAACTATATAATCAGATATTAACAAAAATTAAGAATTTAATATTTATTATTTGACTTATTTAATCTAATTTCGAAAATTCAAATTTTACACGTTATGGACAAAGTAATTGAGATTCACGAATATTGTTAAGAATTATCAGGTTGGATCAGTGATTGTGAGGGCTTTACGGTCTGTCTCCATTAATATTGAAAGGAATGAATATGTAGCCATTATGGGACCCTCCGGGTCAGGTAAATCTACTCTGATGAATCTTCTGGGATGTCTTGATACACCATCGAGTGGTAGTTATATTCTGAACGGTACTGATGTGAGTAAAATGGAAGATGATTTTCTTGCTGAAATCAGAAACAAGGAGATTGGATTTGTATTTCAGACATTTAACCTTCTTCCACGGTATTCTGCTCTTGAGAATGTTACATTACCATTAATATATGCCGGAGTTCCAAAACTCGACAGGGAAAAAGTAGCTATTGAAACACTTGAACAGGTAGGTCTTGGCGACAGGATGACTCATAAGCCAAATGAATTATCAGGAGGACAGCGTCAGCGTGTTGCTATTGCCAGGGCCCTTGTTAACAAACCATCAATTATTCTTGCTGATGAACCAACAGGTAACCTCGACAGTAAGACATCAATTGATATTATGGGTCTTCTCGATGATATTCATAGAAAAGGAAATACTGTGATTGTAGTTACTCATGAAGAGGATATTGCTAAACATGCTGCCCGTATTATAAGGCTTTTTGACGGTGAAATTTCGCAGGACTATCGTAATGAAAAGTATATAAAAGCATAAAGTATCTGTTCTTAGGTATAATTGCTTTTTGATTTTCCTCTTTATTGAAATCATGAAGATCTATACCCTTACAGGTGACGATGGGACTACTTCATTATCGGGAGGCAGAAGGGTTCCCAAAGCATTCTATACGTGTTGAAGCATATGGTTCTGTAGATGAACTTATTGCATGGATTGGTCTTTTAAGGGATCACAAAGAAAACCTTCAACGAAGAGAACTTCTGATCTATATTCAGAATCAGCTTATGAGATGTGCAGCAGCACTCGCGTACGACAGCGAAAATAGCAACAGTAAAAAAGATATTGCCTGATCCTGACTGCATATCTGTGATTGAAAAAGAAATTGACATAATGGAAGAGACCCTTCCTCCATTGAAGAACTTTATTTTACCTGGAGGAAATATACTCGTATCATATTGTCATATAGCCCGATGTGTATGCCGCAGGGCAGAGAGGGCAGTTTTAAGGCTAAATGATACTGAAGAATCGCCTGAAATAGTTAATAAATTCCTTAACCGGCTTTCCGATTTTTTATTCGTATTATCCACGAAAAATTAGCTTAGAGCTTGATATTGAAGAGATTAAGTGGTCAGTCTGATATGTTAAAAATCTTAAAAAAGGGTATTGTTTTTTAAATAAAATAATATATATATTTGCAGACTTTGTTTTAAGCTTAACTTAATCAGGAAAATATGTACTGGACACTTGAATTAGCATCAAAACTTGAGGATGCTCCATGGCCTGCCACTAAGGATGAGCTGATTGATTTCGCCATTAGGTCGGGTGCCCCGATGGAAGTTATTGAAAATCTGCAGGAAATTGAGGATGAGGGAGATATATATGAAAGTATTGAAGATATCTGGC
This sequence comes from uncultured Bacteroidales bacterium, assembly GCA_963725785.1. Classification (GTDB taxonomy): domain Bacteria; phylum Bacteroidota; class Bacteroidia; order Bacteroidales; family VadinHA17; genus LD21. The sequence goes on along the minus strand of CAVRZV010000010.1, from coordinate 188,488 downwards.
CGGATTATCCAAGTAAGGACGACTTCTTTTTTAATGAAGATGAATATTAAAAGAGAGGCTGATCTCTTAAAATCAGCCTCTTTTTTATTTTTTGAATATATCAGACATTTTCTTGGGTCTCAGATTATCGAACCAGTTAAATCCTATCGAGTCTTACGGGTTTGGTCAGGTTCGGGAGGATCAATAAATCCTTCAGGATTCTCATACTCATAAATATCGGTTATTTTACCTTTATCGACATAAATTTCAATATTCAGCGCATTTTGTCTGGTTTCTGCCTGTAACAGTCTTCTCCATCAAGCAGATAATATATCGATTCTCCGTTACCCTTAATATCTATTTTATACAATTCATTGTTTTTAAAATAACCGGTCAGCGATCTGCCTTTTATCTGATTATATCTTACAGTATCTATCTGGCTTGTAATAAAAGCCGAATTATATAATTCCAACCTGTCTGTCTGACGGTTTTTAGTAAATATTGCCATCGAGTCGGATGTGAGCTGGTTTTCATCCGACCAGATCACAGGAGAAGTATAGAGCCTTATAACTGAATCCTGAAATGAATAGGAGAGTGAGTCGCATTTTGCCTGCAGATTCTTACTGAAAATACGGCAACCATTGATATGCCTTCATTAATCTGTACCCTTGTGAAGTTGAGTCAGAAATTGTAATTGCACTTATTGTATCTGCATGCAGGAAAAGTGAATCATGATTCGAAATCTGAATGAACACTGCCCTGTCGGTAACCATAAATTTTTCAGGTTGTTTATAGTACCAGGCATAATTTCCCTTAATATGCAATTTTGTTTACAGTGTCTTCAATTACAACATTCCGAAATGATTCTCCATACCCGGTACTATCATTAAAATAAAGTGAATCGCCATGAACGATCTGTTTTTTGTTGTCTATCATAGCATTTTTCCAGACCGAAGTAACCTCATTTTTTGTGTCGTACCATCCTTTTTCGCAATAAAGATATAAGCTATCGCCATGTAATTCAGTAGGACCTGTAAAGAATGATATTTCTGTCTTGGTATTGTAATCCATTGTATCAGCTGTCATTACATAATCGGGATTTACAATTTTTACGCTATCTTTAAAGTGGAAAAGATTATCAGACACATAATATACTCCAATAATGCTTGTAAGTATGTTATCACCGTTAGTTATCCTGCCTTTGTCGTTGTACCGGGCTATTTTGTTTTTTACATCGTAATTTATTGAATCGGTGTAAAGATGAGTTTCTTTATCAATCAGTTCAACATTACCTTTTACAAATGCCATTTCACTTTTCCCGTCATAAAACAGGTAATCGCCAAAAAGATCGAGTGTGTCTCCCTGTTCAATATGTATTTTGCTGAACGCAGTTACCTGGTTTTTATCCGGTGAGAAATGCGCACTGTCACAAAACATCGTTATTTCGTTATGTACGAGTATAACATTTCCCAGTATATGGTGTATATATTTTCCTGTTTTGGGATCTTTTACGATATTATCTAAATCTGCCTACTTTAGTTCTATTTTTTTCTTAGTCGCCTGATTGGGAGAAGCTACCTGAGATTGAAGTGAAGAGGCTATAAACAGAAATACTGCGACATAGAAAATATGTCTGAAAGAAATTGTAACGGCCAGGTTTTTCAAGCTTTCTATTTCAACCATCCTTCCTTTAAAAAGTCGCATGTTTTAAATTCCTCGCCTATTTTAATATAGGTGATGCCAATTTTGTTTTTGACCCATTTGTCAAAAATCCTGGTCCGCTCTTTGGCCAAAGCTGCATCATACAGGTTCTGATAATCATCTTTCAGATTTGCCGAGTGTGCCGGCAGTTCATTATCAAGTTTAACTATTCTGAAAACCGCATTATTATCCTGATCAGTTGTTTTGAACGCATCAGAAATCTCACCGACTTTCATTTCCCTGATTTTCATATACATCTCAGGGTTTAATTCTTCAAGCGTGAACCAGGTTATACGGGAAGAAGGATTGGAACTTACGAATTTACCTCCATTTATCCTGCTGTCCTTATGAGTGGAGTATCGCAATGCGGCTTTCTCAAATTTTATACTGTCTTTCCTTATTAAGTTTGCAAGGCTGTCGAGTTGTGCGATCGCTTTGGATGCCTGTTCGGGTTTTATTTTCGGTCTTATAAGAATATGGCGGGTATTAACCAGATCGCCTTTCCGCTCAATAAGCTGGATAATGTGGAATCCATATTTGGTTTCTACAATTTTCGACACGGTATTCTTTGTCAGACCGAATGCTGCTTCAGAATAAGGCTTTTCAAGCTCACCTCTGACCATGAATCCGACTTCTCCTCCGTTTTTGGCAGTTTCGGTATCCTCAGAATACAATCTTGCCAGAACACTAAAACTTTTACCGGCAAGGATCTGGCTTCTGATGTCAAGTAGCTTTTGACGTGCTTCGGCTTTATTGTCTTCATTTGACGGAGGATCAAGCTGAATGAGACTTATCTCATATTTTGCAGGAACAACAGGTAGACTGTCTTTGGGTATAGAGTTGAAAAACTTTTTTAAGGCAGCGGGAGTTATTGAGATGTTTTTAGCAATACTACTCTGGACTTCTGATACAACTTGCTGTTCCACAAGACTTTTCTTAATATCTCTTCTGATTTCAACCATGCTCTTCTTAAAATAGGATACCAGGGCCTCTTCACTTCCTGCGGTCCTTATGGCATCATTCATCCTCATGTTCAGATCACCTTCAACCGCATCATCGGTTACACTTATACTATCGATCCTTGCCTGATCCACAAAGAGTTTCGCAATCAGCATTTGCTGAAATACCAGGCATCTGAGTTGATCCATAGGAGTTTTGTTTCCGTTTCTTCTGGCGTCTGCGATTGTATTCTCGAGGTCGGAGAGATAGATAACCTCATTTCCGACAATAGCTGCTATTGATTCTACAAGCACCTGAGAGTTGGCAATAAATACTCCCGGAAGGAAAATACAAAAAAATGTCAGGTAAAATTTAAGTTTTCTATTATTCATTATATGATAATTTTTAATTGTATGAGGGAATCCGCTGTTAATAATTATTAAAATATTTTAAAACTATTTTCTTTAAGTGCTTCATTATAAATTCCATTCTCAAGTGATTGCAGATATTCAAATCTCCTTGTATTCCAGATGATCCTCTTTATATCATCCTTAACATATTCAAACGGAGCAAGGGAAGACCTTAACCTGTAATCACGTATGGAGACCAGGTATAATGACGTGGAATCACTGGTTTCAAAAAATGTATTTCTTTTCAGGAAATTTTCTTCATTCTCTATATTCTGCGGAAGCTCGACCGATAGCCTGTCCATTGTTACCCAATCCTCGTTGAAATCATCAAATTTTTCAGCAAACTGATAACAGTAACTTTCCAGCTGCTGACGATCGTTCGGAGTATTTGAACGTGCGAGTGACCTTATTTTGTTTAGATCAGGTGTTTCAACTGGTAACTTAATAAAGAGAGCTTTAACGATATTTGAATTAAGTTTAAAACTGTTTTCATTTGCGTTATAATAATTCTCCAGTTCCTGCTCAGTGAGAACTGTATCCAGCTTTTCCTGAATCATCTGTCTCTGATACTGATATATAACAAGATTTGACCTGGTATCGTCGAGCTGTTTGGAAATTTCCTCTTTTAATTCCGGTGACAGATTATTTTCAGCTCTCTGTAACAGAAGTTGTCTTTTTGCCCACTTGGTTATATAATTCTTGACCAATGCTGCACTATCTGCATCATTTACACCATGTTGTATGAGTTTAGGCATCTCATCGTAGTAAAGAATTACTTTACCAACCTCTGCAACTGCTGTTCTTTTTGCCTGATTATGATTATTTGTGCAACCGGCTAAAAGGAAAAGGATCGATATAACAACTGCTGTTTTATTCATTTTTTATTTTCTTCTTCACTTCATTCAATACCAAATCATCAATCTTAACGCTATATTTTTTATTTAATTGTCTGTCCCATTCATTCTCCAGAAACTCCTGGTATCCTGTCATAACTTCTCCTTTAACTTCATCAAATTTCAAAGGTACGGGTTCCAAAACTGTTTTAATCAGAATTATTGAAGGAAATCCGTCGCGGCTGAAGGAGTGCGCACCTGCTATCCATTCAAGTTTATCAATTTCAGGATCATCACCCTTAAACCATGTACCCTCTTTAACAGTAAGCAATGTATCATTCTTTTTATTGAATTTTTTAAGCAAAAGCTCATCCATATCGGATTTCTGCAATAATTTATTGAATGCTGATGATAAAAGCTGTTCTCCGTCTGAAGATTTAAGCGTGTAAATCTTTGCCTCTATTCCTTTTCGTGTAAGCCAGTTGTTTTTATTTTCCTCATAATACTTTCGAAGACCTGAAGAATCATTGCTTATCCTGTTCCATACCTTGTTTCCGGATATTTCAAAAAGCAGCATGCCATCGCGAAATTCGTTCATAAGATAACGGAAATCGGGGTACTTGTTTTCGAGTATGGAATTCTCATAGTTTATCAGATGATCAGAAGCTCTTGTATCAATTGAGCTGTTAATAAATACCAAGGAATCTTTTGTAATAACCATCGAACCTCTCTTCTCAATATAATTTGCAAATTCATTAGTTGTAATAGATTGATTAGCAAATGAATATAAATTGAAGTCAGGCATTGTAGAGCGGTCATATCTTTTTAATCCCTGTATAATGAGCGTATCGGTATTCCGGACAAACCAATCGTAGGCCTCCTGGTTGATCTGGAAATTGTACTCTTTCTTTAGTTTTTCGACAAAAGATTTCTTACTTATTGAATTCAGATATGACTGGTTTATTTTGCTTTCAAGAAATGATCGGGACTCTTCAAAAGAACCAGGTGCTTTTTTGTCCAGTAATTTAATTATGTGCCATCCATAAATTGTATGGACTGGTCTGGTATATTTACCGGTATCGGTCAGGCCAAAAGCTGCCTCAGAAAAGTTGCTGATGATTTCACCAGTTCCAAACCAGTCAAGTTCCCCGCCTTTGACAGACGATTCTTTATGATCGGAATACTTTTTTGCCAGTTCTGTGAACGAAGCCCCCTGTTGCAACAGATCGTAAATTTTGTTTATCTCCTCTGAGGCCAGTTTAGCCTGCTTTTCATCAGTACCTGGAGGAACAGCCTTCATAATATGAGCAACCTTAATCCTGCCCTTAGCAGGGCGCTTATCAGTTATTTTTATTATATGATATCCGAACGGAGTTCTGACAGGCATTGACAGGGTACCTGTTTTGAGGGAATATGCAGCATCTTCAAAAGGCATTATCATCTGGAATACTGAAAAATATCCGAGGTTTCCTCCATTAATTTTTACCGATTTGTCATCGGAAGTTCCCCGTGCCACGCTTTCAAACGGTTCGCCTTTAATAATTCTCTCCCTGATATCTATGGCTTTTTGCCAGGCTTTAAGTGTATCTTCGGGAGAAGTCTCCTGGGGAAGTGCTACTAAAATATGCCAGGCGTTAATTTCAGTCAATGATCTCTGGTACGCTTTCAGCAGTAGTTTTTCCTTAGACTGATTGTCGGTGAGATAGTTCTGTGCAAGTTGGTTACGGTAACCATTGAGCTCGTTCCTGAAAGATCTGGTAGTGTCAAATCCTTCTCTCAGGGCATCGGCTACTTTAAGTTTGAAGGCTATAAATTGATGAAGATAGCTATCGATATCCAATGTGTTTCCAGGGTCAATACTTTTTTTATACATCCTGATAAATTCTCCTGCCTCTATCTTATTTCCATCAACAGTGATCAACACTTTATTATTCACATTCTGCGCCATACAAAAAACCGGCATCAGTAACATTGAAAGGATAAATAAAGTTGATCTGATCTTCATCAGGATTTGCTGAAACCTGTTATTCAAATGATTTTCTGCTATAATTTGGAGCCTCCCTTGTAATAGAAACATCATGAGGGTGACTTTCTATAATTCCTGAGTTAGTGATTCTTACAAATCTACTATCTTTCTTAAGTACCAAAATGTTTTTAGCTCCAAGGTATCCCATACCAGCTCTTAGTCCACCTGTCATCTGGTATATGACTTCAGCGAGAGTGCCTTTATATGGCACCCTTGCAGCGATTCCTTCAGGTACAAGTTTCTGAATATCATCTTCCATATCCTGAAAATAGCGGTCCTTAGATCCTTGCTGCATAGCTTCGATCGATCCCATGCCTCTGTATGCTTTGAACTTACGACCGTTATAAATGATAGTCTCACCGGGAGATTCCTCAACGCCGGCGAATAGTGATCCCATCATAACTGAATCGGCTCCTGCAGCAATTGCTTTTATAATATCGCCCGAATATCTTATTCCTCCATCTGCTATTACCGGTACTCCCGATCCTTCTATTGCTCTGGCAACATTATAAACTGCGGAAAGCTGTGGAATGCCAACACCCGCGATTACCCTTGTTGTACATATTGAGCCTGGTCCGATTCCAACTTTTACTGCATCAGCACCCTCCTCGACAAGTTTTATGGCTGCTTCGGATGTAACTATATTTCCGGCAATTACATCAATTCCCGGATAGTTCCTTTTAATTTCCTTTAAGATATTTATTACACTTTTTGTATGAGCATGAGAAGTATCAATTGAAATTGCATCGACATTCGCATTTATCAACGCTTCAACCCTTTCAAGTGTGTCAGCAGCAATCCCGACTGCTCCTGCAACCCTGAGCCTTCCTTTGTCGTCCTTGCAGGAATTCGGACGATCTTTGGTTTTTGTAATATCTTTATAAGTGATCAATCCGATCAGCTTACCTTCTTCATCTACCATCGGAAGCTTTTCAATCTTATGCTTCTGAAGTATTCTGGCTGCGGCTTCCAGGTTAGTCTGATGGTTTGTAGTGATCAGACTGGTAGTCATAACTTCGGTTATCTTACGGGCACGGTTGTTTTCAAACCGAAGGTCTCTGTTTGTAACAATGCCTTTGAGAATTCCGTTTTTATCAATTACAGGAATACCACCTATCTTGTATTCACTCATTAAATTCATTGCCTCGCCAACTGTTGCATTGAGATTTATTGTAATAGGATCAAAAATCATTACATTCTCAGCCCTCTTGACACGTTTTACCTGTGCTGCCTGTTTTTCAATAGTCATATTTTTATGGATCACACCGATGCCACCTTCCCTGGAAATAGCAATTGCCAGATCATCTTCTGTAACTGAGTCCATAGCTGCCGAGACTAAAGGCGTGTTGATATGAATGTTTCTCGTAAACATTGAGCTGAGATCAACTTCCCTTGGAAGAACCTCAGAATATGAAGGAACGAGAAGAACATCATCAAATGTTAAACCTTCATAAAGTATCTTATCCTCTAATAATGACATCAGATGAGATTTTAAGTTTTGATGGCGCAAATTACGAAAAAAAAAGAAGTAGTAAGACATCTCATATCTCTTTATTTGAATAACAGTTCTTACATTTGTACATAGTGCCAGCCGGAATGAATATTGAGCCTTACAGACAGATTCTGACAAAATACTGGGGATTTACAACCTTTAAACCATTGCAGGAGGAGATAATTCTATCGGTGGCTGAAGGAAGGGATACCCTCGGACTTATGCCAACAGGCGGAGGAAAGTCGATTACTTACCAGGTCCCGGCACTTGTCCATGAGGGAATCTGTCTGGTTATAACTCCATTGATTGCTCTGATGAAGGATCAGGTTAATCATCTTAATGATCTGGAAATAAAGTCTATAGCTATCCATTCAGGTATGTCTGGTGAAGAGATTGACAATGCTCTTGAAAATAGCATCTATGGAGACTATAAGTTTCTTTATGTTTCTCCTGAAAGAATTTCGACAAGGATTTTCCAGTCAAAGGTATCGAGAATTAACCTTTCGCTGGTAGCGATTGATGAAGCACATTGTATTTCACAATGGGGATATGACTTCAGGCCTTCTTATCTGAAGATTGCCTCCCTGAGAGATCATATTTCTGATAAAGTTCCTTTCCTGGCTCTTACTGCATCGGCTACACCCCAGGTCATTGATGATATTATGAGCAAGCTTCTTTTCAGGAAAAAAAATGTTCTGAGAACCAGTTTTGACAGAAAAAATATTTCGTACCTGGTACGGAAGGTAGAGGAGAAAGGTACCTATCTGATTAAAACCCTTCAAAAAGCAAAAGGCAGCGGTATTGTTTATGTCAGAAGCAGAAAAAGATGCAAAGAGGTCGCTGAACTACTGGTGGCAAATGGTATTAGTGCCGATTTCTACCATGCCGGACTAACAGATGAGCTCCGTGACAAAAAGCAAACTTCATGGACAGTCGGAGAGACCAGGGTAATAGTGGCTACGAATGCTTTTGGAATGGGAATTGATAAATCCGAAGTCAGGTTTGTAGTTCACTGGGATATTCCGGATTCAATTGAAAACTATTTTCAGGAGAGTGGCAGGGCGGGCCGTGACGGAAAACCTGCTTTTTCAGTTCTTTTATACTCTCCTGCTGATAAAGTCCGGCTTACAGATTCAATCAGAAAAAAGTTTCCTGCTATAGAAAAGATAAAAGACACGTATGATGCACTTTGCAATTATCTTCAGGTACCGCTTGGATCGGGAAAGGACAATGTATTTGATTTCAATATGTACGATTTTGTAGCAAAATTCAGGCTGCCTGTTATTGAAACTTATAATTCTCTTCAGTTTCTTCAAAGAGAAGGATATGTGGAATTCACTGAAGAAATAAATAATCCTTCGAGGGTTCATTTTATTGTAAGCCGTGATGATCTATACAAGTTCCAGGTGGCAAATGAATCGTTCGACGGATTTATCAAGCTCCTGCTGCGATCATACACCGGCATGTTCAGTGAATTTGTTCCGATAAATGAAGAATCTCTCTCGAGGAAATCGGCTGCAACGAGAGATACTATTTATCAGTATCTCGTGAAATTGTCGGCGTTGAATATCATCCGATATATCCCGGGTAAGAAGACCGCACTTGTGATCTTTACTCAGGAGCGACTCGTAAGGAAAGCGCTGATGATCTCACCCGATAACTATCTTCGTGTTAAAGAAAGATATGAAATCCGGTTGAATAAAATGATTGACTACGCAGATTCTGACAGGCATTGCCGATCTGTTTACCTTCTGGATTATTTTGGCGAAGAATCGGATAGATGCGGGATCTGTGATGTATGCAGGGAAAGAAATGAGCTGGATCTGAGTAAGTATGAATTTGATATTATCCTGGAGGAGATAAAAAGTATTCTTGATGATAAAAATCCAGATCCGGAAGAACTGGTAAAACTGGTTGACTTATCCCGAGGAGAGAGTTATAAAAGTGATACGCTGGTTGCTCGACCATAATAAGATAGTTCAGGATAAGGATCATAAACTAAAGTGGGGTTCATAAAATGAGTAGATACATAACGGATTGGTACAAGACCATTATTTCAACCAGTTGTGTACGATTTTTCCCCCAACAGCTGTCATAATCGATTCAGGGTGGAATTGAACTGCCTCAATATCATAAATCCTGTGACGAATTCCCATAATTCGGCCTTCATCTGAGGTTGCAGTAATTAAAAGCGAATCAGGAAGATAGTCTTTGTCAGCAATCCATGAATGGTAAAGGCCTGCTTCAAAGTTCTCAGGTATCCCGCTATATAATTTAGAAGCTGCACCTGTTATTCTGATAATCTTCTTTCTTCCATGTACGACCTCTTCAAGATGCTTCAGTCTTCCTCCGTAAAAAAGAACAATCGCCTGCAGACCAAGACAAATTCCAAGTATGGATTTATTCCCTGCATAATCAATAAGAATCCGTTCCATAACATTTCCAGGTCTTGGAAGATCTGGTCCCGGAGAAAAGATTATTTTATCAAATGAATCAATAGTCGAAGAATCAATCTTACCTGCCTCAATAATTTGTAAGTTTGAACCGGGGAAGCTCCTAACGATATGAGCTATATTATATGTAAATGAATCGTAATTATCAACAATTAATATATTTATGTCAGGCATTGTCTTAGATAATTTTACTAGCTTTAATGAACAAATATGGTACTGAAAGAGAACCATTTATGTTTATTGTTGATTTCGACATGAAGAACCCGGAAATTCATAAACTGAATTCAGTTCCCCCCGGGATAAAGTTTTCGACACCGCTGCTTTCGAATGTTCTTCCAGGGCAAATATACACTAAACCTGTTACTTTTTTAAAGCATCCGGTCCCGTTCAGCATATATTCAGAAGCCTTCAGAAATGTCCAGATGAATATCAGTTTGGGGAACAGTTATCTTCTGAACCTGACATTTCCGACGTATATAGAAACCAAAGTAACATTAAAAGATATTTTCAATGCTAGTATCGCTAACTATAAACTCCTGTATTACAACCAATTTGTTGTTTTTTCGCCTGAGATTTTTGTGAGAATCTGCGATGGAGTGGTGAAATCGTTTCCTATGAAAGGAACGATTGACGCTTCAAAGAATAACGCAGAAATAATAATCCTGAGCGATGAAAAAGAGATGGCTGAACATAATACAATTGTTGACCTGATAAGAAATGACCTGAGCATATTCGCTGATGAAGTAAGGGTTACCCGCTACAGGTATATTGAGGAAATAAAGACAAATGAAACTGTCTTACTACAGGTAAGTTCCGAAATAACCGGCAGGCTGGTAAAAGGTTATGAAAACCATTTGGGTGAGATAATCGTGAGCATGTTACCTGCAGGATCTGTAACTGGAGCCCCGAAGAAGGAAACGATAAGGATAATTAAAGAGAGTGAGACATATGAAAGAGGCTGGTATACAGGTATTTTCGGGGTATTTGATGGTAAAAGTCTTGATAGTGCAGTTATGATACGGTTTATTGAATATAATTCGGGCAAATTATATTTACAAAAGTGGTGGTGGAATCACTTATCTGAGCGATCCTGTAAAAGAGTACGAAGAACTGATTTCGAAAGTATATGTCCCCGTTGGTTGAAACTATAAAAGTCGAAAATGGTACTCTCATGAATATCAGCTTTCATAACGAAAGAATGATCAGGTCATTGTATGGAGTATTTGGTTTGAAGCAAGAACCTGACCTTGAGAAGATTATCAGCGTTCCTGCATTTGCTGGTGTGGGTGTTTATAAATGTCGAGTAGTGTATGATGATAAGACCATTAAATTTGAATTTTTACCCTACATTATCAGGTCTGTGAGATCACTTAAACTTATTATTGATGACACCATAAGCTATCCATACAAATTTATTGAAAGAGATAATATCCAAAGATTGATGGAAATGCGTGGAGAATGTGATGATATACTAATTATAAAAGAAGGAATGGTGACAGATTCTTCGTATGCAAATGTCGTTTTCAGTGATTTAAACGGGAGCTGGTTAACTCCAACAACTTATTTATTACCTGGTACCAGACGGGCTGATATGTTAAGGAAGAGGTTGATAAATGAAATTGTGATCACTGAAAGAGATATAAAAAAATATACCGGAGTGAAACTGATAAATGCAATGATCGGGATTGACGACACTGAAGGAATTTCTATCGGGAATATTATATAGCCAGTAATAAGTAAGGAATGAATTCCGGCGAAATAATAATTTGAACATTTTGTAATGTATGCGCCTTTTTAGCAAGCCCCTGTAGCTCGTTCTGATATACAATCTTATAGGTATACTACTTTTAATTTATTATAGCATTTATCTTTTCCCAAAGGGCATTATCAAATCCGGAAAGTGCAAAATCAGGATTAGCAGGATCTGATGCATCTCCCATTCTTATCACCACCATATTTTTGCTTGGAATAACATAAATGCGCTGATCTTCCGCACCCATTGCTGCATACATATCTGATGGGGCATTTGGGACCAAAGGTCCCTGGTAAACGGTTTGACCACCCGGAACCATATAACTCGTTTTCCCATTTAACCACCATAAATATCCGTAAGACGGGTTTATATTTTGTGAAGTACTAATGCTTTCATTAAAAAAAGTCTCGTTGATAATTGATTCGTTTTTCCATTTTCCTTTGTTAAGAGCCAATAGTCCGAATCTTGCCATACTACGGGTATTGCTATGATAAATTTTAAATATTACACCATAATTCCAATAGCCGTCCATTCCTGTTTTGTTTTTTAATTTGGCATTAAAAAAAGTTTCAAAATCCTGATTACTCACACTTGCAACAACATCCATCAATTTTTGAAATACATTATGGTACGACCACCTTGTACCTGCATCTGTAAGATATGTTAAATTTGATTTTATCACTAATTCACTTGCGTCATTTATTCCTGAAGTCATTGTAAGTAAATTCCTTGATGTTATTAAATTTTCTTTTTCTACAGGTTCATTGGTCCAACCTGTACCTAAATATTGTGATACTTTGGTATTGATATTCAGTAGTCCTTCTTGTTGTGCTATTCCTGTTGTGGTTGTCACGAGTGTTTTGCCTGCACTATTCCATTGCCACGAAGCAGTTGAAGTATGCCCATTAAAATATTCTTCCATTACAATTCTTCCATTTACTAGAATCATAAAAGATTTTGTGTGTTTTTGAATTAAATAATCTTTTAAAGGTTGAACAGTACCTTCGTTCCAACCCAAACTGGAAAGAGATTTAGTTTCCCAGTCAGTCTCAGTATTTGAAGGAAAATACATAGATTCAGAAAGACTCTGTTGTGTTTCATCATCATTATTGTTACATCCCGCTATTGGAAGTGATAGTATCAAAAGATATTTAATGTATTTCATTATTATAAATTTAATTTATTGTTTTGACTTATTATTTTTGAAATGGTTTAATTAATTCTATTGGTTTGACTAATGGATTGTCGATTTGGCAAACATCTTCTTTATGCCTGCACTAAAAGTATGCATAGCCATAGCAAATTGGCTGTAAAGGCTAACTAATAGATACTCTAATTTGTTCAACGAATTTATCAATTCTTTACAATAAATCATCAAACGGCCTCTTTATCCTCTGAACTACATTGGTGTTTAATACCATTGTCTTATGTTTAATAAGAAAACAAACAACGTATAAGTCCGGAGCTGATCTCTGTTGGTCCGGCCAGGTCCATGTTTCTTTTACCTGTCAATTTTTATTACTTTTGGCATCTGGTAGATTTAAAATTGAATATCGATATGGATGCCACTACTGATCCTGTGTACTCGAGAAATGTAGTTGAATTTGTGGCTGTTGCGAATGAATTCTGTAAATATACAGAACATGCTTCAGAGTTGAAAGGTGATGAGTTGCTGAAGATCCTGCAGCGTATTTTACCTCTTATGTACCTTAAGGCTTCACTTTTGCCACAATTGAACCCTTTCTTTGAAGGCAGTAATGAGAAGTTCGTTACAGAACCAGACTGGACAGCCATTAATGATACATTAAAAGAAAAATTCGGGACAGCTAACGATTACCTGGAAGTATTCGATGAAAAAATAAAAGAATCAGAAGGGCCGGTTGTATCAAGTATTTCAGAGAATATGGCAGACATCTACCAGGATATGAAGGACTTTCTTCTCCTTTATCAGACTGGCACCACAGAGGTGATGAATGATGCTGTATGGGAATGCAGGATGAACTTTGAAAACTTCTGGGGTCAGAAACTGGTGAATTCTATGCGGGCGATACATAAATTCCTCTACTCCGGTGAGGAGATAGGAAAAGTTGAAAATAATGCTGATAATGAAGACGAAAACAGAAATACGTCAGACTGGTTTATTACGAGAAGGCAAAAAGATATGAAGGGAGATATAAACTGACATGTACAAGGAGAATATTACAGTTGAAGAACTTGCTGAACATGAGCTGGCATGGTTTAAAGGTGAAATAGTCCTTGTTGACAATCTTAAAACATTCCATGAGGTTTTTCCAAGGCTTAAAGGATCGGAGCTGCTTGGTTTTGATACGGAGACCCGGCCTACATTCAAAAAGGGCAGAAAGAATCCGGTTTCTCTTATTCAGCTTTCGACCGGCGAGCTGGCATGTCTGTTCCGTATAAATAAAATAGGTATACCCGATGAATTGATCGGTCTTTTATCCGATCCTTCGGTTATAAAAGCGGGTGTTGCAGTGCATGATGATATTAGATTTTTGAAAGGGGTGAAAAAATTTTCACCTGACGGTTTTGTCGATCTGCAAAACCTTGTTAAGGAGTATGGTATTCAGAGTTCGGGATTGAAAAAACTTTCGGCAATTGTTCTTGGATTCAGAATATCAAAGCGACAGCAAGTGACCGACTGGGAAGCAGAGCAACTTACTGAAGCCCAGCAGATATACGCTGCAACCGATGCCTGGGTATGCCATCAGATCTATAAGAAGCTGGTAAACGGACATGAGGTAAAAGACAAAAGATAAAAGTAAAAAGATAAAAGTGCTAAAATCTGATTTTAGCCCCCCTTGGGGGGGATGGGGGGTAAAATAATCGAAACAGTTAAATGCAAGATCGAATAAAAATAGTCCTTAAATCCGGAAAGGAACAATCTCTCCGCCGTTTTCATCCATGGGTGTTCTCAGGTGCTATCAAGAAAATATACGGGGATCCGGTTGAAGGAGACCTTGTGGAGGTATATGATAATAAAAATACTTTTTTAGCCGTCGGACACTACGCCCCAAGTTCAATCGCTGTTCGTGTTCTTTCCTTTGAACAGATTACACCTGATATCATTTTCTTCCGGCAGAAGATCGAACGTGCTATTGCTTACAGAAAAGCAATTAATATTATTGATAATGACCAGATAAATGTATTCAGGCTTATTCATGGCGAAGGGGATGGTTTACCAGGTCTGATAGTTGACTACTATAATGGCGTAGCAGTTATGCAGATGCATTCGCTGGGTTTCTACAGGATACGTAAAGAAATTGCATCGATTCTGGCTGAACTGCTTGATGGCAGAATTTTAGCCGTATATGACAAAAGTGAGGGCACAATTCCACATATGTCTGGTGTGACAGCTACAAATGAATTTCTGTTTGGAATTTCTGATCCGGTTATTGTTACTGAAAATGGTTACAAGTTTAAAATTGACTGGACTACCGGACAGAAAACCGGATTTTTCATTGATCAGAGAGAGAACAGGAAGCTGCTCGAAAACTATACTGATGGAAGGATCGTGTTGAACATGTTCGGTTATACCGGCGCATTTTCAGTCTATGCCATGAAAAATGCATCTGTGGTTCATACAGTCGACAGCTCCTTTCAGGCTATTGAACTGGCAAATGAAAACGTTAAAATTAATTATGGAGATGATAACAGGCATGAATCATTTCAGGTTGATGCATTTGATTATCTTAATCATATCAAAGATCAATACGACCTTATAATTCTCGATCCTCCTGCTTTTGCAAAGCATAATAATGTTCTGGCAAATGCATTACAGGGATATAAAAGACTGAATATAAAGGCTATTGAGCAAATTAAACCAGGTGGTATAATATTTACATTCTCCTGTTCACAGGTCGTTTCTAAAGAGAACTTCAGAAAATCGGTTTTTGCTGCCGCTGCCAATACCGGGCGCACTGTAAGGATACTGCATCAGCTGAGTCAACCGCCTGATCATCCTGTAAATATATATCACCCCGAAAGCGAATATCTGAAAGGTCTGGTTATTTATGTTGAATAATATTATGAACACAAACAGGAATATTTTATTGGTTGCAAAGAAACTCGGCCTGCATGAATGGCAGGTAGAGAATACCATAAGGTTGATGGATGGAGGAGCAACAATTCCATTTATCAGCAGGTACAGGAAAGAAATGACCGGAAGTCTCGATGAAGTCCAGCTGATGCATATCAAAGAAGAGTACGACAGGCTGAAGGAACTGGATGCCAGGAAAGAAGCAGTAATAAAATCAATTGAGGAGCAGGAAAAAATGACTCCCGGACTACGGCAGAAAATCGATTCTTCAGTTACGATGTCTGAACTTGAGGATATTTACCTGCCCTACAGACCTAAGCGACGCACACGCGCAACTATTGCCAGGGAAAAAGGACTTGAGCCACTTGCTGTTCTCATTATGGATCAAAAAGAGAATGATCCCGCACTTAAAGCTGAAGGTTTTCTGAATGATGATGTTGCATCTATAGAAGATGCTCTCGCCGGAGCTTCCGATATAATAGCTGAATGGATAAATGAAGATGAGAAGGCAAGAAAGCAATTACGATATCTTTTTGATAAAGAGGCTGTTATTCATTCCAAAGTTACTAAAGGAAAGGAAGCTGAAGGTATAAAATACAGTGATTATTTTGACTGGTCGGAACCTCTTAAAAAGTGTCCTTCACACAGACTCTTAGCTATGAGAAGGGGTGAAGAAGAAGGGTTCCTGCGGTTGTCTGTAGAACCAGATGAAGAACATGCTCTCGATATACTGAACTCGATTTTTGTAAAGGGACGGAATGCCTCTTCAGATATTGTCACTGATGCAGTTAAAGATAGCTGGAAAAGATTGCTCTCATCTTCCATGGAAACGGAGTTCAGAAATATTTCCAAGGAAAAGGCAGACATCGAGGCAATTGGGGTTTTTGCGGAAAACCTTCGTCAACTTCTGCTGGGATCTCCACTTGGTGAAAAGAACGTTCTGGCAATTGATCCTGGTTTCAGGACCGGTTGTAAGATTGTTTGCCTTGACCGGCAGGGAACCTTTATTCATAATGAGACAATTTATCCTCATCCTCCTCAGAATGAGACTGCTATGTCGATAAAAAAGATCCTTTCACTTGTCAACGCTTATAAGATTGAAGCTATCGCAATAGGCAACGGTACTGCAAGCCGGGAGACTGAGGATTTTATAAAATGGGTCAAATTCGAGAATGATATTCAGGTCTTTGTGGTGAGTGAAGCAGGCGCCTCAATTTATTCCGCTTCCAAAACCGCCCGCGATGAATTTCCGGATTATGATGTTACTGTTCGCGGGGCTATATCAATCGGAAGACGATTAATGGACCCGTTGGCTGAATTGGTTAAAATCGATCCGAAATCAATCGGAGTAGGGCAGTATCAGCATGATGTTGACCAGGTTAAACTGCAGAAGTCACTTGATGATGTTGTCATGAGTTGTGTTAATGCTGTTGGTGTAGAGGTCAATACAGCCAGTAAACACCTGTTAACTTATGTTTCAGGGCTTGGACCTCAACTGGCTCAGAATATAATTGATTACCGTACAGAAAACGGACCATTCAAAGGACGCAACGAGCTTCTTAAAGTAAAACGGATGGGAGAAAAAGCATATGAACAGAGTGCAGGCTTTTTAAGAATCAGAAATTCTGAGAACCCGCTTGACGCGAGTGCTGTTCACCCTGAAAGTTATCATGTTGTCGAAAAAATGTCGAAGGACCTTGGATGCGAAATTAAGGAGTTGATTACCAACGATAATAAAAGGAAAGAGATTAAACTTGAGCAATATGTTACACCAGTTACCGGTCTTCCGACTCTGAAGGATATCCTTGATGAACTGGCTAAGCCAGGTCGTGATCCAAGATCAAAAATTAAGGAATTCAGCTTTGCGGATGTGCACACAATGGAGGATCTCATTCAGGGAATGATAGTTCCCGGAATTGTAACAAACATCACAAAGTTCGGAGCCTTTGTCGATATCGGAATAAAACAGGACGGACTTGTACATATATCGAATATGAGCAAAGGGTATATTTCCGATCCATCTTCGGTTGTGAAGCTTCATCAGCACGTAATGGTGAAAGTTATCGCTGTCGACATTGAACGAAAACGGATTCAACTGTCAATGAAAGATGTCGATCAGAAAAAAAACATTGTAGGGAACGGTCGCGACCGTCTCCCGGTACCTGCCTCTTCACCCAATGAAAGAATCAGATATTGGATATTCTAAGGATTACGGTATATCGCCGTTCCTGCATGTTATTAAAATGAATTTTTCTTGTCGTATCCGGCCCAGCTGACTTTTTTCCTGGCCGTTTATTTTAAGATCCATGTTTACATCTTGATTAAGCAACGCCGTGCTCTATCTGTTATCTGTCAGCGATCACCAGACCGTTCCCGATATAAGGAATCTTCCGTTCACGACCATAAAATCCCGTTTTATAAGTATTGAACGGTCACGACCGTTCCCTACTAGATGCTGCGTTTCTGATTATCGTTTTTCAGTCTCTCGATATGTTTGCTGGCACGATCGTAATGAGCATCCTGGTTCAAAACGGAACTTCCAATTCAAAAACTCCGGTGGTGGAAAATCCTTGAAGGCCTCCTCCTCAGATTTCTCGCCGATTCTTTGAAATTTTCAATCCGGATCTTTCTTTGTTCTCTTTCGGAAAGGATGGTCCAGCTTCGACCTTTCCGTGTCAGCTTTTTCCTTCTCGCTACACCGTCTCTCCAGGTATTCTTGCCTGCCTGCTTGTTTTCGAGCTCCCAGAATGTCTGGCTGCAAAACGGTAATTTTTGCAGGAACTCTAAGGGTTTCACTAATTCATACCCACCGAAATTTCTCGAAACCATATAATCAATATTGTTTTTTTTCTGGCATCGCAGCAGGCTTTGAACATCTAAGTGCAATGAACAGTAAAAGAATTTCTAGCTTTATTTCGAAGTTGGTCTTCATATCTCTTTGATGTGAATTACCTGAATATAGTTTAACTGATATGAAGAACACTTTGTGCGACACATTAAAAATAAATTGAGAATTGGTAATGAGATCTCACATCAGGTAGCAGGCTGAAAGATATGTGTGAACGGAAATATGGAAGAACTTAACGGCTGTTTATAGCAGATGATCTCCCTAAATCTCAATTCTTTACAGATCTTTAATATCTTTATATAAACTGTCAGAGATCCAGGTTCGGGACCTGTCTCTACGGTCATACGGACTAATCTCAACTTATTTAAAACCAAACCATGAAAAAGAACTGAACGTCTGCAATTAGCATTCCTTTTTACATTGTTTTGGTTTCATGCCAAACGCAAACCTCTGTAAGTCCTCCTGTTGCTGAAAAAATTCCACACGAGTTATTCAATAAAAGGATCGATAATTATTTCTGGATGCGACTGAGTGATGAACAAAAGAATTCGGTTAAACCTGATGATCAGACATCAAAAGTTCTCGACTATCTTAACAAAGAAAATGATTACTCAAAAGCAGTCCTGAAAGATACCGAAGTGCTGCAGAAAACACTTTATGATGAAATAAGAGGAAGAATAAAGAAGGATGATGAGTCAGTTCCATATCTCGAAAATGGATACTATTATTATAATAAGTATGCCGAAGGAAAAGAGTATCCGGCATACTACAGGAAGAAAGGATCACTGACGGCTCCAGAGGAGGTACTTCTCGACGTGAACAAACTTGCAGCAGGAAAGAGTTTCTGCTCAGTAAATAGCCTGAGTATCAGCCGTGATAATAAGATTCTGACCTATGGAGTCGATTTTGTGAGCCGGCGCCGGTATACTATAAATTTTCTAGATATTCAATCAGGGCTCCTTATTGCCCGATAAAATTGAAAATACCACCGGTCAGATCAGTCTGGGCAGCAGATAATAAAACTGTCTTTTACGTTACCAAGGACAATGAAACGCTCAGGTCGAATAAAATATTCAAACATAAACTTGGAACATCCTCCGGAAAAAGATCTAGCTTGTCTATAATGAAAAAGATGAGACATTCAGCGTGAATCTGTCAGAAACAAAAAGCCGTAAATATATTCTTGATAAATTCTGCTCAGACTCTATACAACTGAAACCAGGTATATAGATGCCTCCAAACCGGATGGTGAATTCAAGATCTTTGAACCTCGGACAGTAAATCATGAATATAATATCGATCATATTGGAAATGAATTCTACATAAGAACAAATTCAGACAGTGCATCGAACTTCAAACTAATGAAAACCGCTGAGGGTAAAACCGAAAAGCAAACTGGACAGATGTAATACCTCACAGAACCGATGTACTTTTTGAAAACTTTGAATTATTTGATAACTGGATTGTAGCGCAGGAGAGGATTAAAGGTCTGAACAACCTAAGAATCATTAATAAAAAAGATGGAAGCGAACATTATCATCAATTTTGGTGAGGAAGCTTATACTGCAGGAATAAATATTAATCCGAATTCAAATACAGATATATCTAAGATATAGTTATTCATCACTTACTACTCCTAACTCTGTGATTGATTATAATATGGTCACAAAAGAGAAGAAAGTGATGAAAGAGGATGTTGTTCTTGGCGGTTTTGACAAGAATAATTATGAATCTGAAAAGATTATGGGCTAAAGCTGCAGATGGTACCTTGGTTCCGGTTTCAATTGTTTATAAAAAGGGTTTTGTAAAGGATGGCAAAGCCCCTCTTTTACTCTATGGTTACGGATCTTACGGTATATTCAACCGATCCGGGTTTCAGATCAACAATACTGAGTCTTCTTGACAGGGGTTTTGTTTATGGTCTTGCCCATATACGGGGAGGAAGTGAGATGGGACGTTACTGGTATGAAGACGGTAAACTGCTGAAGAAGAAAAATACATTTACAGATTTCAATGATTGTGCACAATTTCTTGTTAATGAGAAATATACAAGCAGACGAAAAGCTTTTTGCAATGGGTGGAAGCGCCGGCGGACTATTAATGGGTGCAATTCTTAATATGCGACCTGATCTGTACAAAGGAGTGATAGCAGCTGTACCTTTTGTAGATGTGGTTACAACAATGCTCGATGAGACAATTCCGCTGACAACTTCAGAGTGGGATGAATGGGGTGATCCGAGAAAAAAAGAGTATTATGATTATATGCTATCATATTCTCCTTATGATCAGGTTAAAGCAATGAATTATCCGAACATTATTGTAACAACCGGTTACTGGGATTCACAGGTTCAGTACTGGGAACCGGCAAAATGGGTTGCTAAGCTCAGGGATATGAAAACTGATAAAAACATGCTTGTAATGGATTGCAATATGGTAGCTGGTCATGGAGGAGCATCAGGCAGGTTTGAACGTTACAGGATCACGGCCCTGGAATATGCATTTATTCTCGATCTGGCAGGAATAAAAAAATAAAAATTGGTTATTAAATATGTAGGGAACGGTCGTGACCGGTCCCTACATGTTTCAATTCATATTATTGCATCCCGGGTCCGCTGATCGGTATTCTGCCTGGGTTTCATAGCAGGTTTTCCCGGTAATTTTGTATTACGCATTGCGGCGTTATATACAAATGAGGCTGTGATAACTGCATTCTGTTTAAGATCAGCCATGACCAGTCTTTCGTAAGTATCCATTACGGTATGATATCCCCTGCCATATTCTAATTCATCCTGGATGAACTGAAATCCGGGTAAGTCCAACCGCATCAAATGAAAGATGATCAGTACCTCCGGTATTTCTTATTGCTATCGTCGAAGCGCCCATATCTGCAAAAGGTTTAAGCCATTCTTCGAATATAGGTCTGACCAGTTCATTTTCCTGCAGATATATTCCACGTATTTCCCGAACCGTTATCCATATTGAAATAGCCGGCAAATTTATCAAAATCAGGTTTATGTTCCTTGGTTGTGGGATCGACAAGATACTTCTCGACATATCCGCGGGACCCATTCAGCCCTTGTTCTTCTCCACCCCAAAGTGCAATCCGGATTGTCCTTCTTGGATTAACATCCAGGTTTTTGAGAATACGCAGAGCCTCCATCATAACGATGCAGCCCGATGCATTATCAGCTGCGCCGGTTCCGCCATTCCATGAATCGATATGGGCACCTAACAGAACTACTTCATTTTTAAGAAGTTTATCAGTACCAGGTATTTCACCTATTACATTATACACAGTCGGGCTGTCGAAGAATTTATTATTGATTTCCACCTCCATTTCAACGGGAACATTATGCCGTAACAGACGTTCCATTCTGCCATAGTCTTCAATCGGAAGGTTAAGTTCTGCAATCGGTTCCGTGCCGCCTGATTTAAAATTCGCTCCATTCGACCTTGGAACATTAAATGTTCCGGAACTGTTAAGAATCACAGAAGCACCTTCATTTTTGAGAAATTCAGAGATTTTTGTACGAAGAGCTCTCTGAGCCATCATTGCAGCCCTGTCAAATGGTGGCCTTCTTCCTTGTGAAGGGGATGAAGCCATTGACAGATCCTTGAGTTGTGCATCTGTAAGTCGGCTTGCAAGAGGTTCAAAGCTCACTTCGTAGGTTGACGATGAAGGCATCAGAACTATTTTCCCGGAAATATTTCCCTTATACTTGTCAAGATCACTTTCAGTTTTTACATCTAATAATATTACTTCACCTTTAACAGGTCCTTTAGTGCTTCCTGTCCATGCCACCGGATTACAGGCAAAATTGATATAATATGGTGCAGTCATTGCTGCGTATGTCTTAAGGTTATCCCAGCCACCACTGGTAAAATCACGGGCAGCTTCGATCCTTACATTTTGGAAGCCCAGCTCTTCCATTTTCTTCTTTGCCCACTCATTCCCACGGTTATATCCCGGTTGAACCGGTAAGTCTTGGACCGACAAAATCTGTTAACCAGAAGGCGAGATCCTCAATACTTGAGTTCTTTAAACCTTCCTGTTTGATTTTATAAATCATTGCGAGATCAACATTCTCACTCTGCGACAATAGCAGGATTGGCAGAAGGAAAAGCATCAAAAATGCGCTGAGATTTTCTTAATTTTCATGAATCAGTTTTTAAGGTTAAATTTCACATGTTTCAAATGTATGTAAAAATGAAACCCATTATAAGTGAATGGCAATATGATTTAACAATAATTAACTTAACATTTGACTTTTAAACGCATTTTCTTTACGGCATTATTTTTTCAGCGTATATACCTTTCTTTTATCTTTTTACCTTTGTCTTTTATCTCTTAATATGATTTACCCGGAAAATTTTGAAAACAAGATAGGTTTTGACAGGATCCGTAAATTGCTGAGTGAAAAATGTCTTAGTCCGATGGGACTGGAAAAAGTCGATGCCATTGAGTTTATTGATGACTTTCGATCATTTATCTGATAAATTATCTGCAACGTATGAATTCCAGCAGATACTGCTGTTTGAAGATCTGTTTCCCGTCCGAACATTATTATAAGATTTCTGATTGCCTCAATAAGATACAGAATTGAAGGTACATTTCCCGAGGTGCAGGAGGTATTTGATCTTAAACGATCCCTGGAAACTGTTAAAACGATAATTAATTTTTTCAGGAATAAAGATGCGGTCAAAGTATCCGGTACTCAATCGATGTGTGGTTCAGTAAAAACCTATCCGTATGTTCTTGAGGCTATTGACAGGATTATTGACAAGACGTGGAGTATTAAAGACAATGCTTCTCCGCGACTTAAAGGAGATACAGGGCAGAACTTATCGGGAAAAGTATACAGGTATCTAAAAGACTGAATGCAATTCTGAAACAGGCACAATCTGATGGAATTGTCGATACTGATACTTCGGTCTCAGTAAGAAATGGAAGAGGAGTAATTCCTGTAAGTGCCTATGATAAAAGAAAAATTAAAGGACTTATTCATGATCAGTCAGCTTCAGGTAAAACAGTCTTTATTGAACCTGAGGAAATTGTTGAGATCAACAATGATATTGTTGAGCTTGAATATGAAGAAAAAAGGGAAATTGTCAGAATACTGACAGCGTTTGCCGATAATGTCAGACCATATATTGACGATCTGCTGGAGTCAAATCTATTCCTTGGTGAAATGGATTTTATAAGATCAAAGGCGCTTCTTGGAAACCATCTTCATTCTATAAAGACCTGTACTTATCAACAAACCATATCTGATCATGGAAAAGAGCAATTCATCCTCTTCTTTCACTTACATTTGAGAAATCCGCAGGGAGAAAAGTCGTTCCTCTTGAAATTGTTCTTGATGAGAAAGACAGGATTTTACTGATCTCCGGACCTAATGCAGGAGGTAAATCAGTATGCCTTAAAACTGTCGGACTGCTTCAGTATATGCTTCAGTGCGGACTTACAATTCCGGTTGCAGAAGGATCTGAAACAGGGATTTTCAAAAATATTCTTAATTGATATTGGTGAT
Organism: uncultured Bacteroidales bacterium; assembly: GCA_963725785.1. Lineage (GTDB taxonomy): Bacteria > Bacteroidota > Bacteroidia > Bacteroidales > VadinHA17 > LD21. The sequence continues at coordinate 164,466 of CAVRZV010000010.1, read as the reverse complement.
GAACAAAGTATTGATAATGATTTAAGTACATATAGTTCTCATCTTATCAATATGAAATATTTCGTTAAGAACGGAAATGATAAAACACTTGATTCTAATTGATGAATTCGGAACAGGAACTGAACCTATGCTCGGTGGTTCAATAGCCGAGGCAATCCTTGGTGAGTTGAACAGAAAAAAAGTATTTGGAGTAATAACAACACATTACACTAATCTGAAACATTTTGCATCACTTACAGATGGAATAGTAAATGGTGCCATGGCTTTTGACAATCATCTCATGCAGCCTCTCTTTCAGCTTACAATTGGTAAACCGGGAAGTTCATTTGCGTTTGAAATCGCCCGAAAAATAGGTCTGCCTGAAGAGATACTTGAAGAAGCTTCAGAAAAAGCCGGAGTAAAGAATATCAACTACGACAGGCATCTGAAAGATATTGCCCGCGATAAACGATACTGGGAGACTAAAAGACAGAGTATCAGGCAGCAGGAGAAAACGACTTGAGGAATTGATGGCTGAATATGAAAAAGAGCTTTCAGGTGCCAAAACACTCAGAAAAGAAATTATTACAAAAGCAAAAGATGAAGCTCAGCAACTTGCTGAAAGAATCAAACCGGATGATTGAAAGTACGATCACGGCAGATAAAAGAGTCACAGGCTGAAAAAGAAAAAACCAAGGATATCAGGCAGCAGCTTGAGGAGTTTAAAAATGATAGTTGAAGAAGAACAAAACCGGTAGAAACTGAATCAGAAGAGAAAATTGCCAGTATTGAGTATCAAGAGCAAAAAAGATCAAACTGGAACCTGAACCTGTGAAAGGAAAAACCTGAACCTGCATGTATCAAGGTACATCCGTTGAAACCAGGTGATGCAGTCAGGATGATCGATACACAGGCTGCAGGAGAGGTAATTGAGATAAAAGATAAAATGGTTCAGGTTGAAACCGGAAGTCTCAGGTTTTTTGTCCCTGTTGATAAAATTGAAAGAATAACCAGATCTGATCTGAAAAAGAGTCTTAAGGCAAACCAGGTATACAGGGAAAATGATCCCGGGATTGTTCAGCGTAATATAAATTTTAAACCTGAAATTGATATTCGTGGTGTTAGGGGAGAAGAGGCCATAAATCAGGTTCGCGAACTGATTGATAATGCACTTATTGTTCAGCATCGGAATCTCAGGATCCTTCACGGGAAAGGAAATGGAATACTAAGACAGCTTGTAAGGCAATACCTTGCCACAGTTGATATAGTGAAAACTTTCCGCGACGAACATGTGGAGTTTGGTGGATCAGGAATTACAGTTGTTGAGATGGATTTTTAATATTTCCCGCAGATTTCGCAGATTGTCACAGATTAAATTGATGAGCTATCCGCGAAGATCAGCGGGATCAGCGGGAGATAAATAATTGCATAATCAACTCAAATTAAATAGATAGATGAAATCAAAACTGACTGCTTTATTGCTAATCTTCGTTTTAACTCTTTTTTCATGGAAAACTGATAAGAAAACAACTATCCGGCAATCAGTTAACCGATTCTGATAAAAACAGGAATGGGCAATTGTGATTCATGGTGGAGCCGGAGTAATAACAAGAGAAAATATGACTCCTGAAATGGATAAGGAATACAGGAAGGCTCTGGTGGAAGCTATTGAATACAGGTAAAGAAAATTCTTTCTGAAGGTGGGATCAGCTCTGGATGCTGTGGAGAAGACAATAAGAACAATGGAAGATAATCCTCTTTTCAATGCAGGTAAAGGTGCCGTTTTTACTCATGACGGAAAGAATGAACTTGATGCTGCAATTATGGATGGATCAAATCTTGCAGCCGGTTCTGTTGCAGGGGTTACTGATATTAAAAATCCAATAACAGCTGCAAGATATGTAATGACAAATTCACCACATGTAATGCTTACCGGTGCAGGAGCATCACAATTTGCAAAAGAACAGGGACTTGAAATTGTTCCTCCGTCATATTTTTATACAGAGAAGACGGTTTAATGAACTTCAGGAAATTTTGAAAAAGGAAAAAAATGGAACAGTAGGATGTTGTGCTCTTGATAAAAACGGAAATCTTGCAGCAGGTACTTCAACTGGTGGAATGGCAAATAAGAGATACAACAGGATAGGAGATTCTCCGATTATCGGGGCTGGTACTTATGCCAATAACAACTACCTGTGCAGTTTCTGCAACCGGCCATGGTGAATATTTTATCAGATGGACAGTTGCCCATGATATTTCTGCCCTGATGGAATATAAAGGTCTTTCACTGAAAGAAGCTTCAGAACTTGTTGTAAATGGTAAAGCTTGTGAAAGCAGGAGGAAGCGGTGGGGTGATTTGCGTTGATAAGGTCAGGCAATATTTCAATGCCATTCAATTCATCAGGTATGTTCAGAGGATTTGCTACCGCAGATGGGAAAGAAGGGATTTTTATCTATAAGGATGAGGAACCAGGATAAAAGACAAAAGGCAAAAGGTAAAAGGCAAAAGGAAAAGGAAACAAAATCCTTTAACAACAAAGGCACAGGCAAAAAAAGAGCGGAAGTCTTTAACATTTCCGCTCTCAGATATATTATTATAATTTGACTAGTAAAGCTTTACAGTACCATACGATGCAAGTACATTAACTCTTGATGAGGGATTATCTTCCTTCCCCACCGTACCTGATATCTCACTTCGGATTATTCTCCACAATGCGTCTCTGATTTTTAAAATTATCCTCATTGTATTTCAATCCGCCATATGACACTTTTGCCTCAAGTTTGTAGCTTGCTGATTCTTCAATTCCAAGCCTGACCCCCATATAACGTGTTTCGACATCAATTGACTCGAATCCTTCTGGTATGCGGTCTATCGTAAAACGATCCATAACTGCCGTTGTATGTAAGTTTTTTTGTAAGTTCTCTGATATTAACCTCAGTGTAGCCGTTTTCCAGTACCAGATTGTTTATATTATCAATCCTTATATTATCATACTTGCTTTCACCTACCACTGAACTTGTCTCACCGAGCGTTATCTTCGAATATTTACTGTCGATAAGCAGAGCCTGGCTCTTAGTTATTTCCATACTTCCGACGTACCTTTCCGTAAGATCAAGCCATCCGGTTTCATCAATTGTACCTTTTCCATATGCAATGTTCAGCTTGCTCAGCGGTTTTTCATTTCCTCTGGTGAGTTTCCCGGCAGTAATATTTCCATATTTGATCTCCAGATTCATTAATCCGTGAAGTTCATCGATATCGGTATTGCCATATTTATTTGCAAGAGACAGATCTGTTCCAACCGGCATTTTTATATTATAGTCAATGCTGAATTTTCTTGAATCACCCCATCCGGTAAAGTTGAATTTGTCATCAATAACAGTTTTTGCGGAGATTGTATTGACATCTTCCGAAAATTGAACATCAATATAGTCAAGGAGTCTCTGAGCTTTCTCCTTATTAGGCATTTCCACAGTCACTTTAACATCGATAACTATCTGGTCCTTCTGCCAGCTCTGAATTACGACATCACCGTATCTGTTACTGATTTCGAGTGTTTTTGCTCCTGCTGTGTATTCCTTATGAAATTCCTTCGTTACCTCCTGTGCTGATAATGTGAAAGATATAAGGAAGAGAGATATGAAGAGGAGCACGCCTGCTTTATAATCTGACTTTTTCATTTTCTTTTTTATTTTGGTTATCATTCCTGATAGTCTTAAGTTGACTTACTATATAACTCATTACATCGAGTTTTGTCTGATAATGCTCTATCATAGCATTAATAATACGTTCATCATTTGGATTGGCTTTGAGCTCTTTCTGAAGAGATACATAAGTTGAATCCATGCTTTTCATCTCTTTAAGAAGCAAGTCTTTCTGTTCAGGATTGTTTTTCAGATCCACATTTACTATTTCCCCTTCCATAAGATTAACCTGGTGAACATAGTAGTTTTCAACTTCCTTGTATTGAGGAGAAACCTGCCCAAGTGTCATCCTGCTGCTTCCCGGACGGATGAAATGATCCCATGTCCAGAGAGAGGAGAGAGTAATCAGTAAAGTAACAACTGCTGCTCTTAACAGGTAAGGAACAATACTTCTTGTGCTGCCTTTAACCTGGAATTTCATTTCAAGTTTCCTGTTAAATCTTTCAAAGTGACCTGTCGAAGGTTCTGCATCTTCGAAAAGTTCCTTATTATCTCTGATTATGTCATCTATATTTTTCATAACTGATGAATTTTTCATTTTCCTTTTAATTCCCCGATGAGTTTTTGTTTTGCCCTTGAGAGTTGTGATCGTGATGTACTGCTATTGATAGAAAGTATTTCTGCAATTTCATCATGATCGTAACCTTCAAGCAGATAAAGAGAAAGAATAACCCTGTATCCATCGGGAAGTCTTTCAATAGCCTCTTTTACTTCTTCAACCCTGATATCAAGCTCTTCGTATCTGTCTGTATCGTCACCGGTATCGTCTCTTATGCCAACATGTGATTCAATATCTTCAAAGACCGCTTTTCTTTTGTTCAGGGCATCAAGTGAACGGTTAACAACTATTTTCTTGAGCCAGGCGCCGAAACTTACAGTTCCCGAATAAGTGTCAATTTTTTCAAAGGCCGACAGAAACGATTCCTGCATTATATCTTCTGCTTCCATTGCTTCATTAACTATTCTCAGACTAGTATTGTACATTGCTTTATAGTACAACTTGTAGATCTGAAACTGTGCTTTCTGGTCGCCATTCTTACACTCGTCTAAAAGATCCTGGTGTAGGTTTTTGAATGCCGCTTCTACATTTGCCATCTTGATGAAAAGACTAGTTTTTATATGTGTTGCTGCACCCACTTTCTATCAATTTTCTAATCAATAGACGTGGTAAAAGTTTTAATGCTGCACTCATTTCAAGAAATTTTATATAAAATTTCAGAAAATGTTAAGAATTATTCCCTGAGTTACCTGGCCGCTGGAGTAATTTAACTCCGATCCGAACAGGCTATGGGGTATAGAAAATACCAGAAGGAGTACAAATGCCGCCAGAATAGTGTATACAGGCCTCTCTTTTTTGCTGTTCATAACTACAGCTAATATCCAGAATAATAATGCAATAAGTGTCTTGTTGTCAGTTAAATCCCATCCAAACGGGATTCCTGTCCAAAAATCGCCAAAAGCATAAAACTGAACTATCGGACCAAGCACCATACCTCCTGCAATGAACAGGATAAGAGTCCATATAGCATATTTTTTATACATAGGATATTTTATTGCTGCCATCAGTCCTGCCAGGGTAGAGAATAGCATAGCCACAAACATTAATAGGATATGAGGAACAAGAATAAATGCAGGGACACCACCTTTAAACCGTATGATAACCGGAGTATCCGTCAGATAAGATTTAGTGCCTTTGGAATCGGAAATTTCAACATAATACTGGAGTTTTCCGGCAGGTGGTTGTTGAGGCACTTCAGCATATAATCCCTTTTCTTCATAGATTTTAAAGATCTTATTCATCAGAAAAGATCTCACAGGAATAACTCTATATGTAAACTCTGTAACCTGATATTCTTCGCTACTTCTAAAACGTTTAAAGAATAACCTTGCTTTTACTGTTGTATCGGCTATATCCAGTTTTATTTCAGGTTTTTCATTAAGGGCAAGACTCCGCACCAGTTTAAGTTCATGAACCTTATCATTCAATGTAACATTTAGCTCCTTAGGATATGTGGGGCCGGTATGTCTCTGGTAGATCGCTGCTGCAATTGTAATTATGAACGCCATCGTCCACATTATAAATTTTTTCATCTTGTAAAAAATTAACTTCAGATTCTTTATTCTTCACTTCAGCCTTCAGCCTTCAGCCTTGTTCATAATTGTATCAACAGAACAACTTTCTTAGTATTACGCAGAACTTCAACACTTATTGTCTCTCCATGTTTAAGCTGACCCATTCTGAACATATAGTCCTCAATATTATTCACAGGTTTCCCATTAATGAATACAATTATATCACCTTTTAGCATTCCCCCGAGAGCTGCAGGTTTCCCCGGAGTGACGAAATCAGCTCGCAAGCCGTTTTTGATGACACCTGCAAAATCTGGCATAATTCCGAGTGTAACACCTTTGCCTCTTCTATACCTTACAGTCTCAGCCTTGGGTCCTGATTCCTTGAACTTGAGTCTTGCCGGCGATGATGCCAGTTCCTCAGCAACTTTGAATACCATCATGGATATTTTCAACATACCGTCGAAATTTATTTTATCATATGTATCCGTTGGTGTATGATAGTCGAGATGAGCACCTGTAAAATAGAACAAAACAGGAATATTTTTCCCATAGAATGATGAATGATCTGACGGTCCGTAACCTTCATCCGAAAGAGTTAACTTTATAACAGATGTGTCACTTTTTGAATATATAAGATCTTTTAATCCGGTTGCTGTGCCAACACCGGAAATCTGAAGATTATTCGTTTCATTCAACCTGCCGACCATATCAAGGTTAATCATTGCATTCACACTGGAAAGATTTATTCCGGGATCATCCGTAAAATGCTTTGATCCCAGGAGACCTTCCTCTTCCCCGGTAAAACCTAAAAACAGGATACTCCTTTTATGACTTTTTTCTGTTCCGGCAAATTCCCCGGCCAGTTCGATCATCATAGCAACTCCTGAGGCATTATCATCAGCTCCATGATGAATACCTGTTGTATCGGGTGTCCTGCTACCGGAACCCGGACCTCCTAATCCCAGGTGATCAAAATGAGCACCAATAATTATATATTCATTCTTTAGTTTTTCATCGTCTCCCGGAAGCAACATTACAACATTTCTTGTACTAGCCAGCTCCCTGACAATTTCAGCTTTCCCCTTCACTATAACATTTGCAGAAAATGTCAACGGTTTCCTTGTGTTATTAAGTTTTTTCTCAAGAGCATCAATGTTATTTTTCGATTTCAAAAGAATTAAATCTGCCACCTCTTTCTTAATCCTGATAACAGGAATGTCCACTGAATATCCTTCGGTACCAAGTGATTCGAAAGAGTCTTTTGGATCGGATAAAGGGCCTGACACCATCAGTACACCTGCTGCTCCCATGTCTTTTGCCAAAAGCGCTTTGTCTCTGTCAGCACTGAAAGGGATAAACAGACTTTTGGTATTCTCAGGTTCCGGGTCACCACGAAGTATCATAACCCACTTACCTCTCACATCAATACCGTCATAGTCATTCCATTTTAAACTATCCCCTTTAATGCTGAATCCATAGCCGGCGAAAACAACATCAGATTCCAGCCCGGTATTTGCACTGAATGCAAGTGGCATAAAATCTTTATCGATCGTATAATTAATTTTGTTCACCGAAAGAGAATTGTTTTTACCAGCTAGTACTCTTTTAGTCACTTTGAACCTCTGGAATCCATCTCCTGACATAGGTATGAGTCCATAGGAGGCAAGTTTATTTCTGATGAAATCAGCTGCCAGACTGTCTCCGGGCGAACCAGTCAACCTGCCTTTTAACGAATCTGAGGCAAGGTATTTTATATCGGCCTGAAGATCTTTGACTGAAACGTGCCCATTAATCCCGCACGAAAGCAGAAGTACCGTAATCAGTACATAAATCGACTGTATAATAGATTTCAGTGGCATACCATTTTTCATAATGAAGAGATTTTTATTGAAAGAGTTTAAATGCATCCTTAATCAAACCAATAGCTTCCCTGAGTTGCTTTTCAGTTATAGTAAGGGGAGGAGCAAAACGTATAATATGATTATGCGTTGGTTTAGCAATCAGGCCTTTGTCTTTCATTGCCAGGCAAACATCCCAGGCTTCCTTCCCGTTTTTAGGTCTTATCACAACAGCATTTAAAAGACCTTTGCCACGAACAAGTTCAACCATTTCCGATTTAATACTCCGGAATTCTTCACGGAATAATATGCCAAGGCGATCGGCATTTTCTGCGAGTTTTTCATTTTTGACAACTTCAAGCGCAGCAATAGCTACCTTGGCAGCCAATGGATTACCCCCGAATGTTGAACCATGTTCTCCCGGTCTGATTGTGAGCATTATCTCATCATCGGCAAGTACTGCCGATACCGGCAATACACCTCCTGACAATGCTTTACCAAGTATCAGAATATCAGGACGAACTCCTTCATGATCGCAAGCAAGCAGCTTCCCGGTTCGTGCAATTCCTGTCTGAACCTCATCAGCAATAAATAGTACATTTTTTGACTTACATAGTTCATATGACTTTTTCAGATAGCCCTCATCCGGAACGTAAACGCCTGCCTCACCCTGGATCGGTTCAACAAGGAAACCGGCAACATCGGGATCATTGAGTGCCTTTTCAAGAGCTTTTAAGTCGTTGTACGGGATTATTATAAAACCCGGGGTGAACGGTCCGTAGTCATTTGTGGCATCAGGATCAGTCGACATTGAAATGATTGAGATTGTCCGGCCATGAAAATTGCCTTCACATGCTATAATCTTTGCATTATTTTCTTTAATACCTTTCTTCTTATATGCCCATTTACGGCAGAGTTTCAGAGCTGTTTCATCAGCTTCAGCACCCGAATTCATTGGAAGAACCTTATCGTACTTAAAATATTTAGTGATATATTCTTCAAACTCACCAAGTGCTGAGTTATAAAATGCCCTCGAAGTGAGTGTGAGCCTGCTTGCCTGATCTGTCAGGGCTTTAACTATTAATGGGTGACAATGTCCTTGATTCACTGCTGAATAAGCCGAAAGAAAATCAAAATATCTTTTCCCTTCCACATCCCAAACAAAAGGGCCTTCCCCTCTTTCGAGAACGACAGGAAGAGGATGATAATTATGAGCTCCATATTTCTCTTCCCGTTTGATATAATCCTGAGTGTTCATGTTATTGATTATTAGATAGATAAAAAATTGTTATATGAGGCTACAACTTACGAAAGCTTTTTAATATTTCAAAATGGAGTGTCTAAAGTGCCTAAAGTGCCTAAAGTGCCTAAAGTGCCTAAAGTGCCTACAAGTTGTCCTAGAGTGCCTAAAGTTATTAGTTCAGTCTGTGTTACTCTGTGCTTCTTATGCTTCTCTGTGCTTCTCTGTGAGTAATTATTAAAATCTTCTTTTTCACCACGAGCAACACGACTTTAAATCTATCAGTCTCTTCGTCTCCCTCGTCACCCTTTCGCCCTTTCTCCCTTTCTCCCTTTCTCCCTTTCATCCCTTTCACCCTTTCTCCCCATCTTTCTCTCCCAAACCGGGTCTTAACCTTTTAGTACGTTCTTCGGATTGTTCATGTCGCCAGATATCGATTTTGGCCGCATGTCCCGAAAGAAGTATTTCAGGTACCCGCCAACCATTAAAATCGGCTGGTCTTGTATAAACAGGCGGAGCAAGAAGATCATCCTGAAAGGAGTCGGAAAGTGCAGATTGTTCATCAGAGATTGCTCCGGGAATAAGTCTTACTACTGCATCAGTGATAGCCGCTGCCGGTAATTCTCCTCCGGAAAGTACATAGTCGCCTATAGATATTTCCCTGGTGATCAGATAATCGCGTATTCTTTGATCTACACCCTTATAATGGCCGGCCAGAATTATAATATTGTTTTTAAGTGAGAGCTGATTAGCTATCTTCTGGTTGAATTTTTCCCCATCAGGTGAAGTATAGATTATTTCATCATATTCTCTTTCGCTTTTAAGTTTTTCAATAGCTTTATATACAGGTTCTATCATCATGACCATTCCGGCCCCTCCACCAAATGCATAATCATCAACGCTCTTATATTTATCATTTGTAAAATCGCGAAGATTGATTATGTTTATTTCAACCAGTTTTTTCTCCCGGGCCCTTTTAACGATAGAATGATTAAACGGGCTTTCAAGCAACTCAGGCTGAACTGTAAGGATATCGATTCTCATTAATAGTAATTTTCGTAAAAATACGAAAAAGTGCATAAAGTGCATAAAGTGCATAAAGTGCCTAAAGTTCTAATAAGTATTATGTTTTTCATTATTATCAAAATTAGGCACTTTAAACTTTAGCTCACTTCAAGCTTCTTTTTATATTTGTCAAATGGATTGCAGAGAGAATTGCGGAGCTTGCTGTATTGCATTGTCTATCTCATCGCCAATACCGGGAATGCCCAAAGGCAAAGAGGCGGGAGTAAGATGCATCAATCTGATGGATGATTACAGATGTGCAATTTACAATGATAGGGGATATCCAAAAGTTTGCGCCGGGTTCAGGGCTGAAAAGGAGTTTTGCGGATCGTCTCAGGAAGAGGCGATGAAGATACTGGGATCGCTGTCGGATTGCCCCCCAACCACATGAAGGATTTGGCCACGCCATGGCATGACCTTAAAATCACAGGAGCATAAAAGACCGGCTATCTTCCCGAAGCATACACTATCTTCCCCCCGGTAATAGTATAAACTACTTTTGTCTTCATTATCTCATTTTCAGGAATTGTCAACAGATCTTTATCCAGTATAACAATATCCGCCAGAAAACCGGGTCTGATCATCCCTTTCCTGTCATCCATGAACTGTGAATAAGCCGAACCGAGAGTATAATATTCTATTGCCTCCTTCATTTTGATCTTTTGTTCGGGATGCCAGCCGTTACCATTCTCTCCCAGTCTGTCTTTCCGTGTAACTGCAGCATACAGTCCTTCCATCGGATTGAGAGGTTCAACCTGGTAATCAGTACCAAATGCAAGTTTTGCTCCCGCATCTGCCAGGCTTTTCCATGCATAAGCACCTTTTGCTCTTTCGGCACCAATACGTTTTTCACAGAATTTTTTGTCGGAGATGCAGTGTGTCGGTTGCATAGAAGCAATTACTCCCAGACTGGCAAAACGCGGGATATCTGAAGCCTGGAGTGTTTGTGCATGTTCATCCCGGTGACGACTGTCGCGTTTGCCGTTAACAGTACGGGCCTTTTCAAAGGCGTTGAGGGTCCAGTTATTCCCTTTATCACCAATCGCGTGAACACCTATCTGGAAACCCAGTCTGTCAGCAGTCACCACCATTTTCTCAAATTCTTTATATGGCATCATAGCTAAACCAGATGTTGCCGGATTGTCGGTAAATGGTTCAAACATCAATGCAGTTCCTGACCCTATTGTTCCATCAATAAAAGCTTTGAGATAACCGAATCTGATCCAGTTTCCCTGTTTAGGGTACAATTTTTCAAGCTCTAGATCTTTTTTTAACACCATTGTATCGGCGGTTAGTTCTTTTCCTATATCGATCCTGCTGGTCAGTTTTCCATCTTTCTGAAGTTTTTCATATGCGCTGAAATCTGCACTTCCCGGGATCTGGATACTTGTTACTCCCAGTTCACGTGCTTCTTTTAATGCAAGTAAATACCCCTGCCACATGCGGGTTTTTACTTCTTCAGGGGTTCTATCAGTTTTGACTTCTCCCGTTTTAATCAGATTCTCAGCCTTTTCCATCAGAATACCTGTTGGTTCACCAGTAACCGGATCTTTTTGTATTACTCCGCCAAAAGGATCAGGCGTGCTCTTCGTAATTCCTGAAGCTTTTAGAATGTATGTGTTTACAAGTACAGAATGTCCGTCCGCCCTGCTGAGGATTACAGGATTTTGAGGAGAAACATTATCTATAAGTTCTTTAGAGGGCCATTTCTTATTGTTGAACATCTCATGTTCCCAATGTCCTCCCCTGATCAGTTCCCCTGGTTTTGACCGTGCTACCTGTGCTCTTACTCTCTCAGTTATAACGGAAGGGTCGGTGGTATAACGTAGTTCAATATAATCCGGATCAAGCGGACCGAAATGTACATGAGCATCATTGAAGCCAGGAATAACCAGCTTACCGCGGGCATCGATGACAATTGTTGATCCTTTCTCTACTAATTCTGATATTTCTGAAGTGGTACCCACAGCTATAATGTTTTCACCTTTAACCGCAATTGCTTCAGCTGTTGGCCTCTCTTTGTCAATTGTGAGTACCTTCCCGTTTATTATTACAAGGTCGGCTTTTTCTTTTTGAGCACTTAGACCAGTTATTACCATTATTATAGTTGATAATGAGATAATTAAGTTTTGCATAGCGGATCCTAATTTTAAAATGAAATATATAGAATTAAATGGAAATAAGTTGAAATGATGAGAAATAGATTATAATATAGATTGAAATTTGAAGAATTCATAAATAAGTCAGTATGCACTCTTTTGACCTATTTCCATTTATTTCTGTTTATTTCCCTTATTAAAGAAACTATTTCTTACCATTTAACTAATTCCACAAGAATATTTAACTTCTCTTTAAGAATTTTATTGATTTTTGATGATGTATCCTATTTTAAAACAGGTAATTTCGCATAAACAGTCAATTATGAAAATCGCATTGATCGGTTACGGAAGGATGGGTCATGAAATTGAGACCATCGCAGTTAAAAGGGGTCATAATATAAAACTTATCATAGATAAGGATAATGAGAGTGATCTGAATGGGTCAAATCTTAACGGGATAGACGTTGCTATCGAGTTTTCCTTACCTTCAGCTGCTTTAAATAATATTCGCAAATGTCTCAGTGAGAAGATTCCTGTTGTATCAGGTACAACGGGTTGGCTTGAGAATTATGAAGAAGCTGTTGTATTGTGCAACAAAAATAAAACTGCTTTTATTCACTCTTCAAATTACAGCATTGGTGTTAATTTGCTTTTCAGGTTAAATTCGGAACTGGCCAGGCAGATGAACCGTTATCGTGATTACAGTGTTACGATTGAGGAGATTCATCACACAAAAAAACTCGATGCACCAAGTGGTACTGCAATTAAACTTGCTGATGGGATCATAGCAGAACATTCCTCGTATAATGATTGGTGCTTTGAGAAAGATAAAACGAACAAATGTATACCTATCAGCTCGATTCGCGAGGGTTTGGTGCCTGGAACACACACAGTTACCTGGGATTGCGATATTGATTCGATAAGTCTGAAGCATGAAGCCAGGAACAGGAAAGGATTAGCGCTGGGAGCCGTAGTAGCTGCCGAATTCATTCATTTAAAGAAGGGAGTATTCACAATGAATGATGTAATGGGGTTTTGAGAGTATAACCGATTCAAATAACAAGTGAATTTATCATGGATAATATTTTTCAAAAGAAATATGTGAAGTTTTATGTAGTTGCAGTTCTTTATATCCTGGTTGTAATCTGGATCGGAAATTTCTGGTTTTTGATCGGGCTGGGAGTAATTTATGATCTGTATGTCTCACGAAAAGTGAACTGGACTTTCTGGAAAAGGAGGGATGGAAAGAACAGCTCCTTTATAGAATGGCTGGATTCTTTGATTTTTGCAGTGATAGCAGTTACACTGATAAATATTTTCCTGTTTCAGAATTATAAGATCCCCACAGGATCGATGGAGAAATCACTTTTAAAAGGAGATCGTCTGTTTGTCAGTAAGTTAGCCTATGGACCAAGAATGCCTAATACCCCTGTTGCATTTCCGTTTGTTCAACACACTATGCCGCTGACCAGGACCAATTCCTGGTCAAATCTTATATTATTGCCATATAAACATCTGGCTGGTCTGGGCAAGGTAAGAAATAATGATCCGGTTGTTTTCAATTTCCCCGCCGGGGATACTGTTGTTGTGGAGGACCAGGTAACAAGTTATTATGAAATTGTCAGAAGTACAGCCCGGGCAATGAAAGAAAGAGAATATTATTTGAAGAAGCCAATTAAAGCTGACAGTTATTATCTCAGTACCGCCCGAAAAGATGTATGGGCAAAAAATCATATCATTTTCAGACCTGTTGACAGAAGGGATAATTATGTTAAAAGGTGTGTCGGTATTCCGGGCGACACAATAACTATATTATCAGGAGAACTATATGTTAATGGTAAACTTGTTCCGGAAAACAAAACTCAGCAGACAGACTATATCGTGCAGACAAATGGGACCACAATAAATCCAAAAGCCTTTGAACGGCTTGGAATTTCAAAGGCTGACCAGATAATGCTTAACGGAGCAGCATATTTATTGCCTCTTACCCGGACAAATGTTGAAGTAATATCGAAGTTTTCCAATGTTTCCTAGGTAGCACCAATGATTGAAAAATCCGGAAAATTTTCTCCCCTGATTTTTCCGCACAATACTGTAATCAACTGGAATCAGGACAACTTTGGACCGTTATGGATACCATCCAAAGGTTCGGTTGTAAAACTCGATACAGGTAATCTTTGCCTGTATGAAAGAATAATTAATGTATATGAGCATAATAAACTGAGGGTTGACGGCGATATCATATACATTAACGGTAAGCCGGCCCACAGTTATACCTTTAAAATGAATTACTACTGGATGATGGGAGATAACCGACATAAGTCTTCCGATTCGAGATACTGGGGTTTTGTTCCTGAAGATCATATTGTTGGTAAACCGGTTTTCATCTGGCTTTCAACAGATAAGGAATTATCCGGACTGAAGAAGATCAGATTTAACCGGATATTCAGGAAAGCCGGATAAGGAATATTCATAATCAACAATATAATAGGATTCTGATAATTATATCTATTTTTACCGGCTCAATAAAACAGTTTAATATGAATGATCTTTTTACAAAAAAAAATATAAGGTTTGCAATTGTTGCATTTCTTTATATTCTTGTGGTAATCTGGATTGGTAATTACTGGTTACTTGTTAGGTCTGGCTGTTATTTACGATTTATATATCACTGAGAAAGTCAACTGGACATTCTGGAAAAAACGAAATGGTAAAAACAGTGCCTTTATTGAATGGCTTGATGCATTGATTTTTGCCGTAATTGCTGTTTCCCTGATAAATATATTTCCTGTTTCAGAATTATAGAATCCCAACTCCATCGATGGAGAAATCATTACTTGTTGGTGATCATCTCTTTGTCAGTAAACTTGCATACGGTCCAAGAATGCCAAATACTCCGATTGCTTTTCCTTTTACACAGAATACAATGCCTCTTACCAAAGGTAAATCGTGGTCAAATCTGATTGTATGGCCATATAAGCGATCTGGCTGGAGGAGGAAAAGTAAAAAATAATGATCCCGATAGTCTTCAATTTTCCTGCCGGTGATACTGTTGTTCTTGAAGAACAAACAACCAGTTACTACGAGATTGTGAGAAGAAGAGCCAGGGAAATGAAAGAGATGGAGAATGGTCCTTCGTCAAAACCTTTTAATTACTATTATCAGAATGGCCAGAAAAGAAGTATGGGATAAGATATACTGTTATTTACAGACCGGTTGACAGAAGAGATAATTATGTAAAGAGGTGCATTGGAATTCCGGGAGATACTGTAACAATCAAATCAGGAGTGCTATATGTTAATGGTAAAATTGTTCCTGATAATGGTACACAACAAACAACTTATGCTGTTAGTACAAACGGTACCACTATTAATCCTAAAGCTTTTGAACGTCTTAATATTTCCAGATCTGATCAGACAATGATTTACAGGTTCAACATATGTACTTCCCCTTACAAAACGTAATGCAGAAGCCATATCAAAATTCTACAAACGTCACTGAAGTTTCACCCGCTATTACAAGAGCAGGTGAATATGCACCTCATATATTTCCATATCAGTCCGTACTATGGGTGGAATGAAGATAACTTTGGACCGATATGGATACCGGTCAAAGGGTCGACGGTAAAGATCGACACTGCCAATCTGTGCCTGTATGAAAGGATAATTGATGTATATGAAAAAATGACCTCAGAGTTGATGGGAATACAATATATATAAATAAGGTTCCGGCCACCAGCTATACATTTAAAATGAACTATTACTGGATGATGGGAGATAACCGGCATAATTCGGCTGATTCGAGATACTGGGGTTTTGTCCCGGAAGATCATATTGTTGGTAAACCAAAATTCATCTGGTTATCGCTCGATAAAGAGGCGAAAGGTGTTGAATAGTATCCGGTGGAGCAGGATGTTTATGAAAGCGAAATAGTTGTTTCCCCCGGTAGGGTCGTTGCATGCAACGTCCCTGCATATTCATTGAACAAAAAAAGACCCGTTTTCACAGGTCTTTTTTTATAATTTGTATTATAGAGACGTTGCTTGCAACGTCCGTACATATATTATTTCACTGTTTCCACAATAGCTTTAAAAGCTTCGGAGTGGTTCATTGCCAGGTCTGCAAGAGTTTTTCTGTTAAGAGTAATCCCTTTTTATCAAGTTTACCGATAAATTCAGAATAGCTCATATCATACTGACGAACGCCTGCATTGATTCTTTGAATCCATAAAGCCCTGAAGAGACCTTTCTTTTTCTTCCTGTCGCGGTACGCATACCCCATTCCTTTGTCGAGGGTATTCTTTGCAACTGTTATTACATTTCTTCTTGATCCGAAGTTTCCTTTTGTCGCTTTAAGAACTTTTTTTCTTCTTGCTCTTGAAGCGACTGCATTTACTGATCTTGGCATAACTCATTTTTTTTGAATGTCAGCGGTCAGTTTGAGACTCTTATTTGCTGAACAATCTGTTAATACTATAATTTTTAATCAATACGTTTAACAACATACGGACGTTGCATGCAACGTCCCTACAACATTATTTCATTGCAAGCAACAGCTTAACATTTTTAAGGTCTGTTTTGTGAACCTGACCGGCATAGGTAAGATTTCTCTTACGTTTTGTAGCTTTTTTTGTCAGAATGTGGCTTTTAAATGCATGTTTACGCTTGATCTTTCCTGTTCCGGTCAGAGAAAATCTTTTCTTTGCACCCGGATTCGTCTTCATTTTTGGCATTTCTCTCTATCGAATATATTAAAAAACTATTTTTTCTTCTTTGGTGAAAAAGATACAATCATCCTTTTTCCTTCAAGCCGTGGAAGTTGTTCAACTTTTCCATATTCTTCAAGGTCGTTGGCAAAACGTAATAATAATACTTCACCCTGTTCCTTGAATAGATATTGATCTTCCTTTAAAGAACACATAAGCTCTTACTTTTGCACCTTCCTCGAGGAATCTCATTGCATGCTTAAGCTTAAAATTGTAATCGTGGTCATCGGTATTTGGTCCAAATCTGATCTCCTTAACGACCACCTTTGATGCTTTAGCCTTAATCTCTTTCTGCTTTTTCTTTTGCTGATAAAGAAATTTCTGATAATCAACAATCCTGCAAACAGGTGGATCGGCATTTGGAGAAATTTCAACCAGGTCAAGTTCCAGAGTATCTGCCAGCCGAAGAGCATCCTGAATACTCATTACATCTGCTTCTATTTCTTCACCGACTACTCTGACCACTTTAGCAGTGATCCTGTGGTTGATTTTGTGAGCCGGCTGGGTAACCCTTGCCGGGCTTCGCCTGATTGGTAAAGCTATAGCTCTTTCCTCCTTATTTTCGTTAATACTAAAATTACTTATAATGCGTCAAACTGCAATTTCTTTTTTAATTTCCGAATTTATAAAATTAATAAATTCTTCAATTTTCATACTTCCTTTATCACCTTCACCCTGCTTCCTGACAGCGATTGTTCCGTTTTCAACCTCTTTTTCACCGATTATCAGAAGGTAAGGAATTCTCTTTAATTCATTATCCCTGATCTTCTTACCTATCTTTTCGCTTCTATCGTCAATTAGTGTGCAAATATCGGAATTATTTAGAATTTCCAAAACTTTTCCTGCCATATTCATTGAATTTTTCACTTATAGGCAAAACGACAGCCTTTTCAGGCGCCAGCCAGAGCGGGAATTTTCCTGCCGTATTTTCAATTAATACTGCAACAAATCTTTCCATCGATCCAAAGATAGTCCGGTGAATCATTACCGGTCGGTGTTTCTGATTATCACTTCCGTTATAAGTCAGTTCAAATCTGTCAGGCAGATTATAATCAACCTGGATGGTACCAAGTTGCCATTTTCTTCCGATAGCATCCTTTACCATGAAATCGAGTTTTGGACCATAGAACGCTGCTTCTCCGGTAACAACAGTAGTTTCAAGATTCTTTTCAGCTGCAGCTTCAATAATATCGCGCTCAGCTCTTTCCCAGTTCTCATCTGAACCAATATATTTTTGCTTATTATCAGGATCACGCAAAGAGACCTGAGCAGTATATTCACTGAAACCGACGATCTTATATATATACAATATCAGGTCAATAATGCTTTTAAACTCCTCTCTTAACTGGTCTTGCCTGCAAAAGTGGTGGGCATCATCCTGAGTGAAACTTCTGACCCTTGTCAAGTCCGTGTAATTCTCCGCTCTGTTCATAGCTGTAAACTGTTCCGAATTCAGCCATTTTATATGGCAGATCTTTGTAGGAATGAGGAGTAGCATTATAGATTTCACAGTGATGAGGACAATTCATTGGTTTTAACATAAACTGTTCGCCTTCCTGAGGAGTTGAAATAGGTTGAAATGAGTCAGCACCGTATTTCTCAAAATGACCTGAGGTCTTATAGAGATTAACGTTTCCAATATGAGGAGTTGTGACAATTTTATAGTCTCTTTTCCTTAATTCTCTTGTAAGAAAAGTGATTAGATTCTGTCTTAGATCGGAACCTTTAGGCATCCATAATGGTAGTCCCATTCCTACTTTTTGGGAAAAGGTGAATAACTCAAGTTCCTTTCCGATTCTTCGGTGATCCCTTCTTTTTGCTTCTTCAAGAAAAACAAGATACTCGTCGAGAAGCTTCTGTTTTGGATATGTAATACCATAGATCCTTGTGAGCATCTTACGGTTTTCATTTCCTCTCCAGTAAGCGCCGGCAACACTTAAGAGCTTGATGGCCTTTAGTGGTTCAGTAGACGGCAGATGCGGTCCCCTGCAAAGATCAGTAAAATTCGCCCTGAGTATATAAAGTAATTGTTCCGTCTTCCAGTTCGCTTATAAGCTCGGTCTTGTACTCATCTCCCTTTTTTCGCAAAAAAATCAAGAGCCTCTTTTTTGCTGATATCCCGTCTGCTGTATGTCAGATTTTTGGCGGCAAGCTCCTTCATTCTATTCTCAATTGTATGAGATCAGCTTCGGTTATTATCCTGTCATCACCCGGATCAACATCATAATAGAAACCGTTCTCAATAGCCGGACCAATTCCAAATTTCATACCCGGATAAAGAGCTTCCAAGGCCTCCGCCATAAGGTGAGCAGAAGAGTGCCAGAAAGCATGTTTTGCTTCAGCATCTTCCCACTTATGGAGCTTTAATGATGAATCGCTGTTGATAGGTCGTGTCAGATCCCATATCTCCCCATTTACAGTGGCTGCATATACTTCTTTAGCAAGCGCGGGACTGATCTGTTCTGCGACCTCAAGACTGCTGATACCCTGTTTATACTCTCTTGAAGATCCGTCGGGAAAAGTTATCTTTATCATTCTGAACACCTCTTTTAATTGGAGTGCAAAGATAATTATAATTTTGTAAAAAATCAGTACCTGTAAAAAGGTTAAGGCTTAGGTTAAGGTTAAGAGCCCTTCACCTCAACCTCAACCTTAACCTCAACCTGATTTTCCATAAAAGATGCATCTTTATCGCTTAAAAAATTGTCTTTTTAGAAAATTGGCACGTATTTTGAAAAACTAATCTTAAGTAATAATAAAATTTAAAAAATGAAAAGAATAATCTACATCTTTCTGGCACTTCCGTTAATTTTGTTCTCATGTGAAAAGTCACCGGTAGCCTCATTCTCCATTGATACAAACGAACCGGTTGTTGGTCAACCGCTTACGTTAACAACAATTCTCACAACGGTGACAAGTTTGAATGGGATTTTGGAGATGGTTTTACATCAAATGAAAGTAATCCGGTACACACATATAGTGCGACCGGTACTTTTGAAGTAACATTGACTGTAACTTGCCAGAAGCGGACATACTGATATGAGCAGTCTCACATTGACTGTAGTAATACCCACCCTTCTTGAAATTGAAGTTCAGGGAATGGACTACAGATGGAAACGGTAATTTAATTCCCGATGCAAGCATAATACTCTATCCAACTCTTCCCGACTGGAATAATCAGACAAACAGGTTGTAGAAGGATTTACCGATTCAAATGGAACTGCAGTATTTTCCGATCTCGATCCGTTTGTATACTATGTAGATGTATAGGAAACCACACACGATAATTATGCTCTTGCCAGTGAAGATGTAGGTTTTATCAGGACACCTGAGATCCTGGCACACAGAATTACCAGGTTCATTGCATATGTTGATGTTGTCAATCATACTAAAGGAGCAACCTCCGGAGCCAGGGAATATGTAATCAAAAAACTGGAAAGGAAAGCTGCGGATAAGCCACAGCCTGTATCTTATTCAGGAACTGAGAACTGGCAGGATTTATATAAGCGCAGTGTAAAGAAATAGTACAATTCAGCGCAGGGCTGCGCCATGACATGGTCCTGCAAACATAATCACATATTAAGTAGGGTCATGCCATGGTGTGACCCTGCTCAATTAAAAGAGCATTTATCTGCATTTAAATTTTTTATAGTTTGTTTTAAAAAAAAAGTTACGTTTGTATTTATAATACATCTATACCATAACTTCAAACGAACAATATGTCAAAAAGCAGGCTGTTTTTAACAAAACCACTTCCTCAGTTATTCAGTGAATCTAAAGAATCTGGTGGTCTGAAAAGATCTCTTACAGCAACGAATCTAACCACTTTGGGAATTGGAGCCATAATCGGAGCGGGAATATTTGTTCTTACAGGTCAGGCTGCAGCACAATACGCCGGACCGGCAATTGTTTTATCATTTATTGTTTCAGGATTTGCATGCGGCCTGGCAGGGTTATGTTATGCTGAATTTGCATCGATGATTCCTATAGCAGGGAGCGCTTACACCTATTCGTATGCAACCCTTGGTGAATTTCTGGCATGGATTATCGGATGGGACCTCATACTTGAATACCTTTTTGCTGCTTCGACAGTAGCGGTTGGATGGTCGGGTTATGTAGTAAGTTTTTTGAAAGACCTGCATATATTTATACCACCTCAGTTTACAGGGGCAGTGGGATCTGTACTTATTAATGTCCCCGATTCAGGATGGAAACCTCTGACAGCGGCGTTTGCCCAGACCCTTACCGCTTCAGGAGTTCAGGTTGATTCACTGGCTCATGTAACCTGCATCTTGAATTTGCCTGCAATGTTTATTGTAGCATTGTTAACAACCCTGCTGGTAATAGGTATCCGTGAATCGGCCAACTTTAATAACGTGATGGTAATAACCAAAGTATCGGTTATTATCCTGTTTATTGCCATCGGTTTCATGTTTGTCAAAGCGGTAAACTGGCATCCTTTCATCCCTGCCAATAAAGTTGAAGCCGCTCCGATCTCGCAATACGGATCACTCTGGGGCTGGTTAAAAGCATATAGCCACGAGTTTGGGAAATTTGGAATAAGCGGAGTATTGAGGGGTGCGGGTGTGATCTTCTTTGCATATATTGGTTTTGATGCTGTTTCGACTGCTGCACAGGAAGCTAAAAATCCACAGCGGGATATGCCAAAAGGTATACTTGGTTCCCTTGGAATCTCTACAGTCCTGTATATTCTTGTTGCAATAGTACTTACGGGTATTGTAAGCTATACCACTTTGAATGTTGCTGATCCTGTGGCAGTCGGAGTTGATGCAATGGGAAAGAGTATGTTCTGGTTGAGACCTATTGTAAAGATTGCAGCGATTGCCGGATTGAGTTCTGTTATTCTTGTCATGCTGATGGGACAACCAAGAATCTTTTACTCCATGTCAAAAGACGGTCTTTTGCCTCCCGTTTTCTCAAAAGTTCATCCCAGATTCAAAACACCATACATCAGTACAATAGTGACAGGAACTGTTGCGATGATCATTGCTGGTATTCTGCCAATTAGCATACTTGGAGAGCTTGTATCGATCGGTACTCTTCTTGCTTTTATAATTGTATGCCTGAGTGTAATTGTCCTGAGAAAATCGAAACCTGATATCGAACGCCCTTTTAAAACACCATGGGTCCCATTCGTTCCCATCCTGGGTGCTTCGATATGCTTTATTCAGATGGCATCCCTGCCTCTCGATACATGGTTACGACTTATTATCTGGATGGCAATCGGATTTGCTATATATTTCTTCTATGGAGTGAATCACAGTAAGATCCGGCAGAGCACACCAAAAGAATAGATTATGACACCAGAGCCCTTGATTTTACCCCGCAACTCCCCTTTAGGGGTTGGGGGGAAATATTAAGCCGCAAGCCGCAAGCCGCGAAGCCGGAAGCCGCAAGCCGGAAAATCATAAATCATCAGAAAACACTGATTTGGGCAAATCTCTTAGATTATACCTCATTGCCATGGCTTCTCCGTAGGCCCCGGCTGATCTTATTGCAATTATATCACCTCTGCGGGTTTCTGGCAACTCGAGGAACTTTGCAAAAGTATCAGCTGACTCACAGACCGGTCCGACAACATCGTAGCGATATATATTTCCGCTTGACGTAAGATTTTCTATCTTATGATGAGCATGATAAAGAGCCGGTCGTATCAGATCGGTCATTCCGGCATCAATAATTGCAAACTGAGTGTTACTGCCATTTTTAATAAACAGTACTTTTGATATCAGGCTTCCGCACTGACCGATGATTGAACGTCCGGGTTCAACGTGGAGTACCTGACCGGGAAAGAGATCAATGAATTCATGCAGCAATGAAAAATATTCCGGGAAATTTGGATATTTTTCAGGATTTTCATAATCGATTCCCAGGCCTCCACCAACATTAATACTCTCTAAAATAATATTATGGGAGGAAAACCATTCCTGCAACTCATTTATACGGGCGCATAAACTTTTAAAAACCGACATCCGTGTTATCTGAGAACCAATATGAAAATGCATGCCGATCAACCTTATATGTTTAAAATCAGTCAGATTTTTGATAACATCCTCTATCTCCAGGGTATTTATTCCGAATTTGCTCTCTTCTATACCAGTTGTAATATACTTGTGAGTATGAGCATCGATATACGGATTGATTCTCAATGCTATATGCGCAGTTCTGTCATGTTTTGCTGCCAGCTCATTAATAACCTCTATTTCAGGAATTGATTCACAGTTGAAACAAAAAATATTGGCTTTGAGAGCAGCTTCAATATCCTTATCAGTTTTGCCCACACCAGCAAATACAATTTCTGAAGGAATGAATCCTGCAGAAATAGCTGCAGCTATTTCATTGTAACTGACGCAGTCGGCTCCAAAGCCATAAGATGAAATGATTTTAAGTATCCTCTGATTGGAGTTTGCCTTTATTGCATAATGTACTTTATAACCCCAATTGCCGGCCTCTTTTTTTATGCTTTCCAGGGTAGATCTTAAAACGTCAAGATCGTAGAAATAAAAGGGAGTTTCAATCTTTTTGAATTTTTCCAGAGTTTTATTGTTAATCATTTGTTCAGTTAAAAAGATGTTTACTGAGTAATCTTAAGGCTTCAATTTTGTTGGATGTATCGATAAGCAGAGACAGACTATTCGGGCTTCCACCGTACGATATCATTTTAAGAGGAATGGTGTTCAATGCTTCAAATATTTCAGGAGCCGAACCTGTCCTTTCAGTCCTAAAGTCCCCAACTACACATACAATTGTCTGATTTTCTTCAACTTCAACTGTTCCAAGTTCATTCAAATCTTTTGCAATCTGTTTGATGAACTCGGGATTGTCGATTGTTATTGATACTGCAACCTCCGATGTGGTTATCATATCGATTGGTGTACGGTATGCTTCGAATATCTCGAATACTTTACGAAGGAATCCATAAGCCATTAACATCCTGTCGGACCTTATCCTTAATACCGATATTCCGTCCTTTGCTGCTACAGCTTTATAATCCTGAAGCTTTGAATCAGATGTGATCAGAGTACCGATATCATCTGGTTCCATCGTGTTCTTGAGCCTTACAGGGATATTCTTTTCACGTGCTGGATTAACACTTGATGGATGAAGTATTTTTGCTCCGAAATAGGCCAGTTCGGCTGCTTCATCGAAAGATAGTTCACGTATCACCCTGGTGTTCTCGACAAATCGGGGATCGTTGTTATGAAATCCGTTTATATCGGTCCAGATCTGAATCTCAGAAGCTTTTACAGCTGCCCCTATTATCGATGCCGTAAAATCACTTCCTCCGCGTTTAAGATTATCGATCTCTCCATATGCATTACGGCATATAAACCCTTGTGTAATTATTAATTTATCAGATTTATGTTTCTTAAGTTCCCGGCTGATATTTTCTTTAATGTAAAAAGCATCAGGTTCTCCGTCTTTGTCAATTCTCATAAAGCTCAAGGCAGGCAGAAGAACCGACTTTATACTCATTTCCTGCAAAAGAAGATGGAACAGCGAGGTTGAAATAAGCTCTCCCTGTGCGAGTATTGCTTTTTCCTGGAGTTTGGTAAATACCCTTAGTGTATAATTCCTTATATATTCAAAATGTGAATCGATAAGATCGTGTCCTGTTTTTTTAATATCCGCGGTGGAATAAAGTTCATCAACCACCTGATGATATTTTGACCTGAGAGTGTTATTCTTTTCCGATGCTTCATTTATATTTCCGGCATATAACAGATCGGTTATTTCTACCAGGCTGTTTGTTGTTCCCGACATGGCCGATAAAACAACGATCTTTCTCTCATCGTCATTTATTAAAGGTATCAACGCTTTCATCCTGTCGGGGCTTCCGACTGATGTTCCCCCAAATTTCATTATTTTCATAATAGTAAATTATTAAAAAAAAACCTGCATCTTTTTGCAGGTCTGTATATCTTTTAAATTACAAAATTTCCGGATAAAGATATTGAAGACCTGTTATTCAGATGATTAATATACCAAAAAAGCCTTCTTATCAGTTTGTTCATGAACATATGATTCGAGTGCAAAAATATACTTTTAATTAATATAGAATATTTAATTGGTATATTTTTTGTTAACATATAAATAATTTAACAGTTTCAATTAAAACTATGCAAAATGAAGAAAACTGTTTTTATCATATTGGTCATTCTGACTGTAATTCATACTGATGGATTCAGTCAGAAAAAAGGCAGGAGGGAGAGAATAAAAGCAGATACAACTTCTGTAGACAGTCTGGAATACAGGCTCATAATTTTGGATCCCGGTTTTGAAACGTGGTTGTTAACAAAACCGTCAAAGGATTTTTACTCGAATGAGTATTATTCCCAAAAAAACCGTTTGTATGTCACCGAATGGAACATGCGCTATATGAGTTCGGGGAATAAAGGCTTATATGATACTTACATAGACTATAATTTAACAACTGATTATGGTTTGGATATTAACTACAAACTTTATTACTATTTCAGGTATTTTGAAGAAACAAATCATATCAGTCTGCTTAATACCATTAGGTGAAATTGTTGCTTGTTGCTTGTTGCTCGTTGCAGGTTTAAAGATATAGAACCAGTAACCAGCACCCAGCTCCCAGCACCCAGCACCCAGCACCCAGCTCCCAGCACCCAGCACCCAGCACCCAGCACCCAGCACCCAGCAACAATAGAATTAAAACCTTTTTTAATCTTTTTTCATATATTTCATTTTTATTTATATTTTTGCACCCGCTGAAAGGCTCAACGGCTTAAAGGCTCAACGGCTCAACGGCAGGAATTAAAAAGTTCTTTTTATTTTTGTTATATAATTTAGGGTTTTTATGCCATTGTGCCCTTGTGCCTTTGTGCCTTTAAGCCTTTCTTCGCCCAGATGGCGAAATTGGTAGACGCGCTAGTTTCAGGGACTAGTGTCAGTAATGATGTGCAGGTTCGAGTCCTGTTCTGGGCACAAAAAACGGTCCAATGGCGTAAGGGCTCAACGGCTCAACGGCTGGATTCGATTAAGTTCTTTTCATGTTCAATTGTAAATGTTAGGTCTATAAGCCATTGTGCCATTGCGCCTTTGTGCCTTTTAGCCTTTCTTCGCCCAGATGGTGAAATTGGTAGACACGCCAGCTTGAGGGGCTGGTGCTCGCAAGGGTGTGCAAGTTCGAGTCTTGTTCTGGGCACCAATGACAAAACCAGATTGATTTTACAGTCTGGTTTTTCTTTTGGTGCGTACTGTACGGGATTTATGGAACAGGACGATGATTTCACACAGCAGCCATGTACTAAACCAATCGAAATTCGACCATGTAATTGTAAATCATCAGGAAAATTAATTAAAACTTGCTTGTTATTCCCTTCATCAGGTATATATTCGCTTAACTTATCAATTTTTCACACATGACGAAATATATATTTTTAACCCTGTTTTTTTTATCCCTGTTTATCACCAAAGGATTTTGTTCAAATGTTACAGATAGTGTTCCTGTTCCACAGGAAATAGAAAATCCGGAGCTGCTGGGAATAAACAAAGAGCCATATCATGCAACATTAATGCCTTATGCCAATCTTAAGGAAGCTTTAGTTGCCAACCGGCATTTGTCTTCGCTTTGCCGAAGCTTAAATGGTTTATGGAAGTTTAACTGGGTGCCAACTCCCGAACAGCGTCCGGTTGATTTTTATAAACCCGGTTTTGATGTGTCTGCCTGGAAAGAAATTCCGGTGCCTTCCAACTGGGAGGTACAAGGATATGGCACACCGTTTTACCGTAATCTTGGTTATACAATAAGAAAAGATTTTCCGCATGTTATGAGCGAGCCGGATAAGAAGTACACATCATTCACCGAACGTAATCCGGTAGGAAGTTATCTCAGAGAGTTCAACCTTCCATCAGAATGGGAAGGACGGCGCAATTTCATCACATTCGATGGTGTTGACTGTGCTTTCTTCTTGTGGATAAATGGAGAAAAAGTAGGTTTCAGTGTAAACAGTCGCAATGCTGCCGATTTCGATCTCACGAAATACTTAAAACCTGGCAAAAACACTATAGCTGTTGAGGTGTATCAATATAGTTCCGGCACCTGGTTAGAAGATCAGGATATGTGGCGTTTACACGGAATTTTCCGTAATGTAACGCTTTGGAGCGCTCCGCAGGTGCACATTCGTGACTTCTTTGTAAAAACTAACCTTGACAAGGATTATAAAGATGCAACTCTGGAGGTATCAGCTAAAATTAAAAACTTTGGAGAGAATAAAGCAAAAGCCCAAACATTCATTGCAACCCTTTATGACAGGGAAGGTAAGGAGATTGCCAAAGGAAGCTCTGCAGGTTCTGCACTCAAAGCAAAACAGGAAGAGGTACTGGATGTGAAATTTCAGGTGACTAATCCTCAGAAATGGACTGCTGAAACACCGAATCTATATACAGTTGTTTTAACTACTTCTGAAGGCGAAATCATTTCATCTAAAGTGGGCTTCCGCAAACTAGAGATCAATGGTCGTATTTTTACTGTAAACGGTGTGCCGATCAAACTAAAAGGTGTTAACCGTCACGAACACTGGTCGGATGTTGGTCATGCTATAACCGAAGAGCAAATGGTAAGAGATCTGGAGGTAATAAAACAAGGAAATTGTAATCATGTTCGTACCAGCCATTATTCCGATGACCCGCGTTGGTACGAATTATGCGACGAATGGGGCATTTGGTTGGTTGCTGAAGCGAATTGTGAATCTCATGGATATGACGGACGTTTCGATGAAGAACCTACTATGAAGGCTGCAATAATTGACAGGAATGTGGCAAACGTGGAGAATTTTAAAAATCATCCGTCTGTCATCATCTGGTCGCTCGGAAACGAATGTGGAGGCGTTGGTTCAAATTTTGTGGCTGCTTTAAACACTGTCAAATCAATTGACCCGACTCGCTTTGTTCATTACGAACGATTTGGCTCAGGTAAAAGAAACCCTGCCGATGTGGATGGCCGGATGTATGGGACAGTTGCAGAGGATGTGGATATGTTAAAAAACTGGGGATTAACCAAGCCGCTTTATATCTGCGAGTTTGTACATGCCATGTTCAATTCCATGGGTTCGCTCGACGAATATTCAAAGGCTTTTGACGACAATCCCGAATTTTTAGGTGGTGCGATTTGGGAATACCAGGATCAGGGGCTGTGGAACAAGCGCGATCCAAACCATCCGATATTAGCTTATGGTGGAGGTTTTGGAGAGTTTCCGAACGACCATTATTTTATACATAAAGGAGTTGTGGCCTGGGATAGAAAAACAATTAAACCACATTATCCCGAAATGAAAAGGGCATTTCAATGGATTGATACAGAATTAAGTGATCCAGTGTCAGGAATGATCACGATCAGAAATAAATATCAATTCATTTCCCTGAACAATTTCGATGCATCATGGAGCCTGACCGAGAATGGAAAAGAAATTGACAAAGGAACAATAAATCTTCGCCCGATAAAGGCTCGTAGCATTGGCAGAGCATATATCCCGTTTAAGATCCAACATCCTGTTGCAGGAGCTGAGTATTTTCTTCGTGTTTCATATACACAAAAAGAAAAATCACTTTGGGCAGATAAAGGTTTTGAAATTGCAGCCTCGCAATTCAGACTTCCCGTAAATACTCTTTCGGTTGTGGAACCAGTTGTTACAGAACCAGTGAAAATGGTTCAGAATGAACAATCAGTAACAATATCGGGAAAAAACTTTTCCGTTGGATTTGATAAAAATACCGGCTTTTTAAACCAGCTGGTTCAAAACGGAATTAATATTTTAACCCCCGATGGTTCACCAAAACTGCACCTGTGGCGTGCTTCTCACAGGAACGACGATAATTGGGCTTACAATCAATGGGAAAAGTTTGGTGTAAACAGACTCATGTACACTTTGATCGATTTTAAAGTTGAAGTGGTAAATAACTTCTCGGTGAAAATTGTTTCGACAACTAAAGCAGATGGGAAAGAGGGTTTTGGAGTTTATCATAAGGCAAGCTACCTGGTAAAAGGTGATGGTTCAATTGAAGTTGATAATCAGGTTCAATTTGTCGGCATCAGAATAAATCTTGCTCGTATCGGTGTGCGTATGCTGATCGATAAGAGACTTGACCGTATGACCTTTTTTGGCCGGGGACCATATGAGAATTATTCCGATCGCAAAAGTGCTGAAGACATAGGTATCTATGAATTGGGTGTAAATGAACAGTATGAATACGAAAAGCCCATGGAACGGGGAAATCACGAGGAAGTAAGATGGGCAAAACTTAGTGGTAAAGATATGCCTGTATTATTTGTGCAATCTGACGAAAAACTGATGCAGGTATCAGCTTTGCCTCATACCGATGAGCAAATGTATCCTGTAGAGTATAAAATTGATCTGCCTGCCAGTACCGAAACCGTGCTCTGCGTTTCGACCAAAACCTTAGGTGTTGGCTCTAACAGTTGTGGACCAAAACCACTTGAAAAATTTCAGGTGTTTGCAGACAACACTTCTTTTACCTATACCATTAAATTATTTTAAGTATACATAAACTCACCATTTCATCTTTCTTGAATAAGTACCTTACCCTTGAGGAGAAGCAAAATGGATTAATTTTTATACATCGTCTGTATAAAATTATTATATTTGAATCAACCTCTGATAAAAGGTCTAAAATTGTAAACACTTTCTGATCGGTTACAGTTTCAAAGCACATTAAGTTGCAATGATATTATTATGTTTTTCTGACAATAAATAATAAATTGGTTAATGAGCAAGTTATTTTTATTCGTTTTTCCTGTTTTACTTCTGAGTAATTCAGGTTATTCCCAAAAGGCACCTCTCAAATTTGGCGATGTAAGCCTGGATGAACTTCAGATGACTTCAACTTATATAGATACAACTGCACCGGCAGTAATTCTATACGATTATGGATTTTTCCGGGCATCGAACCTTAATTTTACCAGGACTGTCAGGATTAAAATTCTTAAAAAAGAAGGATACAATTGGGCAAACAAGAGTTTTCAGTCAGATTTTAAATCTTCATTAAGAGGTGTCACAACAAATCTTGAAGATGGGAAAATTGTTCAGGAGAAGCTTCATAACGATGCAATATACAGTACACGTCTTATAAATGATTATTATATTTTACGTCCTGCTATGCCAAATGTGAAAGTAGGATCAGTTATTGATCTTGAATTTTCATTTCATGGTTTTCCAACGGAATGGCGGTTTCAGGAAGAAATACCTGTCGTTTACAGCGAACTTGATATACAAGAGAGGCCAGGACTTACTTTTCGAACCAATTTTTTCGGGTATGAGAAACTTACATATTCTACGCCAACAAGATGGATTGCAAGGGATATGTCTGCTTTTAAAACAGAACCTTACATGAGTTCAATAGAAAACTTCATAACAAAGATAAAACTTGACCTGGCTATGTTAAATTATACCTGGGAAAAAGTAGATGAGCTCTTGATTGATAATCCATATTTTGGTATGCCGGTTGTAAGTACTCTTTTTCTTAATAATCTTTCGCGTAAATTATCTGAAACTTATAAGAAAAAGGAGGATCTTCTAAAGGCTGCATACGATACAGTGAGGAAGGAAATAGTCTGGAATGATATTATGCATCTCACATCATCTGATGGTAATCTGGCAAGTGTATATAAGATGAAGGTTGGTAATTCAGCCGAAGTCAACATGATTCTTTATAAGCTGTTAAAAAAACTCGATTTCGAAGTAGCTCCTGTTGCTTTGAGTACCAGAGAAAACGGAACAATATCTCAGTATAATCCAAGCATTAGACAGCTTAACTATTTTATAGTTTGTGCAAAGATTGGTGATAAGCAGTTTTTGCTTGATGCAACGGAACGGTACATGCCCTTTTATCTTTTGCCTCTAAGATGTCTTAATGTTCAGGCCAGACTGGTAGATAAGACCAAGGGCATGTGGTTGGATGTGACTAACAATAAAAAGAATAAGGATCCGGCTATCGGGGAGTTAAAATTTGATGAGGATCTTAAGCTTAAAGGTAAGATAACTTATATCAGAAATGATTATTCAGCATTTGATTTCAGAAAAAAATATTCGAAATTTAATAGTCAGGATGAGTATATTGAGGCTTATATGAGAGAGATGCCCGGGCTTACAATCAAAGAAGCAAAAATTGAGAATCTTGATAGCATCTATAAACCGGTTTCAGAAAATCTGGAAGTAGAAATTAAAAATCAGTTTAACTCTACTGATAATAATTTATATATAACTCCATCTTTCTTTGAAGAACTGAAAGAAAATCCATTTAAATCAAATGCCAGAAAATATCCGATTGATTTTGGAATACCTATCGAAAAAACTCTGATTCTGAATCTTTCTGTTCCTGATGGTGTATACGGCCTGGTCGTTGCCACAACCAGTAACTTTAAGACTGGCAGATAATGCAGCATCATTCCTGTATCAGGTAGAAAGCGAGAATAACATTATCCGACTCACAACAAAGTTCAGTATAAATAAAATTCTCTTTTTACCCGACGAGTACGGATCATTGAAGGAGTTTTATAATCAGGTATTAAAGAAACAATCCGAACCCATTATATTAAGAAAAAAGATAAAGGAGAACAATAAATGATTTTAAGAATTGGCCTATTGGTAACTCTATTTTTTTTGGGAAGAATCACATTCGCTTCTGATATTAAATACCGGGTAGCAGATATCCCTAATACTTTATTGAAGGATGCAAAGGCTGTAGTCAGGGAAAAAGAGATGATATTTGAGATTTCATCTATTAACAGTGCTGTTGCTAAGGTACATTATGCTATCACAATACTTAATAAAAATGGAATTGATATGTCCATTTTGAAAGAAGGCTATAATAAATTTTCTTCTGTAAAGAAGATAAAAACAACACTTTATGATCAATATGGAAAACTCATTAGAACCGGACTGAATTCAGTCGTTCAGGATGTTGCAGCGTTTGATGGTTTTTCTTTATATAATGATTATAGAATTAAACTTTATGACCCCGAATATGCAACTGTCCCATTTACGATTGAATACTCATTTGAAATAAGTTTTAACGGACTTCTTAGCTATCCTGACTGGATTTTATATGAGGATTATAATGTTGCAACTGAGAAATCTGACTTTACAGTGATTACTCCTATTGGATTTAAATTCAGATATCTGGAGAGAAATCTTAAGGAATCGGGTAAAATCAATGGAGCAAATAAAGTTAATTATATCTGGAGTGCAACTGAATTACCAGCAATTAGAAAAGAACCATATTGTCAGTTACTCTCAGAATTTACACCGGAGGTATTACTTGCTCCTGACGATTTTGAAATTGGGGGATATAGTGGAAATAGTGAGACA
Organism: uncultured Bacteroidales bacterium; assembly: GCA_963725785.1. Lineage (GTDB taxonomy): Bacteria > Bacteroidota > Bacteroidia > Bacteroidales > VadinHA17 > LD21. The sequence goes on along the minus strand of CAVRZV010000010.1, from coordinate 132,329 downwards.
TGGACTAATTTTGGAGTGTGGATTAAAAAGCTTGGAGAAGAGAAGAATATTCTTAACAGCGAAACTCAGGACAAAATTAAATCCCTTGTAAAAGGAGCTGCCACAGATTCTGCAAAAATCAGAATATTATATCAATTTCTGCAAAACAAGGTGAGGTATGTAAGTATACAACAAGGCATGGGTGGATGGCAACCTATTGATGCTGAATCAGTTGATAAATATTCCTATGGCGACTGCAAAGCTCTGGCTAATTACATGAAGTCACTACTTGATATAATTGGAATAAAATCTTATTATACACTTATCGGAGCAGGGGAGTATGCTCCACCACTTATAAAGGATTTTCCGTCGAATCATTTTAATCATGCAATCGTTTGTGTTCCAAGTGATAAAGATACAATCTGGCTTGAATGTACAGATCAGCAAATACCATTCGGATTTTTAGGAACTTTCACAGATAATAGGAAGGCATTAATAATCAAAGAGTCGGGAGGCGAAATTGTAAATACCAGGGTATATTCAATCGCTGATAACAGCCAGGTCAGATCTGCTGATGTTAAGGTCTCAAGCGACGGAACAGCTCAATCATCAATTAAAACTGTATACAAAGGACTTAAATATGATCGGATCTTCGGTGTAATGAGGATGGATAATGCAGATAAAAAAAAGTTCATTAATGAAAAGATAGGAGCCGCAAATACAGAGTTATTAAGTTTCAATTATAAAGAGATTAAAAACATAGTACCTTCAATTATTGAAGACCTGAATATTAATATTAGGGATTGTGCTATAGTTTCCGGCTCCAAAATTATTTTCAGACCAAATCTTTTTTCTAGGATTGAAGAAATGCCTGTCAGAACAATTCAGAGAAATTCCCCGATTGTTATCAGGAGACCATTTAGCGAATATGACAGCATAACATATTTCCTGCAAGGTCGATTTAAGTCAGAAGCTGAACCTGTTGAATTCCATTTGGTATCTCCTTTCGGCGAATATAAAAGCGGGTATATCCTAAATGACAATAAACTAACTTATATAAGGTCATTTAAGTTATTTAAAGGGATATTCCCAAAAACTAACTTTGAATCATTTATTGATTTTTTTGAAAAGATTCAAACTGAGGATAACAGACAGATAGCTCTGAATAAGCTTTAACCATAAAACGCTCGTAAAGTCAAAATAAACTTAACTCTCTCTGCCACAGAAGAATACAATCCTATTTCTTTATCGAATCGTATATAGCCTGAAGTATTTCAGACCTCGTATCCATATCAATTATAAGATTGTTCTTTCTTGTCGGGTAGACCCTGTTGCACAAGAAGACATAGGTTATGTCATATTCAGGATCGACCCATACAAATGGTCCGGTGTAACCAGAATGTCCAAAACTTGACGGTGAGGCACCTCTGGTCGGATAGGCTTCTTTTTGAGAAAGCTGCGAATTATTCAGGAGCGGCTTATCAAATCCCATACCCCTGCGGTTATTATTCTCAGGAAACTGAACTCTTGTATATTTTTCCACTATATCTCTGCCGATCAGTTGCTGGCCGCCATACTCGCCCATTCTACGGTAGAGTTCCATTAGTTTTACGAGGTCATTTGCAGTTGAAAACAGCCCTGCATGACCCGATATTCCACCCAGCATAGCGGCCCCCTCATCGTGAACCGTACCCCATAATTGCTGTTTTCTGAAGAGCGAATCATATTCTGTCGGAACTATTCTGATTAAGGGATATTTCAGATATGGATTAAATCCAATATCGTAAGCTCCGATTTTCTTATAAATACTGTCTGTGACGAAATTATACCATTTTTGTCCCGTTATTTTTTCTATTATTTCAGGAGCAATTATAAATGCAAGATCTGAATACAAGTATTTCTTTTCACCAAGGGGACTCCTTTTTATCTCCTTAAATATCTTCTTTTTGTAATTCTTATAGATATAAAGGTTATGAGCAACCTCAAGAGGATATTTTTCACTGTATTTATAGTCAAATGTATTGCGTCTGAACTTCCCGTTTTTTCTAAGAGTCTCCTTCCAGAAAGGTATATAGGGGGTTAATCCGGCCTGGTGAGTCAACAAATCTCTTAAAAAAATATTCCCCTTATTGGTCCTTCTGAAATCGGGAAGGTAATGTCCTAAAGTTTCATCAGGCGAGAACTTTCCTTCGGTATTCAGAAGCATCAGGCCAGCAAGTGTTGAAGATACTTTAGTAACCGATGCCAGATCGTACAGATCATCGTCCTTTACTGCAACACGATTATCATAGGTCTGAAAACCATACGTTTTCCGGAAAACAACAACTCCCTTTCTGGCAACCATAACCACACATCCGGGGAATGCCCTGGCCGTTAGTCCGGAACTCACAATAGAGTCAATTTTACTGTTGAGCAATTCTGACGACATCCCGACACTTTCCGGGATCCCGTATTGAATCCTGATATTTCCGGGAGTCGTAATTCCATAATCAGAAAGCCATTTTTTGTTTATTGAAACCGGAAGAGTACCCAGTGCCCCGATTCCTCCGAAGATAAGCTGAGCTGAAAGATCTTCCGTAATTTCATTATCCTGATAAGCAAGGAGCAGCCCATCTGCATCCTCCAGACTTCCTGCTTTATCAATACCGTAAGGATTGCCAAACCAGGTTATTATGGTTTTGTTATTTGTAATCAGTTTTTCAAGAAAATGATTCAGCTCTGGTTTTACTCCAAATCCAAAATTTGGCCGTTGATCAAGACCATAAACTCCGGCAATTACCAGATTATATGATGCGAGTTTTTTTAAAATCTTATTACACGCTGCAGTATCAGAGGGATCAATAAAGAAATGATCGGCAGGATAATAATCGGAAATTCTTTTCTGAAAAGCGGAGATATTGTTTCTGTTAATTGCCAGTGTGGCAATCCTGACAGACTCCAGATTTCTTACAGGAATAAGATTCTGTTTGTTGTTCAGAACGGTTAATGCATTTGCATAAAGTTCATGTATTAATGCTTTGGATGTTATTGAAGATAACTCCTTATCAATGTTCTCCTGATTTATTTGTTGTAGTCTGTTTAATCCCGACCAGTATTTTAGGGCCAGTACTTTCCTGCACTTAAGAGCGATATTATCATATGAAAGCCTTTTCAATGAGATATAGTTCTTCGTTTCCCGTATTGCTGCCTCCACATCTGTTACAAATACTGCAACATCGTTTCCGGCTTCGAGCGCTTTAGCATCAGCTTCTCCGGTTTTAAAAAACTTTGTAACAGCCTGCATATTCATTGCATCGCTTACTACTAATCCTTTGAATCCCAACTCATTCTTCAGAAGGTCGTTGACTATAACACGAGAAAGTGTTGATGGCAATCCCGTTGTAGTGTCGAGCGAAGGCAAACTGAGATGTGCAACCATTATACTTCCAATCCCTTCACTGATTAGCTTCCGGAAAGGATATAACTCTATACTGTCCAGTCGTAACCTGGAGTTGGTTATCAGGGGCAAATCGAAGTGTGAATCAACATTTGTATCGCCGTGCCCGGGAAAATGTTTTCCGGTAGCAAGGACTCCATTGTCCTGCAGTCCCTTCATATACATAATGCTTTTCGATGTTACCTTTTGTTTGTTTTCACCGAATGAACGATAGTTTATTACCGGATTCCGGGCATCAATGTTTATGTCCAAAACAGGTGCAAAGTTTACCTGCATACCAAGTCTTTTGAACTGTGAGGCAACTGCTTTTCCGAACTGATAAATGAGTGAATCATTTTGAATTGCACCAAGAGTCATCTGAAAAGGGAATTTGTCGACATTTTCCAGCCTCATGCCGATTCCCCATTCAGCATCAAGTGATATCAGGAGTGGTACCTTCGAAATTGTCTGGTAAAAATTGGTCAGTTCTGCCTGTTTTGAGGCGGTTCCCTGGAAGAAAACAATACCACCGATTCCATACTTCCTGATCATATCAGTAACATCCACTTCATGCGAAACTCCTCTGTTTGAATATCCTGCTATCCAGATGCATTGAGCTATCTGCTCATCAATTGTAAGGGTTTTCATTACCGAATCAACCCAGGTATTATTCATATATTTCAGGAAAGGAGGCTCCGACTGCTGCGCAATTATTTGATTAACAGGTACAATCATAATCGCAAGCAGAGAAATATATTTTATTGATTTTATTAAATTCATAACCGTAAGTACTTTTAGCGAATGAATCAGTCAGATGAAATATTGAATAGTTTCAAAAGTAATATTTTAGATTATTATATAGGAATATTTTTCCCGCTGATTGCGCAGATAAGCGCAGACATGTATTTTCAATCTCCGAATATCTGCGAGATCGGCGGGAACCAGCGAAAATCATCTTTAATTATTATTTTTACCGTATTATATAAAGCTTGATCTTTGGTTAAGAGTAGCGGCAGGATGGTACAAAAGACAAAAGACAAAAGACAAAAGACAAAAGATACACTAGAACACGTAAAATTAGCCCCCCTTTAGGGGGGATGGGGGGTAAAGCAAGGAGTAAAGAACTACATTATGAGTGAAATAGATATTGTATCGGATGGATACAAAGAATTATTCGGGGATTCTGATATAAAAATTACGGCGTTACCTAAATCCGGCTCTGACAGAAAATACTTTAGAATTGCTTCAGGGATCCATAATGTAATCGGGGCTTATAATCCAAATATTGAGGAAAATGAAGCATTTATTGGTTTTACGAAGCATTTTATTTCAAAAGGACTTCCGGTGCCCGAAATATTCGGATACCTGCCTGACAAATTCATATATTTTCTGCAGGATCTCGGTGATAATAACCTTTTTACCTGGCTTCAGCAAAAACAAAACAACGGAGGATTTGACGGACAGGCTGAAGATATGTACCGCATAATTCTTGATAAACTTATCAGGTTCCAGATAAATGGGATAGATGGCCTGGATTTGGAACTATGTTATCCTCATAAAAGCTTTGACAGGCAATCGATGATGTGGGATATGAATTATTTTAAATATATGTTTCTCAAGCTCCTGGCAGTTTCATTTAATGAACGGAGGCTTGAACATGATTTTAATTCGCTTGCTGATTTTCTTCTTGAAACCAGACAAGACTTTTTCCTCTACAGGGATTTTCAATCTGCAAATATCATGATAGTCAAAGGCGAACCATGGTTCATTGATTATCAGGGTGGCAGAAAAGGAGCTCCGCAATACGATGTTGCATCTCTATTGTACGATGCAAAAGCTCATATTCCGGAAAAGACACGTCAGAGACTTCTTGAATACCATATTAAAAATTTTTGTGCAATATCCGGGGAGAGTATTGCCGGATTCAGAGGATATTATGCCGGGTTTAGTATGATCAGACTTTTGCAGGCACTTGGAGCTTTCGGATTCAGAGGATTGTATGAAAAGAAACCAACATTCACAGGCAGTATTGTACCTGCCGTGCAGCTTTTAATTCAATTGGTTGATTCAGAACAACTTCCGGTGTCTCTCCCTGAATTATTTAAAACAGTCAGATCAATACCGGAGGTTCAGATATATATTGAATTACAAAAAGATATATCATAATGAAAGCAATGATATTTGCTGCAGGTCTTGGAAAACGGTTGGGGAAAATAACAGAGAGTATTCCCAAAGCTCTTGTTGACATAAACGGGAAATCAGTACTTCAGATGGCAGTTGAGAAATGCTCTGCATATGGCTTCAATGATATAATTATAAATGTGCATTACTTCGCAGATATGGTTGAAGATGAGGTAAGAAGGCTTAACAGAATGGGATTCACAATATCAGTATCTGATGAACGGGATAAGCTTCTTGAGAATGGAGGAGGGCTGTACAAAGCCCGTGATTTTTTTGACAAAACCCCTTTCCTTCTTTACAATGTTGACATTATATCGGATCTTGATCTTTCCGCTCTTTACGCACTGCATCTTAACAAGAAAGGTCTGGCCACACTGGCTGTTAGGCATCGTCCTGGAAACAGGTTTTTACTAATTGACAAAAATGGTCAGATGCGCGGATGGCGAAATATATCGACGGGGGAGCAAATACTCGCAGGTGATGATGAAAAGGGGCTTTCAGAGATTGCTTTTTCAAGCATGCATATTGTTGAACCGGAGATCTTCAATTTTATGCACGAAGGTTTCTATTCGATGATCGACCTCTATCTTAATCTCGCCAGAGAACACAATATATATACCTTAAAACACGATGAAGGATATTGGATTGACATAGGCACACCCGAAAGTCTGGATTATGTCAGAAAATTTCTTCTAATGAAGTAGAACGCCTACCTCAAACCTTACGCCTTACGCCTTACACCTCACACCTCACGCCGTTTTCACAGTTTCCAGAATGCCCGTGTAAAAATTGTAAATACGGTAATAATCTCGAGCCTTCCGATAATCATAAGCAGACTAAGTACAACCTTACTTACATCAGGCATATTTGCAAAATTGCTTTCGGGGCCAACTGCCCCGAGACCTGGTCCGATTCCTGCCATACAAGTCGCAGTTGAACTGGAAGCAGTAACCGGATCAACACCGGTTATTACAATAATAATAGTGCCAAGCACAAAAAGGAAAAGGTACAATACAACAAATGATAGTATCGAGATGTTGGTATTTTCAGCAACACTTTTTCCATTCAATTTTATCAGAGCGATAGATTTGGGATGGTTAAGTTTGATAAAAACATTTTTAATATTTTTAATAACAATAAGATGTCTTGCCATTCTTATTCCACCTCCTGTCGAACCTGTACTTGCTCCGGAAAACATTAACAGGAAGATAAGCAGAACTGCTGCTCCTGGCCAGACGAGATAATCTGTTGTTGTAAAGCCTGTGCAGGTTATTATTGAAATAATCTGAAAAAATCCATCCTTGAAAGATTCCTCAAATGTTCTTGCTGAATTCACATGAAGGATTATAGTCGCAATTGCACCCGCAATCAGCACAACCGAAATATAAAACCATAATTCTTCATTCTGTCTGACTTTCTTGAAGTTAAACTTTATCAGATAATAATAAATAACCTGGCTTGTACCTGCAAGGAACATGAACATCATTACAATATACTGGCTATAAGAAGAATAGTACATCAGACTGTTATTCTTTGTTGAAAATCCGCCTGTTGCTACCGTTCCAAAAGAGTGACAGATGCTATCAAACAGGTTCATATCACCAAAGCTCAGAAGAATTATTTCTGCAAGAGTAAGTCCCAGATATATAAAAAGAACCCTGAAAACTATTGCTTTTGTTTTTGGATGAATCTTTTCTCTCAGTGAAGATTCAAGGCTGAATAGCTGGTAACCTGTAGCCTTGATTGAAGGAAGGATTATTATCAGAATTACTATGATCCCTATTCCTCCGATCCAGTGAGTGAGGCTTCTCCAGAATAGTATTGAGAAGGGTAATATTTCCACATTCTTCAGGATAGACGAACCGGTTGTTGAAAATCCTGATGTGGATTCAAAGAATGCATCGATAAAAGTGGGTATTGTACCGCTGATAAGATAAGGCAGAGCTCCCAATAATGAAAAAACGACCCACGAAAAAGTCACAGCAAGGAATCCATCCCTGTTACTGAATTTGGTCGAATCAGCGTCTTTCGAGATGAAATATAATATTGCTGATAAGACTATCGTTATTCCTGCCGATAAAAGGAAAGGGTAAGGAGATTCCTTATAAATATAAACCACTGGCAGACAGAGAAGATACGATATTGTTTCTATAAAAAGAATAGTGCTTAATATCCGCAAAATAAGCAAAGGATTGATCAGCTTCATACCCGGGTAACAGAATTAGAAGTTACAAATATAATCAGAATTAGTAAACGGTATGCTACCTGGTTCCGGTTACTGTGTACCCGGTATTTATAACTATTTGCTTATAATTTACTCCATTTTGCATAATTGCATTTTTCCCATTGCCTTATACTTTTATCTTTATACTTTTGTCTTTTATCTTAATTAACTATGGGAAAAGTATTGGTTATTGGTGCAGGCGGAGTAGGAACAGTTGTAGTTCATAAAATGGCTTCTCTGCCGCAGGTTTTTACTGAAATTATGATAGCAAGCCGGACAAAATCCAAATGTGATGCTATTGCTGAAAAAACTGGTAGCAAAAACATCAAAACTGCCCAGGTAGATGCTGATAATGTTCCCCACCTGGTAAACCTTATAAAATCATTTAAACCCGACATCGTTGTAAATGTCGCACTGCCATACCAGGATCTTCATATTATGGATGCCTGTCTTGAAACTGGTGTCGCATATCTTGATACTGCAAATTATGAGCCGCTTGAAGAGGCAAAATATGCGTATAGCTGGCAGTGGGCTTATATCGACAAATTTAAGAAAGCCGGGTTAACAGCTATACTAGGATGCGGTTTTGATCCCGGGGTTACTTCAATTTATACGGCTTATGCTGCCAAACATCATTTTGATGAGATGCACTTCCTTGATATTGTTGATTGTAATGCCGGAGATCACGGTAAACCTTTTGCAACGAATTTCAACCCCGAGATAAATATCAGGGAAGTGACTCAGGAGGGCAAATACTGGGAAAACGGCAAATGGATAATTACAAAACCGCACGAAATTCATAAACCGTTGAATTATCCTGAGATTGGTCCTAAAGAATCTTACCTGATCTATCACGAAGAACTGGAATCGCTCGTTAAAAACTATCCGACGCTAAAAAGGGCAAGGTTCTGGATGACATTCGGACAGGAATATCTTACTCATCTGCGGGTCATACAGAATATCGGGATGGCTGGTATAGAACCTGTTATGTTCGAAGGAAGAGAGATAATTCCAATCCAGTTCCTGAAGGCTGTACTTCCCGATCCCGGAGAACTCGGAGAAAACTATAAAGGGTATACATCTATTGGGTGTCGCATAAGAGGTATCAAAAACGGTAAAGAAAAAACATACTATATCTACAATAATTGCAGTCATGAAGCAGCATATGCCGAGACAGGAGCACAGGGTGTCAGCTATACAACAGGTGTACCGGCTGCGATCGGAGCTATGATGTACCTGAAAGGTATCTGGAAGAAACCGGGTGTATTCAATGTTGAAGAATTTGATCCCGATCCGTTTATGGCTGAACTTAATGTACTTGGATTGCCATGGCATGAACTTCACAATGTTGATCTGGAATTGTAAATAAGGCTCAATGGCACAAGGCACAATGGCATCAAGGGCAAAAAAAAACATACACACACCTATTTAGGCCTATGCACCCTTGCGCCGTTGAGCCGTTGCGCCTCTGCGCCATTCACTATAATACTATAAGATGTCAATAGATTATTCCAAAATACCGTCACCATGTTATGTGATTGATGAGGAGAGATTTCGTAAGAATCTTTCTTTGATTAAGCATGTATCTGATGAATCAGGTGTTGAAATAATTCTTGCATTCAAAGGATTTGCTATGTGGGGAGTTTTTCCGATTCTGAAAGAATATATTTCAGGGGCCGCAGCAAGTTCATTGGATGAAGCACGACTTTGTTTTGAAGAGATTGGATCGAGGGCACATACATATTCGCCGGTATACGTGATGAGCGACTTTAATTCGATAATGAAGTACAGTTCTCACATCACCTTTAATTCATTAAATCAGTTCCGGAAGTATTCTCAGGAATTACATAATAGTCGGGAAAAAATCTCAGCAGGATTACGAATAAATCCTGAATTTTCTGAGGTAAGCCATGGACTTTACAATCCATGTTCACCGGGATCAAGGCTGGGGATAATCGTCGACGATTTGAAGCATGGTCTGCCAGAGGGCATCGAAGGACTTCATTTCCATGTGCTTTTTGAATCGGACTCTTATGCCCTTGAAAAAGTGCTAAATGTTGTTGAAAATAAATTCGGGAGTTTTTTTTCACAGCTTAAGTGGATAAATCTTGGCGGAGGGCATAATATTACCGGGCGAGACTATAATACTGATCATCTCATTAAAATTCTTAAACAATTTCGGGAAAAAACGGGTCTTCATATAATACTTGAACCTGGAAGTGCATTTGCATGGGAAACCGGAGAACTTGTTGCGACAGTTGAAGATATTGTAGAAAATCAGGGAATCAAAACTGCTGTTCTGGATGTCTCGTTCACTGCCCATATGCCCGACTGTCTTGAAATGCCTTATAAACCAAAAATCCTGGGAGCAACTGACACGCTTCCCGGGTCAGTTCACATACAGAATGGGAGGTAATTCTTGCTTGTCCGGAGATGTTATGGGTGACTGGTCATTCAAAAGTGAACTTGTTCCCGGTGACAGGGTGGTTTTCCTTGATATGATCCATTATACAATGGTTAAAACAACAACATTTAACGGTGTACATCATCCTTCTATCGGCATCTGGAAAAAAGATGGCAAATTCAAATTATTAAGGGAATTTGGTTACGAAGATTATAAAAACAGATTGTCGTAACGTTCTGTAGGGAACGGTCGCGACCGTTCCCTACATATTATTTTTTCCTGTTAATTGTAATGTCTGTCACGAGCATTTTATCGGAAACCAAAACAGCATTTACAATTTTCTCAGCAACATCTGCCGGTTCCATGAAACTACTTATATCGCGGTTTTGTCCGGGGACTTTCCAGAAATCAGTTCTCATGCCTCCCGGATATACGGCTATAATGTTACGTTTTGTTCCTTTTAACTCTGTTCTGAGCGCCTCCGTATAACCTCTGGCACCCCATTTTGCCGCACAATAGATAGTCTCTTCTGCTCTTCCTGTCAGAGCAGATGTTGACATAATATTCACTATCGTAAGTTCCTCTTCTTCAGGGGTTATTCTAAGTATTTCAGAGGTGAGAAGTATCATACCTTTCAGGTTGGCCTCAAAAACCCTGTCAATTAATGCTGATGTTGAACTATTAGCTTTGGTAAAGAGTCCCACACCGGCGTTATTGAAAAGATATTCCACACTAAAGGAGTTTTTTATCAGATATTCACCCACTTTTTTTACATCTTCTTCTTTTCCAATATTACAGATCAATGATTCTGTCAATAAATTCTTTGAGACCTTTTTTAATCTGGAGGCAGCTTCATTAAGTTTCTCAACGTTCCGTCCAAGGATAATAACATTTTTTCCTGATTTAATCAGCAGGCTGGCGATTTCCAGACCAAGGCCACTCGTCCCCCCACTGACTATTGAGATCTTTTTCATTCTGATATTTTTTTCAAATGTATCTTTTTTATTCTGAAAAAAAGAAGAAGTGTCCCGCAGATCACGCAGATCTGCGCTGATTAGATTAACATGATCTGCGAAAATCTGCGATATCAGCGGGAAAAATGAAGCACAGAAGTTAGTATAAGCTGATTATTTGAAAGTCTTGCAGCTTTTTATATTTTTGCGACTCAAATTCTGAGCATGCCAAAGAGCCGATTAAATACCTGGGCCCATCTTTCACTACTTGCCGCCAATATCATATATGGACTTAACTACTCAATTGCCAAGGCTGTAATGCCTGACCATATTAAGCCATTTGCTCTTGTTTCCTTAAGGAGTATCTCAGCCGCTGGTTTGTTTTGGGTCACAAGTTTGTTTATTCCAAAGCAACCCGTAAGCAGGAAGGATTTATTGTTTCTCTTCGGTTGTTCATTTTTTGGTGTGGTTATAAACCAGACCCTTTTTTTGGTAGGACTTAATATGACAACACCAATAAACTCATCCATAATACTCTCTACAAATCCAATATTTGCGTTTGTATTTGCTGCCCTGATACTAAAAGAAAGAATTACAATTCTGAAAGGAACCGGACTTGCCATAGGTCTTTCCGGTGTACTTTTACTGATATTACAGAATGGTGTTCCGGATCTGGGAAGCTCGACTTTTTTAGGTGATATTTTTTCTATGGTCAATACCATTAGCTGGGCATTTTATACTGTAATTATTAAAAAGATGCTCGAAAAGTATCATCCGGTTACAGTAATGAAATGGACCTTCTTATTCGGGATGCTGACGAACATCCCTGCGGGCTATCATCAATGGAGTAAAATGGATTGGTCGTCAATTCCTTTTACCGCCTGGCTCGAGATTGGGTTTGTAATTATTGGTGCTACCTATCTTGGCTATCTTCTGATAACGATTGGTCTGCGAAGGCTGAGTCCGACAATTGTCAGCACCTACACTTATACACAGCCAATAATTGCTGCGTATCTGGCAACACTGATGGGACAGGATCATATTAACCTGGTAATGGTTGTCTCTGCCTTACTTATATTCGCTGGGGTTTTTGTTGTTAGTTTTCAAAGAAAAACTAACCCTATCTCCTCGGAACAGACTGTTTAAATCCTTTAATTTTAATGTCTGGGTCCCTGTTTGGATCATATCCCCGGTCATTGGAATATATAATATCTCCGGAAGAATTGATCCATCTGTTTTTCCAGTTATCAGTATCAGTCTCAATTTTACCGTTGAATGGATTAGCATATTCATTCTGACCTGTCAGTGTAAGATACATATCCTTGTTTATTTCAGAGTTTGTATGCCTTCGGTTTTCATTTATAGCATTATCCATCGCCTGAAGTTCTTTCTGAGTGGCTGCCATAATTCCTGAGCGTTGCTGTTGGCCCCTGATCTCACCAGCAATCCAGTTAAAATTCCAGATCCCGGAATTCTGGATTACCTTTAATACAGGTTCCCATTTAGAAATATCTTCTAGTGGAGCTCTGATTAACATTGTCTCCCTGTTCTTCCAGAGCCCGCCTCCATTCATTCCATAATCCTCAATTAATGTAACTAACCGTTCGAGATATGTAATCCCGTTTTCTATATATGTGAATTCAACTATAGCAGCTTTATACGACATGTTAGTGTACATTTTTACTGTTGGATCAACCATAGCTGCATAACGGTTTGCAAGTCCGGGTAGTTGTTTACTACTCCTGACTTTTACTTTTACAGCCCGCGGGTGAGCATAAGGAATCGCTACCTGGAGAATAAATGAAGCAGGGTCTCTTTTGCGTCTGACCAGAGTGTTGTTGAATATTGCTCCTTCAGGATTTCCAAATGCATTGTTCTGATCAATGCATAACATATCAGGGAGCCATCTTATCATTACACTTCCTACCGCATCTTTTTTAACAGCAAGATCAAACTTGCAATCAACCATATTACTTGCACCTGCAATGTTTGGATCAAGCAATCGTATAGCTCCACCTTCAATGATCCAGCCATGTGGTACAAGCAAACTCACAGCTTTTTCCTTTGGTTCGTTAAGTCTTGAAAAAAGAATGGAATTCTTCTGATTATAGGCTGAAAGGCTGGTTAGAGTTAACAAGAGTGAAAAAAATAAAGACCTCATATTTATTTATTCAATTAGTATAATATTCCCCTTTCTCACTTTCTCCTCTTCACCCCGTCACCCCTTCTCCCCGTCACCCTCTCTTACCTGTCGATCACACCCGATCCGATCAGTTCATCATCGTTGTACCATGCAGCAAACTGCCCTGGAGCAATACCTCGCTGAAGTTTATCAAAGATGATGTACATACCTTTTTCTCTGCAATACAGACGAGCTTTCTGCACCGGTTGACGATATCTTATCCTTACCATATAATCGCGACATTCGCCTTCTTCCATCTTTATATCGGTTCTGATCCAGTGAATCTCGTTTTTCTTTATAAAGAGCCCTTTGCGATTCAACCCGGGATGAGTCTGACCTTCACCTACATATACGATATTCTTTTCCACGTCAGTACCAATTACAAACAGCGCCTCTTTATGCCCTCCGACACTCATTCCTTTTCTTTGACCGATTGTAAAAAAATGTGCCCCGTTATGAGTTCCGATAATATGCCCTGACGATAGCTCATATTTATACGGTTCGGTTAGTACTTCTAGTGATTTTTCTGACACTTCTTTTTCAGGGTAACCTTCTGCAATGTCAGGGTAACCATAGATATTAACTTTTTCAACCCCTTCAACCCCTTCAACCCTTTCAACCTTTTCAACCTTTTCAACTATTTCCACAATATCTCCCTTTTTTGCTGCCAGCTGTTGTTGAAGGAAAGTTGGCAAATGAACTTTTCCGACAAAACAGATTCCCTGGGAGTCTTTTCGCTGGGCAGTCGCGAGACCGAGTTTCGCGGCTATATTTCGGACCTCGGGTTTTGAAAGGTCTCCAATCGGGAAAATAGCAGATACAAGTTGTTCCTGACTGACCTGGCATAGAAAATAACTCTGGTCTTTGTTTGAGTCCTTACCAGAAAGAAGTCTGTAATAAGTTTTGTCGCCTGAATGTATTTCTTCTTTTCTGCAATAGTGACCTGTGGCAACATAATCACCTCCCAGCTTCCTGGCCTCTTCAGCAAATGAATCAAATTTTATCTCCCTGTTACACAGCACATCCGGATTAGGAGTACGTCCTTTTTCGTATTCGGAGAACATATAATCAACAACTCTCTGACGATATGCAACGCTAAGATCAACCTGGTAAAATGGAATATTCAGTTTCTTTGCGACCATTTCAGCAAACATCAGATCATCTTCCCAGTGACAGTCGCTTTGAAGAAGTCCTGTAGTATCGTGCCAGTTCTTCATAAACAATCCGACCACATCATAGCCCTGTTCCTTAAGAATCCATGCTGCCACACTAGAGTCTACACCTCCTGATAATCCTATAACTGCTTTTTTCTTCACTGTGCAAAGTTAGTTAAAAAGACGGAAGACGGAAGACGGTAGACGGAAGCCGGAAATGAGAAATGAGAAATGAGAAATCAGAAATCAGAAATCAGAAATCAGAAATCAGAAATCAGAAATCAGAAATGAGAAATCAGAAATCAGAAATCAGAAATCAGAAATCAGAAATCAGAAATCAGGGAAAGAGCAAACATATGAATTTAGAGAGTTTACTGAAAAATCGGTACCTTTAAGCCATGGGACAAGGTACTCTTACTATATACAGCGCATCGGCAGGATCGGGTAAAACCTATACGCTGACAGCTATTTATCTTAAGAACCTTTTCAGATCGAGATATAATTACCGGAAGATTCTTGCGGTAACATTTACCAACAAAGCCACTGCCGAAATGAAATCGAGAATTCTCGATCATCTCAACCGTCTGGCACGGGGGGAAGAATCAGAATATCTTACTGATTTACTTGAAGCAACAGGCAAACAGGAGGAGTGGATAAGAAGCGAGGCAAAAGAAATTCTTAACTCGATACTGCACGACTTTTCGAGGTTTTCAGTTTCAACTATTGATAGTTTTTTCCAGAAGGTGTTACGTTATTTTACAAGGGAGATAGGGATTCATACCGGGTATAATGTTGAACTTGACCATAGTGTCATTCTTTCGAAGGCCATTGATGAAATGATTGAATCGGCCTCTGAAGACAAACAGTTAAGAGACTGGCTTCTGAGTTATACAAGATCGAATATTGAAGACGAAAAAAGTTGGAATCTTAAAAAGGGCATCACTGAACTTTCAGAGGAGCTTTTTAAAGAAAAATTCAAGCTCCTCTCCATCGAGGAACGGTTGAAACTGGAGGATAAGGAGTTTCTTCTTGAATATATAAACAAAATAAGACTCATAACTGAAACATTTGAGAACCAACTCTCAAATCTTGGTAAAAAAGCTGATGGTTATTTCTCAAAATTTAATCTTACCGACGATCTTTTTTACCAGAAAGTAAAAGGAGTTCCTTCCTTTATAAAGTCCCTCGTTTCAGGCAACTTTAAGGAACCAAACAGTTATGTCCGCGATACCCAGGGTGATCCTCCTAGATGGGCCACAGGAAGTATCTCACCAGAACTTGAAGCGGCCATAAACAGCGGCCTGGGTGACGTGCTTAAGGATGCAATAAAATATTTTGACGATAACATATCCGGTTACAGGAGTGCCAGGTGTGTTCTGGCAAATATATTTGAGCTTGGGATTCTTTCTGATGTATTGGATAAAGTTCACCGGATCACCACACATGAGGACCTTTTCCTCCTGTCCGATGCCGGTGAATTACTGAATCTTGTAACACAGGAAGATCAGACCCCCTTCATTTATGAGAAAATAGGCAACCGTTATGAGAACTTCATGATCGATGAGTTCCAGGATACATCAATTATTCAGTGGAAAAACTTTAAGCCTCTGATTGAAAATAGTATGGCAGAAGGTTTTGATAACCTTGTAGTTGGAGATATTAAGCAATCAATTTACCGGTGGAGAAACAGCGATTGGAGGATACTTGGTACAGACCTTCAGAACATGGTCGATGACAAAAGGTTTTTCAGTGTTCCTTTGGCCACGAACTGGAGAAGCCGTTCAAATTTAATAAGATTTAACAACTCCCTTTTTACAATAATACCTGAACAGACAGATAAAAATTTCGAAGGATACTCTATACCTCATAGTTTCAGGAAGCTTTATTCTGAAGCAGTTCAAAATGACCCTGGCAAAAAAGAGGGCGGATATGTCAGAATTGAGTTTATTGACAACAGTAACGAAGAAGACTGGAGACTTTTGGTTCTCGGGAAGCTTCCGTTATTGGTCGAATCGTTGCAGGATAAAGGTTATAAAGCCAGCGATATCGGCATAATCGTTCGTACCGGCAACGAAGGAGCTGAGGTACTCGAAAGACTTATAAGCTATTCTGAATCATGCGATAGTGCCCGGAAACTTAAATATAATTACAGCGCTATATCAAATGACTCACTTCTTCTCTCAAAGTCGCCGGTTGTAATTTTTATTATTGGAGTTATCATGGTTATAAATGACCCATCCGACCAGATTAGCCGTGCTATAATGCTGAGATTTTTTCTATTGTCAGCCGGAAGGGAAGGAGCGGAGCAGGTTTCTCTCAGGAGCGATAATTTATCTGAATTATCAAAGGAATATTTTCCTGAAGGGTATGAAGATTTCCTGGAAAGGGTAAGACAGATGCCTTTATTTGAAGCCACAGAGAATATTATTTATTTTTTCGGTCTTGGCAATAATCCGGCCAACATTCCTTTTCTCAATAGTTTCCAGGATTATGTTGTTCATTTTACGGGAAGTAGAAATTCTGATTTTCAATCATTTCTGGACTGGTGGGAGGAATCGGGGAAAATGAAATCAGTTATACTACCGGGTAACCAGGATGCGATACGTATTCTTACAATACACAAATCGAAAGGTCTTGAATTCAAAGCTGTAATCCTTCCATTTCTGGCATGGAATCTCGACCATCTTAATCTAAAACAGCCGGTATTATGGGTGAAGCCTTCCTCTTCACCTTTTAACGAGCTGGGAATTATCCCCATAAAGTATGGGAAGGATTTGGAGAATACAATTTTTGAAGACAACTACAAAGAGGAAAAATACTCTGTTTATCTTGACAGCATTAATTTATTATATGTTGGTTTTACCCGGGCAAAGGATGTGATCTATGGATTTTCAACTGCACAACCAAAAAAGGATAACATCGCAGGAGCTCTGCTGAATGCTGTCTCCCTGATACCGGACAAAAGTCCGGGAGACGCTTTGAATCTTTATTCATACTATAACACTTCGACTTGTGTTTTTGAGTACGGTAAAGTACCTGATAATGAAAGTGATAAAACAACAATGGAGACTC
Source organism: uncultured Bacteroidales bacterium (assembly GCA_963725785.1). Taxonomy (GTDB): domain Bacteria; phylum Bacteroidota; class Bacteroidia; order Bacteroidales; family VadinHA17; genus LD21. The sequence goes on along the minus strand of CAVRZV010000010.1, from coordinate 114,765 downwards.
TGATATCATCAGAGTATAAAGTTAGCCAGACCCTGCGATCACTAAAGCTTAAACTCCATGGAGAAAACTACTTCTCTTCTGAGGGTGAGAATGTAAGAAAAAAGATAAACTATGGGAAACTGATGCACGAGATCTTTGAAGGGATAAACACGCCCCCGGATATTTCCACAGCAATCAGAAAACTTGTTCTTGAAGGTAAATTGTCAGCTGATGATTCTGTTGGGATTGAAAATCGGGTTAACCAGATCATAAAAAATCCCCGGGTAGCCGGCTGGTTTGAAAAGGGAAACACAGTTCTCAGAGAGGCAGGAATTCTTCTTCCCACCGGTTTTACCCGCCGACCCGACAGGGTGATCTTCAAAGACGGAAAAACGATAATCATCGATTTTAAGTTCGGTGAAGAAAATCCGCACTACACGGAACAGGTTGATCAGTACCGCCATCTGCTTGAAGATATGGGATATAAAGATATTGAGGGTTATATCTGGTATGTTGATAACGATAAAATAGTTATTGTGTGAATGAAAATGGATACAAGCCATACTAAGATCTATCAATGGGGGCATGAAAGAAGATTCAACGCTTATTCCAACTATTTCAGGAAGATCTATGGTGCCAGAGTGCAGAAAGTGTCAATAGATGCGGGGTTTACATGCCCAAACCGGGATGGAACTAAAGGTACGGAGGATGTACGTATTGTAACAACGATGCATTTAACCCTTCTTATTGTCAGCCAGAAAAAACAATTACTAAACAGATAGAGGAAGGAATTGAATTTCACAGGTGGAGATATAATGAAGCAAATACTTACCTGGCTTATTTCCAGGCATATTCAAATACCTACGGTTCGCTCGGCAAACTGAAAAAATTTTACAGCGAAGCTCTCAGTTTTCCGGGAGTTATAGGATTAATTGTCGGCACCAGACCCGATTGTATTGATGCTGATAAGCTGGAGTATCTTAAAGAACTCTCGGATAAGCATTACGTTGCCATCGAATACGGCATTGAGTCATGTTATAACAGGACTCTGGCCAGGATTAACCGGGGTCATACATTTGAGGAAGCGGCAGATGTGGTACAAAGAACAGCTGAAATGGGGATTACGACAGGGGCTCATTTTATTTTCGGTCTTCCGGGTGAAAGCCGTGAGGAGATGCTTCAGGAAGCGCAGATTATTTCTGAACTCCCGTTGACAACAGTAAAATTCCATCAGTTGCAGATAGTTAAGGGGACAATAATGGAAAAGGAGTTTGAAAACAATCCTGGAGATTTTGAGCTTTTTACATGGGAAGAGTATCTCGTCTTTTTTATTCGTTTTCTTGAAAGACTAAATCCGCGTATCGTTGTGGAACGTTTCACCGGTGAAGCACCACCTCGTTTCCTCACCGGTAGAACGTGGGGTAAAAAACGTACCGACCAGATAGTAAATCTTGTCGAAAAAAAGCTTGCTGAACTTGATACATGGCAGGGAAAGTTATATAAAGACAAAAGATAAAAGATAAAAGACAAAAGTAAAGGCAGTTGCTGGGTGCTGGGTGCTGGGTGCTGGGTGCTGAGTAAATCCAACAGCAACAAGCAAAGCAACAAGCAACAAGCAACAAGCAACAAGCAACAAGCAACAAGCAACAAGCAACAAGCAACAAGATTAAATGACCTGTTTTCTTGAACATATTGCTCTCTCTCTTTATAAGGAATTCGGTAATACACTTAACCGGCATTGCCTTGTATTCCCAGGCAAAAGAGCAGGACTTTATTTTCTTAAATACCTTGCGGACGGTATCGAAAAGCCAGTCTGGACACCCTCAATATTAACTATTAATGAATTATTCCGTACCCGGTCGTCTCTTCAGATTGCAGGTAACGAGATCCTTCTTTTTGAACTCTACAAGGTGTATAGTAAAATCACACCAGTTCATGAAAGTTTCGATGACTTTTATTTTTGGGGCGATATGCTTCTTAACGATTTTGACGATGTTGACAAATACATGGTAAATGCTTCATTGCTATTCACCAATGTTAAGGATATTAAAACTATTGATCAGCAATTTGGTGGACTTACTGATGACCAGGTTGAAATAGTAAAAAGATTCTGGACCAACTTCAACGGAGAAAATCTGACAAAGGAAAAGGACGGATTCCTTGGAATATGGAACATTCTTCCTGACCTCTACAACGGATTCAGGAATGCCTTGCGCGAGAAGAATCTGGCCTACGAAGGAATGATTTTCCGGGATGTGGCCGAAGGTGAGGAAGGCAGCAAAGAGATTCAGGACAACTGGGATCTTGTTCATTTCATAGGTTTCAATGCCCTTAACAAATGCGAAAAGATGTTAATGTTAAGATACAGAAAAGCAGGAAAAGCAAGGTTTTACTGGGATTTTGACATTTCATATATAAAAGAAGGTACTACAAATTCTGCAGGATTTTTCCTTGACGACGATCTTAGACTGTTCGGCAATGATATGCCTGAAGGATGGAGTTACGAAACAATGCTTTCCAGAGGATACCCCGATGTGCACAGAAGGGTGATAGATACTTCATCAGATATTGCCCAGGTAAAACTGGTTTCAAAGTTGCTTGCATCTATTTCCGGCATTAATCCTGGTAATGCGCACCACACTGCTGTCGTTCTGGCCGATGAAAACCTTCTGATGCCCTTGCTTACCAGTCTTCCCGAGGATATGGGGGATATTAATATTACAATGGGGCATCCCCTTAAACAGACTCTTGTGTACACTTTCATAAAACATCTCATTGATCTTCAGAGGAATGCAGTAGTGGTAGGCGGGATAACGAAGTTCGACTATAGTGATGTTGTCAGTATTCTTAAACATTCACTGATATCGGGTATACTGCATCAGCTCGATGTCGTGTTGCTAAAGGATATAATAGCAAAGAATCTGGTGAAGGTCCCTGCCGATATTTTTTCGGGTTCAGCATTATTGATTTCCATCTTCAGAAAGCCACATACACCCGCGGAATTGTCATTTTATTTTAAAGAGATCCTGTCTGTCATCGCTAACCGGGAAGGCATAAATATATCTGAATCAGGCTATAGCCCGGTACAGTCGAACATCCTGAATGAATATATTTACCGGATTGTACTCTCGATCAATAAGCTTGAGACCATTGTCAATAGTCCTGAGATAAGTTTTAGTCCTGCAACCTATTTCAGGATACTCGACAGGCTGTTAAGGATTCAGTCAGTTCCTTTTTCCGGAGAGCCCGTTAGTGGCATACAAATTATGGGGATTCTCGAAACAAGGGCACTTGATTTCAGAAACCTTATAGTTCTTTCAGTGAATGAAGGCATTTTACCTCAAGTCTCTTCAGGCTCTTCTTTCATCCCTTTCAGTCTTCGTGAGGCATTCGGTCTTCCTTCTGTAAACCACCAGGAGTCGATATATGCATATCATTTTTACAGACTTCTCCAGAGAGCCGAAAATGTGACCTTCCTGTATAATTCAAGCTCTGAGGGGCTACAAACAGGAGAGATGAGCAGGTTCCTGATACAAATGAAGTATGATGAATTGTTGAAGCCTGTTTTTACTGATCTTGCTTTTGAAATTAAATCTCACGCCAGTCTTTCCGACACGATTGAAAGAAATGAAGACCATATAGCGCAATTGTATTCGTTTTATACTGGTAATAACGGCGAAAGAGTGTTATCTCCTTCAGCCATAAATACATGGCTTAACTGCAGGATGAAGTTCTTCTACAGGTATGTAAACCGCTTGAAAGAACCTTTGAATATCTCCAAAGATATTGACCCCGCAATGCTGGGTAACATTTTGCATGAAATAATGAAGAATCTGTATCTCCCATACACAGGAACGGTTCTGACACGAGAAATGCTCAATTTGATGATCCTTAACAGACCTTTGTTGGCTGAGACCATAAATACAGCGGTAAATGCAAACTATAAGAAAGGAAGGGATGATTCAGTTAGTGGAAGTGAACTGATAGTCAGAGAGGTTTTAATGAATTTTCTGATCAGGATTTTAAAAACTGATTATGCAATTGCACCGTTAAGTATCCTGAACCTTGAGGATTCGTTTAGTTTTAATCTGATATTTCCCTATAAAGGTTCCCGGATCGGGATTCTTACAGGAGGCAAGATTGATCGTATTGATTCTGTCAACGGAGTTGTCAGGATTGTTGACTACAAAACAGGCAACGTTTCGGAGTCTGTTAAAACGATTGATGATTTATTTGCCGACGACAGGACGAAAGACACTGACGGATGGCTACAGACTTTAGTTTATTGTGAGGCCTACCACGTTGCACATACTGACCGCATTTTAAGACCTTCAGTGTATAAAATCAAGAAGTTGGACGGGACTGTAGACAGCGATAAGTTAGTTATAAGGTCAGGTAACAAAAACCAAATTTTAATTGATAATTACCTGACTGTGAGAGAAGAATTTTTAAAAGGTCTTAATGAGCTGGTCACAACTATCTTCAGCGATGATGAACCGTTTGTAAAGACTTCAGATGTCAGGAGAAAATGTTCATGGTGTCCTTACAAGACCTTATGTATGCGTTAAGGTTGATTATAATTCACATTAATTATTTTTTTTTAATAAATTGGCTTAACTTTTCAAAAACGTCATAAATGCTTACCGGCTATTCAAATTATCATATTGAAATCAGAAATGTGAAATTCATTGCTGATGACGGCAGAACCTGTCCAAGAACAGCTATGGTTACATTTCATAATGAGGCAGGTGAAGAGATTAATTCAGAATTGTTTGGGGCTGTGGATATTAACTCAGTATACTCAATGATCAAAGAAGGGAAAGAGCTGAATCTCGATGATTTCTACGTTCAGGAATTCTCTCTTTCTACTTACAGGCGAATTCAGGGGATTGAAAAGAAGGAACTGGTTGAAATAAAAGGTTTTTCTGCCAGAAATGCTTTTTTTGAAGCAAAAGGATGTACAGACTTCACTTATTCTTTATTTTCAGCCGGAGATGTTAGTTTCGATGGGAGTCACTTTGCAAAAGGAAAAGTCCTTTTTAATGGTTCGGTCTTTGGCACGGGGAATTTTATTATATCAAATACATTGTTCAGGGAAGGGAACGTTGAGTTTACCGGGTGCGTCTTTGGTGATGGTGATTTCATGTTCAAAAACGCCATTATCAAAGACGGGGTTAAAGATTTTCAGGACATTCAGTTTGGAAATGGAGAAGTTAGTTTCGCGAATACCGAGTTTAACAGCGGGGAGTTGCTTTTTATTAATACGCATTTTAACAACGGGCGGTTCAATTTTAAAGTAGCCAGGATAACCGGTGGGAAAGTCGATTTTCACTATTCCGTATTTGGTGATTGTGAAATAATGTTTGAGAGAACTGAATTTGGCAATAGCAGGGTAGATTTCAGAACTGTTGATTTTGGGTCGGGCAGAATTAATTTTAACCGTTCAATCTTCGGAAACGGAGAAGTTAATTTTGAAGGTGCTTCCTGTAAGGTGGGAAAAATTCAATTCAAAAAGTCTGAGATGGGATTTGGTCCTAAAAACTTCAGTCTGATGGAGATGGGTGATACTGATGTTACTTTTGAGAGGACCGAATTCGGTGATGGTGATGTAAGTTTTTACGGATCGGTTTTTCATACTTTATCCCTTAAATCGTGCCATCTCGATCATTATGTTGATCTCCGCCTTGCTAAAGCAGAATTACTTGATATCTCCGATACCATTGTCAGGGATATTATTGACCTTGAACCTTATGATTTCCCGGTTGAGATTAAATCACTGGATATGTCGGGCATGAGACTGATCGGTAAGCTCTACATCGATTGGAAGCACAACAAATGCCGCGAATCAATATTAAGTCAGGAAGGAACCACTCTGCGACAAAAAGCTGAACAGTTCAGAATTCTGAAAGAAAACTTCAGCGGTACCGGTAAATACGAGGATGAAGATGAAGCTTATATCATGTTCAAACGATTTGAAGCAAAATCGTGGCTTACTGAACAACAGGAAAAAGGCGGAATAGCAAAAATAGTATGTCATATTCCGAACGGTTTTCAATGGCTGGTATTTGACAAAATCGGACTTTATGCTACATCTCCCGGCAGGGTCCTTTTAAGCGTTGTTGTATTCTGGTTCTTCTTTGGCTTGCTCTATTTCTTTACAGAGCTGTCAGGAATGGGCAAAACAGTGTCTGCTGTTGGAAACCCCGATCATTTATCTATACTTCTCCAGTCATTCTACCATAGCGCCATAACATTCTTTACAATTGGTTATGGCGATGTTTATCCGATGGGACTAAGCAGAGTTTTCTCCGGGATAGAGGGATTTATGGGAGTATTTATGATGTCATATTTTACGGTGGCTTTTGTAAGGAAAGTGCTCAGGTAACTTCATTTCTCGATTTCATTCTGCAGTGCAGCCATTTTTATTGCTGTCACAGCGGCTTCATCACCTTTATTTCCAAGTTTACCTCCTGCTCTGTCAACAGCCTGTTGCTGCGTATTTGTTGTCAGCACACCAAATATAAAAGGTATATTATAATCAAGATTCAGCTGGGTAATACCCTGTGTCACTCCCTGGCAAATATAGGTGAAGTGAGGAGTGTCACCCTGTATAACACATCCAAGGCAGATAACTGCATCGAGGTCATCGTACTCCGCGAGAAACTGGGCACCGAGCGTGAGTTCAAAACTTCCGGGAACGTGTCTGACAACAATATTCTTAACTTTTGCTCCATGTTTGGTAAGGGTTTTGATCGCACCTTCGAGCAATGACCACGTCACTTCCCTGTTCCAATCCGAAACCACGATGCCAAATCTCATTTCACTGGCATCCGGAACACTATCAGGATCGTAAGCTGAAAAATTTGTTGTACCCATAGATGTGTATTGTAAAATTAAAAACGCATCAGCCTCAGAAAGAAATGAGCCGGATGCGTAATCATATTAATGCAAAGTGGTTCTTTAAAAACTACTTTATAAGAATTTTAACCCTTGCAATATATTTTTCAATTGTTGAACCTTCAGTACTTTCCGGATACTGATTCTCAATTCTTTCGTACAGTTTTAATGCTTCAGCAAACTTGCCGTTCAACTCGTATAATTCACCTGCTTTTAAAAGAAATAGAGGAGAATTAAAAGAATTTTTCGCAAAATCAGCAGCCTCAAGATACTTTGCAATACCCTTGTCCGGATTACCCAACTCCACATATGCGTCACCGGTTGCGCCAATAGCCAATGAACCAATAACTTTATCTTTCTTTGAATATTTGTTGAGAATATCTATGGCCTCCTGATAATTGCCCATGTGCAGATAGCATATGCCTGCACAATAGCGGGCAAGATTGCCGGAATATGTAAATTTATAATCTTTGGCAATATCGAGAAACCCAAGATAGTTACCGTCACCATTGAGTGCAAGTTTTAAAGAATCTGTTTCAAGATACTTCTCAGCCTGATACATCTGAGACTTGGCTTCCTCGTTTCTCTTATTCAGATAGAGCTTACCGAGCCAGCCCAGTCCAACCAACAAAACTATTACACCTAATGCGATCAGGAATGTTTTATAATTCTCTTCTAAATAGTGTTCTGTTCTGGTTAATGTTTCCTCAACATTTGAGATGGTCGTAGGATTTTCATCCTTTTTGTTTTTAGCCATACTGGTCTTTAATGTTTAACTACTGAAATTTACCACCGCAAAAGTAATTTTTTTCGGCAAATTTAAAAACATTTAATTTAATCAATATCTAAAAGGCAGTAAAATATTTAATATTTACTTGATTATCAATTAATAAGAACTTACACAGAGTATCACAGAGATTTCACAGAGTTACACAGAGACGAACTATTAAGTTTATTTCATTCATTTTTGCGCTGCAACTTTGGCATTCTCTGTGTTTTTACTCTGTGCAACTCCGTGCTTCTCCGTGTCTCTCTGTGTCAGTTCCAAATTTTCTTTTTACTTTTGTCTTTTGTCTTTTGTACTTTTATCTTTTGTCTTTTATATTTTGTCTTTTCTTGCCATATGTATCTGAAGAAACTTGCCCTGACCAATTTTAAAAATTATGAGCTGAATGAGCTTGAGTTTTCCCCAAAAATAAACTGTTTTGTGGGTAACAACGGTGTTGGTAAGACTAATATTCTTGATGCTATTCATTATCTGTCACTTACTAAAAGCTTTTTTAATAATATTGATAGCATAAGTATACGGCATGGTGAAGACTATTTTATTATACAGGGAACATTTGTAAGGGATGGGGAAGAAGATCTGATTTATTGTGCCTTCCAGAAACAAAAACAAAAATTATTAAAAAGGAACGGTAAAGAGTATCAGAAACTGTCTGACCATGTCGGCAGATACCCTGTTGTTATGATTTCTCCTGCAGACAGTGCTTTGATCACTGAAGGTAGTGAGGACCGCCGGAGGTTCATGAATAAAATTATCAGTCAGTATAGTGCTGAATACCTTGATTCTGTATTAAGTTATAACAAAGCTCTTCAGCAAAGGAATAAATTGCTTAAGGATATAAAATCATCGGGTATTTTTGACGAAGATGTACTTTCAATATGGGATGCCCAACTGGTGAAATACGGAACTTATGTTTATAACCAGAGGCAGGCTCTTTTAAACGAACTGGTACCTGTTTTTCAGGAGTATTACTCGCTGATCTCTTCGGGTAAAGAATCTGTTAAGCTTAAATACAGATCACATCTTTCTGAAGGAAGTTTTATTGATGCACTTATGAACTCTATGACCAAGGATCGCTTTCTGGAATATACCACAGTCGGAATACATAAAGATGATATGCTTCTGGAGATGAATGATTTTTCAGTTAAGTCGCTTGGTTCACAGGGACAGCAGAAATCATACCTGGTTGCTCTCAAACTGGCAAAGTTTGATTATATTAAAAGAAAAGCAGGCATTTCACCGATATTACTGCTTGATGACATATTTGATAAATTTGATGCCGAGCGTGTTGAACAGATTATAAAACTTGTTGGTAATAAGCGATTTGGGCAGATATTTATAACAGATACTCACCAGGATCGTTTGCAGGATATATTATTGTCGCATAAGACTGATTATAAACTATTCAAAATTGCCGGGAATGGGATAGAAGTTTTAAATCAAAATGGAACAACACCTTCATGAGACGGAGTAAAACAATCTCACTTGCTGAAGCAGTTAATGATTACATTAAAGAGATGAATCTCGGTGGAAAACTTTCCGAGATTTCAGTTATCAACTCATGGGAAGAAATTGTTGGAAAGGCAATCAGTTCCCGGACAACAAAAATATATATTAAGAATCATACCTTATACGTACACCTGAATTCCTCAGTCGTAAGAAATGAATTATTGATGCTAAGAGAAGCCCTTAAAGATAAGCTTAACCAAAAAGCAGGCAGCGAAATTATTAAGGATATTGTATTGCGATAATACCTGCTAATTGTCATTTGATCCTCCAGTCAGCTTTTCAACCTTTCAACCTTTCAACCTTTTCAACCCCTTCAACCAATTAGACAATTCTGTAGTCAGTCCCTTTTATCTTAACCGATTTCTTCATGTTTTTATGTGAAATGAAATGGAATTCATTACCTCCGGTAACGAGAAGGACTTTCCTGTTTTCAATTTCAATAGAAACATCTGAAGATCTATCCCTGTTAAGAAGAAAGCCGGCCAGTAGAAAGGCTTTTTCGATACCGTCACCACGTCTGAAATTCCATACTTCATCGGGCAATGCCAACCTTTTCCCGTCATAGATTGATTCGTCGGGAAATTCCTTAAGAATAGAATAAACTTCAAGTTTGTTTTTTCCATGCAATTCAGTCAGGGCGACCGGATTCCTTTCAACTGAGGCTTTTATAAACGGACTCCAGTCTATTTTATCCATCTGTCTGTATACATAAAGTGCCAGCAGGGCGGTTTCAGAGTTTTCACATTGCCTGTTTATCAGATGTATGATCTCTTCGCGGGAATCATCAATTGTTATACTAAGTTTCGTAGTAACTGAAAAGTTCTTTTCTGAATCAGGGATTTTTGGATCTATGAAAATAAAATCATTCAGATCTTTAAACATTTCCTGAATGATTGTTTCATAGTTGGTTCCGGTTTTATCAATAACTGCTTTTTCAATTTCTTTCAGACTTTTTCCGGTATGCATATCCAGAATAGTCTCAATATCATTTAACATAATTTTCCCTAAAAGAGGACTTAGATGAAAGTCATCTCCTTCAATTTCTTTTACCAGCGATCCGCGTGATTCAGCCGAAACATTGAATTTGCTGGAATGTTCATATTCAAACATTTTTTCAAGAGAGATATATCTGATTGTACCTGAACAGTCACATTTGTACTGAAAAAGTGATTTATACTTTGATTTAAAACGAAGAAAATTTATAAAAATAGGACTGGTCAATTCGGTTATCAGAAACTCTTTCAGTTTAACTGAAAAAGTTGCATAGGAATTTTTGTCAATTGTTGCGTCTTTGTATAGTGTATGTATAAAGCCGGAAATATGCGAAACTATTGTAACCTTTTCGTTCTCCATTGCTCTCCTGGCTTTTTCAGAAAGAGAGGTTCCGTTGTACCACATATTCTTGGTTACGATGCGACGGTTATTTGTTATCAATCCGTCTTTTTCCATTATAAAATTCTGTGAATGCAAAGGAGTGGCAATGAGGAAGATCTTCTCCAGTGGTACTCTGCCCACAACAAACATTGCAGCAGCATATAGAGCCGATAATGATACACATTCGCCGGCGCCTGATGTGAATTTATCTTTATACCTGAAAGCACCCATAGCTTCTATTGTTTCAGTCTTCCAATATGGGATAACATCTGAATCGAACTTGTCGAGCCCAAAATGTTTTCTTATATCAATATCGAAATAATATTTGTCGCCTTCATAGCCAAAAAGGGCATTGGATTGTTTAAGCGTATCCATATCGAAAAAATCACTGAATCTTGCGATTTCGGCACATTTTGACGTAAGTCCCCATGTGGAGAGATCAAGATTGAAAACATAGTTCTGAATAATATACTGTTTTATTCTGTTAACTTTGAAAGTGAAACTCTTCTTTTCGATATCCCTGAACCAGTGATCTTGTCTCCACTTCCATAGTTCAGGCGACATTATATCAGCAAGAATAAGTGGATAAAACAAATCAGGGAAAATAAAAATCTCCATATCGGAAAGTGTAAAAGCCGAAGAATACTTTTCCAGTATCTTTTTGTCGGAAAAGTCTTTTGAATAGATTGAATCCATATATTGTTTTAATATTCTACAAATCTAGTAACACAAAATGGGAAATAAAGTTTTGGAACTGAAAAAAAGGATGATTTTTTACCCCCCAACCCCCCAACAGCCGTCAACCTAAGGAGTTGAAAATAGTAAATCTTATCTACTCCAAGCTCTCAGTCTTCGTTGGGTTTTTGCCCCCCTGCCTCCCTAAAGGGGGGATAATTTATTGATAACCCTTTGGATCGTGGTTATTAAAGAGTTGATATTATTGATAACTTCATCAATGGTAAAGCTGATTACTTTTAAGCCAAATCTATTGAGTTCAGCAGTTTAATTGGAATCATATTCGTTTGATTCTATATTATTATGAACCTCTCCATCAACCTCAATTACTAGTTTATATTCATGACAGTAGAAGTCAACAATGAACATACCAAAGGGATGCTGTTACGATATTAATCCCGCTTAGGCGGGAGCAGGGGGGCAGAAAGTAGAAAAGAAGGTGATACTCTTTCTAATAAAACCTTTCAATCCCTGAAAAAAAGAAATTGGCTTCTGTGATCGCATTTTCAACACTGTCCGATCCATGAACAGCATTCATCTGGACTGATACTGCAAATGTCCTTCTGATTGTCCCCGGTTCAGCCAGGGCCGGATCAGTGGCTCCGATTAACTTCCTGAATTTTTCGACGGCATTTTCATGCTTCAAAATCATAACAACTACCGGGCCCGATGTCATAAACTCAATCAAACCTTCGAAGAATGGTTTGCCTTTATGGATTGAATAAAACGATTCAGCCTGAGGAAGGGTCATTTTAACCATACGCATTGCAGCTATCTCAAATCCACCTTCATTGATCATAGCCAGAATAGGTCCAGTTTTGCCTGTTCTGACTGCATTTGGTTTAATTATAGAAAAAGTAAAATCGCTGTACATGTTAAGATTTTTTGATATATAACACTTGACCCGGTCTTCGGGAATATTCTTTATCTTTACCCACCATAAAAATCCCAGGAAATGGCGATAGATTTATCCAAATATACAAAAGAATTATCAAAACTTTTCTCAACATCAGAGAATATATTAGTAATATGCCATATCAATCCTGACGGCGATTCCATCGGTGCGCAATTAGCTCTTTATCATTATTTTAAGACTAAAGGAAAAAACATTGATCTGCTTGCACCAAACAATCTTCAGGAATTTCTGAAATGGATGGATGGAGCCGATCTGATAAATATTTTTATTAAAGACAGGACTAAATGCAGAACACTTATTGAAAATGCCGATCTTATTGTAATGCTTGATTTCAACCAATCGGCCCGGCTGGGTGAAGCAGAAGATTATGTAAAAATCTCAAAAGCAACAAAAGTTGTTATTGATCATCACCTCGATCCGGAGAATTTTGCAGATCTGATAATATCTGATCCTTCCAAATGTTCAACATCTGAACTTGTTCATGAGCTTATATGTGATATTAATGGTGAAAAATTTATGAACAGACCATATGCCGAAGCTCTTTATGTTGGCATTATAACTGATACAGGTAATTTTGAACATGGCTCATACTCTTCCAGAACATTCAGGATTGTTGCTGACTTACTCGATTCAGGAATTAACAAGGATAAGATAATCAACCTGATATATAATAATTTTTCTTCTGACAGGATAAGACTGCAGGGATTTGCTCTTAACAAGAGAATGGTAGTAATACCGGAACTTAAAACTGCATATATATATCTTACAAAAAATGATCTTAAAGAATATAACCATATCAAAGGTGATACTGAAGGATTTGTTAACATGCCATTATCAATTATGGGGATACATTTTTCGGCTCTGTTTATTGAAAAAGACAACTTTATAAAGCTGTCATTCAGATCAAAAGGGCATTTTCCTACAAATGAATTTGCTTCCCAATATTTTTCAGGCGGAGGGCATCTGAACGCCTCCGGAGGTGAATCTAAAGATACTCTGGAAAACGCAATAGCATATTTTCTTAAAGTTCTGAAAGAGAACGTCTGGAGATTTGACGATAAAAAGTAATCACATGTGGGTCAGAAGTCTTATATTCCTAATCCTGTCGTCAGTCCTCTTCTCCTGCAGGGACAAACCATTGAAAAGCATTTCAGATACACGACCAGGCAAAAATGAAATGGCTGATCTTAACAGATATTTTATTCAGAAAGACAGGGAGAGGATTATTAACTATATCGAGAGAAAAGGTCTTAAAATGAATGAAACACCTACCGGCCTGTGGTTTCAGATAATAAAGGAAGGAACCGGGAAAACCTTTGCGGAAAATGATAAGGTTATTATGAATTATGAGTGTTCACTTCTTGATGGAACAAAATGTTATTCGTCCAAAAACCTCGGGCCAAAAGAGGTTTTACTGGGGAAAAGCAATATAGAGGCAGGGCTGAATGAAGGACTCCTGATGCTTAAACCGGAAGCAGAAGCGATTTTCATCATACCACCTTTCCTGGCATATGGTCTGATAGGAGACAGAAAAATGATCCCGCCGAGAGCTGTAGTTGTCTATAATGTTAATATCTTGCGGTCCCAATAATAATTGGCATTAACCTTACGTTTATTGTCTGGTGAAATCTTTTAAAACTATATATATGATCAAAAAGTACTTTCAATCAGCTATCTTGTTAATGGTAGCAATATTGTTGTTATCACTGGAATCCTGCGATCCGGCTAAAAAATATGAAAAAAGAGAAAAGTCTGAGATTCAGAATTTTCTTAATAATTATGCCTATCTGAATTTTGAGTTGAAACCGAGCGGTTTGTATTATCTCGAAGTATTAGCAGGAACAGGTCGTACACCAATACTCCACGATACTGCCTATGTAATGATTAAAGTAAAGTTCACTGACGAATCTGTTTATTATACAAATGAGGGAACAAAAGATACTCTCGTCTTTCCTGTTGCAGAGGGAGCTCTTATATACGGACTTGATGAAGGGATAACATTCATGAAAGCGGGAGGTAAGGCTACATTACTCGTACCATCGAGCCTTGCTTACGGATCAGCAGGTAATGGTTATGGAATACCCGGGTACACTCCTTTAGTGTATGATGTTGAACTCGTCAGAGTAAAACCCGGACCAGAAAAATAAGATCACAACATTACAAAGACGACAAGTTTATTATTTAGTATTGGCAAATCTCTTTTCCATTCCAATACTCTCATTGTCCGTATCGATTCTGTGGGCAAAGTAATGTCAGCAGCTATACAGAGCATAGTATTATTATGACAGGTCGTTGTTATCGATTCAAGCATCTTCTGATTCCGGTATGGGGTTTCTATAAAGATTTGTGTAAATCCTTCTCCTGCCTTTTTTTCCAGTTCCCTTAATTTTGCTGATCTTTCGGCAGGCTTTACCGGAAGGTACCCGTTGAAAGTGAAATTCTGACCATTAAGTCCGGATGAGATAAGAGCAAGTATTATTGAAGATGGTCCCGACAGGGGAGTTACTGTAATATTTTTTCTGTGAGCCAAAGCAATTATCCTGGCACCAGGATCAGCAATCCCCGGGAGTCCGGCTTCACTAATAATGCCTATATCTGATCCATTTAAAACGGGATCAAGGTAATGCACAATATCAGATTCATCCGTATGTTCATTTAGTTCATAGAAGACAGCATCATCAATCGGAAATCCTTTGTCAATAAGACGCAGAAACCTTCGTGCACTGCGGATGTCTTCGACAATAAAGAATCGTAACAACTTTGTAAGGCTGATAACTTTTTCAGGGATCACTTTGAGAAAATCATCTCCTCCAAGAGTTACAGGTATAAGATAAATTGTGCCTTTCACGTCGATAGGTTTGTTCGTTCAAATATAATAAATATAGCTGTCAGCTGTGCAACTACAAAAAATGCAAAACCTGTTGTCAGTTACTGATTTTTAGTATAGGTTTGTCAGGAAATATTATTATTGTGAAAATTACATTTCTCGGTACCGGTACTTCACAGGGTATACCTGTAATAGCATGTGACTGTGATACTTGTCTTTCACCTGATGAACACGACAAGAGGCTAAGAACTTCTCTTCTCCTTGAAACAGACACTACAACACTCGTTTTTGATGCAGGTCCTGACTTCCGCCAACAGATGTTGCGGGAACATGTTACGCGTCTCGATGCAATTATTCTGACCCATGAACACAAAGATCATATTGCCGGTATGGATGATGTAAGGGCTTTCAACTATAAAAGTCAGGATGCAATAGATATTTATTCTGAAGACAGAGTGCAAAAGGTGATAAAAAAGGAATATTCTTATGTGTTTTCCGAGTATCAGTACCCGGGGATTCCTAAAATGAGGCTTAATACTGTTACTGATCATGGCTTCAGCATCAAAAATATCGGGATAATTCCTATCAGAGTGTTTCATTACCGTTTGCCGGTGTACGGTTTCAGAATTGGGAATTTTGCATATATAACTGATGCTAATTATATTCCTGAAGAGAGTAAAGAAAAACTATTTGGTGTAAAATACCTTGTTATTAATGCTCTCAGAAAAGAAAAACACATTTCACATTTTAGCCTCAGAGAAGCTATTGATATAATAAGAGAGATTTCACCAAAGAAGGCTTTTATCACACATATTAGTCACCAGATGGGTTTACACGCAGATGTTTCAAAAGAGCTGCCTCCTGAGATTGCTCTTGCCTACGATAGTTTAAGTATAATGTGTGATGATTAAAAGACTGTGCTATTTCTTTTTAAAAGTCTTTGTCAGTTTTTTCTGATAGTCTTTCGAAAAATAGTACCTGTTCCTTCCGAGCTGTGATGCATTTACCTGGGAACTTTTCTTTCTTTTTTCGTAAAAAGGATTCTTTTTTGCAGGTGCACAGGCGACAAAAGCTGCGATCAGACAAAGAATAAAAATATATTTTAATATTTTAATTGCTTTAAACATTGCTGGATCTGCTTTTGAATTACCCTAAATATACAACTAATTTCCTAAACGAAAAAAAATTGATCCGATCATCAGTTTACTTATTTGTTATCCAATCACATGAAAACATTTATTAAATGATTTGAATATTTCTATTTCAAGTGAGATTATAGCATTTTTACGTACTAACTGGGAAAATGTTACCTAAAAAGAGAGTAGGGGCTGTTGAAAAAGTTGAAATCCATTAACCACAAAGGGGCGCAATCGTTAAAAAATTGCCCGATGGGCAATTTTAGCTCAGTGGCCAGACTGCAGGGGTGGCGTATTTTCACTAATGTCACAAAGTGCTGAATTATAGGTTTTACCTTTGTGTGCTTTTGAAAATACTTTGTGTACTTTGTGGTTAAAATAGACTCTTTTAGTAGCCACAGAACTAGTTACTCAATTCTCCGTGCACCGTCTCCGATTTCCGGTTCGTAGAAATCTGGTACAAGACCGGTTTTCCTCTGATATATTTCAGAAAGGGAAGTCATAAATCCGGCAGAGTCGGTTTTATTGACAATACTGATGGTACATCCGCCAAATCCTGCTCCTGTCATGCGGGTACCTATTACACCTTTAAGCTTTCTTCCTTCATATACCAGAGTATCTAGTTCCGACCCGGTAACTTCATAATCATCTTTAAGTGAATCGTGAGATTGATTCATAAGTTCTCCGAAGCGAACAATATTGTTATCTTTTAAAACTTTTACGGCTTCGATAACTCTGCCATTCTCACTGATGACATGCTTCGCTCTTTTTCGTACTACCGGATCTTTAATATATTTTTCCAGAATATTGATATCTCCGGTATTAAGTTCACTTAAATTACGGATTGGTTTATATGCCTGAAGCAATTCGACTGCTTTTTCACATTCGCCACGACGCTCATTATATTTGGAATCGGTTAGTCCTCTTCTTTTATTGGTGTTCGTAATTATCAGGGAACAATCAGTAAGGACGATCGGAACGTTCTCAAAAAATAATGTATCGCAATTCAGAAAAATCGCATGATCTTTTTTGCCAAAACCAACAGCAAACTGATCCATTATTCCACAATTCATACCAACAAATAAATTCTCAGCTTTCTGACTCATCCTGACAAGGTCGAGAGTGCTGAAGCCGGCATTAAAGATCTCATTCAGTGCAACCGCAGTGACCATCTCGATAGAAGCAGAGGAGGAGAGACCTGCTCCATTCGGAACATCCCCGTAATATAGAAATTCCAGTCCCGATAATTCAATACCTCTCTTTATGAACTCATTTATTACTCCAAGAGGATAGTTTATCCATTTCTTGCCTGAATTTACAAATAGTCCTTTCAGCTCGGTTTCAGAATCGTCATTGAAATTTATTGTGCTGAATTTTAGGGCATTACCATTAATCTTCCGGATCAGCAGATATGTTCCGTAATTTAAGGCACAAGGAAAAACAAATCCACCATTATAATCAGTATGTTCACCAATTAGATTGACCCTTCCAGGGGAGAAAAAAAGAACAGGTTTAATACCCCTGTTCCCATATTTTTCATAGAATTTTTCGCCAAAATTTTCAGTAACCATTATTAAACTTTTAGTTTTTTCTCGATTTCGTTTATCTGGTTTCTGAAATGCTTATCAGTATCAATAAGATTATTTACAGTTTTGCATGCGTGAAGAACAGTCGCATGATCTTTTCCCCCGATATGTGATCCGATACTGGCAAGCGACGCTTTGGTAAGACTTTTTGAGAAATACATAGATACCTGCCTGGCCTGCACAATTTCTCTCTTCCTGGTCTTTCCCTGGATAAGATCAATTGGGATCTTATAATAATCACAAACAATCTTCTGAATATATTCAATAGTTATTTCGCGTTTTGCTGTGCTTATGAGTTTTTCAACCATTAATCTTGCCAGATCGAGTGTGATCTCTTTTCTGTTAAGTGTCGATTGGGCATAAAGAGAAATCAATACTGCTTCCAGTTCCCTTATATTATTAGAAATGTTTACAGCCAGAAATTCGAATATTTCATCGGGCAACTCTATTCCATCGTTATATGCCTTCTTCTTCAGGATGGCCAGCCTTGTCTCATAGTCAGGTCTTTGAAGATCTGCCTGAAGACCCCATTTAAACCTTGAAAGAAGTCGCTGCTCCATTCCCTGAAGCTCAACGGGAGGTCTGTCGCACGTAAGGATAAGTTGTTTGCCTGACTGATGAAGATGATTAAAGATATGGAAGAAAGTATCCTGCGTTTTTTCTTTACCTGCAAATTCATGTACATCATCGAGAATAAGTACATCAATCATCTGATAGAAATGAAGGAAATCGTTTTTGTTATTGTTTCTGACAGACTCAACGAACTGAGTCTGGAACTTATTGGCATTGACATACAGAACAGTCTTGTCGGGATGTTTCTCTTTAACAAGAATACCGATAGCCTGCGCCAGATGCGTTTTGCCAAGTCCAGAATCTCCATAAATCATCAAAGGATTAAATGCTGTACCCCCCGGATTATTACCAACAGCGATACCCGCTGACCGGGCCAACCTGTTGCATTCACCTTCGACATAGTTATTGAAGTTATAATCGGGATTAAGTTTAGGATCGAAATGTACTTTTTTTATACCGGGTATTACGAACGGATTTTTTATTGAGGGCTGAGTAACATCGAAAGGTACCTGAACGGGCTTGTTATTAAGATCTGTTTTATTTCTTGAAGGATACCTGACAGTATAGGGTTTACCGTCGGAAAAATTGGTATTCTCCATAACGACGTTGTATTCAAGCTTAGCATCAGTCCCGATCTCCCGTCTGAGGGTCTTCCTTAAAATATCAATATATTGCTCTTCTAGATACTCATAAAAAAAAGGGCTTGGAACCTGAATGGTCAGGATATTGTTTTCAAGCTTTAAAGGAATTATGGGTTCAAACCAGGTCTTGTAACTGATGGATGGAATAATATCTCTTATTATTTGCAGACAGTTATTCCAAACGTCATTATGTGACTTATTCATGTAAAATTTATTTTTTAGAAATTTCAAGGTTTGAATCAAGCAGATTCATGTAGCAATATTTGTAAAAAAAAAACTAATAAAAAAAATTTTTTTTACTTGACTTTCTCAAAAAAAGTATATGTTTTTAACCATCAGTTACTTAGAATTGAAATTTTTTTTATTTTATTTAAAACGCTGATATTCATTGATATATGGTCGTTTGTTTTGTTTTGTCAGTGTAATACAAATCATTATGAATCCTTACTCAAAATTCAACACAACCCGTATAAAATGAGGACTATTTTGTCATGTGTTCTGATTGATTTTTTAAGATGAAGATAATCTGAATTTTAGAATAATTTTATTTAGAGGGAGTACTTTTTTTACCAAAGAGAGAAAAATGCACATATCTCTTTGGATTGCTCTTCATATCCTTCAAAAGTACATTTAAGCTCTCAAGACTGTTCGTCAGATTTACATAAAGGGTATCATTTGTCAATAACTGACCTGCGGTACCTTTTCCCTTATTCAGATTATCCATAAGAGTTGCAGCTTTTTCGAGACTGGCCTTAAGATTGGATACTGATTTATATAAATCAGCTGCTGCTATAGTATCAGTAATTGATTTAAGGTTGCTGAATGTACTGCTCATCTTCTCCGAATTATCCGACAGCATTTTTGTAAACTTATTTACATTATCAAGCGTAGCGGTAAGTTCCTTTTCTTTTGATCCTATAATTTTATCGAGGCTCTTGGTCGTACTGTTAAGGTTTGCCATTGTTCCGCTGAGACCTTTCTTGAAATCTGCATCCAACACTTCATTGACAGAGCTTATAACTGAATCGAGGACAACGATGAGATTGGAAATCTTTTCCTTGACCGGTAAAATTTCAGTATCTATTTTATCCATAAGCGATTCAGCCAACCGGCCAGGTATAGTATCTCCTTCTGCATATGTTCCCGGACCATTTCCGTATATAAACTGAACTTTCATTCCACCCAGGAGAGAGACAGGAACTATTTCAGCAACTGTGTTTTTTGGAAGCTTAAAATTTTTATTTACAGAGAACTCAACCAAAAGTCTCCCACTTGCTGCATCGATAAAATCGATAGATCTCACAACTCCGACTTTAAACCCGTTAACTTCAACCGGACTTGATTCTGCAAGTCCTCCGACTTTTTCATAAACTGTATAATAAATTGCTGTACTCTTTAAAAAATCTTTTCCCTTAAGAAAATTAAAAAGCCATACAAAAACCACTATAGTCAGTAACGCCATTGCTCCAACTTTAACTTCATTTGAAATCTTTTTCATCTAATGATCATTTTGTTTTTTTTTGATCCAAAGCCTGTTGTAAAGGTACTATTTTGTTATCTTTTACTGCTATAACAAAAGCATCAGGATAAACTACTTCAACTTTTTTTCTGTACTGAACCGCATCTGAATAATCTGTGAAGCTCCCTGTAACATACTTGAACTGATCCTGTGTGTTCATCTCTTTAATATCTTTTAAGCCTTTGAAATTCTCTGGCTTGATGTCAGTTTTCGATGAAGAGGTTTTAACCTGTACCGCATAATAGATTCCGCCAGCCGGTCGGTACACTTCTGTTAAGGTGTCAGATTTCTCATCCGGATCCTGTTTCTTTTCTGTCGAAATGCCACTCTTACTGTCAATCTCATTCAGATAATCCCTGCAAGCCCTGTATATTGCCGATGCAATATAATCCTGTCCTTCTTTTGAGTTAAGGTACTTTTCTTCAGTCGGGTTGGTAATGAAGCCTGTTTCAACCAGTACGCTTGGCATCTTGGTATTAAAAAGGACCCAGAATCCTGCCTGCTTTACGTCACGGTCATTTCTGTTAACTCTTTCACGGAATTCTTTTTGAATCTTCGAAGCAAGGTCAGTACTTTCAGCCTGAAAGACTTTCTGTGTCAGTGAGAACATAATGTATGATTCCGAAGAATTGGGATTAAATCCCTCATATTTTGTTGAGAAGTCATCCTCACGAAGCATCACCGAGTTCTCTTTCATGGCAACCTCAAGATTCGCCTGATCCTTTGCATGGCCCATGATCCATGTTTCTGCACCCATGACATTTTTTATATTTGAAGAGTTGGTATGAATAGATATAAAAAGATCAGCATTGGCTTTGTTTGCGATTTTTGGTATGTCTATAAGCGCAACGGTTGAATCGTCTTTTCTGGTATAGATCACGGTTACATTCCTGATATTGCGTTCAATATATTCACCGGTTTTGAGAGCAATTGCCAGATTAATATCTTTTTCCCGGCTTATAGCGCCCAATGCACCCGGGTCCCTTCCACCATGACCGGCATCGATTACAATCACCCATTTTTTTTCATTCTGAAATCCTTCTGCTAAAGATAAAATAGTTGTTGTGAAAATAAAAAGAGAAAACAATATTACTTTATATATATTAAAGGTATGGAGTTTACCGTTTTTAATTCCTGTACTCATTTTAAGTTAATCTTTTTAATTAGTTTTGCGCAGACATCCCTGTATCACGCAAAAACTATACAAAAATAGCATTTAAGTTGTATTCTTTTAAAGAAAAGCGGTTAGTTATATTGTTCCTCACAATGGTCAATACTTTTTCGTTGTTCTCGCAGGCCGGAATAACTACCAGGGATACATTACTTATCCGACAGAATGCTTCAGGAATAGATACTGTCGTAAAGAACCTGCCTCGTCGGACATCAGCTGTTATCAACTCGAAAATTACTTATTCAGCTGTCGGTTACAGGAAAACCGATCTTGTAAATAAACTTGTGATCCTGGTCAAATCAGCCAAGGTTAATTATGAGCAGATTGAAATCAAGGCAGACTCCATTTCTTTTAATATGAATACAAATCTGCTTTTCGCGATCGGCCTGAGAGACACCACTGGTAAAATCACAGGTAAACCTGTATTTAAAGAAGGTAGTCAGGAATTTGAAGCCGATGAGATTACCTATAATTTCAAAACACGCAAAGCTTATATCAAGAATATTATTACAAAACAGGATGCCGGATTGTTGCATAGTGCTTATACCAAGCTTCTTGAGGATGGGACATCCAATATTTCCCGGAGCACCTATTCTACATGCGATGCAGATACGCCTCACTTCTATATCAACCTGCCCAGAGCAAGAGTCTACCCTGGCAAAAAAATAATATCCGGTCCGGGCAATCTGGTTGTTGAAGGTATTCCGTTACCCCTGGTAATTCCTTTTGGTTTTTTTCCGATACAGACTAAGAAGGCAGCTTCGGGACTTATTATCCCTCGTTACGGTGAAGAGCGTACCCGCGGTTTTTCGCTGACCGACGGAGGATATTATTTTGCAATAAGCAATTATTTCGATCTATCAATAAAAGGAAGCATTTATGCAAATGGTTCCTGGTTAGCTGATGCGCTCACCAATTATAAGAAACTCTATAAATACAGCGGCAGTTTTTCTTTCAGTTATGCAAATAATATCTCAGGCCACCAGGGACTTTCTGATTACAGTAAATCAACTAATTACAGACTGGGATGGACTTATGCGCAGGATGCGAAAGCTTCACCTGGTTCCAGATTCAATGCCAGTGTGAATATGAGTTCAAGCGGCTATGACAGAAACAATAGTTATGTGGTTGAAGATCATGTCACAACACAAAGGCAATCAAGTGTCAGTTATTCAAAATCGTGGGATGGAACTCCGTTCAATCTTTCAATAAGTGCAAACCATAGTCAGAATGTCAAGAATAAAACTGTAATGCTCGATTTACCAAAGGCCAGTTTTAATGTGTCCAGAATTTTTCCTTTTAAAGGCAAAAACAGTTCAGGTCCTTCCAAATGGTATCAGGAAATTCAGCTTTCATATTCAGCATCGCTTGATAATCAAATTAATACGTCCGACAGTCTCCTGTTTACTTCTGATGTCTGGAAACATATGAATAATGGTTTCAAACACGATATTCCATTGAGTTTTCAGATCCGTCCATTTAAAAACTTTTCGATCTCTCCATCACTGACTTATACGGGTGTGCTTTATACCCGGAAGATAATAAAGGTATGGGATCCCAATCATGTT
Organism: uncultured Bacteroidales bacterium; assembly: GCA_963725785.1. GTDB lineage: Bacteria > Bacteroidota > Bacteroidia > Bacteroidales > VadinHA17 > LD21. The sequence goes on along the minus strand of CAVRZV010000010.1, from coordinate 91,547 downwards.
GACCCGTCGCTTAATCAGATCGTACCTCTTTACAATGATACTATTAAGGGACTTTTTTATGGCCAGGCCTTAAACCCTTCAATAAGTGCAAGTTTTAACCCTCAGATATTTGGTACATATGATTTTACCACCAAAAGTCCAAATTCAAGAATTCAGCAGATCCGTCATGTGATTAAACCTTCAATAAGTTTTAGTTTTGTTCCTTCCGTTAAGGGACTTTCTTCACGGAGAATGTACCGGCAGGTTCAGGTTGATTCTATACCTTCACATCTCACGTCTTATTCGATTTATGATGGTAATATATTCGGAACACCTTCTTTATCAAGCAGAAGTGGGAATATTGCTTTTGCTGTGGTAAATATTCTGGAGGCAAAGATGTTTGAAAGAAAAGATTCAACGAATAAGGCAAAGAAGGTAAAGCTTATTGACAACTTTAGTATTAATACCTCTTATAATATTTTTGCCGACTCAATGAGATGGGCTCCCGTAACAATGCAGGTACGGACAACAATACTAAATAATGTAAACGTCTCGGCAAGCAGTAGTTTTTCGCTATATGGCACCAACAGCAAGGGCGTTCCTATCGGTGAATTTTTATGGGCGCAGGATAAAAAGCTAATGAGGCTTACCAATTTCAATACGAGTGTGGATTTCAGTCTCAGTGAATTGCTCAGGAAAAGAAATGATAAAGACAAAACTACTGCAGGCACAAATCAATCGCAGAATATTGCTAATCAGACAAATCAGGGAGACTTCGGAATGCCTGGTCCGGGGGGGGGGCTGCCGCCACAACGTGTAGCAACCGGAGCCAGGGACGCTTATGGTTACCAGGTATTTGATGTTCCATGGACGCTCAATATGAGTTATAGTTTAAGTTATTTTAAGACAGTTGCGAAACCGACAATATCCCAGACTCTTTCTTTCAACGGGAGTGTAACAATTACCAAGAAGATGTCGGCCACATTTACAAGCGGATACGACTTCCAGGCAAAAGTGATTACAATGACCAATATTGGAATAACCCGTGATCTGCATTGCTGGACAATGAATCTGAACTGGGTTCCAAACGGAACACTACAAAGCTGGAATTTTATGATCAGAGTTAAAGCTTCAGTACTGGGTGATTTGAAATACGAGCGCAGAAAAGATTACCACGATTCGTATTAATACCTGCTGATCGGGTACATCATGACATAAAAAAGCCGCCTTTTAAGGGCGGCTTTTCATATTGTTCAAGGGTTTTTTATTCGCCCTGTATCTCAAAATCAACTTCAACTTTAACATCCCTGTGCAGTTTGATAATTGCTTTGTAGTTTCCAACTTCCTTAATTTGATCTTCAGGAAGAGTAATGTTCTTGCGGTCAATATCAAATCCTTTCTCTTTCAGCGATTCAGCAATCTGAATTGTATTTACTGAACCGAATATCTTTCCTGAAGTACTCGTTTTAGCACCAACTACAATTTTGATATCAGCAAGTCTGCCTGCAATTTCCTGAGCTGCTATCTTAATCTTCTCTTCCTTGTGAGCTCTTTGCCTCAGGTTTTCAGTATGCATTTTTTTTGCTGACGGTGTTGCTGCTATAGCGAAGCCTCTGGGGATAAGAAAATTTCTACCATATCCGGCTTTGACATTCACTAAATCGTCTTTCTGTCCGAGCTTATTGACGTCCTGTATTAATATAATTTCCATAATTTGTCCTCCTTATTTTAAAAGATCAGTAACATAAGGAAGAAGCGCAATGTGCCTAGCTCTTTTAACAGCTTTTGCCACTTTCCTCTGGTATTTAAGTGAAGTACCGGTAATTCTGCGTGGCAGAATTTTACCCTGGTCATTCAGAAACTTTTTTAGAAATTCCGGATCCTTATAATCGATATAACGGATCCTGTTTTTCTTAAATCTGCAGTACTTCTTTTTCTTGATCTCAACCGTTGGTGGAGTCAAATATCTGATTTCCGATTCGTTCTGTGCCATATCTTATTCCTCCTTCGATTTAGCTGATTCTTTCTGTTTTCTCTTCTTCTCTGCATATTCGACAGCAAATTTTTCCATCCTGAATGTTAAAAACCTGATTATCCTTTCATCTCTGCGATACTGGACTTCAAGTTTTTCGATAAGATCGCCTGTGCCTTTAAATTCGACCAGATAGTAAAAGCCAGTAGACTTCTTCTGGATGGGGTAGGCCAGTTTCTTCAGACCCCAGTTCTCTTCATGAACGATCTCACCACTATTGTCGGTGATGACCTTCTTGAATTTCTGTACCGCTTCCTTCATCTGGTTCTCAGATAAAACGGGAGTTGCAATGAAAACGGTTTCGTACTGATTCAACATAGTAATTAATTGTTTATTAGTTTAATGATTTTGGCTCGCAAAAGTACAACTAATTTACTTTATTCAAAAATTATCTGCCGAAAAATTACAGGAATATTGTAATCAAATTAGCAGAAGGGTGTTGAAAACTCTTTTTAACCACAAAGAACACAAAGCAGTTGGCCCCCTGTCCGCTTCGCGGTCTTCCCTATAAAGGGGAACTAATCTCTCGTCACATCTTTTTCCTCTCGTACATGGCAGAAGTATCTGTCAAGGACAAGAATGAATCAAAAAAGTATTCGTTATAATGATTGGGAGATCCCTCAACTCATCCACCACATATCCAGTGCTTTAGAAATGAGTCAAACGGTGGATGAGTTTCGGGATGACAAGTTTTTTGAGTGTATGAGGGAAGGAAGAAGCGGCGATTCGACCGAAGTCTCTCAAAAATGGTGAAATTTTTGTTTCGAATCGCCGCTTCTTCCTTCCCATTGTTCTCCCTTAAACGATTGTCATCCCGAGCGAATCCACCCCTCTCATTTACAGATATTTGAAGGTGCTGGGTGGATGAGTCGAGGGATCTCCAGGATCTAAACAAATTTTCGAAAATAATTTTGTCAAAAAAGATGTGATGTAAGATTAGCTTAGGGGGGCAATAGCCATTGCGCCTTTGCGCATTTTATCAACCAAACCCCTATATTTATAAAGAGTCACTTTACAGGGAAACCTTTTTGACTATATTTGTCTTTCGCTATATTTTAAAAACAAGAGTCAGTAGTTTATGGAAAACTTCATTGTTTCAGCAAGGAAATACCGGCCTGCCAGTTTTGATATGGTAATAGGTCAGGATTCTATTACGAATACGCTGAAAAGTGCAATTAAAAACAACCATCTTGCCCAGGCATACCTTTTTTGCGGTCCGAGGGGAGTAGGCAAAACTACCTGTGCAAGAATTTTTGCAAAAACTATAAACTGTTTCAACCTGGGTGAAAATCTTGAGGCATGTGATGAATGTGAATCCTGCCTCTCATTCAATTCATTGAGATCGTTTAACATACATGAACTTGATGCAGCGTCAAATAACAAGGTGGAAGATATACGGAGTCTTAATGACCAGGTCAGGATTTCTCCGCAGATAGGAAAGTACAGCATCTATATTATTGATGAAGTTCATATGCTCTCTTCCTCAGCCTTCAATGCGTTCCTGAAAACACTTGAAGAGCCTCCGTCTCATGCTATTTTTATTTTGGCAACCACTGAAAAGCATAAAATCATCCCGACAATTCTCTCACGATGTCAAATATTTGATTTCAACAGGATCAAAATTGAGGATATTGTAAGCCGGCTTATGTATGTAGCTAAAAATGAGGGTATTATAGCTGAAGATGAAGCTCTGCACATCATAGGTCAGAAAGCCGACGGAGCTCTGCGTGACGCTCTTTCTATTTTTGACCAGATCGTAAGCCTGAGCGGGAAAACAATAACTTATAAAGATGTTATTGAGAACCTCAATGTACTTGATTACGAATACTATTTCAAATGTGTTGATGGTGCACTGATTTGTGATGTTTCGTCAGTGCTGTTAACTTTTAACGAAGTACTTGAAAAAGGATTTGACGGACATAATTTCATATCTGGTCTTAATAGTCATCTCCGCGATCTGCTGATCAGCAAAGATGAGTCAACCCTGCATCTTCTGGAAGCAACACCAGCTATAAAAAAGAGATATCTTCAACAAACCAGGCAGTGTACTGTTGATTTTCTTTTCAAGGCCCTGGAGATCGGATCCAATTGTGATCTTTCTTATAAGAGCAGCAAGAATCCGCGATTGCATATAGAACTTTCCCTTATAAGGTTATGCAGGATCATGTTCGAGCCTGAGGATCTTTCAGAAAAAAAAAAGTCTGATCCGGATCAGTTGAAAAAGCAGCAGGAAGATCTTCCCTTACAATCCAGATCTGAGATCATGCGTCCGGAGGTTCAGAATTCCGCGAAGATTACACTTAATCGTGAAAGTAGCTCAGGAACCCATGATCCGGTAATTGAAAAGCCGTCCAGGACATTTTCGATAAAAGAGGTCATCAGCGACAATATTGTCACTGAAACGAAAAGAGAAGAAAATTCTGCTTTGAATGATCCGGAAGTTCATTTAAATTCAAAAGTTGAATTCACACCGGAAGCTTTCGAAGTTGCATGGCAGGAATTTACCGAACAGCTAAGAGGAGAAGGTACCCGTATCATCAGTATGTTTAAATCTGTCAAACCTGAACTGGAAAACGATCAGACAATCAGGATCCATCTCAGTAATGCTGCACAAAAAGACACATTCATCCTGAATTACAAACAAAAGCTTGTTAACTTTCTTGAAAACAGGTTCATATTATCCGGTATTGATATTGAAACAACTGTGGACCTTTCAGAAACCAGTGAGATTTTGTATTCCGATGAGCAGAAGTATAACTGGCTGCTAAACAAATATCCCATTCTGAAAGAAATGAAGAAAACATTTAACCTGGATATTACTTAATGGTCAGAATTGGATTTAACTAATCAAAAGTATAAAATTGAAAAAAAAACTTGAAGTATCCGACGGTAATGATTATTTGAAATATCTGACCAAAGAAAAGAATATTTCAGATCAGATTATTGATCATTCCAGATCAATGATTACAATTATTAACAGGGAATATATTTATGAAAAAGTCAATTCCACTTTCTGTAATGCCCATCAGGTTGTACTCGATGCCATTCTTGGGAAAACACTGGGAGATGTATGGGGACACGACACTTTTCAAAATGTAATAAAACGAAATGTCGACATTTGTTTCTCGGGAAAAACAGTGAACTATGAAGCTTCGTTTAATACTCCAAAGTCAGGTAAAAGACATTTCGAAGTGGTTTTCAGACCTCTGTCAGTTGAGCCCGGGAAAATAACTCATCTGCTTGCAGAAACTTTCGATATTCACGATCTGAAAAATTCAAAACTGGCTGTAGCAGAGAAAGAAGAGGAACTCAGGAAATTTGAATCCAACCTTCCTATCGGGTTCCTGAGATGCGATCCACAGGGGAAGATTTTAAACGCGAACAACGCTTTTCTCAGGATCACAGAATGCCATGATGAGGTTTCCATTAATACCATGAATCTTAAGAGCTTTTATCTTGATGAAGATCTTTTTGATCAACAGATTGTTCAGCTTACTGATTCCCATACAATGAATTTCGGAAGGGTGTCTTTGAAAAACTGTTATGGCAAAGAGGTCCCTTGTCGTATTAGTGGATTCCTTGCGGTAAATGGATCGGGGAGCCCTTCTTATATAGATTTTGCGGTTGAGGATTGTTCCCGCGAACTGATGCTCGAAAACCGTCTTTTACAGGCTCAGAAGCTGGAGACAATAGGTTCTCTGGCAGGTGGTATAGCCCACGATTTCAACAATATTCTGGCTACTATATCGGGATATTCGGAAATGTTGCACGAGGATCTTCCAAAAAATTCAGAACTCTCAGATAAAGTAGTTAAAATTCAGGGAGCAGTCAAAAAGGCTCAATCAATTACAAATCAAATACTTACATTTAGCAGACATATTGAACAGGAAAAAGTGCTTATAAATGTCTCAGAGGTTCTGAAAGAGACAATCGGATTCGTAAAATCATCAATTCCGGCCAATATAGAATTAAAGAGCAGGATTCCAAAAATGAATGCAAACGTTCTTGCCGATCCTACTCAGTTATTCAGAGTGTTTTTAAATCTGATGACAAATGCCATCCAGGCAATGGAGGAAAATGGCGGAGTACTGTCAGTGACCATATCTGTTGTTGAAAGAGAATTCGTTCAGCATGAACTGAACAAAGATATTGTTGCTGATGAGTATGTTTTACTGACTTTTAAAGATACCGGAGAGGGTATGGATCCTTCACTGATGGGGCGGATCTTTGAGCCTTTTTTTACGACAAGGGAAGTAGGCAAGGGGACAGGTCTGGGATTATCTGTAATACATGGTATAATTACCGAGATGGAAGGAGAAATTCTTGTTTCAAGCAAAAGGGATAAAGGCTCTGTGTTCCATGTATATCTTCCTGTTTCGAAAAATTATTCCGACCTGACCACCAAAGCTGTTGCCAAAAAGAAAATTTTGTTTATTACAGGAAATAAATATGAATCCAGAATATTATCTCTTGCTCTTGAAAGTGCAGGTTATGAATTATTCTATATCTCTGATGAGAAGAATTTTGTCAATATTCTTACAAATAAAAAGGAAAAACCCGATCTGGTAATATACATGAGCGATTCGAGACAGATTAAACCTGAAGATCTGATAGAAATTTACGGCCGTCTGATGATTCTGACTCCCTGTATTCTTATAACCGACTCCAATAATGACCTGTCTGATGAAAAATTATTAAATTCGGGAATCATAAAACAGCTTTTAACTAAACCGGTTTCTCTGAAGGAAATCAGGAATGCAATTCAGGAATTATTGAGATAAACAACTAACCTTAACCTTAACCTTAACCTTAAATTATAAAATATGCCGGGAATTCTGATTGTTGAAGATGATAAGGAACTGAGAGAAATGTTAAAAATCTCGCTTTTAAGAAATAATTATTCTGTTCTTGAAGCTGAAAACGGTAAAGACGCTATTGTTCATTTCAAGCCATTACTTACAGATCTTGTTGTTACCGACCTCATTATGCCTGATGAAGATGGTCTGAAGGTAGTTATTAAACTAAAGGAATTAAAGCCTTCGATCAAGATTATTGCTATTTCCGGAGGAGGCAAAGTTGGACCGGGAAGCTATCTGAATCTGGCTAAGGCGCTGGGTGCAGATGCTATTTACTCGAAACCTTTTTCAATAAATGATCTTGTTGTTAAGATTGAGGAGTTGCTGAATACTGAACAACTTAAATAGTTTAAATGTTATATAAGAAACTATAATACCTATTCTTATGTTAAAGAAAAATGTTGAAGATATCTGCAACAGGCAGGTCGAAAGGGAAGGTTATTCTTCCGATCTTTATATTGCAATGGCATCGTGGGCTGAGATCAACGGATACAATGGTGTCGCAGCATGGTTGTACGGTCAGTCTGATGAAGAAAGAATTCATATGCTTAAGTTTATTAAGTATATTAATGAAAGAGGAGGGAAAGCAATTATGCCGGCTCTGAAAAAACCTCCGGCCGAATTCAAAAATGTTGAGGAACTCTTCAGAGAGGTACTGAAACACGAAGAGTTTGTTACTGCAAGTATAAACGAAATAGTGGCGCTTACTCTTGAAGAAAAGGATTTCAATACACAGAATTTTCTGCAATGGTTTGTAATGGAACAGGTTGAAGAAGAAGCCTCAGCAAGAGCCATCCTTGACAAATTGCGACTTGTAGGAAAGAATAATATGTATGAGTTTGACAGGGATATTCTGAGCCTGAGAAGAACCGCGACAAATGCTCCGGCTGTTCCATGAAGAAACTGAAATCTATCTTTATTGTTCTGCTTTTTTTTAATTTGGTTCTTCCCCTCCGTGCACAGGATATAATTAAAAATTCAAAAGTAACAGGGGTTTGTTATGCCGGTAATAAAATCAGCAAGTTTTATATTCCGCCTCCAAAGGAGTTCTACAGAAAGATCGGGTCAAAAAGAGGAGGATCAATAACAATCTATTATACCGGTTTTTCCGATGCGGCAAAGACTGCAATGGAGTTCGCAAAGTCGATACTTGAAACAATGCTTCCTCCCGATGCAAAATTTACTGTCGTTGCCAGCTGGGAAAATATTTCAACACGGGGAGTACTCGCTCAATCTACTGTAACGCAAGTCATTAGGGGAAGAGAAATCAATGCTTTAAATCCCTTGTCATACTATCCCATTGCACTTGCAGAAAAGATTGCCGGCAAAAGCCTCAACAGCGATCCCGATGGCGATATAACTTTAAGGGTCAACAGTTCACAAACCTGGTACCTGGGCACTGATGGCAAAACACCCACTACAAAATACGACCTTGTTACTGTGGTAATCCACGAGATCTGCCATGGACTTGGTTTCTATGACAGCTTTTCAAGTGATGGAACAACAGGCTCATATGGATTACCTTATCTTCCTGTGATATACGATACTTTTGTTGAAAACCTCACCGGAAACAGATTAACCGATACACTGAAGTTAAGGAATAATTCCGCCGATCTGTTGAGTCAGCTCACAGGAGGTCTGCTTTATTTTAACGGACCTTTATTAAAAAAATTTACTTCCGGATCAAGAGCCAGATTATACGCTCCTCAAACCTGGGATCCGGGTTCGAGTGTTTCTCATCTGGATGAAGACGCTACTCTGGGTGAAAATTCTCTTATGACCCCTTTTATTGATTTCGGAGAAGCTATCCACGATCCAGGCCAGTATACTTTTTCAATTCTCGGAGATCTTGGCTGGATCAATACAAGAATAATCCACCAGCCGAAGGATACTGAAGCTCATAAGACACAAATTCCATTATCAATAATAATAAAATCAGATACTTTGTACATCAGAAACAGTGTGCGGATCGTATACTCTTTTAATAATTTTCTTACCAGCAACACTATTTACCTGACTTCTCCAGGAAACAACGACTCCTTTAGCACGACAATTGATATTCCATCATATAATTCGGAGTTGCAGTACTATTTCTCTGTAAAAGATACCTTATCGCGGCTTTACAGATCCCCCTCTTTAGTTAATGATGTTCCCAAAATTAAAAATAACCGGTATCGTATTTTTATCGGGATCGATACAGTAAAACCTGTAATCTCGCATGTTCCGGTGACTTATTACCTGCAGGGTATCGATTCAATAAAATTAAATGCCACAGCAACTGATAATCTTGGAATAGATTCAGTATATGTTGAATATAAAGTTAGGAATGGCGCCTCACATTTTGTCAGATTGAAAAAAGGTGTTGCTGATGATTACAGCCTGGCGTTAAATGCCAGACCATTATTGTTAAAAGGCCGCGATTCGATACAGTATAGAATATTTGCGGTGGATTCTGCTCGTATTCCCAATATCAGAGTATTACCCCGAACGGGCTTTTTTGTGACCCGTATAGAAGAAATCTTTTCGACTGTCTTAACATCTTATTCTACAGATTTTTCCACAGCTGCCCCTGACTTCTTTAATATTGGATTTGAAGTCACAAAACCTGCCGGGTTCACTAAGTATGGCCTGAATACAAAACATCCTTATGAAAGTCCTGAGGACAACTTTAAAACCATTGAATATTCATCTGTATTAAGAAAACCTCTGAAAATTGATGGGTCAGGTTTGTTTTTCAGCTTCAATGAAGTTGTTCTTGTTGAACCCGGAGATCCGGGATCTGTCTTCGGATCATCTAATTTTTATGATTATGTTATCGTGGAAGGGTCAAAAAACTCTGGCCTGAGCTGGTTTAAACTCATTGATGGTTACGACAGCAGATTATTCCAATCCTGGGAAACAGCTTATAATAGCAGTATTGTGGGAAACAACTCAACATTTATCGGTTCGGAATCGATGCTTCAGAAGCATATTTTTCTTTATCGTCCGTCTGACAATATTTCCGCTGGCGATACTATACTGGTAAGGTTCAGATTATTCTCCGATCCGTTCGCTAATGGATGGGGATGGGTTATTGAAGATCTGAAAATCGGCCCTCTTATTGATGCCATACCTGAGATAAATCATTCATCGGTTTTGATATATCCCAATCCGGGTATCGGGCTTATAAAAATTGCAGGGAATGAGAATAGTAAACCATTGCGTTACAGCGTATTCAATGCAGCTGGTATATGTCTGGTGAACAATACAAAATCGGGATCCTACGACACCGTTGTTGATATTTCAGGTTATCCTGCGGGAATGTATATAATTGTTTTGTATCTCGATGACGGAATTAAAACGATTAAGTATAGTCTTATTAAATAAAAATTTAAACCCCGCAATATTGGCGGGGTTTTTGTATAAATTAATTTTTCGGAATTCTTTATTGGAAAATAAAGCTAATTTTACCGGATATTTTCAAAAACTGTAAAACACCTTAAAATGAGCATTATAAATAATGTGTTGGGACTATTTCTGGGTAATAAATATGAGAGAGATTTAAAGGAAATTAATCCATATGTAGATAAAATCCGTTTAGAATATGAAAAACTAAAAGATTTTTCAAATGATGCATTAAGGGACCAGACTGAAGAAATCAGAAAAGAGATACTGGCGAGCGTCGAAGGTGAAGAAAATGAGATCAAATCATTGAGGGTTAAAGCTGAAAGCGAGGAAGATGTTTATCTTAAAGAAGAGATTTACAATACTATTGATAAAATTGAGAAGCAAATAAATGAAAAGCTTGAAGAAACACTTGATCAACTGGTTCCAAGAGCTTTTGCCATCGTAAAAGAAACCGCAAAACGATTTAAAGAGAACAGCTTCCTTGAAGTTACGGCACGACAATTTGACAGGGATCTTGCTGCCACAAGAGAAAGTATAACTATTAACGGCGATAAAGCAATATGGAGCAATAAGTGGATTGCCGGCGGTAATGAGATTACCTGGGATATGGTTCATTATGATGTTCAACTTATTGGTGGAGTTGCTCTGCATAAGGGGAAAATCGCTGAGATGGGTACGGGTGAAGGAAAAACAGTGGTCGCCACTCTTCCTGTTTTTTTAAATGCGCTGGCAGGGAGGGGAGTGCATATTGTAACAGTCAACGATTATCTGTCCAAACGTGACTCCGAATGGATGGGTCCTATCTATGAGTTCCATGGTCTTACTGTTGATTGTATTGATAAGCACCAGCCCAATTCACACGAAAGACGAAAAGCCTATAACGCTGATATAACTTTTGGAACTAATAACGAATTTGGTTTCGATTATCTGAGGGATAATATGGCAATTAACCCTGAAGACCTTGTACAGCGAAAACATCATTATGCGATAGTAGACGAGGTCGACTCAGTATTGATCGATGATGCCCGTACTCCGCTCATAATCTCAGGTCCAACATCGAAAAGCGATACTCAGCAATTCGATGAACTTAAACCTAAAGTTGATAAGCTGGTAAATGCTCAGAAAAAGCTTGTTACCCAGGTACTTGCTGAAGCTAAGAAACTTATCGCCGATAATAAAAATGACGAGGGTGGACTGCTGTTGCTGAGGGCATATAAGGGTCTTCCAAAAAATAATGCTCTTATCAAGTTCCTTAGCGAAGAAGGCAACAAATCGCTGCTTCTCAAAACAGAAAACTTTTACATGCAGAACAGCAGTAAAGAGATGCCGAAGGCAACAGATCCGTTATACTTTATCATTGATGAAAAAGCCAATTCCATTGAGCTTACTGAAAACGGGCTGGATCTTATCTCCGACTCAGTTGAGGACATAAGCTTTTTTATTCTTCCCGATGTTGGTTCAAAAATTGCCGATATCGAGAAATCTGATATGTCTGATCGCGAAAAACTTAAGATAAAAGATGAGCTTCTGCAAGACTATTCTGTAAAGTCGGAAAGAGTTCATACAATGACTCAGCTTTTAAAAGCATGGACACTTTTTGACCGTGATACTGAATACATTGTAGTGGACAATAAAGTAAAGATCGTAGATGAACAGACCGGTCGGGTTCTAGAAGGACGAAGGTATTCCGATGGACTTCATCAGGCAATTGAGGCAAAAGAGAATGTAAAGGTGGAAGACGCCACACAAACATATGCCACCATTACCCTGCAGAATTATTTCAGGATGTACCATAAACTTGCCGGTATGACAGGTACTGCCGAAACGGAAGCTGCTGAACTCTGGAATATCTATAAGCTTGATGTTGTGGTGATTCCTACAAACCGACCAGTTATCAGATCCGACAAAGAGGACCTTGTTTATAAGACAAAAAGAGAAAAATATAATGCTGTAATTGAGGAGATTGCAGAGATGAACCGGCAAGGACGTCCTGTCCTGGTTGGAACGACTTCAGTAGAGATATCTGAATTGCTCAGCAGGATGCTTAAAATGAAAGGTCTGAAACACAACGTTCTTAATGCCAAGCTGCATCAGAGAGAAGCAGAAATTGTTGCTGAAGCTGGCAAGACAGGTACCGTCACGATTGCTACGAATATGGCAGGACGAGGAACGGATATTAAGCTCACAGAAGATGTAAGGAAAGCCGGAGGACTTGCAATTATTGGAACGGAAAGACATGAGTCCAGAAGAGTTGACCGTCAGTTACGGGGTCGTTCTGGCAGACAGGGAGATCCGGGTTCTTCTCAGTTCTTTGTTTCCCTTGAAGATGAATTGATGAGACTGTTCGGTTCCGAACGGATAGCGGGCATAATGGACAAGCTCGGACTGAAGGATGGGGAGATGATACAACATTCTATGATCACCAAATCGATAGAAAGAGCACAGAAAAAAGTCGAAGAGAACAACTTCGGAATAAGAAAGAGACTTCTTGAATATGATGATGTAATGAACTCACAGCGTGAAGTCATTTACAAAAAAAGACGGCATGCTCTGCTCGGTGAAAGATTAAGCGTCGATATTGCAAATATGATGTATGATGTCACTGAGAACCTTGTCGAAGTTTATCACGGGGACGCAGATTTTGAAGGATTTGATTTTGATCTTATTCGATCATTTTCAATGGATTCTCCTGTTCCTGATGAGGAATTCAAAAAGGCAAATTCAGGTGAAGTAACTGACCAGGTCTATACGAAAGTATTGGATACATATAAGAGGAAAGTCGAATCAATTTCTGCACAGGCATACCCGGTTCTGAAAGATGTATATGAGAGAATGGCACACGTTTATGAAAACGTTGTCGTACCTATCTCCGACGGGGTGAGAGTTTTTCAGGTTGTCACTAACCTTAAAGCCACTGCAGATTCTGAAGGAAGAGAACTGGCGAGAGCATATGAAAAAACCGTTGTCCTGGCCACAATCGACGACGCATGGAAAGAACATCTCCGGGAGATGGATGAGCTTAAACAATCAGTCCAGAATGCCACTTATGAACAGAAAGATCCGTTACTCATATACAAGTTTGAATCCTTTGAGCTTTTTAAAACGATGATTACCAAGGTGAATAAGGATGTTGTGAGTACTCTGATGAAAGGACACATTCCCTCACAGGATCCTGAACAGGTAAAAGAAGCACAGAGAAGACGTCAGGTCGACATGAGCAACTTAAGAACCTCAAAAAGCGATTTTTCGCAATACAGCAGTACCGGAGGCGGCCAGGACAGAAATCAGAAAACGGAACCTGTAAGGGTTGATAAAAAAGTTGGCAGAAACGATCCGTGCCCCTGCGGCAGTGGAAAGAAATACAAACAATGCCATGGCTTGCAGCAGGGAGCAGGAGCAAATGTGTGATCAGAAGGACATGCAATGGCATGTCCCTACTTTACTTCATCCATAGCTTTCTGGATGCGTGTATAAATTGCTTTAGTTACCGGGACAAGAGGTAATCTGAGGTTATTCTGACAGAGATTCATTATATTCAGCATAGCTTTTACCCCTGCAGGATTGCCATCAATAAAAAGAAGTTCTATCATTTCAAGAAAACGGAGCTGAATTTCGCGTGCTGATTTTAAATTACTTTTAAGTGAATGACTGACAAGTTCACTGGTAGGTTCCGGGAATGCATTGGCAAGAACGGAAATAACACCTGCGCCTCCTGCTGCAATTATTGGTAATGTCATCATATCATCTCCTGATATGACACTAAAACTCTCTGGTTTGCCTCTTATTATCCTCATAATCTGTGCTATATCGCCGGATGCTTCTTTTACACCAACAATATTTTCACATTCATGAGCAAGCTCAATACAAGTATCTGATGAAATATTGCTGCAAGTTCTGCCGGGAACATTATACATTATTACCGGAATAGGGCTGCAGGTTGCAATTTCTTTAAAATGCTGGAATAATCCTCTCTGATTCGGTTTATTATAATAAGGTGCCACTGATAATATTCCATCAACTCCGGTAAGGTTTGAATGCCTTATACAGTTTATTACTTCCTGGGTATTGTTTCCTCCAATACCAATTACAAGAGGTACCCGGTTATCAATTATCTCTACCACGTAAGATACAACTGCTTTCTTTTCGTCCTTGGTAAGTGTAACAGACTCACCTGTAGTCCCCATCGCAACAATATAGTTTACACCTCCGTTAATTACATGATTTACAACACGACCTAATGCAGCAAAATCAATGCTTGAATCATTTTTAAATGGTGTTACAATGGCAACTCCTGTTCCTCTGAATTTTTTCATATCCTCTATTTATTATCAGCTTTTTTAACTGTTCCTGAATTAATCATTTCCAGATAATGCATTACCTGAAGCAGATAGTTTTCGATATTTACAGGACCTTTTATTTCCATCATGAGGTCAAAAGGAGAGTACCCGTTTTCTGACTCAAATAACCCAACTTTAAAACCAGCATTTGATAACGATGAGATATATTGAAGTGGTAACAGTCTATTAAAATTGATATCAATAAGAATATCAAATTTATTGTTGATAAAAGTATTCGTTTCAGAGGATACAGGATGGTAGAAAGGATTTAATTCATTTTTTTTGATGCAGGTAAGAAATCTGATCGCTGTATATTGATTGGGCAGGTTTTTTCCGGAGAAATATCCCAGTATTTTAACATCAATTTTACTTTCGTGCATCTTCTGACAAAACTTTGATAAGCTTTGAAATTCATCAGTTTTTGATGCATCCCAGACAATTCCGATTTTTTTTACCTGATTCATATTTGAATAGTGCACCTTTCTCTTTGTATGAGCCAGCTTATTCTTAAGAATTGTACGCCCGATTTTTATCCGGATATTTTCAAATAATTCCATTTTACAAACCTAACAGTTTTTTATTAAAAACAGCAGCGAGTGCATTTTATTCTTCACCAATTTCTTTGAGAAAATCTGTCTCGCTCATCAGGGGTATTCCGAGCTTATCAGCTTTTTCTTTTTTCGACTGACCCATATTTTCACCTGCAAGAATAAATGATGTATTTCCCGAAACAGATGCAGAATTTTTACCGCCATTCTTTTCAATCATTTCTTTATATTCATCCCGGCTGTGTCTGGAAAAAACTCCTGAAATTACAAT
Source organism: uncultured Bacteroidales bacterium (assembly GCA_963725785.1). GTDB lineage: Bacteria > Bacteroidota > Bacteroidia > Bacteroidales > VadinHA17 > LD21. The sequence continues at coordinate 76,137 of CAVRZV010000010.1, read as the reverse complement.
TGTTTTACCATCCAGTGCATTTCCTGTCTTCCGGCTCACATTTTCATCACTGAATCTGATACCGGCTGATTTGAGCCGTTTGATCATTTCAAGATTATCTTTGTCAGAAAAGTATGCTATAATGCTCGCTGCAATCTTAGGCCCGATTTCATTGACACCAGTCAGTTGTTCTGTATCCGCATTAATAAGGTCATCAATTGATCTGAATTTTCCGGAAAGAGTCTTTGCTACTGTTTCTCCCACATGCCTGATTCCAAGGGCAAATAGTACCCTGTGATAGGGAGTTTCAACTGATTTCTTGATACTTTTTAAAATATTTGATGCAGATTTTTCGCCAAGACGTTCCAAGTGGAACAAGTTGTTCCAATCGCAAATCATATAGATCAGAAATATTTTTTATGAGATTTTTACTGAATAGCAGATCTATTGTCTCTTCTCCCAATCCGTCAATATCCATTGCCTTTCTGCTGATAAAATGTTCAATTCTCCCTTTAATCTGAGGAGGGCAGTGAAGATAGTTGGGACAAAAATGATTTGCTTCACCTTCATTCCTGATAAGGGGAGTTCCGCATTCAGGGCAGTTGGTTATAAATAGGATTTTCTTATTGTTTTCATTTCTGAAAGAATGATCAACCCCGACAATTTTAGGAATTATTTCACCTCCCTTTTCAACATAAACCATATCATTCAGATGGAGATCAAGAAGTGCTATCTGATCCGCATTATGAAGTGTTGCTCGTTTTACTGTAGATCCTGATAGAAGAACAGGTTCAAGATTTGCAACAGGTGTCACTGCCCCGGTTCTCCCGACCTGAAATACAACTGATAATAACCTGGTGCATCGCCTCTTCCGCTTTATATTTATACGCAATTGCCCAACGCGGAGATTTGGCAGTAAATCCCAGTTCCTGCTGAAGACTCAGTGAGTTTACTTTTATAACAACACCATCAGTATCATATGGAAGATTTTTCCGTTCTGATTCCCACTGAGAAATAAATTTAATAACCTCATCAATATTTTTGCATAGTCTGATACTGTCAGCCACTTTGAAACCCCATTCTGAAGCTTTTTTCAGATTATCATAATGATTGTTATACGGAAGTTCTTCAGATAGAAGAAAATAGATCATACAATCAAGCGATCTTGATGCTACAATTCTGGGATCGAGAAGTCTTAAGAGTACCGGCGGCAGCATTTCTCGGGTTGGCGAAAGGAGTAAGATCCTCTTTAAGTCTCTCATCATTTAACCTGTCAAACACGGCCCTGGGCATCAGTATCTCACCCCTGATTACAAACTCAGAGGGAATACTATTATCCAGCTATTTTTAGCGGTATGCTTCTGATGGTTTTTACATTTAAGGTAACATCATCGCCTTTATTACCATCACCCCGGGTAAGTGCCCTTAAAAGTACCCCATTTTTATAGGTTATACTTATAGATGCTCCGTCAAATTTTAATTCGCAGACATATTCGATTGATTCCTGAGGTCGTTTTACGTATCCTGCTATCAAACTCCCTGAGCTCTTCTTCGTTATAGGTGTTTCCGAGCGAAAGCATTGGATACCTGTGTTCATACTGTACGAATTCCCTGGTAATATCGCTGCCAACTCTGCGGGTCGGAGAATTCTCAGTCAATGAATTCCGGAAATTTTTTCTCAAGAGTATCCAGTTCATTTAACAGGATATCGTATTCAAAATCTGAAATCACCGGTTGATTTAGAACATAATAGCTGTTGTTATGTTCTTCAATTTCCTTTCGGAGAATATCTAATCCGTGTCTTTGCTTCAGATTGTTTCATGATGTAAAAGTCATAATCTATATTCTCAATTCCATATTCCTTCAATAGCGTTGTTCCGCATTTATTGCATTTTCCTCCAGTAATATTATTTGTTTCAATCCTGTAGCCCTGTCTGACAACAAGAGTTGAATTGCAGGAGGGGCATTTAGTATCTGAAATTTCACTCCCGGGAGCATTCCCGGTATATACATATTTTAAACCTTCTTCTGATGCAATCTGATAAGCTCTCTTTAGAATTTCAACAGGCGTCGGAGGCAATTGTTCAAGCTTATGCATAGGGTAGAACCTGCTGAAATGTAACGGAGTATTCTTAAATCCGTTATCACTTAACCATTTGCACATACTTCCTGATCTCATCTGGATTATCAGTCCACCTCGGTACAACCAGATTGGTTATTTCAAGCCATACTCCCATATCTCTGATAACTTTAAGCGAATCGAGTACCGGCTGCAATTTACCACCTGTCAATTTCAGATAAGTAGCTTTCACTAAAAGCCTTAAGATCAATATTTGCTGCATCAATAACGGTGCAAATCTTTTTCAAAGGTTCTGTATTTATATAACCATTTGATTTGTATACGTTTTTTATTCCGGCATTTCTTGCGAGGGTTGCTGTTTCAAAAGTGTACTCATAAAAGGTAGTGGGTTCAGAATATGTATAGGCTATTGAACTGCAGCTGTTCCCTTTACATTCCCCGACAACTCTTTCCGGCGGCATATCATAATTTCTGGTTTTATCCGGACTTATCTGGGATATTGTCCAGTTCTGGCAGTTAAGACATACTAAATTGCATCCTGCAGTGGCAATAGAGTAAGCTTTTGATCCTGGAAGAAAATGATAGAGTGGCTTCTTTTCTATAGGATCGACATTTACTGTACATGGATTACCAAATGCAAGGGTGTATAACTTAGAGTCATGTACTTTACGATTGTTGCACTTGCTCAATTCACCCTCCTTTAGAACACATTCATTGGGGCAGATTCTGCACATTATTCCCCTTGCAGTCTCCTCCTGATATAATGCAACTTTTCTGTAAATATCTTTTTCTTCAGTTGACAACGCTGAATATACTGCCTTACACGGGTAGCATATCAGTCCGGCTGACAGAGCCAGTGATTTTTTCAGAAAATCACGTTTACTGAGATCAAATCTTGTATTCTTCATTTAATCTTTACCAATTATCGAAGTAAATTGTTCTTCTTCCCTTTGTGTTACTTTGAGTTTTACTTAGTGTTCCTTTGTGGTTCATAAAGTTTATTTTAACCACTAAGGTGCTCAAAGGAAAACACGAAGGATCACAAAGGACTTTCCTGACCATTGGAAGAATCTCCTCAAAAATAATGACTAAAATTAAGAGTTGTTACTTTTTGTTCCGAAAAGAATACCGGCAAATATCAATATAGATAGCAGAAAAATTGAGAACTGAATTCCAAACAAGGGTACAGCGAAACCAGAGATGGCAATAAAGCCAAAGGCTGAACCAGCAAGATCGGCACTATAAATTGCCGGTGAAATCTCTAAAGCTTTTGTATTGAGAGTAAGCTCCCGGAAAATATGTCCGGTGTATAATCCTGGCAAGAAAGCTGAAAAAACGATCAGCGCAACAGCAGGCAATCCACTTCTTATTTCCACAACATAATTAAATATCAGACCGAATCCTATATAGAATATCATCAGGAAGAAAGCTTTTCTTCTTAAGGAAAATGAATTCAGAATACTGATGTTTTTTCCTGAACCAACAGCCAGACCAGTCATCAACCCGGCAATTATCAAACCTGTAATCTGGTACATATTTCCGACAATAAGCTGAAGTGTAAATAGAATGATAAGTTCAAATCCTGCCAGTGCAGACGCGCAGAAATACATCAGTATATTTCTTCTTCCAATAGTAATTCCGGGGAGTGCGAAGATCACTATAATCATGACTATTGCTGGTACCTTCTCGTTGATGTTTTTACTGAGATTATAGGATTGAGAATGAAAGCTTGCCACTGGGAAAACAGATCTGTTTTGTTTCACATTCCGGTCAATGAGAACCTTAAATTCGTCCGACTTTTTTCTGATAAGACCATCTTCGAGAAAATCTGAACTGACATAAATATTCCTGATTTTTCTTTTCTCAGCGAGCTGGCAGAACGATAATGACAATTCTTTATCGGAAGCCAGGAAATAAAGTTTGTTGCCAACAACCGGTTCAATATTTTTAAAAACACTGGCAAGACTATTAAATACTGACGAATAGAGGTTCAATGATTCTTTGTTGAAGTAATTATCTCCCTGACCTGGTGAACACATAATAACCCCTCCCGGTTTAAGTCTTTTCTTTGCTTCTTTAAAGAATTCGGTTGTATAATATCTATTAAGAAGTAATGTTGAGGGTGGTGGAACAAGAAGTATTATCACATCGACCTGTCCGGTGGAATTCCGGATATACTGATATGCATCGTTACTCACAATAACAAGTTCGCCTGAAAATCCGTCAGTAACTGACTTTTGATATTTTATAAGGGCCGGATCTCTTTCAATATAAATTATCCTCCTGACCGGATATTTAATTATTTCGTGCAGATGCGATTGAAGTGATCCTGAAATTAAAATTACACTTTCCGGAGATTCAGTCTGTAACATTGCATAATGAATATCTTCTTCTCTTTCGGTCACATCGTCATGATAAGCCAGGAGTCTTTGATTATAGTACAGACTTTCTTCTCCCTTATATATGCTCTGTGTAATATTGCCATATGGCGTATCTTTGGTCCCCGTAACTTTAGTGCCGGGTAGTAATATCTGCCTGCAGACAATATCAGGATCAGTAATTAAAATAGCGGTTGCCAGTAAGGTGATAAGAATTTTAACCCGGATCTTTATTTTATTACTGCTTGTATAATAAGTCACCAGTACATAAGCGACTGACATTAATATAATTAATAAAAGCAACTTGTATGTATTTAGTAATCCTGCAGCTAAAACAGATATTATAATTCCCGATACTATTCCTCCTGTAGTTTCAATAGAAAAGGATTTCCCGGGTACAAAATTATTGCCGGAACCAGCAATGGAAATCAATTTTATAAAGGTGAATCCTGATACCATGCAAAAAGGAAGGAGAACAAGAAACGTATAAATCAGGGATATCAGGAATGAAGGCGTTTCACCCGGATTGAAAAACACACGTGAGAGTGAAAAAAGCAATAAAAGGGAAATTAAAGGGCTGAAAGAAAAAACCAGATTTATTTTTCGTATATCATAAAGTGTTGATGTTCCGGCTAATGTGGCCCCAATTGCAGAACCAATAAGCCAGGAACCTAAAAATATACCGGTTATCAGCTCATAGCCTCCTGTGATATTCATTATCTCTCTCATCATCAGTAATTGTATTGAAGAGCTTATGAAACCGATGATAAACAGGTTGGTACTTATTTCTCCGGAGGTTAGTTTTTTCAGGTTGGATATCGCGGGAATGCTGATTGTTTTATCGAAAAGCTTAGCGAAATAGTTTAGATGCCACATAAAATGGAATATACCGGTAAATGCCATTCCGATTCCAAATTCCACATGCCATTTAAGTATAGTTTTAACAAAGACAATGTTCCATTTATAGTTTATCTGAAGTGCCATGAACATTCCTGCAAGGGCTGTGACAACGAATGCGATAGTAAGTATCAGATTCCAGAGTTTTCTGTGAAACAGCAGTGAATAATAACCGATCCTGTAGAAAAAGTAACTGATTAAATAAAGGAGTATTGCGGTAAAACCAGTGGTTAAAACATGGTACATATTAAAAAGTGCCTAAAGTGCCTAAAGTGCCTAAAGTGCCTAAAGTGCCTAAAGTGAACTTTTTTATCACAAAGGGACACAAAGGATATCACCAGGGTACACAAAGTTATTATTATTTGCAGGTACATCTCTCTTCTCCCAGTCTCCCAGTCTCCCAGTCTCCCAGTCTCCCAGTCCCCCATTCACTTAAACTCCTCCAGAACGATGCCATCGTAGATGAAAATTTCTGCATTTTTCCAACCTTCCCAGCCTATACCGGCTTTATCTCTGGAGGTATATCCCAGGAACTCTTCGACTGTCCATCTGTTTTCTGTAGCAACCTGCGGGAGCATAGTACCGGAATTGAAACCTTTCTTGATGTAAATGCCATGTTTCCCCAGGATGATCTCACTGATATTATTAATCTTTTTTAATGGCCCCAGCACTGTTATCTCAATCTCGGTTTTTTTGAACTCCTCTTTTGTCAGAGGAGAGAATCGCGGATCCTCAAATGCTGATGATATAGCAGACGCTCCGACAACGCTGTACAGTGGTTCTGAAGAAATGAACCTTCCGATGCAACCTCTTAATGCGCCATTAATTTTTAAGGTCACAAACGCACCAAAAGTATTTTTAAGTTTCTCAGGAACTGACTTTTCATCGACGACAAATTTTTTGTTTTCATAGATCATCGACCGGATACTGTTTCTGGCAATTACAAAAAGTTGTTTCTTTTCTTCTTCCGTGAAAGAAAAGCTTTCTTCCGATTCAGTAACGGTTTCTGCTGCATTCTTTTTTTCAAACACAGCAATTGCATTGTATCCTACAACTTCATCTTTTCCAGCAGTTGGAGAATCACCTGAATTACAATAATCTATAAGTTTGAATTCGAGGTTACTGTTTCCTTCTGTCAGGTAGAGGAGTGCAAGACCGGAGGTCCAGCCACACATACTTGTTGCCAGCCCCTTAATATGTTTTGAACTGTTTTGTTTGAGAGTATTGAGAAAGGTCCGTGGATTGTCTGACAGAATGCTTGTAGCTGTCAGTTTATCTGTTTCAACAGCGTCTTTGTATGGTGGATAATGGGAAAAGTCGCTGCTTATGATAAACAGGTTCCCGGGAGTGAAATATGGTTTAAGAGCATCTGAAATACTTTTAACAGTATTTTCATTATCAGTACCAATAATAACAGGAACGATCGCGGGATTATCTTTAAAGTAATACTGAATAAAAGGTAACTGGACTTCTATGCTGTGTTCCTGTATATGTGCGTCGGTCGGGAAACTGAACACCTTATTATTCAGAATGAGATTATTGGCTATTACCTTGTTTACAGTAAGTTTGCCAAGTGGTGTTATAAAATCGCCGGAATTGTAAACTGAAGCGCCGTCAAAATACATAATATGGCTCGATCCTATAATAAAGATATTTTTATACACGGCGTTCTTTGGTATGACGGAAAAAGCAGCTGCAGCAATACTACCCGAATATATGTATCCTGCATGGGGACTGATTATTGCCCTTACATTACGATCAGTGGGTGTCTTTTTGCAGATCTCGAAAAGACGGGAAATGTCTTTAGTCAGGGTTTCCTTATCAGCCGGATAAAATCTACCTGCTGCAACCGGCTGCCTGTCGGTTGTAATACTTTGGGAATTTGTTTCCATGGCAATAAATATTGAAAGCAAAAGAATGAATAGTGCTTGCATTACCATTACAATTAATTGGCGAAATAAAGTTATGCCAAAAAATTGAAGAAATATTAGTTTAAGGATAAAAGTTGAGAGGCAGAATTAAATCAGAACCATCGACTCTTTCAGGATCTCTCCACTGTCGTCGGTCCCATAAATTTTTATTCCCAGACTTACGGTAGGTACGCCAATCATATGGATAATCGGATGAAGTTCATCCTTTAGATCTTCAGCTTCCATATTATCATAGTCTTCAATATTAAAATAGAGATGTATCATGAGAGTATACTCACTATCTTTTATTGAGCCAAGAGTCTGAACAATTTTCGCCAGCCAGATAGCTGACGCGGTATTAAAATATTCGAGATTAAGACGAAGGTTGGTGGTAGGCCTCGGATTTTTGATATATTCCGTAACCCATTTCAGAACTGCTTCATAAATTATTGCCGCATTTTCCGGGATTGATTTGCCTGACATAATAAGTTCACCTGAAGGATAATTCAAATCAACCTGGGGTGTCTTAGCAGTCGGCTCGATGTATAAATTTTTCAAATCCACCTTTTTAATCTGTTTATGATGATAAAGTTAAAAAAAATCATACTCAAAATTAAAATTTCTTTTTAATTATAGAATTTTCTTTATCAAAAAGAAAAGGTCGGTAGTCAAAAAAATAGCACGTTTGGTATAAACGTGAGAACTATGCGACATGTAAAATATGGCCTTTTGGTCATATTTTCTAGTACACCATTCTATTAAAATGTTATCTTTGCAACCTAAAATTTGTTAAGGAAAAAATGGAGATCATTCTTAAAGAAAAGATCAAAGAAGCTGTTAAAAATATTTACAATAGCGAAGTTACAGATGATCTGATCCAGATACAGGAGACAAGAAAAGCTTTCAAGGGAGATTTCACACTGGTTGTTTTTCCTCTGCTGCGCTTTTCGAAAAATACACCTGAGAAAACAGGTGAGACTATAGGAAAGTATCTCACCGACAACTTTAAGGAAGTGTCTGGATTTAATGTTATCAAAGGATTCCTGAATCTAGAAATTTCTGATGCATGGTGGCTTAAGTTTTTTGGGAAGATAGCTTCCGAAAAAGACCATTTGAAGAACTGCCAGGTCTCTCATCCTGAAACAATTCTTGTTGAATACTCCTCGCCAAACACAAATAAACCATTGCACCTCGGTCATATTCGTAACAACCTGCTTGGTTATTCTCTTTATCGTATTTTATCAGCTTGCGGACATCGGGTGGTGAAAACAAATATTGTAAATGACAGGGGAATTCACATATGCAAATCAATGCTGGCATGGCAGAGATTTGGTAATGGAGAAACTCCCGGGTCATCAGGAATGAAGGGCGACCATCTTGTAGGTAAATATTATGTTTTGTTCGAAAAGAAATACAGGACTGAGGTTGAGAATCTTGTGAAGGATGGTATGGATGAATCAGAGGCAAAAAACGCAGCTCCGCTGATGAAAGAAACAAGAAATATGCTGCTGAAATGGGAGGCAGGCGATAAGGATGTTTATGAGCTGTGGGAAATGATGAACTCGTGGGTTTATGCCGGTTTCGATGAAACTTATAGAAAACTGGGCGTTGATTTTGATAAGATCTACTATGAATCAGATACTTATAAAACCGGGAAGGATATAGTTCTTACGGCGCTTGAAGGAAAAATTCTTTACAGAAATGCTGATAGTTCTATATGGGCTGATCTTACTCCTGACGGATTGGACCAGAAGCTATTACTTCGTTCAGATGGTACAGCTGTATATATGACACAGGATCTGGGGACTGCTGTCGACAGATATAATGAGTATAAATTTGACAAGAATATTTATGTTGTGGGAAATGAACAAAATTATCATTTCCAGGTGCTCAAAGCTCTTCTTAAAAAGATGGGTTATAAATGGGCCGATGGCCTGATCCATTTTTCATACGGCATGGTTGAACTTCCGGAAGGCAGGATGAAATCGAGGGAAGGAACAATCGTCGATGCCGATGACCTTATCAAAGAAATGCAGCTGACCGCTAAGGATGTATCGCTGGAGCTTGGAAAGTTATCTGATTTTTCAGATGATGAAAAAGAAGAAATATTCAGGAAAATCGGAATGGGTGCTCTGAAATATTATATTCTTAAAGTAGACCCTCGTAAAAACATGACATTTAACCCTTCTGAATCGATAGACTTTAACGGTAATACCGGGCCTTTTATTCAATATACCTATACGAGGATAAAATCGGTATTCAGGAAAGCTGAGCAGATGGGCATCAATGCTGAAAAAATTTTAATTTCAGGAGCAAAAACCTCTCAGAAAGAGATAGTACTGATAAAACTGCTGGGCAGATTTTCTGAAACTGTCTCCGCAGCAGCAGTTGGTTATAGTCCTGCATTAATTGCCAATTACTGTTATGAGCTTTCAAGAGAATATAATCAGTTCTATCACGATTTTTCAATTCTTGGGGAAGATGATGAAGTGACCCGGAATTTCAGGCTGAAATTGTCGGAACTGACAAGTGAAATATTATATTGTGGAATGGGGCTGTTAGGGATTGAGATGCCTGAGAGAATGTAACCTCTTTGCCTCCTTAAGGGGAGTAGGATTCCTGAACGTTGTGAAAATTCACAGTATGTAACAACGATCCCCCCTTTGGTGGTAGAGAAATAAAATAACCACAGAGGTGAGTTTTACCACCTTGCAGGATTTTGAGGGCACAAACAGGAGTTTTTCACGCACTGCGGGTAAGGGCAAAAATTATTACTTAAAATTATTTATTGCAAAATACATATGTTTGAAAATTTAAGTGAGCGGCTTGAGAAATCCTTTAAATTACTGAAAGGACAGGGCAGGATATCCGAGATTAATATCGCTGAAACATTAAAGGAGGTTCGAAGGGCTTTGCTTGACGCTGACGTAAATTTTAAAATCGCAAAACAATTTACTGACACTGTAAAGCAAAAAGCAATAGGACAAGAAGTTCTTAAATCAGTTAACCCGTCACAGATGATGGTTAAAATCGTTCATGATGAACTGGTTGAACTGATGGGAGGTGATAAGACTGACCTGAATATTAAGATTAATCCATCAATAATCCTTATTGCCGGTCTTCAGGGGTCAGGTAAAACGACTTTCAGCGGAAAACTGGCTAAATGGGTAAAGAGCAAAAGAGGGAAAAATCCTTTGCTTGTGGCATGCGATGTATACCGGCCTGCCGCTATTGAACAGCTTAAGATAATTGGCACTCAGATCGAAGTGCCGGTTTACACTGAGGACGGAAATGTGAACCCGATAGTTATTGCGAGGAACGCTGTAAAAGAAGCAAAAAAGAACGGACACGATATTGTAATTATTGATACAGCCGGCCGGCTCGCCATTGATGAAGAGATGATGAAGGAGATCTCTTCAGTTAAGGACGCAGTAAATCCTCATGAAATACTTTTCGTTGTCGATTCCATGACTGGCCAGGATGCAGTAAACACTGCCAGGGAATTCAATGAGAGGCTTGATTTTGACGGAGTTGTATTAACAAAACTCGATGGTGACACAAGGGGTGGGGCAGCACTATCTATAAAATCTGTTGTCAGTAAACCAATTAAATTTGTAAGCTCCGGAGAAAAGATGGATGCCATTGATATCTTCTACCCGGGCAGAATGGCTGACAGGATCCTTGGAATGGGAGATATTGTATCTCTTGTTGAAAAAGCACAGGAACAATTTGACTCTGAAGAAGCAAGGAAGCTTCAAAGGAGAATCTCAAAGGACCAATTCGATTTTAATGATTTCATAAACCAGATCCAGCAGATAAAGAAAATGGGGAATGTCAAAGACCTTATGGCGATGATCCCCGGAGTTGGAAAAGCTGTAAAAGACCTTGACATTGACGATAATGCATTCAAAGGGATTGAAGCAATAATAAGAAGCATGACTCCTGAAGAGCGAACCAATCCGGTCGTTCTGAATGGCAGCAGACGGAAGAGAATTGCTATGGGAAGCGGTACCAGTGTACAGGAAGTAAATAAACTGTTGAAACAGTTTGATGAAACCCGGCGTATGATGAAGATGATGACAAAGGGAGGAAATGTCGCAAAGCTTATGGGCAAGAAATAGTTTAAACTATGTATAAGATCATCGACGGTAAAAAAATTGCGTCAGAAATCAAAAGGGAAATCTCTGATGAGGTTGTAATTCTTAAGAGTGCCGGGAAAAAGATCCCGCATCTGGTTGCTGTTCTGGTTGGTCACGATGGTTCAAGCGAGACTTATGTCGCCAATAAGGTAAAAGACTGTGAAGAGGTAGGCTTCAAATCAACACTAATAAGATTCGAGAGCGAAATCAGCGAAACACTTTTGCTTGAAAAAATAGAAGAACTTAATAGCGACCCCGATGTGGATGGTTTTATAGTACAGTTACCGTTACCGGAACATATATCGGAAAACAGGGTAATTGAAGCTATTGATCCGCAAAAAGATGCCGATGGTTTCCATCCTGTAAATATTGGAAAGATGGTAGTCGGCCTGCCGGGATACCTGCCCGCTACACCATACGGGATTGTTGAGCTTATCAGGAGATATAATATCGAAACCTCCGGAAAGAGTTGCGTTGTAATTGGTCGCAGTAATATAGTAGGCAGACCAATAAGCATTCTTCTATCACAAAAAGGAATGGATGCAACAGTCACCGTAGTGCACAGCCGTAGCAGGAACCTGAAAGAAATTGTCAGTAATGCTGATATAATCATTTCTGCAATCGGATCTCCTTCTTATGTTACCGAAGAAATGGTAAAGGACGGCGCAGTGGTAATAGACGTTGGGACAACACGTATAAGCAGTTCCGTCACTAAATCGGGTTACAGGCTTGCAGGAGATGTTGATTTTGAAAGAGTAGCCCCTAAATGTTCCTTCATAACACCTGTACCGGGAGGAGTTGGACCAATGACAAGAGTATCGCTATTGCGCAATACGCTGAATGCTGCTAAAAGATTGAAGTACTGATTTAAGGAATCTGCTTTCAGTTAGACGGAAAATCGATCCCCGTAAAATAGAGGTCAAATCCGCCATTACCCCCTGGCCTGTTGGACGAAAACATCAGAAAGTTGTTAGTGAAATCAGGATTAAAACCAATAACCGGCCTGTATTCATCTGAAGAAGTATTTATACGCGGACCAAGATTAACCGGGGAACTCCATTTACCATGTTTAAATAATGAGTAATATAGATCATAACCGCCAAGACCACCCGGACGGTTTGATGTAAAGACCATTATTTTTTTATTGATGAAAGGACATTTATCTTCATAGGTACTATTAATACTATCAACTTTTGTCGGTGATGAATAGTCACTGTTAAACCATGAAGTCAGATCCTGTTCTGCTGGCTTTTTCTGAAGAAAAATGTCAAAATTTCCATCAAAGTTTGATATAAAATAGGCAGAGTCCTGGTTTGTATTAAAGCAGATATATGCATCGTCCGCCCCGGTATTCATAAACCTGACAGGAGAGGGCCCGGTTACCTCCGGAAGATTAGTACCGAATGCCGGCTGGTTTTTAAGATAATACAAATCCAGATTTCCTGCGGTGTTAACCGAAGAGATTAATAAATATTCATAACCATCCACTGTACTGAATAACCTGTATGGCCCAAAATCATTTCCCGGGGTCACTGCCTTATTTATAAGTTTATCAAGGAAAGGATCGGTAGTCATCCTGTCACCAAAGCCAAAAACTCCTGTGGTCTGATCAAATGTATAAGAAACAGCTGCCTGTTCAAGGTCAAATTGTCCTCCTGAACTTTTCCTGTTGCTTGAAAATATTAAGGGTGAATATCCGAGTAACTGAAATATATCAAGGTTGTAGTCATCATATGGTGAGTTTATAGCGGCTACATTTATGACCGTATCGGGGAAAGTACCTTTGGGGAACTTTATCGGATTTGGTGTTTTTTTGCAATCTGTAAAACTAACTGATATAAACAGGAGGATTATAATTCCTATTATTGAATTGATATATCCTGATTTTTTCATTCAGATGTATTTTGACGTAATCTACAGGCATGTGTCTATACAAAGATATAATATAAAATGAAAAACCGGGAGGTCGCCCGGTTCTTCGAAGATAGAATTTAGGTTAATTCTAGGGTAAATATGGTGTAAGCTTTAAATTAAATCAATTTTACAAATAATAGATGATAATTTTGGACATGAGGTTGCGTCTGTATCACAAAATATATTAAAATAACTGAATAGTATTTATATTTATCTGGATACCAGAAGTTTAAAAAAATGTTAAAATGTTAATAATTGAGTATCTCCCGAAACATCCTTATTAAAAATAGTATTAATTTTGTACACATATTTTTGTAAGCCATGGAAGATGATAAGTATGGGTTTTCGTATGAGGAAGAGGTGAAGCATGCTGTGCAGAAGTTTGAGAGAATGAAAAAGAATAATGAGAATTATTTTTTTGATGTTATTGAATTTGAGACAATCATAGATTATTATATTGAGAGCAATAATTCCATAAAAGCTTTTGAAGCGGCTACATTGGCCAGCGAACAACATCCGAATTCGGTTTCGATACAGTTGAGAAAAGCAAGGGTATTACTCGATAAAGGACGAGCTGTTGAAGCTCTGAGGTTACTTAAGAGACTGGAAAGTATTGAGCCCGGAAATCACGAAATTTATATTGCAAAAGGCACGGCATTCGGTATGCTTGGAGACATCCAGGGTGCAAAAAAAATGTTCGACTATTCACTGACTCTTGATACAGAAGATGTTGAAAACATCCTGTTTGCAATAACCTCTGTGCTGCAAAACCTTAATTATTATGAGCATATGATACCTTATATGGAGAAGCTCATAGATATGGAACCGGAATTCAAGGCTCACCTTTATGATATGGCATATGCATATGAAAAGATCGGGGATTTTGAAAACAGTATCAATTACTATTTGAAATATCTCGATGAAGAGCCATTTTCAGATAGTGCCTGGTATAACCTCGGTATTATATATAATAAGCTCGAATCATATCAGAAAGCGATGGAAGCTTATGATTATGCTCTGGCAATAAATTCTCAGAATACATTCGCTACTTTTCAATAAAGGAAATATTCTATGTAACCTTGAGAGATATGCTGAGGCAATTCCTGTTTATCACGAATACCTTGAAAATGAGCCAGATAGTTTCGAAGCTATGACTTATCTGGCAGAATGTTACGAAAAGATCGGAGAGGTTATCATGGCTCGCAAATATTATCAGGAAGCAATAGAACTGGCTCCTGAGTTTGCTGATCCATGGTTTGGACTTGGTGTAATTGCTTTGAATACCGGAAATACCGATGATAGCCTGATTTTTTTCAGAAAAGCGGTACGTCTCGATGACGAGAACCCTGAAATCTGGTACCTGCTTGGAAAAGCTCATTATTCCAAGGGAGAGAAAAAAGCCGCCCTGAGATGTTTCAGGGAAGCATCTGAAGCTCGATTCATATTACGATGAAGTATGGATCGATCTGGGTAAGATTATTCTGAAAGATGGTCTGGCTCAGAAAGCTCTGCCATACCTTATACATGCTTACAAGGTAACCGGCGATATTCCAGGTATAAACTATTTGCTTGCTTCATTCTACCTGCATTCGGGAAATACTGAGAAAGCCTTTCGGCACCTTTCACTTGCTTTGAATCTTGATAAGGAACTTTTTGCAGATTTTGAGGATATTTTCCCGGTGAGACTATTCTACCAGAAAAATTAAAAAGCTTCTTGGGAGCAACAATCTTCTAACCTGATTTATTTATATATCTGAATTATGAAAAATGTACTCCCGTTTATACCGGAAAGGCCTTTGAAACCAAGAAATTCCGGAATAACAATGGTGATGGATAAAGGTTTGAGCGTCAGGCAAGCTGAAGACTTTATGTCAGTAGGGGACGAGTATACCGATTATGTAAAGCTCGGTTTTGGCACAGCGCTGATAACCCCGGGATTTGAAAAGAAAATAAAGCTGTATAAAAAAGCACAGGTAACTCCATACTTTGGAGGTACTCTTTTTGAAGCCTTCTTAATAAGAGATATGTTCGATGAATTTGTTGCATTTCTTGATAAATATGAGATTGAACTGGTTGAGGTTTCAGACGGTTCTTATGATTTCGATCATAACAGGAAACTTGAGTATATAAACAAGCTTGCAGAAAAACGCACGGTAATCTCTGAAGTAGGTTCAAAGAAAAAGAATGTTGTTTATACACCCGATGAGTGGGTTGCTATGATGAAGTCAGAATTATCTGCCGGATCTGTCAAGGTTATTGCTGAAGCACGCGAATCGGGAACAATCGGTATCTACAATGAAGATGGTTCAGTAAACAATACTATAATCTGCGGTATTGCCGACCATGTGAAACTGGAAAATGTAATATGGGAAGCTCCGTTAAAGTCGCAACAGGCGTGGTTTATTAAGAATTTTGGAGCAAATGTAAACCTGGGCAATATTGCACCGACTGAAATTATTCCTCTTGAGTCATTGCGACTCGGGCTTCGCGGGGATACATTCTTTCAGTTTCTTCCCGATAACATGAAACAATAGTCGAATTAAATATTTACTCTTAACAGTTTCAATATAGAACACTTAGAAATGAGAAAATTTGGTCTCATTGGTTATCCTCTCGGTCATTCTTTCTCAAAAAAATATTTTACCGAAAAATTCATTCGTGAAAAAATAGGTGATTGTCAGTACGAGAATTATCCTTTAACCGATATAAACCTCCTCAGTGAATTAATTTCCAATAATTCTGATATTTGGGGTTTAAATGTAACAATCCCGTATAAATCTGCCGTAATTAAATACCTCGATTTCATAGATGAACAGGCCAGATCTGTAGGGGCTGTTAATGTACTGAAATTGAACAGAAGCGGTAATAAGACAATATTAAAAGGATTTAATTCAGATATTGACGGTTTCAGGAACTCCATTTTCCCTTTTCTCGGCGATAAAGTTACTGATGCACTGGTTCTTGGAACAGGAGGAGGCGCGAAAGCGGTATGTTATGTCCTTGAAAAGCTGGGGATCAGAATAACCTCAGCAGACATTGTTAAACAGAAAGGTGTAGGGAACAGTCGCGACTGTTCCATACTGAAATATTCGGAAATTACCGACAATATATTGATGAGCAATCAGTTGATTGTCAATACTACACCCTTGGGTATGTTTCCTGAAATTGCCGGGAAACCAGATCTGAATTACAGTTCCCTCAACAAAAACCATATTCTTTTCGACCTTGTTTATAATCCGGAACTTACATCATTTCTGAAAGCCGGAAAGGATCAGGGTTGTACTATCATAAGCGGGATTAATATGCTCTACGGTCAGGCGGAGAGATCATGGGAAATCTGGAATGATGATCGTTTATAATTTTAATTGGTAGGGAACGGTCGCGACCGTTCCCTACACCGCATTATAAATATTTTTCCAGGATATCTGTCAGCTGTTTAATTTTAATTGGTTTTGACAGGTAATCGTCACATCCTGATTTTACTGCTTCAACCCTGTCAGGCGACATTGCATAGGCTGTCTGCGCAACAACAGTCAGTGCGGGTCTTATAGTTTTGATTTTCCGGGTGGCTTCAAAACCGTTTATAACCGGCATTTTGATATCCATTAATACCAGATCAATAGTAGAATCAGTTTCACAAAGATTAATGGCTTCTTGTCCGTCCTTCGCCCATAATACTCTGATATTCATCCTTGTAAGAAAAATTCTTAAAAAGTCATAATTGGATGTATCATCTTCAGCTATCAGTATTGTTTTACCGGAATACTTCCGATTGGCTTTCAGGCCCGTACCATCAGTTTCTTTTTCTTTTTCGGGGCCAACCTGTAAAACCGGCAGAGTAAAATAGAAAGCAGATCCTTTGAATCGCTCAGATTCGACCCAGATTTTTCCGCCCAGTTTTTCTACTGTTTTTTTTGCAATTGACAGACCTATTCCCATACCACCGAACTTCCGGGTATGAGTATCGTCAATCTGCCGGAATATGTTGAAAATGGCTTCATGATGCTTCTTGTCTATACCGATGCCGGTATCCTTAACATAAAACTGAAGAAAAGCTTTTCCTGCATCTTCAACCTCTGAAAAGCCAAATTCGATATATCCTTTATCGGTGAATTTGAGTGCATTCCTCAGTAAATTGATCAACACCTGCTTTAATTTACGGCTATCGGTAAACAGATGCTTCCGGTTATTTCCTGCATCTAAATTCAAAATTAATTCGACATCGTTTTTGTTCTCCCTTAGTCTTTCCCCATCAAGAATATTTTTGACTTCTTTAAGGACCGAGACTATATCCGTTTTATCATAGTTGATTTTTAGATGCCCTGTTTCGATCATTGTGGTATCAAAAATATCTTCGACCAGACTGAGGAGATGCTGCCCGCTCTTTAAAATATTATTTGCGTAAGAAACAGTATCGTGGTTGGGACCAGTATCTATCATCAGGCCGGAGAAACCAATTATGGCATTCAGAGGAGTTCTGAGTTCATGTGAGATGTTTGCAAGGAAAGCAGATTTGAGCCTGTCGCTTTCTTCAGCTTTTTCTTTTGCAGAAACAAGTTCCAGTTGAGCTTTTATTTTTTCTGAAATATCATTCGATACTGATAGTATTCCGGGTTTACCGTCAGGCAGAATTATTTTGGTTTCATACAGGGCTATAGTACAGGTTGTTCCGTCTTTCCTTATGTTTTTAACTTCATGTATCTTTGTTTTACCTGACAGAATTTCATTAATATTTTTTTCTATCTCTGAATCGTCACTGGGTGACGCAAATATTCTTACGTTCTTTCCAAGAATTTCATTTCTGGTATAACCCAGTGTCAGACAAAATGATGAATTAACCTCAATTATTGAACCTGTTTCATCTATAAGAATGATACCTGCCGGAGATAATTCGAATATTGTCCTGAAACGATTTTCGCTTTCACGTAGTATTTTTTCAACAGCTTTTCTTTTTTTCTCCTCACGCAGGATAATGCTGGCTTTAAAGGAGAGGTAAAAATAAGTGGCCATTACAATTATGATCAACGAAAAAAGAATGTACAAACGATTGCGGAATGATGTAAGTTTTGCCAACACTTCAGATTCCGGTGTAAAAATTATAATTGTCCAGAATGTATTGTCAAGGGAGACCCGGTAAAAAGCAGCAAGTGTTTTTGTCAAGTCTTTTGTTACGCTCATTGGAGGTGCAGTATAGCAGACAGCTGTACCCGCGCCATTAGTTACTGTCTTATTAATCAGCTCTGTAACCGAAGGAGAGTTGCTATAAATCTCTTTAGCTGATTTTCCTATCTGATTATAAAATGGATTATATATTTCAATACCTGCCTCACTTATCATCCATCCGTAACCGGTTTCTCCGGTCCTGATGTTTTCCACAAATCGTTTGCCCAGTTTATCGAGTTGAATCAGGATAGCGATACTGCCTTTATAATCTTCATTTATGAAAATCGGTACATGATATGCTATTGTCCTGAAACCCTGCACCGATGTAAATACATCGCTTACAGTGGATTTGTGAGTTTTGATGATTGCATGTATATGAGGCTGATTTGATATATCCTTACCGACAGCCGTATCATTTACGGGGTAAGTGTATTTCAGAATTCCCCTGGAATCAACAAGAGAAATTGCCTCTATCTGGTCAGAATGATTTCTATAGAAATCAGCCAATAAATCCTTCCCCTGATCATTCAGCTCTGATACATATTTAAGCTTCGATAAGAATATAAGCTCTCTCTGATAATAAATAAAAAAACTTTCTATGCCCCTGGTAGCCTGTTTTGCAAGTGTAAACTGCTGTGTATTAAATTCATTTAACGTTCTGTCCCTGACATCTTTATATGCTGAATAAAACAGGTAAGAAAGTGATGCCAGTATAACAGGAAAAATAAGAAACCGTTTGGATAGTTTCATATTATGATTTGACTGAAATGAGATCTAAAGTCGGATTACTTACAGTCAAAGATCAGGAAAAATTGTGAATAATACAATTGATTTCAGAAGGCTCTGCGATATCTCCGGAACCTGAAACAGAGTTTTAGTTATCAGTCCGTCGTTGATTTCTTAATATTCTTTCTCCTCATCCAATATCTTGGATCGCATTCGGTACATTCCTGCTTCCAGTAACCGGGGGTTACAAACGTACCCTCTCTGGTTTTTAATTGTCTTTCATAAACTGCAAAAACAGGATTGAAGATAAGATCTGTTACCCCGATTGTATATTTTAATTCTTCACCAGGGACCTCTGATACTTCTTTCATTTCTTTGACTTCCAGGCTGTTGAAACTTAAAAGGTCGCTCAGGAAAGAAACACGCTCGAGAGTGGCACCGGTCTCAATTATTGTGCATCGAATGCCATCTATCTCTGCGATAATATGTTTTGCGTTATCTAGTGACATATCTTTTATTTTTAGCTTGTTACTTTTCGCTTGTTGCTTGTTGCTTGTTGCTTGTCGCTTGTTACTTGTTACTTGTTGCTTGTTACTTGTTACTTGTTACTTGTTGCTTGTTACTTGTTACTTGTTGCTTGTTGACTTTGGATTTACCCAGCACCCGGCACCCAGTACCCAGCACCCAGCACCCAGCACCCAGCACCCGGCACCCAGCAACTAGATTCCGAAACTTAAACTTCTAATTACCTCAAATATCACACTGGCAAAACCGGTAACAACTATACCGGCAACGCATATCCCCAATGCAAATCGGGTAGGAAAATCGCTGCTGAATTTTTCGATAGGTTTTTCACTTTTATTAATGAACATTGCCTTAACAACGAGAAGGTAATAGAAAAGTGAAATGATTGTATTCAGAACGGCAATAAAGACCAGCAGATAGAATCCTTTTTGAGCAGCTGCAGTAAATAAGAAAAACTTACCGAAAAAACCTGCCACAGGTGGTATACCTGCAAGTGAAAACAATGCCAGAGTCATAATGAGACTTAGTTTTGGATTAGTATGGTAAAGTCCGTTATAATCATCCAGGTTTTCTTTGCCGGTAGCATTAGAAATTGCACTGACCACACCAAAAGCCCCGAGATTTGAAAAGATATACACCAGTATATAATAAATAACTGAGGTCATGCCAAGCTGATTTCCTCCTATCAGACCCAGAAGTATATATCCGGCCTGCGATATTGACGAAAATGCAAGGAACCTTTTGAGATTCTGCTGACGTATGGCAAACAAGTTTCCAATTGTCATAGTAAGTACCGACGCAACAAATATCGTTTTTTGCCAGGTTGCCGTAATAACCGGAAAGACTGTGAAAAGGATTATAGTAAGAATAAAAACAGCAGCTCCTTTTGAAATAACAGAAAGATAAGATGTTATGTTTACCGGTGCTCCTTCGTATACATCAGCAATCCACAGATGGAATGGAACAATAGATATTTTGAATGCCATCCCGGAAAAGAAAAAGATAAACCCAAGAATCTGAAGACTATTGTTACCAAACAATTTAGCCACTTCACCGAAATAGAGTGTTCCGGTTGTTCCATATATCATTGATAATCCATACAACAGAACACCCGATGAGAGAGCAGATGACAGGATAAGTTTTATCCCCGCTTCAGCGGATTTGTTTTTATAACGTTCATATGCAGCAAGGGCAGCAATAGGAATTGTTGCCAGTTCTATTCCAATATAGAATATCAAAAAATGACCAGCTGAAATCATGAAGTTCATTCCAACCAGGGTTGAGATGAGTAGAAGGAAATATTCGCCTATTTTTTCCGAATTCTCTTCTTTGTTGAGCCAGGTTACAGACTGTATAAATACAATTAGTGCGCCTATATTCAGGATATTCTTCATGAGTGTCGTGGTTCCGGAAGCGACATACATTCCGCCGAAAAGCGTTCCGCCGGAAGAAGGAATGAATCCAATTATGGTGATGATCCCAAACAGGATTATCGAAAAAAGACTTATACTTCTTTTTTTACCCGGATCCCAGGATATCTCAGCTATCAATACTAAAAGAGCTGCAGCAATCAGCAGCAGTTCATGACGCATTATTAAAAAGGTACCTAAGCTCATATCAAAATATTATCCAAAACATTTATAAATAGTTCAGAATGGATTAAGCGCAATAATCTTCTCTATAACCGGATGCAGACTGGTTCCAATCATTGTTGATAGCCAGTAAGGTGCAAGACCAATTGCTGCTACTGATCCGATTAAAGTAACAACCGAAATTTTTTCAAACCATTTAGCATCTGTAAGATGCTCAAAATGCTCATTCGTAGTAGGACCGAGCAACAAAATTGCAACTACCCTGAGTATATACACGGCTGTTATAACTATGGAAGAGACAGCCAGTATGGTAACGATCCGGTAAAATAGTTCAGGATGCTGAAATGCTCCCACAAAAATTGTCATTTCAGCAACGAAACCGCTAAGTCCGGGTAATCCTAGTGAAGCAAGACCTGCAATTACATAGCAAACCGACAAAAAGGGAATAACCTTCATCAATCCACCCATTTCATTTATCATCCTTGTATGTGTCCGACCGTAAAGCATCCCTATCAGGGCAAAGAACAGGGCTGTCATTAAACCGTGCGATATCATCTGGATTATGGCACCGTTCATAGCTGTCTGATTCATCATAAGGACTGCAAAAAGTACAAGACCACAATGGCTCACCGAGGAGTAAGCATTGATATATTTAAGATCTTTTTGGGCAATTGCTCCGAAAGCTCCGTATACAACACTGATCGAGGTGAGTATAATAAATATCCATGATAATTCATGTGCTGCTTCAGGCATAAGAAAGATTGCTACCCTGAAAGCCCCGTAGCCTCCCAGTTTCATCAGAACACCGGCATGTAACATCGAAACAGCAGTGGGAGCAGAGGCATGTCCATCGGGCGACCATGTATGAAACGGAAACAGTGCACCAAGAACTCCAAATCCAATAAAAGTGAGCGGAAAGAATATTCTTTGTGCAGGTAAAGGAATGACAACTTTAGAGATCTCCAGAATATTAAAAGTTAGCCTGGTGCCATCGGGGGAAGAATTAAAATAGATTCCCAGCAAACCAACCAGCAGAAGTGCTGATCCGCCCATCAGCATAAGTGTCAGTTTCATTGCCGAATACTCTTTCGGACCTGTCCCCCATATTCCTATTAAAAGGTACATAGGTATAACCGCAAGTTCATAAAACAGGAACATCGTAAACAGATCGATAGAGATAAAGAATCCGAAAACCCCTGTAGCAAGGAGAATCAGAGAAACAAAGAATTCTTTTCTCAGGTACTCTACTTCCCATGAAGCAAAGATACCGGCAAAAACAACAAGAGACGTCAGAGCGATCATAGCAACGGAGATACCGTCTACACCCACAGCATAATGAATGTTGAGACTTTTAAACCATAAGTGGTCTTTTACGAACAACATCTCATCGCTGTTGCCGGCATGACGGGCAGTAAGATACAGGAATACAAGAATTGCGGCCATTAATAGTTGCAGACCCATTCCAAAAGCCGAGACCAGACGAACCTGACGAGTGTCTTTTAAGAGCAGGATAGCAGTGATTGTCAGGACTGGAATTACTACAAACAGAGATAAAATATCCATAATCAAAAGTCTTTTCTAAATTTCTTTATTTCCACAGGTATATAAACAGTACCGCCAGCATAATAGCTCCGGTAATGAAGATGAAAGCATACTTTTGCAGCTGACCCGACTGAAATCCTCTGATTCTGAATGATACACTTTGAGTAACAGCGGCAATCCCATTCATCGTGGCATCCACTACATGGCGGTCAAACCATGCTACCGGTTCTGAAATGTACCTGAAGATGATCTTTTTTGTAACAAAAAGATAGAGTTCATCGATATAGAATTTGTTATAAGCCCACTTATAACTATACTTAAATGTCGCAGCCAGTCTGTCAGGTATGCTGTTTTCCTTTCTGTACATAATATAAGCTATTCCTATTCCGAGTAAACCAATGAGCACTGAAGGTATTGCAATTGCAAGTTCAAGTTCGCTTTCTAATATTTTGCCATCAGAGGTGACAAGTTTATTAAAAGGAATAAACCCGGTAACTACTGATCCAATAGCAAGAACTATTAAAGGAATTGTCATTGTCATGGGTGCCTCGTGAGGAGCATGGTGATAGTGGGTATCTTTTCCCCAGAAGACGCTGAAATAGAGTCTGAACATGTAAAATGCAGTCAGTCCTGCCACAGCATATTCAACAGCAAATAATAACTTATTACTGTGAAATGCAGCGGCAAGTATTTCATCTTTGCTGAAGAACCCCGACAAAGGAGGTATGCCCGCAATAGTTAGGCATGCTATTAAAAAGGTAATATGAGTGACAGGCAGATACTTACGAAGCCCACCCATATCAGTCATATAATTACTGTGAACAGCATGAATAATTGCGCCTGCTCCAAGAAAGAGCAGAGCTTTGAACATTGCATGTGTAAACAGGTGGAACATTGAAGCCATGTATCCTAAACCCTCATGTCCGCCATAACCTGATACACCAAGTGCAAGCATCATATACCCGATCTGCGACATTGTGGAATAGGCCAGTATCCTTTTAATATCAGTTTGTGTACATGCTATAACTGCAGCAAAAAGTGAAGAAAATGCCCCTACATACGCTACTATTTCGAGTGCAACAGGTGCCGACAGAGCATAGATCGGGAACATCCGCGCAACAAGATAAACACCTGCCACTACCATTGTTGCAGCATGTATAAGAGCTGAAACAGGAGTCGGACCCTCCATAGCATCCGGAAGCCAGATATGGAACGGGAACATTGCCGATTTACCCACACCTCCCATAAAGACAAAGATCATTGACCATGTCATTACTGACAGGCCAAGGAATGCAACACCTCCGCCCTGCACTATTGCAGAACCAGTTGGATTAGTGAGGGAAATAAAATCAAATGTTTTAGTGTTAAATGATAAAATCAGAATTCCGATAAGAAATCCAAGATCGGCAAATCGTGTTACAATAAATGCTTTTTTTGAAGCTCTTACTGCCGAAGGCTTCTGGTAGTAGAAGCCGATTAGCAGGAATGAAGAAACACCAACCAGCTCCCAGAATATGTACATCTGGAAAATATTTGTTGCCAAAACCAATCCCAGCATAGAGAAGCTGAAAAGGGAGAGAAATGAGAAGAATCTTTCAAATCCTTTTTCACCCTTCATATATCCCAGACTGTATATATGAACCATTAATGAAACAGTCGAAATAACAACCAGCATCATAACGGAAATCGGGTCGAGCAGTACACCCAGATCAATATGTAGTTTATCTGTGAATTGCAGCCAGGTAATATTAAATGCAGTTAATTTCTGATAAGCTCCGTCTATCTTTTCACTTACAAAAAAGTATTTATAAGCTGTGACATAAGACAGAATAGTAATTATTGCCAGACCTGATGTTCCCAATATTCCTGAGAGCTTTGGAAAATACTTATGACCTGCCAGACCCAGGAAAATGAACATTAGAAAAGGCAGCAGAAGTATCCAGATTGTATAATTGAAGTTTATCATATTAGAGTTTCCTTAAGTTGCATAGTTGTAGAATTGTATACCGTATGCCGCATGCCGCATGCCGCATACCGCATGCCGTTTAGTATTTCATTTCATTCACATCTTCCACATTGATAGTTGTAAACCGCCTGTAGATATTAATTATAATAGCAATTGCAACGGCGGCTTCTGATGCTGCCACAGCAATTACGAACAGGCTGAAGAACATACCCTCGAGTTTATGCGGGTAGAGATACCGGTTGAAAGCCAGAAAGTTAATATTAACCGAATTTAAAATCAGCTCCACCGACATCAGGATTGTAATCAGATTACGGCGTGTCAGGAAACCGTAAATCCCTGTGAAGAACATTAATGTGGCCAGAATTAAGAAATATTGCACCGGAATTCCATTATTCATATTATTCCTGATTTAAGTTTTGTAACCCTATTTTTTTCGGACCTCCTTTTTTTGCTACTACTATTGCTGCAACCATAGCTGCCAGCAGTAATACTGATATCACCTCAAACGGAAGTACATAACCATCATAATCAACCGATAGAAGACTTTTCCCAATTAAGTTCATTGTTACCTCTTTTGCTGCTTCGGTAGTTGCTGAAAAACTGTAATCGAGAATTGTTATTATGGAGAGCAGAGCACCTGCTATTGCAGCAATTGCTGAAAACAAATTCTTTTTCCAGCCAGAAGATTCAAACTTCTGACTAATATGACTGGTAAGGAGAATTGAGAATATGATCAGGACAACGATCCCTCCGGCATACAGAGTAAGCTGGACAGCAGCCAGGAACTGATAATTCAACATGAAGTAAAGTCCGGAGGTTGAAACCAGAACAAAAAGTAAAAACACTGCTGCCCTGAGTATTTTACGGCTGGTTACCGTAAGGATTGAAAAGACAACAATCATTGCAGAAAAAAGTATAAACATAATCTGATTAGACGCCATTACTCAACTCCTTTCATTAATTGTGAACCTGGTTTGTTTAAAGTTTTTATCAGAAGCGCCCTGTTAAAGACTGCGTGTTCAAATTTCTGGGAAAATGCCAGGGCATTTGACGGGCATGTCTTCACACACAGAGCACAAAATGTGCACATACCTAATCTGTAGATGTGTTTGTCGATAGCTCTCTTCTTCTTTCCATCCTCTGTTACAATAGTTTTAGAAATAATCTCTATTGTACCGTTCGGACAGTTTATTTCACAAATCCCGCAACCGGTGCACTTATGCTCATTTTTCTCATTATGTGGCATCACCACCTCACCTTTGAAGCGGTCGAACATAACAAGATCTTTTCGGTTACTCGGGTATTTTTGAGTAACAATAGTACCCGGCCTGAAAAAGTATGATCCCGTGACTTTCATTCCTTTCAGAAGCGACCATACTCCAAATATTATTTCCTTCAGATAATCTATTATACTTCTCATTCAGAGATAGATATTTTAAGTTACTTATAATTAAAAATGCCAGCCCATCAGAACGATAAAGGCCATAATCAATACATTAACAAGGTTAATCGGTAACAGGTATTTCCATTCAAGTGTCAGCAACTGATCAATTCTCAATCTTGGAAATGTCCATTTAAACCACATCATCAGGAAGATAACAAAGAATGTTTTTCCTATGTACCATACAAAGGGCGGAATAAAATCCATCACTTTGTTGAAACCATCCCAGCTACCAACATGAAATGGCATCCAGCCGCCGAGGAATACAGTTGCGGCAATCGATGCAACAATAAACATGTTGATATATTCCGCCAGAAAAAAGAAAGCGAATTTTATACCGGAATATTCAGTATGATAGCCGGCTGTAAGTTCCGATTCCGCTTCTGCAAGATCGAAGGGTCCGCGATTTGTTTCTGCGGTGCTTGAGATCAGAAATATAATGAAAGCTATGAATGCCGGGATATGACCTTTAAAGATAAACCAGCCAGCACGCTGAGCCTCAACAATTTCGGACAGCTGCATCGATCCGGCGAGAATAACAATAGTGATCAGCGAAAGCCCTACTGATAACTCATAGCTTACTATCTGAGCTCCGCTTCGCATAGCACCTATAAGGGAGTATTTATTATTGCTTGACCAGCCGGCCAGCAGTACTCCTATAACTCCCATTGCCGAAACTGCAATTACATATAGTACTCCAATATTAAGATCAATTGCATGCAGCCCTTTTGCAAAAGGTATTGCAGCTATGGCCATAAACGATGCTATAATAACAATAAAAGGAGCAAGGTTAAACAGAAATCCGTCAGCGTTTTTTATCGGTATCAACTCTTTAAACAGCAGTTTAAAAAGGTCAGCAATCGTCTGGAATATCCCAAAAGGTCCGACTCTGTTAGGTCCGAGCCGGTTCTGCATAAAAGCACAAACTTTTCTTTCTGCGTATACCAGAAACAGTCCGACGAGAGCATAAAACAGAAGGATCAAAACACCAATTATCAGCAACTCGGTCATTGTAGTCCAGAAAGGCGACATGACACTATGAAGTCCCTTGTCGATCGATTCTGTTAACGATGAAAAGTCGTAAACTACCTTCCACCACGGGACTGAATGTGGTGTTAAAGAATTATTCGTTGCAATATCAGGAAGCATATATTATATCTATTAAGTCCTTATAATTCTATTCAATATCTTGTTCTTTGATCTTTTTCTCAATCCTCTTTTGTCTACCCCCTAAGTCCCCCAGGGGGGACTCTAAGTCACCCCAAACTTCAAGGGTATCTGTCAATATCCGGTATCACCAGATCCAGTGAGCCGCCAATCGCAACCAGGTCGGCAATCTTAAAACCGCTGGCAATATGATTCAGTACAGAAAGATTACAGAAATTCGGAGATCTGAATTTTACGCGGTACGGATTTTTGTTTCCATCGCTTATAATATATACTCCCAATTCTCCGCGGGCGGTCTCTACTCTCTGATAAAATTCACCTTCCGGTAGTTTAATAACCGGTTTCATTTTTACGGCAAAAGGCCCCTCGGGAATATTATCTATCAGTTGCTCAATAATATTCATCGATTCGCGCATTTCTTCAATACGGGCAACATACCTGCTGAAAGTATCCCCTTCAGTAAAGAGTATTTCTCTGAATTGTACCCTGTCGTATGCGCTGTAAGGTTCATGTTTTCGAACATCACATGAGAATCCGGATGCTCTGCCGGAAGGACCTGTTACCCCAAATGAAATAGCATCTTCCCTGGTTAATATCCCGATTCCTTTGGAGCGTTCGTGAAAGATCACATTACCTGTAAGAAGCTGATCATACTCCGGCAGGATCCTTCTGAAATACTTAATAAATTCCTTGACCCGTTTCTGAAAATTGGGATGAATGTCGTACATCAATCCTCCCGGGCAACTATAGCTCACAATCATTCTTCCGCCACAGGTCTCTTCAAAAATGTCAAGAATTTTCTCCCTGTCACGTAAGCCATAAAAGAAGCATGTCAGTCCGCCAAGGTCCATTCCGAAGCTGGCCCACCAAAGCTGATGTGACTGAATACGCGTCAACTCCGACATGATAGTACGGATTACCTTTATCCTTTCAGGTATATCAACTTCAAGAGCTTTCTCCACATTAAGACAAACTGCTTCATTATTGATATGTGCCGATAAGTAATCCATCCTGTCGGTCAGATGTATGATCTGAGGATAAGTAATGCTCTCACACATTTTTTCAATCCCGCTGTGAATATATCCGACATGAGGTTGAATATTCTTTACCATTTCACCCCTCAACGATACTAAAAGCCTTAACACACCATGTGTTGAAGGATGCTGCGGACCCATATTTATTACATATTCCTGCTGCTCCTCAGGTGCACTGACAATTTGCTTTTCTTCCATAAATTATTTGTAAACAATATTTATGTCATCAACATAATCCTTTCTTAACGGGAACCCCCACGACTTATCCAGAAAGAGTCTTCTAAGATCAGGATGATTGATAAATTTAATTCCGAGAAGATCATATACTTCCCTCTCAAGTAACTCAGCAGACTGCCAGATATCAGTAAGTGAATCTACCTGCGGATTCAATCTGTCGGCAGTCCTGGTCTTCAAGACCACAACATGGTCAAATTGAGTTGACCGCATGTGGTAAACAACTCCAAGATCGCTACCATAATCAACTCCTGATATGCAAAACAGAAAATCAAATTGAACCTCTTCCTTGTCTCTCAGTTGCCGTGCCAGAAAATGTAACTCTGAAGGAGGTACCGAAACTTCAAGATACTGTTTACCTTCCTTTATCTCCAGATCACTGGCTAAAGATTTTATAAATTCACCTAGTTGTATTTTGTCCATTGATGATCAGATTTCCGAAATTTTCGGGAGATTATTTATAATCGTGAGAGGCATTCCTCTCTTTTCTCGATTTAATTGTTTGGGTTTCAATCAAACGCTGGAGCTGGAGCATTCCATATAATAAAGCTTCCGGGCGGGGAGGGCATCCCGGAACATAGACATCGACAGGGATTACATGCTCGACTCCTTTTACTACACTATATGAATTCAGGAAAAAAGGACCGCCCGAAATTGCACATGCACCCATAGCCACAACATATTTTGGTTCCGCCATCTCATCGTAAAGGCGTTTTAAAACCGGTGCCATCTTATGAACTATTGTTCCGGCAACTACGATAACGTCTGCCTGACGCGGACTGGCCCTGTAAACTTCCATACCGAACCGTGCAAAGTCGTGCCTGGGAGCTCCTGCAGCCATCATTTCAATACCACAGCATCTGGTTGCAAATGTCAGAGGCCAGAGAGAGTTCTTTCTTCCCCAGTTAATAACATCATCAATTGTTGTTAACAGAATATTGGTACCGGATGCATTGAGAAGATCAAGGCTTTCGTTATCCCCGAATTCTTCTCTTTTCATTCCTTTTATTCCCATATAAGAGCATGTTTTTTCCAGGCATATAATAAACCTAAGCCCAGTATTAAAAAGAATATGACAATTTCGATAAAGGCAGCCATTCCGGTTTCCTTCATCACCACAGCCCATGGAAATACAAGGACCGTCTCAACATCAAACACCAGAAAGAGAATGGCAAAAAGATAATATCCTACATTAAACTGCAACCAGGTAACACCCTCCGTTGGTATACCACATTCATACGGATCAAATTTCTGGGGATTAAATGATCTGGGAGCAACAATGCCTGAAAAGATAAGTACCAGTCCAACGAATGTGGCCCCCACCAGGAAAAACAGAACTAACCATTCATTATTCATAAAATCGGGTTTTAGGATAATGTAAAGACGCACAAAAGTAGATTTTTTTTTTGTTTTGTGAAATTTTTAACAGATGATATAAGTGATATTTATCACATTGTTGAAAAATGTACTGTTATTTATTTCACAGATTAGGTGTGTGTTACAACCTAGTGAAAGATCAATCACTTACCAGGATAATTGTAAAATCATCAATATGATTTTTTTCATGTTAATAGATTTGCAATAATAATTACTTTAGCGGGTTATTATTTGATGACACCGTATTCAGTACTAATTAGAATATTATGAATTCAGACGTACATCATTCCGGAATTTCCGGACTGGGAGTTGAAGTCTTGGAACACACGGAGGTTAAAGTAAGTCACTGCTACCAGTGCGGAAAATGTTCAGCGGGCTGTCCTCTCTCGGAAGAAATGGATTATCCCCCAAGTGTAATAATGAGGATGTTGCAGACGGGCAATCCCAGCCTCGAAGAAAAAGTTTTGGGTTCATTCTCGATTTGGGTCTGTCTTACCTGCGAAATGTGTTTTGCACGTTGCCCGATGAGTATCGATATTCCAAAAATGATGGACTTCCTCAGGGAAAAATCAATAAATGAGAAAAAATCCAATCCCAAAGCAAAAGAGATAATCGCCTTTCACAGATCATTCCTCGATTCTATCCGATATACCGGCAGACTCTATGAGATAGGATTGTTCGTCGATTATAAAGCCAGAACTTTGAAAATTCTCGACGATCTCGCCCTGGCACCGAAAATGATGAAACGTGGTAAGTTGAATATTATTCCTGAATTGATAAAAGACCGTTCAGGGGTTGCTGCGATTTTCAGAAAATCTAAAAAATCTAAGTCAGAAGCTTCCGACTTTCGTCTTCCGACTTCTGACCAAATTGATACTAAAAATTAATTATATGACTCTCGGATTTTATCCAGGTTGTTCACTTAAAGGATCCTCTCGGGAATATGCCGAGTCGGTCCTTGCCCTCGCAAAGGCATTCGATGTCAATCTTGAGGAAATCAAGGATTGGAATTGCTGCGGGGCAACAGCCGCCCATAACATGAATAAGGAGCTTTCTCTGGCCCTTCCCGCGCGAATTCTATCTCTTGCTGAGAAACAGGGGATGTCGGAAATTGTTGTTCCCTGCGCTGCATGCTATAGCAGATTATCAGTAACAATACATGAACTGTCGGACAACCCGGCGCTGAAATCTGCAGTCACAGACGCAAATGATCTTGAATATACCGGATCGGTAAATGTTTTAAACATAGTCCAGTTCCTCGATAAATATATTATTCCAAACCTTGAAGGACGGGTGGTAAAACCATTCGATCATAAGGTAGCATGTTATTATGGATGCCTCCTTGTAAGACCTCACGAGATACTTAAATTTGACCGTGAAGAAGATCCCCAGACTTTAGATATGTTGATGCTCAAAGCCGGGGCAACTCCTTTGGACTGGGCATTTAAAACAGAATGTTGCGGAGCAGGTCTTTCGGTTTCCAGGACCAAATCTGTTGGAAGACTCTCGGGAAGGATACTCGGTGATGCTAAAGATCGTGGTGCTGAAGTAGTTATAGTAGCCTGCCCGATGTGTCATTCTAACCTTGACATGCGCAGGGAAGATATTAACTCTTTCCTTGGAGAAAAAGTTGATATTCCTGTCCTGTACATAACCCAGGCAATCGGTCTTGCCATTGGTCTCGACAGGAAGACTCTCGGTCTGCAAAGACATTTTGTAAAAGTTACAGTTTGATAGGAACACGTATGTACCAATTTAATGTTTTAACCCCCTTTCTTATTTCCCCCAAGGGGGAAATGATGGTTTCTCCTTCCCCCGTGGGGGAAGGTTGGGTAGGGGGTATAAAAGCATAAAATACTGATTTAGAATAGAGTTTTTAGAAATAACAAGTATACAATTATATGTCAAAAATTGGAGTATTTGTCTGTCATTGCGGTGAAAACATCAGTGCTACAGTTGATTGTGCAAAAGTTGCGGAGACTGCCGGCAATTATGATGGTGTTACCTTCAGCGTGGATTATAAATATATGTGTTCCGATCCCGGGCAGAATCTGATAAAAAGTGCAATCAAAGATAAAGGGCTTACCGGAGTCGTTGTTGCATCATGTTCCCCCCGAATGCATGAGCCTACATTCAGAAAAGCATGCGCTGAAGCCGGATTGAATCCATTTATGTGCGAAATGGCTAATCTGCGTGAACATTGTTCCTGGGTTCATGAAAAAGGAGAAGCTACAACTGAAAAAGCAATCGATCTTGTGAGGATCCTGGTTGAGAAGGTCAAGTATAATCATTCACTGAATGAGATCAAAGTACCGGTCACTAAAACTGCTCTTGTTATTGGCGGAGGTATTGCAGGAATTCAGGCCAGCCTCGACATAGCAAATACAGGTCATAAAGTGGTGCTTATTGAAAAAGATCCTTCAATCGGAGGTCATATGTCGCAGCTGTCAGAGACTTTCCCGACTCTCGACTGTTCACAATGTATCCTGACACCCAGGATGGTTGAGGTGGCTCAGCATCCGAATATAACCCTGTTAACATATGCTGAACTTGAAAGTCTCGAGGGATTTATTGGCAATTTTAAAGCCAGAATAAGGAAGAAATCTAAAAGCCTTGATGAGAAACTTTGTACCGGTTGTGGACTTTGTACAACCAAATGTCCGGTTAAGAAAATTCCCAGTGAATTCAATGAAGGACTAGGTAAACGAACTGCAATATATGTTCCATTTCCGCAGGCAGTTCCGAATAAGCCGGTAATCGACAGGAAAAACTGTACATATTATATTAAGGGAAAGTGCAAAGTATGCGAAATAGTCTGCCCTACCGGTGCAATCCGGTTCGATCAGGAAGATGAGATTGTTGAGCTGGAAGTCGGTGCTATTGTAATTGCAACCGGATTCACTGTAAAACAGCCTGATTTCTTCCCTGAATATGGTTATGGCAAATATGCGGATGTGATAACCGGACTACAGTTTGAAAGACTTGCATCAGCTTCCGGTCCGACTCTTGGAGAGATCCGCCGGCCATCAGATGGAAAGACCCCTGAGAAAATAGTATTTCTGGCATGCGCCGGATCGCGCGACCCTGCAAAGGGTATTCCCTATTGCTCCAAGATATGCTGCATGTATATAGCCAAACATGCTATGTTGTATCAGCATAAAGTACATGGAGGTAAATCATACGTCTTCTATATGGATATAAGAGCAGGAGGGAAGCAGTATGAGGAATTTGTCAGGAGAGCAATTGAAGACGATGGTGTAAACTATATTCGTGGGAGGGTATCAAGAATTTACGAAAAGAATGGTAAGCTGATAGTGAGTGGTGTTGATACTCTTTTAAATGCAATGCCAGTGGAAATAGAAGCTGATATGGTTGTACTCGCTACTGCAGGAGTTGCAAATGAAGGTGCTGAGGAACTTGCCCAGAAATTACATGTATCGTACGATCCTTATAAGTTCTTTGCCGAGGCTCATCCAAAATTGAAACCAGTTGAAACAAATACAGCTGGTATCTATCTTGCGGGAGCATGTCAGGCACCACGCGACATTCCGGAATCAGTTGCTATGGCATCAGGTGCTGCTGTAAAAGTTGCTGGACTCTTTTCTCAGGATGAACTTACCCGTGAACCAATAATTGCCGTAGTGAATCGTCAGGCTCCACCTGTTTATTCATCATGTGTGGGATGTTTACTTTGTGTTTCTGCCTGCCCTTATCAGGCTATCGGGCCGGAAGAGATTAAAAACCGCAACGGCGAGGTTATCAGATCGATTGCAAAAGTCAATCCGGGACTTTGCCAGGGATGTGGTACATGTGTTGCATTCTGCCGGACAAAATCAATTGATATACAAGGTTATACACATGAGCAGATGTATTCTGAAGTTATGGCTTTATTAAATGAATATTAAAGAATAGAAATAAATAGAAATAAATAGAAATAAATAGAAATAAATGGAAATAAATGGGAAATAAATGGAAATAGAACATATTTCAATGTATTTCAACATATTTCCACATATTTCCACATATTTCAATGTATCTAAAGTTCTACGAATTATCAAAATATAGTATAAATGGCTGAATTTGAACCAAAAATTGTTGCTTTCGTCTGTAACTGGTGCACATATGCAGGAGCAGACCTGACCGGTACCAGCCGAATCAAATATGCTTCAAATGTCCGTATTGTCCGGTTCCCATGTACAGGGCGGATAGATTATATGTTGCTGATGAAAGCATTTGATGAAGGTGCCGACGGTATAATCGTATCCGGATGTCATCCCAACGATTGTCATTACACTTCCGGTAACTTTCATGCCAGGCGAAGGTGGATAATGTTCAGATCATTATGTGATTTTGCCGGTATTGATACGGAACGAATTAAATTCTCGTGGGTGTCAGCAGCGGAAGGTGCCAAATGGGCCGACATTGTGAACGCCACTGTTTCTTCAATCCGTGAGTTAGGGCCTTACACCGAATACAAGAAAGTTGCTAAATATCCCGAAAAGGAGGTGACCCATGGTTGAACTGATTAATCGCGCAAAAGAGCTGATCGGGTCTTCTGCTGTAAAGGTTGTGATAGGCTATGAGCAGGGTACCGGAAATAAAACAAGGGCTATTTTTGTTGAGAAAACAGAAGATGCTGATAAACTGATTTTTGACAGCCGTTGTATTCAGAATCTTGCAGCCTATGTCACAAAAAAGGAGGTTAAGGAAAAAGGGAAAATGGCTGTAGCAGCCACTCTGCCGGTAATGAGAAGTATAATTCAGCTGGCTTCCGAGTTTCAGGTAAATGACAAAAATCTTCTGGTCCTTGGAATAACACCTGATAGCAAACTTATTGAATTTGGCAGTCTGGCGGAAGTGGAAACATTTGTACATCAGTATCAGATAGAAATCGATGAACGGAACAGAGAGCTGCTGGGCAAGCTTGAAAAGATGACCAGGGAGGAGCGATGGAAATTCTGGATAGATGAACTGGCTCCGTGTTTTAAATGTTATGCATGCCGTGCAGCTTGTCCAATGTGCTACTGTCACCGGTGTACTGTAGATTTTAACCAGCCTCAGTGGATCCCTGTTCCTTCTCATGAACTTGGTAATCTTGAATGGCATTTAATGAGGGCGATCCATCTGACCGGACGTTGTATTGACTGTGATGCCTGCTATAATGCGTGCCCTCTTTCAATTCCGATCAACCTGCTGACCAAAAAGATGCTTTTGGATGCTAAAGAAAGCTTTGGAGGTTATCAGCCTTCCCTTAAAGGCGATCACCTCATGTCGACCTATAAACCTGATGATAAAGAAAATTTTATACAATAATATATGAATATTGATAAGCGATTAGTCAGAAAAGACTCACTGGAAAAGCTTTTCGATATCTTAAAGCGGAACAGTAAAACAATATATGCCCCATTTACCAAAAACGGGAAAATCACTTTCCGGAATGCAGAAAGTTTTTCAGGAATTGCAACCGGGTATATCCAGACTTCAGAGTCCTCAAAAGATATAGCCTTTCCGCGTGCTGAAAAACTGCTCGAATATGC
This sequence comes from uncultured Bacteroidales bacterium, assembly GCA_963725785.1. Lineage (GTDB taxonomy): Bacteria > Bacteroidota > Bacteroidia > Bacteroidales > VadinHA17 > LD21. Next base: position 40,536 of record CAVRZV010000010.1, on the reverse strand, counting down.
GAAGAACAAAGAAGGTATGACAGTGAAAGGGATAGATATCAAAGATATCCCTGAGGTTATTCTGTGGGGGGTCAGACCTTGCGATGCAGCTGGAATAGGAGAGTTGAGTTCAATTTTTAACTGGGATTACAAAGACGAGATTTACAATAATCGTTTATCGCGGATTACAGTTTTCGGATTCAGCTGTAACATATCAGATGAATACTGCTTCTGTACTTCAGTTGGTGGCAATCCGGGAAATACTGCCGGAAGCGATATTTTGTTCACCAGGATGGGAGATAGTGGAGATTATCTTGCTGAAGTTTTAACTGATAAAGGATTATCAGTTGTTTCTATGGCATCTGATCTGTTCGAGAAATCAGAAACTATAGAGAAAGAGAAATTTCTTGCTGAGGTTCAGGTGAAATTTAACCATGAGGAGATAAAGGGAAAGCTCAATGATTACTTTGACAGTAAAGATTGGATTGAACAATCGATGAGATGTCTGGGTTGCGGGGCCTGTGCATATGTCTGTCCGGCCTGTGCCTGTTTTGACATTCAGGATGAAGAACATGGCAGGAAAGGCTCCAGGGTCAGGTGCTGGGATTCCTGTGGTTTTTCACATTTTACTCTTCATACATCGGGTCATAACCCCCGCGATGTTCAGTCGGCACGATGGCGACAGCGCATAATGCACAAATTTTCGTATATGCCGGAACGATTGTCTGTTTTTGGCTGCACAGGTTGCGGACGATGTTCCAGGGCATGTCCGGTTGATATGAATATTCTCGAACACTTAATTTCTATTCAGGAGGTAACTGTATGATGGATAATTTATATATGCCATACCTTATGAGGATCGAGAGAATCACTTATGAGGCGCCGGGAGTAAAAACATTCATGCTGAAATTTGTAAATGAAGCTGATCAGGATAAGTTTTCATATAAAGCCGGACAATTCGGAGAATATTCAGTTTATGGCGTAGGCGAGTCAACTTTTTGCATTGCTTCTTCTCCAACACGCAAAGGCTATATTGAATGTACATTCAGGCAGACAGGTAAGGTTACCAATGCCCTCTCTGATTGCGAAGAGGGAAGTATAATTGGTTTCAGGGGGCCGTACGGCAATGTTTTTCCCATTGATGAGTGGAAAGGTAAAAACCTGCTTTTTATTGCCGGAGGAATTGCATTACCGCCAATGCGGTGCGTTATCTGGAATGCTCTTGATATGAGAGAAAATTTCCTGGATGTTACTATTATCTACGGAGCAAGAACTGTCAAAGACCTGGTTTATAAGGATGAACTTAAAGACTGGGAACTCAGAAAAGACGTCAGGCTTGTTACGACTGTCGATCCGGGTGGCGAATCGCCTGACTGGCGGGGTGAGATCGGGTTTGTTCCCACAATTGTGGAGAAAATTGCTCCCTCATCAAAAGATACAATTGCAATAGTGTGTGGTCCGCCTGTGATGATTAAATATACTTTTCCCGTGCTGGCCAAACTCGGTTTTTCTGATGATAACATCTATACGACACTTGAAAACCGCATGAAATGTGGCTTTGGAAAATGTGGCCGCTGTAATGTGGGCAAAGTCTATGTATGTAAGGACGGACCGGTATTCACGCTGGCGCAGCTGAAAGAATTGCCGGATGAATATTAATAAATTCGATTTGTTGTAGGGAATGGTCGCGACCATTCCCTACAAATCATTACACAAATATCTCCTCCGGATATTCAATATCCACCAGAAACAATCCTTTAGCTGGCGCTGATTTTCCGGCTCTGCATCGATCCTTTGCAAGAATGATCTCTTCAAATTTTTTCAGATCCATCTTTTCAAATCCAATTTCAACCATAGTTCCAACAATTGCCCTGACCATATTCCTGAGAAACCTGTCAGCTTTTATTGTCAGCACCAGACGGTTATCAGATTCATCCCAGCCTGCATTATAAATTTTACAGATATTTGATTTTGCACCTGAATGAAGTCTGCTGAAACTTGTAAAATCAGAATGACTGAAGTAACATACTGCATGCTTTATTCATTAATGCAGTATTAATTTCTCCATGAAGGAACCAGCTCGAATTATCAAAGAACGGGTCTTTGATCCTTGAAATATAATATTTATAAGTTCTTGAAATAGCGCTGTATCTGGCATTTGCATCAGGTACAACTTTCCTTATTGAGCCGACTGAGATATCAGATGGCAGATATTGATTAAGCCTGAATACAAGGTTACCGATTGTTGCCAGGTCAGGTGCGATACTGTCAAAATGAGCACAGAAGATAGTTGCATGGACCCCGGCATCGGTTCTTCCGGCACCTGTTGTCGATATATTCTCATTGAGGATTACACTTAAAGCCTCATCCACCATCTTCTGAACAGTAACGGAATTGGGTTGTAATTGCCATCCGTGATAGAAAGTGCCTTTGTATGAGATAAATATGAAGTATCGTGTTTTCAAGAAAATGTTTTACTAAATATAATAGTTTATTATCATATTTGTGTCTCTGTGGCTCTTTGTGTCTCCTCTGTGCTTCTCTGTGTAAGAAGAAAAAAGAACTCACACAGAGTCGCACAGAGGAATCACAGAGCTACACAGAGAATAAAGAAGGAAAATTATTTCTGATTTTTATTTAAATCCCGATCATAAAATGTATTTTTACTTTGGTACATTGATACCCTGTAACAGTAGAATATAACTGAACTTTACTCTTGAACAGAAAACTAAAAACCTTATACTATGAGAGTTGACTTGAGCTGGATAGATTATCTGATAATGATAATCTACTTCATATTTGTGCTTGGCATTGGCTGGTTTCTGAGAAAATTCATGAAAAATGCCAATGCCTTTCTTGAAGCCGGAAGGTCTATGCCGGCATGGGTGGCTGGATTGGCTTTTATTTCTACCAACCTTGGAGCACTTGAGGTAATGGGGATGACAGGATCGGGTATGAAGTATGGTATGCTTACAACCCACTTTTACTGGATCGGCGCTATTCCGGCAATGATCTTTCTTGCCCTGTTTATGATGCCATTTTACTATGGGTCAAAAGCAAGATCGGTACCGGAATTCCTTAAACTAAGGTATGATGAGAAGACACGTGCGTTAAATGCGATTCTGTTTGCTGTTATGACTGTTCTGGCATCGGGTATTTCGATGTATGCTCTTGCTCTTCTGATGGAAAACGTTCTGGGATGGAATTTCAATCTTAGTCTGTGGATATCAGCATTGATAGTTCTCGGTTATACTTATCTTGGAGGACTCTCATCTGCAATCTACAATGAAGTTCTTCAGTTTTTCATTATTGTTATAGGATTGTTGCCTCTCGTATTTTTAGCTTTAAAAGATGTAGGAGGGTGGGTCGGACTTAAAGCGCAGCTGGCTCCCATAGCAGCATCCAGGGGATTTGCACCTGAAACATTTACAACAACATGGAGCCATACCGGAACAGCTGCATCCAATCCTCTCGGGGTAGAATGGTACGGAATATTATTTGGGCTTGGATTTGTATTATCCTTTGGTTACTGGTGTACGAACTTCCTTATCGTTCAGAGAGCCTTTGCCGCAGAATCAAAAGCAGCAGCCAGGAAAGTACCTCTTATCGGGGCATTTCCTAAAATGTTCATCCCCTTTCTGATAATTGTTCCGGGTATAATAGCACTGGCACTTTCTCATGATCCGGGTAAAGGATTCGTTATCCCGCCGGATGCGGGTGGAGGGCTGAATTATAATTTAACAATCATAATGCTTTTAAAACAATACCTTCCTGCAGGTGTTCTGGGGCTTGGAATCACTGCATTACTGGCCTCTTTCATGTCGGGGATGGCCGGTAATGTATCAGCCTTTAATACGGTGTGGACGTATGATATTTATCAAAGTTATATGAGACCGCGTACCGGCGATGAAGAAGCCGACGGCAAACATTATCTGAAAGTTGGCCGTATCACTACAGTTGTTGGAATTCTTTTAAGCATTGCTGCAGCTTATGTTGCAGGTAAATTCGGCAACATCATGGATTTTCTTCAGACAATTTTCTCATTGATCAACGCACCACTTTTTGCAGTTATCTTCCTTGGAATGTTCTGGAAGCGGACAACAGGTCATGCTGCATTCTGGGGATTGCTGATGGGCTTTCTGCTGGCGCTTATGCATCATGGTTTGACAGTACCTGCCGGGGCAACATCTCTGGTCAAAGGCGGCTGGATTACAACTCTCCACACATACCCGGTTGAGATGGCACAGAATTTCTGGACAGCAATAATAGCTTTTGTAGTAAGTACAGTTGTTACAGTCGGGCTGACGCTGGTGACAAAGCAGAAAAAATCCGATGCAGAATTGACAGGACTGGTTTATGCCCTTACTCCGCGCACGCTTGATGATAAAGATCTGAAGTGGTATCAGCGCCCTGTGGGACTTGCAATCCTTGTCGGTATAATCTTTTTTATATTAACAATAATGTTTTGGTAGGAGGAAATTAAAATGGTAGACATAAGAATACCTATAGGTCTGATGTTTTCGATCGTAGGAGTACTGATTTCAGGTTATGGTTTTTTCACAATGTCAAACACCGCAATGTACCAGAAATCACTTGGTATCAACGTAAATATCGTAATGGGTTTACTGATGCTTGTATTCGGTCTGATATTTCTGTTTTTTGCTTTCAGGAAGAAGAAAGCATAAGGGAACCATATGGAAAACAATCTTTTAAAACGTGGTTTTGCCAGCGACAATAATGCCGGTATTCATCCGGATATTCTGAAAGAAATAATCCTTTCAAACACTGGTCATGTAACTGGTTATGGTACAGATGTATATACTGAACAGGCTTTAGACATATTCAAAGAACATTTCGGAGGTAACACGGAAACATTTTTTGTATTTACCGGAACAGCAGCTAATGTGCTGGGACTTTCCTCCATAACCAGATCGTGGAATTCAGTAATTACAGCATCTACAGCGCACCTTGAAGGAGATGAATGTGGCGCTCCCGAGAAATTTATTGGATGTAAAGTTCTCGTCGTTGATACCCCGGATGGGAAAATCTCGCCTGATCTCATAGAAAAACATATGCATGGGCTGGATTTTGAACATCATTCCCAGCCAAAGGTGGTTTCTATTACACAGGCTTCGGAAATGGGGACCGTATATACGGTTTCTGAGATTTCTGACATAGCCGGTTATGCTCATGAGAGAGGTATGCTACTTCATATGGATGGAGCCAGGATAGCAAATGCTGCAGTATCGCTCGGTCTGCCTTTCAAAACATTCACAACTGATGCCGGTGTAGATGTCCTCTCATTTGGCGGTACCAAAAACGGCATGATGTTCGGGGAATCAATCTGTTTCCTGAGACCAGGTCTTTCTGCCGGTTTTAAGTATATCAGGAAGCAGGGAATGCAGCTGGCCTCAAAAATGAGATTTATTTCGGCTCAGTACATCGCCTATTTTCGCAATGATCTGTGGAAAAGCTGTGCTTCACATTCGAATGAATTAGCCGGTATTCTCGCTGAGAAACTCAATCATATTGCGGAAGTTAAGGTTACCCAGGACGTTCAGTCAAATGGTGTTTTTGTTATAATGCCGCGTGGGATTGCTGAAAAGATGAGGAACCATTACTTTTTCTATCCCTGGGATGAGAAGAAATCAGAATGGCGTCTGATGTGCAGCTGGGATTCAGAGGAGAAGGATATTGAAGATTTTATAAGACTTTTAAAAAATGAGCTTAAGCAGTAAGAATTACGAACAAACGAACAGCGAATGTTGAATTTAAATTACTTCTGATTTCTGAATTCGTTTGTTCGTTGTTCTTACTTAAAATAGAAAAGGCCGGATCGTACGATCCGGCCTTATTCCTATATATAAGTAAACAAGTTTTTTATTTGAGCGTAAAGGTGATTGGAACCATATACCATACCGGTACCGGTTTTCCACCCTGTTTGCCAGGTTTAAATGTCGGAAGTGTGTTAACAACCCTGATAGCTTCCTTATCAAGCTCGGGATCAACACCCTTCAGAATACTTACCTGACTGACACCACCTTTGGAAGTAACACAGAATCTGACAATAACTTTACCCTGTATATTGTTTTCTTTTGCAACTTCGGGGTACTGGGTGTGTTCCCCAATGTACTTCAACAGTGCCGGATCACCACCCGGGAACTGCGGCATCTCTTCGACAACAACAAATGGTGTTGCTTCCGGATCTGCTTCCTGGACCTCTTCTTTAACCTGCTGTACAACTTCAACTACCTCTTTATTTGTAACTTCGGTCTGAGCCTGATCAGCTGTCATAAGCTGCTTTGCATCTTCGGGTTTGATTGAGTCTACAACAACCGGAGGAACATAAGCCTGCTGCTGTACAACATCAGTAGGAGGTGGAGGAGGAGGTGGAGGAGGAGCAACCTGCTCGTGAGGCGTATCAAGGTTCTCCAGTTTGATCTCAACCTGCCTTTCGGCACGTTTCGCTCTGCCTTCAGCAGCTTTTGCATTCAGGTATGGAGTGATAATAGCGGTAGCTATTAATATAATACCTATCATCAGCCCGATAAGTACATTACGATTGTACTTTCTACGTAGTCTGTAAGCTCCGTATTCCTTATTCCTTGCTTCGAATACTATATCATCAAAGTCAGGAGCATTTATTTTTTCTTCCATTTTATTTCAGGTTTACAGATTATTTCTTGGAAGGAGGAACAGTAGTGGTTGATGCAATTCCTGCAGCTTTTTCCACCATTCTCTCATCATACCAAGCAATTGGAACAACATTAAAACGGGCGATTCCGCAGATATTCATCTCATCGAGAATATCAACAAAATTGCCGTAATTAGCTTTTTTATAAGCTTTTATCAGAACAATCGGACCAGTATCGTCATCAGACTTCAACCTACTGACGTTTCTCGCAACAGAATCGGGAGACATAACAATTTTACCTGTAAGCACCTGTTCCCGGAAATCTGCGATCTTTTTGGCAAGAGTTCTGTTTCTATCGAGAAGCAAAGGACGAATACCGGTTGCACCGAAATTAGTCTCATTCAGAGGAGGAAGATTATTATAATCCTCTTCTTTTATAACCCCAGGGTACCAGTAAATTTTGTTATCCGGTCCGAGGAGGATATTCAGTGTACGGGCGAACGGAATCTTCGGAGGTATGATATTTTTATCTTTGATCTTCTCCGGGATATTAATATCCATGACTTTTGCTTTACTGAATGCTGTGGTCAGCATGAAAAATGTGATCAGCAGACACATCAGGTCAACCATTGGTGTCATGTCAATATGCGGGGCGTGTTTCTTAGCTTTCTTTTTCCCGCCAGCTTTTTCCTCTTGAATTATTTCTGCCATATCACTTCTGTATTTCTGCAATGTTTATTTTAACTGCTTCAAGGCTTGTAATCAGGCTAAACTTGAACACATTCCTGTCAGTAAAAATATCAAGGACTTTCTGAACCAATTCAAAACCTGTCTGGGAATCTCCTTTAAGACATACCTGTATATTCGGATTTACTGTACGAGTACATAAGATCCAGTTTGCAAGCTGATTATCAGTCGAGTCGATTGGAATTCCGGTCTCATAGGCAGAGCGTCCCTTATTATCTTTTGTAGCAAGATAATCCTTCATCTTCAGAATGGGTACACCCATTGAAGAAGGGATCTTTTTAAATTCTGCCTGCTCAGCTGCAGTAAAATCAATATTGTATCTTTTGCCCATTTCCACCAGGATTTTTGGCCTGAATGCTAATGATGTGTCCTGTCCGAGGGCACTAAAGTTATCAAAATTCAGAAATACCTTATTATCTTTTGAAAGAAGAAGAGTCATCCTGTTAAAATCAGGTGTTGGTTTTTCTGAACTTGAATATGGCGTATCAACAGGAGCCGGTTCCGGTTGTCTCATCGTAGTGGTTAACATAAGGAATGTCAGCACAACCGAGAACAGGTCAACCATCGGCGTCATGTCGATATGGGGCGACTTTGTCGGTAATTTAATCTTTGGCATTGTAGTTTCTTATTTATATTATTAAACCAAAAGATAAATTTAAAATTAGTTGGTCTTCAGTGAAGCAGCGAAATTCTGTGTCAGACTGAATCCTGCTTCGTCAATTTTAAATGTATAAGAGTCAATTGTTGAAGAAAAATAGTTGAATGCGATGATTGCCAGGGTAGATCCTGTTATACCGAATGCAGTGTTAACAAGAGCTTCAGAGATACCGGTTGCAAGAGCAAGGGCATCAGGAGCGCCTGATTGTGCAAGGGCAGCAAATGCACGGATCATCCCGAGAACTGTTCCAATAAGACCGATCAACACGGCAATTGAAGCTATCGTTGAGAATATAACCATGTTCTTTGAAAGCATCGGCAGTTCAAGAGCTGTAGCTTCTTCAAAAGCTTTCTGAATTGAGAGGATTTTCTGGTCCTTTTCAAGTTCTTTATCTTTCTGAAGGTCACGATAACGTGTCAGACCGGCTCTCATTACATTGGCAAGAGATCCTCTTTGCTTGTCGCAAGCTTCCATAGCCTCTTCAATTTTATCAGAAGCGAGATCAGCCTGTAACTCACTTACAAATGTGTTAAGCCTGCCTTTACCTTTTGCCCTTGATAATGTAATAGTTCTCTCGATAATGAAAATCAGAAGTACGAGAACTAATGTCATAAGAATAGGAACAATCTGACCACCTTTATAAACGATTCCGAGATAGTTACCTTCCAGCGCTTTTCCGGCAGGATTACCACCTTCAAAATTTACAGGATTACCCATAACTGTTATAAATAAAATTTCGGCTACTATAAAGGATATTAAAATAGCACTAGTTGCAAAAATATTCTGCAACACATCTTTCAACGAACTTCCTTGTTTACTCATTTTTATCGATTTGTTTAGGTTTAAGATTTTTTTTACGATTTGCAAATATATATTATGAATTGATTTTTTCCAACAGACCAAACAATAATGTTAAAATTTTAATATAGTTTAGAACAATTCTCTAAGACAAAGACCGTCAAAACAATATCTTACCCTATAATATCATTAAATTAAATTTAATTTCAACTCTTTTGTCATTCACAACTTTATTGTTCCAGTGTAACGTTATAAACCCTTGAATCTGTTATCGGGACTTCCTCCGATTTATATCCTTTCAGGCTGAAAATCAGAGCTTGTGAATCCTGAGGGATCTCAAACCTGAACTCTCCCTTTGCATTCGTCATATTCTCAGCTGCAGTATCTTTCACTCTTACTGAAGCGATATGGAAGAGGCTGACCGGCGGCATTCTTAACAACACCTCTTATTTCATTGGGATTAATACCTTTTTTAATTGATGCTTTGAATTCGCCGATATAATTTATCTGGCTTTTAGCCTGTGCATTCATAGGATCAATAGCCAGAATTTTATTGTACGCATCAGTTGCTCTTGACAGATAGGGAAGTCTGCCTTCATTTGTCTTTTCAGTTGTAGTCGATCGCAATTCAACCGATCCAATACCGTTATATCCTTTTATTTTATTCTCTTTGTTGTTGGGATTCAGGTTGATCATCCTGCTATAATAATCTTTTGACCTGCTGAAGTTATTTTTCATCATGTAGATAATAACTGAGATAACCGAAAGCTTCCATCATCTCGTTCTCATTCTTCACTGAATCAGACTTTGCAACGTCAATCAGCTTTTCGAATTTTGGCTTGGCTAGTTCCAGTTAATGTCAGGATCCATTTTGGAATATGTCCTTGCAATCATAAGATATGCCGGCACATAATTGGGCGATTTTACTAAGAACTACATTAAACACAGAATCGGCAGTTTTAAACTTTTCCCCGTTATAATATGCTCTTCCGATTTTCATCAGATCTTCAGTATTATCCTTAGCCGGATCAATAAGTTTTAACCATGTCTTTGCTGCACCATCGTATCTTCTGTAGTGATAATAATTAGATGCCATTTCATTCAGAACGTTTTTGTCTGCGGGATTAAAGGCCAGAACCTTTGCATATTCGACAAAAGCTCTGTCTATTTCAGCATTGGCTTTTGCAATATCAGTATCAAGAGCTGCTATTTTGGTTGTAAGGTTATCAATCACCGGCTTTGATCTTAGCCTTTTCAACAGCATTCGGAGCAATTGAATACCTGGATTTTTCTTTGTCCAGCTGTGATTTCAGTCCATTGCTAGTTCCTCAATCATTTTAGGATAATTCTGGTTCTTTTTCAGAAGGATCCTTGCCATATAATAATAGTCCTTCTTGATTATACGGTCGGGTGTAACTGTTTTGAACAAGGTCTCCATGTATGCAAGGGCTTTGTCATAATCGGGAGGATTCTTCTCATAACATGAATAACCGGCAATACGGTTCATATAAGTCCTCGATTTGTCAACCTTGAATATCTCCTCAACATTCTTTATAACTCCATCATAGTCTTTGGCATAGAAAAGCGCATTTACGTATTTGGTTTTTGCCGGAATATTGCCTGCGGTAAGATCCAGATACTTTTTAAAATATTCTTTTGACTGATCGAATCTTTGTGCAAGCAAATACAACTGACCGAGTTCACGGTAAGCAGGAGCATAATTGGCATTGAGCTGAAATGGCTTCTTCATAATAAGGAATTGCCTGCTGCAAGTGCACGTCCCTTAACATAAATATTACCGATTTTCATATTTGCAGTAGGTGACTGAGGATCGGCAATCTGTGCCTGATTATAATAGTAGATAGCCTTTGAACCATCATTTAACAAGATTGTAGATATCACCTGCAATAAGATAAACATCTCTGTTCTTATTATCAATTTTAATAGCTTCCCTCATCAGAGGCAAGGCAAGCGAAGTATCAACCTTACCTTCCTTTATATATGATTCGGCTATTTTTGCAAGAGCAAAAGCATACTCTTTAGCCGGTGGTACAATCTTTTTAATATTTTTATAGGGCAGAAGGAAGCTTCTGGCCTTTGTCCGCATTTCAGCTGCAGTTTTATTATCTCCGACGATAAAAGGCAACTTTTGCAAGACCTATATAATTAAGAGGATCATTCGGATTTGCATCAACTCCTTTCTGGTATATCTCCTTTGCTGCTTTTGCAGCAACTGCCAACGAGTTGGAGATAGTGTCGGCAAAATAATCCAGAAGGTAATTTTCTCCCAGGAAGAAATAATTTTTACTGTTTGCAGGTTCTTTCTGAATCAACTGCTGAAACATTGCCTGAGCTTTATCATACTGTTCGCTTCTTGTCAGAAGAGTTGCAGCTGCCAAATCCTGTGCCTTCAGATTAACTGATAAAACTGCTAATAAAACTGCCAGAAGAATTGCTGGTCTTAAAATTAAACGTTTCATAGTTATCATTATTTGATGTCAATTTTAGTGTTATTTCCTGATATTATTTCAAATATCTTTAATTCCTTCATTACCTGTTCTATCCTCACGCTCTCACCTACGCCTAAGCCTCATGCCTCAGCCTAATGCTTTATCTGCACAAGCCTTATCGGCATTGTCGCCGGCACAAGACCCGATTTGAGTACAATCCTTTGTCCCTGCTCTGCACATGCCCAGTTAATAAAACCTGAACCCAATCCTGCAAATGTCTCCCTTGAAATAAGATAAATCTCCCTCACAAATGGATAAGATTTGTCATAGATAAAACCCTGATGCGGACGATAATAGCTTCCATCATTAATGAATTGCTGTGAAACTGCAACTACATTTATTTTCTTGATAAAACTCATTGACAGCGAATCATCTTTATCACTTATCCAGTTTACACTTATAATTCCCAGAGCATCGGGATTCTTTGAAACATAATTAATAACTTCCGCATTATTATTTACTGCAAAGAAATTTTTGCCAAGAGAATCCTTTATTTCAAAGAGTTCTTTGAAATATCTGATATTCCCCGATTTGTTATTGTCAAATATAACGCTGATATCACCAAGCCTGGATTTTTCATTGATCTCTTTCCATGTTTTTATCTTACCAAGAAATATATCCTTAACGGTACTATATTTTAAAAGTGTATCCTTGTTATCCTGGTTAGTAATAAGTGCAAGTGCATCATATGCATAAGTTGTGGTCCTGGCAATTACCTGGGTATCGCGAAGATACTGAATCTGATAATCCGTCAGCTTTTTGCTTGTAACGATAACCTTTACCGAATCATTCATAAAGTCATTAATCACATCATACTCCGGCTTATAGACAGGCTTGATTTTTGCATCGGTATAGAGATGTGTAAAGGTAAATACTTCAGTTTCGAGGAGTGGCTGAAACGATTCGTCAGCTACGATCCTTATATTTCCGCTTGTAGGTGTTTCATTTGTCGCTGTTTTACCCATGCCTCCGCAGGATGCAAGTATTAGTAGATAATCCAATAACAGGAATAGTACAGGACATTAACTTATGAAAATATTTCTGTTCACTACGTAAGACGGTCTTAATGTTATATTCCGGCACGCAATAATAATAAAATTTTGAATAACTGATACTCTGTTCATATTCCTAAATTTAGTTAAGGTTTGTATATTTTATTCAATATCACTGCAAAGTATGTGCCAAGCCTGAAATGACGAAATAAAAAATTATTCTGTGATTTTCGGGAAAAATGATTCATTACTCGTCATCTTCTTTGGTAAAAAAAACCTCAACTATTTTAACATATGCTCTGTAAGCTCTGTACAATCCATAAAAAATGAATGCAGATCCGATAATGTACCAGTACTGATTTATCAAGATAACTAAGATTGGAAAAAAAATCAAGATAAACACCAATCCCTAGATAAAAAAACACCATAAAAATCGAAAAAATGGCCGTTACCTGTTGCATTAATCTGTTTCCGTTCATCTTATATTAATTTGGTATCAAAATAACGAAAATTAGATCTATTATCAAAATTAAACTAAAAATTTCGTTATGAAAATAAAATTTGATGAAATGTACCGTTTTAATTGATGAATGATCCTGTTATTTCAATAAAAGTGAACTGTCTCCATAACTTAAAAATCTGAACCTGTTCTCAAGTGCAAAAGTATAGATTTCTTTCCATCTGTTTCCTGTCCATGCAGAAATAAGAAGTAAGAAGAGTACTTCTTGGTTGATGAAAATTGGTGATAATTCCTTTTGTCATCCTGAATTCATATCCTGGAACAATCATTATACTGGTAGCAGCCTGAAGATATTTAGGTTTCCTTTTTTCAGAAATTCATCAATGCTTCGAGTGATTCCTTCACTGACACATCTGTTGGCAATTCATATGCTTCCCATTGCCTGAGTGAAGATTTTGAGATTTGTCTGGAGCATTCTGAATAAGTTTTACTCCCAGCCAGTAAAGACTCTCCAGAGTTCTTACCGATGTTGTGCCCACCGGTATGAGGTTATCTTTATTTTCAATCAGTACTCCGATTGTTTCCGCATCTACCGAAAAATGTTCACAATGCATTTCGTGATCATGTATATTCTTTGCTTTGACCGGTTTGAAAGTGCCAGCCCCTACGTGAAGAGTCAGATAAGTTGTTTTTATTCCTTTTGCACTGATCTTTCCGAAAACACTTTCGGTAAAATGCAGACCGGCAGTTGGTGCAGCTACTGATCCGTTGATCCTGGAATATACAGTCTGATATCTTTCGATATCTTCTGCTTCATCATTCCTGTTAATATAAGGTGGAAGTGGTATGATGTCCGGTTGCTTCAATCACTTCACCAAAACTTAACTCGTGCTGTTCCAGCTGAATTTAATCTGCCATGCGTCACCTTCCGGTTTAACTTTTTCAGCAAACAGAGTATACTCTGTTGCCTTCATAATTAAACGGGGTATTTATAATTCCGGATTTCCATTTTTTAAGATTTCCGACAATACATTTCCATATAACAGGTTCTTTTGAACCGAACGATAATGCGTAATCAGAAGGAATGAGAGGTTCAAGACAAAGTATCTCAATATTAGCACCGGTCTCTTTTTGAAAGAGAATACGGGCCCTGATTACCCGGGTATTGTTAAAGATGAGAAGAGAATCGGGAGGGAGGTATTCGTCAATGTTTTTAAAGATATCTTTGCTGATAGTGTTGTCTCTGTATACAAGAAGTTGAGATTTATCTCTTTCATGCACAGGATACTGGGCTATCCGGTCTGCCGGCAGATCGTAATCGTATTCGTTGATGTCGATGTCTCTCATATGTATTCCCTCATTTATTGCTTTCGTTCTTTTTGTCCATAACTCTTTTTGCCACCCAACCTTTTTGCCCCCCAACCTTTTTGCCCCCAACCTTTTTGCCCCCCAACCCCCCTAAAGGGGGGCTCGTTCTCGTTTTTTTGAAAATTTTGTTCATGTATGAGTACGAACCCCCCTTTAGAGCTTGTCCCGACCTTGGTCGGGAGGGGCAGGGGGGCTCCACCTGGGGGTGATAGGGGGCTCCATTTCTGGTCAAAAATAACCATTATTATATAGTATGCTCAAATAACGCTGTAATTTCTTACCTTTGCACCGCAGCAGGCTGTTCCATCGTTTCTCCGTATGGAGGAAAGGAAAGTCCGGGCAACAAAGAGCACCATACTTCCTAACAGGAAAATATCCGTGAGGGTATAGTAGTGTAACAGAAAATAACCGCCCCCTGCGGCTTCGCTGAGGGGGGTAAGGGTGAAAAGGTGAGGTAAGAGCTTACCGGTCGTGGTGGCAACACCATGAGCCGTACACCTTATGGGTTGAAAGACCATGTATACCGGCTGACAGGGCTGCTCGTCCGATGCCGGGGGGTAGGTCGTATGAGCACGGTAGCGATACCGGGCCCAGATAAATGATGGAAAACGGTTTTAAAATCTTTTGTAGAAACCTGAACCGTACAGAATCCGGCTTACAGGCCAGCTGCAGAAAAAGACAAAGGCGGGATGTTTCCCGCCTCTTTCTTTTTACGACCATCCTGATCATGACCTGTTCGCATATTTTTATTTTATTTTAAACAAGCTGTCGTCCATAGGAACATCAACTTCAACTTTTGTAAAAGTAATTAAGATATCCATCCCCTGGGCTGATGTCGTTGTTTTCATTGGTAGTAAAAACCCGTTGGTCTCCTTGTAATCACTTGGATATGAATCCATTGTAATCGACATACCATTCTGTGAAGTTGTATTGGAGGTTTTTACAAGCAGATAAGAGGACTTATCGATGAACAAATCGATACCTGAGCCTCCTTCGGTTGTAGCTTTTATCTTAAACGCCGGTTTATCTTTCACATTTTCTTCTCCGGCCAGAGCAAGCTGTCCGTTCTTAAAATAATTAGCAAGGTAATTCTGGAACATACTGCTCCTGAGTGTCTGTTTTACCTGATCCGGAGTCATTTCCACCGGATCGGCAGAACCTGTCATCGGACTGATCACATATCCCTTCTCACCGTCAAATACCTGTACCATTTCCTGTCCGTTAACAGTAGTTACGGTTTTTATTTTATTTGGATTTTTCATCCATAGCACCATGGGCATTTCCATACCCATCACCGACATATTGGCTGTGATCTTTATCGTTTTTAAATTAGCAACCTGGTCAAGCTTATTGGCTGCAGTATACTTTTTAACGATTTCATCAAGTGATTGAGCGCTGATGGCAGCCATTATAAAAAGTCCTGCCATAATGATAATTAGTTTCTTCATACAACTGGGATTAATGATTAATTGTTAATAATTAAAAGAATTTATAGTTTTTCGCAAAGCAATTAGTTTATTCAACAAGTCATCCATTCCGCTAAGTTTCAGCATATTTGCCCCGTCTGATTTTGCAACCGAAGGATCGGGATGGGTCTCAATAAAAATACCATCGGCACCCACACTTATTGCGGCTTTGCCGATAGTCTCTATCATTTCCGGCCTGCCACCTGATATTCCCTGTTCCTGGTTAGGCTGCTGCAGCGAATGAGTAATATCCATAATTACAGGAACACCGATCTGTTTCATTACGGGTATATTTCTGAAATCCACCACTATATCCTGATAACCGTACATATTGCCCCGGTCTGTAAGCATAATGTTGTTATTACCTGATTCCTTTACCTTCTCTACAGCAAATTTCATGGATGCTCCCGATAAGAACTGTCCTTTTTTTATATTTATCCATTTTCCGGTAATGGCGGCAGCTGTGAGAAGATCGGTCTGCCTGCATAAAAAAGCAGGTATCTGCAGTATGTCTACGTACTCAGCTGCAATTTCGGCTTCATTTGGATTATGTATGTCGGTAATTACCGGGACGGAGTATCTTTTCCTGACTTCAGAAAGAATTTTGAGTGCCTTGATGTCGCCAATCCCTGAAAATGAATCTCCCCTTGACCTGTTAGCTTTTCTGTATGAAGATTTAAAAACAAAAGGGATCTGGTATTTTTCAGATAACCTCTTCAGATGAGCGGCTGTTTCAAACACTATCTCCTCACTTTCCACAACACACGGGCCGGCAATCAACAGAAAATTGCCAGAGTCATTAAAACTTATCCCGGGAATATTTATTGCAGTGTTTGACATATTAAACAAAGTTATAAAAATATTTTATAAACAGGTTTTTTTTCCTCTCATTAGTTCTTCTTGTTGGATGCTGCATGGTGCTTGTTGCTTGTTGCTTGTTGCTTGTTGCTTGTTGCTTGTTGCTTGTCTTTACTCCACTGTCCTAACCAGCACCCAGCACCCAGCACCCAGCACCTTGTATCCCGCAACTTGCAACTTTCGTCACTTTTGTCTTTTGTCTTTTGTCTTTTTACTTTTTATCATAATTGTATATATCTTTCCACATTGCTGATAGCCTCTTCCTTACCTCTTCTTCTTTGGGATTTGTCCCCGGATCATAAAAAACTGTTCCTTTTATTTCTTCCGGGAGAAAATTATCCTGAACAAAATTTCCCGCATAGCTGTGGGCATATTTATAATCTTTTCCGTAATCCGAGGTTCTTCATAAGCCTGGTAGGCGCATTTCTGATATGCAATGGGACAGGCAGATCGCCTTCCGATCTGACAATATTTATTGCATTATCAATTGCCATATAGGATGAATTGCTTTTCGGTGATGTAGCCAGATAAACAGCAGCTTCAGACAGGATAATTCTTGATTCAGGCCATCCGATCACATTTACTGCTTCAAAACAAGCCTGAGCCAGGAGCAAAGCATTCGGATTTGCTATACCGATATCTTCAGCAGCGAGTATCAGCATACGGCGGGCAATGAATTTTGGATCTTCTCCTCCCTCAACCATACGGGCAAGCCAGTATACTGCTGCATTCGGATCGCTTCCCCTGAGCGATTTTATAAATGCCGAAATTATATCATAATGCTGTTCACCGTTCTTGTCATAAAGCGCAAGATTCTTCTGCACCTGCCTTAATACCATTTCATTATTGATAATGATCTTTTCAGAAGATGCTTCATCGGCTTCCGAACTTACAACAAGCTCAAGAGCATTGTAAAGTTTTCTGGCATCACCTCCTGAAACGCGAATAAGTGCCTCGTGCTCAGCAATTTCGATGTCATATTCAGCAAGGTAACTATCTTTCTTCAATGCTTTGTTCATCAATTGAACAAGCTCCTCTTCTGTCAATGGTTTCATCACATAAACCTGGCATCGGGAAAGGAGCGGGGATATAACTTCAAATGAAGGATTCTCGGTAGTAGCTCCGATAAGTGTAATTATCCCCTGTTCAACGGCGCTCAATAGTGAATCCTGTTGTGATTTATTGAACCTGTGAATCTCATCTATAAACAGGATCGGGTTTGGCTGGTTAAAGAACTGCTGGCTTTTTGCTTTTTCGATAGTCTCCCTCACATCCCTGACTCCGGAATGAACGGCGCTTAGATGAAAAAACGGCCGTTTAAGAGTATTGGCTATAATCCCTGCCAGAGTCGTTTTTCCCACTCCCGGTGGACCCCACAGGATAAAAGAAGGGATATTACCCGATTCAATAACCTTCCTCAGAACTGCATTCTTGCCGACAAGATGTTCCTGTCCGCAGAATTCACTCAGATCTCTTGGTCTTAACCTTTCGGCAAGAGGTTGATTTGCCAGCATCATAAAAATGTTTGTGTAAAAGTAATAAAAACAATTTTTGTTCTCAGTATTATCATGCTCATGCAACCTTTTAATAGAGATTATTAGTTATACTTGTAGCAGGTAATCTTTAGAAAACTGTCAAATTCCTTTGTGACCCTTAGTGAATACCTTAGCGCACCTTTGTGGTTAATTTTTTTTACCACTAAGGAACACGAAGTTAAACACAAAGTTACACAAAGGATTATTACCCTTAAGATGTATCCTGAAGATCTGATAATATATTAATCTATGAAAAAAACTATAACCCTCCTTTTGGTTCTGATGTCTTTTCTCCGGTGTTCAGTACAAACCGGAAAAGAGAATAGCAGAATTATTGAAGGTCGAAATATTATTGCTGACAGCGGCATGGTAGTATCCGCCCATCCTGAGAGTTCGAGGATTGGTCTATCTGTTCTCAGGAAAGGAGGGAATGCTATCGATGCTGCGGTAGCCACGGAGTTTGCTTTGTCAGTCTGTTATCCGGAAGCAGGCAACATAGGCGGCGGAGGATTTATGCTGATAAGGACAAGCGACGGGAAGACCGATGTGATCGATTACAGGGAGAAAGCTCCGGCGCTGGCCACGCGTGACATGTATCTCGATAAAGCCGGCAATGTATCGGAAAAATGCGAGTACCGATACTCATCTTTCAAGCGGAGTCCCGGGTACTGTGGATGGCATGATAAAAGCCCATTCAAAATATGGGAAACTTCCGTTCAAAGATGTGATTCAACCCGCAATTGACCTTGCGGAAAATGGATTTCCACTGACCGCAGGCCAGGCTTTTGATCTGAACTCCAACCGGAACGAATTCATAAACAGAAATTTGTCGGTACCTGCTTTTGTCAGCGATTCACTGTGGAAGGAGGGAGATATTCTGATTCAGAAAGCTCTGGCAGGAACACTCAGGCGAATAAGGGATAACGGACGCGATGGATTCTACTCAGGAATTACTTCCCGCCTGCTGATCAAAGAGATGAACAGAGGCAACGGAATATTATCGGAACAGGATCTGAGAGATTACAGATCAGTCTCCCGGGTGCCTCTTTTTGCCTGGTATAGAGGTTATAAGATTATTACTGTTCCACCGCCATCAGGAGGAGGGATTATCCTGATACAGCTTCTGAAGATGATAGAGCCTTATCCGGTAAGGGAATGGGGTTTAAATTCATACCGGACTATACATTTGATTACAGAGGCAGAACGAAGGGCCTTTGCTGACCGTTCGGAATTTCCGGGTGATCCGGATTTTGTGAAAATTCCTGTTGAACAATTGATAGACAGTATATATTTGCTTGACAGGATGAAGAACTTCGATGAAAAAAAAGCATCACGTTCCCAGGATATCAAACCTGGTTCACCTGAAGGCTATACCAGCGCGGAGACAACTCATTATTCCGTTGTCGATGCCCGGGGAAATGCTGTTTCGGTTACAACCACTCTCAATAACACATTCGGGAGCAGTATAGTTGTGGACAGTGCAGGTTTTCTTCTTAACGATCAGATGGATGATTTTTCAATAAAACCGGGGTACCCGAATATGTATGGTCTGGTTGGCGGTGAAGCTAATTCTGTTCAGCCCGGAAAGAGAATGCTCAGTTCAATGACACCTTCAATTGTCGAAAAGAACGGAAAACTTTTTATGGTTCTCGGATCGCCCGGCGGTTCAACTATCCCGACTACTGTATTCCAGGTCATTGTCAATGTCATTGATTTCGGGCTTAACATGAAGCAGGCTGTGGATACAGGACGATTTCATCATCAATGGTTACCTGATTGGATAAGTTATGAAAAAAATGCAATTGACAGCTCTGACTTCAGTAAAACTAACAGAAATGGGTCATCGGCTAAAAGAGCGGGAAACACTGGGACGTGTTAATGCCATCATGATACTTGAGGCAGGGAGAAAATCAGGGGGTGCCGACAAAAGAGGCAATAATTGCTCCAGTGGTTACTGACAGTTTTTGCGGTTCAATATTTTTTACTAAATTGCCTGAAATTTATTTTCATTAAAAAAAATAAATTAATACTTTTAACAATTGAAATTGGCACTTTTGTTATAATCAGGTTGTAGTTATTGTATTTGAATACATTCAGATATATTCAGTTATGAAAAAAACTCTGCTTATTGTAGTTATCATTCTGGCAGTAATTATAGCCCTGCCTTTAATTAATCTTATCCGATGGAGTTTTCAATCGAAAAAGCCGATGGACATTATTATTGTTGACAAAACAGTGCCAACCCTTGCCCGTGAACATCACAAGCCTTTTAACTGGATACTGACTAATGAAAGATTTGTAAAGAAAGAATCAGGGAAAAGCTATTCCTTTAAGAAAGATTATTATGGATTTTTTCCAAAACGGCCTATCCGCGACAGGTTCTGGGATAAAAATGAATATCGTCTGACCGATCTGATAAATCTTGCTGAAAAAAATGATGCGATTTATTTTACCGATACTTATGGAATATCTTTTAATGACTGGTACAGAGGCTTGAATAAAAGCCGCCGGTCGCGTAAAATATATGGTGGCCTTAATAATAACGACTTCCTTCTGATGAAGGAAATGAAAGACAGGAATAAGCTCATCCTGATGGAATATAACTCGTTCGATTATCCGACGGCTCAATTTGATTCATTCAGGACCCAGGAGAAACTTGGAATTATCTTTTCAGGATGGACCGGAAAATATTTCACATCCCTTGATACACTGAGCAGTGATTTCCCTGTCTGGATGACATCTATGTACCGTAAGCAGTATAATAAACCCTGGACGTTCACAAAACCCGGCATAGTTGTTCTGAAAGAAAAAGATATTGTCGTTCTCGAAGAAGGAAACCAGCTTAAAAATCCGATACCTCATATCCTTACCGACGCAGAATCGTGCAAGAAATACGGGGTTCCTGAATCTGTCGCGTTTGACCAGTGGTTCGATATTATCGATCCTCAGGAGAACAAAATAATTTCAAAATTCAAATTCGACACAACTCCGGTTGGCGATACTCTTCTCGCAGCAAATAGCCTGTTAAATGAGTTTCCTGCTGTTATTCAGGAACCTGTTTCCCAGAGGATCTACTATTTCTCAGGAGATTTTGCAAACTATGATGTCCCGTTCTATACGGCCAGATTCATAGGGATTGAGAAACTTAAGGGAATTCTCTACTCGGATAAACCTGATGACACAAGAAGATTCTTCTGGCTCTATTACAGACCACTTATTAACGGCATATTCACCGACTATTATGCATCCATGAATAAAAAATAACTAACCACAACCTATTTTTAAAAAGTACAGGAGTTTAAGAACTGTACTTTTTTTTTGCTCACCTGCCCCTAGGTGCCCCCTCATGAAGGTTGCCCCCCCTGCCCTTTGTCTGTTGCCCCACTGCCCCCCTGAAGGGGGGTTCGTTTATCTATTTTTTCTGGGATTGCCCTCAACCGTCAGCCTAAGGAGTTAAATAAAGTAAAATAGTGAGTAAGTTTAGTACAAAACAGAATGTAAAGTATTGAATATATGTCTGATACATTTCCTCCCGCCTAAGCGGGGCAGGCTCTCCTTTAAAAGATAATCTTTATACAGATCTATTCGATCCGAAGTTTGGCTTCGTCGAAAACTCACTTCGTTTGATTCATTTGTCTCAAGCATACTCACCCCCTTCCCCTCTCTACTTCGTAAAGAGGGGCGTGGACACTATTAAGTACCAATATGAAAATTAAATTTCTACCATTTAGAAGTAAAGTGTTACCATGCTGAAACAATATTATTAATAGAAAAAGTATATTTTCCTTGTATTGATTCATAACATTCAGCATATCTGTGAATTGCCCCCTCTTTACAGGGTCAAGCGTTAAGAAATAGCCCAGCGGGCTATTTTAGCGAAGGAGCCAGATTGCAGAGGTGGCAGAGGGGGTTAGGGGGTGAGTACAAAAAAGCTAAGATGAAAAGATGTGTACAAAGAGTAGCTTCAAAAGGAGAGCCTGCCCCGCTTCGGCGGGGGGAAACTTTTTTATGTAGTATCTCATTCATCCCCATAATCTTAGGTTGATGGCTTTGCCCCCCAGCCCCCCTAAAGGGGTGACGACTTGGAACATTATATAAATCATTACCTTTGCTATATTATGAAAATCTCAGTCATCCAACCCGACATAGCATGGGAAGATAAGCCGCGCAATTTTGAGAATCTTACGGGACTTATTTCTCCCCTGAATAATCAGACAGATATTGTTGTTCTGCCTGAGATGTTCAATACCGGATTCTCGATGAATCCGGTCAACCTGGGCGAATTGCCTGACGGAGAAACCTTCGACTGGATGAAAAACACAGCTGTGAGGGGGAACTTCGGATTGTGCGGAAGTTATATGGTGAAGGATAAGAAGAATCACTATAACCGATGGGTATTTGTCTCTCCTGATAACGACGTTAACAATTATGATAAACGGCATTTATTCAGCATGGGAGGAGAGGAGGGATTTTTTTCGGCCGGGAAAAAGAGAGTGACTTTCAGTTTCAGGGGAGTAAGGATCAGTCCTTACATCTGTTACGATCTGCGTTTTCCGGTCTGGAGCAGGAACAGGAATGATACCGATCTGATCATTTATTCTGCAAACTGGCCTGAAATAAGAAGAAATGTATGGAATACTCTTATAAAAGCCAGAGCAATAGAAAATCAATGCTATGTTGCCGGATCAAACAGGATCGGAACCGACGGAATGGGAATCAGATATTGCGGCGATTCAACAATAATCAATCCACGGGGAGAGAGTATCGTGTCAGCCGCCCGCGACAAAGAATGTTCAGTCTCAGCAGAAATATCCCTTACGGAATTGACCGATTTCAGGAGAAAGTTCCCTGTGATGAATGATGCCGATGATTTCAGAATAATCATTTGAGGCACCCAGCACCCAGCACCCGGCACCCAGCACCCGGCACCCGGCACCCAGCACCCGGCACCCGGCACCCAGCACCCAGCCCCGCACCCAGCACCCGGCACCCAGCACCCAGCACCCAGCACCCAGCACCTTTCCTAATTCAGACAGCAAACCATATTCTTATATTCAGCTGATTCTTTCCGGATTTCTTCAGAAATAAATTCCATTATGAGATGTTTAATTAGAACAGGTTGCTCTTTGGGCACCCTGCGCTCTTTCGAACAGAACCGGCAACTGTCTGTCCTGGTAAAGTAATTTTCAGCTTCTCTTACGGCATCCGCTGACGGAATTGAAATCCCCAAGATAGATCCTCTTATCGGCATCCGGTAAAAACGGACAGCCATCCTTATGGACTGTATGATTCTCATTTGTGCTCGGCCTGACAGCCACATAATATTTTGCAACCATTCTATAATGATTTTGAATTAACATAAACATTCAATCCTGAAACCAATTTTAGTTTTTACAAATCTGAATAACTTGTTCATTAATTCCGGTTCTGCAGTTATATCGGGATTAATAATAAATTGTTACCTGACGGGAAGAAATTTCAGGCGCAACGGAATAACGGCGCAATGGCGCAACGGCACAAAGGCGCAACGGCATAACATCATAACGACATAACATCATAACGACATAACAGCAGAAGGGGAAGCAGGTCATTGGCCGGAATTGTTGATAATATTATTATCTGTTTAGTTATCAATGTTTTAGACATACTGATAGTTGTTAATAACATCTGCCGGAATAAATCTTCAGGTAACATTTCGAGGCATATTCCGATATAACGTCGAACTTTAATTAAAAACCATATAAAAATGAAAACTACAGACAAATCAGCACAGACGAAAAGAAATTTCAATCAGTTAATTTCCAAATTATCAGAAAATGAAATATTAAACACTCAGGATATGAGTTATATAAGGGGTGGTGAAGGTGAAGGTGACGGTGGATGTCCAGTAATTATCATACCAAACCAAAAGTGTGAGAAAAACTCAACAATTTTTTTCAAGGTAAAAGAGCATTTCTAACTTAGCAAGTGCTCTTTTATTTTTTTATATAAGAATAATTTCATTTTTCTTCTTTAATGTATAAATTCACCATTGCTTATATATAAATTAGAAACTTGAAAAACTCATTTTACTTTATTTTTTTCAGTTTCCCTGGTATTTATCAAATAATTCAAAAGCCCAGAAGTTAGATTTAAATACTCATTTTCAGACGTTTTTACAAGAGTACCATGTCGGGAGATCTTATAAATGCTGAAAAGTCGCTTTTATCAATTCTTAGATCTAATGATACGCTTAACAATAGCCAGATTATCGCTGTATACAATAATTTGGGTAGTAATAAGTTTGACCTTAGGTAAGTTTGATAAAGCGCTTGAGTATAATTATAAAGCAGAATCTCTTATCAATAAAGAAAATCAATAATTCTCAGGCTCTGGGTGACATTTATATCAACAAAGGTTACATTTTTATTATACAAAAAACCTATTGATGTTGCAATTGAATACCTGGAAAAAAGCATCAGAATCTATCAGAAGTCTTGAGACAAGCGATAAAAATGTTCTTAACAGTTTATCTTCTGCCTATTAAACATAAGTATTGCTTACATCGAAATAAAAAATTTTCATCAGCAATAAGCTATCTGGAAAAGAACGCTATTTTAAACAATAATTTATCACCTCTCGGGACTACCATTGACATATCTTAATATTGCAAAAACTATACGTTAAAACCGGCAATTCGATTAAAGCTGAAGGAGTTCTATAATAAAAGCATCTCAAGTTTTATTAAAGAATATAATGAAAACTATTACCGGCTGGCAGAAGTATACTTTGATTATGGCCTCTTCCTGCGTTCATCCGGAAGAAACGAAGAGTCGCTCGAAACTCTTAAAAAGGCTTTATCGATCTGCCTGAAGAATTATAGCGAAAAACACACCCTGGTATCTTTATCTTACAAACTTATCGGTGACCATTATAAAAATATTTCAGATTACCCAACTGCTCTCTTTTACTATCAGAAAGCTCTTATTGCGGTAGCAGATAATTTCAACAATCCTGATATTCTTTCAAACCCATCAATTGATTCCTCACTATTCGATATACGTCTCCTCGATAACCTGAAAAGCAAAGCCCAGGTACTGGAACTTTTTGCAGGTGAACAGAAAGACCCGGAAATGAAAATTAAAATATTGAGGAAAAGTCTTGAGACAATTGAGCTTGCACTTCAGGTTATAGAAAGGATAAGGAATAATTATCTATCGGAAGAAAGTCGTATTTACCTGGCTGAGAATGAGAAGGAAACCTATCTGTTTGCAACCCATGTTGCATATTCTTTGTATTTATCGGCTCATGAGATCTCAATGGGAGACAGAATGTACGGCATTGCACAGAAAGCCAAGGCCGCAATTCTCCGGAATGAGATCACCGGAAATGAAATTCTTTATTCCGCTGCTGTTCCTGATTCACTCCGGGAAGAACAAAACAGGCTCACGGGCAATATTGCAGCTTATAATAACCTGGTACTTGAAGAGAACAGGAAAACTGATCCCGACAGCAACAAGATCACCTTGTGGAAAGATGCTCTTTTTGAAATGAACCGTGAGAAGGAAAAAGTGAATGATAAAATAATGAAAGTGTTTCCCCGGTA
The DNA here is from genome assembly GCA_963725785.1 of uncultured Bacteroidales bacterium. Taxonomy (GTDB): domain Bacteria; phylum Bacteroidota; class Bacteroidia; order Bacteroidales; family VadinHA17; genus LD21. The sequence continues at coordinate 14,946 of CAVRZV010000010.1, read as the reverse complement.
CAGCGAACTTATAAGAAAAACAGAACCGGTACCGGTGCAGGAGATCCGGAGGCAACTGAAGAGTGATGAAACGATTGTCGATTATCTCCTGTCTAATCAATACACCGGCGGAAAAAGAAAGCTTTATATATTCTTAATTTCCAGAGACCGGCTTGAGTTCCGCGAGAGCTGGCTCGATTCGCTGTTCGTGAAAAATGCCGGAATTATTCTGAGAACATCCAATCCTTCGGTAGCAGGCGGGACACCCGACTTAAATTTCAGAATGTATACGGGTGCTCTTAATTACATGTATCTTAATCTTATTCAACCTGTCGGGGAGTTGTTTGCGGGAAAGAAACTTATCATCATTCCTGACGAAGAGATCGGATGGCTTTCCTTTGATGCATTTCTGAAAGATCTCCCGCGGGCAGACCAGACCGACTATGAAGGATTGCATTTTCTTATCAATGATTATACCTTTTCGTATGGTTATTCCTCGTCACTTATATTCAGCAAAAGCAGGGAGGTGAAAAGAGGAGCGGAGGTATCTGCATTTTCTCCCCAATATTTAAATAGCTCCGTATCGGGCAAACCGCTCTCTTCCCTCGCGGGTACGGATGCGGAGATAGAATCTGTTTTCAAATGGTTCAGCGGCAGGCACTTTAAAGGTGAAGAAGCAACGAAGACGAATTTTCTGAGCTCACTGAACGATCCGGCTATTTTTCACCTTGCTATGCATTCAATAACCGACAGTGTAAATTCGAAGTACTCATACCTGATGTTCGATACCCACAACCTTTCGCCGGAAGATGGCAAGCTCTATAATTATGAGATAAGTCTTACCAGGATAAAATCTCCAATGGTTGTACTCAGCGCGTGTAATTCAGGTACAGGCACATTATACTCCGGTGAGGGACTGATGAGCCTGGCACGGAGCTTCACCCTTGCCGGGGCATCGTCGGTTGTGAAAACAGCATGGGAGATAAATGACGAAGCAAGCGCAGCTATAATGACACGATTTTACTGGCATCTATCGAAAGGGGAGGAAAAAAATGAGGCAATGCGGCTGGCAAAACTGGAATACCTGAAGGGGTCTTCGCCGTCATTTTCAAATCCATGGTACTGGGCTGCTTATGAGGTGCTCGGCGACTATTCACCTGTTGTACGGAACAGAACAGGGTCAGTTCTTGTTATTACCGGACTGGTTGTGATTTTTGCTGCCGCGATTCTGTTACTCTATTTCAGACGGCGCAATACATTTTCTGCCCGTTCCCGGTAGAAGCCTTCCGATTGTGCCAGGTATTTAAAACTTTCAACGGCTTTCGGTTTGTCTCCGGTTTTAAGATATGCCAGACCAAGATACCATCTTGCATCTTTGGCATATTCTCCCGGATCGTTAACAACACCATTAAGCAGAACGATCGTCTGGTCATAATTCTTAAGAGCAAGCTGTGTCAGTCCCATGTAGAACCTGGGTGATACAACCGACGGATCTTTAAGAATAGTTTCGGAAAACTCTCTTGCAGCTCTGTAATAATCACCGGTTTTATAGCTTACTATGGCTGATGAGAAGATGTCGGCTTCATTATTGCTGATACTTCGCGTAACGGGAGATACAGCATCGAAAGGTTTATAAAAAGAGTTGAAGATCTTATCAGGATTATATGCCGGGAAAAGTGTTCTTATCACTAAAAAAGCGCCAAGGACAGCCGCAGTTGCAAGCGAACCGTACCGGACGAAGAGGGTGCGTCGTGAAGCTTTTTTTCTCCCGTTCTGCATCACTTCAACGGTTGTATTGGCCTCAGAGTTAATTGAGTTTGTAATAAAATCTCTTCTCTCTTCCGAGACCGGATCAGCCGGACCGGGAGTCAGTTTCTTCTCCTGCCATTCCTTAACCCACCCGCCAGTAATATCTTCAAGTTTATTCTCACTTATCTCTTTCCTGATCAGTTTGATCTCTTCGAGGAGCTGCTTTTCCTGCTCTTCACCTGAAATTATCTCCCTGATAAAGTTTTCGTTTTCCCTGTTATTTGAGGTATTCCCGTTATAATCTGATATCATCTTATTAACAGTTTCCCTGGTTGCTGACAGTGCAGGATCGTTCTTTACATCCTCAATGTCAATACTCCCCTTCATATATTCACTTATCATATCGAACAGAGCGGCATCATCGCTGTCAGCCATCAGATCGTCATCAAACGCTTTACCGGCACTTTTTCCGGTAACATCGCCTGACTTGTTGTTGATATATCTGAGATGCTTGTTCATTTTGTATTACTTGTTGCTTGTTGCTTGTTGCTTGTTGCTCGTTGCTTGTTGCTAGTTTTGCCCCCCATTCCCGCAAGGCGGGACTAATTTTCTCCGATTTGTTTATTTTGTCTTTTGTCTTTTTCCTTTTGCTTTTTCCTTTTTCCTTTTTTCCTTTTGTTCCCGCCTAGCGGGATTTCCTCACTTCGTTCGTCAACTTTTATCTTTTACTCTGCACCCAGCACCCAGCACCCAGCACCCAGCACCCAGCACCCAGCACCCAGCACCCAGTTAGTGAACCACCTCCCGCGCTGCAATCTCCGTATTTCTGATCTTCATATAACCCGGATGTCTCTTCACCTTATCGGTCAGTTCGCTCTGGGCCTCAGATTTTTTCTTTCTTACATAGCCATAGGTATAGCCAAGCTTATCGGCGATCTCCTGCGGAGAAACCTCCTGCCAGTATAGAGTAAGTATCTTCTTGCTGATCGGATCGAGAGTCTCAAAAACATCGCGGAAGATCTGCAGGTAGAGCTCATGATCAATCTGTTCGGTAAAATCTTTTTCGATCTCGGGTTCCAGTCTCCGTGTCATATAGTTCGAGGCTGCCTGTCGTTTATCAAGAACAGTTTTCCAGAGGTTCTCGCATACGCAATACAGGAAAGTCCTGAACTTACAGGTAAGGGCAAATTCTTTATTGTCGAGTTTCTCGAGCATTATGATGAGCCCGTCCTGGAATATGTCGCGGGCATCTTCCGCTGAACCTCCTTTTTGTAAAACCATAAGCCGGACCATTGGCATATACCTGTCGGACAGGTAATGAACCACATAGCTCTGACGGTTTCTCAGGCATTCTATTATCTCATTATCAGTGTACTCTTTCACAGCCATAAGATAATTTCTCCGGACTATTTATATTGCAGCTCAAATATACTCATTTTTTTTATTCACAACTTTTAATTATCCGGGTCAGTGAGGTAACAATTTCGTACCATTTCCTATTAACCTTTTGTTTTAAACATTACAGTACAATGATATTACTGTAATAAGTTGATTGTGTGTGCTTTGTCAATTCTTAAAAATGGAAGTGACAGAGCTGTACTCTATTTTATTGATATGGGGAAAGCAGGAAATATTAAAAAAAACAAAAATATTATGAGACTTGAAAATTCTCAGGGCTATTTGGGCAGCCGTTTCAGTAAAGAGGTGGAAAATCGTTTGTTTAATTCATGTGATTTCTTCAGCCAGGCGATAGAAAATGCCGATGGTGTTCCTTATCAGCTGATCTTCGGTAACGGGACAGGGGAGGGACAAAGCCTGGTTGTCGGTGACGGGATCAGGCAACTGTTGGGTATCACTTCCGGGGCGTTCAGCGAGAAGGTCTTTCAGGGAATGATAGAAGAGATCGTACCTACTCGGCAAGGATATCCCTGCCGACAGGGAGGAGTCGCGGAAAAAATTGCTGAACGGGGAAATTCTGAAATATAAAGCAGAGATCCTGGTCACGATCCCCGGAGGGGAGAAAAAATGGATAAGGGACTCCTCCGTTCCGGTAATAGACGACAAAACGGGAAAGGTTACCGGGCTGTTCGGCATCTTCTTCGATATAACCGGACAAAAGCAGGTACTCCGCGATCTTGAAAAAGCCAGTGAAAGGGCAGAGGAGAGCGATCGTCTGAAAACCGCCTTCATGAACAATTTATCGCACGAGATACGCACCCCGCTGAATGCCATTGTCGGATTCACCACAATGCTCGGTGAACCCGCACATATTAAGGAGGAACGGTACGAATATATCGATATCATTACTCATAGCTCTGATCATCTGCTCGAGATAGTGGATGACATTGTTGAGATCTCTAAAATCCAGTCAAACACAGTAAGGCTCATGAGGAAAGATACAAATCTCAACGAGATGCTCCTGAGGGTGTACGACAGGTTCAGGCCGGTTGCCGCAGAGAAGAATATCCTGCTGATGTATGATGCCCGCATTGATGATAAAGACATCGTGATTATGACTGACGGTTATAAGCTGTTCCAGTCGCTTTGCAACCTGGTGGGTAATGCAGTTAAGTTCACCAGTGAGGGGAAGGTTGAATTCGGGTACAGGCTGAAAGGAGACACGATTGAGTTTTACATATCCGATACCGGTGTAGGTATCAGGAAGGAAAAACAGGCGAATATCTTTGACACTTTTTACCAGGCAGAGAGCAGCATTACGCAGCGGTATGAAGGAACCGGTCTGGGATTATCTATCGCGAAGGCCTATATCGGGATGTTAGGAGGAAACATCTGGTTTAGCTCTGAGTATGGTAAAGGATCGGTGTTTAATTTTACAATACCGGATAACAGGTATAGGGGTGTATAGACTTGTGATGACTCAGGATTAAATCGTTATATCCGCAATTGATTTTTAACATAGATACTTTTAGTTTAATGGTTGATTAGGAGATGGGTGGAGATGTCTGAAGACGATTAGAGATGCTTAAATTGATTATAAATGCAAGTTAGCAACAAGGTATATCGTCTTAAAAATATCTGTTATTCAAGATTAATAACTTTTCTAATCTAGATCATACATATGATCAATTATCGATTTATTGAGGAGAAACCACTTGACTCTTCTACTAATGCTTGTATTCAATTTGGACATGAGGAGATTATATCTACCTTTAAATAGAATAGTCAAATCATGCCCAACTCCTTTCACAATTGGACTTTTTGGTAAATGGGGCTCTGGGAAAGAGTACAATTGCTGAGTCGATTACGAAATGATCTTCTGAAAATCAAAACACCTGTCATAATATTTGATGTCTGGAAACATGAAGGAGATGCTTTGCGAAGAACATTGCTAATTGAACTTGAACATCAGTTAAAAAGCGATCTATTGAAAAGCTTTTTTAATGAAAAATTTAATTTAAGCGAACGAGTTGACAAATCCGTTTCAAAATAACCGAGAATACAAAAATCAAATGGAATGAGCTATTTACAGTATCACTAGTAATTTTAGTAACCGCATTACCTCTAATATTCATTTCTTTAATCTTTTATCTAGTTTTTGTAAAATGGCTAGGATTACTTAACATATCATCTCTTACATTTAGATCTATAATTACTATCCTTTTAGGGTCAATCCCATTTCTGATAAAATTCACTGAAAAGTTTATTGAAAAAAAGAAATCAGAGGAAGTTTTTGACAAATTTCAAGATCCACACGAATTTGAAACTGAGTTTAGGAATATACTTTTAAACCTCAAAGAAAACAGGATCATAATTGTCTTTGATAACCTAGATAGAGTATCAGGAGAAAACGCTGTAAAAATAATTTCCACAATCAAAACTTTTTTAGAACCAGCCGATAAGGAAATACCTGAAAAAGAAGTAGTATTTCTTATCCCATGTGATGTTGACGCAATCAAAGACCACCTAAGAAAGACTTTGGCTTGTGGAAGGAGAAGAATAATAGTTCAACTTATGCAGATAAAATTCTAAGAAAAAAATTTTCAATTCTATTATTTGGATACTTATACATTTTCACACAACTGAACTTGAACATTTTTTGCACGGAAAAAGCTTAAAGAGACACAAATTCCTGACTTTGATAATGATATCTTTATCATCATTAATAACACGGGTTTTTAGTCAAAATCCAAGGCAAATTATACAATTTATTAATGTTTTAGTTGCTAATTACTTGATTATTTATGAGAGGGAAACAAAGGGTAGGGGAATTGAAAAGGACTTTTTAAAAAACAATATTGCTCAGTTAGCAAAGTATATACTTTTGATCCAAAAATTTCCTTCAATAACTGAAGCTTTTAAAAATAGCAATACATTCAATTTGATACATTTGGATTTTGAAGGGCTAAAGAAAATAAATCCTGATATACAAAGCCACATTATGATGAATTTAAAGTCTTCTTACAATCGACAAGTGACATTTACATTGAATCTTTAGAAGTCTTTTTCCGTTTCTGAAAATCAGACCATGAACAAAATTTTCCAGGTATAAGTAGACTCTTAAAAAAATATCACAAAACAATTTTGATGAAGATGAAAAATATATTACTGAACTTAAAATAAATGAAAAAATAAATGACTTTAGTGATGTATTACGACAGTATATACTTGATAACTCAAATCCTAATACGTTTTGTGTTTTTCTAAATGGACTTCTTTGTTTTACTAGAAAATTTGAAATATCCCTAACTGATAAGGTATATCATGAAATAGACATAAAAATAAAATCAAGTCTTGATCATTTATCTGTAATTAATCCAACAACTTTATCAACAGAATTTATAGATAAGTACAATAACATAAGGTACCAAACGAAACGTGATATTATAAATAGATTTGTAAGTATAGTTGATGATAATACCATTGGATCATCAGAAAAGAATAAAATTAGCAAAGAATCATTAGAATCAACCCTTCCAATATTTATAAAATATTCTGATCTTGTATCTAAAGAAGATAAAGGGCGGATAAAGGTAATCCTGACGAAAACATTTAGTTCAGACAATGGGATTGCAAAATTATTTACATGTTCAGAAGAAGTACAGAATTTTTACATTTCACCTGATTTTATTCGATTGTTTATTGAGTCATTTGATATTAATCTTGTTGACAAAAATTCATTTGAAACCAAAAAAGAAATATTATTTAAGTTTAATAAATCACTCATTGGACCAGAAATAACGAATGCCTTATTAGTTCTGCTCCAAAAGATAATTAAAATTGAAAATGGAAATCCCATTACTGATAGATTAACTTTAAAGACTAGTATTGTTGACTTTTCATTTAAAGTCATAAAAGAATTTCAGGGGTTTTTCGATTCTTCAAATGAAGCTGTGAATTTCTATCAACAATTTATTTATGAGGTAACAGTTGGCTTCAATAGTCTGAACGGAGTCATTCATATCTTTTTATGCCAACTTTATTAATTCTCCAGAAATCACAAATTGAGTCTTTGTCTCTAAAAGCAAAACAAATTGTTGGGGAATTTTTCACTAATATTTCAAATACTCCAATTATTGGGTTAGAATTTATCTGTAAAATGACAGACCTATTTATAAAAGAGTTTGGAAATATTAATTTTCAATCAGTTATTGCAAATTACGCTATCAATAATAATGAGTTCTTTGAAAAATTTTATCCCCAAATTTCGGATGAGATAAAAAGAAATTGGCTAGTCAATATGATAGCTGCTAATCAATTCGAGAGACTATCAGAATTCATTAAAATCCAGAAAAAAGTACCTTCCAGGCAACTCTTGATAGACAATCTATTACAAAAGGCATCACAAGGATTTCCAGCTATCTTACAGAACAGATTTTTGGATTAATTGATGATTTAAAGCTAAAAACTACTTCTGTTGACAAATCTTCCTATTTAAGAATTATCAAGTCAATGATTCTACAAACAGCTGAGATAAATCGTCAAACTGCTGGGCTATCAATTATTAAAAATTCAAAAATTCTAACTCTAAATGACCATACATTAATTTCCTGCAACTGGGTGTCTTGATTGGATTATTATTCCTCCCAATAATTTTCAGATTCAAATCCTTGATTATATTAATATTAGATTTAAATCTTTAAATGAAAAGAGGAAAAGACAATTTCTCAATTTCGTTTTTGAAGATATATTTTGACTTCTAATGATACCTTGATTATTGACAAGGGGAATGAAGTTCTAAACACTGTTGGTAAATTAGCTGAGAATTAATTATCAACAAACAAACTACAATAAAATTTTAATTAGAATAAAAGACCTATTAGTAAATAATCGTGATCTAGCTAAAAAAATCGTTGAAGGGATTAAGGTTATCCAACCTCAAGTGAAAAGGAATAAATTGGTCTCAAAATTTTATTCCAAACTTTTCTAGTTTTAGAATAGATGACTAACCATGCCCTATCCATGACACGGTCAGTTGTAGTAATTTGCTTGTCACGGTTTTTGCTTGTTCCTGAACCTAAGTCAAATTCGTAATACAAGCCAAGCACATTTGCCCGATTCTGCTCTCAATTCAAATTCTGTCACTTGACAAATTTCTGGTTGCGATCAAACTAGTACCGCGACACAAGACCCATCGCTCATGCAAAAGCAAAAGGGCCAAAATCCATCTGCACGAATTTAGTATGACAGAATAGACAAATTAAAAAACTATCTTAACTTTAAAAATCAAATTATTAAACTATGACAATCCTAGAGAAATTAGAAAAATTTGTTTCAGATGTTTTCAAAACAACATTAGATATCTTTCTTGAAGCAATAAAATTAAGTCCGAATGCACAAGGCTATGTGAGTGGGTCAATAACCGAACTTCTTTTGAAGAAAAAACTAGAAGAGTTAAAATACGAAGTAAAAAGAATCAGAGAAAAATGGGAAGGAAGGAAACATCCTCATAGTACATGGGGACTTCTATTTTCGTAAGGGTCCAGATGATCCTTGGTATGTTCTTGAATCAAAAGGAGTAAAGTCTAATTCAGAAAAATGGCACAAAACTATATAACTTTGATAGACTAGAAAAGTTTTTATTTGATCATTATGAAAAAATCACTTGGATAGATAAAAAGAAAGATATTGAACCTCAGATTATTTCTTCAATAGAAAAAAACTTACCTAAATTAAGAAACGATTACAGTTCTATGCTCTATGATTATGAAGAAATTCAAAAATACCTCAAGAATAAACCAAAAACTGAAACAGAGAAATCAAAAGCAATAAGCGCCCTTGCAGGATATTCAAGGTCCGAGATTAGTAAAATGATTGAAGACCGGCTAGCTTATGTAATGTCCAAGATAAAAGTTCTGGAGACTCACTTTGTATCTGGAACATCTGGAGCAAGTGAACGAACCCAGGCTACTCCAAGAAAAGATGAGTTTAACATATAAATTTCTATTGACATATTCCTCAGATTCAATGAACATAAATTTGTCTTTGCAAATCCAAAACAACTGGAATCATCCGGTGATGACGCAAATCATTTACAGCAAAATTATATTATGGGTTTTGTCTTTGCAAAAGAAGATGGAAAGCTAGATCTAAAATTGTCTGACGAATGGTTTGACAGTTTTGAGATTGTTTATGATACTCTTAATTCTGAGGATTCTATAAATAAGGATGATATGCAAATTGATAATCGAACTCTAATTGTTGAAAATTAATTTTGTATTTACACAAATGTGTGTTATATTTGTCACAAATGTGTAAATTATGAATATGCTATTTGAATCTCATCTCCCCAAAGAAGAAAATCTTCTCAAAAATTTGAAGAAATCCATGATTATATTTATAGTAATGATGGATCTTCTCCACAACAAACTTTAGAGGAATTTATCAAAATTTTATTTATTAAGATTTTTGATGAAAATGAAAAAAAGTAATAAGTTTCGAATAACTTCTGAGGAATGGAGTGAATTAAAAAGCGGTCAGACACCCTCCTCTTTTAATTCTTAAGGGATCAATTCCCTCATTGATTTATTAAGAATGACTTTAAAGACAGTCTTTGACCCGACGATAAAATTCGTCTTTCCGCCACTATCACTGGGTTTACCGTTAATAAAGCTTCAGAATCTGTCACTTTTAGATTCCTCGCTCGGATGCAAAGGGTTAGCTTTTCAGAAATTTCTTGAACTCAACGAAAAGGATGGACAGGCCAATTTTTTACACCCACACCAATAATCGATTTCTGTTGAGAAATTACAACCAAGACCCGACGAAACAATTTTAGACCCCGCTTGCGGAAGTGGTGGATTTCTAATTTCAGCATTAAAATATCTTCAAAACAATTCCAAATCTTCAACGAGAAGGATTCATAACCAATAATCTTTTTGGAATTGACATAAACAAGAGCATAGCACGAATTGCACAAATGAAACTCCTGTTAGAGGCTAATTATCAACCAATATTCATTGTGCAAATTCACTGGAAGATCTAGACAAAATTAAGCTGTCATACTAATGGTTCGAAGAAGAATATAACTGATGGCTTTGATATAATTTTAACGAATCCTCCTTTCGGATCAAACGGGAAAATAACTACTTCTAAAATGCTTTCACAATATGACTTAGGTCACAAATGGATTAAAACTGACGACTCTTATGTCAAACAAAAACAATTAGTACCCGAATCACTACTGAAATTCTCTTCATAGAAAGATGCCTCCAACTTTTAAAAGAAGGTGGCAAACTGGCAATTGTTCTTCCTAATGGACACTTTGAGAATCCATCGCTGGAATACCTGAGATATTTCATATCAAGCAAAAAGCAAGACTTTTAGCAGTAGTAAATCTGCCACAAGAGACATTTATTCCTTTTGGAACTGGTGTAAAAACCTCATCTACCTTTCTTGAAAATACGAACAACAAAAAGACTAGAATACCCCATCTTCTTCGGTAAAATCACGAAACCAGGTTATCAAGGGAATAAGAACGGTACCCCGCTTTACAAGAAAGACAATTATGGTAATTTACTAAAGGATCAATCAGGACAACATATACTGGATGAGGACTTCTCCAGGCCTAATAAAAGATTATAAAACATTTCAACAAAAGGTACCATTGAATAAATAGTAACACGTTTTCAATAAATTACAGCGAGCTCAATGGTAGATTTGATTTTGATTTTTATTCACCCGAAAATCGTGAAATGATATCCAATTTTAGAAGGCAAAAACTCAAAAAGATTAGGGGATAGCTGAAATTATTAAAGCTAAAAGCAAAAAATTAAATGTCCCAAATGGAACTGTTGATTATATCGAGCTTTCAGACATCAACACTCATGCTTTCGAAATAATTAACTCAACACCTTACAAGTCCACGAGTTACCGAGTAGAGCATCATATGAAATAAAATCTGGTGATATAATTACTTCAGTTGCAGGAAATTCGATAGGAACAAGAAACCACGCGACTGCACTTGTTACAGATGAGTTTGAATGGATTTATTTGCACTAATGGATTCAGGGTTCTAGGAATTTCGAAATCGATCCATATTATATATATTATATGTTTTTGAGAAAAAGCGAGTACTTTTTTGAAACAATTTTGTATGCTACCTCACGGCCCTGACTAATACCCAATGTATCTGATTCTGATTTATTTAATATCCTCGTCAATATCCCAGATGATGAAATAATTAAATCTGTATGTGAAAAAATGAAAAGAGCTTTTAATTTAAGGCAAGAATCAAAAAAGAGATCGAAAGTATCAGTCTTGAGCTACTATGATTTTTTTGCAAACACATTATTTCTGTACAGGCTGAAGCTTTACCGAAGCTTTAAAAAGAGCTTGCATAGAGATAATTCTCTGAGTTAAGGAACCTAAATTGGTTACATCATGACAATTTTAAAACCCCAGCTATTGCTTGGTCGGATTAATTAATTATTTCATCTCTGCTTCGCAAAGCCAACTTATTGTCGATCCTCGGTCACCTTGCAACCCGGACTACTTCTCTATCAGCCCTCAAAATCTAGGTGAGCAAGCATCATCCCACTAATTAAATCTTGTTGCACCTGGACTGTTCCTGCTGCCGAAACAGAGTCAATAGGGCTGCACACCTTCGCCTAAATGCTTCGGTGTGCAACGCCGGCAGACGCGCAGTTGTTATGGTTTTTGTATTAGCTATCTAGACGGTTTCTAATAACATGACAAAACCTGCCACTTATCGGGACTTTGTCCGCCTTCGTTAAAACTTCGACGTTCAAAGCAAAAACACGTGCCAACCCCAACACGGACGCCAACTAATTAGACCGCGGGCCGTTATATGTAAAATTCTAAATCCCAGACAACTAGATAAGCATGACAATCACCCTACATATAGCGAAAAACTTCGCTTAAACAACAGCAACAACAGAAATATTCTATACATTTAGCAGGACATTCACTTCACATAAAATAAAATTCAAAAAAAACATGACATTTATTTATGACAAAACAAGACAAACCAGCGTTAATTCTGATTGATATTCAAAAAGGATTTGAAGATATTGATTATTGTGACGGACACAGAAACAATCTGGATGCGGAAACTAACGCGGGAAAGATTCTGAATTTTTGGAGACAAAATAACTTGCCAATTTTTCACATTAAGCACTGTTCCACAAACCCAAATTCAAAATTTGTCGAAGGAAATACCGGCAATAATTTTTTTCAAGAGATAGTACAACCAAAAGCAGGAGAACAAATAATTAAAAAGAGCGTTAGCAGTGCGTTTATAGGGACTGATTTGAAACAACAACTTGATAAGTTAAATATTAAAAAACTTATAATCGTTGGTTTGACAACCGACCAGTGTGTATCAACATCAGTACGAATGGCTGGAAATTATGGCTATGACACATTTGTTGTTTCAGATGCAACAGCAACATTTGAGAGAGTAGGAGCAGAAGGACGGAATTCTTTCAGCAGAAATAATACATGAAACAGCATTAGCAAGTTTACATAAAGAATTTGCAACAGTAATAAAGACAGATGAATTGATCACAAAAATATACAAATAAAGAAGACGACTTGCCCCCGGCCGTGCGCACGGCCGAGTGCCGCTGGGCCACCGACGTCATCCGCGTCAACGGCGTCCTCGACGAGATCGCCTGGAGAGGGCGGCTACCTCGCGACTTCGCCGTCTTCTGGCAGAAGCACCATCCGCCACCACGACCACCGCCCGCCTGCTCTGGGACAATAGCTACCTCTACTTCACCGCCGAGATGGAGGACACCGACCTCTCGCCCTCGTCAAGGAGAGGAACGGCCAGACCTGGAACGACGACGTCTTCGAGCTGTTCTTCAAGCCGTCGGCCGACAAGCTGGCCTACTACGAGCTCCAGGTGAACGCGGCCAACACGCAACTGGAGCTTTCCTGCCATCGCGCAGGCGCCGGCGGCTTACGCCGCTTCGCGCCCACGCGGCTCGGGCTGGAGTCGGCGGTGCGCTCCAGGGCACCCTCAACAAATGGGACGACCGCGACAGGGGCTGGGCCGTCGAGGGCCGCATCCCCTGGTCGGCGTTCAAGGCGACCGGCGGCCGGCCGCGCCGGCGAGCGCGTGGCACTTCGCCCTGTGCCGCTACGACTACTCCGTCACCCTGAAAGCCCCAGCTGTCGTCCACGGCGCCGCTGGACCCGGACCGAACTTCCACCGCTACGAGGACTACGGCGAACTGATGTTCGTCGGCCGGCCCGAGTGACGTTGACAGGCGCGCCCGGCTGGCCCTAGCCTGACGGCATGAAACACGACACACCCCCGACGCAGCGCATGCTTGCACAAGATCAGCCACAAGCGGATCGACCCGCCGGCGCTCACGGCCAGACGCCGCTGGCGCAGGTCATCGACGAGGCGTTCCTGTCGTACAACGGCGGCCGGCTGCGCGAGGCGCTGCCAGCTCTTCGCCCGCAAGATGCTGGCGCGACGACGGCACCGTCGGCCTGTCGCTCAGCGGGGCGCTGACGCCGGCCGGGCTGGGCATGTCGTGCCTGGTCCCGCTGATCGAGGCCGGCTTCATCGACTGGATCGTCTCGCACCGGCGCCAACCTCTACCACGACACCCACTTCGCCCTCGGCATGGACCTGCACCAGGCGCGGCCCGGGCCTCGACGACCTCGCCCTGCGCGAGCACCAGGTCATCCGCATCTACGACATCGTCTTCGACTACGAGAACCTGCTCGGCACCGACCGCTTCTACCGCACACCTGTGCCGCGGCGAGGCGTTCCAGAAGACGATGGGCACGGCCGAGTTCCACTACCTGGTCGGCAAGTACCTCGCCGCGCGCGAGGAGCGAGACCGGGCCGGCAGGGCAAGAGCCTGCTGGCGGCGGCCTACCGGCGCGGCGTGCCGATCTTCACGTCGTCGCCCGGCGACAGCTCGATCGGCATGAACCTGGCCGCGCTGCAGCTGGAAGGCTCGCAAGCTCGCGCATCGATCCGCTCGCGCGACGTCAACCAGACGGCCGCCATCGTCTACGACGCCAAGCGAAGCGGCGGCAAGTCGGCGTCCTGATCCTCGGCGGCGGCTCGCCGAAGAACTTCATGCTGCAGACCGAGCCGCAGATTCAGGAAGTGCTCGGCCTGGACGAGAGCGGGCCACGACTACTTCCTGCAGGTCACCGACGCCCGCCCCGACACCGGCGGCCTCGTCGGGGCCACGCCGGCGCGAGGCGATGACCTGGGGCAAGGTCGATCCCGAGCAGCTGCCCGACTCGGTGACCTGCTACCTGGACTCGACGGTGCGCGCTGCCGCTGCTGACCGCCTACGCCCTGGCGGTACGCAGCCGCGGCCGCCCCGCCGGCTGATGGACCGGCTGGAGGGGCTGACGCGGGGGCTGGAGGAGGAGTATCGGGCGAAGAGCGCGCCGAGGGGGTGGCGAAGGGGAAGTGAGGGCAGGCCATGAACATCCGACGGGCGCTGCCGACAGACCGCGACGTTCTGCTGGACGTCTGGCTGCGGGCTGCGGTTGGGGCAACGCACACGTTCCTGACGGAGGAGGACGTCCAGTCCTTCCTCCCCCTGGTCCGGGACTACCTGGGCTCGGACGAGGCCGAGCTCTGGGCCCTCTGCGCGGAGACCGGAGTGCCGGTGGGCTTCCTGGGGCTGTCCGGGAGCAAGATGGAGATGTTCATCGCCCCGGAGCTACCCCTGGCGGGAGGCGGCCGGCTGCTGGTCCGGCACGCCCAGGAGCTTCGGGGCAGCTGACGGTAGACGTCAACGAGCAGAACCCGGCGGC
>CAVRZV010000009.1:0-202489 GCA_963725785.1 uncultured Bacteroidales bacterium | reverse complement strand
ATCCTATATGTTTTAACTTCATAAAGTTTTCATTCTTAATGATTTGTACTCTGAGGGAATTATTTGTTGTAAAGTGATTCGTCGCCCCGGTCTTTTGTCCGGATACGGATCGATTGAGCAATATCGCTCACGAAAATACGTCCATCACCACTTTCGCCGGTATAGGCTGATTCAAGAATGGCATTGATCGATTTTTCAACATTCTGGTCGCGAACAACAAATGAGATATACATACGGGCTACCGAATTAACATCGTAGGCAATACCTCTGAATATGAGTCCTTGGCGTGGCAGTGCCCTGTCCTTTAACTTCCCACCAGGAGAGAAAGTCAATGTCAGCTTCATGTAAAGCTGCACGTACTTCTTCAAACTTGGTTTTTCTAACGATGGCTTCAATTTTCTTCATAACAATTAAATTTTGTGGTTTTTAAAATACAAGAATGGGTAGTTCCTGAACGATTATTATGATTAATTATTTATGGATCAAAAATATTAATAAAAATTAAATGACCTATATAAAAATATGGGGTATGATTGAAATAAATATATAAAAAATTAACATTATGATCTAATAATAATGGGGTGTAATGTGAAAATATACATAAATATTGAATTTGTCTTACTGCATTTAATGTATTTATCAGATGTTGATTGTTTTGATAAAAGAAAGAGGGTTCTGTCCCCCAACAGTCCCCTCCTCTTAAAAATAACAACAAACTTAATTGTTGAAGAAAATATCGTATTTTTGAATATTTTATTATTGATTAGTGTTGACTAAATGGTGTTTCAGAAGTTTTTGTCCATTTTCATTCCTGAATAACCTTCAGTTCCCATTTCCGGTACATCCAAGTCCATCAAGTTCATCTTGAGCGCTAACTCTATTTCCAACTATTTTGTCAATTAATTTAAATACAACCCAACCAATTGCAGCGACATAAATGATATTTGTAGCATACACCAATGATTTGAGCAAAGAACTGAGAAGCATCACCATAAAATAAACCTTTTACAGTACCTGCAACACCATTCCATCCGTCGCCATATGTTCCGTCAGCAAAAAGACCTAATGCAATAACTCCCCACGTACCATTTACACCGTGAACAGCAACAGCACCAACAGGATCGTCAACTTTAAGTTTTTTCTCAATAAAGAATGCTGCTTCAATAACTAAAACACCTGCAATTAATCCGATAAGAGCAGCTGATTGTACAGTTACAAAAGCACACGGAGCAGTAATGGCAACCAATCCGGCCAACATACCATTGATCATCATAGATGGATCTGGTTTTTTAGTTTTAAAAAACCACATGTAAAGCATGGAAGCAAATGCACCTGTTGCAGAAGCAATCATGGTATTTACTGCAATTACACTAATTCTTAAATCGCCTCCGGCCAATGTTGATCCTGGGTTGAATCCAAACCAACCGAATGCAAGGATAAAACAACCGATAACTGCCATAGGAATATTGTGTCCGGGAATAGCATTTGGTGAACCGTCTTTGTTGTATTTACCTAAACGTGGTCCAATCATTTTTGCACCTACAAATGCCAATACACCACCTGTCATGTGCACTACAGCTGATCCAGCGGAAACGGAAGGCGCGCTGGAGGAGTTCGCACCGCCTGCCGGAGGCGCGCGCGCCTCGGTGAACGGGCCGTAGAACTTGCTGTGCGGGTTGTCGCGCTGCGCGCGTGACGGCACGCCGGGGAAGTCCTCGGAGCGCGTGATTTCGAGGTACGGGTAGAGCTTGCTGTCGCGCAGGTCCTCGTTGTACTTCGGGCTGCATGTCCTTGATCAGGCGCGCCTCCATCAGGAGCGCGTCCACCTCCGACTCCGCCTCGATGTACTCGACGTCGGCGATCTGCGGCACCATGTCGCGGACCTTGAGGCGCGTGTCGCCGGGCGACTCCTGGAAGTAGCTGGCGACGCGGCTGCGGAGGGACTTGGCCTTGCCGACGTAGAGGACGACGCCGTGCGCGTCCTTCATCAGGTAGACGCCGGGCGTTGTCGGGGAAGGCGGAGACTTTCGTCTTCAAGTTGCTATCATCGATCCGCATCATGGACTGCGGCTCTAGGCGTCGGCGCCGGGCATCTCGAACTTGTGCTCGGGGTGCCGGACGCTCAGGACCGGGCAGGGCGGCCTTGCGCACGACCTTCTCCGCCACGGAGCCGAACAGCGCGTGCTTCAGCCCGGTGCGGCCGTGCGTGCCGCAGACGATCATGTCGGCCTGGATCTCGTCGGCGCAGCGGATGATTTCGAGGAACGGCACGCCCTTGCGGATCAGGTATTCGACCTGGCATCCCTTGCCGTGCACCTCGGCGGGGAGCGAGCTCGTCCATCGCCTTCTGCGCCTGCTTCTCGATGTCCGCCATAAGCTGCGCCAGCGGCGGAGCCTGGAGCATGTCGAAATACAGCGCGCTGGCGATTTCCTCGATGACGTGCAGGACGCAGAGCTTCGCGTTGAACTCCTCGGCGAAGGTGAGCGCATAGCGCATCGCGTACTTCGAACGACTCGGAGAAGTCCGTCGGGTGCAGAATCACTTTCATCTGGATCATCGT
This sequence comes from uncultured Bacteroidales bacterium, assembly GCA_963725785.1. GTDB lineage: Bacteria > Bacteroidota > Bacteroidia > Bacteroidales > VadinHA17 > LD21. The sequence goes on along the minus strand of CAVRZV010000009.1, from coordinate 199,928 downwards.
CTGTTCCTCCTCTGGTGCGGCACAAAATGAGCCTATCACGCCAGTTGCATCGTGTCAAGAAAAAGTCACGACGGGTTCAGCTCCGGCACGCGCGGCAGGTCCTTGAGCGATTTCAGGCCGAAGTGGAGCATGAAGAGCCTTGTGGTGCCGTAGAGGATGGGGCGGCCCGGCACGTTCTGCCGCCCGGCGACCTTGATGAGGCCGCGTTCGATCAGGCTGCGCAGCAGCGGGCCGGACTGCACCCCGCGAATGTCATCCACCTGCGCGCGCAGGATCGGCTGGCGATAAGCGACGATGGCGAGCGTCTCCACCGCCGAGGGCGTGAGTTTCTCCATCCGGCGCTGCTTGAAGAGCTCGGCGACCCATTCCTTGTATTCCGGGCGCGTGACGGTCTGGAACCCGCCTGCGATTTCCTGAATCTCGAAGGCGCGCCGCTGCGCCGCATACTCCTGGTTCAGCAGGTCAATCAACTTGCGCAGCGCGCGCGAGTCGTACTCGCCGCCCAGGATCTGCGACAGCCGGCCCACCGGCACGGGTTGGTCGGCGGCAAAGAGCAGCGCCTCGAGGACTTGCTTGTCGTTCTCGGAAGTTACAGGAGGACGTTGAGCCATGATTTCAGCATGCCTTTCAATCCTGAGGAAAAACGAAGTCAACAGACTCTACTGCTGCTTGCGCACGACCGCCTGAATCTTCTCGGCGGCCTTCCGCGCGGCGGCCAGACAAGCGTTGGCGGTGATGGTCGCGCCGGTCACGCCTTGGATATCTTGCGGCGAACCGGCAATCGGGTGCAAGTCATCCACCCGGCGGCCGCGGACTTGCTTGACGAAATCGGACATGACGGCAAGCGTTTCCTCGCTCGGGGCAATGGCCTCCGGCCATGCCTTGGCGGCGTCGGCGCCTGCAACGTGCGGAGACATCTGGAGCATCTCGTCATAGTCAATCACAGTGACGCACGTGATCCTCTCGGCGGCCGCGTCCATGCCCACCATGACCTGGATGAGCTTCTCGTACCCCGGGGCTTCGCCGCGCGCGCCATATCCGGCCACCGCGCCATCGGGACCCGCCAACGCCACAACCTGATCCTTCTCGGAAGCATCGAGATTCAGAACGCGGATCGTCACGCCAGCCAGGGAGGGCGCGCCCTGACGGATGTTATGTATCTTCTCAATCGCATCGCGCACGGCGTTCACTGCCGCGCGCGAGTCAAAAACTGACAAATTATGTTGCTGTGAGTATTCCCGATTCATTTCGAACAAAATCATGTTATGATGGTTATATTAATCAAATCCAGAGTCGTTCCTGAGTTTTTCCTTTTATGGATTTTTGATATCAATAGCAATCTTTAAAGAAATGGACTTTATGAGCCATAATCAAGATATTTTAAAGGGTTATAATATGCTCCTCTATTTTGGAGGAAGTATGATCATGCACGAGCCCTCACAAGAATGTATTGTAGATTTCTGGGAAAAGGGTATATTGAAAAATCTTCCGGTTTCCAGTTCTAATCCTAATTTTGTTATTGCGGCTTCCCAACTCAAAGATTCATTTGCAGACAAGTCCACCTTCGGCAAGTTACTGCATGATGATTATAAAAGGCTCTTTGCCAGACAAGTTCCGGCACTTGCACCAGCCTATGAATCTTTATACAGTAAAGTCTCCTCCATGAGCTCAGACAAAAGTCCTTCTACTGTATCCGATTTCTATAAATCCTATGGATGGGTATCCAAATTCAAAGGGAAAATAGCTGATGATCACCTGGGTATTGAACTACTTTTCCTGACTTTGCTTATTGACAAATATATGGTTCTGGACGATAAACCAAGCCAGGCAGAGATGAGCAAAGAAATATGCCGGTTTATTAATCTTCATATTTTGTCCTGGATACGTGAATGGAATACAAAGATCCAGTCATATTCGAATACGTTGTCTTTTAAAGGTATTGGCAACCTGATAATTGCCTGCGTTGAGGATGTTTTTGAACTTTTCGGTCAGAAATCTTTTGTAACTGTATCAACTGACTCTTCTAAAAATTAGGGTTAAAGAAGTTTGAAATTGCATCAAAATAATACTCCCTCCACCCTTCTGCAATATCTTTGAACTCTCCATCCGGAATATTTGAATGTTCAACATTTATAATCGAGTTTCCGCCGTCAGGCAAAATAGTTATAGTTACAATTGACTTTTCAGGCTGGTCACCAAAGTACCACTCCTGAACCACTTTCCTGTCCTCTATAAATTCGAGGTTTTTACCAACGATATCGCCTTCCCAAAGAGAAAACTCACTGCCAGGCTCTGTACTCATCCGTGCAGGATAACCTGACCATAACTCAATTGTATAAGGATTTGTTATTGCTGAATAAATATCAGATGGTTCAGCATTAATTTTAAATGTTTTTTTGAAAGTCTTCATCTTAAGAATTATTTGATGTACTATATTTTTGCCACAAAGACGCAAAGGCACAAAGATACACCAGGGATTAGTTATTTAATGTAAGCTTATTGTGAATCCTGGCGTCTTTGCGTCTTGGTGGCATTTATCATTTAAGTTCTGACAAATAACGTTCAGCATCAATGGCCGCAATACAACCAGAACCTGCAGCTGTAACGGCCTGTCTGTAATGAGGATCCTGAACATCGCCTGCAGCAAATACCCCTTCAATGTTGGTCTTTGATGTGCCGGGGATGGTTTTTATGTATCCAACCTGATCTGTTTCGATAAATTTCTTAAAAACCTCTGAATTTGGAGTATGGCCAATTGCAAGGAAAAATCCATCTATACTTATCTTCAGAATCTCTTCTTCAGATGTGCCCTTTTTCTTTACAAGGGTCACACCCTCCACCCCATTTTCACCAAAAAGATCTATAGTCTGATGTTCCCATAATATTTCGATATTCCTTGTTCTGAAAACCTTATCCTGCATAGTCTTGGATGCTCTGAGGCTATCCCTTCTGACAATCAGGTAGACTTTTCTGCAGAGCCCGGCCAGATATGTTGCTTCTTCAGCTGCCGTATCTCCTCCGCCAACAACTGCTACATCTTTTCCTTTGTAAAAGAAACCATCACAGGTAGCACATGCAGAAACCCCCATTCCTGCATATTTAGTTTCTGATTCCAACCCCAGGTATTTTGCTGTGGCACCAGTAGCAATTATTACGGCATCCGCTTCAACTATCTTATTATCATCAAAAGTTACTTTAAATATCTTACCTGAAAAATCTGCTGTTGTGGCAATTCCGAATCTGATATCCGCACCAAACCGCTCCGCCTGTTTCTTAAAATCTTCCATCATTTGTGGTCCTGTTATACCGTCGGGGTATCCAGGGTAATTATCAACTTCAGTTGTGGTTGTCAATTGCCCTCCCATCTGTAATCCGGTATAAAGAACAGGCTTCAGATTAGCTCTTGATGCATAGATTGCAGCAGTATATCCGGCAGGACCTGAGCCAATAATCAGGCATCTGACTTTTTCAATGTTTTCAATTTTCGTTGTATTCTGAGAATCTTTCTGAAGATCCAGTGGTTTAAATATTTCCATATCAGCTTCCAATATTTGGTTTTGCAAAGATACTCAACTTTGATTCAATGATTGATCAATCGTAGGGAAAATACCAACAGCAAAAATCAATAAACTCATTGATAAAACCCGAATTTACAGTTTCCAATTTTTAGCCTGGAAAAGAAAATTTAAGCTGAAAAAACATACGCCAGGTGTTCTATCGCTAAAGGTAGATGTGAATCATGCAACATCTTTCTAAAATTCTGTAACGATACTCGTTTTTATTCCTATCACCTTTATAAAATAATTTTCAGTTCTAAAATTAATAATCTAAAAAGAAAAAATGGAAAAATTAATCTTAGTATTTGGAGGAATTGCAATCAGCGCTGGTGCTTATGCACAAGCCGATTCAACAAACAGAAATTTGAATCTGCAGGACAGGAACAACAAACAAGAACAAAAGATAAAAACAGGTATCTCGCTCCCGATAGCTCCACGAAAAAAGACAAAAATTAACAATTCACACTTTAAAGAAAATTCAAAATGAGAGAAAATCAAAATCAAAATTATACGACTGAAAATTAACAACAGACCGTGCCCGAAGGTCCATATATTGTTCTTTTATAAAAGAAGTTCTGTTAATATGATAAAAAAAGCCTGTAAGTTATTATTTTACAGGCCTCTTAATTTGTCGGGGTGATCTGACTCGAACAGACGACCCCTTGCACCCCATGCAAGTGCGCTAGCCAACTGCGCCACACCCCGATTATACTTCTTAATACATGTCTGACTCCTCAGACGACCCTCCCGACCAATGGTCGGGATGCGCTAGCCAACTGCGCCACACCCCGATTATTCTTCTAAATACATGTCTGACTCCTCAGACGACCCTCCCGACCAATGGTCGGGATGCCCTAGCCAACTGCGCCACACCCCGCTATTACCTCCAAAACTTAAAACGAAGGAGGAACTAAAACAAATGCAAAAATAATCAACTATTCCAATAATACAATAAGGCAGTATCGAACTGGGTGTCTGAATAAGAGTTTTGAAAGTCCAAATACATAATAAGCTATTATTCTCTGTCAACCAAATAGTTGCGTTTTTTTATTTTTTCAGATTGAACTGATATCACAATTTTTTAAAAAATTTAAAGATAATTATTAAGATAAAATGGAAATAAAATAAAATATATTCTATTTTTACGATAAAAATATTACAAATTGCAACAATAAATCAATATTTGTTTGAATTTAGTAACTAAATATCAAAAAACTAATAGCTTACATGAAAACGATAAAAATCCAGTACTGTAACATTACTTATTTGTAACTTTTATAAGACAATAGAACACAAATGAATAACCAAAAAGTTGACATTACACTTTTTTATTGCTCCAATTCATATTCAGCAGAAGAAATACAATACTGTGCCACAAAAACTGATAACATTAAGCTAAATGCTATTAGTCTACCCTGTTCAGGAAGGGTTAATTTGTTATATCTTCTCAAAGCAGTTGAGACCGGATCTGACGGTGTCGTTTTATTAACCTGCAAGACAGGTGAGTGCAAATTCTTACAGGGGAACCTGAGGGCGCAAAAACGTATTGAAGCTATTGATGATTTATTGGATGAATCTGGTTTTGGAAGAGGATGCATTAAATGTCTCCAGCTTCAGGAAGGACAGTCTGTCGATGCATTAGCAGATGAAATCAATAATTTCAGGAAACATCTGAAAACAAACCTGCAATCTATTAAGGAAGAAATTTAAGTAATATAATTGATATATATAAATGGAGAGTTTATTAGCGAAAAAAATCATAGCGGGTGATTTTATAATTACAGCAGAATACTTGCCGGATACTGACATTGAAGCCAAACCACGGAATAAGTTTATTAATTGTCCTGCGGTTGCTGTTAATGTTGCTGACAATCCTTTTGGCCCGGTAATATCCAGTCTGGCAGCCTCAATCAAACTTAAGCAGGCGGAAATAGAACCTATTTATCAATTGATTACCCGCGATCGTAACCGTATAGCCCTTCAGTCTGATATTATGGGAGCAGCTTCAATGGGAATTAAAAATATTTTGTGCTTGTCAGGCTATCACCAGACACTGACAGATATGCCGGAATCGGTCAGTGTTTATGACATCGATTCAATTCAGCTTATTGAGCTTGTTAATAAGATGAATAACGAACGGACTTTATTAAATGGTACAAAAATAAAAGGTAATTATTCATTGCTTGCAGGTGCTGTTGTAAACCCTTATTTAAGGCCTCTTGAACTTAATATTCTGAGGCTTATGAAAAAAGTTAAAGCCGGAGCAAGATTTATCCAAACCCAGGCAGTGTTCAATACAACTGATTTTCATGAATGGCTGCACGCCGCATACCAGGAAGGCATCACAGAAAAGGCGGCAATTATTGCAGGCATTTATCCGCTCGAAAGTTATGAAGAGGCATTAAACCTGTTGAATAAACATACCGATTTCTATATTCCGGAATCTCATATAAAGAGGATTAAAGAAGCAGGCAACCTGGAAGCTCAGATGAAAATGGGAATTGCTATCTGTGTTGAAACGATCGGTAAAATTAAAGAAATGAAAGGATTAAGCGGTATTCATATTATTTCCGGCGGAAAAGAAGATATCATCAACGAAATTATTTCAGAGGCTGGTTTGTAAAAAATTTGGTTATGCCTGAAAAATATCATATTAAAACCTCACTCATTCAACCCCGACTCCCCCGCATAGGCAAATTTGGTGTTGTCGACTGGAGAGAAGATTGTGCAAGATGTCATAATTGTGTTAAAAAGGCTTGCATTTATGATAAGTACAGGGAGGAAAATACATTTATAAGAGATATCGATGAGGTTCATACTTTATATTATGAGTGTATGGGTTGTTTCTATTGTATACAAAACTGCACCAAGAATCTGCTGACAATGTCTATTAACCCGGAATACAGGAAACTCGGGAACGCATACTGGACACCTCAGATTCTGGGAACAACATGGCTGGAGGCAGAAACCGGTAAGGTACCTGTTTCAGGAGCAGGTTACAAGGGTAAATTTTCAGGCCACGGCTTCGATTCCATGTGGACAGATATGTCAGAAATTGTAAGGCCAACCCGCGATGGTATCCATGGGAGAGAATATATCAGTACATCTGTTGATATCGGCAGAAAACCATCGCACCTTAGTTTTGAGGATGATAAACTGGTCACTGTCTATCCTCCAATCATCTCATTGCCATTTCCGGTAGTTTTCGATATGTCATCGGTGGATCACACCCTTCCCGATATTGATTCATACGTTGTTATGGCTGCAAAACAAACCGGGCTTATTGCAATTGTCGATTCAAAAAAATGGAAGGACATTAATCTTGAAAATAAAACAGATTATCTCAACAATGTGGCGTTCTATTTGAACCCTGATGGACCTGAAATACCAAAAGACATTCTGTGCAAAACAAGACTTATTGAAATTTGTGATAACAAAGATGTCGGACAACACATTGAGTCGATTAAGAGAATAATTCCTGATATAATCGTATCTGTCAGGGTCAATTTGAATGACGAGGCTGTAAAACGGGTTGAAGAGCTGGCGAAAATCAATGTGGAAGCTGTTCATATTGTAGCTGATTTAAATGGAAACGAAATTGGGGTTAAGAAGCCCAGATTTATAAAGGAAGTCATTCGTGAAATTCATGCTGCCCTTATTAAAAATGAAAAGCGCGATGAGATAACTATTATCGCCGGAGGCGGTATTGCATTATCGGAACATGTTGCTAAAGCTATTATATGCGGCGCCGACCTTGTTTCAATTAATCTGCCTTTATTGATTGCTTTGGAATGTCGGTTATGTGAGAGTTGCAAACCAGGCGATTATTGCCCTGCCAAATTAGATAAAGCAGTCGATTTAAAATACGGTGCCGGGCGAATGACAAATCTTATGGGGGCATGGCATTGGCAGATGGTCGAGTTAATGGGTGCAATGGGTATGAGAGAAGCACGCCGGTTACGTGGTGATGTAGGCCGTGCAATGTTTAAAGACGAAATTGAAGAAGAAATTTATGGACCAATCTTTAGAAAACAGATTTAACCTGGAAGATATTTTGCCCTCGAATACGTTAAAAACACGTGTTACGCAGGCAAAGGTGGAAAGGACGGTAAAACCTGCTCCTTCAAGATACCGGAATGAAATTGCTAAATATATCATATTCCGGGATGAAGAAAAATGCAATATGTGTGGTACCTGTGTAAAAACATGCACAAAAGGTGTTCATACAATAAAAGATGGTTACAAACTTTTTGCATCTCCTAAAAGTTATAAATGCAACGGTTTTGTATGTGAGAAAACTGAACATTTTTGTGTTGCAAAATGTCCTCAGGGCGCGCTTAATTTGGTGAAAAACCCTATGATGGAGGCCCTTGGCGATTACAGGTGGACCGCTGATATGATGCTGGCAACCTGGTTTATGGCTGAAACCGGGGCCCCTATCCCCGATGATTATGATTTTGAGTATGAAACAGGAGACTCTGGAGGAGGATTTGATCGCATACGGTTCGCTTTTCCAAAGAAGCCTGCCAGGATTAGTGAAGACGAAATCGACATCAGCATCGACCTCAATAAAAGAAACGATGGTCGTCCAAAAATTAAAATTGATGTCCCCTGGTACGGCGGAGGCATGTCTTTTGGATCAATAAGTAATGTTACCCAATTGTCGAAAGTAAGGGCTGCTACGGCCTGGAATACATTTTCCTGTTCCGGAGAAGGAGGATATATGGAACGTCTCAGACCCTATGACGATCACATGATAACTCAGGTTGCTACCGGGCTCTTTGGAGTAAGAGAAGAAACTATTCAACGGGTACCGATCATAGAATTCAAATATGCTCAAGGAGCCAAACCCGGACTCGGAGGTCATCTGCTGGGAACAAAAAATACACCTGCAGTTGCTAAAATGCGTGAAGCTGTTCAGGGAATCCCTTTATTCTCTCCTTTTCCGTTTCATAGTGTTTATTCAATCGAGGACCATATGAAGCATATCGATTGGATGAAACATGTTAATCCCCGTGCCCTTATCTCCACTAAAGTTTCAACCCCTACTGATGTTGATATGGTAGCTGTGGGGAGTTATTATGCCGGCACTCATATTATTCATATAGATGGTGGTTATGGCGGAACAGGTGCTGCCCCTGACATTGCTAAGAAAAACATAGCAATGCCAATTGATTATGCTATTCCGAAAGTACACAACTTTCTGGTTTCAGAAGGTGCCCGCGATGCAGTGGTACTGATGGCCAGTGGAGGTATACGTAATCATTTTGATATTTTAAAGGCGATCGCTCTCGGAGCTGACGGAGTAATAGTCGGAACTGCAGAACTGATTGCCCTAAGTTGTTTAAGATGCAGTCGTTGTTCAAGCGGACGTGGATGTCCCAGGGGGATTGCCACAACTGATCCCGGGCTTATTACACAGATCGAGCTCGATTGGGGAACCCAAAGAATCATCAATCTGTACAATGTTTGGGTTATAGGCATTAAAGAAATTTTAAAAGCCCTGGGATTGAAAAGTATCAGGGAATTACGCGGACGCACAGACTTACTGAGACATCTGGACTTATCTGATAATTTGTAATCTATGTATAACGATCGTATAGAAAATATCCTCAACTCGAAGAGACGATTAATAGAAAGTTCCGGCTATCAGAATAGACCGGCAACTATGGAGGCTGAAGGCGGATGCGGGGTAATAGGGTTTTGTTGTACCGAGCCCGTCCCCGGGAGACATATCCATGAACCATCCAGGCTGATGCATAATCGTGGTAATGGAAAAGGTGGAGGTATTGCTGCTGTTGGTTTTATCCCGGAACAACTAAACGTTTCAAGGGAAATCCTGGATGATTGTTACATGTTGCATATAGCATATCTTGACCCGGGGTGTCGCAAAGCTGTTGAGAAAAAATATGTCGATCCTGTATTTGATATTAAAAAATCTTCAAAACTTGATACTGTTGATGACTGGAAAAGCGTTCCTGGTCTGGAAGTCAAACCTCCGGATGTATACCGGTATTTTGTAAGAGCAAAAGCCGGTGTATTGAATAAATTCATCGCAGAAAACAACCTCGAAAAACTTGACAGAAGGGATTCAGAAGATGAACTGGTGAACCAGAACAGCTTTAAACTGAACCATGAATTCTACGTTGCTCCAAAAAACCAGATGGCTTTTGTTATGTCCCATGGACGGGATATAATGATCCTGAAGGTGGTTGGATTTGCAGAGGCAGTCACTCAGTATTACAAAATAGACGATTTGTGTGCTCACGTCTGGATAGCCCACCAACGATACCCAACAAGGGGAAGAGTCTGGCATCCGGGAGGAGCCCATCCATTTACTGCAATGAATATGGCACTGGTACATAATGGCGACTTTGCCAACTATCATTCAGTAACAGAATATCTGAAACAGCGGAATATTTATCCGCAATTTATTACCGACACAGAAGTATCGGCTTTAATGTTTGATTTGCTTTCACGCACATACAAATATCCGGTCGAATACATTATTGAGGCATTAGGACCTACTACAGAATTGGACTTTGACCGGTTACCCAGGGAAAAGCAAAAAATTTACAGGGCTGTACAGGCTACGCATATGCATGGTTCACCTGATGGGCCCTGGTTCTTTATCATAGCCCGTAATCTTCTGGAAAATCACAGATTCCAACTTATGGGGATCACAGACACTGCCATGTTAAGACCACAGGTTTTTGCATTTGTTGAAGGTGAAGTACAGGTTGGTTTGATCGGATCGGAAAAACAGGCTATTGATGCAACACTTGCAAGTCTGGCAAAGGAAGACAAAAGGATATGCCCTGTTGCTGACAGATATTGGAATGCGCGCGGTGGAAGCTATTCAGATGGTGGAACTTTCATGTTTGATATTGTCCCCAATGAAAAGGGCGTATACAGACTGGAGTGTAAAGATAAATTCGGTCGTGCAGTACATATAACCGATAAAACAGAAGGTTGTGATTTTGTTTCGGAAAAAGGATCCTCAGAGATAAAAGATCAGATTATTAAAGCTGTAACATACCATGTTGAAGGTGGAAAGTCTCTTGTTGACTATTTCAAAGCAAATATTCAGTCATGGTATTTCGGTGATATCTGGACATTCTGCAAAATAATCAGGGAACTGGCAAATAACAGATCGTATACAACATATGCGATAAATATGCTTACATTATTGAACGATCAGCATTACCCTACTGGCAATAAAAGACGCTCACATATTCTTCATATTGTACGCAACGAGCTGAATAAATTATTTAAAAGTCTTCCTAAACTGATGGCACCGGGAGAAGATGGAACCGCATACAGGTTAATTGATTTTGAAACCAGAAACGAGCTGCGAAAGCCTGATAATGATGAAAAGACACTTATAATTGATGCTAAACTTTTTCCTCCAGAAGGTGACGACTGCGACGCTACCTACCTTGTGAAGGCATATAAAAAAGGGTGGAGAAAATTTATAGTCTTCAATTGTGCAGGACAGCGATATATCGGTTGTGGATTAGGACCCGAAACTCACGATGTTTCAATTGATGTGTATGGCAGCTGTGGCGATTATCTTGCTTCGGGCATTGACGGATTAGCCATAACTGTTCACGGTAATGCGCAAGATCAACTGGGACAAATAATCAAAGATGGCAAATTAGTAATTCATGGCGATGTGGGTCAGACCTTTCTGTATGGTGCCAAAGGTGGTTCAATATACGTTAAAGGCAATGCAGCCGGTCGCCCTATGATTAATTCAGTGGGACGACCCAAGGTAATTATCAATGGAACAAGCCTCGATTTTCTCGGTGAATCCTTTATGGCCGGTGATCCTCATAATAAAGGCGGGTTCGTTATTCTCAACGGAGTTAAATTCGATGAAGAAGGACAATTAGTTCCTCTGACAGAGCCATACCCGGGCAGTAATTTGTTTTCTCTGGCATCAGGTGGGGCAGCATATATCAGAGACCCTCACAGAAAATTAGTTAACCAGCAGCTGAATGGTTGCATTTTTAGTCCGTTTACCGATAAGGATTGGGATTTAATACTCCCTTACCTGCAGGAAAATGAAATTCTTTTTGGTATCAGAATAACCGATCTGCTGACAGTTGATGGTAAAAAACTAAAACCTTCCAGGGTTTATAGAAAAGTTGCGCCAAGTATTGAAGGAGTGCCATCAACACCGGAAAAAGATGTTTATGGCGAAGAAGAAGAAGTCGATGAGCTTGTTAAAGAAGAAACAACTAATTAAATTTTGCTAAAAACAAATATATGGCAATTGTCATTAGTAAAGAAAAAGTGAGAGATGGCCTGGCAGCCGGAGTGCAGGAAATTTCCGGAATAGACATCAGCAGTTGTCTTCAATGTAAGAAATGTTCAAATGGTTGTCCGGTAACCGGGCTTACAAAAGTTCATCCCTCCGATATCATTCGTGGACTACAATTAGAGATGGGGGATAAACTTATTAATAGCGACCTCGTGTGGATGTGTGCTTCATGCGAGACCTGCTTTGAACGCTGCCCGATGAAAATAAATATGGCAGCTGTTATGGATGCGTTGAGGATTTTAGCCGTCAGAAAAAATGCTTCAAGGCAAAAAGGAAATGTTGCCCTGTTTAATAAATTGTTTCTGAAGACAGTCAGAATGTTTGGCCGTACCTATGATATTGGAATGATAGCGTCGTATAAACTTGGAACTTCAAATTATCTCCAGGATACCGACAAATTTCCGATGATGCTGTTAAAAGGGAAAATAGCGTTGACTCCTTCCTTTAAAGCCGATAAAAAATATACTAACCGGATATTTGCAAGGAAACAGAACAGAATTAATAGTTAAAAACATGCAAATGAAATACGCATATTATCCGGGATGCTCGGCAGATTCCACAGCACGTGATCAGTACATGTCGGTTAATGAAGTGGCGAGAACTTTGAATATTGAGCTATCTGAGTTAAAAGGCTGGACATGCTGCGGATCAACCCCTGCACATCATACCGACAAAAATATTTCGATAGCACTTCCTGCTGCCAACCTGTTAATGGCCAAAAAAACTGGCCTTGATATGGTTGTGTTTTGTGCAGCCTGTTATAACAGGATGAAAACCGCCAATCATGAGATTCTAACAAACCCGAAAATAAGAAAAGAAATAGCAGATTATCTTGGTGAAGATTATGATGGAAGTGTTAAGGTCCGTCATTTTATTGAAGTGCTTCATAAAGATATCGGGCCTAAAAAATTACAGGATGCCTTTACCCATACTCTCGATGGATTAAAAGTTGCTGGTTATTATGGATGCTTGTTAGTCAGACCATATGATGTAACACAATTTGATGATCCGGAAAATCCTGTATTGATAGATGAGCTTATTACCCTGATGGGAGGTGAAAGCGTTGACTGGCCACACAAGGTTGAATGTTGCGGAGGAGGATTTGCCCTTACCCGTACTGATATAGTTCTTGAACTATCGGATTCCATTTTGAACATGGCTAAAGCCTCAGGTGCTCAATGCATGGCAGTTGCATGCCCGATGTGCCAGATTAATCTTGATATGAGACAGGGTGATATAAATGTAGCAAAAAAGCGGGACTACAATTTGCCCGTCGTTTATATTACACAACTTCTGGGTTTGTGTCTGGGTGTCTCACCAAAAAAGCTTGGTATGGACAAATGTGTTATTTCACCAAAACCAATCATCGAATACGTAAGAACAGCAGAATAAAACAAGGCAGCAAAGAATTATGAGTACAAACAAGAAAAAGATGGTGGGGGCCGTACTGGTTGAAGGTGGAGGTATTGCCGGAGTACAGGCATCTCTCGATCTTGCCAATTCGGGTTATAAAGTATATTTAGTGAGCCGTTCAGCTACAATCGGTGGTATGATGTCGCATCTTGACAAAACTTTTCCTACCGGCGACTGTGCTATTTGTGTTATTTCTCCCAAACTGGTTGAATGTGCCAGAAACCTTAATATAGAAATACATACACTTTCCGAACTTGAAAAAATTGAAGGAGAACCTGGCAATTTCAAAGCAATTATCAGAAAGTCGCCCAGGTATATAAATGAGAAAATATGCAATGACTGTGGTGATTGTATGAAAGCCTGCCCTGTTGAGGTGACTGACACATTTAACCGGGATCTGGGCAAAAGGAAAGCAATTCAGAAATATTATGCACAGGCCATCCCGAATATGCCTAATGTGCTTAAGACAGGTCATGCACCGTGTAAAATCAAATGCCCGGCAAATATTAACATTCAGGGATACATTCAGCTGATTAAGAAAAAGGAATATGTAAAAGCTGTGAACCTTATCAGGCAACGAAACCCTCTTGCAGGAATATGCGGTCGGGTTTGTCCGGCACCCTGCGAAACTGCCTGCACCCGTGCAAATGTAGATAGCCCGTTGGCTATAAGACAACTTAAAAGGTTTGCCTCCGACAAGGAGATGAAGTCTGGTAAAATCGGGGAAATTATTATTACCTGAAGAAAAAAAGCCTTCCGCTGATGCCAAGAAAATAGCGATAATTGGTGCCGGGCCCTCAGGGTTAACTGCTGCCAGTGATCTGGCAGATAGAGGGTTTGCCGTTACTGTTTATGAGGAAAAAGATTATGCAGGTGGTATGCTTTATTGGGGTATACCGCAGTACCGGCTTCCTAAAGAAATACTTGACTATGAAATAGAGCTTATCAGGCGTAAAGGTGTAAGCATAGTTTTAAACTGCCGTATCGGCAGGGATAAAACCATGAAAGAGCTTCAGAAAGAAAATGATGCAGTGTATATCAGCGCAGGTGCACATATAAGCAGGAAACTGGGTATTAACGGAGAAGAAAAGAAAGGAGTTCACTTTGGTGTGGAATTCTTAAAACTCGTGGGAAGTTCCAAAGAAAAGCCCATTGTGAAAGAAAACGTAGTTGTCATAGGCGGGGGAAATGTTGCAGTTGACGTTGCCAGAACAGCTCTGCGTCTTGGTGCCCGAAGAGTCGAGCTGATTTCCCTTGAAAGAAAGGATGAAATGCCTGCATACCCCGATGAAATTGAAGCTACATTATCAGAAGGCATTACAATCCGTAATGGTTGGGGACCCAAACAAATATTGGGAAATGGTTCAGTAACCGGTATAGAATTAAAGCAATGTGTAAGTGTTTTTGACGAAAACGGTAAGTTCAACCCATCATATGATGATAACAAAACAGAAGTAATCAATGCAGATCAGGTTATTGTAGCAATTGGTCAGATGGTTGACGGAGAGTTTGTCAAACACGTTGGTATAAAGACAGAACGTGGTTGCTTCAAAGTAGATCCGGTTACATATGAGACATCAGTTAAAGGCATTTTTGCTGGCGGCGATAATGCTTCAGGACCGGCAAGCGTTATCGATGCAGTAGCTGCCGGAAAGCATGCCGCTGAATCAATCGGACGTTACCTGAATGGTGAGGAAATGACATCTGACCGTTTCGAACATACACTAAGACCTATATCTGTGGAGCTCTTACCCGCCACAAAAAATATTGAAAAGAAGGAACGTGCCGGCGCGATTGATCTGCCAGTAGAAAGACGCATTGGCAACTTTGATGAAATCGAGTCGGCATTCTCTGCTGAAGAAGCAACAGCAGAATCAGAACGATGCCTGAATTGCGCCCAATGTTCCGAATGCATGGAATGTGTCGAAGCCTGCGAAAAGAAGGCTATCGAACACAACATGAAGGAGCAGATAATTGAACTCGAAGTAGGCTCCGTCATTCTGACACCGGGGTTTGAAGAATTTAATGCAGAGAGCAAAGGTGAATATGGCTTTAATCGCTATCAGAATGTAGTTACCAGCGTTCAGTTTGAGCGAATGCTTTCGGCAGCAGGTCCTTATGGCGGACACCTTTTGCGAAGGGATAACGGAGAAGATGCCAGACGGATAGCCTGGATCCAATGTGTTGGATCGCGCGATTCAAAAAGCGGGAATGATTATTGCTCCTCGATATGCTGCATGGCAACAGTTAAACAAGCAATGATTGCAACAGAACACCTGAAAGGGATGCAGGGTTCCATATTCAATATTGACATCCGGGCACATGGAAAAGATTTTGATCAATACTACGAAAGGGCACGAGCAATGGATAATCTGGAATTTATCAAAAGTATTCCATCCCGTATCATTCAGATGCCGCAAACCAATGATTTAAGATTAGTCTATCTTGATCCGCAGAAGGGGTATACAGAACAAGATTTTGACCTTGTTGTGCTGGCAGTTGGCATAGACCCAAAGGCAACAGTAACCGAAAGTATAAGAAAACTTGGAATCAGTATCAATAAGTATGGATTTTGTGATACTGATCGTTTCTCCCCACTTGTCACATCAAAGAAAGGTGTTTTTACCGGCGGAGCATTCCAGGAGCCGAAAGATATACCTGAAACTGTAATGCAGGCCAGCGCTGCTGCATCTATGTCAATGGAGTTGCTGTCATCAGCAAAAAATACACTGATCAGGTCAAGAGAGTATCCTCAGGAACACGATGTAAGTGACGAACAGGCCAGGATCGGAGTTTTTGTTTGTCATTGCGGGATCAATATTGCAGGGACCGTTGATGTTGAACAGATAACCGAAGCCATTAAGACCCAGCCTGGTGTGGTATACGCATCGCATACTATGTATACCTGTTCAGATGCAAGTTTGTCTAATATAAAGGAACAGATATCTAAAAACAAATTAAACAGGATTGTTGTGGCATCGTGCACTCCACGTACTCATGAGCCCATATTCCGTGAAACACTGAGGGAAGCTGCATTGAATCCTTATCTGTTTGAAATGGCCAATATCAGGGACCAGTGTTCATGGGTACATTCATCGGAACCTGAAAAAGCGACCGAAAAGGCAATTGAACTTGTAAAAATGTCTATAGCCCGCGCCAATAACCTATCGCCATTGGAAGGAGAAAAAATACCGATTCTTCAGAATGCAATTGTAATAGGTGGCGGTATAAGTGGTATGACAGCTGCCTTATCACTTGCTGAACAGGGTTTTGATGTAGATCTTATTGAGAAATCATCACAACTGGGGGGTAACGTAAATGTTATAAAAAGCACACTTGAAAACGAAAACCTTGGCAAATTCAAAACGGAACTGATAGAAGATACAAATAGCCACAGAAACATTGATAGCCACCTGAATTCGGAAGTCAACGGGATTTCCGGACATGTTGGACATTTTAAAGTGAAGTTCCTTAAAGATAATAAACCAAAAGAACTGTCGTGCGGAACAATAATTGTTGCAACCGGGGCAAAACCTTCTGATACAAAAGAATATCAGTATGGAATTGTAAAAAATATACTAACACAGGTGGAGCTTGAAAGCCTCATTGATAAAAAGAAGATTCAGAAATGCGGACAAACATATGTAATGATTCAGTGTGTCGGATCGCGTAATGATGAAAAACCCTATTGCAGCAGAATATGCTGCTCGATGGCAGTCAAAAATGCATTAAGAATTAAAAAAGAAGATCCGGAATCGAAAATATTCATACTTTACAGGGATATCAGAACATATGGATTCAGAGAAATATATTATAAAGAAGCCCGTAAAGAAGGTATTGTTTTTATTCGCTATGATGAGAAAAATCCGCCGGAGGTATCAGACTTGAATGGAGTGTTAAGCACTGTTATGGTTAACAGTCCTGAATTTCAGGAATCAATAATTATAGAGGCTGATAAACTTATACTTAGTACCGGTATTGATGCAAATGAAGACAATGTTAAAATTTCAAATATGCTTAAAGTACCTCTGAATGCAAGCGGGTTTTATGTGGAGGCACATATGAAATTAAGACCCGTTGATTTTGCCACTGAGGGATTATTTTTATGTGGCCTGGCTCATTCACCCAAGATGATAGATGAGAATATCTCACAGGCCAAGGCGGCGGCGGCGAGGGCAGCTACCATACTTTCGAAAACTCACCTCGAAGTTGGAGCTCAGGTTTCAATTGTAGATCAGAATAAGTGCATTTCATGTATGACCTGTGTGAATTCATGTCCTTTTGGCGCACCATTCTGTAACTATGACCACAAAGCTGAGATCGAAAGTGCAAGTTGCATGGGTTGCGGTATCTGTGCTTCGGAGTGTCCGGCGAGAGCAATACAGTTGAACCATTTCAAATCGGATCATTTTAAAATAATGATCGATCAATTATTTAATGTACTTGAGACAGAAACTTTAAATTAACATGACTGATAATCCATTTGAACCTAAGATTCTTGCTTTCTGCTGTCACTTTTGTGCATATGCTTCGGCTGACCTGGCCGGATCGATGCGCCTTCAATATCCCCCGGGAGTAAGGATAATAAGAACACCTTGTACAGGAAGGTTAGAGGCTGAATATTACATGAGGGCGATAGAAAATGGCGCTGACGGAGTCCTGGTAGCAGGATGCCTTGAAGGAGGATGTCATTTTATTGACGGGAATCTTATTGCAAAGAAGCGTGTTAACGCCATTCGTACAATCCTGGAAGAATGCGGAATAGAAAAAGAACGACTGCTCATGGTCAACATTTCGGCTGCAATGGCAAAGAATCTCGTGGATGTAATTTTCGAAATGGTTGATACTATAAAACAGATAGGACCAAATCCTTTAAAAACGAATTCAAAAATCTTAAAAGAGGAGATACACAAATGATAGTTGCTCAAAGAAAAACAATCCCTGAACTGAAAGATATTATTTATGGACATGAAAACGTTCTTGTACTTGGATGCGGAACATGTGTAACTGTATGTCTGGCGGGTGGTGAACGGGAAGTCGCAATAATATCTTCGGCGTTGAGAATAGCTTTTAAAAAGACCGGAGAACGCGTAAAAGTAAGTGAACTGACTATCGAGCGCCAATGCGATAACGTATTCATTGAAACTGCCGCTGAAGAGATTAAGAAAAATGATGCGATACTTTCACTGGGCTGTGGGGCGGGTGTTCAGGCTATTGCGGAGCGTTTCCCTGATAAACCGGTATATGCAGGCCTTGACACCGCCTTTTTAGGAATTCTTGAATCCAGAGGAGTCTGGACTGAAAAATGTGCGCAATGTGGTGCCTGTGTCCTTGCTGATTTTGGTGGAATCTGCCCGGTAACACGTTGTGCAAAACACATGTTAAACGGGCCATGCGGAGGTTCCCGCATAGAAAGATGTGAAATAAACTCTGACCAGCCTTGCGCCTGGCAGCTCATATACAAAAGGTTAAAAGATATCGGACAATTAGATAATATAAAACAAATATATCCTGCTAAAAATTGGGATAAAAGTCTCAGTGGGGGGAGCCGTAAAATTATCCGTGAAGATCACAGGATTTAACTATCTTAAAGGCGGAAATATAAAGCGGGTATTCTGATGGATGCAGATATTACGATTATTGGCGCCGGTGTTGTTGGACTTGCTATTGCAGAAAAGGTATCAGAGGAACATAACAATGTTTTCCTTATCGAAAGACATCTGACATTCGGGCAGGAAACGAGCAGCAGGAACAGCGAAGTCATTCATGCCGGTATTTACTATACCGGGGGAAGTCTGAAAGCAAGACTCTGTGTTGAAGGAAAATGGCTTCTTTACGATTACTGTGAAAAGCATAATCTCCCATATAATAAGTGCGGTAAACTTATCGTGGCAACTACTAAAGAAGAGATAAACGTCATTGAAGGTATACGGCAGAATGCAATAAATAACGGTGTTAATGACCTTCTTCTTCTTAACAGGGAACAAATTTTCGAATTGCAACCTGATATCTTTGCATTAAAAGCACTCTTTTCTCCATCCACCGGAATTGTTGATTCACATTCCCTCATGAAGCAGTATGAGACCAATACAATAAATAATGGAGGACAGATCGTTTATGGCAGTGAAGTTACAGCGATAAGTAAGATCAATGAAGGCTACAGGATCACACTTCTGGACTCGGACAAAAAAGATTACAGTTTCACAACCAGTATCCTGATCAATTCTGCAGGACTGATATCAGATAAGGTTTCTGAAATGGTTGGCCTTACTGACGAAAACCTGAAGATACTTTTCTGCAAAGGTGAATATTTCAGTATCAAACCTCCAAAGAACAGGTTGATAAAAAGGCTCATCTATCCTGTTCCGCATCAAAATATGGAAGGGATAGGCATTCATGTTACAATTGATATGGGTGGTGGAGCAAAGCTTGGCCCGGATGTAAAATATCTTGAATCAAATATTTATGATTACAAATTAACAGCATCAAAACAGGAAGCATTCTTCATTTCGGCCAGAAAATTTCTGCCTTTCCTCGAGTATGATGATCTTGCACCAGATATGGCCGGGATCCGTCCAAAGATCCAAAGACCCGGAGAACCTCTGAGAGATTTTTATATTATGGAAGAGACTAAAAGAGGATACCCGGGATTCATTAATCTTATTGGAATTGAATCGCCAGGATTGACATCGTCGATTTCGATTGCAAAATATGTGAATGACCTGATTAATATTTCCATATAATTTGTGTAAATTTAATTCTTTCAATTCAGTTCTGGATTATCCATGAAAGGAGGTATAAATTGAAACTCTCAAATTGAGTAACCGGATCGCTTTTATTGGTTTTTCTGAGTTTTATCGGATTGAGTCTGTACTCCCAGGATCAGCCCAAAAGTTCAGGCTATGTGCCACATGTCGGACAGGCTGGGAAAGATGTTATTTGGGTTCCAACTCCATCTGAACTTGTAAATAAGATGCTTGAAGTCGCAGGTGTTACTGAAAAAGATTATGTAATTGATCTTGGTTCAGGTGATGGACGAACAGTTATTGCTGCAGCGAAGCTTGGAGCACGGGCACTCGGAATTGAATATAATCCGGATATGGTCGAAATCTCGAAAAAAAAGGCTGAAGAGGCAGGTGTAAGCGGAAGAACAAAATTCATCCAGGCTGACCTTTTTGACATGCGATCTTTCGAAGGCTACAGTAATAACAATGTTTCTGCTGCCTGAGATCAATTTGAAATTAAGACCTGGTCTCCTTGATCTCAATCCCGGTACAAGAATTGTTTCAAACACATTTACTATGGGAGACTGGGAACCGGATTATGAAGTGATGACTGAAGAAAATATGAATAGCTGGTACACTGCACTTATGTGGATTGTACCTGCAAAAGTTGATGGTAACTGGAAGACTAGGAAACGGGGAACTTACTATTAACCAGGAATTTCAAATGATATATGGCACTCTGAAAACCGATAATAATATCTCAAAGATAACTGAAGGCAGACTTAGCGGTGATAAAATCACGTTCAATGTAAACGGGACAAACTTATACAGGCAAGGTAACCGGAAAAACGATCATGTCGGGAACAATGACTTCAGGATCGGGTGAAAAAGACTGGATCTGCAACCCGATGAAAATTCAGTCTGATCTATTGAATTTTACCTCTTAGATAGTTTCTGGAGATCAGCCATCTCATCCCTGAATCTTGCAGCTTCAATAAAATCAAGTTCTGCAGCAGCTTTTTCCATACTCTTTCTTGACTTTATCAATCGCTTTTTCAAGAGCTTCCCTGTTCATATACTTGACAACAGGATCAGCAGCAATATCAGGTCTGTCCGGCTCAATATAAGCTTTAGACGAAGCTTCCCTTTTTGCCCAATCCGCTAAGTACTGATCCCGTTTTCCTGTACTATCTGGGCCAGGTGTAATACCCATCTCTTCATTATATTTCAGCTGTTTGCTCCTTCGTCTGTTGGTTTCGTCAATTGTCTGTTGCATGCTTCGTGGTAACAATATCGGCATACATAATAACCTTCCCGTTAAGATTTCGGGCTGCCCTGCCGGCCGTTTGAGTCAGTGATCTTGCTGATCTGCAGAAATCCTTCCTTGTCAGCATCGAGAATTGCAACGAGAGAGACTTCAGGGAGATCAAGTCCTTCCCTCAGAAGGTTGACTCCCACCAGAACATCTATTAATCCCGTCCGAAGCTCTTCCATAATATCAATACGATCAAGAGTATCAATATCAGAATGAATATAGCTGCATTTAATATCAAATTTTATCAGATAAGAGGAAAGTTCTTCAGCCATACGTTTTGTAATGGTAGTCACAAGGGTCCTCTCTCCTGATCTGTGCGCTGGAACGGATCTCCCCCATCAGGTCATCTATCTGGTTAAGACTTGGACGCACCTCAATCGGCGGATCAAGAAGACCTGTTGGTCTGATCACCTGGTCGACAAATACACCTTCGCTTTTTTCAAGTTCATAATCTGCAGGTGTTGCGCTTACAAAAATTGTCTGTCCGGTAAGCGATTCGAATTCTTCAATTCTCATTGGTCTGTTATCGAGGGCTGCAGGCAATCTGAATCCATACTCCACCAGTGTCTGCTTCCGTGAATGATCACCTCCGAACATTGCCCTTATCTGAGGTACGCTGACATGGCTCTCATCTATTACAGTAATGAAATTATCCGGAAAATAATCGAGCAGGCAGAAGGGTCTGGTACCTGGTTTTCTTCCGTCAAAATATCTTGAATAGTTTTCAATGCCGCTGCAATAGCCAAGTTCCTTGATCATCTCAAGATCATACAAAACCCTCTGTTCCAGTCTTTTTGCCTCTTCTTTTTTACCAATATCGTTAAAATGAGTAACCTGTCGCACCATATCATCCTGAATATCGCTGACAGCCAGATTGATCCTTTCCCTGGTTGTAACAAAAATATTTGCCGGATAAATAATATATTCATTCAGAATTTCCAGTTTCTGACCGCTAAGAGGATCAAAAGTATTTATCTCTTCAATCTGATCGCCAAAGAATACTACTCTGACAGCTATATCAGCATATGCCGGAAAAATATCAACAGTATCGCCTCTGACCCTGAAAGTACCATGTTTGAATTCAAGTTCGTTCCGTGAATAGAGACTGTCGACCAGCTTTCCTGAGAAGAACATTTCTTCCTATCATCTGTCCTTTTCTTATATGGACAGTATTTGAATGAAAATCATCAGGATTTCCAATTCCGTAAATGCAGGATACAGAAGAGACCACAATTACATCGCGTCGTCCTGACAGTAATGAAGATGTAGCACTCAGACGAAGCTTTTCTATCTCTTCGTTTATTGACAGATCCTTTTCAATATAAGTATCTGATACAGGCAGGTATGCTTCGGGCTGGTAATAGTCGTAATATGAGACAAAGTATTCAACCCTGTTTTCAGGAAAAAACTGTTTGAATTCGCCATAAAGCTGAGCTGCCAGAGTCTTATTATGGCTCAATACCAGCACAGGACGGTTAACCTTCTCGATCACATTGGCAATTGTAAAGGTCTTGCCGGATCCGGTTACTCCGAGAAGAGTCTGGAATGGAACCCCTTTTTCAAGTCCGTCCACCAGCTGGCTTATTGCTTCCGGCTGATCGCCGGTTGGCTGAAAATCGGATATAAGTTTAAAATCCATAGATATTCCATGTAAAAAGATCACAAAATTACAAAAAAAAATCTCCAACTCGCAGTTTGTGATGAAACGACTCCGTGGTTTAAATTGAAAATATTACTCCCTTGCTATTATTGATGGAACCGCTCCGCGGTTCATTGGACAATATGTAAATATCAATATTTTAAACACCGGAGTGTTTCAACAATAATAGTAACAAACAATTATCACATTGATAAACGCCGGAGGCGTTTCATTAATAATTGAATCCTATTCCCTCTGTTATTCTTAATCTTGACTGTAGGACTTTAGATTCCTCGCTCCGCCCGGAATTTCTATAATATATTGGCTGCTTTTTGACAAAAAAAGGCGCCCTTAATTGAGCGCCTTTTTATTCCGGAAGTCCGGTATACTTAACCTAAATAACCTTTTAATAACCTGCTCCGAGAAGTATGTCTTAACCTTCTGATAGCTTTTTCCTTAATCTGGCGTACTCTTTCACGGGTAAGACCAAATTTCTCACCTATCTCCTCGAGTGTCATCTCCTGACAACCTATTCCAAAGAAGAATCTGATTATATCCCTTTCCCTTTCAGTAAGTGTAGCAAGTGCTCTGTATATCTCCCGTGAAAGAGATTCATCCATCAAAAGCTTATCAGCAACCGGAGAATCAGAATTCGTAAGAACATCAAGCAGACTATTGTCTTCACCTTCAATAAAAGGAGCATCAACAGATACATGACGACCCGATACTTTCAGAGTATCAGTTACCTTTTCCTTTGGCAGTTCAAGAACATCAGCAAGTTCCTCAGGTGAAGGAGTACGTTCATTCTCCTGTTCAAATTTCGAGAATGCCTTGTTGATCTTGTTAAGTGAACCCACCTGATTCAGTGGTAACCTCACGATTCTTGACTGTTCAGCAAGAGCCTGAAGAATTGATTGTCGTATCCACCATACGGCATAGGAAATAAACTTGAAACCTCGTGTTTCATCAAATTTTTCCGCAGCCTTGATAAGGCCCAAATTTCCTTCGTTGATAAGATCGGGGAGACTAAGTCCCTGGTTCTGATATTGTTTTGCAACAGAAACAACAAAACGTAGATTTGCTTTGGTGAGTTTCTCAAGAGCAGCTCTGTCGCCTTTCTTTATCCGTTGAGCCAATTCAACTTCTTCTTCTACCGATATCAACTCTTCCTTACCAATTTCCTGCAAATATTTGTCGAGTGAAGCACTCTCCCTGTTTGTTATGGATTTGGTAATCTTTAGTTGTCTCATTATGCCTCCCAAAAAATTTCCGCAAAGATATTGCTTTATTATGTAATAACAAAAATAATTCACTATTGTTGTGAAAAGGGGATTTATTTTTATAAATCCCCTGAATACTAACGAATTATGTGCAATTAACCTATTACCTGCCGAACGTATAATTAAATTCCGTTCCATCCGGAAGGATTCCTTCAATAGATTTCAAAGCTGTTCCATTATTTGTAAATCTGTTTCACATCATCAGGAGTTTTAACCTTTTTACCATTAATACTCAAAATAATATATCCTTTTGCCATTCCTATGTCTTTGAACTTCCCATTATTGATATCCATTACTTTGACCCCGTAATCAATATTAAGGGAGTTCATATCTTCTGAACTCAGAGGTGCCAGTTTTGCACCAAAAACAACATCAGTTGCATCTTCCATATCAGCGGTAACAACTTTTGTATTGCCTGCAATGTTTTTCAGGGTAATCGGTAAAGTTGTCTCTTTCCCGTTTCTGATATAAGTAACAGTTGCTTTATCTCCGGGACGATGTTTTCCGACCTGTTCCTGCAATTCAGCCACAGTGTTTACATTCTGACCGTCAAATTTAACAATCACATCATTTTCTTTCATCCCGGCTTCCTGTGCCGATCCGGCAGGAATGATACGGGTTACAATTGCCCCCTTTACTTCATCCAGTTTGTGCTTGGAAGCAACATCTGCATCAACATCCTGTATGTTCACTCCAATAATAGCCCGTCTGAACTTCTCCGAACTCTTTGAGATCGTTGACAACTTTTTTAACTATTGTCACAGGTATGGCAAATGAATTTCCTGAATAAGCTCCGCTTGGTGACATGATAGCTGAAGTAATTCCTACAAGTAGCCCTTTAGTATTTACAAGTGCGCCTCCACTGTTACCCATATTAAGAGCTGCATCTGTCTGAATAAATGACTCGATTTTGTAGTTACCCTCATTCAAATTAAGGCTTCTTCCTTTAGCGCTAACTATCCCTGCCGTGACAGTAGATGTAAGGTTGAATGGATTTCCTACTGCCAGTACCCATTCACCCAGTCTCAGTTGTTCAGAATCACCATATTTAATATAAGGTAAATTGTCGGCTTTTATTTTGAGCAATGCGATATCGCTGCCCGGATCATGTCCGACTACTTTCGCAGTGAAATTCCTTTTATCATTTAATGTCACCTCAACAGATTCTGCATTCTCTACAACATGGTTATTTGTAATAATGTAACCATCATTCGAAATGATAACTCCCGATCCGTAACCATTCGCTTCCCTTGGTTTATTGGAATAATGATCACCATAAAACCATTCCATGATCGGATTATCAGGTTGCGCCCCCATCATTGTTTTTGTATGAACATGAACCACAGCATGAACTGTCTGTTCTGCAGCATAAGTAAAATCAATCTGTCCCTCCTGTGTCTGAAACGAGGTCAGATATGCCTGTGCATCGCGTACATCAACCCTGGAGCTGTCCTTTGAAACGGCAAGCGAGGGCTTCACTACTATTCTTGTATAGGCAAATAATGCAATTGAGGCCCCTAACAGAGCCATAAATAGCGCACCTAATAAATACTTTCCTTTCATAACTATTAATTTTTAATTAAACTCTTTTTTTGTGTCTGGTTAAAAGTTCACTTATTATGCCTTCATAAAAGTTTAATATCTTTATAACCTTTTTTACCTGGTATTGTTTACAAAGATCATGCATTTTTCGAATGATCTTCAATAATTTACAGAGATTTAACAACTCTTTAACAATGATGATAATAGTATTTAACAAAAATAACAGAACAGGCCTGTCGGCATCTGTCATTGCTTCAGTCCTGTCAGGACAAATTGGCGTAAAGTCAGTAAGTGTTTATTAGACGTGAGTCGTGAAGAAAAGACAAAAGACAAAAGTAAAAAGTAAAAAGATAAAAGTTGAAGAATTTAAATAAGTAAAATGGATCCTGATGCCAGATGTCTGATACCTGATACCTGATAATTATGTTGAAAGAGAAACTATACGGTAAGACCATTAATGAGCTGATCGCTGTAACCAGAAGGATCGGACTGCCTGGTTTTGCTGCAAAACAATTATCTGACTGGCTCTATAAGAAGGAGATACTTACGATCGATGAGATGACTAACCTATCAAAAAAGACCAGGGAGCTTCTTTCAGTTGATTATGAAATCGGTCTTTCACTTCCTGTGAACGAATCAAGTAGTAGTGACGGAACCAAGAAATATCTCTATAAAGTACTTAACGACAAATACATAGAAACCGCATATATTCCCGATGACGATCGGGCTACAATTTGTGTTTCATCACAGGCGGGCTGTAAAATGGGCTGTATCTTCTGCATGACAGGGAAGCAGGGTTTCCAGGGAAACCTGTCGTCGAATGAGATTCTTAACCAGTTCAGAAGCCTTCCAGAGTTCCGGAAGTTGACTAATATTGTCTATATGGGTATGGGTGAACCTCTTGACAATATTACCGAGGTTCTTAAGAGTCTTGATATTCTCACAAACGAATGGGGATATGGATGGAGTCCGACAAGGATAACTGTAAGTACGGTCGGATTAACAGCCGGGATTAAGGAATTTCTTGAAAATAGCAGGTGTCACCTTGCAGTAAGCCTACACTCTCCCTTCGACGAAGAGAGAAGGAAACTGATGCCTATACAACGTACCAACACTGTTAAAGAAGTGCTTGATATAATCCGGAAATATGATTTCACAAGTCAGCGGAGAGTCTCTTTTGAATATATCCTTTTTAAGGGAGTAAATGATTCTCCTGCGCATATTAAAGAGCTTGCGAGAATACTAAATGGAATAAAGTGCAGGATTAATATTATTCGTTTTCACCCTATTCCGGGATCAGAATTTCAAAGCCCCAATCTGGGGACCACTATCAATTTTAAGGAAGCGCTCAATGCCAAAGGGATCCTAACGACTATAAGAGCAAGCCGGGGAGTAGACATTCAGGCCGCATGCGGCTTATTATCAACTTTAGAACAAAACAAACCGGTTCAGAAATGAGAAAACAATTATTTATCTTTTCGCTTGCGTGCCTGACTATCGGTTCCTATGCACAGGAGAAATCCCCTGAATCATTTCACACTGATTCATCTCTGGTTCACGCATCAGTATCTTTGTGTGTTGCAGATGCTGAGACCGGAGAGATTTCAATTGATTATAATTCAGGAATAAGCCTGACACCGGCATCAGTGATGAAGGTTATCACATCAGCAGCGGCCCTTGAACTGCTTGGCCCCGATTATACTTTTAAAACCACAATAGGTTATACCGGATCGTTTAATAAAAGAACAGGAAAGCTGAAGGGGAATATTATTATTCTGGGCGGTGGTGATCCTGCCCTGGGATCGAAGTATTTTAGTGATCATTACAGGAATTTTTTGCCTTCATGGGTTGAAGAGATTTCAAAATTCGGAATTAAAAAAATTACAGGAAGTGTAATAAGTGACGATTCGTATTTCGATTTTCTGCCTGTCCCGTCAAAATGGCTCTGGGAAGATATAGGTAATTATTACGGAGCCGGAGCATATGGAATATCAGTATTTGACAATACTTACGAAATTCATTTAAAAACTCTGTCCGACAGTATCTTTCCTTCAATTCAATATATTATTCCTGCGGAATGCAAATCTGAATTATCTGACTATCTCGTTGCCTCAGGTAGCACTTCTGATGGATATGTATTTGCTGCTCCTTATAGCAGCGGAGGCTGGCTTTCCGGAAAAATTCCTGCCAATCAGGATGATTTTGTATTGAAAGCATCAATAACCGATCCACCATTGCTTCTCGCCAGGATATTAAGTACGAAACTTAAGGCCGGAGGTATTAAAATATCAGGGAGCCCGACGACAATCAGATTATTAAAAAATAATTCGTCAGGTATTGTTCCAATCACCCAAACAATCTCTCCGAAACTAGCTGAGATAATTGAGGTACAAAACAAGGAAAGTGTTAATCTGTTTGCAGAACATCTGATAAAGGAATTGGGGAAAAAATTCAAAAATGATGGCACAACTGCGTCCGGGGCTGAAGTAATTATTGAATTTCTAAAGAATTCGGGTTTAGATACCAACGGAATGTTTATCGAAGACGGAAGTGGTCTGTCCTCGCTTGATGCCATCAATACAAAAGAATTGGTGCGTTTGCTTGTATATATGAGAAACAAGGGAAAGTACTCTGCTGCTTTTTATTCCTCTTTTCCTGATGCCGGAAAAGAGGGAACTCTGAAAAATTGTTTCAAGGATCCTGTTTTCGATTCACGGCTCAAAGCAAAGAGCGGTTCCATGTCAAGAGTGAGAAGCTTTGCAGGATATTTTACCACCCTTTCGGGTAAGAAAATGGTCTTCTGCATTATAATTAATAATTTTTCCGGTACTCCAAAGAAAATAATTTCCGGAATCGAAGAGAATCTGAGAGAGTTAATATCGAATAATTAAGATAATCATAAACTTGTATTTAATAATTCGTTAACCCCTTCCCAACTTTCCCTTTCCTTTATACACATCTTCCTAATCTTTTAATTTCTTTCTGCAGAAGCTTTACATACAGCGTGTTATTCAAATTGTTTGATCACGGTTCCAGGAGATTCCTCACTTCGTTCGGAATGACACTCTTTATTTAGTGGTGAAGGGAAGAAGTGGCGATTCGATTACCTAATTAGTATTTTAGTATCTCAGCGAATCGCCACTTCTTCCCGTTTAAGATTATTAATTTGTTCTTGTCATTCCGAACGAAGTGAGGAATCCCCTATACCCATTACTATATTATTTGACTTTCTCTCTGAAATTGCTCTATATTTGCAGCCACATTTTAAAAAGACTTATGAACACCAAAATAGCTGTCAGAAGATGCGAAGAATACGACCTTCAAAAAGTGACTGACCTGATTTCAGATATATATTCAAAGACTGATGGCCCGGAAGTAAATAGTAAAAGAGTACTTGTTAAACCCAATATTCTTACTGATGATGATCCGGCAAAGTGCATCAGCACTCATCCTGTGGTAGTAGAGGCTATGATCCGGTTCTTGCAGTCAAAAGGAGCTACTGTATTTGTGGGTGATTCTCCTGCTGTGCACAATCAGAAATTCAGAGGTGTTAAATCCGGTATTTATAAAGTATGTGAAACTACCGGCGCAACCTGGGTCAATTTTATGACTGATCCGGTTGAGAAAACAGTTGGTAGTGGAAAGATAAAGGTGGCGTCTGTTGTGGATCATATTGATTTAATTATTTCACTTCCAAAATTCAAGAACCATGAACTTGTATATTTTACCGGTGCAATAAAAAACACTCTTGGTCTGGTTCCCGGGTTCAGCAAGGCGAAACAGCATGCTATGCACCAGGACAGAAGCAAATTTGGTGAGTTTCTTGTTGATTTAAATGAGGCAGTCACACCTGATTATTTTCTTATGGACGGAATTATGGGAATGGAAGGTCCTGGTCCCGGAAGGGGATTTCCTGTTGAGATTGGATTATTATTTGGTTCAACAAATCCTCTGGTACTTGATATGATAGCCAGCCGGATAGCCGGTTATGATCCACTCGTGGTACCAACAACAAGAACCGCTTTTTTCAGGAAGAACTGGCTCCGTTCT
Organism: uncultured Bacteroidales bacterium; assembly: GCA_963725785.1. GTDB lineage: Bacteria > Bacteroidota > Bacteroidia > Bacteroidales > VadinHA17 > LD21. Next base: position 170,081 of record CAVRZV010000009.1, on the reverse strand, counting down.
GAAGATCAGATTATATATGATGGTCCTGAGATAAGCGACATTGTAAAACATCGATTTACCAAAGTTCCAATTTCCACAACAAATAATATTTCAATTAAGTTTGTTCTCAAAAGGATTAAATTCCTTAGAAAATTGGAAAGAAGGCCGGTGTTTATACATGAGAACTGTACAGGATGCCAGAAATGCGTCAATATTTGCCCCGTTCAGGCAATAATGCCATTACCTTCAAAAAATACCCGTATAATTCTTACCGACAGTAAATGTATAAGATGTTTCTGCTGCAGCGAAGTTTGTTCCGACAATGCCGTTGAAATCAGGAGGAAACTAATTGGTGTCTAAACATCAATCCTGGCGTATTTAGCATGTGTTTCGATAAATTCCCTGCGGGGTGGCACTTCATCACCCATAAGCATCGAAAATATATGATCAGCCTCAGCAGCGCTTTCAATCGTAACCTGACGGAGAGTTCGTGTTTCAGGATTCATGGTTGTTGACCATAGCTGTTCAGCATTCATTTCACCCAGACCTTTGTACCTCTGAATGCCAACAGAAGATTCTTTCCCCTGCCCCATTTCCTGAACAGCCAGTTCACGCTCTTCCTCAGTCCAGCAGTATCGTTCCGATTTTCCCTTTTTTATCAGGTACAGGGGAGGTGTGGCAATATAAATATTTCCACCTTTTATAAGGTCCTGCATGTATCTGAAAAAGAATGTCATTATAAGTGTGGTAATATGAGAACCATCAACATCGGCATCAGTCATGATTATGATTTTATGATATCTGAGACCTGCAATGTTAAGCGCTTTACTGTCATCATCTGTTCCGATATTGACACCAAGTGCGGTAAAAATATTCTTTATTTCTTCGCTCTCATAGATTCTGTGTTGCATTGCCTTTTCGACATTCAGTATTTTTCCTCTCAAAGGCAGTATTGCCTGGAAACGGCGATCACGTCCCTGTTTTGCAGTTCCACCGGCAGAATCACCTTCCACAAGGTAAATTTCGCAATTAACCGGGTCTCTGTCGGCACAATCGGCCAGTTTACCCGGGAGTCCTGACCCGGAGAGAACATTCTTGCGCTGGACAAGTTCTCTGGCTTTACGGGCAGCATGACGGGCTGTAGCAGCAAGGATTACTTTCTGAACAATTATTCTGGCATCTTTTGGATTCTCCTCAAGATAGTTAGTAAGCATAGTACTTACAGCCTGATCCACCGCTCCCATTACCTCAGAGTTTCCAAGTTTGGTTTTTGTCTGGCCTTCAAACTGAGGTTCTGCGACCTTTACAGAAATGATTGCGGTAAGTCCTTCACGGAAATCATCTCCATTGATATCAAATTTAAGCTTCGAGGTAGCACCAGAATCTTCAGCATATTTTTTGAGTGTTCGCGTTAAACCTCTTCTGAACCCTGCAAGATGGGTACCACCTTCAATAGTATTTATGTTATTCACATACGAATGGACATTCTCGGAAAACGAGTTATTGTATTGCAAGGCAATTTCAACAGGGATCTCGGTCTTATCATGAGTTATATGAATGATTTTTTCAATCAGTCTTTCCCTGTTAGCGTCAAGATACTCAACAAATTCCTTCAGTCCCAGCTCAGAGCGAAACTCCTCATAACGGGCACTGCCTCCATTGCCATCGTCAATGAGCTCTCTCATATCTTTTATAGTAAGAAGTATCCCTTTATTAAGGAATGCCAGTTCACGAAGACGTGCTGATAGTATCTCAAAGTTGAATTCAGTTGTCTGGAATATTGTGCCGTCAGGTTTAAAAGTTATGGAAGTTCCTGATTTATCAGACTTTCCGATAATCTCTACCTCAGTAACAGGCTTGCCTTTTTCATATTCCTGTTTGTAAATCATCCCTTCTCTCATAACAACTGCTGAAAGATGAGCCGACAGTGCATTCACACAGGATACACCAACACCATGAAGACCTCCTGATACTTTATAGGAATCTTTGTCAAATTTACCACCGGCATGTAAAACTGTCATAACAACTTCAAGCGCAGATTTCTGCTCTTTTTCCATTATACCTGTGGGAATACCTCTACCGTCATCCGTAACAGTTACAGAACCATTTTCATGAATAACAACTTCTATTTTAGTACAATATCCTGTAATGGCTTCATCGATAGAATTATCAATAACCTCATAAACAAGATGATGCAATCCTTTTACTCCGATATCACCAATATACATCGCAGGTCTTTTCCTTACCGCCTCAAGACCTTCCAGAACCTGAATATTATCTGCTGAATAATCTTTACTGTCCTGCAATTTTTTTTCTTTCTCACTCATTATTCATCTATTTTTAAGTCAACCTATTTTATTATTCCTGATTCCTGATTCCTGATTCCTGATTCCTGATTTCTGATTCCTGATTCCTGGTCTCTGATTCCTAAAAAAAATTGATTAGAGACTTTTCTGATATGACTCTGTTTTAATTATCTCAACCTCGCTTTTCTGACAATTAAAAAGGATGTCTGTTTCACTCTTTTCAGCATCCGGAATCAACCTCAAAATTCCTATTATAAATTATTGATATTATGATTATTAATTAACACGACAAATATACGAATTTTAATTTGTTTTTCCATTAAAAAACGCCAAAAATAACATACATTTTTTACCCCATATCCGCCTAAAGGGGACTAATTAAAACACATACTGATAAACATACATAAAAACGATATTTAATCCAGTTTAAGCGGAGGCAGGTAGACAATCCAAAGACAATTTGCTAAACGAACCCCCCTTCAGGGGGGCAGGGGGGCAATCCAAAGACAAATAACTATGGGCAGGGGGGCAATCCAAAGACAAATAGCTATGGGGGGGCAATTACAGGCTGTAAGTGAACCCTAACATGAACAGAAATCCCCTGGCAGGATAATAATTCCATTCATAATAATTGTTATTTGAGATATTATTAAGTTTTGTCCAGAACGAGAGAATTTTTGAATAACGATATTCAGCACTGAGGTTAAGATTCAAATGTGTCGGCATTTCAAAAATAAAAGGTGAATTCTGTCCTGTTTGTGATGATAATAACAAAAGAGACTCTCCATTTACAACAAGCTTTCGTTTACCCTGGAGGGTTATTTCCATTCCTGCAATAATCTTATCTCTCAGGTTATATTTCAATCCAAATTTTGCATCCCAGTCCGGTTTATTCCATGCATATTTGAATTTAGACAATGTATACCTGTTTAGGTTTGCAGCACCATTGAAAGTGAGTTTATCATTTATTTTTCCTCCCATTTCCGCGTGAACATTAAGCAGCTCCACATCGTCGGTCAGAGCAGTGAAATAGTTACCCAGGTATGGTGTAAAAACAGTATCAGTTCTGAGGATATTTGAATAGAAAAGCATATCACTTATCAAAGAATATGATGCTGATATCAGATAATTTCCTCCAAGTCCTGAATTTCCTTTCAATCCGGTAAAAACAATAAGGTCGTGTCTTGTACTTGGCTGTTTATAGAGGCTTCCGTCTTGAATCAAAAAAGGATTTTCAGATATGATATTCAGTGGTTCATTCTTCACAAGTTTTCCTGACAATCCCACAAAGAAATTGATATAAGAAGGAACAATAGTTAAGTTAAAATTAACATCAGGATACACATGAAGGCTTGTAAATGCTGTCATATCTTTTTCGAGCAAAAGCTGTAATCCGAGTTTATAACTCCATTGACCTGAACTCTTCTTAACGAACGGGCTTATTGAAGCAACATATTCAGGAGATATTTTAAGTGAGTCAGAAAAATGATATAAATCTATATCCAGACCTGAACCAATATAAAATCCCTGATAGGATTTTGCCATTGTCCCTGAGATGCCCGTGCTGCGCTGTGACATATTTTTCCCTGAGGAGAAATAGTTGTATGAAAACCGGAAATCATAGGAGAATTCTGTAGAATCAATTGTTGATGAGGATAATGAAGCGTTTGCTCCTAAATTATTATAAGGTATCCTGATATCCTTTTGGGAAGGTGCATAATCAGGAATCGCCGGAGCATAACCATATGCATGCCTTACCTTCTGACTATAATCCAATGATCCTCCAAGAATACTTTTCCGAAAGAATTTTCTCCCGAAAAGAGAGACATCGTTGTCCATATAACCCGCAAAATTCTTTATGCCATTATCGAGTTCAATCTTTCCGTTAGTTGAGAAATGCCGGGCGTATAATCCAATTGAACCTTTCTTCGATCGCTCATTTGTAATACTTACTTCAGCCAGTGGAGTAATATAATTTCCAAGACCAATATTTATATAACCTTTATAAAGTTTAGGCAACGGATCAGGCAATAAGGCTGCTGCTTTAATCGGGCTGATTGTATAATTTGGAAGAAACGGGGTCGTATTTATATCGTAGCGAAAGTCGGGTCTGACTTTTGAAGTATCATTAATGTCAGGCCAGAAACTCTTCTTCTTGAATTCCGGCAGAGATGGTTTGTATGGATTGTACAAAGTAACCTCTCTCTTCAACCCTGTCTCCTGTTTCTTAACCTGCGCACCTACAGGTAATAAAGAAAATAATATAAAGACTGGTACAATAAGGTTTCTTTTTATCATGTCGGTTGTATTTCTTAATCAATTTGAAATTATAGTTGTTCACTATTCTGCAATTTCTCAGTTCCGGTGGTGTCGGGTTTAGTTTCGTCCAGTGAACCTAGTTTAGCTTTTGCCTCATCCAGGATTCCATCATCATCTACTGAATAGAAATCCTTCAGGCTCTGAAGTGTAGCACGGGCCTGCAAAGAATCACCCTTTTTTATACTTATATCTGCAAGAAGCAAAAACATCCTTGCCATCCAGTACTGATGAGGGCTTTTCTGATCTATGAACTCTGAAATTGTCTTTTCTGATTCTGCTGATCTATCTTTCTTATAAAGAAGTTCAGCCACCCTGTATTTTGACTCTGCTCCTTCGATACTGACAACTTCTGTTGCCACTTTTCGGAAATCCCTCAGGGCATCATCAAAATTATTGAGACTATAATTTGCTTTTGCACTCATAAATGTAGCTTCCCTGACCAATTCCTCCGGAACATTTACAGAATTGATGATTTTTCCTGAGGCAGTGATTGTCTTCTGAGCATCACCGGCCTGGTAAGCTGACTTTAACTGTCCCTTAAGAGCAATGAGGCTATTAACATCATTTGACGAAGCTTTCTCCAGTTTTTCGTAATAACCAAGGGCTTCTGAATACTCTTCTTTATCGTAAAGTATTGAAGAAGCTGCAATAAGTGATTGCTCAAGGAACTGATTATTAGGCTCAGACGATACTTTTTCATACAATTTAAGTGCTTCGTCAATATTACCTGTTGATTTCAGGCATTCTGCAAGATAATACTGTGCATTTTGTCTGAAGCTTCCATTTGGAAATTCATTAAGGTAACTCTTTAATATCCCGGCAGCTTTATCAAATTTTGCTGTCATAAAAAGGTTTTCACCTGATGTGTACAGAAGCGAATCTTTCTGTGCCGTATTTATGTCACCATAGCCTCCAAGCGTCTTTATATAGCTAAAATAGGTTTCGACATCATTAATATCAACGTAGGTGTTTCTCAGTCCGGTCATTGCATCCCTGGCCTCCGGGGATGATTTATAGTTCTCAATAACCTTTTTAAACTGAGAAATAGCCTTCTCATTCTCGCCAAGGTTATAATAAAGCAGGCCCAGCTGAACAATAGAACGGGGAACATAAGGGCTTGCAGGATAATTCAGTATAATTGAATTGAAATCTGATTCTCCTCTTTTGAAATCTTCAAGGACCAGATAGGCTCTGCCTCTTTCGAAAATGGCATTCGGAACAAATGAAGAGGAAGGGTATTTGATTGTCAGAGAAGTGAGTACATCAATTTTACCTTTTCCGTCATTTATAAGTCCGAGTGAAAACCCCTTCTGAAACATGGCATAATCAGCATCCAGCTTTCCATATTCAATAACTTTGTCATAGTAACTGATAGCCAAAGGATAGCTGGTTGCGACATAATAACAATCAGCAATTCTGTTCTTGGCATCTGCCAGGACTTCCGGCCGCACATTGGTAACCCCGGCTTCAAAAGTCTTAAAATAATTTAATGCACTTGTGTAGTCCTTCAGGTTAAAAAAGGTATATCCCAGATTATATCTGACAAGATTATACTCACTTAAAAGGTTTGAACCTGGCAATCCGATAAACAACTGATAATCGTCTTTTGCCTCACTATAATGACCAAGTTTGTAGTTTGCTTCACCGCGCCAGTAGACAGCTCTTGCCCTAATTTGCATATTGTACTTCTCATACTTAAGCGATTTATCAAACATATTGACAGCAGCTTCAACCTGGAGGTTCTGAAAAAGTTCCAATCCTCTGAAAAACGCAACCTTCTGATATGCTTCTTCAAGTCTGTTCTCCTTATCCCCTATTTTATCCAGTGCCGAAAGGGCAGCTTTGTAGTTTTTAATCTGCATAAATGTACTTACCAGATAATCGTATACTTCCTGTATTCGTTTTGAACCCGGATAGAGGTCTATATACTCCTGGAAGGCAGCAATTGCTTCACCAAAGGGAGAATATGCCGTTTCGTATGTCAGTTTCGCATAGTTATAAAGTGACTCTTCCTTGATTTTTTTATCATAATCAAGCTGGGATGCCTGACCAAAAGCTAATCGTGAACGTGCCTTATCTCCTTTCTGCATATAACAATCGCCAAGAATATTCCAGATATTCTGACTGAGAACATCACTTCTGGCACCTACTTCCAGAAGAATTTTAATTGCTTTATCAATTTCCCCGGTTTTATAATAACAGTAACCAAGCTGATATTTATCCTCACGTGCACTTGCTTTCGCCCCTGAAGAATATTTTTCAAGATAAGGCAGCGCTTCTTTATAATTCTCTTTATTATAATATGCATCCCCGATAAACCTGTATAGCTCAACGGCCCTTGCTTTTCCGGCAGATTTGAGAAGATCCGGAGCCATGATAAGGATTGCATCATAGTCTTTCTGAAGATAAAGGATCTGAACAATATAAAATGGGACGACACCTCCGAATGTCTCATCATCTTTAAGGCGTTTGAAACCCTCCACAGCCGTCTGATACATTTTCTGTTCATAGGCTATCTGTGAAAAATAGTAGATTGCCGGCGGAGTATATTCCGTATCAATATCTTTTATCTCCGAAAACATCAGAAGAGCCCTGCTTTGATCACCTTTGATATAAAGAGAATACCCCAGTCTGAAAAAATATTCCGCCAGTATATCTGATTTCAATTCCTGTCTGTTTACCGTTTCATAGTAGAGTGCCGCTTTTCTGTAGTTTTTGTTCTGGTAAAAATAGTTGCCTAGTTCCAGCCTTGCTTCGTTTAAACGTGAGCTCTCGGGATGGGTATATATGAACATCATCATCCTGTATTCGGCATCAGGATTGAAAAGTTTTATTGCTGATATAGCGCCAAAATATTCAGCTTCGGCTAACAGTACAGGATTGGATCTGTCGCCATCTCTGATGAATGAGTCAAAGAGCCTTATGGCAGCAGGATATTTTTCTTTATTGAATAACTCCATCCCCCTGTTAAACTCAGATCCGGTTTCTCTGGCAGTAAAAGGTAACTGCGCTTCGATCTGAATCATGAATATCAATAGAATACTAAATATTAAACCGAATTTGTTTCTGTTCATAACTTATTTATTTTGGCCCGCTACAAAAAAACACCATTTGTCTGATAACACAAATCAATGGCACGTAAAATGTTAATTATAAACCATATATAATATTAATCGGATTGTTTTAACCAATCGTAAAATTACAACTATTAAACGCCGTCAGCCGACCTTTATTACTCATTTTATCAACATATAAATGTTAATTATCAATTCTTTCCTTATTTTGCATTCAAAATAACCTGAAAATGCAGGAGAATCTTCCGTTGGATGTTATCATTGAACTAACAAACTGTACAATATGGCAACAGGATCATCTAGTTCTTTCGAATGTGAATCTGAGCGTCGGGAAAGGTGAATTCGTGTACCTGGTTGGCAGGGTTGGAAGCGGGAAATCGAGTATTATTAAAACCCTTAATGCTCAGCTCCCTCTCAGAGATGGCCGAGGTCTTGTTGCAGGTTATGATCTGTCAAAAATAAAAAGAAGGGAAGTCCCATATCTTCGCAGGAAAATCGGAATCGTTTTTCAGGATTTCCAGTTACTCATCGACCGTTCGGTAAACGAAAACCTTGCTTTTGTTCTTAAAGCTACCGGGTGGAAGAGCAGGAAAGAGATCGATACCCGTATTGGAGAAGTTCTTGAAAAAGTAGGACTGGGATTAAAAGGGTACAAAATGCCACATCAACTTTCAGGAGGTGAACAACAACGGGTTGTCATTGGAAGAGCACTTCTCAACGACCCTGATATTATCCTGGCTGATGAACCGACAGGCAATCTCGATCCTGAAACGTCAGAGGGAATTTTAAGATTGCTTACGGATATCAGCAAGACAGGAAGAGCCGTTGTTGTTGCCACTCATAATTATACACTCCTGAAAAAATTCTCCGCCAGGACTATCAAATGCGATGATGGGAAACTTAAGGAAGTTAATGAAGATGAAGAAATTGAACTTCTCTAAGAAATGGCATGATTGCATTAATTAACAAAAATTTAACAAAGAGTCTTATTTGTTTGCTGAAATAATGGCGATTTTTGAGGCCATGAAAAGAACAAAGCTCCCCGGAATAATCTTTTGTTTAATAGTTTGTATAATTATTGTGACAATTGTGCTATTCACAGTTACTATAAATTAACTAACCTGATAAACTATGTCAATATCAAATTTTTTTGATCACCCCGGTAAAAAGCAAAAGAAAGAATATTTTATTCATCTCGTCCGTATTGCTATGGCCGATGATATAATAAGTGACTCTGAACTTAAATTGCTTCATAACATTGGTAAAAAGATGGGATTTACCGATCCTGAAATTGATATTCTGATCGCTACAACAGAAAAGTCAGATTACATTCCGCCTTATGAATTGGCCAAACGGTTTGAACAGGTTTACGAAATTGTAAAAATGACTATGGCGGATGATATAATTGATAATAGTGAGATGCGATTAGCTCAGGGGTTCGCAGTGAAATCGGGTTTTAATGAAACAGAAGTTCCAAAACTGTTGGATTTAATAGTTCATGGTATAAAAGAAGGCAAAGACGAAGAAGAACTCTTTGAGGTTTACAGAAAAGAAAGAATATTCTGATAAATCAATCCGTTTTGTTATTTAAAGGAAGGTAATGAATGAAAAAATGGTTCAAAAGTTTTCATACATGGATATTGCAGTGGGCAAACACAAAATGGGGAACATGGATATTGTTCCTATGTGCATTCGCGGATGCATCAATTCTGGGTATGCCTACGCCAGTTTTTTTCATGGCGTTGACATTGCTCAGCATAAAGAAAGCATATAAGTACGCATTATTCGCAACAGCAGGAACGGTTGCCGGCGCTTTAGCCGGCTATTCTATTGGCCATTTTGCATGGATAAATACAAATGGAGAATTCACCGGACTTGCACAATTTTTGTTCGACAATATACCAGGGTTTTCAATCGCAGGTTACAATAAGATCCATGTTCTGTATGAAAAATGGGACTTCTGGATACTGTTTGTTGCAGCTGCGCTTCCTCTACCCTTTAAGATATTTTCGATTTCATCAGGAGTGTTTGACATCAATATCCTGATTTTCTGTTGCGCGACTTTGATTAGTCAGGCAATAAAATTCTTACTGCTGGCTCTGATTACAATAAAACTTGGCCCCGAAGTTAAAAAACTCCTTGATATCAAATGGAAACCCGTTTTGATCATAATAACTGCTTCTGTTGCAGTAACAATAATAGTTATTAAAGTTTTTTAAAAGTAGCTATTCAGAAGCGTGTATTTCTTTATTCAGAGATTCTATTTCACTCAATAAACGTTTGATCGGATACAATGAAACGTTTTCGGCAGAATATTTTTTATTATAAGCAAAAGGGTCATCAAGATCATTTATCAATAATATAAGGAAGATCATTAAAAAAGATATCACACCAACAAAAAAGAGAGACTCATAGAATGGATCAATTTTTGAAAATAGAAGACCAAAACACATTAAGGCAGTAACAGAAATTGAAATCTGATAGCCGGTCGATATAAAGTTTGTATCCCTGATAGTATCCACCCTGATAAATGTTTTGCTTAAACTGGACATTTCATTTTTCAGACGCACAATATAATTTGCCTGCGTATCATTTTCGATTGCCGCAAAGAGTGAATTCAAATACCTGGTTTTTGCAATTATAGAGCGTTGTCCTTTCTTTTCTATGAAACCACAACAGGATTGAATTAGTAAGTTCCTGGCAGTATATCAGGCTATCTTTGCTCCTGAAAATCTTTTTATCATGATAGAGACAGAAAAGCTCGGAATATATATTATTAATTGAAGAAGCTATTTCCCCCGGGATTTTCTCGCTCTCTTTATAATCGGAAAGAACTCCGCTCAGCAAAAATCCCATCAGAAAAACATTGGCTGCAATTATCCCGGAGAACAGATTATTTATGGTAAGAAACTCTAAATCAAATACATGAGCGATAAATTTCAAAATTATTATAATAATAACGATTAGTATTGCTTTGACAAAAATCCAGATGTTTTTTCTGTTATACTTTTCCATAATGAATGTTTAGAATTTGATTTGAGGTATTCTTCATACTCTTTGTTGAATGAAAGAGAATTCATCATTAACTTTTTCCTGAGTGAAAGGTTCAACATGTACTAACACGTCGCACCGATCTATTTCTTTACGGATCTCACTCTCAACAGTATCGCAAATTTTGTGTGCCATGCTAAGCCTGAGTTGTGAGTTCAAAGTTACTGTCACACTTACAAATGTGTCTGCTCCCGCAGTTCTGACCTTTAGACTCCGGTATGAATTAATTTCAGGCAATGATTTCAGAATAGATCCGATTTTTGAGACTTTTTCCCCTGGTGCATAATCGAGGAGCACTTCAATGGAACGTTTTCCGAGTCTGTATGAGATTACAATCACAATCATGGCAACCATCAATGCAGCTATGGAATCGGCAAAAAAGAACCCGAAGTTTGCACAAATAAGTCCAAGTAGAACAACCAGTGAGCTCCAGATGTCCGTTGAAAAATGAAGAGCATCAGCTTCCAGCGCCTGACTATTGTATTTTTTTGCTACTTTGCTTAAAGCTCTTGAACGGGTAATATCAACAAGTACCGAACTAATTACAACAACATAGCTCCAAACACTCATTTCAATAATTGTGTCTCCGGTCATCAGACGGTGAATTGCCTCATAAATAATCCAGATACAGGTTATAAACAGAAGTATTGTTTCGAGAAAGGCTGAGAAGTTTTCAATTTTACCATGGCCATAATTATGTTCCCTGTCAGGTGGATTATCTGAAATGCGGACAGAAAAGAAGGTAATTACCGCAGCAACGAGGTCGAGTCCTGAATGCAGGGCTTCTGAAAGCAATCCAAGACTCCCGGTTATTATACCTACTACCAGTTTAAAACCTGTCAGAAAGATTGCTGCAAAAACCGATATGCCTGCAACTCTTTGTTTTTCATTAATCATAGTGAATTGTCTTGAAACTAAAGTAAGGAATAGAATAGGTTATCTGATTTTTTCAGATAGCCGGTAAAAAGAAGAATGTATTATACTACAGAGATTCAGGCGGTTGCCATATGGAATTGGAGCATTCCTGCTTGATAATATCAGTTGTATGTAAGAACTCAACCGGACTGTTTACGAAACATGAAAAATCGAATCTGCATGTTCCGGCCCAATTCTCATCATCATTAAAAATACTCTGGTTATGATGTTCGGGAACTTCGATATCGCCGACGTGATCCCTGATCAAAAGAATTTGAAAATTATCTTCAATAGATAATAGAGATCTTCCACCATCTATGCTCAGGATCGAGATCAGTACAATCAATAATCTAAATATGGAAAGCTTACCCTTAATCATCACTTCTGCCAAAGATAAAAAAACCCTTTGAAATTATTTGAACATTCTGAGAGGCCAGAAAAGTTTATTGCGGTAGATTCTGTAAAAGGGAACTTTTACGCACCCAAACGACTCCATAAAAGTGGCAACTGAAGGTATCGATGATCCTGCAAAGTCGAGAATGGTCCTTGTTGATGAATAATTTTTTATCAATTCATTTACAACGAAATACCCAATTCGTCTCTCCCTGCTTTGGGGTGTATTGACTACTAAAAGCATTGTCTTGCTTCCACGTATTTCAACAATAAAAATTCCGAATAACAACCTTTTTCTTGTTGCTCTTACACCAAGAATCTGTCCTCTTTTATTTTTTATACAAAAATTCATCAGATTCCTGAGTCGCTGATAATCACGCATCTTAATGCCATTAATTTCTTTACCTTTATTTGTAAGGAAAAGATTGATGATCTCATCCGGAGTAATATCAGATACAAGTTCGGGTTTCTTTCTTACTGATGATTCAATATTTCTTTTGCAGTGACTCGAAAAACTATCATATATTGTTTCATAAGGTTTTGAGAGGTCCAGTATAAAATTGGTTTTTTCAGTCACTTTGTATCCACCGTTCTCTATTTTCTGCCCCACACACAAATCAATAAGTTTAAAGCAATCAGGCATGTAATCGAGGAACTCGCCAATTGCTTCTGAGGCTGGTTTATCCGGTGAAAATGCACCAAGCTGCTGAAGAAAGACAGGAGTTGCTATATATTGTATCCCAAATCGGTTGAAGCCTGGAACCGGGAATACGGAATCATAATCATCATCGACAAGTGCCTGCCAGCCCGGTGCCATCAAATCGAGAAACCAGGAATATGCATACGGACTAACCCCGGGCGAGTTCCTGATGCAATTATCCCATTGTTCTCTGTCAATCTCATTATTCTTATGGTATACTATCATGGTGTCTGATTTTTGACCATAAATTCAAAAACTTCTCTCCAGCATCGCCATTCCGTATTATCGAGCAATGATGTGTTATGCCAGATACTTATAAATAGTCCCCCCACTTTCTTTGTCTCATTTATAAGTTCTGAAATAACTTCCCTGGATACCTCCGGACTTAGTTTCTTATAATTGAATAACGTTACATCCATTATCTGGAAAGGAAAAACTTTCAGATTAGTATACTTGTCTGAAATAACATCATAGAAATAATATGGCCTGGCAATACCTGCTCTGAAACCGGGTTCTTCAGGATATCCCATTGAATAGTCCTCTGTAATTCCTGCTTTCTGAAGATCCTGGTACGATTGTGGCATAAATAATCTGATATAATGAAAACGGCTCCTGAAAATATCTTCGTCAACAATATTTTTCAGGCGGGCAGCCTCATTGTTAATAAGTGATAAACTTACTGCCGCATTAAAGGAAGGATGAAGTCCTGATTTATATCTTCCGGCTATTTTCTTAATCAGCTGCCTGTACAAATCGTTTTTCCATGAAGGGTTCTTGTCAAATTTCGAATGATCCCCAACAGGAAAGAAGAACCTGGCTTCAGTATTGTTCGTTTCAATTTTCTCAATAATATAATCGAACACCTCGTACGGGTCTTTTTCTCCCCCGGCCAGGGTCTTGTATCTTTCTCCCGCCTGACCCTTATTATTCTTAATATCACGTAAAAGTCCTCCCATGGATCTGAAAAGATTTTTGCCCAGGTAGGCAAATGGTTCATCAGAATCAATAGTTAAAAGAGCTCTATATTCATTACGTCTGAATACTGTATTAGGAAATCTTTTCAGGAAGGATTTTGCTAACTCTTTCGTCCATAAATCGATAATCGGTTTATAAAGAAATCCATATCTGGAGGCAACTGATAAGGTTGATCGATATCTTCCATATTCATCAGGCTCATAATCAAGATATTCCTCATACCGGCTGACAAGAAAAAAGGAAGCTGCAAAGACATCAAAGGGGAGATCGGAATCTGAAGCCGTTTGAAAAAATACAGGCAATCCTTTCCATTCACTAATAACTATCTCTTTCGGACTGATTCCCTTTTCAAATAAAACTGAATCCGGAATAATTTTAAAAGATCCTGCTAAATTATCAGAAGAATAGTTAATTACAGGATGTTTCCCAAGTTTCCTTTTATCTGTAATTACCTCCCATTTTAAGCCGAGAATATCTCCCAGGATAATGCCTGCTATATACCTGAGACGAGGTGTATTCTCAGTCGAATATATTTTAACCGGTCCCGAAACCATAAATACAAATTTATGTAATTACTTGTAATATAACATTATAATATTTAATGAATTATAATAAAAATTATCATAAAACACAAACTGGCTCAAAGGCGCAAAGGCTCAAAGGCGCAAGGGTTAAAAAGAGTATATCGACTTTAGCCGTTGAGCCTTTGTGCCGTTGCGCCGTTGCGCCATTGTGCCGTTGCGCCGTTCTTATTAATAATGTTGTATTTAGAATAATTTGATTATCTTTGCGGCCTAATTAACAAAGTGATTTCCACGAAGCGTTGTTAGGCATTTTGCCCAGTCTGCATTTGAGTTCATTTCGGCCGGGATAACAAATCCGTCGCTCCCGAAACCACATCAAAAATATAATAATGACAAATTTTGAAGAGATGGGATTCACTCCCGGTATCCTGAAAGCAATTCAGGAACTTGGATTTGAGAGCCCTATGCCAGTGCAGGAAAAAGTTATTCCTCTTATGCTGGGAGGTGAAGTTGATATTATTGCTCTGGCGCAGACCGGGACAGGTAAGACTGCTGCCTTCGGACTTCCACTTGTTCAGGCAACTGACACAGAAATAAACAATACTCAGGCCCTTATTCTCTGCCCTACCCGCGAACTGTGTATGCAGATCACAGGAGATCTTACAGATTATGCAAAATTTACCGGTAAACTAAAAATTCTTGCCGTATATGGCGGAGCGAGTATTGATAACCAGATAAGAGGATTAAAAAAAGGTGTTCATATTATTGTCGCCACTCCCGGAAGACTTATAGACCTTATTGGCAGAGGAGCTGCAAGATTATCATCAGTTACAACGGTGATCCTCGACGAAGCTGATGAGATGCTTAATATGGGCTTTCTTGAAAGTATTAACGAAATACTTGAAGAAGTTCCTGAAGGCAGAAGAACCCTACTGTTCTCTGCAACAATGTCATCAGAAATTGCATCAATTGCCAGGAAATATATGAACAGTCCGGTTGAAATAACGATCGGTACGAAAAACTCTTCTGCAGAAAATGTAAGTCATGCTTATTACCTTATTCATGCAAAAGATAAGTACAAAGTACTCAAACGCATTGCAGATTTTGAACCTGACATTTATGGCATCGTTTTTTGCCGGACCCGTAAAGAGACTCAGGAAGTAGCGTCAAAACTGATCGATGATGGTTACAATGCTGATGCACTTCATGGCGATCTGTCGCAGATGCAACGGGATGCCGTTATGCAGAAATTCAGGATTAAAAACCTCCAGCTGCTAGTGGCTACTGATGTTGCTGCCCGCGGACTTGATGTTGATGACCTTACGCATGTAATCAATTACAGCCTTCCTGATGATACAGAGGTATATACGCACAGAAGCGGACGTACAGGAAGAGCCGGAAAAACCGGCATCTCTATTTCGCTTGTTCATCTCAGAGAGAGGCACAATCTTCAGCAGATTGAACGAATGGTTAAGAAACCTTTCAAAGCAATTCCAATTCCTACCGGAACTGAGATCTGCGGAAAACAGCTGTTCCATTGGCTAAATAAACTTGAGACTGTTGCAACTGAACATCAGGAAATTGAAAGATTCCTGCCCGAGATAAAGGAAAAACTTGCAGGACTTGACAGGGAAGAACTTCTAAAAAGAGTTGTTTCACTACAGTTCGACCGGTTCCTTGATGATTACCGTAACGGAGAAGATATCATTGATCCTGTTCCCGACCGGGACAACAGTTTCGAACGATCAGGAAGAAGAGGGAAACATGCAGAATATCCGGGCAATTATACCAGACTATTTATTAACCTTGGTAAATCTGATGGCTTTTATCCCGAACAACTTATTGAACTTGTCAATTCTAATACAAAGGGGAGAAAAGTACCTATCGGCAAGATCGATTTGTTAAAGACGTTTTCCTTTTTTGAAGTTGAAGCTGGTTATGCTGATGACCTCATCGGCGCATTAAGTAATGCAACTTTCATGGACAGAAGAGTAGCAGTTGAAATTGCACAGGAAAAAACCGACAAACCCAGACAGGGAGAATATTCAGGAAAAAGACCTGCCAAGTGGTCAGACAGGAGACCTGATAGAAGAAGCCAGGGCAGATCGGAAACCAAAGGGAGGGATTATAAAAGAGACAGCCGATTCGGGAAGAAGGATAAAAAGAAGAAGTATAGCAGATAATTCTTTCTCTCAGTGGTTCTCTGTGTCTTTTCTATGGCACTCTCCCGCTTTGCGGGACAAGTTGTGTAAGTTCTTTTTTGTTACACTGAGTTGCACAGAGAAGACACAGAGTTACACAGAGAATTAATTTCACATATTATGAGCCTCTTGAAGGCTCTTTTATTTTTACAGCGAGAAGGATCATTGAAATCAATGCAATTGTTCCGCCAAAACCAAAAGCAACTGTTCCTCCATAGCCGGGAATCAACTTATCAAAATAGCTGTATAGAAATCCAAAAACAATGCTTGCCGGCAGTGCCCCCAGTCCGATCGAAAAATTGAAAAGCCCAAATGCAGTACCTCTTTTCTCATCACTGACAAGATCGGCTACAAAAGCCTTTTCAGTCCCTTCTGTAAAAGCATAGAATAAAGCATAAACAGCAAACAGGAAAAATGTGGCAATAATCTGAAGATTAGGAGAAAGGAAAACGAGAAGGGCAAAAGAAATGTAAACGAAGGCATAGATCCCCCATCCGATATTGATAACTATTTTCCTTCCTATTTTATCTGATAGACTTCCCAGCGGAGTTGAGAAAATTACCTTAATTATATTGTAAAAAGCCCAAACTAACGGTAGAAAAAGGATATTGATAACCTTTGACTGTGCAGCTTCGTTGCCGAAATTTGAAACCATTTTATGAAGAGGAGCTATACTGTTTACGAGATTTACAACTGCTCCACTATTATGAATAGCTTCCTCAACCCTGAAAAGTAAAAAAGCGTCTGATGAATTGCCGAGGGTAAAAAGAACCATGACAAGCAAATAATTCCTGAAGTTTTTATCAAAACTTTTTAAAGAAAATTTAAAAGGCTTGCCAATTCCATTTTTTGGTACAGATTCTTTTACAAAAAAAATAATAGTCAATACTGCTAAAATCCCGGGGATTATTGCCAGAATAAATGTCCATCGTAAGGCTAACAATGAATCCTTCATCCCGAAGCCAATGAAAAGTATGAGAAGGGTAACAATAGCTAATACAGGCCCTGCAACTGCCCCGGCATTATCCATTGCACGTTCAAAACCGTAAGATCTTCCTCTGATACTTTCATCAACTGAAGAAGCTATTAATGCATCTCGCGGAGCAGTCCTGATCCCTTTTCCCACCCGGTCAAACATTCTCACCAAAATGATCTGCCATGCTGAAGCTACAAGACCTGTAAGCGGTCGTATCAATGATGATATTGAATAGCCGATTAAAACAAGAAGCTTTCTCTTTCCAATCTTATCAGAGATGATTCCACTGATCAGTTTAACCATAGAAGCCGTTGTTTCTGCAACTCCTTCAATTACTCCAAGTAAGATTGCTCCTGATCCCAGAGCTGCAACATAAACCGGAACCAGAGGATAGATCATCTCTGATGCAGCATCAGTGAACAGGCTCACCAAACCAAGCATAATTACTGCCTTCGGAATCCGGTTCTTGTCAGACAAAATCATCTTTTTATATAATCATCAAATAAAACCTGAAGATAGGCTTTCCCCTCTCTCTCTGCATAATCAGGGCTTTTGCCGTCGCTAAATGCGGCCTCTTTACTTTTCAGATCAAACGCGACGGATGAGGTGTCGGTTATAAATCCGAAACCTTCATTGTAGGTATAAAACGCAAATGATTTTGATCGATCTGACAACAGATCTTTGGAGAAAGGAAAGTTCCCGGTAAGTCCAAGCTGATTTAATAATGTAGCAGGAATATCGACCTGTCCTCCCAGTTTCTCTACCCGAAATCCTCTTTTGGCAAGTGCTCCACCAACCCAAAGCATTGGAATTTTGAAGACTGTCTTGCTGTAATTAGGAATATCACCGGAAATCCGGGCCGCATGATCCGCTACCATTATAATCAGAGTATTCTTCCACCAGTCAGTACTTTTTGCCCAGTCAAGGTAAGCACCAAGAGACCTGTCAGCATAATACACTGAGTTCTTATATTGAGTTAAGACATCTTTGCCAGTAAAAAAAGGTTCCATCGGGACATCGAAAGGTTCATGACTTGAAAGAGTCAGTACAACTTTAAAAAAGGGTTCTTTGACAACTTTCATTGAGTCCTCAAGAGTCTTATATAGAATATGATCGTGAACTCCCCATTTGGAATTATAATTTTCCGGATTAAAATTATTCCTGGTAATTATTGAAGTAAATCCCGAGCTTATAACGAAAGCATTAAAATTGGCAAAATTTATTTCGCCACCATACCAGAATGAGCTGTTGTAACCGTTCTCAATCAGTGTTCTGACAAGGCTTGGTAACGACTGGCTCTTTTTAGGTTCCTTAATAATCGATTGGGCAGGCTGAGCAGGATAACCATTAAGTATGGCAGGCATAGCTTTGTCAGTTCTGGTTCCTGAGGCATAAAAGTCCGAAAAGAGGATACCCTCCTTTACATATCTGTTAAAATTCGGAGTAACGAGTGAGTCACCGCCAAGCGGTCCAATAAGGTAACCGCTGAAGCTTTCCAGCACAATTATCATGATATCAGGTCTGGAAGTGTTTAGTACCTTCACAGGCAATCCTTTTTTAACAGTCAGAGTATCAACAACATTTTTTGCTGTAGAGAGCTCTCCGAACTCATATGGGTTCTTTACGGGATTTTGAGCAAATGCTGAGCAGCCAACGTTCCAGACAGCATTTATAGCAGTATGATTCAGGAACATTTTTTCACTAAAATAGACCGATCCGGCATTAATAGGAGCTACTCCGAATCCGCCTCTTATCGGTATAATAAGTGCACCCAGGAGAATCAATAAAAACAAAAGCCCTGGCAGCGGGTTATGTATTCTCTTAAAGTTTGTGAATAATCTGTCTATTAGTCTGTTATATAAATATATAAAGAATATACTTATAAGTAGGATCGTTGTCAGAAACATAATAATCTTTAATGAACTTACAGAAGCCATTGCCTCTTCAGGTGTTTTAAGATATAGCATCGGCGTATAATCCATCCTGAATCCCCAGTAGGAATATAGATTAGCATCTGCCACTATTATTAATGTTGAAAAAATTATCAGAATCCAGGTGTACAACCTGATAAATATTCTATACCAGTTTCCGCTGAAAAACATACCTGGCAAAGCAACCAGTAATGGTACCAGAAGATAATATCCGATTGTTGAAATATCAAGTTTTACACCATGCCAGAAAGTTCCAAAAAGCCCGCTGATGCTGTTTTGAAACGAAGATTGAAATTGGAAGAATATGAAAAACAATCTGGCAAAGAAGAAAAATACCAGCCAGAATAATGCATAATAACTGAAGGAAATGATTCTTTTTAACATGGATAATTCCTAAGTTCTATATTAAACAGTTTCTTTTGTATTCCGGTAATATATTATCAGGGAAAATGTAATGATAACTATTCCCAATATTGTAAGCAATTCAGGGTATTCACCCGGAATGAGAAGCCAGCTTAAAACTGCCCCGGTAACCGGATTGATAAATTTCCATAAATTGAGTTCCGAAACTTTTACTCCGGGGCGCTGAAGCAGCCGGTACCAGATTGAAAATGCACTTGCTGCCATGAAACTCAGCCAGAGTAATATCATCCAGTATTTCACTGGTAATGGCCCTTCATGTCTTATCTCTGTTGGAATTGAAACCAGATATAGTATTACTCCTCCAAGGAAAAGAGAAGATGAACTCAGAACAAATGGGTTAATCTCTTTGCTCTTAAGTGATATTATAACATTACTGCCTGCTGTTGCAATATTTCCTGTAAGTAACATCAGTACACCCAGAATTTCAAGTCCGGTACCCAACCTGAAAGCCTGTCGCCCCACGCTGATAAGTATAACCCCTGAGAGCCCAAAGATGATAGTAATGATTTTAGTCCGGGTCAGCTTGTCATCTTTATGTAAAACGGCTGCAACTAATGCAATAATAAGTGGCTGCGCTCCATAAACAACTGCTCCCAAAGCGCCAGGTACAAGATTCAGACCCTGGTAGAAAAGCGAATAATTAACTACAATCTGCAGAATTGTTACCCAGGCAACCACTTTCCAGTTGTTCCTTATCATGGCAAGATAGACTGTGGGCCTTACTGTAAAGGGAAGTATCATTAATCCGGAAATGATAAACCTGATACCCGCAAAGTGAAACGGAGTATCAAATTGAAGTCCGATTTTAATACCTGCGTAGGCAGTTGACCATAGCAAACAGGCAACAATTGCCCACAAAATAGTGTTCCCCCTACTGTTCAATCAAAGAATATTTGGTTCAAATATCAGAAAAATATATGCATATAAAAGTAGCAGAATTTGGATTTAATTTTAATATGAAGACTTCATAATATTTAATAGTTTTGTCTGTTATTCAACATATTAAAAATGACTATTGCAGAATATATTGCGAATCAGCTGTTTAATCACGGAGTCAGATATGTATTCGGCATACCGGGTGGTCCTTCCATCCCCTATCTTGAAGCATTTAAAGGTGCCGGAATAGAATTTATACTAACATCAAATGAAGCTTCAGCTGGTATTATGGCAGATGTAACCGGCAGGTTGACAGGTAACCCGGGTATCTGTCACGCAACATTCGGACCCGGAGCAACCAATATTGCCACAGGCGTTGGAAGCGCATTGCTTGACAGATCTCCGGTTATTGTGTTTACCAGCGAAATGAGCGATATCATGCTTAACCGGACTACCCAGATGAATATAAATCATCAGAAGCTTTTTGAGCCTTTGACAAAAGCGACATTCAGGCTGAATTCAGAAAATGTGAAGGAGGTCATGCAAACGGCATTAAGGATGTGCTTAGAGTCTTACCCTGGTCCCATCCATATCGGACTCCCATCTGATATTTCTGATATTGAGATAAATACAATTCCTCCGGCGGTCTACATGACCGAGAGTCACTATTACCAGAATAACATTCAAAAAATAATCTCATTACTTGAGAATTCGAGAAGGCCACTGATGGCAATAGGACTTACGGCTGCACGTCTCGTCCTGAAGGATAAGTTATTGTCGTTTCTTGATATATGCAAAATGCCGGTCGTTCTGACACCGATGGCAAAAGGATTAATCCCTGTTGATCATCCCTGCTATGCGGGTGTCTTATTCCATTCACTAAGCGATTATCTCGAAGATATTTATGAAAAGACTGATCTTGGTGATCGGAATTGGTTATGATCCTGTTGAATTTAATTACGAAGCATGGATGCCGGATGTTCCTCTTGCTTCATTTCGATATAAAGGAAACAGACATGCCTGCAAACGGCATGATTACCCAGTTTATTGGTCCGCCTGAAGGAGTGGTTTGATATGCTTAAAAATCTGGATGCCGGCTCACTGGTATTTGAAGAGAAAGTCTATTAAGGGGATCCGGGATGAGATGATCTCGGTTTTTAATGGATTTACAAGCCATTTCGGACCCGCTGCTGCTCTGAAGGTTCTTCAGGACGAATTACCGGAAGATTCCATACTTACTTCAGATGTTGGTTCTCATCTTCATCTTATAGGACAATTCTGGAATACTCGCGATAAAGGGAAACTAATTATGACAAACGGCTGGTCAGCAATGGGTTTCGGGATACCTGCTGCCATGGCTGCTCAGATTAATAATCCTGAGTCAACAGTCGTCTGCATTACCGGTGACGGTGGTTTCCTGATGATGGCCGGAGAAATGGTCACTATGAGAAGATACAACCTGCCTGTTATTGTCGTAGTATTCTCTGACGGGGAACTGAACCTTATCAAAGTAAAACAATCATGGAAAGAGCTTCCTGCATATGGCACGCTTCTTTATCAGTCGTGATCTTTTTGGTTCTGATATATTCCTGGGTATAAAAGTTTTAAGAGCCGATTCCATGAAAGCATGAGAAAAGCTATTATTGAAGCACTTTCAGTAAATGAACCGATAATCATTAATGCTGTTATAGATCCTGAAGATTATAAGTGGCTGATTGTGAGAAGGTGACTAATCCATTTCCCGCTGATCTCGCTGATTTTCGCAGATCTGAATAGGAAAAATCAGCGTAAATCTGCGCAATCTGCGGGAAAAATAAATTTCGGTTTAGTTAAAGGATATTATACTTAAAGTCTTCTCTCAGAACAGAATAGATACAACTATCCTTAATAATCCCGTTTTTTATGACATAGTTCTTTAGAGTGGCTTCACGTTTAAAACCCGCCTTTTCAAGAGCTCGCCGTGATGCGATATTGTCTGCGAAGGTTCAACATTATTGACCATGGTCTGAGAATAATCCCTTCAAAATATATTTCCATTCAATAATTTAGCTCTTCTTCTCTTTTGTTGCTTTAGGTGCCTTTTCTGTCTTCTCCTCTTTTACTTCCTTTTTTTCTTTAGCCGCTTTAGGTGCCTTTGTTTCAGCTTTTTCCTTTACGACTTTTGTTTCTTTTGGCTCCACAACAGGCTTAGTCTCTTTGAGATCTTTGACTTCCTTAACTTCTTTTACCTCTTTTGCCTCTTTTACCTCTTTTACTTCTTTTACTTCTTTTTTCTCTTTTAAAGGCTTCTTATCTTTTGGTTCCTTTACTTCAATCTGTTTAACAGATTTAATTTCCGGTTTGTCCTTCTTTTTCCGCGGACGTCTTACACCATAAGAGCCAAGTATAATTTTGCCTCTTCTTGTTTTTTTATCACCTTTTCCCATATCAATTGGTTTTGATTAGTTTTAATAATCCCTTTTTTAAGGATGGAAGCAAAGTTAACAAAATTCTTTATTTTTATTGAATATTTTTCGAGTAATCAATAAACAAATCAGGTATTAATTTGACAATAAAATCAAGATATGACATATTGCGAATATATTAACTACAATTACCGGAGATCAACTCTCACTTCATAAGGAATACCACGATAATCATTATGGATTTCCAATTGAAAATGATGATGAACTTTTTGAAAGACTGATGTTCGAAATTAACCAGGCAGGTCTCAACTGGATACTGATCCTGAAAAAGCAGCATAATTTCCGTAAAGCATTTGATAACTATAATATTGATAAGGTTGCAGGTTATGGTGAAAAAGAATTTCAACGTCTTATGAATGATCCCGGAATTATAAGGAACAGATTGAAAATAAATGCTGCTATTGAAAATGCAAAGATCATTCTTAAAATAAGAAATGAAACCGGCTCATTCAGAAAATGGCTGGAGGTTCACTCGGAAGAAATGAACTCTCTTGAAGAATGGACAAAACTATTCAAAAAAACCTTTAAGTTCACCGGAGGTGAAATTGTTAATGAATTTCTTATGAGTACCGGTTATCTGCCAGGTGCTCACAGTCCTGAGTGTCCTGTATATGAGCGAATCAGAATATTAAAACAAATGAAATGAGAAGAACTGACAAAGAATGTAGCGAAGTAAGTGGAAGAAATAATCAGGAAAGCCGATGTATGCAGGATAGCTTTTGCCAATGGAGATATCCCATATATTGTTACAATGAATTTTGGCTATACTGATTTTCCCGGACAAAGGCTATTTTTTCATTGTGCAAATGCAGGGAGAAAACTGGAGATGATAAGGAAAAATAACTATGTCTGTTTTGAGATGGATACTGATCATAAGTTATATGAGGGAGAAAAAGGATGTGACTGGGGAATGAAATACAGAAGTGTTGTGGGGTATGGGAATATTACGGTTATCACTGAAACGGAAGCAAAGAAAAGAGGATTACAATGTATTATGAACCATTATGGAGGCAATGGGGATCATTTATATGATGAGAAAGTCCTTGAAAAGACGACTATTCTTCAGCTTGATATTAAAGAGATGTCAGGAAAAAAGTGTTAACTTGCAATCAGTTAACAAAGCATGAATTATGCAAACATTAAATGATTTACGGCTGGCTGTTCTGATAGATGCTGATAATATTCCATACAGCAACGTAAAAGGAATGCTTGAAGAGATAGCCAAGTACGGAACTCCAACTTTCAAGAGGATCTATGGAGACTGGACAAAACCGACAATTTCAGGTTGGAAATCAGTCCTCCTCGAAAATGCCATAACACCCATTCAGCAATACAGTTACACAAAAGGCAAAAATTCAACTGATTCTGCTTTGATTATTGACGGGATGGATATTCTTTATTCGGGCAAAGTTGATGGCTTTTGTATTGTATCAAGCGACAGTGATTTTACCAGACTTGCGACCAGGTTGAGAGAAGCAGGGATGAAGGTTATAGGGATTGGCGAAAGAAAAACGCCATACCCTTTTATTGTAGCCTGCGATAAATTTATCTACCTGGAAATAATAACATCATCTGCAGCTACACAGGAGAGTGTACCCGAGATCAGAAGAAAGGGAAAACCAGTTGTGAAAAAGAAGAAGAAAGAAGACCCTCTCATTCATACGCCATCAGGTATTGTAAAACGGCTTATAGCCTCATCTATAACAGATCTGGCTGATGAAAACGGGTGGGCGTATCTTGGTGATGTAGGAAACCTTATACTTAAGAAACAACCTGATTTTGATCCCAGGAATTTCGGTTTCCCAAAACTGACCCCACTGATCCGATCATTTGATTTTGAAATTGATGAAAGAGAATCCGGACAAAACCATATCAAACATATTTACATCAGGAACAGGAAGGGCTAAAGGAATAGATTATTCCCATTCATGCCAAAAATGACTCCGGAGGAAAAAATCAGATTCAAGCGAACAAAATACTAACCCAATATGTTTAAATCAGCAGATCTGTTCTTACAGATACATATGTAAATAATTGGGAGTGAAAAAAGCGATTAATTTCAAAAAGCTATTAAAATACAATATATTATGAATATTTATTTTTTGTTTTCAAAAATAAATATGACCTTTGTCCCTGTTTTATAAATACTTTAATAATTGAACTATGAACATTTACGTAGGAAGTCTTCATTTTAAAATGAGTGAAGCAGAATTAAAAGAAATCTTTGAAGAGTATGGCGAAGTAACATCCGCAAAAATCATTATTGACAAATACTCTGGGAAAAGCAAAGGATTTGGTTTCGTTGAGATGCCGAATGATGCTGAAGCTAAAAAAGCTATCGAGGAATTAAATGGAGCTGAAGTTAGTGGCAGAAACATTATCGTGAATGAATCCATTGAAAGAACTGACAGAAGAAGTAATTTCAGAGGTGGTGATAACGACCGCAGAGGTGGCAGCGGTGGTGGAAACAGAAGAGATAACTACAGGTAGGTAACAAAAATTCTAAAACTATGAAAGGTACTGTTAAATGGTATGACAGAGTAAAAGGTTATGGATTCCTTCAGACAGAAGATGATAAGGATATCTTTATCCACCGTTCAGGTTTAGAGGAATCCCATACCGAACTTGAGGCAGGTCAGGCAGTAGAGTTTGAAGTCGAACAGAGAGAGAAGGGTCCTGTTGCCATAAAGGTTAAAAGAGTAGATTAATCTTACTCAAACTAATACAAACGAGGCTGTAACAGAAATGTACAGCCTTTTTTTAATGATTTCAAAATCAAAAATCAACCAGCTGCCGATCTTTGGTAAAAACCTGAACAAATATGGAGTTTGAGTTGTCTAATTAGAAAAGAAACCGCATAGCAATATTCATCAGAGTCATTTTTCACTTTTAATTCTGATTTTAATTAAATTGCAATACTATAATTCCAGATAATTGAAACTATGTTAAGAAGGTTTTTTCTTTCCCTTTTTCTTTCCGGTTTTAGTCTGGTTGTATATAACCAAACACGGAATCTGGACTTCTATTTAACCCTGGCGATACAGAATAGTCCACTATTAAATGATTACAGGAACCAGATAAGTTCGGCGATTTCCGATAGTCTTCTTATAAGGGCTGCTAAAAAGCCTCTGGTCGAAGCCAGGTCACAACTTCAATACTCCCCTTTTTATCATAATTTCGGATACGACGAGGTCATCACTGACGGTGGAAATTATACGGCAGTTATGGGAGTCTCACAGTCTGTCTTCAACAGGAAAGAGTTAAATAATAAATACGAAGGGGTTGACCTGCAAAAAAGATCGTTTAATAATTCAACAAGGATCTCAGTCAATGAATTGAATAAACTCATTACAGATCAGTATCTCTCAGCATTTTCCGATTACTCCGACTTTTTATTCAACAGAAACTTCCTTGAACTGTTATTAAAGGAAAACGAAATCGTAAAACAGTTTGTAAAAAATGGTATCGCCCGACAGACTGATTATCTATCACTGCTGGTTGAGACCCAGACCCAGCAAATCCTTGTCAGTCAGGTTAAGAGTCAGTACAGAAAAGATCTGATGCTTCTAAGTCAGCTATGTGGAATAATTGATTCCGTTTTGTATGAACTGGATGATCCAAAGATCGAGGTCAAAGGTACAGCCGACATTACAAAATCTCCAACCTATTTTCAGTATAAAATTGACAGTATCAGGATCGAAAACGAGAAAGCAGCAATTGATATCCGGTATAAACCAAAAGTCAACTGGTTTGCAGATGCCGGGTTCCTTACAAGCCATCCCCTGAATTTTTATAGAAATTTTGGATATAGTGTCGGATTAAGTCTTAACATTCCCGTTTACGACGGAAAACAGAGAGGTATCCAGAAACAGAAACTTGATTTTAATGAAAACACAAGGCAGGCGTATAAGAGCACCTATTACAAACAATATTTCCAACAGATTCAACAACTTAACCTCGATCTGAAGGCATTGAATGAAATGTCCGCTCAAATAGAAATGCAACTTGAAACATCCGAACAACTCGTTAACACTCTTAAGGATCAACTTGAGGCAGGAAACATCCAAATGACTGACTATATTAATGCCATCAAGAATTTCAAAACAACAAGCAGAAATGTAAACCTGATCAAAATCCGGAAAGAACAGGTTATAAATGAATTGAATTATGTCCTGACCCGATAAAATATATTCTGATGATAAAATATCTTAGAACTAATTTATTTTTGTTCCTGATTACAGGAGCATTGATGCTATTACTATCATGTCGTCATACGGCTCAAAGAGCAGAAGAGCCAGGTGCTGTCAAAACTCCTGTCACTATAGTACCGGCTGAGTTCAAATCGGTCACTTCAACAGTAGGATTATCTGCCGTCGCGACCTTTATGAATAAAAGTATTATCAGGTCCACTATAACTGGTACTATCGAGAAAATATTGATTAGTCCGGGTGAATTTATTACCACCGGTCAATTACTTTTTACTGTCAGGACACGGGAAGCAATGGTACTTAACAAAACCGCCCAGACGGATACCAGTTTAAATATCAAAGGACTTATAAACATCACCTCTCCCAAGGAGGGAGTAATTAATACTATCTCTTACCAAAAAGGTGATTTTGTGCAGGAAGGTGATGAACTAGCCGTTGTTTCTGAGCAGAGCAGCCTGGTATTTATCCTTGCAGTTCCTTTCGAGCTTGAGAAGTACATTGAAACAAACAGGATATGCAATATCCTTCTTCCCGATAACCGGCAGATAAGGGGAATAATAACAGGAAAATTGCCGGAGATGGATATCCAGTCACAAACAATAAGATATATTGTTAAACCATCAGCTACAGACCGGCTTCCCGGAAATATGATCGCAACTGTTAAACTTGTTAAATCAACAAATGATAAAGCTTCGGTTCTGCCAAAACAAGCTGTATTAGGTAATGAAACCCAGACCGAGTTCTGGGTAATGAAATTAGTGAATGATAGCACAGCTGTTAAGATAATTGTGAGTAAAGGGTTTGAGAATAATGATGAGGTGGAAATAATAAAGCCCCAAATCCTGCCATCTGACAGGTTCGTTCTGACCGGTAACTATGGTTTGCCTGATACAGCCAGAGTTGTAATTGCAAAGTAATTTCATGGATAAAAAAGCTTGATAAATCATAGGTATCTTTGAATGAAAATTTACAAAGTATGGAAAATGTAGTAGAGAATATAAAAAGCAAATCAGGTTATATAATCGACATGGATGGAGTAATCTACCATGGGAACAGGCTTCTTCCCGGAGTAACCGATTTTTTGCTCTGGCTGGAAGCGTCGGGTAAAAAATACCTGTTCCTGACAAACTCCAGTGAAAGAACTCCTAAAGAGCTCCATGAAAAGTTGAAGAGGCTGGGTATTGACGTTGGTGAAGAGCATTTTTATACAAGTGCGCTGGCTACCGCCAGTTTCCTTTCAAATCAGAAACCCAACGGAAGCGCATATATCATTGGTGATGCAGGTCTCATTCATGCTTTATACAGTGTTGGATACAGTGTAAATAATGTCAATCCCGATTATGTCGTCGTAGGCGAGACTCACAGTTATAATTTTGAAAAGATTGAACTGGCTGTAAATCTTGTGATCAGAGGAGCAAAACTGATTGGAACCAATTCCGATATCAGCAGTCCGGTCGAAGTAGGTATTACACCATCAACAAAGGCTCTTGTTGCACCGATAGAGATTGCAGCCGGGAAGAAAGCTTATTACGTTGGCAAGCCCAATCCGCTTATGATGAGGAGCGCTCTTAAACGACTTGGAGTAAAAAGAGAAGATGCAATAGTGATTGGCGACAGGATGGATACTGATGTGAGGTGTGGTCTGGAATCGGAAATTGACACTCTGCTTGTTCTGAGCGGTATAACCGACCGTAATGGAATAGACCAGTTCCCTTACCGTCCCCGGTATATACTTAACGGTATAATTGATCTGGTCAGCTAGATTGTCCTATGGAAATCAAAGATAAATACAAATCGGAGCGAAAGGAAGTGGCACGCTTCATGAGGCGACTCTACAAACACGGACTGACAACCACTTCAGGCGGAAACATTAGCCTGCGTTTGTCTGATGAACTTATTCTGATAACACCTTCGGCAACTGATAAAGGCAGAATGAAGTGGAAAGAAGTTGGCATTGTCAGTATTGTGGGTGAAAACCTCACAAACCACCTCAAACCTTCAATTGAAACTGCGATGCATCTTGCTATTTATAGAAGGAAAAAGGAGGTATCAGCTATCGTTCATGCTCATCCTGTTTTCGCTTCCCTCTTCACTGCTATTAAATCAAAAATTAATACTAACCTTACCGCAGAAGCCAAAGCCAGACTCGGTGATCCTCTATTCGTACGGTATGCTGTTATGGGTTCTGCCGCATTGGCTGAGGTTGCTGCTGAAAACATTCTGAAATCAGATATTCTATTACTGGAAAATCATGGAATCCTCACAACAGGTTCTAATCTTTTGCAGGCATTTGATAAAATTGAAGTACTGGAAAATGCTGCAAAGATGACTCTTCTGACTGAAATGACAGGAAAAAAGAAACCTCTTGACAAAGCCAGAATACTCGAATTAGAAAGATTGTTCAGATGATAAAAGGTGTTCTTTTCGATATGGATGGAGTCCTGGTAGATTCCGAACATTTTATAAGCAAGGCTGCAATAATTATGTTCAGTGAACTTGGTTTAAGGGTGTTACCTGAAGATTTCCGGCCGTTTGTTGGTATGGGCGAAAACAGATATATCGGCGGAGTGGCTGAGAAATATGGGATCAAAATTAATATTGAACAAGTCAAGGCAAGAACATACGAAATATACAGAACAATAGTCATTGGTAAATTATCACCACTACCCGGAGCCCATGAATTTATTTCAGAATGCAGGAAAAAAAGATTTAAGCTGGCTCTGGCAACAAGTGCTGACAGGATAAAAATGGAAATAAATCTTAAGGAGATAGGATTATCACTTGATTCTTTTCATTCAATAATTACCGGACTTGATATTAAGAATAAAAAACCTTCTCCTGAAATTTACCTCCAGGCTGCCAAAAGTTTGGGGATTAATCCCATGGAATGTCTCGTTGTTGAAGATGCTGTTAGTGGAATAGAGGCGGGCAAAGCTGCCGGATGCAGATGTCTTGCCGTTACTACATCATTTGATGCTGAATTATTGAAGGAAGCAGATTGGATATGTGATTCTTTATTGAATGTTCCTGAAAAAGCGCTTAACTGGTAATAAAAATCAATATGAAACCGGAAATAATTGAACTGATTGAGATTTCAAAGTACTACGGAAAGAATAGAGACTTTGTGATTGCCGGAGGGGGTAACACCTCTTTCAAAGACGATTTCACAATCTGGATCAAAGTTAGCGGACAGTCTCTTGCCCTTCTGAACGAAGATGGATTGGTTGCTTTAGACAGACAGAAGCTTCAGACTATATCCACAAATATTTATTCAGAGGATCCTCTAGTCAGGGAAGAACAGGTTAAAGAAGATATGTTCAGGAGTATTCTTGATCAGGGAAACAACAAGAGACCATCCGTTGAAACATCCATGCATGAAATCATCCATTATAAATATATTGTGCACCTCCATCCTACCCTGATCAACGGTCTGCTCTGCAGCAGAAATGCCAGGAACCTGACTCAGAAACTATTTGGAGAAAGCGTTCTTTTTGTGCCCTATACCGATCCCGGATATACTCTTTTCAGGAAGCTTGAGTCGGAGATATTTCTATATCGCGAGAAGTTCTCACACGATCCACAGATAATATTTCTTGAAAATCATGGCTCAATAGTCGGTGCCGATACAACTGAAGAGATAAAAAGATTATATGACGGTATAATTCTAAAAATTAAAGAACAAATACCTCCCATTTCTGATATCACACCATTACCATATAATCAAATACTTCATAAAGTTCTGCCAACAATCCGGATACTGTTAGCAGGAGAACAACCCGGCATAGTAAGATTTCGTCATAACTCTCTGATCGCTAATTTTTATCATAATCAACAGGAGTTTCATAAAATATCTTTGCCACTAACCCCCGATATTATTGTGTATTGTAAAACAAGATACCTGTATATTGAACAATCTTCAACGGCTGAAAAAATCCTCGATTCTTTACGTTACCAGTTACCACATTTTATAAGTGAATATGGTTATTTGCCCAGGATTATAATTATTAAGGACATGGGAGTATTTGCCTTTTCCGAAAGTTACTCCGATGCTGAAGAATGTCTCGATGTTTATGAAGACCTGATAAAAATAAGCTACTATGCTTCGCAATGCGGAGGTATTAAATTCCTGATTCCTGAACAGGTGGCATTTATTGACAAATTGGAAGTTGAGAACAACAGACGAAAAGTTATAAACTCCTCAGATTCAGGGAACAAACTGAAAAACAAAATTGCTATAGTAACTGGTGGTGCCCAGGGCTTTGGGGCAGGAATAGCAGAATCATTATTCCTGCTGAACATGAATATTGTTATAGCTGACCTGAATGAGGAGGCTGGAAACACATTCATTGATAAATTGTCATCCATAAAATCAAAGAGTAAGGCAGTCTTTATTAGGACAGATGTATCAGACCCTGCTTCAGTAAGGGATCTGATCGTTGGTACAGTCAGGGAGTTTGGCGGACTCGACAGTATTATTAGCAATGCAGGTGTTTTTAATGCAGGCGGACTTGAGGAGATGGACCCGGAGACATTTTCCAAAAGTACAGAAGTTAACTACAACGGATATTTTCATTGTGCAAAATATGCTTCTGAAGTTATGAAACTTCAGAATGCAGAAAAGCCTGGCTATTTCACAGATATAATTCAGATTAATTCAAAATCGGGGCTCAGAGGTAGCAACCGTAATTTTGCATATTCCGGTGCAAAATTCGGAGGCATTGGTCTTACTCAGTCTTTTGCGATAGAACTTGCTCCTTTCAGAATCAAGGTAAACTCAATTTGTCCGGGTGATTTTTATGAAGGTCCGCTATGGTCTGACCCACACAGCGGACTGTTTATCCAGTATCTGAAAACCGGGAAAGTCCCTGGTGCAAAAAATATTGAGGATGTAAGAAAATTCTTTGAGGATAAGGTGCCTTTAAAGAGAGGATGTAAACTGCAAGACATTATGAAAGCACTTCTTTACATAATTGATCAGGAATATGAAACAGGACAAGCTGTTCCGGTAACCGGCGGACTTGTTATGCTTGGTTAGAACTGAACACCCCCATGCCCCTCAGAGGGGGATTTAATACCGTGAAACTCCGTGAACTCCGTAGTAAAAATATAAGAAAAAAATGAAGACGAAGGCAGTAAGAATATACGGGAAGAAAGATCTCAGACTGGAAGAATTTGATCTTCCTGGTTTGAAAGATGATGAGATACTGGCCCAGGTAGTCTCCGACAGCATATGTATGTCGACATATAAGGCTGCCTTGCAGGGGGCCGATCACAAAAGAGTTCCTGATGATATACATATTAATCCTACAATAATTGGCCACGAGTTCGCCGGGATAATCATTGAAGTCGGAAAAAAATGGCAGCATAGATTCAAAGCCGGACAGAAGTTTTCAATTCAGCCAGCAATGAACCGGATGGGAACCCTAAACGCGCCTGGTTATTCTTACCGGTACATTGGTGGCGACGCAACATATATTATTATCCCCTCGATTATAATGGAGGCAGATTGTCTTTTATCGTATGATGGAGATGCCTTTTTCCCTGCTTCACTATCAGAACCGATGTCATGTATCATTGGGGCATTTCATGCAAGTTATCATATACCTCCCGGAACCTATGTGCATAATATGGGAATCCGAAAGGGGGGAAAGATGGCTATTCTTGCCGGTGCCGGTCCAATGGGCCTGGGAGCTATTGATTATGCATTGCATCAGGAAAGAAAACCGGCTCTGCTTGTCGTTACTGACATAGACGATACCCGGTTATCGAGAGCATCCTGCATTTTTTCACCGGAGCATGCTGAAAAAGAAGGGGTTCAGTTATTATATGTCAATGCAGGTAAAATGAATGATCCGGTAAAGTTTCTACGCGATTTTACCGGAGGAAAAGGATTTGACGATGTTTTTGTCTTTACGCCTGTCAAGTCTGTAATCGAACAGGGTGACTCAATTCTGGCCTCAGACGGATGTCTTAATTTTTTCGCGGGTCCCACAAATCCCGAATTTAAAGCTGATTTTAATTTTTATAATGTTCATTACGCTTTCACACATTTAGTAGGAACATCAGGCGGCAATACTGAAGACATGAGGGAATCGTTAGACCTGATGAGTGCAGGAATGATTAATCCGGCTATTATGATCACTCATGTCGGAGGACTCGACTCGGTGGTTGACACTACTCTGAACCTGCCTCAGATCTCTGGAGGTAAAAAACTGATTTACACAAATATATCTATGCCTCTTGTGGCACTTTACAGACTAGGTGATTTTGGAAAAAAGGATAAGTTTTATGCAAGACTTCACGAAATTGTTGAAGGAAATGATTATATCTGGTCACTTGAAGCAGAAAAGTATCTTCTTGCCAATGCTAAACCAATCTAAACTCTTTTTTGATTTTTTCTCTGTGCTACTCTGTGTCTTCTCTGTGTCTCTCTGTGTAACAACTAAATAAGAAGTAACACGGAGTACCACATCGACATTCATATAGAACCACTAAGGTTAAAGGGCCTATCTGCTCTTCAATTCTTTGGCGAAATCTTTTGAAATATAATTTTCGTAACTAAGACATACATGAGTCGCAAACTCAACAGCTGTTGTAATTATTTTTGACCACTCCTTCTCTCCGATGTTTTCAAGTTGTTCCCTCGTAAAATTATTACTAAAAATAGCAGTCAGCATTCCGGCATTAAAATTATCACCTGCACCAATGGTACTGACAGGAGTGATTTTATGCACAGGAAATTTCCCTGAAAAAGTTTTTGTCCTTACGTAAACGCCTTCAACATTCACCGTGTAAACCAGGCATTTACAATATCCTTTAGTTATTTCCCATGCCTCATCAATATTTTCCGCACCGAATATATTTCTGAAATCCTCATCAGAAACCCTTAGCAGGCTCGCCATCTTCATATTTTCGATAATCAAAGGTTTAAGAATATCCAGTTCAGACAGATGGGTCTTGCGGAAATTGGGATCATATAATATCAACGCACCATTATCTTTTGCAGAAATAATGAATTTTATGAACTTCTCCCTGATCTCAGGCCAGATAGCATAGAAAGAACCACATAAAATTATGTCATCATTTTCAATAACAGGAAAATCAATATCAAGTCGTTTTTTTGGAAACTCTTTATAAAAAGAGTAGCGTGCATCGTTCTTTTCATTAAGAAATGCCAGTGCGAGAGACGTACTTCCATCTACGAAACGATGTACACATGATGTATCAACACCATTGTCTTTCAGGAAATTGTCAATTAAACCGCCTACATCATCCTGTCCGTATTCACTAATAAATGAGACTGGCAGATCCATACGACCCAATGATACAACACTATTGAGAACTGACCCTCCCGCCTTCGCAGCACGTGGCTGACCATCTTTAAAAATAATGTCAAGTACTGTTTCGCCTATGCCATATATTCTTCTCATATGAAAGAGTGATTGCATTAAGTAATGTGGTGAATTTACAAATTTTAACTCTATCAGCTATACGGTAAAAAAATTTAATGAAATTCAATTTTGGCACAATGGTTCAAATACGAAAAGAATGCACTTACTTATTTCTATATTTGTTGTGAATATAGAAATAAGGAAATCATGAAGGCTATGATGCTTACCGGGATCAGGCAGATGGAAATGAAAGAGATTCCTGAACCAGTACTGGTAAAATCCAATGATGTAAAAATAAAATTGTCAGTTGTTGGAATCTGTGGATCGGATATACACTATTATACTCAGGGTCAGATAGGCTCTCAAAAAGTACAATACCCTTTTACCGTGGGACATGAAGGTGCAGGAGTTGTTGTAGAAACCGGAAAATCCGTAAAACAGGTCAGGCCGGGCGATCAGATTGCTATCGAACCGGCTATGCCTTGCCGGGAATGTGACCAATGCCTTGCCGGAAGACATCACACCTGCCGTAAACTGCGTTTTCTGGGATGTCCGGGTCAGGCAGAAGGCTGTCTGAAGGAATACATTGTGATGCCTGAAGAAAGCTGTTTCCCGCTCACCGGGAATCTGACCCCTGATAATGGTTCAGTCTCTGAACCACTTGCTATCGGAATCTATGCAGTAAAAAAATCCGGTGGAGTTAAAGGTCTTAGTATTGGTATATTCGGTTATGGTCCAATAGGCATGAGTGTGATGCTCGCTTCAAAAAGACAAAACGCTGGTAAAATTTACGTTACAGATCTGATTAAGGAAAGGTTGTCAATTGCAGGCAAAGAGGGTGCATTCTTCATGGCAAATCCTTTAAGAGAAAATATTGTTGAGAAAATCATGGAGTCAGAACCATTGGGACTCGATCTCGCTTTTGAATGCTGTGGCAAGCAGGAAGCATTTGATGAGGCAATAGATTTGCTGAAACCCGGAGGAAAACTGATTGTAGTTGGTATCCCTGAATTTGACAGATGGTCATTGGACGTTGAAAATACCCGACGGAGGGAAATATCTCTGCAGTTTATAAGAAGGCAGGTCGATTGCGTTGAAGAGGCACTGGAAATGATGAAAAACAGATCAATTGTTATCGATAATATGGTTACACACCGATTCCCGTTCGCCAGAGCAAAAGAAGCTTTTGACCTTGTAGCAGGTTACCAGGATGGAGTAATGAAAGCAATGATTGATTTTTAAGATACTGACTTCAAGCGCTACATCAGGTCTTTCTCAAAAGCCTCTTTATTGAATTTATACTTATTATCCAGAAAGTCAATGATCCGGGAAGTGTCTGAGTAGGCATTTCCCAGACATGTAGAAGCGCCCGGCGAAGGAGTTATATTAAAAATAATTTTATCACCCGATAGTTTTGCCTCACCCATTTCGAGTTTTCTGGTAGTATTATTAACGATTTGCGGTCTCGTACCTCCAATTCCTCTGGCATATCGAAGTTCATTCAATTTAAGTGAAGGCACAATTTTTCTTACTTGCTCTGATAAACAGACGTTTACCTATAAATGGCAAATCATAAAGAAAATTGACGAAAATGTAGCTTGAAGAGAGTCCTGTCCGAAATAATATTAAGAAGACTAAGTATTGGACGCAATCCCAAATCCAAAAGTTTTCCAGTACTCGGAGAAGGTAGACATAGTTATGTCTTTCCAGCTCGAATATTGGTTTTGCAGTAGGACCAAATCTGGTTATCTGTTCACTGTGTACCTCCGGATCTCCATGAATTGCAGCAAAAGGAAGTTTTGGCTACCTGGATCGTGTATACTTTACCGTTAAGCACTTTAGGAGCCGTATAGAAACTTCCTGCCATAGATAAAAGGGACAGGTTTTTCCCATATCCCAAGTGATTTGGCAATCATCAGACTGTGACCTCCCGCGGCTATAACGACTACTGTCGATCTGAATTCACCTTTATTTGTTAAAACAGTATAGTAATCATCATTTTTCGAAATCTTTAAAAGTTTTGTATCAAGATGAATATCCAGAGTTGGATTACTTTTCAGGGCATTGTCTACAAATGAATGACAAAGTTTCTTAAAATCAACTGTATAACCGTCTTCTGTATCAAGCGCGAGTATCTCCTGATCCGGATCTCTTCCTTCCAGAACCCTTGGTTCAATTTTCCCGATCTCATCTTTTTCTATCATTTTCAGTTTTGGGAAAAGCTCGCTGAAAGGCAGGATATCTCTTTTTAAGTTCCTGAACCTGATCCTTTCCGACAGCAAGAACCATCTTCGAGTATTTGCTGAATAATTTCGTACCGGAACCAGATGACTTTTTTCACTCTCAAGATAGTTCATCACCATATCGGCCATTTGTTTTACACTTCTGGCTTTATCAATCGAATAATTGGTCTCGATGTCACCAAAATGAAGTGTCTGGCTGTTATTATATGATGCGGAGTTTACTAGACCAAAGTCAGAGTATTTTTCAATAAGTCCAATATTTTTGATATTGGTATATTTGCTTAAAGTATAGAGCAGGGCAGTTCCGACAACGCCCCCTCCGACAATAAGCACATCATATCTCGGGATTTGATTCAGTCCATTTTCTTATTTTCTATTGTTCAGGGGAATATACTCATGCTTCCCGTAAACATTTTTAAAGGCTGGTCTAATGATCCTCTTTGCAGAAAAAGTCAGTTCCTCAATTCTGTGAGTACACCATCCTGAAACTCTTGCAATTGCAAAAAGAGGTGTGTAAAGTTCTTTTGATATATTCAAGACAGGCATAGACAAAACCAGAATAAAAGTCAACATTGATGCATACCACCTTTGTTGATTTTTCTCCTTTGAATACTCTGAATACTTCAGGTGTGAGTCTTTCAACCAATGAATAAAGTTCAAATTCATCAAGCCGGCCTTTTTCAACTGCAAGCTCTCTGGCTTTTGTTTTAAGAATTGCTGCTCTTGGATCTGAAATAGTATAAACAGCATGCCCTATTCCATATATCTTTCCTGAGAAATCATTTGCCTTTTTATTAAGAATCCTGAGAAGATGTTTTTTTACTTCCTCCTCATCTGTCCAGTCCTTTACATGAGTTTTCATATCCTCCATCATTTCAAGAACCCTTACATTTGCACCACCATGCAATGGCCCTTTCAATGATCCGATTGCTGAAGTTATTGAAGAATAAATATCAGTCTCTGATGAACTGGTAACCCTCATTGTAAAAGTCGAATTATTACCACCACCGTGTTCAGCATGAAGAACAAGCATAAGGTCGAGCAGATCTGCTTCCAGTTTTGAAAATCCTTTGCAGTCACCTTTTATAAGATAGAGAAAATTTTCAGCCGGACTCAGGTTTGGCTGCGGATGACGGATTGACAGAGTCTTTCCCTTGTAAAGATGCCTTAATGCCTGATATGAATATGCAACGATTGTTGGAAATTTCGCAATAATATTTAACGATTGTTTAATCATGTTATCGAGAGCAATACTATCTGGTTTTTCATCAAGAGTATACAATCCCAGAACTGACCTTGCAAGAATATTCAGGACATCCTTGCCTTTCATTGATAATATCATGTCCTTTAACAAAATCATCGGGGAGAGAACGTAAAGAGGCCATATGTTCAGAAAATTCTTGCAAGTTCTGTTTTGTCTGGTAAATGTCCAGTTAACAAAAGGTAAACTGTTTCATCAAATCCATGTCGGTCCTCTTTCTGAAATCCCCTGGTAATATCTTCAATATCTATCCCCCTGTACAATAATTTCCCGGGAATAGCTATAACCTTGCCATCCTCTTTTTTATATCCAACAACATCGCCGATATTAGTCAATCCAACTAAAACACCTGTTCCATCTTTGTTTCTCAGACCACGTTTCACCTCATACTCTTCAAAAAGTGCATGTTTCAATCTGACATGAAGCTCTTACAGATTCCTCCAGTTTCGCAAAATAATTATTATCTTCCATATGAAAATAGGGTTTTATGGTATTATGAATATTTATATTAGATATTATTGCATCTGCAAATTCAGAGGTTTTTAACAAGGTAGCATTTTCCATTAACCTGTGAAAATCGTAAGTAACCTTCTTACTTTGTATTGTTCTTTCCAGTCCGGCATAAATACTCTCTGCAACTTCTTCCCATCCCATATAATCAAACATCAATGCTCCTGAAAGAATCACTGAACCCGGATTAACTTTATCCTGATCAGCATATTTTGGAGCAGTTCCATGGGTTGCTTCAAATATTGCATGACCGGTTTCAAAATTTATATTAGCACCGGGTGCAATTCCGATTCCACCAACAATCGCTGCAAGTGCATCTGAAATATAATCTCCGTTCAGATTTAGTGTTGCAATAACCGAATATTCGGCAGGCCTGGTAAGTATCTGCTGAAGAAATGCATCAGCAATAACATCCTTGATTATAACTTTACCTGCAGCTTCTGCATTTTTCAACATCTCATCTGCAACCTTTGAACCCTGTTCTTCTGAAATCTGTTTGTGCTGACGCCAGCTAAAAATGTTCCCCCCGAATTCTCTTTCTGCAAGAGCATATCCCCATTTCATGAAAGAACCCTCCGTAAACTTCATAATATTGCCTTTGTGGACAATTGTTACAGAAGGTAATTTTTTACTGATTGCATATTTTATCGCCTGTCTGACAAGACGTTCTGTTCCCTCCAGAGATACGGGTTTAATTCCTATGGATGATGATCCGGGGAAACGGATTGACTTAACGCCCATCTCGTCTATCAGAAATCTTTTCACTTTTTCGGTTTCAGGCTTACCATTCATAAACTCGATACCGGCATATATATCTTCGGTATTCTCCCTGAAAATATGCATATCAACTTTTTCAGGATTTTTTACAGGGCTTGGTACTCCATTGAAATAGCGTACTGGTCTGTAACATGTGTAAAGATCGAGAACCTGTCGCAGTGCAACATTTAATGAACGCATTCCTTCGCCGACAGGGGTTGTAAGCGGACCTTTAATTCCAACCAGGTGCTCCCTGAAACTATTCAACGTCTCTTCGGGCATCCAGTTTCCGGTTAGTTTAAAGGCTTTTTCTCCTGCCAGAACCTCCCTCCACATTACTTTTCTTTTCCCTTTATAAGCTTTACTGACAGCTGCATCAAAGACCCTGACTGAAGCTTTCCAGATATCCGGCCCTGTTCCATCGCCTTCAATGAAAGGGATTATTGGATATTCTGGTACAACTAATTTTCCGTCAGTAAATTTAATTTTTTCAGATACCATTTTTTGATTTTCTAATAATATTTAAGGCACTTCCGGCTTTAAACCATTCAATCTGTGATTCGTTATATGAGTGGTTTGCATTGAATTCTTCCTTTGACCCGTCGGAATGATTCAGTACGATGGTTACCTGACTGCCAGCCTCCAAATCCGATAATCCTGTAACATCAATTTTATCATCCTCTTTAATTTTGTTATAATCATCCTTATTTATGAAGGTCAGTGTAAGGACTCCCTGTTTTTTTAGATTTGTTTCGTGGATCCGTGCAAATGATTTTACCAGGACAACCTTAACACCGAGAAATCTTGGTTCCATTGCGGCATGTTCACGAGAGGATCCTTCGCCGAAATTTTCTTCACCAACTACTGCTGATCCTGTTCCTGAATCACGATATGCCCTGGCAGTACCTGGTACAGTTTCATATGACCCGGTCAACTGATTTAAAATACTATTCGTCTTATCATTAAAATAATTCACAGCACCGATCATGTAATTCTCAGAGATGTTTTCCAGATGTCCTCTGTATTTCAACCAGAAGCCTGCCATTGAAATATGGTCTGTGGTGCACTTTCCTTTTGCTTTAATAAGCAAGGGAAGTTTAAAAAAATCATTTCCGTTCCACTCTTTGAAAGGGGTAAGCAGCTGCAACCTGTCAGACCCTGGCGCAATTACTATACTATCTTTTTTTTGTCCATGCACTGGTTTTTGATATCCCGAATCAATATCACCAAAACCACCAGGAGGCAGGTTCAAACCTTCAGGCTCCGCTAATCGTACCTCTTTCCCATCCGAATTAATCAGAGTATCTGTAATAGGGTTGAATGTAAGTTTCCCTGAAAGAACAATGGCTGTAACAATTTCAGGAGATGCAACAAATGTATACGTATTCGGGTTTCCGTCGGTACGTTTTGAGAAATTTCTGTTAAAAGAATGGATAATTGTATTAACCTTTTTATTATCAGAGCCTTTACGTGCCCATTGACCTATACAGGGGCCACAGGCATTGGCAAACACTTCGCCTCCGATTTTCCGGAATACTTCGAGGAAACCATCCCGTTCGGAAATTGATCTAATCTGTTCTGAACCAGGATTAATTGTAAATTCTGATCTTGCAACCAGTTTTTGGGAAAGTGCATTTTTCACAACCGATGCAGCCCGTGAAATATCTTCATATGAAGAATTTGTACATGATCCAATTAGTCCGACCTGCACATCAACTGGCCAGTTATTTTTTACAGCTTCTTCTTTCATTCGCGAAATAGGAGTTGCAAGATCAGGTGTATAGGGACCATTTATATAAGGCTCCAGTTCCGAAAGATTAAGCTCAATAAACTGGTCATAATATTTGGCAGGATCAGCATATACCTCCTGGTCCGCTCTAAGATGATCCCTGTTCTTCATGGCAAGGGCAGCAATATCTTTTCTGCCGGTAGCCTGAAGATATTCCGTCATAGAATTATCAAATGCAAAGACCGAACAGGTAGCTCCTGTCTCTGCTCCCATATTGCAGATCGTAGCTTTGCCGGTGCAGGACAGAGATTCTGCACCTTCTCCGAAATATTCAAGAATATTTCCTGTTCCCCCCTTTACGGTCAGAAGTCCGGATATCTTCAAAATAATATCTTTGGCTGAACTCCAGCCGCTCAGCTTTCCGGTTAGTTTGATCCCTATGAGCCTGGGAAATTTCAATTCCCATCCCATTCCTGCAAGGACATCAACTGCATCAGCACCGCCGACACCTATTGCAACCATTCCAAGACCTCCGGCATTTGGAGTATGGGAATCAGTTCCGATCATCATCCCTCCGGGAAATGCATAATTTTCAAGTACAATCTGGTGTATAATGCCAGAACCAGGTTTCCAGAATCCTATATTATACTTGTTACATGCAGAACTAAGGAAATCGTATACCTCCTTATTTGTTTTTCCGGCCATTTTCAGATCTGCCACTGCTCCCGATTGCGCGAGAATAAGATGATCGCAATGAACTGAAGTAGGAACAGCAGTAGTTTCTTTTTCAGCCATCATAAATTGCAATATGGCCATCTGTGCAGTAGCATCCTGCATAGCTACCCGGTCGGGCCTGAAATCCACATAATCAATGCCCCTGGCAAAAGATTTTATCTGATTCCGTTGATAGATATGGCTAAAAAGAATTTTTTCACTTAATGTCAGGGAGCGATTCAGCTTTTTTCTGATTTCTGATATATGTGA
The DNA here is from genome assembly GCA_963725785.1 of uncultured Bacteroidales bacterium. GTDB lineage: Bacteria > Bacteroidota > Bacteroidia > Bacteroidales > VadinHA17 > LD21. The sequence continues at coordinate 127,891 of CAVRZV010000009.1, read as the reverse complement.
ATCCAACTCTTTATAGAAGGATTCTATCATTTCAAAATCAAATATCATAAAGCGCTAATTTTAACTAGTTTATAATCTTATTTGCCCGTTGCCCTCAATAATCCACTTGTAGGTGGTCAAAGCCTCCAGAGCCATCGGGCCCCGTGCGTGTAGTTTTTGTGTCGAGATGCCTATTTCAGCTCCAAGCCCGAACTCGGATCCGTCGGTAAATGCGGTTGATGCATTTGCATAAACCGATGAAGCATCAACTATGTCATAAAACAATTGAACATTATTTTTGTTCCCTGAAATAATTGCCTCACTATGCTTTGATCCGAACCGGTCAATATGGTCCACCGCCTCTTCAAAAGAATTTACAGTTTTAATTGCCATTTTATACGACAAAAATTCTGTACCAAACGATTCTGCCGTGGCTTTTTGAAGAAGTTCAGAAGGATATTTACCAGTCAGCGCTTTATAAGCTTTTTCATCGGCATAAACTACAACTCTGGCATCAGAGCAGAGACCCACCAGGTAACCGAGATCATCCAAACGGTTCTCATGAATAATAAGACAATCCAGCGCATTACAGACGCTAACCCTGCGTGTCTTCGCATTATTAATAATTTCGCGTCCAATTTCTTTGTCTCCTGACTCATCGAAAAAAGTATGACAAATTCCTGCTCCCGTTTCAATAACCGGAATGGAAGCATTCTTCCACACATAATCGATCAGATTCCTGCTTCCGCGAGGAATTATCAGATCGACATATTCCCGGGCATTCAATAACTGAATAGTCTCGTCCCTGCCAGCAGGTAAAAGTGTAATTACATTTTCATCAATTCCATTTTTCTGAAGGACCTCCTTTATTACCTTCACAATTGCAGAGTTAGAATTTATTGCATCACTGCCCCCCTTCAAGATACAAACATTCCCCGATTTCAGTGAGAGAGAAAAGACATCAAAAGTGACATTTGGCCGGGATTCATAAATCACTCCAATGACACCAAATGGAACTGAGATTTTCGATACAACTAAGCCGTTTGGTCTGGTATTTTTCATCAGGACCTTACCAGCAGGATTTGGCAATAATGATACTTTCCTTATGTCAGATGCAATAGCCTCGATCCGTTCAGAAGTTAACATCAAACGATCGTATTTGGGATCGGATTGCTCCATAACAGCAAGATCCTTTTTATTTTCTGTTATAATGAATTTTGAATTTTCAACAGCAGCATCAGCAACTCCCAAAAGAACTTTATTTATAGCATCCTTTCCCAGTAGGTTTAATGTCCTGCTGGCTTTCCTGGCCTTCCTGAACTGAGGTGTACAATCCATCGTAATTTCTTCTTCCTGAATAATATTTTTCAATCCTGTACAGTAAGCTTATTCTTCTCATTTATAACCATATAGTCATAATGAATAAATGGCTTGCTGACCTTTTTCATAATATTTTGCTCAGCCTTTTTAGAATCATACTGTGATTTCCCTAAACCTATATTTTTCCCCTCTTCATCAACAATCCTGACGATATCACCACTTTTGAAAAATCCATCAACTCTGACTATTCCGATCATAAGCAGACTGGTAGCTTTACCTTCCAGGAGAGCCTCTTTTGCTCCGGAATTAATTATTACTGCACCTTTAGCGAATGTATCGGAATGGGATAGCCATTTTTTTACTCCGCTTTCTCTTTTACTGCTCGCAATAAAGTGAGTATACGGGACCTCCTTTCTTCTGACAATATCGGATACTATTGAGTCGCGGGTGCCATTTGCAATAAAAACATCAATACCTTGTGAGGCAATTTTACGCGCGATTGAGCATTTTGTGAACATCCCTCCCCTTCCAAATCCTGATTTCGCAGAGGAAATGTATTTATCCAGATCTTCGGAATCTTTATCAATACTGGTAATAAGTTCCGTTCCGCTCTTCCCCGGGATCCCTGTATAGACACCATCAACATTTGAAAGAATTATAAGTGATTTACAATCCATCATTGATGAAATAAGACCTGATAATTCATCATTATCAGTGAACATTAGTTCATTAATTGAAACAGTATCATTCTCATTTACTATTGGCAATACATGGTTTTCCAGCATAGCTGAAATACAATTCTTCATATTCAGATAATGTCTTCTGTCTCTGAAACTCTCTTTAGATGCAAGTAGCTGACCAGCCTGAATGCCATATTTCCCAAAAAGAAACTGGTAACTCGACATAAGTTTAACTTGTCCGATAGCTGCCCATATCTGTTTGGCCGCTACTATGTTTGTCTTTTTTGAAGGAGACACCTCATTTCGACCTGCAGCCACTGCCCCTGAGGTGATTAAAATAACTTCTATCCCCTGCTTGTAAAGAACAGCGACATCCTCAACCAGACGTAAGATTCTTCCGTCGTTGAGTGATCCGTCAGTTTGAGTAATAACATTACTGCCAACCTTAATTACAATCCTGTTAAAATTTGGTTTTATTTTATTCAATCTATAACTATTTGCATCCAATATTATATAATTCGTCGCAAAAATAATAGAAAATGTGAATATATTATAGTAATATTGAATATTTAAGAATATACATTTAATTCAGAGTCTTTCTGTTGTACAGGAAATTACGACAGATCCATGACTAAAATGATATCGTTGACAAGTTATTACAGTTAGCTAAACAGAAATATGAACATGACAATTATCATGTATCTGTTATTTCTTTATCACAAGCTGCTCTTTGATGGCAATCCCGCACTTGAGAATCGCGGAAAATATCTATTTTGATTCCTGTGTTTTTAAAACATCATTTTTGTAACGCCTGTTTTCCAGTATCCTTACATATCTTAATGCCAGTTTATTGTTACTGTCCTCATAAGATTTCTGAGCCCATTTCAAAGCTGAATCAAGGTCTCCGTTTATTTCATTTATTATTGCCATATTGTAACAAGCTCTTCCAGCTATTTTTGAACTTGAGTTGGATGTCTCTTTTTCCCAAAGTACACCGGCATCATCCCATTTTCCAACCTGTGCCTTTCTACGTGCAATTTTAAAATTATCAGTTCCTTTCACGTAGTAATCGCGCATCACTCTTAAGCTGTAAGGAATAATTCTCAATGCGTAGCCATGCCCTGCCTTATTGCTTACCTGATTAACTGCCTCTTTCCGGCCAACGAGAGCAGAAGCTGCAACCAGGGGATTTATTCCCCTTCCTGAAAAGACAACCGACTCGTTATAAATATACGCATCAAGGATAAGTTTTGAAACAGGATCATATATTCTCCATCCGGTCTTTACAAGTGTTTCCATATTTGCCTGATGTTCAATTCCCGGAATTGATCCCAATGGTGTTTTTATATCTACTTTTCTGGTTGATAAGTTTAAATGGGTATCAGTATCAAATTTTTCAAGAGAAAAAAGAGCATCTGTACTGCTCTCTTTGCAGATCTGTTCTACTATTTCCCAGGTAAGAGCAGTTGGAAAATCTGAAAGTGCTGATGTTCTGAAATCAACGTTGTTCAAGGTTTTAACTTCATTAAATCTGGTGTTTTGCAGAAGTTCATCTGACAGGCCTCTGATGCTTTCCATAGCACCATCCTTATCGAGATTGACACCCTCAAGTGAGAAAGCCTTGTCGAGAACATCCAATGTTTTGGTCTCGTCAGTCGGTATGCTCCTGTTTATTACACCCACACTTTTTATATAGGGCGGCAAAGTAACAGGAGCCGGTTCAATTACATTAAGATACAACTGTTGTGTTTTACACGATAACAGCGCTGTTGCGACAATAGAAATAATTATGAATTTCTTCATTTGATTTTTAATTTAATTTAAATGCTGACATGCTATTATTCCTCCGATTTCTTCAGTTCTCGCACCGGTTTATCAATAATTTCAAAATCAGGCAATACATTTTTATTATCAGTTGCTTTCAATTGTTCAAGTTTTCTTCCCGCAGGTAAAACACGGCTTTCCCATGAGCCAATTGCATCGTTATATCCTTTCAGTGCAGTTTTTAATCCTCCGCCTACTTTATCAAGATGATCAGCAAACACGTTTACCCTCCCATAGAAATCCATGGCAGCTTCCATTATCAGCAAAGCATTTTCTGTTATGTTATGCTGCTGCCACGACATGGCCACAGATTTAAGAACTACTATCAATGTGGTCGGAGTGGTTAAAATTATTTTATTATTCATCGCATCCTGCAGCAAAGTTTTATCTGTCATTAAAGCTACATTCAATGCAGATTCTACTTCCATATACAGCACAACAAAATCGGGAGTATTCTGAAACTGAGACCAGTATTGTTTTTTGCTTAATTTGTTTACATGATCTCTTAGATCCTTGGCATGTTTCGCAAAAAGAATATTACGTGGGATCTCATCGTCGGTTTCCAAAGCCTGCAGGTATGCATCCAATGGCAGTTTGGAATCGACAACAACATGGCTGTTTCCCGGCAGATTAATGATCATATCAGGTTTTAGGATGGAATCTTCACCTTCGGTATAAACCTGCTCTACAAAATCACAATGAGCCGATAAGCCCGAAAACTCGACAACTCGTTTAAGTCCAATTTCTCCCCATTTACCTCTGACTCTGGGATTTCTTAATGCGTTTACAAGAGCGCCGGTTTCTTTTTGTAAACTTGCATTGGTAATCTGGATATTTGATAACATTTCCGTAACCTGTCCAAATGTTTTTTCCGAACCTTTTTCGAGTTCTTCAATCCGCTTTTTATAACTATCGATAGATTCCTTTACCGGTTTAAGCATCTCGGCAATAGCAGATTTTCGTTCATCAAGATTTCCCTCTGCTTCCTTAACATGAGTTTCCAGCTGAGATTTTGCCAGGTCGAGAAATTGTCTGTTGTTTTGTGTCAATGCATCTGAAGCTGCCGATTTAAATGTATCAACCATAGCTTTTCGGACCTCTTCAAGACTATTTGCCTGAGCTTCCACCTTAGTCTGCAATGAACTGATCTGCCTGTTAAGCAAATTGATTTCATTGATTTTCGAAATTAACTCCTGTTGATGTATGATACTTAATCTTGACTTTGTGCCCAGATATGCAATCAGTGCCCCGAAAACTAATCCGGCAGATATATATATTATAATTTCCATCAGGTTTAAATCCAATAATTTTCAAATTTATAAGTTTTAAGTGAAAATGCAGTCATAAAATTTTCATTTTACCATTTTTAGTATCTTCGCAATACTTAATCTAACCATATGAAAAGAATAACATTTGTAATTATTTCAGCATTGGCCATTCTGATCCTTTGGTCATGCACTTCAAAACAGGAAAAAATGGAGAATCTGATGAAAACTTTCATTTCGTCGTTTGAGCAAAAAGCCATTCCTCTTTATAAGGCTTCTGCACTCGCTTCATGGAATGCCAATATTACCGGAACAGCAGAAGACTATGCTAAAAGTGAAAAGGCATCGTTCGAATATGCAAAAATATTTACCGACAGCATTGCATTTGCAGAACTCAAAAAAATCAAAAATTCCAGAGCTCTGGTTGATCCGCTATTAGTCCGTCAACTCGAATTGTTATACAATTCATTTCTCGGGGGGCAGGTTGATACTACACTGATAGCCGAACAGATAAAAATGGAGACAGAAATCAGTAAGAAATATGCAAACTTCAGAGTTACCCTTAATGGTAAACAGATCTCCGACAATGAAGTGGAGGGTATACTGAAAAACTCTACCAGCAGTGCTGATCTCAAAAAAGCCTGGGAAGGATCGAAATTGATAGGCCCTGTTGTGGCAAATGACATTATTGTGCTGGTTAAACATCGCAACACGATTGCCAGAAAAATAGGTTTTAGCAATTACCACGAGATGAGTCTGAAACTTTCAGGGCAGGATCCTTCAGAGGTTACAAAGATATTTGATGAGCTGGATAGCCTTACAAGAGACAATTTCAGCCAGCTTAAAGGAGACATAGATTCTTATTTATGCGAAACGTTATAAAGTCAAATCCTCAGAAATCCGTCCATGGCATTATCAGAACAGGTATTTTCAGGAAGCTCCTGTTATATATCCTGTCGATTTTGACAAATATTATGCTAAACAGGATCCTGTAAAACTCGCCTCATCTTTTTATGATGGAATAGGGTTAAATGTAGAAGCTATACTGGCTAAAAGTGATCTGTATGAGAAACCCGGTAAAAACCAGCATGCTTTCAGTACTGATATTGACAGAGCAGGCGATGTCCGTACTCTTGATAACATTCGTCCTGATTCATACTGGATGAATACAATATTGCACGAACTTGGACATGGAGTATATTCCTACTACTGTGATATGAGTCTGCCCTTTACTCTGCGTGATGCCGCCCATACATTTACAACCGAAGCCATTGCAGAATTTTTTGGCAGACTGGCTACAGATCCTCAGTGGATGCTTCGAATGGGTATTATCGATAAAAAAGAATGTGAAAAAATTTCTGATGACTGCAATAAATCTCTTCGCCTCCAGATGCTGGTCTTCAGCCGGTGGGCTCAGGTGATGTACAGGTTTGAAAAATCCATGTATGAAAATCCTGATCAGAACCTGAATGTACTCTGGTGGGATATGGTAGAAAAATACCAGATGATTGCAAAACCTGAAGGCAGGGATATGCCTGACTGGGCAACAAAAATTCATGTTGCTCTCTATCCTTGTTATTACCATAACTATCTCCTTGGTGAAGTGTTAGCCTCACAGGTATATTATTATATAACATCCAACATAGCTAAAGACCAATCATTCGTTGGAGAGAAAGCCGTGGGTAACTATTTCAGGGAGAAAATATTTATGCCGGGTGCAAGATACTACTGGAATGATATGATTGAAAAAGCTACAGGAGAGAAGCTGACAGCAAAATATTATGCCAGGCAATTTGTCAAATAATCAGGGCATAAAACTTTACGAAAAATGAAAATTAAATTAATTGATCATCCGACTTTTGATAAAACCCTGGACAAGAAGGATGTACAGGTGAAAACAAAAAAAACTCTAAAAAAGATCGGGAAATTACAATACAAAATGTATGCTCAGAATAAGTTCAGCCTGCTGATCATTTTCCAGGGGATAGATGCTTCCGGAAAAGACGGAGCATCCAAAGATCTTATTGAGTACTGTAACGCAGTAGGAATAAAAATACATAGTTTTAAGAAACCCAGTGAAGAAGAATTGGCTCACGATTTTCTCCGCAGGGTTCACGCAGTCACACCCGGCAGAGGTGAAATGCAGATATTTATCCGTTCCCAATATGAAGACATACTTGTCCCTTCTGTCGAAAAGTATATCCCTGAAGAGGTCATTGATAGTCGTTATGATTCGATAAACGATTTTGAAAAACTTGTTGAGAGCAATAATACCAGGATTCTGAAGTTTTTTCTTCATGTCTCAAAAGAAGCTCAGAAAGAGAGACTAATGGAGAGAATTGAATCAAAGAAAAAGCACTGGAAACATAAAGATAGTGATTGGGATACCCGTGAAAAATTTGATGAATATCTTGGAGTCTATGAAAAGATAATAAACAGGTGTAACGATATTCCATGGCATATAATCCCTTCCGACAAGAACTGGCAAAAATCTTACTTTATTGCTGAAGTAGTTTACAAAACGCTCAAGGAACTGGAACTTAAATGGCCCGGTCTGGTAAGTGAAAAGTTTCAGGTTAAAAATCCAATATGATATTAAAATCCTATCTACATGAAAAAACTTCTTCTCTATTTATTACTCGCAGCATTAACTGCCTGCTCCACACCCGATCCAAAGAAGGATAATGTAAAATCATCTTCTGTAATTAATGAAACAACAATAAAAGCTGTCATAGATACTGTAAAATCTGCTCAGCCTGCTTCTGATCTCAAGCTTCTCGAAAAAGGAGTAAAACATGCCGCTTCGCTATGGAGGCAGGAAGATGGTACGGCCACTGACTTTTCAGAATTTGCAAAGAAAAACTATATCTCCGATCCTGAAAAACGCAAGATGTTATTCAAGAAGTTATGCAGTTACATGGAATCGATTTCAGGGTATAATAATGAAATAACCCTCGATCTCCGTAAAACTCTTGATGAAGCTCGCGGTGAGATTGATGAAATTGACCGGATGTTTGGTAATTACTCGGTCGGTTCACATTTGCAGAACGATTTCTATTCCAATAAGATAGCATTTGCAGTAGCACTTAATTTCCCATCTTTTACTTTAGCGGAGAAGGAACAGCTGGGACCAAAATGGAGTCGTGATGAATGGGCTATGGCACGGCTGGGCGATCTCTTTATTTCAAGGGTTCCTTCTGAATTAGAGCAGGCGGTAACTGAAGCGACAGGAAACTCAGAAATGTATATTGCTGAATACAACATTCATATGGGGCATCTCCGCACCGATAATGGTCTCCAGATATTTCCCGATAATATGGTTCTTCTTTCGCATTGGAATCTGCGTGATGAGTTGAAAGCTGATTATAACGATAATAAAAATGGCCCGCTGAAACAGGAGATGATATACAAAGTGATGGAACGAATAATAAACCAGGATATTCCAAAAATGGTTATTAACAGTCCGGACTTTGAATGGGCTCCCTATTCAAATAATGTTACCAAAGCAGGTGTTAAGGTTCAGTCATTGCCAGAACCAGATACCCGCTACTCTCACATTATCAACAATTTCAGAACAAGAAAGGCGATTGATCCTTTTTATCCGGAAATGAACACTTTTATTCTTCGCAAATTCTCCCTTGAGATGGAGATTGCTCAGGACGAGGTAGAATCACTCTTCGATTCATTCCTGAGCTCCCCTGAGCTGGTAAAAGTAGGTTTATTGATAAAGCAGCGTTTAGGTCGCGATCTGAGGCCTTATGATATATGGTATGACGGTTTCAAAACAAGGAGCAGTATTTCTGAAGATCTTCTCACTTCAAAAACGTCTTCACTTTATCCTGATCCGGCAGCTTTCCATTCCGGAATGCCCGCAATGTTGAAAAAACTTGGCTGGTCCCCTGAAAGAGCCTCATATATTGCTGACAAGATCGTTGTTGACCCGGCAAGAGGTTCTGGTCATGCCTGGGGTTCTGCCAGAAAGGGATCTCTCTCACATTTACGCACCCGCATATCTGGAAAAGGGATGGACTACAAAGGATATAATATTGCAGTTCATGAATTTGGTCATAACGTGGAGCAGACAATCTCCCTTTATGATGTTGATAATTATATGATGTCGGGCGTTCCGAATACAGCCTTTACAGAAGCAATTGCTTTTATCTTTCAGAGACGTGATCTTTTCTTGCTGGGGATGAAAGATGATAATCCGGATAAGGAAAAGATGGAGACATTTGATGCTGCATGGCAACTGATGGAGATCATGGGAGTCGGAATGGTTGATATGAAAGTCTGGAAATGGCTTTATGCTAATCCTGATGCTACTCCCTCCCAGTTGAAAGAAAGTGTAATTGCCATTGCTACTGAAGTTTGGAACAAGTATTTTGCACCTGTCCTTGGAATTAAAGACTCTCCTATCCTTGCGATATATTCACATATGATTGATTCACCTCTCTACCTTGCAAATTACTCATATGGACATGTCATTCAATTCCAGATTGAAGAATTTCTGAAGGATAAAAAATTCCCGGAAGAGATTGACCGCATATTCAGCCAGGGTCGTCTGACTCCACAGCAATGGATGATCGGTGCCGTTGGAAATAAAATTTCATCTCAACCTATTCTCAACGCTCTTGACAAAGCCCTGAAATAGTTAGCAATAAACAACCGGGGAACCGGAGGTTTATTTCAGAAAAATTTCCAGCACAGGTATTTCAACCTGTGGCTTCTGAACCGGAAGTGAAAGGATCAGATCATTTTTACTTTCATTTCTAGCCTCAGCGAATTTTATCTCCGATGCATCATGAAGAAATTGTATATACCTGACCTTATCAGCCATGCCGGACATCGTCAGACTCCCCATTGGATATGACAATAAATGTACATACAATCTTTTAGTCGCAGGATTATATGTTAGCAGAGTGTTATCGGGTGCAGCAATATCAGCCGGAGCTTCAGTGCAGCCATATATTGAACGGTTATTATAATTCATCCATTCACCAATAGATTTTAAGCGGTCCTGAGCTCTGTAATCAAACACACCACGGGCAGTTGGACCGACATTTAACAATAAATTACCCCCTTTGCTGACCGATTCAATAAGAAGTTCCAGCAATTGTGCCGGACTTTTCCAGGTATTTTCATCCCTGTAATATCCCCACGAACCTGAGAACGTCTGGCATGTTTCCCACATAACTCTTTTACCATTGGCTTCGGGCCATCTTGCTACTTTAACCTGTTCGGGTGATACAAAATCAAATCCTCCCTCAACGTCGCTCAGATCGAGCCGGTCATCAACAATAATACCAGGTTGAAGACTGCGAGTCATCTTCAGAAGGTTTTCAGAATCCCAGTCAGCACGACCCTTGCCATTCTTGCCCGGGAAAGAAAAATCGAACCAGATAATGCTGATTTGACCATAATTTGTGAGCAGTTCCCTTACCTGGTTCTTAATATATTCACGATACTTATTCATATCCCTTCCCTTATTCACCCGTGCATATGCGCTATCAGATTCCTGTCTGAGGGGATGATACTTGTCAATTGTATAATCAGGGTGGTGCCAGTCAATAAGGGAATAGTAGAATCCGACTTTTAATCCTTCAGATCTGAAAGCCTCAACATATTCCTTTATAAGATCTTTACCATAAGGAGTGTTTGTGGCTTTATAGTCGGTGAACTTTGAGTCGAAAAGACAGAATCCTTCATGATGTTTGGCAGTAAGTACCACATACCTCATCCCTGCAGCCTTAGCCATTTTGGCCCACTCGTGTGGATTGTACATATCGGGATTAAACATTTCAAAATACTTTTGATATTGTTCGTTAGTCATTCTTTCAGCATTTTTTACCCACTCATGCCGGGCCGGTAAAGCATATAGTCCCCAATGTATGAACATTCCAAAACGTGCATCGGTCCACCATTTCATCCGTTCAGTTTTCTGAGCTTCAGTTTCTTTGGGAAGCTGGGCTATTGAGAAAGTAGGGATTATCAGGGTGTAAACTAATAACAGAACAGTAATTAAAGTTTTTGTTTTCATGTAGAGCGATATAATAAATAAATATTCAACAGTTATAATTATTTCCAGAGACTTTTGTGAAGTATTTCAGCCAATTCTTCGACAGTTAATTTGACTGGATTGTTTTTTATTTCTGTTATTGAGCAGACTTTACCAATATCCAATTTTTCGAATTCATTTTTGTTAAAATCCATTAAATGCAGGTCATCAGTCAGTTTCCGGAGATATTGTATAAATCCGTCAATATAATAGTTGTCATCTTTAACTTTTTCACCGAGTAACAATTTCCCGAGAATTGAGTACTTTTTTAATGCTCCCGGATTGTTCCCCTGTTTTCTTAGTTCCCTGATATTTACCTCATTTGATATTGACATAAGAGTTCCACAAATCAGACCATGAGGTATATCGTACATCCCTCCTACCGATGATGCAAAACCATGGACAACTCCGAGACCGGCGTTTGCCAGACAAATCCCTGAAGTAAGGGCAGCAAATGACATCCCTGTTCTGGCCTCAATATCACTTCCGTCTGTATAGCTTCTTAATAACGATTTTTTTATCGCTTTGATACCTTCAATAGCCATGGCATCGGTATACTCGCAGGCTTTATCGGAAAGATATGCTTCGACAAGTTGTGTGAAGCAATCCATACCGCTTGCAGCAGTATTTTCCTTTGAACAGTATAATGTAAGTTCCGGATCTATAAGTGCAATATCAGGAACAAGGTTATCATGTCTTAGTGATCTTTTGAATCCTCCTTTTCCGACTTTTGATAACACTGCATTTTTCGTTGCTTCACTACCGGTACCGCTGGTTGTAGGGATTGCAATATAAGGGAGCTTGGTTCCAGGATGCTCCCTGGTGCCAACTCCCTCAAGAAAGTCGACTACAGATTCTGTTCTGTACATCATTGCCGAAATTGCCTTACCTGCATCAAGCACACTTCCTCCACCTATCCCGACTACCAGATTAATATTCTTCTTACTCAACATATTCACTGTCTGATCAATAATATCCGGTGATGGTTCTTTCGACACGGTGATAACATCATATTCAATACCATCTTTTTCAAGTTCGTGAAAAAACTTCATTCCGTTGTCAGAATTTATAAACGAGCTTTTACCGGTAACAACAATGATATTTTTCCAGTTAGATCTGATTATTCCAGGGAGGTCAGAGAATTTTCCTCTTTTAAAATAGATTTTTGGCAACCTGGAAAACTCAAAGTTCTTTACCATCTTGTTCTGTCATTTGGTTCAATGATGTTGTATTTTACACTATTCCTCGGCTCAGCCATATAATCATTCACAAGGTCCCGCCATTTCAGATAATGCGGTTGTGGTTTTATGATAAGCTGCTGCTGCTTCAGATTCATAAGCCTCATAAATCATGAAACGACAGGGATCAGTTGCATCCTGGATTAAGTCAAACCGAAGATTACCTGTTTCACGTACCGATTCTAAGTGATTACATACAGTTGCATCAATAAAACTATCGACTTCCTCAGACTTTACATGGACATATACACAGATTACTATCATAAATGGAGATATTTTAAGTAAAGTTAAAAGATTAGAATCAAAGTTCAAACTTGTTCCGGAATTCACAGGAACCAAAAAATCCGTCAGGAATTAATATCTTGCAATTATTTATAATTTTAAACTAAAATTGCCCTGCTAATTATATATTCGGATACTACGATTTTTATGTACTTGTCTGTTGAAGAGAATATTTTTTAAATAGGAATTAATTTCCTAATTTGAAGCTATTATGAACAAAAAATTTACAGGAACGTTAAATTATAAGCCGGGGTGTTGAAATTATCACTATTTTAATTGAACAAAATGAAATTTATATCAAAAGGAGGAATCAGCAGCAGAATCTTGTTAACCTTCATTTATGTTTTCTCTTTTTGTGTAACGATGGGCCAACAGACACCATTAGATCCGGTTTCCTACTGGGTTTTTGTACCTTATATCTACAACCCCGCCATAGTTGGGAGTAAGGACTTTATATCCATTGGTATCAATGCGGCATTCCAGGGAGAATCCAATTCTCAGCTCATTAGCGGTAACTCAAGAATAACAAAAACCAAATCCGGATACTTTTCTTCACCTGATATAACTGAATTCAGGAATGCCGGAATCGGAGGATCGGTTTATAAGGATCTGGACGGGTATTCGAGAAATATTGGAATAAGTTGCTCCGGTTCATATCAGATCCCTTTAAACACACGCAATCTATCCTTTATCTCATTCGGAGCATCTGTTAAAGCAGGGTATCATACTATAAATAATGATTCCGGGCTGGAGAATTCTTTGAAGAAGACTTTCTATCCAAATTTTGACCTTGGAATATTTTATTACGGGACCAATTTTTTCACTGGTGTTTCCACAATTAATATACTGGGTAGTCCCTGGGGACCTGATACTCTTGGACTTTATAAGGTACCTGTATCCCGACAGTACTTTTTTACAGCCGGATATAAGCTACTCCTCAGTAAATCTCTTAATATTGTTTTGGAGCCTTCAATCCTGATCTCAGCCACTGACTCCACATTCAAAAAAATAAAGGATAATCTGAATCCAATTATCAGACTCTATCTCGGGGATTTTTGTATTGGTACTTCATTCCGTACTGGTGGGAAGATCTCATTTTTTTCTCAATACAGATATCCCAGGTTTTATGTCGGAGCTTTTTATGAATTGGCAAAAAAAACTCCTTATTATAAACAGGCACCAATTGTTGAGTTTACATTTGGTTTAAACATCCTGTCTGACAAATCAAGATTTTCAAATCACAGCCACTGGTAAAATATTAAGCAAATCTTCTTTATGAAAAGACTTTTTAATATATCGTTGTTTCCTGTCCTTGCAATAATATTGCTTTCCCTGGTTTCAGAAGGCAAGAGTATCGGAAATGAACTTCCTGTAAATTCTTTATTTGCCATGGGCTTTGATACTACAAATCTTAACCGTCTTGTAAGGATAGATAGGTTCCAACTCGAGCTGATCCCCCCATCTTCAGGTGTTCAATTTTATAAGGATAAAATAATATTCCTGTCTCTGTCGAAAAATGAAAGAAAAATGTTACCAAATCAAATCTCTTTCGGAGCAGTTGAAGCATATTACGCATCAATTGAGGATTCCACTACAGGAAGACACCAGATCTTTTCTCCATTATCTTCTTTTTCATACCCATGTGAGGCCATAACTTTTAGCCGTGACTACAATACCGTTTATTTTACAAAGATTCCAAAAAAAGATAAGAAAGAAAAGATCTTCATGGGTAGAATAACTCCAAATAGTACAAACCAGACACGTCTGAGCTCAGATATAATGCCCCTGGAATTTTGCAATGATAATTACAGCTATTCTCATCCTGCGCTATCTCCTGATGAAAAAACGCTGATTTTTGCTTCAGACAGAGAAGGGTCTGTTGGCGGAATGGATCTATATATTTCAAGGAAGGAAGGTGACAAATGGTCATCACCGGAAAATCTTGGGAAGAATATAAATACAACCGGAAACGAGTTTTTCCCTTTTCTTGATTCTGAGAACAATTTATTCTTCTCATCTGACGGACTCCCCGGATATGGAGGTTTTGATATTTTCACCTGCAAATTCAATGGAACAGGCTGGGAGAATCCGATAAATCTATCGGCAGCCATTAACTCCGACAAAGATGATATTGCTTTCACTATTAACAAAATGGATGGAAAGGTTGCTTTTTTTACAAGAAGGGAAAAAACAGGTACCGGTGAGATGCAATTATTCAAAATTTCACTAAAGGAGGATATAGGTTATCGCAACCTCTTGTCTCTCTCAAAAATTTTCAATGGTAAATCTCCCGTGAAGACAATTATATTAGCAGAGAAACCTGCAGAAGAGGTAAAACTCCCGGCTTCTGAACCTGTTAAAACAAAACCCCCAATCGAAATAACTAAAAAAGAAGAGGTTAAAAGTCAGGAAAAAATTGTTGACTTGAAGAAGCCAGCAGAAGAAAAAGTTGTAGACTTGAAGAAACCAGCAGAAGAAAAAGTTATTGATTTTAAGAAACCAACAGAAGAAAAAGTTGTTATTAAGCCACAACCGGAAATCAATAGGACCAAGGTTAAAACCGATACTGTAAAAACAGCTATTCCTGTACCAGTTGAAGAAAAAACTGTTATAACATACAGGATCCAGATTCTCGCAAATGCAAATCAAAAAAATAGTATGGAGATTATTATTGATGGTAAGAGATATCCTCTGTATAAATATTTTTATAAGGGAGAGAATCGTTACACAGTTGGAGAATTCAGCTCACTTCAGCCGGCAGTTACATTACAGAATTTTTGCAGGCAATCGGGGTATCCGCAATCATTTGTAATAGCATTTAAAAATAATGAAAGATCGTTAGATCCAAAATTATTTAAGTAATGATCTTCGTTTAACAGGTTTTTGTGTGTCAGAATTACATCACAACAAACTACTGAAAGAGTCATTTTAAGTTAAAAAAATATTGATTTTGAAGGTTATTCCACTTTCCCGGAGGGTTGACCCGATCAGATATATATCACCTTATCTTTAACCACTTCATCTTCTTCGTTGGTACCATATAATTTTATGCTGATACTAGGGATTGCACTTTGAAAAACATCGGTGATTGGGAAAAATGCGTCTTTAATATCGTCGAACTCTTTCATTTCATCAAATTCATCAAGAGGCAGATACAGGTGTATAATCAAAATATAATCAGGATCGTTGATACGAACAAGTGCTTTAAGTATTTTTGCCAGCCACAGTGATGATGAAGTGTTGAAATATTCGAGATTGAGTCTGACATTTGTTGTGGGCCGGGCACGTACTATGTATTCAGTTATCCAATTTAAAACAGGTTCATATAGTTTAGCAGCATTCTCAGGAATTGATCTTCCGGAAAAAATAAATTCACCTGTCATCGGATTAAGCTCAATCTCAGGAGTCTTTGGGGTCTCTTCAATTATGAAGCTCTGAAATTCTTTCATTAATGTTGTTTTGAGTACTATGAATTTCTGTGAATCTGTTTTCAATTTGGACAAGTCAAATTTAAGATATTGTTTTGCAACTTATAAGTTCTTAATCAAATTCTAAATACCAGTCATCAATTAATAACGCATCTTCATAAACAAATTTTGACATTTCGCTATTTGTTTGATCAGACTTTTTGAGAATGAACAGTTTTAAACTTGTCATTGGATAACAGGCTTACACATAGAAATTCAGTTGCGGGAATTGAATTAATTATTAAAATGTTTTGATTCATTTTTGAGAAAAAATTCCATAAATATTCCTTTAATAAACGAATTAATGGTCAGAAAAATCCCATTATACCTATATAATGCGAATTTTCATCCAAATTTTGCTATCATTGGTCAAAAAGTCAGAAATTGCATTTTGATGTAAAATAAGTATATAAATAGAATCTAATATACTGGTTTTATGTATTTTAGATTTACTAAATGTACTAAATGATAATGCAGTACAAAAATCGCTTATAAATTTCACGCGTTTTTGACGAAGCGATGATATTCATTTATCAATTAGAGATATTTGTTGATATATCTATCTATTACATTGATTAACTTAAATTCCAAATACCATCTTTTTCCGGCAGAAGGGTTCAGGCTATTGACTGTAGTTTTGCTATTGTCTAATTTTATTTTCTGAAGATAAAGACGATTTTGATGAGAAATAGTATTGCAATTGATAAGCTTGACAATATTAATAACCAAAGGATAAATTCACTTGTTAACCTGGGAACTGGTTCAGTTGATTCAGTAAAGAATAGTTCAGGTCTGGAAACCCTTACAGCTGAGAATAGTGAGAACTTTGCCAGTTATATTGAACTTTTAAACATTGACAAGGACGCTAATATAGTAGTACTTCCTTCCTTACACCACTATTATTATGATGCTGAGGAGATGAGTAATGTTAAAACAATGATTAACCTGAAGGAGCTTAACCAGATAAAACAGATTAAGGATTTTCTTCATTCGATCTTTCATATTCTGCCTCCAAACTGCAATTTTATCGGCTGTTTTGTTGACAATAAGAAACAAAACGGATTTGTTCTAAGCAATGGTCCTTCGGATTATCATTATAAGAGGAATTCAGATGCGATTGAAAACGGGATTGCCTCAAGTAGCCCTTTTTTAAATATGATCTATAGTATGATTGATTCAAAAACTAATAAATATATGTCTGAGAGAAGTGTTACTTTACTGTTGGAAGATAATGGTTTTAATGTTCTCAACATGACTGAAATTAACGGGCTTACCTATTTTTTGGCACAAAAGACTCGGACGATTAACGAATGATTCTGTGGCTTTAAATCCCAATCCGCTGTTTAAATATCTGATCTCAGGAAATATTAAGAAATAATAATTTGAGTTTCTTATGGATTTTTTTGGCCAACCTTACCTTATAAGATTTATTACTTTTCTTAAGAGAAAGAATTTGCTGAATGCAATCCTTGGAGGTATAGACATTTTTGCAATAGTCCTGGCCTTCCAATGCTCTTATTATATTAATTATTTTGAAGAAGGAGGTTTCTTTTTTTCCCAGTTAAGGTTACTTAAACTATTCGTTCTGATCATGCCATTCTGGCTGATAATTCTATATCTGATACAAATATCTGAAATACCAAGAACGAAACGCTATATAGTCCTTTTATTCGAATATCTTCAATCAACTATACTGATTATCATTCTTTTATTGGTTTTTTATTTTCTTTTTAAACTTTATGAAACCTCCCGTCTGTTCCTGATCGAGTTTGCCCTTCTGGGGTTTTCGTTCCTTTTCATGGCCAGAATACTGGAATACAAAATGTTTAAAATTTACAGGGCCAAGGGGTTTAACTATATAAATATTGTGTTGATCGCTGACGATTCATCACTCCAATTCATTGATAATCTGATTTCAAACAAAGATTGGGGATATAGAATCATGGCTATTTTTACTGAATCGCCGAAACTGAAAGAAAAGTATGAAGAAGCTATCATCCTGCTTCCCAAAGAACACCTTGGAGTCCTTAATGACCTCATGGAAGTTGATATAATTGATGAAGTACTATATACCAAAAGCAAAGTTATTCCGTCAGAAGTAAGAAATGTTGTCAGATCCTGTGAGGAATTAGGTGTTGTATTCAGACTTAAATATGAGGACAATAAAATCAATCTAACTAATGCTGTAAAAACCAATATCGCAAATGAAAAATTCCTGAATTTCATTAATATACCCTACAATTCGACTGCGCTGGCGATAAAAAAAATTATAGATATCTGCGGTGCTCTCTTCCTGATAATCGCATTATCTCCAATCTTGTTAATTATTGCACTTTCAGTCAAGCTTACATCGCGCGGACCTATTATCTTCAAACAGGCCAGGGTTGGTTTAAGGGGTCGTCAGTTCAATCTTTATAAATTCAGAACTATGGTAGTTAATGCGGAAGTTCTAAAAAAGGATCTTGAAACAGCAAATGAGGTTGATGGCCCGGTTTTTAAAATAAAAGATGACCCCCGCGTTACGAAGATCGGAAGTTTTCTCCGAAAAAGCGGATTGGATGAACTGCCACAGCTTATTAATGTCCTAAAGGGAGAGATGTCATTAATTGGTCCACGTCCGCCTCTGCTTAAGGAAACACAGCAGTATAAACGGTGGCAATTAAGACGACTCTCGGTTAAACCGGGATTATCGTGTTTCTGGCAGGTTAAACCTGACAGAAATAGTATTAAATTTGAAAAATGGATGGAATTGGATTTGGCTTATATAGATAATTGGTCGCTTCGATTAGATTTTATAATTTTGCTCAAAACAATTAAAACAGTTTTTCAGCGAACAGGTTTATAATTTTTACATAAATATGACTTATGCAAAAGAGAATGAATTTTAGTTATTACAAAGCAGTTGTTATTTTAATAATGATTTTTGCTTCCTCTTGTGTTCCAATAAATAAGCTGACTTATTTCAACGATCTTAATGAACTCGGTGAACCTGAAGCAAATCCAAGGACACAGAAACTGATCATGCCGTTTGATAAACTTTATATAAAGGTAATCAGTACTGAACCTCAGACAAGTCAGATGTTCAATACCACCGAAGAAATGAGAAGTGGCAGCGACAACGGCGTTCTCGGTTACCTTGTTGATGAAACAGGTAATGTTAATTTCCCTTTTGTTGGCAATATAAATGTAGTTTCTATTACAACAGCTCAGGCTGCCGAGAAAATTCAGAAAGCTCTGAGCGATTATGTTTCAAATATTGCGGTAAGTGTCAAATACATCGATAACCAGGTCACGGTTTTGGGTGAGGTCAAGCAACAGGGAGTATTTTCATTTATTCACGATAAACTGAACATTTATCAGGCTTTAGGACTAGGTGGAGGATTGACTCAATATGGCGACAGAAAAAAAATCATACTGATAAGGAACGAAGGTGCCAAGATAATGCATTACCGGCTAGATCTCTCAGATTCAAAGATTGCAGGTAAAGACTATTTTTATATACTTCCCAACGATGTGATAGTAGTTGAACCTTTAAAAGCACTTTCTTCAAGTTATCAGAATATAACCTATGCGACAATTCTAAGCTCTATCACAACTCTGATTGCCGTCCTGCTGTTTACAAATGTTAAATTTTAAAATAAACCCAGTTACATGTCTAATAACAACGAATCAACATCCGAAGCTTTTAATATTAAAGAATTTATATTATCAGTTTTATCTTACAAATATTTATATGTTGCCAGTTTTGTGATCTGCTTAGCCGTTGCGTTTCTTATCAATAAGTTTTCTCCTGATGTATACGAGGTAACATCAATAATCGGACCGGTGGAAGATAAACGTTCTACCCTGCTTGAATCAAACGATATGTTCAGAGGACAGGGATCATTACGGGCAATCAAGAAACCTGCAAAACGATATAAACAGTCTTACATTCATTCTCCCTTGTTTCCAATACGCTGAGCATGCTCAATCTCGAAATCGGGTATTTCTCCGAAACTAAAAAGCCGTTCAGTCAGAGAAGACAGATGTACCCGACAGGTCCTTTTACTGTAACAATGGACAAATCTCATTCACAGCCAATCAATACTAATTTTTATATTGATATTCGCAACGACAAAACTTTCAGACTTAAAGTTTCTAATAATGAAGCTGCGCTGTACAATTATGTTGATAACCTGGTCGTAAGTGAAAATAATGTTCTAAAATTAGATACAATCTGCAAGTTTAATGAAACAATAAAGCAATAAGTATTTTAAATTTTCCGTATCTCTTAATAAAGAGCATTTTGCAGCATATCCGAAAGAAAAGAATTCTCTTTATTTTCAATTTTATCATCTAGACTTTCTGACCCAGCAATTTCTTGAAAAACTAAAAATTCAATCGGTCGACTTAAAATCATCACTGATAAAAATATTTTTCCAGGGACAAAATCTCGGTCTTACAGTTGACTTTCTGAACAAATACCTTAAAGCCTATCTAGACGAGAACCTGGCAAAAAAGAATAAGATCGCCTTAGGTACTATAAATTTTATTGATGGACAAATTTCTGAAATATCCGATTCTCTTCTCAGGTCAGAGTCAAAGTTAAAAGATTACCGGTCAACTAACCAGGTCACGGACCTTACTTACCAGGGACAACAGGCTCTGGAACAGATGACAAAAGTTGAAACAGAAAGGACAAACCTGCAGGTTCAGGAACGTTATTATAATTACATACTAGACTACTTTGATAAAAACCAAGATATTGCAGGACTTGCGCCTCCGTCTTCAGCGAATGTCAGCGATCCGATTATGAACTCGCTCGTAATTGAACTTCTTGCACTGAATACTCAAAGATCAAGCATATTAAGCAACAACACTGAGAAAAATCTCTTCCTCGGACAGATTGAAAATAAGATCAAATTACAAAAACAGACTATTATTGAGAATGTTACAAATAACCTCAATACACTGAATCTCACTCAGAATGAACTGAAATACAGAGCTGAAAAGCTTTCCAGTGAGATCTCAAGGCTGCCAAGAACTGAACTTAATATGGTAAGCATGCAGCGAAAATTCAATCTGAGTGATGCCATTTATACTTACCTCCTTCAAAAAAGATCAGAAGCAGCTATTACAATGGCATCCAATTATGCCGGATTATGAAATTCTGGAACCTGCCCGGGAAATCTCAAATATAATAGTATCTCCAAAACAATTATTTAACTGGATGATAGCAGTTTTACTTGCTCTGATGATTCCTACCACTTTCATCATAATAAAAAGTTTCTTTAACGAAAAAATTACCCGTATTTATGATGTTGAAACATTTGTTAAATCGTCCGGTATTAAGTATAATTTACAGTAATCTCTATAAAACTGAAGCTGTAGTACCCGATTTTCCAGGCTCCTCAATAGCGGAATCGTTCAGAAATTTACGAAGCAGCCTGTTCCTGAGATTTAAATCGGAACCACTAAAAGTGATAGTGATCACTTCATCTCAACCACAGGATGGAAAAAGTTTTGTATCATTTAACCTTGCAGCTTCAATTGCATCAGTCGGGTATAAAACAATAATTCTGGATTGCGATCTGCGGAGACCAACACTTCATGAAAAATTCAAAGAGATAAACTCTTTTGGTCTTTCAACATTACATGATCAATAAATCTTCGAAGGAGGAAATTATCAGAAAGACAAGTATTGAGAACCTCTCATTTATTTCAGCCGGACCTGTCTTACCCAATTCTGCAGAGTTGATTGAATCGGGTGCTCTTGATGAGCTTATTGACTATCTGAAAACCAAATATGAATATATAATTATCGATACAACACCAGCAGGTCTGGTTGCCGATGCTGCACTTATGATGAAATACGCAACTCTTAATCTGCTGGTCTGCAGAAATAACCATACACGGAAAGATGTTTTCAGAGATGTTCTGAACATGTTAATGACTAACAAAATTGAGAATTTTGATGTCATCTTTAATGACCTTAATTTAAAGAAAAGCCGTTACGGCCGGTATAACGATTATTATAAAAAGGAATCCTGATCAGCCACTAATTCTTTTTATCAAATTGAGAAGTAGGATACAAATTTAATACGATATGTTTTTATGACAGATAATTCATTAATGATCCGGGAAAAAATAAAAAATTATGTTCTGCAGGCAGTTTATGCCGATAAAGAAAAAATTAAGGATGAGTACTTTAATCTTCAAAGAGGGATACTTTGATTCGATGGGATTTATGGTGCTGATCTCATTTATTGAGGAAGAATTTGGAATAAAAACAAATGATTCTGACCTGTTAGAGGAAAACTTTGAATCAATCAACGCAATAAGTGAATTCATCATTCGGAAAAAGCAATAATCGATTATGTGTGGAATCGGCGGAATAATTGATTACAACTCCAAAGAAAACAGCCGTGTTAATGTTGAATCAATGCTTCGTTCTATCAGTTATCGCGGGCCGGATGAAAGTGGTATCTACAATTCCCCATTTGCTACTATAGGTAACGTCAGGTTAAGCATTATTGATATCGAAGGTGGACAACAACCATTATGCGATCTTTCCGGTAGATTCTGGATCGTTTTTAACGGTGAAATATTTAATTATAAGGAACTTCGGATTGATCTTGAAAAAAAAGGAAATGTTTTCACGACTAAATCAGATACTGAGGTCTTAGTTCAACTATATGCAGTTTATGGCAAGAATTGTCTTAACTTATTGAATGGTCAGTTCTCATTTGCTATTTGGGACAAACAGAAAGAAGAGGTTTTCGTGGCAAGGGACAGAGTAGGTATTCGCCCCTTTTTCTACAATATTAATGATGGAGTATTTTCATTCGCCTCGGAAATTAAAGCTTTATTTCAGCAAAAGAGAATAAAGCGTGAGTTAAGTCCTGAATGTTTGTCGCAGGTCTATACCTTCTGGACTGCTATTACTCCAAACACAGCATTTGCGGGTATCTATGAATTGCCTCCCGGACATTTTGCAACTTATAGCCGCAAGGGACTGACAATAGAAAAATTCTGGGAACTGACCTTTAATAAACCTGATTCAACACTCTCATTTCAGGATTCGATGGACCATTTTCATGAACTATTCTCTGACGCCGTAAGGATAAGGTTGAGGGCAGATGTTGAGGTTGCAGCATACTTAAGCGGAGGAATCGATTCAAGTGCTACGGTTGCATATATTAAGGATATTGAACCAGGAATACTTAATACCTTTTCTATTGGTTTTGATGAAAAAGATTTTGATGAAAGTCCATACCAGAGAGAAGCTGCTAAGTATTTCGATACGACTCATAAATCTATGATCTGTTCCTCAAAAAATATTTCAGATTCATTTCCACGGGTTATCTGGCATTCTGAGACGCCAATACTTCGTACCGCACCAACACCTATGCTCCTGCTCTCTGAGCTTGTCAGAAAAAATAACATTAAAGTTGTTGTGACCGGTGAGGGATCTGATGAAATTCTTGCAGGATATGATATTTTCAAAGAAGCAAAAATAAAAAGATTCTGGGCTTCTCAACCTGATTCAAAGATAAGACCTCTTCTTCTTAAAAAACTGTATCCCTATCTAAGTCAGATGAAAGATGTAAATCCTAATATGATCAGGATGTTTTATGGGTACAAACTGGAGGATATTAACAATCCTTTCTATTCTCATCTGTTAAGGTGGAATAATTCAAATCACATTAAAAAGCACTTTTCAGCAAACATAAAAAACATTCTCAAAGACTATTCTCCTACAAGCGAGCTGGAAAAAAGGTTGCCGGAGAATTTTGACTCATGGGACCAATTAGGAAAGTCACAATGGCTTGAAACGACGGTATTTATGTCAGGTTATCTTCTTTCCTCCCAGGGCGACAGGATGGCGATGGCAAACTCTGTTGAAGGCCGATATCCTTTTTTGGATTACCGCGTGATAGAATTTTGCTCATCATTACCTGCAGATTATAAATTGAAGGGCCTCAATGAAAAGTTTTTGCTAAAGAAGCTCCTTAAAAACCGAATCCCTGATAGTATACTTAAAAGACCGAAACAAGCTTACAGGGCGCCTATAAAGAGTGTTTTTTTATCAAAAGACGCCTCTGGATACGTAAAGGATATGCTGTCTGAAACTTATTTCAGGAAAGCTGATGTTTTTGACTATGATTCTATTAAAGGACTCATATCTAAAATTGAAAAAACTGGTGTATCGTCTGAAATTGACAATATGGTTCTCAGCTCTGTAATTTCAACCCATTTGCTCTATTATCAATTTATTGAAGATCATAATGAAGAATTCAGAAGTGAGAATCTCAGAAATCTTAAATTAATTGAAGATTTCTGACTTTGATTCATTATTGACATTATCCCGATCTGGTTGTAAAATATCAAGTATAAATCTAGAATTAAATTACCATGAGCTCAAAAAAACCGTTTTCAAAAGATATTATTCTTCTGAATGATGTTGAAGCCGCTGCCAATAAGATAATACACAAACTGCAACAGGATGTTACGCATAATTTGAAACGTCTGGGAGCTGTCGTTGGTACAAGCGGTGGCATTGATTCGTCAGTCTGTCTGGCTCTTACAGCAAAAGCCTTTGGACCCGGAAAGGTTCTGGGAGTTATTATGCCTGAAAAAGACTCAAGTCCGGAAAGTGAAGAACTTGCCAGAGAACTCACTGGCAAATTCGGAGTCAGAACAATAAAGGAAGATATCACTCCTGCCGTGGCCGGATTCAAATGCTATGAGAGAAGGGATGAGGCTGTCAGACGTGTTTTCCCTGAATACAATCCAAAAACTCATAGGATGAAAATAGGAATAAAACAGAGCGGTCTGTCTAACAACCTCCCCCCGGTTTTCTCCCTGACAATAATTAACAATAATGGAAATCAGGAAGATAAGATACTCCCGATTAAGGAGTATCTTCAGATTGTAGCTGCTTCAAATTTTAAACAGAGGTCAAGAATGGCTACGTTGTATTACCACGCTGAAGCACTTCATTATGCTGTTATTGGAACACCAAATAAACATGAGCAGGAACAAGGATTTTTTGTTAAGTACGGAGATGGCGGGGCAGATGTTATGCCAATCGGAAACCTCTATAAAACACAGGTTTACCAGCTGGCTAAATTCCTTGGTGTCCCAAAAGCCATTATTGAAAGAACACCTACAACAGATACCTACTCTGCAGAGCAAACACAGGAAGAGTTTTTCTTTCAGATGCCTTTCAACCTAATGGACATATACTGGTATGGTTTTGAAAATGGCTATTCCCCGAAAGAAGTCGCAGAAGTTATGGGGGAATCTGAAGAACATGTAAAAGACCTCTTTAATAATTTTGTGAGAAAGAAAAGGACAACTGAATACTTGAGGATGGCCCCAATAAAAGACTACTTCAGTTGTTAGATAAATAAATTGTAACCACAGGTTTTATATTCTGAATTGAACAAAAGACCAGTATTGTAAAACTATCCAGACACTTGGATTGTTATAAGATGAATGAGAACATACTAATCCCTTAATTTGACAAATTTCTTTTATGAATGCTTTTGACTATTTTTTTGAGCAAACTGCTGAACTTGATAAACCATTTCTCATTGGAAAAGAAGAAATCTCATACAAACAACTTTATAATTCTTCCCTGGATCTCGCGTCATGGTTGGAAGAAGAGGTTGGACAAAATAAACATATAATTCTTGCTTCAGTAAACAACTTGTTCTTTATAACATCATACCTTGCTATTATTAAATCGGGGAATATCTGTATTCCTTTGGATCCGAATATCGAAAAAGAAAATTTCAATTACATCAAAGAGCTGACAAATACAGATCTGATATTCATTACAAAGGATAACGAGAAAAGACTTGAATTGCAATCCAATAAATGTATATTACCTGATACTGTCCATAATTATAAGCCGGCAGGGAAGAAACAACCAGATAATATTTTTGACAAAGAACGTTGTGCTGAGATTATATTCACATCAGGCTCTACCGGAAAACCAAAAGGGGTGATGATCTCACATAAGAACCTGATCGCAAATACCCAATCAATAGTTGAATACCTGAAATTATGTAAGGATGACAGGATGCTGGTTGTTTTACCATTTTATTATTGCTATGGCCTGTCCCTTTTCCATACTCATTTGAGAGTTGGTGGATCTGTAGTCCTGAATAATTCATTTATCTTTCTCGGTAGTATAATAAAAGATCTTAAGGAATATAAATGTACCGGTTTTGCAGGTGTGCCAAGCCATTTTCAGATTCTTCTCAGGAAATCTGATTCATTTAAGAAAACTGATTTTCCCGATTTAAAATATGTAACCCAGGCCGGCGGCAAACTGGCTCCGATTTTTATTGATGAATTTCGCGAAAGCTTTCCGCTTGTTCATTTTATTGTTATGTATGGTCAGACAGAAGCTACTGCAAGGCTCTCCTATCTTCCATACGACTTGTATGAAAAGAAAAAAGGATCTATGGGCAAAGGTATTCCCGGAGTTGAGCTTAAAGTAATAAATGAAAAGGGAGAGAGAGTCAAACCCGGAGAAACGGGTGAGGTGATAGCACAGGGAGACAATATAATGATAGGCTATTTTGCTGATGATGAAGGCACAGGTAATACACTAAGGAATGGATGGCTATTTACAGGTGATCTCGGAACGGTTGATAAAGATGGCTACATCTATCTGACTGCCCGTAAAAAGGAGATCATAAAGGTACGTGGAAAACGAATAAGTCCTAAGGAGGTAGAAGCCGTTATCCTGGAGATAACCGAAGTAATTGACTGTACTGTGGAGGGAATAGAGGATGAGATTGAAGGAGAAATGCTGAAGGCAACAGTAGTAATAAGAAAAGATGCTAAAGACAGAATAACCGAAGAATCGATAATGCAACATTGTTCAAAACAACTTGCGTTGTACAAAATTCCTCATGTTTATGAACTAAAAGAAGAATTGACCATTAGTGCAACCGGAAAAAAGATCAAAAAATGATTAGCATATTAAATGATACAGTTCATTTTAACAGCATATTTAAAAACTATAGTTTATCATCACTTTTTGGCAGTTAATCAAAAAAATATTGAAATGACAATATTATATTCTTTATTTGCTTAATAAGTCCTGATATAACCAATGACAATTGATATTTTGAAAGGTTTATTAAACAGTTTTCTTATACAAAATTTTTATACCACAACATTTAGATTCAAAAATAAAAGTAGATATGAATAAATTTATTTCTCCCTTAATTTTAGTATGTCTGATATTTGGAACTGTTTTAATTAATAGCTGTAAAAAAGACCCGGTAGTACCTACTTTAACATCTGCTGCCGTTACTAATATTACAATTAACTCTATAACAAGCGGTGGTTCTATTACCAGCGACGGCAGAGCAGCAGTCACAGCCCGCGGAGTGTGCTGGAGTACTTCTGCAAGTCCTGTCGTTTCAGGTTCACATACTACGGATGGTACCGGAATTGGAAGTTTTGTCAGCAATATCACCGGACTGACTCATAATACTACCTACCATCTGAGAGCATATGCAACCAACAGTGCAGGTACCGGATATGGTGACGATATTACATTTATAACTACACCGCTCACAGTTCCTACCCTGACAACTACTGCAGTTACAGCAGTTACCTTGACTACAGCAGTTTCCGGTGGAAATATCACTTCTGATGGTAACGCTTACATTTCAGCAAAGGGTGTTTGTTGGGCAACCACAACATCTCCTACTATAACAAATTTTAATGTCGCATCCGGAACCGGACCAGGAATCTATGCAAGTAACTTAACAGGATTACTGCCCGGAACAACATACTATTTACGTGCATATGCCACAAATAGTGTTGGTACTGCATATGGAAATGAGATTTCATTCGCAACAAGTTCAGTAGTTGCTCCGACGGTTACAACTACTGTTATGAGCTCAATCGCTTTAACTTCAGCAATTTCCGGCGGAAACGTAACTGCTGATGGTGGCGGAACAATAACAGCGAGAGGTGTTTGCTGGGCAACAACAACAGCCCCCACAACAGCGAGTGCCAAGACCTCTGAGACAGCCGGAATCGGTAGCTTTGTAAGTACTCTAACACCATTATTGGCTGGCACAACTTATTATGTACGTGCTTATGCTACCAACAGTGCCGGTACATCATACGGAAATGAGATCTCTTTTACATCTCTGTCAGGAGTATCTGCTCTAACTACTGCAACAGCTTCTGCAATCACTCAAACAACAGCTCTTTCCGGTGGAACAATTACTTCTAACGGAGGTGCAGTAATAACTGTAAGTGGTATCTGCTGGAGTCAGTCTGCCAATCCTACAACTGCCGATCCAAAGACGACCGACGGGACAACTTCAGGTACTTACACAAGCAGTTTAACCGGTTTGTCAGCTGGTACAACATACCATGTTCGTGCTTATGCTACCAACAGTATCGGTACATCATATGGAAATGATATTTCATTTACAACACTTACATCTGCAGCTGCACTTACAACAACTGCAGCATCATCTATTACTCAGACATCTGCTGTT
Organism: uncultured Bacteroidales bacterium; assembly: GCA_963725785.1. Lineage (GTDB taxonomy): Bacteria > Bacteroidota > Bacteroidia > Bacteroidales > VadinHA17 > LD21. The sequence continues at coordinate 99,257 of CAVRZV010000009.1, read as the reverse complement.
TCCGGCGGAACAATTACTTCTAACGGAGGTGCAGTAATAACTGTAAGTGGCATCTGCTGGAGTCAGTCTGCCAATCCTACAACAGCTGATTCAAAAACAACTGACGGAACAACAACAGGCTCTTTTTCAAGTAGTTTAACCGGTTTATCAGCAGGTACGACTTACCATGTGCGTGCATACGCTACAAACAGTGTTGGTACTGCTTATGGAAATGATATCTCAGTTACTACACTTTCATCAGCTCCTGTTCTTACAACAACTGCAGCTTCTGCTATTACTCAGACCGGGGCTGTTTCCGGAGGAACAATAACTTCCAATGGAGGATCTGTAATAACTGTCAGCGGTATATGCTGGGGTCTTACTGCCAGTCCTACAACTGCTGATTCAAAAACAACTGACGGAACAATTACAGGTACATTTCCAAGCACCTTAACCGGTTTGACAGCTGGCACAATCTACCATGTACGTGCATACGCTACAAACGCTATTGGTACTGCATATGGAAATGATATCTCATTTACAACACTTACATCTGCTCCCACTCTTACAACTGCTGCAATTTCTGCAATTACTCAGACAACTGCTGTTTCGGGTGGTACAATAACCTCAAACGGAGGTGCTGTAATAACAGTTAGTGGTATCTGCTGGAGCCAGAGCGCTAATCCGACAACTGCAAATCCGAAAACATCAGATGGAACAACCTCAGGTACTTTTATAAGCAGTCTGACCGGCTTAACAGCAGGCACCACCTACCATGTACGCGCATACGCTAGCAACAGTATCGGTACTGCTTATGGAAACGATGTTCAGTTCACATCTGGCGCTATATTAGTTCCAACTCTTACTACAGATGTACCCTCCTTAATAACTTTGACCGGAGCTACTTCAGGTGGAAATGTAACAGCTGATGGCGGTGGAGCTGTAACAGCAAGAGGTGTTTGTTATGCTACGACAGCAAACCCGACCATAGCCAATTCTGTTACAACCAATGGTGCCGGAATCGGAGCTTTCCCAAGCTCCATTACCGGATTACAGTCAGGCAGAGTATATTATGTACGTGCATATGCCACCAACATCGCAGGAACTGGTTATGGCGCCCAGCAGACTTTCAGTACAACATATGAAACAGGAACTCTGATTGATCAGAATGGCAACCATTATGCAACTGTCCACATAGGCACCCAATGGTGGATGGCTGAAAACCTTCAGGCAACTTCCTTAAGTGATGTTGGTAATACACCTATAGATAACATTGTCGACCCTACCAACTGGATGGCTCTCAGTACTCCGGCTCGTTGCTGGTATAATAATGATGAAGCTACATACGGCGCCACATATGGATCGATGTATAACTGGTTTGCAGTAAATACCGGGAATTTGTGCCCGACTGGCTGGCATGTGCCATCCGATAACGAATTCAAAACACTTTCGATATTTCTTGGAATGGCACCGGCAGACGCTGATATATGGGGATGGCATGGTACGGACCAGGGAACTCAGCTAAAGAGCACAACAGGATGGAGCAACAATGGAAATGGAACAAATACAAGCGGATTTAATGCCCGTCCCGGAGGTTGGCGCGTCGCTGTAGCTGGTAATTTCTTTGACGTAGGTAATCTCACTTATTTCTGGACTTCCACTCAGGACCTTGCTACCACAGGCTGGTACAGACTGATACAAAATGATCATAGTGATATTTACAAAGCAACTACAGAGATGAGGGGCGGAAAATATGTCAGGTGCGTTCAAAATTAGGATTGATTACAACTAAATATTTTTGAATTTCGATGTTTAATTTAAATAGAATAAAATGAAAAGGTTTTTAACGTTTTTAGTTTCAGTTTGCGTTTTATTTGGAATTGTTTTAATTAACAGTTGCAAAAAAGACCCTGTAATGCCTACCTTAACAACTACTGCCGTAACTAACATTACGATCAACTCAGTTACCAGCGGTGGTTCAATCACCAGCGACGGCAGAGCAGCAGTAACAGCCCGCGGAGTATGCTGGGGTACTTCTGCAAGTCCTGTCGTTTCTGGTTCACATACTACCGATGGTACGGGAATCGGAAGTTTTGTCAGCAGTATCACCGGACTGACTCATAATACTACCTATCATCTAAGGGCTTATGCCACTAACAGTGCAGGTACTGCATACGGAAGCGATGTTACATTTACAACTACACCGCAAGTAGTTCCTACGCTCACAACTACCGCTGTTTCTGCAATTACTTTAACTACGGCAGTTTCCGGGGGAAATATAACTTCCGATGGTAATTCAGCTGTTACAGCAAAAGGTGTTTGCTGGTCAACAACTGCAACTCCAACCATAACCAATTCGATTACCTCAGACGGAACCGGAACTGGAAGTTTCGTTAGTAACCTTACAGGTTTAGTGGCCGGAACAACATACTATTTACGTGCATATGCCACAAACGGTGTCGGTACTGCATATGGAAATGAGATTTCATTCGCAACAAGTTCAGTAGTAGCTCCGACGGTTACAACTACTGTCATGAGCTCCATCGCTTTAACTTCAGCAGTTTCCGGCGGAAACGTTACAGCTGATGGTGGTGGAACAATAACAGCGAGAGGTGTTTGCTGGGCAACAACAACAGCCCCCACAACAGCGAGTGCCAAGACCTCTGAGACAGCCGGAATCGGAAGCTTTGTAAGTACTCTAACACCATTATTGGCTGGCACAACTTATTATGTGCGTGCTTATGCTACCAACAGTGCCGGTACATCATATGGAAATGAGATCTCTTTTACAACACTTTCATCAGCTGCCGCTCTTACAACCACGATAGCATCTACAATTACTCAAACATCTGCAGTTTCCGGTGGAACAATTACTTCCAACGGTGGTGCAGTAATAACTGTAAGTGGTATCTGCTGGAGTCAGACTGCCAATCCTACAACTGCTGATTCAAAAACGACTGACGGTTCAACCTCAGGTACTTTTTCAAGTAGTCTGACCGGATTGTCAGCTGGTACAACATACCATGTTCGTGCTTATGCTACCAACAGTATCGGTACAGCATACGGAAATGATATTTCATTTACAACACTTACATCTGCAGCTACTCTTACAACAACCGCAGCTTCCGCTATTACCCAGACAGGTGCTGCCTCCGGTGGAACAATTACTTCTAACGGAGGTTCTGTAATAACCGTAAGTGGCATCTGCTGGAGTCAGACTGCCAATCCTACAACTGCTGATACAAAGACGACCGATGGAACTACATCAGGTACCTTTGCCAGCAATTTAACCGGATTGTCAGCAGGCACGACCTACCATGTACGTGCATACGCTACAAACGGTGTTGGTACTGCTTATGGAAATGATATCTCAGTTACTACGCTTTCATCAGCTCCTGTTCTTACAACAACTGCAGCTTCTGCTATTACTCAGACCGGGGCTGTTTCCGGAGGAACAATAACTTCCAACGGAGGTTCTGTAATAACTGTCAGCGGTATATGCTGGGGTCTTACTGCCAGTCCTACAACTGCTGATTCAAAAACAACTGATGGAACAACCACAGGTACTTTTTCAAGCACCTTAACCGGTTTGACAGCTGGCACAATCTACCATGTACGTGCATACGCTACAAACGCTATTGGTACTGCATATGGTAATGATATCTCATTTACAACACCACATCTGCTCCCACTCTTACAACAGCTGCAATTTCTGCAATTACTCAGACAACTGCTGTTTCGGGTGGTACAATTACTTCCAACGGTGGTTCTGCAATAACAGTCAGTGGTATCTGCTGGAGCACAACTGCAAGTCCTACGATTACCGATCCAAAGACAACTGATGGTGCAATCACTGGTACCTTTACCGGCAATTTAACCGGATTAACAGCAGGAACAATATACCATGTACGTGCATACGCTACAAATGGTGTAAGTACTGGTTATGGGAATGATGTTCAGTTCACCACAACTGCTACTTTAGTGCCAGTTGTTACCACCGATGTACCCTCCGTCAATAACTTTGACCGGTGCTACTTCAGGTGGAAACGTAACATCTGATGGCGGTGGAGCTGTAACAGCAAGAGGTGTATGTTATGCACTACTGCAAACCCGACCATAGCCAATTCGTTTACAACCAACGGTGCCGGAATTGGACCTTTCGTAAGCTCCGATTACTGGATTACAGTCAGGCAGAGTATATTATGTGCGTGCATATGCCACCAACGGTTCAGGAACAGGTTATGGCGCCCAGCAGACTTTCAGCACACTATTTGAAACTGGAACTATGACCGATCAGAATGGCAATATTTATGCAACTGTAAAAATAGGTGTCCTATGGTGGATGGCTGAAAACCTTAGACAACTACCTTAAGTGATGGACCTCTTACACCAATAGTACACATAACCAACCCTGGCAACTGGATAGCTCAAACAACTCCGGCACGTTGCTGGTACGACAATAGTGAAGCTACATACGGAGCCTCATATGGATCGATGTACAACTGGTTTGCTGTAGCTACAGGGAATTTGTGCCCGACAGGATGGCATGTACCAACCGATTTGGAATTCCAGGCAATGGAAGTGTATCTTGGTATGACTTCCCGGAGTAGCTCCCGGTGCGGGTGCCTCCGTTACGGGCCGATGACTGGGGACAGCGTGGTACGGACCAGGGAACTCAGCTAAAAGCACCGACCTTATAGGAAAGCCTTATTGGTGGGGCCAGTCGACTAATGGGACCAATACAAGCGGATTTAATGGCCGTCCGGGAGGTTATCGCTACGCTGGAGATGGTAAATAGTTATGCTAACATTGGAGACCTGACTTACTGGTGGACTGCTACGAAGACAATGAGATAAATACCTCCATATGTGTCGGTACAGCCTGGTACAGATTAGACTATGACGGAAATACAGCTGGTGTCTATAGAGCTGCTACTTTAAAGACTGCTGGGAAATATGTCAGGTGCGTACAGTAATTAATGCATAATCAGATAAAACAAAGGAGGCTATTCCGCAAGGATAGCTTCCTTTTATTTTTACCGTCTTTCCAAAAGACTTATAATGAAGAGAACTATATTATTAATATTTCTTACAATAAGAGCATCTCTTATATTTGCTCAGATACCATTAACTGTGGAAGGAGTTGATGTAAAAAGTGCAGAAAAAGGAGAATGGTCGGGATATAATGTATTAAGGGACTATCCCACAACTTTTATATTCAGGAACAACTCCATTACTTCTGTCAATGCTTCCGGGTATATGCTACAGGCTGGTGATGAAGGGATAACAACTATAAACAACAACCTTGACGGAGAAATAATAACCGGTAACAGGTTTATTTGGAATGGAACAGATAAAACAAGTATCACTCATGGATTATTTACGGGGTACAATTTAAATGCTGTAATAAAATACAATTATCTCGATAAGGTACCGATGAGTATAATCCGTAAATCCAATGGAATGACCGATGTCTCCGGAGTTGTTGCCTATAACATTATAAAAAATCCGATATCAACCGGACTGGTGGTTAAAGGCATGAATAATGTAAGAATTTATAATAATACCTTTTACAGTAATCAGGGAACTTATGACGGACCGGGTATTGGAACCTGGAGGGGTCTTGTAGAAATCTATGCCAATGATAGTTTTACTCCTGCTATCCCTTCTACTGGAGTTAAGGTAAAAAATAATATATTTTATACCAGGTTTCAAATTGCCAATATTCATATCTACGAGAAGGAAGATCTGCCCGGTTTTGAAAGCGACTATAATGTTTTCTATTGCGAAGCAGGAACGCCAATGTTCAACTATCTGGGAGATGATAAAACATTTGCTCAGTGGCAGGAGCTAGGTTTTGACAGACATTCTGTTGTGGTTAATCCGAGCTTTAAGAATATTATTGACTTCGTTCCATCTTCCAGACTCGATTATGGTACAGATTTAGGTGCTGATTTTCGTACCGGTTTATCAACATCTTCAACATGGAATTTGGGTGTTTCACCTGAAACTGAAAATCAAAATGGTAAGTGGCAGGCTGGGGCACGTCTATTTAATCCAGGTACCTCAAATCCAAAATGAAACACTCTTAGTTCAGGAAAATGTCTATGCAACTTTCCGGATGTTTATTATCTTTGAATAAAAACGTATGAAAAATTTACTGATTTTACTTACATTATTGTTTTTTATAAATATTAGCTGCGAATCAAATAAAAAGGAAATGAAGAAGATCGTATTTCTGCATCACAGTACAGGAGAAGCTGTCTGGCTTGGCAATACCAACCGGTACATTTATAAACTGACTAAAAAAGGTGATGTCCAAAAATTCTTTACTGATTTTAACAAAAAGAATAAAACCAATTATGAAATAACCGAGAGGACGTTCCCCAAAGAAGCTCCTTATGGATGGAATAATTATCCGTTTGATTATTATAATATCTGGGTTAAGAACGGAGGTGAAAAATCTTATCTGGAAGAACCAACTCTTGAAATGCTTACTGCAAATTATGATGTGATTATTTTCAAACATTGTTTTCCTGTAAGCAGAATATTCAGAAGATACAGGAACACCAAATATTGACTCTGATGAGAAAAGTATTGAAAATTACAAATTACAGTATAATGCCCTGAAACAAAAGATGCATGAATTTCCTGATAATAAATTTATTGTCTGGACACCTGCCGTATGTACAAAGAATAAAATGACTGAAGATCAGGCAAAAAGAACCAATCAGTTTTATAAGTGGATTATTGAAGAATGGGATGAGAAAGGAGATAATATCTTTATCTGGGATTTTTATAAATATGAAACAGAAGGTGGTATATATTTGTCAGAGAAAAATGCCGATAGTCCTGATAACCCACATCCGAACAAGGAATTTTCTGCAAGAGTTGCGCCGTTATTTGGCAAATATATTATTGATGTTATCGAATCGCCTTCTGCAAAATAGTTGTTTAATATAAGCTGAAAAACCTATGAATTTTCAACATATACTCCACCGGATCCAATTGATGATCCTCAGAAAGGCAAGCAGTGAGAGAAAAATACAATATTTGCGCAAGCAGGGGATGAAGATCGGTGAGAATTGCCTTTTCAACACCATGTCATTTTCAACTGAACCTTATCTGATAGAAATTGGCAATCACGTGGCTATTGCGGGTGGGACTGAAATATTAACACACGACGGGGCTATATGGTGTTTCAGGGAAGAATTTACCAATGCAGATGTGTTCGGTAAGATTAAGATAGGAAATAATGTCTTTATTGGGAACAATTGTACAATTCTTCCAAATACTATTATAGGTGATAATTGTATAATTGGAGCAGGAAGTGTTGTTCGCGGAAAATTTCCTGAAGATTCGGTAATTATGGGGAATCCTGCCAAAGTGGTAACAAAAATGAGTATTCAGAAGTTTCTTTATACTCAGAATCCCGGTTTGCTTAGAACAGCAAATATTGACGACGCAGCGAAAAGTATAATTCTAAAGAAACATTTTGAGATAGAATAAAAAATTTCCGCAGCTGGTCCGGTATATTGTTTCTAAAAAAGCATACCTGCTTTTTCATCGGTATCAATTAATTCGATATTGAGGCCATACCTGGCCAGCAGAAAAGCAATATTATGGTTATTGAAGGCTTCTCCCGGCTGTGGTGGTACAAGTGTTAAAAGACCATCCTTTTTCAACTCTTCCATCTTCACATTTATGTCAGAACATTTAAAACAAATATGGTGAAACCCTCCGCCCCTGTTTACAAAATTCAGGAGCGACTGGTTGCTCTCAACCGGCTCAATAAGTTTTATTGTTATACTGTCATCTTTGTGCAGGAAGACTACCTTCACCTTTTGCAGTGAATTTTCCACAATCTCAGTCATTTGCCTGTAACCAAATACTTTTTGCCAATAAGCAATTCCATCGTTAAGATTCTTTACTGCAAAACAGATATGATCAATTTTCATTTGATTTGATATTATGGAAAGAACAATTTGACTTATTTATTTTTCCTGATCAGTCTTATCACTACAAAGCTAATTATCTCAATTCCCGTTCTTTTTTAAATAGAATCCGGGTATAGAATCTGATTAATTTTTCCTTCTCGTAGTCCCATGAGAGTTCATTCAGCACCCTGTTGTACGCGTAATCTCCCATTCTTGTTCTGAGTTCCAGATCATCAATCAGCTGTATTATTTTATCTGCAAAATCAGTTGTATCGCCGCATATGGCATAAAGGGATGCTTCCTGCGCCGAAAACCTGCCCTCTTTCAGGTCATATTGAACAACCGGTTTTTTCAGAGCCATATATTCCATAATCTTATTCATTGTGGATAGATTGTTCATCTCAGTTGGTTTGTCAGGATTCACACAAATATCTGCTGAATTCAAAATTGCAATCATCAAATCATCAGGAACTCTGCCATAAAAATCAACATAGTCATTTAAACCATAATCAGATGATAATTGTTTTATCTTCTCCAGATCGCTGCCTCCGCCAACTATTGCAAACTGAATATCTTTGCGAACGGACACAATATACTTCACACTTTCCAGCAAAAGATCAATACCTTCCTGTTCTCCGATTACTCCAACATAACCTACCAGATATTTCTTTCCTTTAAAAAATTGCTTATCAGGTGGTAGTAATTTTAGTCTGTCCAGTTTTGGTCCGCTTCTGATCACCTGAATCTTGTCTTCAGCCATTTTCCCTCTTTTAATTGCTATTTCCTTATATGATTCGTTTGTTGCAATACTGAAATCAGCTGAGGCAAATGTAAGCCTTTCAAAAAAAACCATCATTTTATAGAAAAGTCCTTTTTTATTAAATTTCGCAATGTATAATTCAGGATTAATGTCGTGATGGTCAAATACATATTTAACACCAAAAATCTTAAACCAAATCGCCACCAGGAAAATCAGATCAGGAGGATTACAGCCATGTATAACATGAAACCTCTTTTTAAAATATATTTTCCAACTAAGGATAAACTCCCAGAATAAAGCTACGCTGTATTCCATAAGGTAACCGGCAGCACCCCTGGCTTCAAAAGGCAGATAATGCCTGTAAATTTCTATCCCGTTTATTACTTCGTATGAAGCAGTATAATCCTTCATCTTAGGACAAATAATGCTCACCTTTGCTCCATTGTCCTTAAGGTATTCGCTTCCTGCCAGACCCTTCTGTCAAACGGAACCGGAAGGTTCTCGACAATGATGAGAATATGCTTTTCTTTAAATGAAGACATTGCTACCAGTTTATTCCGAAATAATTGTTTTTTGAAATAAGTGCCTCATCAAGCCGGACAAAATCAATGATTACTTTGTCTTCAATATCTGCAACAAGCTCAACGAATTCAGGTTCTTTGGTATTAATAACAATTACATCGCAATCACTAATTAATTGCGCAGGATCGCTTACAAGAAGACTTGACAGATGGGGTATCCTTGAATCAATAAACTCCTTATTTGTTCCTGTCAGTATGGCCAGATTTATATTCTTATCGTAGATAGCAATATCGCAACCTTTGCCTAACAAGGCTTCAATAACAGTTACGGCGGGACTATTTCTAAGATCATCAGTCCCGGCCTTAAAACTCAATCCGAGGAAACCAAGTTTTTTGTTCCAGTACTTATAAATGAGTTTTATCGCACGTTGAATCTGAATTTCATTTGTTCTGTCAATACTATCAATAACAGGAACATCGATATAAAGATCATGAGCCAGTGTCTGAAGTCCTTTTAAATCTTTTGGCAGACATGACCCTCCATAGGCAAATCCGGGCTTAAAATAATAAGGTGATATATTCAGCTGTTTATCTTTGCAGAAAATTTCCATAACCTTATGTGAATCGATATTCAGTTCAGAACAAATATTTCCAATTTCATTACCAAAGGAGATCTTAAGTGCATGATACGTATTATTAATATATTTCATTATCTCTGCTACTTTCAGATCGGTGATTATGATCTCACCGGGTAATTGTCTGTAGAGATCCGCTACTTTCTCTGCAGCTTCCAGGTTATCTGAACCAATAAGGGTCAGAGGTGGATTGTAATAATCATTCACAGCAGTTCCCTCTCTTAAGAATTCGGGATTATCGACAATAGCAAAATCCTTATTCCTCTTTTTACCTGAGATACGCTCAACAATATCGGCAAATTTATCGCAGGTGCCTGGCATTATAGTTGACCGTATTGCAATTATATGAAACTCAGACTTAAGTTTCAGTACCTCCCCGATGTTTTCAGCTACATTAAAAATATACTGCAGATTTAGATGCCCTTTATCCGTACTGGGCGTTCCTACTGCAATAATCGAGATCTCTGAATTTTTAATTGCCAGCTGGATATCAGTAGTTGCACTTATCCGGCCTGCTGATCTTTGTTCAGCAATTATGATGTCAACATCTTTTTCAATTATTGTGGCTCTGCCTGAGTTAATCTGTTCAACCTTTGACTCATTGGTATCCACTCCAATAACGTAATGTCCGTTTTTTGCAAGACAGCCCAGACTTACGCAGCCTACATAGCCAAGACCAAAAATGCTAATATTCATTTTAAAATATTTTAATTATAAATTTAAAAATTGTTGTGCAATCAATCTGAGTTTTACAATAAATAACATTTGTAGCTTCTTTCTTCAGAAATGAATCTGAATACCATCCCAGAATAGCTGGCTTAATTTGCCCGGTTATCACAACCGGATCAAGCTTCTCGTCTACAAAAAATTCCATTTTTACAGAAGAATCTCCTGAAAGCAGGTAGCAATTAGATGTCGACTTAGCGATAGCAACTTCAGGATGAAGATGAAATGGGATTTCAACCTGGGTCTTCTTGTTTTTCGTCAAAACTATAGTATCAACTATCTGAATTTCATTACTTTGTTTGTCAAACACAATCTCACGGATATGCTGTGCATCTTCTTTTAAGTAGCCGTTGTGGGTAGCTTTAACGCGATCAACAGACTCGCTTCTTTCGAGGTCTGTTATACTTGTTTTATAGTGTTTTAGCCATAATGTAGGGCCTCCGTTCAGAGCCTGATCTTTATGATTTATACAAATTGTATTATGAGCCAGTGTACCAATAAAATAATGACGCCAGTCAGGTTCTGTATGATAAGTATAAGTTCCTGAATCGATGAATATCGGCTGTCCCGCAATATGCAGAATAAACGACAGAGCATCTGCATGTCCATGTGCTGCTATTGAAAGAAATCCAAGCGGGGCGGCATCAAAATGTAAATATATTTCCTTTGCATTTTCCTTCTTCCGGAAAATGAAGTGCCCCTCATCTTTATAGAATTCAGAGCTTTCGATGTATTTTATATCAGGGACCGATTCATAAACTTCTTTACCACGATCACCAAATAGAAAGTGATTCTTGATGTCAAAGCCATTGCTTTTAGATTTGAGTACCTGATCCTTAAATATGATTGTCGCAGAAGTCAACAATGATCTGAAATTATTAAACTTGTCGCTAAAATCGAGAATAAAACATTTCCCGTCATCTTCATCACCATACTTCGGGAAATTTCCGTTGCAATCAAGAAAATCGAAAATATACCGGAATATTTTATGGAGTATCTGTTTGTATTGCCCGGAAAAAGGTCTGTTTGTTCTTTCTCCGACAATGAAAGACAAGAGGAAAAAATCGGTTATAAACTGAATATACTCGGCAGCCTCCTCTTTGTTTACTCCCTTTTTGAATGCTGTTTTATAATTTCTTCTTCAAGACCATTTTGGCATACTTAATCCATTTTTCTGATTCCCTGAATTTCCATTTTGAAGAAGCAATGAAAAGACCTGCATATTCTGATATCAAATGATTATTTGCAGAAGAAAACCTTGATGGATTATTGTAGGAGTAAAAACAATGCTGGTAGATTGATGGAATCCATTTCGTTTCAACAAAATCTTTAAACTGTTCATTTTTGAGAGATAGGTTTTCAACATCCAGAATTTCCCAGCAAAAAAACCAATTGATCAGCCTGATATTTACCTCAATATTACTGTACCAATTAATGCCCTGTAGATATGGATTCTGTTCAATCCATGAGGTAAGTATGTCAATAAATTGAGTTAAATTATTCTCCCGCCCTGTACTTTTATAATTGATGGCAATATGTAGCAGGAATTGCAACCTGTTTATTTCCCAGACATTTTTTGCAGAGGCCTCAGGATTATTTCGGATATTAATTTTTTTTGAAAAAATAACTGGGAAAGTCTCCCCGGAAAAAATATCCCTGTGCCAGTCGATTTCATTCGCATTATAGAGAAACTCTTTGCCAAAAATATTGAATGTGCTGTTATCTGAGTTAATTGATGTAAGGTTGGGACTGATAATTCCTTTCGTGGGATTTTAAAAGTTCTGATGATGGTGAAATACGCTTATAAAGAAGAAGTTCATACTGCTTTTGACAGGATTGAATGATCCTGAACAGGATTTCCGCAGATGACATGGTTTTAAGTCTGTTAAGATACCATGCACTCATTAAGAGGTCATTAATATTTATTTTAAAAGCTGCTTTGTTTTGAGGCTTTCAATTGCTAATATTGTAGTATAAGTATTTAACAATAAAGAGTGAATTGGCACTGGCATAATACCCGATTTGTAAAGAATCGATAAGTACTGACATCTCATTTTTCTGACCTTTATCAATGGTGAGAAATTTCTTTTTTGAAGTTTTCCCATCTTTATAAACTGTCACAGATTTAAAATTATCGAATTCAATATTTGTCCTGTAACCTGTAATTAATATTTTTTCCTTGGAATAATTTTTATCTCCATCTGCCAGATATGCTAAAACGCATGTGGAACCATTACTGAATTTAACTGTAATAAATGTATTATCCTGTTCAGGCATTCCTGCAACCGATGTTGAATTGGCAAAGACTTCTATCGGTTCTGCATCGAGCAGATACTGCAGAGTATCAATAAAATGACAAACCTCTCCGATAATACGTCCACCCTGATCAGGAGACTGATACCATTTATCCATTGGAATAAATCCGGCATTAACCTGATAATAAACAGAATAAGGAATGTTTTTTTTAAGCTGTTTTTTAAGAAATTGAACAGAGGAAGAAAATCGTCTGTTGATAACCAACCATCAGCAAATTGTTATTGGCAAAAATAACTTTTGGAAATTGATTTAATTTCTTCAACTGAGATTGCCAGTGGTTTTTCGACATAAACATTCTTGCCTTTATCTAATGCATCAATAACCATTTTTGCATGCTGATTATGACGGGTTGCTATCAGAACTGTATTTATATTTGAATCTTCAAGCATCTCCTTATAATCAGTTGTAGCATAATTGAATCCAAATTTTTTGGCTTTGTCCTGTGCATTAATTCCAGTAGCAGTAGCTATACCTACAAGATTAATCTTGCCTTTCAGAAAAGGCAGCAACATGGTACTGGCATAATTACCGGCCCCGATCATCCCGGCTTTTACCAGACTTTCACTTCTTTTTGAATCAGCTTTATCACTGATACTCCTTGTTCTTCAAATCAACATCTGCACCATATTTTAATATCACTCCAAGGTATTCTTCTTTACCTTCTTTTATCTCAGGAAAGACTTTTTCTGATTCGTAAAAATCAAATTCATGGGTAATCAGTTTTGAAAAATTAATCTTCCTGTCTTTCAGAAGTTGCAAAACCGACATCATATTTCTTTGTTCTGTCCAGCGCACATAACCAACAGGATAATCGACACCATTTTCTTCATAGATCGGATCATATCTTCCCGGACCATATGACCTTGAAAACCTGAAGTCTAATTCTTTATGATAATAAAGATCCCAGGGTAAATCCATTTTTGTTATTCCGATATCAATAATCTTGGCCTTATCCCTTGCGATTTTCCCGGCCAGCATAATCGGATCATTACTTGAAGTCCCGGTTGTGATTATTACAGCATCGCATCCGAATCCATTAGTAAGCGAAATAATTTCCTCTTCAAAGTTTGTTTTGGTAACAACTTCCGCAAAATATGCTCCATTCTCTAATGAGAGGTCGCATTTGGCTTTTGAAATATCAAAACCAAAGGCTCTGCAACCATTGGCATTAATTATCTGAACGAGAATCTGACCCAACAAGCCCCAGACCGATTACTGCAACGTTTTCCCCTATTTGAGACTGCGTCTGTCTGAAACCCTGCATGGCAATTGATGCAATGGTCGTTAAAGAAGCTTCTTTCAATTCAACACCTGCTGGGACTTTTGCACAAAGATTCTTTGGTATAAAGTTTATTTCAGAATGGTTTGCATATCCGGCTCCGCCGCATGCTACAATATCTCCTATTTTAAAATCTCCTGCTCCTTTCCCAATCTCAATAACCTCACCGACAAGACTATATCCTAATGGAGACAATGAATCAAGTTTATTCATTACCTTCCTGTATGTTGCAACCGGCCCGAGTTGAGTAAGAGTATTCAGCACCTCCTTAACCTGTTCAGGTTTTTTCTTTGCCATCTGAAGATAACTCAGATCAGCATTTTTTAATTTCATGACCTCGGTTCCGACACTAACAGCGGAGTATAATGTTTTTACCAGGACACCTCCGGATTTGCAAACAGGAATAGGTAGATCTTCAATTGTTAATGATTTCTTTTTAATATTTTGTACTAACTGTTTCATAGATTATATTTTTTCCTTGAACATCAAAAACTTTTAACTTTATCTTTCAGGAGTCTGTATTTTTTATCAGCTTCCAGAAATATATTGAACGAGTGATCCCGTCCAATAGTAACCCTGACGAATTCTGCATTAAAATATTTCGTGCGTTCCCTGACATATATATTAAGAGAATCCATAAATGCAAGATAATCAGTAGCATTATTTACCTCGAAGGAAACAAAATTACCTTCAGACGGATAGTATTTGATTTTGTTTTCTTTACAATAAGTATAAAATTTTTCTTTGTTCAGATTAACCTCAGCAACATACGCTTTTATCTTGTCCACATTATTAAGCATGTATTCTCCGACAATAGCGCTTAGCATAGTAACATCCTTTGGATTAGATATTTTAGATAGTTCCTGAATATTATTCTGGCTCGACAACACATACCCAAGTCGGATCCCTGCCAGTCCGAAAGCTTTAGAAAAAGTTCGGATTATTATCAGGTTGTCGAAGTTTTTAATTAATTCAACAACTGATTTTTGTGAGAACTCAAAGTAAGCTTCATCAACAACTACCATTGCATTAATATCCTTTGCGATTTTCAGAAATGACTCAATCTGAATTGGTGTAATCTGGTATCCGATAGGATTATTAGGGTTTGTGATATATATTAAATGCGGTTGCTGTTCTTTGATCGCATTTCTGACTAACTGTAAACTTGTTTCAGAAGTGTCATTAATACTTACAGTTATTAATTCATTACCAAGACCTTCCGTCTGAGCTCTGAAATTATCATAAGTCGGGAGTAATACAAGGCACTTGCTTTTGTTGGTAAACACCTGAATCACCATTCTGAGGGCATTATCAGATCCATGGGCAAGTAATATATTTTCTTCAGAAGCGACACCTGTGTATTTCTTAAGCGCTGTTAACAAACTCCGGTGCTTAGCTTCAGGATACCATTTGAGAATATTATCGGATTTAAAGAGCTCAGATATAAAATTGAGAACATCCGGATCAGGTGTTGCATCTGCTTCATTCCAGTCGAGCTTAAAAGATTCAGTTTTATTTCTGAAGTTTTCCCAGGATTTTTGCGAAGACAAGGAATAGAGATCATAGTTTGCCAACTTATATGAGCCTGCTTTCTTTAAGATAATAAGTGTCTTACCATCTGAATTGGTAAAAAAAGTTTCCGTCTCTTTTATATATACCGGAATGGTATCGCCGAGCCGGAGTTTAAGTCCATTGGTTATAGTACGAAGTTCTGCGGGAGTTAGCGGGGACGTAGTACGGATATTCGCCAATACTTCAAGAGTTGAAAACTGGACCAGCTGGAATGCTTTGACCTTTTGAAACTCCCTGAACAGGGTATAAAAGTTTATTGAAGGCTGCTTCGCTCCGTTGGATCCTACCAGATATTCGTCTTTTCTGCCGAGAACTGTCTTTACTACAGGAAGTGTCCGGTCACACGATATGGTATGGTCTCCTAATTCAACCAGGTCACCGGTATCATACCTGATAAATGGCATCACATGATTATAAAATGAAGTTGTCACCAACCTTTTAATTTCAGGAATATCTGTATCGAGAAATTCGGGATAACCATATTCATAACACAGATGCATCTCATCGTGCTTTTCACATTCTTTTATAATTATGGCTGGCTCTGTCATCCCGTACCAGTTAAACAGCCTCTTGCCAAAGAGTGATTCTATTTTCTGACGCTCAAAATCAGTTAATGTTTCAGAGGCAGTATAAATACCTTTCAGATTTGTAAGCTTACTTACTGAAGAAGGATCTAAATAATCACACAAAAAGCTTATCGAAGATGGATAGCCACGAATAATATCAGGGTTGATTTTTATCAGATTCTCAATATAATAGCCGGCATTCAGGCGATTCAGGTCATAAGCGGAAAAATAATACGCATTTTCAATCGGACTGAACCTGAAATATTTTGAGTTTTCATCCTTTCTAACATAACTTCGTAGTGCAAAGATCAGAGGTCGGAACTTTTTGGTACTCCAGCTATGATGCCTGAATATCATAGCTTTATCAATAGCAACCATATAAGGAGTCAGTAACATCTTCATAGGTTCACCTGTTGAACCACTCGTAGAATACTCAACTGAAATACCTGTGTATTTTGGGTTTACAAATTGCTTATAGTTTTTTCTGAAGATATCTTTTGTAAGTACAGGGATCTTTTCTAAATCCTTCGGCGAATTGAAATCATGTTTTGGATCAAAATGAATGTCTTTGAATAATTCCTTGTAATAAGGAACTTCGCAAGCACTTAAAAGAGTTTTACGTAGTTTATTCAGTTGAAACTCCTTCCAGTACTCTTCAGGGAAAAACTGGCTTTTTCTTAAAGAACTCAGGTATATCCAATAACCATAAGATTTGAATAACAGGTTTAGCTTACTGTTTTTAGATATTTTCATAAATAATCGTTAAAGTAGGTTTAAAATTCCGCTCGCTGAGATTCTTGAAAAACGGGAATATTTTTTTTGCCATATTCCTGATAAACATTGGCAGATTTAACTTCTCCTTATACTTGTAGTACAAAGGGAAATAATTAGTCCCCGAATTTGGTGATTTCCGGTGTCCTTTAATTAAAATTTTCCTGCTTGATTTATAATCCTCAAGAGTCTCAAACAGAGTAGATTTACCATTCAGGCTACAAATACATTTACCAACATCAGAATTGTAATGCGCATCGCTACCGCCTAAAGGCGAAAGAAGATGATTAAGCTCATGAAAAGCTTTATCATTGAACTCATCTGTAAACTTGGCATTAAAATATTCATAAAAATCTCCAAGCAAAATTACCTGATCACGGTATTGGGACTGTAAAATACCATCATGACGGGCCGGATGCGGAAAATATACAAATGCTCCCTGCTTTTTTATTTCCGCTACAACTTCTGAAGGAATTTTGGATTTTACTTCTTCTTTCAGGAACAAACCAATAATATGAGTGCCATCAGAACAGGTCACTTCCTCTCCGACAATAATCTGAAGATCTGTTTTCCTGTTTATCTGAAGCCATTCTCCAAATTTAATTGCACCTTCAATAGTATCATGATCTGTAATGGCAAGTACGTCTATCTCATTCCTGACAGCATTAAGGTACAGCTTAGAAAAAGAGTTATAACCATCTATAGAATAGATAGTATGAATATGAAAATTAAAAGTTACCCGAGTTTTCCCTAAATCCATAATTTCCTGACTATATAGTCATTAATTAAATCTGTAATAAATCTGTTAGTGTTTAATAAGCATTTGACTGTAAATAGCTTCAAATTCACTTCCCACAATTTCCTCACTGAAGTTATCGATCATTTTGGGATTCATTGTTTTCATATTCATTTGCAGGTCTTTATCGGTAAGGAGTCTGCCAATTTTTTCGTTAATATCATTGATATTACCGGTTTCAATAAACAAACAGTTTTTGTTCTCCACCAGATAATTAACTGCAAAACGGACCCGTGTCGTAATAATAGGAATACCGCTTCTTAATGCTTCCACTAAAGACATTGGCATTCCCTCGGGCATATGAGATGGAAAAATAAAAACATCAGATGTAACAAACAGCTGACACAAATGATCATTTTTAACAATACCCAGCCAGATAATAGAGTCATTTACTTTAAGTTCACTTGCCAGATTCATTAACGGGATTTTCTCCGGTCCGTCACCGGCAACAACCATTGTAAAGCCCGGATTTGTTTTTAATACCTGAGGCAACGCTCTTATAATATCATCTAATCCTTTCCCGGCTATTATCCGGGAGATAAATAGACCATAAGTTTTAGAACTTTCCCGTTTAAAATATAAATGGTCCGTAATATCATCGGGCCTGTTTGGACGTACTATATTTTTCACAACTACAATCTTTTGGGCATTGCCAAATTTTTTTACAAATTCATCTCTCTCTATCCCCGACAAAACGCCCACTCTTGTTGCTCCCAGGAAAAATAACCTGATTAAAAACAAAATAAATCTGTTCTCGGTATTTATAAGTTCATAGCTGCTGCCGTGCAGTTTGAAGATTAGTTTTTTTCTGATTAAGAAAACAAAAAGCGAGAATGGGATATCCCGCACAAGTGACTTTGGATCGAACGCCGTATTAATATGAATAATATGCGGTCTGAAAACAGTAACATGGTAAACAAATAGAAAGAAAACCTGAAGAGTATTAATTACTTTTCTGAATATGCTCTCTTTTTTATCTATTAATGAACCTCCATCAATTTTGCTCCCATATGTGAAAATTTTGATTTCATACTGTTCCCTGTTTTCAAAATAATCCACTAAATAAGGTAAATGATGGATAGGCCCTCCTATCTTGATTTTTTTGGAAGGGATACCCATTAGTATCTTAGTTTTTCTGTTCCCGGTCATTTTCGATAGTTTTTTGGATAATAAAAAGCATCCAGATAAAATTTCCAAAATCTTTCTCCCCGTTTTGATTCATTTTTGAGATAGAAGAAATAATACCTTTATTCAGGAATGGCATAGTTTTATCCAGGGTATCTAATTTTTCGTTAAAAGAATCTTCTTTAAACCATTCTCTCAGAGGAACAGAGAAGCCCCGTTTTGGAGCAGTTAATATCGGACGTGGAAGATTAAGTCCAATTGAATTACGTAGTACTGTTTTTCTTTCATAATGGTGCATTTTTACGTCTTTATGCACATGTGCCATATATTCAATAAGACGATAATCAAGAAATGGGGTTCTTGTTTCCAGTGAATAAGCCATACTCATTCTGTCAACCTTTACTAACATATCATCGGGCAACGACAATTTCTGATTAAAATACATCAGCTTGTAAAAAGGGTCGCGATATTTGCATTTACGTTCAAAATCTGTCAGGAATTCATTAATCGGATACACATTCAAACCTTTGGTCAGCTGTTTAATATATGATTCGTCTATCCAAACTGCTTTAGCCAGGTATCGGTCAATAAAATTAAGGTTGGAGGAATTACAAACATCCTGCACCCGGTTTAGTTTATAGCGAAGTGAGCCATGAACCGGCTTTGATATAAAAGATGTGAGATCAGGAATTCCTCTTCTTAACCATCCAGCCAATTTTTGATATTGTCCGGCAAATTTCTCTCCCTGATACACTGTATACCCAGACAGAACCTCATCACCACCATCACCAGTAAGAACCATTTTCACTTTTGATGAGGCAAATTTTGAGACATGACCGGTTGGTATAGCAGATGAATCACCAAAAGGTTCATCGTAATGAAATGCTACCTTATTCAATGATTCATCAAAAGTATCGGGCTCCACAATATGTTCATGATGATTTGTATGGAATTTATTTGCAACAAGCCTGGCCAGATGACGCTCATCGAAAGATTTCTCCTTAAAACCGATTGTGAAAGTCTCAACAGGGAATGAGCTGATTTCTGACATTAATGCTACAACAGAGGATGAGTCGAGCCCTCCGCTTAAAAAAGCTCCATAAGGCACATCGCTTCTCATTCGTATTTTTACAGAGTCCCTTAAAAGTTCATCAAACTGTTCGTATATCTCATTTTTATTTGTCAACATATTTCTCTCATCAATTTCAGATAAATCCCAATATTGATGATTCTTCAGTTCACTTCCGTTGATCAACAGACAATGACCCGGTTCAAGTTTAGAGATACTTTTATAAAAAGTATATGGAGCCGGAATGTATCCCAGTGAGAGATAAATCTCGAGAAGTTCGAGATCAGGGGTTTTGGGTACACCATATGTGAAAATACTTTTAATCTCAGATCCAAAAATAAGAGTGTTATCAAAAACCGAATAATGCAATGGTTTTTCTCCAATCCTGTCGCGTGATAGCATAAGCTGCTGCTTTCTTTCGTCCCACAATGCAAATGCCCACATCCCGTTAAATTTGTTCTGACAGTCAACCCCCCACTGCTGATAGGCTTTTATTATCACCTCAGTATCGGAATTTGTCTTGAAACTTATGCCTGATTTTTTTAGTTCTTCCCTTAACTCGATATAATTGTAAATTTCACCATTGAATATTATGGCAATAGAATTATCATCGCTGAACATCGGCTGATCACCGGTACTAAGATCAATAATAGAAAGTCTGCGGTGTCCAAAGCCAAGGTTCTTATGTATATAAAAACCTTCACCATCCGGTCCCCGGTAAGAAATTATATCGGTCATCTTTTTGATTACCGAAGCCTCTGCTTTTCTTTCAGTATCAAAATGTAATATACCTGCAATACCACACATAATTATTCTGAACTATCTGATCACAAGGATTTGTATGCTGCACCTAAAAAAAATTACAAAAAACAATATGCCCGATTTTGAAAATCTATCTGTTCATTATCAGAGCTATTGATCATATGAATCTAATTAATACTCCCCAAAAATAGCCAGACCTTAACAATAAAACAAGCGTTTCAAATTGGAATTTGACGAGTGTCGGCCCCGAATAGACTAAACAAAATCCAGATTTCAATTTGATGCACTACAAAAAACTTATAAGTTATTTAACTTACAACTTTTTAGGACACTTAACTATATCTTCAATTACTTATTAATGGGTGTAAACTTTGAATATTTTATTTGATTTGTTGATATCTCGTGTATTATAATATTGGATATAGAATCTTTAAAGTGAAATGGATCCTTATAATTATCTTTATTAGTGGTAATAGCATTAGGATAATTGAAGTCATAGACATCACCAAACGACTCAAGATCAACTCTTAATCTCTTGTCCTCTTCATCTAATTTTAACTCGTGTATTTTTTTTTGCAGGTCAAGTTGGGTCGGGGGTAATACAAAAACTAATTTTATATTCTTAGCTGAACAGTCGGCTGAGATTTTTTTTAAATCATTAAAATAATTCTCAGGATAAGTGTAATTTCCTAAATACCGTGAACACAGATCTAATTGGTCCTGCCAGAATACCTCTTGCGAAACGGGAGGTTTAGAGAGTTCTATCTGTTCATTAAAGATCATTTCACGGCATAAAAGCATAGTTGCCGAGAAGGTATACCGGTTTAACAGATATAATAACATCGAGTTCTTTATCTCAATAGATGGTGTTGCCCTGTTTCTTAATCGTGTTCCACTGTAAGATTCAATGGACATACCCCAATATATTTTTTTAATATCATGTTTCTCCGATACATATCTGAGTATCTCAATAGCATCTTGCACTGTACCTCCGCCAATAGATAAATTTGACACTTTTTCTTTGCTATCGGCTTCAAATTTAGATATATGCAACAGATCCATACGGGAATCACCTAAAATTATTATAGAGGAAGGATTCCTGTCATACCTAATTAGTTTATACAGATATGGATTAGTATTAAGTGAAATATCTTCTTTTCTTTCCTGTAATTTTTTATTCTTTTCCGGCGAGAAATAGTTAAAAGGATCAATGATTACCTCTATTGTAATTAATATCAAAAAAGGAAGAACAAAAATTAATGACTTTATTGCAAATTTAATCATAAGTCAAAATTGAAAATAAATAAATTTCTCCTGGCCAAAGACTCCAAGGTACAGAATTAAGAAAATAACGAAATAATATGACAACCACCTGATAATAATATTCTTATTCTCAAATAAAAGAAATTTGTCAGGATAATATTCATCTCTGAATTCTTTTAGAAATAGTATGCCAAATCCGATAAAACTATACAGCATTGTATACCCATCTCTATAAGGCATATGTAGAATACCGCTGAAAATTTTGGAATAAATAAGTAATGCATCACTCAGGTCTTTTGCCCTGCTGAATACAAGTGATGCTGAAAATAATAGAAAAGTAAACGAACAGGATAAAACGATAAACCAAATTCTTCTATTCAGGGAGTATTTAGATTCGAATAATGTTCTATTCTTATTTGTCAGGGCTTCAATACTAAGGAACAAACCCTGTATCAGACCCCATACAATAAATGTCAAAGTTGCTCCATGCCAGAGGCCGCTTAAAAAGAAAGTTATCATTATAGCTAAAACGATTCCCCAGATTTTGAACCTGCGAAAAGAAAAAGATAACGGTGTATATACATAATCAGTCAGCCAGGAAATCAGTGAGATATGCCAGCGCCGCCAGAATTCAGACATAGAAATCGAGAAGAACGGACGTTTGAAATTCTGCATCACATTGATCCCTAATATTTTTGCCGTACCAACAGCAATAAGCGAATAGCCTCCAAAATCAGAATACAATTGAAATGCATACAGGAAGGAAGCTACCAATAATGAAGTACCGTTATGCTGAGAAATATTGCCATAAACAGCATCAACATAAATTCCTATCCTGTCTGCCACAACAAGTTTCATAAAATACCCCC
This sequence comes from uncultured Bacteroidales bacterium, assembly GCA_963725785.1. Classification (GTDB taxonomy): domain Bacteria; phylum Bacteroidota; class Bacteroidia; order Bacteroidales; family VadinHA17; genus LD21. The sequence continues at coordinate 76,312 of CAVRZV010000009.1, read as the reverse complement.
ACAGCATCAGTTTCATCCCTTGCGTAACAACAGTAAAGTCAAGCTTTGGTGATGTTTTGAACTGTGGTAACATATTTTTTGCCCGTTCAATAGGTCCGGATAGAATCAGTGGGAAAAATGATAAAAACAGAGCTAAAATACCTATGTTTTTTTCGGGTTTTATACTCTCATTGTGAACATCAACTGTGTAACCGATCGCCATGAATGTATAAAAGGATATACCAACAGGGAGCAATAGTTTAATTTCGGGTAAGGGCCATCTGATATTATGTGATTCTAAAAGAGCAAAAATCCCGTTATTTATGGATGTAAAATACTTGAAGAAAAAAAGTGGCAATAAAATTAACAGGATGTTTATTACCATAAAAGTTCTTTTCCCTGATTCGGTATTGGCATTGCCGATCAATCGTGTAAAGATGAAAGTGGACAAAGTAACACCAGCCACAAGGAGAGCAAAAACGGGTTTAATATTGATATAAAAAAAATAACTGGCCACAAGTAAAGTAAGCCATCTGAACTTAGCCGGTGTTATATAATAAACTATGGCAAGTAAAGGGAAAAACAACAAAAAGTTCAAAGAGGTAAAACCCATTCTGTCTACAATTTTGAAACAATTATATCGATCATATCGCCTACATTGTGCATTTTGTTCAAATCTTTCAGTTTAAACCTGATTGCAAATGACTTTTCAATTTCGGATACTAAAATCATGTGATTTAATGAGTTCCAGCCTTCAACATCATTTGCTGACATACCCCGTGTTAAAACAAGTGATTCATTACTGAATACCTCTCTGAAGATTTTCTCCAATTTCGCTATAATTACTTTTTCTTCCATTTTATAATTCTTTTATAAGTGGTTTTTTCATCAGTATCTTTTCATTGAATGGTAAAAATCGCATAATTTGATCATTGTCTGTTTTCTTAGCTAAACATTTCCTGAAACCATATCTTTCGTAAGATCTGATAGCATAAATGTTATTGGCCATTACTTGTATTGACAATTCCTGAATACCTTCATTTCTTTTAATATGCGCATCAGTTAATAATTCAAATAGCCTCTTCCCCCTATGATCAGGATTTATATAAACCACCACAAGAGATAAAGCTCCGATAACATGTTCTATATACAATTCAGAGGTGATTTTTGCTTCCTTAGATGCAAATGTTATCGAACTTTTAGGTAAATAATAAGTCAGCAAATTACTTTTTATGAAAGAGGAAGGAGCCTCTTGTCGTTCCACCCATGAACCAATCGTACCAACTACCTTTTTGTCAATCTCTGCAACAAGGTAACTTGTTATAGAGAATTCGCAACCATCAATTTCTTCTAAAAGCATGCTTCGGAATAAATTCTTTATCTTCTCCTCGCTTAAGTTAAATACTGCAGAATAACTCAGCTTATCACTACCTGATTTTTCAGCTTCGACGATGGCTTCAACAATGAAATCCACATCATTTAGTGTTGCTTCTCTGACAATATACTCTGACATAAAGACGAAATTTACCTTAAAATTTACGTATTAAATCTGAAATATAATACTTATTGCCTTTGGTATAATTCTATCAATCCTATCTCTGACGAAAAAAGATAACAGAATTGTCCGTCATCCATTGCTTTTGATTCTTCAGGTTCAAAAAGAAGTCTGAAATTTAATTCTTCAAGTTCATCGAGCGATTGTTGTAAATTTTCCACCTCATAACATGTGTGATAAGGAGTGGTTCCTGAATTTTTAACAATATTCGAAACCGGAGCATCACTATTTAGTGGTTCCACCAACTCTAATAAAGGACTTCCCTCCTTCGATAAAAAGCAAATCTTAACATTTTGCGAAGGTTCAACTTTTATATCGGAAATACTATAACCAAGTTCCCGGTAAATACCAATGCATTTTTCAATGCTCTTAGTTGCAATGCCTAAATGATGAAACACAAGATTTGAATTCATGATTATAGCGTAATAAGTTTTTTCAAAACATTTCGATCTATCTTCCCATTTGAATTTAACGGGAATTTCTTGACATATTGTGTTTTTGAAGGAATCATATAATAAGGCATCTTCAATTTCAGATACCCCGATAATGAACCCGGATCACCTGATTCGTCCTCAATAAACAATGCTATTTCAGTATTTCCCGTATTGTTGTCATACGCAATGGCAATCGCATTCTGCCCCTTGAGAAAGTCGCGTGCATGATATTCAATCTCACTGAGTTCGATCCGGTAACCCTGAATTTTTACCTGGTAATCTAGTCTTCCGCCGTACAATATATCTCCATCATTATCAATAAAGCAAGAATCACCAGTTTTATAAAACCGCCGGATGGTACCTTCCCATTCTATTTCAAAAAAAGATTCAGAAGTTTTTGTGGGTGAATTCCAATAACCTGGTGTCAGCTGGTCACCGGAAATGCAAAGCTCGCCTTTTTGATTGGCTCCCAGTACATTTCCCGCCTCATCTCTTATGATTGCAATCATTCCACTCATGGGCTTTCCAATGGATATCATCCCGTTAAGATGCTTATTTAAGCCGGCATTATTAAATTTATAATAGGTACAATATATTGTCGCCTCTGTGGGTCCGTAAAAATCATATATTTCTGCATTAGGAATACATTTTGACCATTCAGTTACCAGATCAACCGGAGATGCTTCTGCTGTAAGAATATTGTATCGCATACCTGGTATGTCAATCTCCTCAAAATATGGACGCAGATAACGAATCATCGAAGGAGCCATCGCGCCAAAAGTCAATTTATGGTCTTCCAACAATCCATAAACATAACTGTATTTAATCTGGTCGTGAGGGATGGTGTAGACGCAGGCCCCTTTTATCAGCGGAAGTAAAAAAGACTGCACCGATACATCGAATGTTAAATCAAAACACTGAAGACAGCGATCGAACTGATTTATATCGAATCCAACATCCAAAAAAGATTTCATAAAAGCGCCAACATTTTTCCGGGTGATCGGTACTCCTTTGGGTTTTCCGGTACTGCCTGATGTAAAAAGTATATAAGCTAAAGCGTCATCTGTGGCCTTATCAGGAATCAAATTGAGCTCTTCAAATCCTAAAAGGGTGGAATTAATCATATGTACTTTTGGGTATGAAGTATTTTCACCTGAGCAGAGTACCAAATCGATATTGGCCTGAGAAATTATTTCAAGATTTCTTTCAACAGGTTGTTGCGGGTGAAGCGGAACGTATGCCAGACCCTCAAACCAGATTGAAAAAATTGAAGCATAAGTTTCTATATCATCATTCACAACGAGTCCTATGTTCTTACTCGTGATATCCGATTGCTGAAGAGCCTTACGGACCTTTGAAATATGCCTGGCAAATTCGCTGTAGGTATAGAATCTCTCTGCAATGCAGAAAGCGTTTCTATCTCCATACTTTTCAATCGAATCAATAAAGGGACTGAGTATATTCTTGTCAAACATAAATATTGCGATACTATATTTAAAAAAGATCTTTCCGGGAATCACCGGAAAAAAGTTTTTTATACTGGTCTGTATTTTATTTTTGCCATTTTCGACACTCTTTCTTTTCTTCTGTTTCTTAACAAAGCCTTTAACTGAAGTCCCGGAGAAAAGGTCCAATGCACGCCATCTACTACGATATTATTACCCGACACATTTATAGTATGAATTGTGTGCATCCTATTATTAAATCCATTTACTCTATTTATACTGATATCAAGATAGGGTTCTTCAGTGACATTATTTTCGTTCAACTCAGTGATCTTATTGATAGTAATAGATTCACCATACTCATTTTTACAGTTTTGTGTTGGTCTGTATATAATCCCGTCGACGTCAATATAATTTCCTGCAGATCGGGTTCCATCTAATCCACTTTTGACAGGATTGCTTCGGTGTGGGACATAGGGTCCCAACAAACTATCAGAATAGTATACATGCAAATCATACTTTGATTCGTTTTCGCATATTGTTCCGAAAATCCAGTATTTTTCATCCTTTTTTAAGATGCTCGAATCACGTAATGGCAGGTCGAGAATATCCTTTAAGAAAACCAGGGATTCTTTAACCGGATCATATTCATAACACGACAGTTTACCACTTTTGGCTGCTTCTGGAAATACGTAGGTTTTATTATTTTCTATGAAAAAAAAAGGATACGAGAGATGACTTCTGGTATCGAGCAGGATTTTATGATTCAGCTGATTGAAGCTCTTATCAAGTGTCAATAATGATATTTTTCCATAATCATCATTTAATGAGAAGTCCTCAAGGAGGATTTTATAATTCTCATCCTTTTGGTCCAGAAGAAAAGGATCGGCATAATACTTATCATTTGTATCAATAAATAACCAGCTTATATCTGGATTAAAGGTCTTGCTTCTTATAATATCTTCAATATTTCCCCGGAATATTCCGATTATCCATTTTTTGAAAAATAGTTTGTTAATATATTTCGAAAAAATCGTGATCATTTTAAGAATATGGTACAGTTTACAAATTACATTCCTGACTTTAATTCCGTTTCAGAAAATTTCAGTGAATTATTTACTAAAACATCTTCGTAAATATGTTCAAATTCTTCACTCATTTTTTTGATGGAAAAATGAGTACTGATCCTTTCTTTAGCTTTATTGCCCATACTAATACGTAATTCTGAATTGTTCAACAGGTAATCAACAGAAGTAACAATTTTTTCAGCATTACGTTCGATGCAATATCCTGTTTCTCCCTCTAAAATAATTTCTTTGCTTCCACCTATTAAATCAGTTGAAATAACCGGTTTCCCCAAGGCCATGCATTCAATAATTGAGTTGGAGATCCCTTCTGCATATGTGCATAAAAGTCCTATATCTGAAGCAGCCATAATAGCCTCAACGTCTTTTCGTTTTCCGATTAATGCAACGTTGCTGATATGCTCATCCTTTATCCTTTGCTGAATACGCTCCCATTCAGAACCGAAGCCAACTCCAATAAGCGTAACATCATTCCTGATTTTTCCAATACCTTTGGCCACATCGAGAAAAAGATCGTAATCTTTTAATAATGAAAAAGCTGCTACCATAACTAACATGAAGTCAGTTGTAACATTAAGCTCTTCCTTTACTTTTTTTATGTCGTACTTTTGTTGGAATCTATCAAGATGAACACCGTTCCATATAGCTTTAGCCTTTTGACTTTTAACTTTGTGAGCCGTAAGACCGGCTTTCGAATTTGCAAGAATTATATTTGAGAATAATATGTTGGAACTAAAAAAAAGAAAATCAAATGAAAATATTCTATAATCTCTTTTTGCATCAGCAATCATACTGGAAATTAATGGAATCCTGAGAATGAGTTTTGCAGGAATTGCATAAAATGTAGTCATTCTCCCCCAGGCATGAATAATATCCGGTTTGAATTCGCGGCAGTACCTGTAAAATTTAACAAAAGGCTTGGGATCATATTTTAAGCGTTCCCGTTTGATTATTATTATCGGGATACCCAATTGATAAACATAATCATAGTCGATAATATCCTCGGTTATTACCAGAGATATTTCATAATCAGTATGTTGCCTTAAATACTTGATCAATTCCAATATACGCCGTTCTTTACCTCCACTGGTCAGAGACTCCGTGAAAAAAAGGATTTTCATTATCTTCTGGTAAATTATGTTTCACAATTAATAAGTATATAGTATCCTGTTAAATCAGATATGATTTGAATACAAAAACATAGTTGCATAATCATATGCTTTTTAAACTACCTTATAGTCAAGACATTTCCCTGTTTTTTAAGTAATTTTTCCATTGATTTCTGGGGGAGAAAGTCCATCGTATACCATCCACCACTATTGTATCATCCACAACATTTATAGTATGAAATGTAAGTATCTTGTCATTGTCTTTGGTTATTTGATTTTTTGCAGTAGGGCAAATTAACATATATGGTTCTTCAACAAAATTTAACTCATCCAATATTTTCACTTCATTAATTGTAATTGATTCGCCATACTGATTCTTGCAGTTCTGCGAAGGTCTGTAAATGACATCATCGATTACAATAAAATTTCCTGCAGGTCTTGAACCATTTAATGCATTTTTAACCGGATTACCAGCGTGCGGAATATAGGGTCCTAAAAGGGTTTTTGAGTAAAAAATGTATAATTTATTATCTGCATTTTTCCCGATTAATGTTCCAAACATCCAGTATTTGTTCTTGTATTTTATAATAGTAGGATCAAGAACCGGCAGGCCCAGAATCACCTGGAGAAAAGTAATGGATTGTTTTACAGGATCATATTCATAAGCTGCTAATCTGCCACTATGACCAGCTTCGGGGAATATATATATTCTATCGTTTTCTCTAAAAATAAAAGGATAAGAAAGATGCAATTTTGTATCCAAAACAATCTTTCTATTAATCTGATTATAGTCGTTATCAACAGTTAATAATGCTATTTTCCCATAATAATCCTCAAATTTAAAGTCTTCGACAAAGATTTCCAGATTTCCATCCTTTGATCTTATCATAAAAGGATCAGCATGAAAGTAATCCATGGTATTTAAAGACAACCAGTTTATATCGGGATTAAATACTTTACTCCTTATAATTTCCTTTATATTACACCTGCATAAGCCTACCTGCCATTGCTTAACATATAACTTATCAATAAATTTTGTAATTAATCTGTTCATCTTATAAAATTAATTGAATACGATCCGGTCATTAGATTTTATTTATAATATTAAGTTCCTGAAAAAGTTTATCCATCTCTTTAATCTTCAAATCATTTAACACATGATGATTCTCCACATAACTCCTGGCTTTTACAGCAAATTCTTCAGTACTCCTAGCGGACTCCAATGAATTAATAAGTATGTCCAGATTACCATAAGCAACTTCACCTAAACCTTCCCGCTTAATAACACCTCCCGGATCAAAAAACAAAGATAATACCGGAATCCCATATGCCCAAGCTTCGATAAATATATTTGGGAAACCTTCCATTGGAGAAGTGCTTATCAACGCTTTAGAATTGCCTATATGGTACAATGTATCGGAGTGGTTTAACTCTCCCAGCAATAATACATTTTTGAAAGTCTTTAGCTCTTCATAACATGCTTTTCCGGTTTTATCGCGTGGGGGGCCAATAACTTTGAATGTATGTGCAGGAGATCTCTTAACCAGTTCGAAGAATTCGGTGATCCCTTTCCGCTTATCAAGCCAGCCCACATAAACAAAATCCTTTTTAACTGGATTCGAAATAACAGGTAATTTAGATAAATCTATCAGGTTATTTAACTGTACAGAATTGACGCCTTTCCGGAGCAGCATTTGTTTTTGCCCTTCATGCTGAACAAATACCATATCGGCTTTACGAAGCAACCATGGGTGTATGATTTCGGTAAGTATTCCATTAAATATCAACCACTTCATTTGCCTCAGACTCGGTAAGTAAAAATACTTTAATCTCATTTTGAAACCAGAAGCATCAAGATCTGATGCCATTGCAATAATGAATTTGGATTTTAATTTACGGGCTGCCAGATAGGGTAAAATATTCATGAAATCTCGCATCCGGCAGTAATAAATATCAGCATTTTGCTCTTTTAAAAGAGAATATAATTTCGGTATACGGTGGGTAAACACCCGGATGACGCTGATACCATCATACCATCCTTCTATCTTTAAAACTTTTATCCCGTCGTTCGTAACAAAATCTTCTGTTATTTCATAATCGAAACAGACCAGTTCGTGTCCGCTTCTGACAAGAGATTTTGCCAGCAAAGCCATCTGTAACTCACTTCCGCCATCGGTTTTCCCCCTTAATGCCCGTGCAACACTACCCCAAAAGCAAATTTTCATAGTTCAAAACTTTTTGCAGCTTCAGTTAAGGTAACAGATTCTATTTTTTTATCATGCAATAATACAAAAAAACGCTCTAAAAGATCGTACAATTTTTCAATTGAATCCTTATCAGGCCTATAAACTGAGCAACCAGGCATTAGCTCACTTGAGTGAAACATCATTACTATGTATGGTAGTTTAATCTTAATAGCTTCTTTCAACAATTCATCAAACTAACCGATGTCCATGGATTGGAGTGGTCTTAACCATAAAGGTTGATTACTAAATAACAATTTTCTGAATATCCTCAAGAATATGCTGCTATCAACATTCCTGAAATAATGACTGGCTATCGTTTTGTTTCTGTTTAAAGGGAATCTGGTTGGCAATATTGTAACAGGGATTTCGAAAAGAGAACCGGCAGGAAAATCATACTTATACGGGTATGGAGATTTATCGACAAAATCAGGACCTCCACTGCCTCCCGGAATTCCCTTAAACATTGACCAACTGGTATATGGAGTAACAGAAGAATCCACCAGATAAGAATTATCAGCAAGAATCCTTGCTAAATTCTCATCAAATCCGAACCTCCCTGAACGAAACGATAAAGGACGCTTTCCAAATGAAGATTCTATCTGAGCAGTTATATTAATGATTTTTTCTGTTAATAAATCATCCGGAAATTCGGTTGCGAAAGCATGGTTCGGATCATTATATCTGTAACCATCCTTATCCCTGAAAGGCGGTGTTGTCCAGGAATGTAAGTGAGATCCGATCTCAGCAGTATCCTTTTTCAGGTACTCAGTAAAGATTTCTTTGGCAAAAGCATCTTCACAGACTTCTGATGTAACAAGATATACTGGCTTTATATTATGTTTTTCACATAACTCCTGAAACCTCGGGACATATTTAATGTTTTCCACAGTCAGTTCCCGACCATGGTCCCATTGGTTATCACCTTCTGTATCGATTGATAGAATAAATTTCAAAGTCTTTAATATTTAAGTGGAATTTTCCTGAAAATATATTTAATAAATGAAAAACATTTGAATAGGTTGTAACCATTTGGATAAAGATTAATATTCATCTTTTTTGCGAAAAATGTACAATACCCGCCAAATCCTTTCTTAAATTTATTAATATTATACACCTGATGGTCTTTATCAACGAAATGATTATATCCCCAAAGATCGAGATATTTGAATTTTTTTTCTTTGGCTCTTTGTGCTATTTCATAAACTAACAGATGAGCTATCGGCAGATCCCGCCTCTCAGGATCAGAAGCCCCTTTATACATCCTTATAGTATTTCCCTGATATATTATAATAATCCCCCCCACCATAGTACCCTCCTTATCTTTTACAATAAGTATCTGCCCCTTATTGTTTGCAGTTAAATAATCGAATATTCCTTTTATGGTACTACCAGGAAGTTCATCGTCGGGGATGTGACGGGTTTTGCACATTTTAGTGTTAAGTGCGGTAAACGCATCTAATTCCTCAGAAGTCTTTAAAATATCAACAACTACTCCTAATTTGACAGCTTTTCTGATACTTTTTCTATGATCTTCCCTGAAACTGCACCATATTTCCTCAATACTTTTCTCAAGATTGATCTCCATAGATGTATGTGTATTTTCACTGTCAAAAATATATTTTATGTTATATTTCTTATTCATTGAATATTCTATAAAATCCGTGTCATAACCTGATTTATAATACATCTGGACACCCAGATAATAATAACCTCTTTTTTTATAATATTGAACAATATCATCCAGAGAAGAAACCATAATATCTCTGTCACAACATACCGGTCCATAAAAGATATGGGCGGACCTGAATTTCTCTTCAATCTGACAAAAACTCTTTATTCCTGAGTCATCGTACTTATAAAAATAACGAATTCTGGGCTTATAGAATATCTCTAACCAGCCGATAGACTGTTCTATTGAAAAATAATCCACTGAATTACAGAAATTCTTAATCTTTTCAAGTTCAGCAGTATCCAGAGAAGATTTAAAAACATTTTCCATGGTCATGTGGTCTTATAAAAACTATATATTCAAAAAAAATAAAATCAAAAAAGTTTGTTTTTAATTTTCCGTAATCGTAAATAAAGTCCAAGCAAATTTGTCCCGAATGGGATGAGATTTATATTCATCCTCTTTGCGAAAAAAGCATAATATCCGCCAAATCCTGTCTTAAAACGGTTAATATTAAACACACGATCCTTTTCGTCTGCAAAATGGTTGAATCCCCAAAAATCAAAGTATTTAAAGTTTTTAATTTTCGATTCTTTGATTGCTTCATAAATCAACATATGTGTTATTGGTAAATCTCGTTTATCAGGATCTGAAGCACCTTTAAAATATCTCACAGATATACCCTGATATATTAATACTGCACCTCCAAGAATGACATTATCTTTGTCTTTAACAATCAGAATCTGTCCTTTGTGATTCCTCATCAGGTAACTATATGTATTATCAATATTTATCGCAGATAATTCTGCTTCATCTATCTTATTGGATTTACACATCTTTGAGTAAACACGATAAAATGAATCTAATTCGTTTTTATTTTTGACTCTTTCAACTGTTAATCCAAGCTTTATTGCTTTCTTAATATCACTCTTGTGACCTTTTCTTATCTTACTGTAAATTTCCTCAATACTTTGTTCCAGATCTATTTCAACTGTAGATTTTGTATTCTCATTATTAAACTTATATTTTATAGAATGGAGATTATTTAATGCATATTCAATGTACTCAGAATCATAACCTGTTTTAAAATACATCTGGATATCCAAAGAGAAATAACCCTTCTTCTTATAATAATCAATAATTTCATTGATTGAAGTAATCATTAAATCTTTGTCACAACAAACAGGTCCGAATTCAATATGAGCAAATCTATATTTTTGAGTAATAACACTGAAACTTTTTATTTCTGACTCGTCAATTAAATAGAAATAACAAATCTCCCATTCAGAGAACATCTGATTCCAGCCAACTGATTGTTCAATAGCGAAATAATCAACGGAATTATAATAACACCTGATTTTTTCCAGCTCCTCATGACTTAATTTGGATTTAAATACAGCTTGCATTTTGTACCGCTAAAAATATTTGTTCTTAATCTTTCTTAAGAGCAATAAAATACTAAATATCTTAGAGCCAAACGGAACGAGATCAATATTCATTTTTTTTGCAAAGAAAGTATAGTAACCTCCAAATCCTGTTTTAAACTGGTTAATATAATATACCTGATCATTTTCATCAACAAAATGATTATATCCCCAAAAGTCAAAAAACTTGAAGTTATTATTTTTAGCCTGTTTGATTGCTTCATAAATAACCAGATGCAACACAGGCAGATCGCGTCTGTCAGGATCTGATGCACCTAAAAAATAACGGACCGAAATCCCCTGATACACTATAATTACACCTCCCAGGATGTTGTCATCTTTATCTTTGGCAAGAAGAATTTGCCCTTTTTTGTTGTTTACTAAGTAAGAATAAATTTCAATTATTTTTTGGGGGGACAATCCCTTGTCATCTAAATCCCTGACTTTACACATTTTCAGGTAAACGTCAATAAAAGAAGTTAATTCAGCAGAACCGTTTACCAATTCAACCTTTAATCCGGATTTTATGGCTTTTTTTATATTCCTTTTATTGTTCTCCCTGAATCTTTTAAAAATATCTTCGTCACTTTCTTCCAAATTAATCTCAATCGAGGATTTAGTATTTTCTTTGTTGAACAGGTATTTAATGCTATAGTTTTTGCTCAACGCATATTCGATATACTCTGTATCAAAACCTGACTTAAAGTACATTTGAATATCTACGAAAAAAAATCCGCGCTTTTTATAATAATGTATTATTTCATCAATAGAAGTAACCATTATTTCTTTATCACAACAAACAGGTCCGAAAACAACATGGGCAATTTTGTGACTTTCATGGATCTGGCTGAAACTTTTTATATCTGAATCTTCTATCAGATAGAAATAACAGATTTTTGATTTAAAGAACATTTGAGTCCAGCCAATCGACTGTTCTATAGAACAATAATCAACAGAATTACAAAAACCACTGATTCTCTCAAGTTCAGTTTTATCGAGTTCGAATTTAAAAACGGACTGCATAGGTTGCTAACATAATTTTAATGATAATAATATTTCATAACTTTTGTATCCCCAGGAGGTTTTAATCACATCTAAAACATTGTTTTCGATCAACTAACGAAGTCTTGCGATAGCTTTTTTAAATATATTCAGGAATCTGTAAAGACTGTACCCACCGGGAATAAGACTTATGTTCATTTTTTTTGCAAAAAAAGTATAATCTCCACCGAATCCCTTTTTAAAATGGTTTATATTATATACATGATTGTTTTTATCGGCAAAATGATTATATCCTCCAAAATCAAAAAATCTGAAATTGGCATTTTTGGAACTTTTTATAGCCTCATAAAGCAGAAAGTGCGACGATGGTATATCTCGCTGGTCAGGATCTGACACCCCTTTCCAGCATCTCACTGAAATTCCCTGGTATAACAGGATTTCTCCACCCAAAACAACATTATCTTTATCTTTGCTAATAAGAATCTGACCCTTGTTGTGATTGATTAAGTAGCTATATATTTCATGTATATTTTCTGCAGTGAGCCCACCATAGTCAATATTCCGGGCTTTGCATATTTTGTAGTAAATTTTAATAAAAGAATCTAATTCATCTTTATTCTTAACCACATCAAATGTAACACCCTGTTTGATAGCTTTTTTAATATCATTCTTATGACCATGTCGTATTCTTCCATATATCTCTTCTATACTATCCCTCAGGTCGATTTCAATCGAGGATTTTGCGTTTTCAGAATTAAAAAAATGTTTTATGTTGTGACGCTTATTTAATACATATTCGATGTACTCGGTGTCATTACCTGACTTGTAGTACATCTGAATGCCTAAATAATAGTATCCCAGCTTTTTGTAATAGCTAATTATTTCATCAATTGAGTCAATCATTAACTGTTTATCACAACATACCGGGCCATAGCAAATCTGGGCAGATCGTAAACGTTCATTTATCTGACAAAAACTCCTGATCCCTGATTCATCATGTAAATAGAAATAGCAAATCTTTGATTTATAGAATATTTGAGTCCAGCCAATAGATTGTTCTATAGAACAGTAGTCAACAGAGTTGCAAAATTTCCAAATATTCTCAATTTCAGATGATTCAAGTGCATATTTAAAAACAGCTTCCATGTTCTATTTTTAAGATTAAAATACAGGGGAAGATAATGTCAGGAGCTGCATCAGATTGAATTTATGAATTCAATGATTCTTTTAGCCTGATATCGATAGTTGAATACAGAACCTGTAAGTTCTTTCCCTTTTTGTGCAACTTCTGACGCGAATTGATAATTGTTAAGGACAAATTCCAGCTTTTCTGAGAGACCGATCGTATCTCCGGGTTTTATCAGGAAACCGTTTACTCCATCTTCGATGTATTTTGGGATTTCGCTCACACTGACAGAGATCATAGGATTGCCAATTGATAAAAATTCAGTCAGTTTTGACGGGAATGATGCATCAGTATGAATATCATTGCTTCTGACCATAACAATAATGTAGGAATCTACCATATATTGAATGATTTCATCCCGTGACAAATACTTTAAAAGATGAACTTTAGATTCTATTTTTAGAGATTTGACCAGGTCAAGAAGCAACTTTTTTTCTACATCTGAATACATTCCGCCTAAAACAAGATGAATATCATTATATTTTTCAGAAATCATCGAAAATGAATTAATTAACAAATCGACATTATCCCTGTCGAAATCAATTGATCCAAAGTATCCAATATATTTATAAGCAATATTTTTTGACTTTTCTTTTTCAAATCTGCCTGGATCAACCGTAGATGGCACCAACAGTAATTTCTTTTCGCTAATTGATTTAGATTTATAGAAGTCAATTAAGTGCTGGGTTATCAACAATATACCATCAAATGATTTAAGTTCTATTGCAAGTTTTGTTTTACCAATTGCTCTCTTTATGAATCCTGACTGATAATATCTCAGAGGATGTTCATTATTTTCAATTATCAATTTTGTGCCAATAATTCTGGATAAATAAAAAGAGAATAAGTGTGTAACAGATTTCTTCGTATAAGTAATAATTGCTTCAATCTTATCTTCCTTGTTAATTCTCTTTAAAAGTCTGATAGTGTTGACGTACTTGGTAAATTTAAACCAGTTTCTAATGAAAAAAGAATTACTCCTTTTGTTCTGATTCAATGGATGAAAATATTGAATCTTTTCAACTATTCCATTACCATTTTCAAGGTAATCATTACTGAAACAAATTACATAAGAATTTACATTATTCTCAGCAAAACCTTTTGCGTAGGTATAAACCCGGTTGGTTGCAGCGTTTCCTTCCGGAAAAGAGAAATTATCTCCAAAAATTACAATGCTCATATTTATTCTGTCTTAGTCGATCCTCTTTGGTAATTGATATTACTTTCAGCCGTCAATAATTCCCGGGGCTAAAATAATGGTTTGGAAAAACCATTGAAAGTTTATCTCACTTATTTCTCAGGGATTAACTAAATTTTTTTCTGAATTTAAAACCAATGTAGCCTCTTTTTTATGATCGGATTTCTCGGGTGAAAAGAATCTGAACAACCAGAAAATCATAATGACAGGCAACATAACTAAACTATAACTTATTGATATAAATAAAATTATAAAGAATAATAAAAACTTTCCATTATAATTAAAATAATTCGAAAAGAAAAATGAACTTCTGATTGAAGATATTATAAAAAAGAGAAATCCGACAAGGCCAAACTGGGCTAATAAGTTTCCTATTCCGGAAATCGGGGAAATTCTTGCCCCTATTTTATTAAGCCAGCTATTTTCATTATCCGGGCCCAGACCCAATACTGGATTAGCTTGAAAATCTTTGAATGTTATCACAAATGAAGTAAAACGCTGAGGTGTAAAAGTTTCTTCAGCATTAAAACTTCTTATTATTAATTGGTCCAGAGTATTGGTTTCCGTAAGCAGTGTAACAATTTTATTACTCATAAAAGGTAAAGTCGACATATAAATCAGTGCGACGATCGCAAATGGAAACACTAATAATATCTTGCTTAAATTTTTACTTAATATATAAAATATAATAATCAGTGCAAATATTACATAACCTGTTGTTGACTGGGTAGTTATTAATGCGACAACTAATATCCAAAATCGTTGTTTACTTTTTTTCTCGGAATTAGTAATAAAAAGGTTTATAAAGAGAGCCAGACAAAGATAAACAGCAAAACTTCCAGGTTCCTGTGCAAATCCACAATTCCTTGGGATCGCCAGATTTACGACTGCATTTATAACTGGTTGAACCGAGTAGAAAATGACAGTTGCTCCAGTCCCTGTCACAAATGAGAATGAAGCCATTCCCGGGATTTTGTTAAAAATGGAATAAAGAGTATCTCCTCCCAATCCGATCTGAACGATCCACATAAACAATCCTACAATTGCCAGATAATAAAGCAAATATTCATAGACCTTGAATAGATTGGCTTTTAATGATTTAATTACAGAAAATACGACAAAGAACTTAATAGAATAATGCAGGAAAAAACTGGGGTGGATTTCACCGGTTTTTAATGCTATTGCGATGAAATAAATAAGAAACCCAAATATAAGGAGATAAAAGTGCTGATCAAGCCTGACCTTCCATCGTATGATTAATATAATGCCTAAAATTACCGGAAGAAGAAAACCAACAACATTATCTTTTAATGATCCAGACTCAACTAAGCTATTTGCCTTTCCACCATAGATTATCATTACAAATACAACCAGGTAATCATAAAATGTTATCCCTTTCATATCTCCCCAGTCATCAGCTGAGCTCTTCGTAATTGAATCCTGATTTCCTTTTTTCATTTAATTATAAATCTTAAGTATCGATGTAATATATTTTCCTGAAAAGTATTAACTATAGTGACAAGTAATCTCATTTCATTAATTGGCATTGGCAAGCCTGTTAACCAACCTTTTGTAGAACCACAGCATAGTAAGAATATATATCAATGCAGAAAAAATCGTAGTGTATGCTGCACCGGTTTCACCAAGAAGAGGGATGAGGGTAACATTAAAAATCATAGCAAAGATCCCAACAATAATAGCACTGTTCCTTAATGCTTTTCCCTGCCCATGAGAACCCAAAAACCTGTTAAAGAAATCGGCAAATCCACCCATGATGACCCCGAAACTTACAATAAATGTCAGCGGAATTACTGCGCGAAATTCCGGACCATAAAAGTATTTAACAAATGGTCCGACCAGTATCCAGCACAGAATCATCGCCGAAAGAGTAACTGCAAGAGTAATCAGAGTTAGTTTTTTCGGAATACTCTTTTCTGTGGAAAAATCCTTATAATGGGTAGTAGCAATCACATTGGGAATGAAGCCTAAAGGTTCTGTGATTGTCAATGCGAGGGAAAAAAACCCAACCCCGGAATTATTAATCCCAAAATAACTGATAAGCAATCCGGTTAAAGCCGAAGAACCTGTACTGAACAACGCCCCGAAGTATACATTAAATCCATAGGTTTTGTTATAGAACCAGATTTCCTTTATTCGTGTTCTGAGATTTCGGAATGATGGATTTATTTTATATATTATGTAAACAAAACCTATAATCTGAGTTACTAAATATAAAATCCAGATTATGCTCAGCCTGTTTCCCTTATACCTGGTGAAAAACAAAAATAATACCAGGATAGTAATAAAGAAAATAATTTTAGGATATAACCGGCTCTTTGCAAGCAGACCTATTTTATTATCGGCCTGGAATAAAACCTCAAAATAAGTTCCAAGTAAAAAGAGCCATGTGAAAGGTATAATGCAGATTAACATTGTGCGCAGTCCTTTCTCGTTAATATTCTTGTCAACCATAGCATAAACAAATAATACAGTGGCTATCACCAAAAAAAGACCAAGTAATATTAACAGCATTGAACCATAATATTCTCTTGTTTTTTCCGGATCAGAATTTAGAACCAAAGCTCTGTTTCCTGCCTGAAAAAATCCAAAATTGAAAAGGACTATACTAAAACTAAAAACGTACAATATAAATTTAAAATCGCCAAATGCCACTGGGCCTAAAAATCTGGTGATAATAATATTGGAGATGAAAGACAAAGGAATGATAAAAATATTTACAGCAAGTAAAGAGACTACCTGTTTAATTCTTAAATTGTTCTTGTACAGTTCTGTAAGCCGCTTGATCATTACATTTACATTTTCCAGCAATATACGCTTTTCTAAAGTAAAATATTTATAAAATTATAACAACAAAGTCAATACCGAAATAAATAAGGTCAGGTTTAACTATAAGGGGGAATGATCATCACAGTCCCTGACCCCGTACAATTACTTTTTATTACACAATAACAGATATTTGGCTAAAATATAGTACAGAACATCTGGATTAAAAAAAGAATGCTTTTTACAAATAAAAAAAAAATTCTCAGAAAAAATAATATATTTACAATCAAATAGAACGATCTTTTAACTGTGTAAGTTTCATTTTTTGTCAATTATTTTATACTGTATACCAAAATAGCAATTGGCATATGAAAAGAAAGGTACTCCTTTTATTACTTATTCTAATTTCTTTATCTCTGACCGGTGCAACCTACTACATATCCCCCAATGGTAAAGATTCAAATAACGGAGACATTTCTCATCCTTTTTTTTCGTTAAACAAAGTCTGGACAGTTATTAAAGCCGGTGATCAGGTTTTTCTTAGAGGAGGTACTTATTCATTTGATACTCAGCAATATCTTAGAGGCAAAGATGGGACATCAGTCAATTTAATAAGGATCTGGGCCTATCCGGGTGAAATACCGATTCTGACAAAAAGCGGTAATTACAGAACTAATTCAGGAATTTATTTTAGTGGTGATTACTTTTATTTTAAAGGTCTTGATATATCAGGTTATACTCAATTAGACGGTGGCGTGTGTGCTGGATTTAGTATCGAAAATTCGAGTCATAATATTTTTGAACTTCTTAACTACCACAATAATGGGTCAGGGATGGGTATATCGCAAAATTCAACGGATAACCTGATATTGAATTGTGATTTTCACCATAATCAGGACCCGTTAACCCCAGGGGGAGATCAATATGGCAATGCTGATGGGTTTGGCTTTGACAATATCCCTGAAGGTGCTGTAAATACTGTATGGGGCTGCCGCTTCTGGTGGAATACTGATGATGGTATAGATCCATATGGCAGTGATGGTACAATTATTATTGAAAATTGCTGGTCGTTCTATAACGGATATATACCAGATACATTTAACAAAGGAGGAAACGGCTCAGGGTTTAAGTTAGGGATCACCAGAGCTGATCATGGGAATGATGTGTTGTTTCAAATCAGAAACTGTCTGGCCTATAAAAACAGGTATATCGGATTTGATCAAAATGGTGCCAAAGCTACAACAGAGTTATATAACAATACATCTTATATGAATGGAAATCATGGGTTCTATTTTAATGATTACGATAGAGTTAATATACTTAAAAACAATATATCTTTTAAAAATTTAAATGAATTTAAAGTATCAAATGAATCTATATTATCAAATAATACATTCAGTAGTAACCTCTCAGTTTCGGAGTCAGATTTCATAGGACTCGATGGAACGCAGTTAATGGGAAATAGAAAGGCAGATGGTAGTTTACCTGATATCGATTTTTTGCATTTGGATCCAGGCTCTGATTTGATCGACGCCGGTGTGGATGTCGGATTACCTTACACCGGAAAAGCTCCCGATATTGGAGCTTTCGAATTACAGACCGGCTCATCTACCCCGGTTCCTACATATGTCTATTCAGTAATTGAGAACTCAACTCCTTCTGTTCTTGAAATAACATATAATCTGAATCTCGATAATCAGGTGGTACCTGCAACTTCTTCGTTTGGTGTATCGGTTAATTCAGTGACCCGTACTATAAACTCAGTTTATATTTCCGGGAACACCGTTCAATTAACAATGGCAAGCGCAGTAAAATTTGGCGATATTGTTACAGTATCATACACAAAACCTGTAAATAATCCATTACAAACATACACTGGAGGAGAGGCCTCCGGTTTTAGTACCTATGCGGTAACTAATGACTGTATATCAAATATCCCTGTTTATTCTTCCTCTGTTGTGGAAAACGCCACGCCATTGATTATTGAAATGACTTACAGTCTGAGTCTGGCCAATATTGTGCCTGCCAGTTCTGTTTTTAATGTTCAGGTAAATTCTGCTGCCAGAACTGTCAATTCAGTTTCAATTTCGGGGAACAAGGTTCTGTTAACAATAGCCAGCGCTGTAAAATTTGGCGATATCATCGCAATTTCCTACACAAAACCTACAAATAACCCGTTACAAACTCCGGGCGGTGTTGCGGCAGCAAGTATTAGTTCTAAATCTGTAACGAATAACTGTGAAGATGTAAACAAAGCAAACGTTCCGCCGGTAGTAGTTACAATCTATTCCCAATTTGCTTATTCCGGATTTGTTTACGAAATAGATGCTTCGGGAAGCTATGATTTTAACAATGATAATCTAAACTACAACTGGACAGTGCCGAATAATATATCAGTTTCTACTACGAACTCTTCCAGGTTAGAATACCTCGCGCCTGTTGTGGCTAAATCGCAGCTTCTCGAATTTCAGGTGAAGGTTTCTGACGGGTCTGACATTGTATCAAAAAGTATCTCAATAAACATAATGCCGTATAAACCAACGCTTTCCAAGTCAAAAATTACAAATGTCGAAACAAACAATTTTGAACAATCCGATTCTCCAAATAATGCTATAGATGGTAACACCCTCACAAAATGGTCATCGAATGGCGATAATCAATGGCTTTTGTTCAAATTAGGGGAACCTTTTAAAATAAGTTATGTGGATCTGGCTTTTTTGCAAGGGCAGCGCTATGCATCATATTTTGATATATATGCATCTAAAGATAATCTGACATGGGAGCCGATCATGACAAGTTTATCTTCATGTGATTTCTCAGGGGACAGACAGGTATTCGATTTTCCTGTTCTAAATTCAAATACAGAATATTCATTTCTGAAATATGTCGGACATGGTAACTCCTTAAACACCTCGAATAATATATCTGAATTTAGTATATTTGGCTCCTCCTCGAAAAATCCCGGTTCAGCAAATCCTGAAAAAATAAAATTAGTTATTTACCCAAATCCTGCTAAGGATTTTTTTTATGTTTCAATAGATGAACCCGTTTTGCAGCCAATTACAGTGAGAATCATTGACTTCTCAGGCAAGATAGAATTCGAGTATTCAATGGTAGGCCCTGGTCCAAAAAATATACAAATACCCGACAATCTATATTCAGGCATTTATGTTGTTGAAGCAATAACCAGCTCGATGAAACTTGATGCTCAAAAATTGATTATTAAAAGGTAATTATTCTTAGACTTTTTCTTTACTCTTCTCCGTTTTGTGAACTCCAGGCAAAGCTTCACTGATTATAAGACATTGAAAATATCAAAAATGTTATGTATTGTGTAAACTCCGGAGTCGAGAATGACACCAAGGACACTGATTCCAACATGCAATATTAAAAACAAACCAAGTATATAAAAAAGTTTTGGAGGACTGAATTTTTTTTCAAGAAACTCGATGATAATCAAATATAAAAGAGGAAACATTGATAAGAACATACGCAACGGATAACCATTCGGAATCATCTTATTGTGTAAATACCCAATAGCCATATAACCTAAAGCAGCCAGAGTCCACCCGATAATAAACTCGTGAACCCTGGTCAATTTTCCTTTCCACAAATAATATATCGCAGGAATTATCAGTAACCAACTTATATTATACGCCAGTCCTAACTTAAAGAATGTATCAAAAATATATTTAGGATCAATCATGGCCGACAGATTTAAAGAAACTTCCGGTATATGAGTATGATAAAATTGTGCATAGAACAAATGAGGTATTTTAGCAACGAATAAAACTGAAAATAATACCACAACCAATGGCAAATATTTCCATTTATACAATTTTCTGTTCACAACAATATAGAAGAGGAAAACAAATACGAACAGAGCAGATTCCCGGGTAAGAAAAGATAATACCTGTATAATTAACAATAGAAAAATACTAAAGTATACCGTCCAGTCTTTGTAATAACTATACAATTTATCGTTTGCTGATTGCTTACTTTCAACACGGCAGACTAAATTATACACAAAATAGCATGTTCCCAGTGCAAATGCCAATCCGATTGTTTCTGTCAGAATATGATAACCAAAATCCATTTGAGGGAAAGCAGTCAGAAATAAAAGGGACGGGAACCAGGAATAGACTATTTTTGGATAAAACCTGTTTATAATTATATAAAACAAAAAAGCAATAAAAATTGCTGATATTATATTAATGATACTGAAAGCAGCCGGATAATTATTGTTCAAAAAATAATGACCCAATAGTCCGGCACAAACAGGTAACAATGGACGGTTGTAATGATGTTCGTTAGTCACAAAAAAACTCTTATTGAACTCTTCTTTATTACCCATAAATACCTGGATCATATCTAAATAATAATCTGAGTCTGATTCAACAGCGAGATTGTTTTCGCGTTGACCAAATCGCAACAATGAACTGAGTATGCTTACGATAGTAAATAGAACCAGTATTTTAATTTTCATTTTATAAGGCTTTTTCAGTATGAAGTGGATAAATTGGATCTGTCGTTAAATTTAGTGATAATGTTTTTTTCTTTGGAGTAGATGTAATTCATATTCAAAACGATGTATACGCACAATTGTATCCAGAATAATACCAATGGTGATTGAAAGAACAGCCAGAATTATAAGACCTGTTGCTAAAATCGCCAGAGGGACATGTGAAATAAATCGTGTATTTACAAATTCGATTATTACCGGTATTCCTGCTAAGATACCGCATATCAGAAATGATAAAGAAACCAATGAAAAAAATATCAACGGTTTATAATATCGAAAGATCTGATATATAGCGCTAATGATTTTTATTCCATCTTTAATAGTATCAATTTTGGAAAAACTTCCCTCAGGTCGTTCAGTATATTCTATTGGTATCTCAATAATCCTAAATCGTTTATCAAGGGAATGAAGAGTTATCTCAGTTTCCAACTCAAACCCACTTGATAAAACCGGAAAATTCTCAACAAATTTTTTATTAAAAACTCTGTATCCCGAGAGAATGTCATTCAAATTTGAATGAAATAAAATATTAATTAATCTTCGTACAAGTGTATTTCCAAAATTATGATACGACCTTTTTGTTTCACGCTTGTAAGCGCCTGATTTATGCCTGTCACCAACTGTCATATCTGCCTGGTCCTCTATGATGGGTTGCATAAGGGCTTTTACATCTTTGGCTTTGTAGGTATTATCGCCATCAATCATAATATAAATATCTGATTCAATATGGCTAAACGCTTTTCTCACAGCGTTTGCCTTGCCTTGCTTTCTTTCAAATAAAATCTCACCCTTAAGTCCATTTTCTTTATAAATTCTTGCTGCTATCTCAGCAGTTTTGTCTTTTGAATTATTGTCAACGACATAGAAATAGGCATCGGGTATATAATTATGAAAATCTAACAAGGTTGCTTCAATTGTTATTTCTTCATTGAAAACCGGAATAATCAGTGCTGTTTTTTCCATTTTGTCTGAAATTACCTGACCTGGTGTAAATTAAATTTAAATGATTCTGCAGAGGTTATCTTAATATATGTTCTGATGTTTTATTGAATTTTTTCAGTTAATTTGAACTATTAAAAATTGATACATAAGAAGGGGAATAAACCGATGTTAATCTGAAATAAACTTATGAAAAAAAAAGGATTACTCTTCAAAATAATCATTCTTATTTTTGTTTTAATTCTCGTTTATATCTTGCTGAACCCTGCTTTCAATTATCTCTCAGGATATCTTTCAAAATCGGAGCAGGTGAGTGCAAATGTATTAATTGTTGAAGGCTGGCTTCCAGATTATGCCCTTGAAATGGCATATAAGGAATCTCGTGAAAATAAGTATGATAATATCATTATTACAGGAATCAGGTCCACTTCAGAATATTTCAGGTTAGCAGAGGTCGGATTCCTGATCTTTTATCCCCGTAAAAGCTTATCAGGGCTCAATGATACCGGACCGCATTCAATTGAAGTTGATGCATTTAGCGAATTAGGCGGAGAAAACAGAGCTCATTTTAACCTATACATTAATGATTCCCTTGCTGCTGATTTTTTTGCCGAAAAACAAAAAAAAAGATATAGTATTAACTGGAACGGTGATCTGAATGAGATTGATTCCATTATGGTAGAGTTCACCAATGACTTTATGGGTGATTTCGGAGACCGCAATCTATTTATAAAAGATATCAAAATTGATCATAAAATTACTATTCCTTTTCTTAACAACTCAGCGTATGAAGTTACATACCCTGATGGAAAACGAAGGATTATTAACAACTATATCTCGAATGCTGAACTTACAAAAAAACGACTGGTATTCATGGGGATGGATCCTTCGCAAATTACAGCCGTCTCGGGAGACAAAGTCAGAATAAACAGGACCCTTACAAGTGCTCTTGCATTTCGTGATTGGCTTAAGACATCAGATATAAATATTAAAGGGATAAAAATTATAAGTATGGGCACTCATGCCAGACGAACCTGGATGACTTATAACAGAGTGTTGAATGAAAAGTATAAGATAGGAATAATTTCCCTTCCGGATTATAAATATAACCGTTCAAAAATTGTCAGGCTTCTTAAAACAATACGTGAAACACTGGGAATTATTTATTACTGGTTTATTCTGCTCCCTTATTGATAGAATAATCCGATTCCCACTCTTTTAGGAATACCTTCAAAAATCACTTGGTTAAGATAATAAAATCTATCCTCCGGTTTAATTTTCTGTCTTTTTCCAGAAAATTAGGGGCAATAGGCTTGGATGCTCCAAAACCAGTTGCAACCAGTCTTTTGCCATTTATTCCCCTGTTGATCATATATCCAACCAGTAATCTTGAACGTAACTGGGATAATGCCAGACTTGTTTCCGGAGTGCCTGTATTATCAGAGTGAACTGCCACTTCAAGTCGTATGTAAGGATACTTGTTCATCAGCTTAATAATCTGATCAAGCATAATATAAGCATTTGATGTAAGTTTGTCTGAACTGTCAAAATAAGTATCAGCAAACGCCCCATTTATTTTTATCAGGTTATGAAGTTCCTTTTCAGATGGATCTTTAAGAACAAAGGTTTTTATTCTTACATTTTTAAATCCCAGTTCATATAATTCGTTATATGCAGGGTATGTAGACATGAGACTTAGCTGCTGATCAACTATATATTGATAAGTACTATCTTCCGGACTAAATTTCTCGATTATTGTGTACTTCTTTGGTACGTTTCTGAAGCTCCAGCTATCTGTTCCGATTCTTTTTTTGGATGAAAGCAATTCAACATTGAATATTGCATCTTTGCTGAATTCCGATTCAGCTGAATACTTGATTTTGATCTGTGCATTTTCAGAATGTCTGATGTCAGGCAATGTTGTTTTTGATGAAGTCTTTCCAGCCAGATAGGATTCTTTCTCCTTAATATTATTAAAAATCAATATTTTTTTTGAAACACCAGTCTTATGAATAATCCCGGTCAGTTCCGACTTTAAAGTCAATTCCATATTAATGATAAATTCACCATTCGCATTATAAGCGTGCATGACATTACTTCCAGAAGATCTGTATCCGTCTCCGAAATTCCAATAATAACTTAAAACCTTATATCCGGGAAGGTTAGATCTGACTCCGTCCAATCTCAGTGTATCGCCTTTAATAGTAATTTCCGGAGCATTTATATAGGGTTGTATATAATCAAGCAATTCAAGGTTGTATTCTAATTTTGAAAGAAACAGGTTCCTGGTAGCTTTGTCAATAACATCTAACTTGACGCTGTACTTTCCTGCGCTCTTGAAACAATGCGAAACCACCATTCCGGCAGCCTTTTCACCATCTCCAAAATCCCATAAATACTTAAGGCGAGTTGAATCAATTTCCAAGGCACCACTATCATTGAACAAGAAACAATACTGATTTTCTTTTTGAATTTTGTTATAAAGAATTTGTGGAAGGTTTGTTTTGAAATGGTATATATCAATTGATTTATCTCTGTTAGTTGAAAAATATCCTTCCTTCATTTGTTCGTCTGTAACGATACCAAAATCATCAAATTTTGAATTGATAGGTTGATCCAGACAAACTGGAGTTATCCATGTAGTATCTGAAAAGAATGAAAAGTAAATATCCTTCCCTCCATGACCAGGATGACCATCAGAAGAAAAGAATAATTCGCCGGATGGATTAATGAAAGGATATGATTCATTCCCTTTGGTATTGATAACAGGGCCAAGATTTACCGGATCCTCCCAGCGATCGTTCCTCCACAGGCTGTAGTAAAGATCTGAACCACCGTATCCTCCCGGTCTGTCAGAAGCAAAATATAGTTTCTTACCATCTGGAGAAAGACAAGGAGTTGTTACATTATACCACTCATTGTTTATCCTCAGTTCCCTTACTTTTGTCCATTGACCCCCAATCAGCACCGCAGAAAAAATACCCAGCTTATTCCTTGGATTGGATATATCGCCAAATTTACTAGTAACATCCTGATTACGTGAAAAGTAAATAGTATCTCTTAAACTGTTAAAAGCAACAGGTCCATCATTTAATACTGTCGTCAGATTTCTTGAAAACAACTTTGTACTTTCCCAGTCAGCCTTCCCGGTTGTATCTATATAAAAAATTTTAAAAAGTCCTCTATTCTGAGATGTTGAACGACTTGATAAACCGAGATTCCTGCTGGAACAAAAAACTATCCCGTTTTTATAATATACGGGCGAGAATTCATCATATTTATCCGAACTGAAAGAAGCCTTTTTAATGGTATATGTTTCAGATTGTCCCAATATTATTTGTGACAAAAGAATAACAATTATGACTAAACCCAATTTCCGTACCATGTTAAAGAATATACTCAAAAGTGTCAAGAACACTTAAAATTAATATTAAATTTCTTATCCGACTGTAAATATGGTAAAACTTTCGCAGGTACCTACAATATCCGGTACTACAATCTTACAGGTCACAGCTTTAAAAATTTAAAGGACTTATTGCGTCAACTTTATAATGAAATTCGTATCTGAGCATAATTTCATGTGAGCCCTTGCTATAATTACCAAGTTTTCCAAAATCAATGTCGTAAGTATAAGCTACCCGAAATTGATTGTTAACAGCAAATTGAAATAATACTCCAATCGACCTTTTATTCCTATATGAAGCACCGGCCCAAATTCTGTCATTTAGACTGACATAGGCATTTAAATCAACAAGCAACTTTTCTTTTGGAGAAAATGTTATAAGCGTTGATGGAAAAAATTTAATTTTCTGTGACAGCGTATAAATGTATCCTGCATTAAAAAGATAGTTGTATTGACCCGGGCTGAATATCAGAGTATATTTATTCTTATTATAATTAAATCTGTATCCTAATAGCTTAGGTACTGACAAGCCTCCAAAGAAATTCTGGTATGAATAATAAACCCCAAAACTAAAGTCAGGTACTACAAATACCCGTGAATCGGTGAGAAAATTTTCATCCCCCGGGTCAAGCGCTACAAGGTCAGACCATTTAGTATTAGTAGTCACTAAGCCGGCACCCAGACCAAAAGAAAGGATTCCCTTATTCATACTTATTTTATAGGCATAATTTGTAAGAAAATGAGTTTCCTTGGTCACTCCTATTCTATCGCTTGTAATAATCAAACCCAATCCCAGTTTTGAATCAAGAAATGGAGAATCTGCAGCAATAGTTAAAGTTTCAGGAGCGCCGGCAATACCCGCCCACTGTCGCCGGTAAAATGCCGCTATATTAAGCGCACCCCGGTTGCCGGCATAAGCAGGGTTTATGCTTAACGGATTAAGAACATACTGACTCGTTACAGGTGACAATTGCCCTGCCAGACTTAGAGGAATCAGTAGTAAAATAAATGATTTAATTATTCTTTTCATTACTAACGTCTTATTACAATATAACCACTAATTGATATACCATTTTCAGATTTCAAAACATAGAAATATGTATCCGAAGGAAGAGGATTTTTATTATAGTCAACACCGTCCCATGAATTGTCATAATTTGTATTCCTGTAAACCTGGGTTCCTCTTCTGTCGAAAATTATTAATTCTGTCTTTCCAAAGGTAGATAGTCCTCTCAGTACAAAATAGTCATTCCTGCCATCCATATTTGGCGTTATCAGTGTAGGAACAATAAAATCATTTACAGTAATCATAACTGTATCAGTAGATGAAGGACAGTAGCCGTTTTTAACCTTCCATAGAAATTTATTCTTTCCTAATGAGAGATTGCTTACCTGTGTTTTGGAATTTGTGCTGTCCGAAAACTCACCAGTCCCTGATGCTGGAACTACCGACCATACTCCTGTTTCATAACTGTGAGCAAGCGTGGCATCCATTGTTGTCTTTAACACATAAGTCAGCTCCTGATCAGGACCAGCATTTGCGATAGGTTTTACTCTGACCTCTACAACAATATTATCTGAGTTTTTACACCCGAACTGATCAGTCAGATTTACTGTAAAAGTCGTTGTTGTATCGGGTGTTGCGACCGGATTGATAATATTCGGATTGCTGACAAGTAAAGCCGGTACCCACGATACCGTACCGACTCCCAGTGCATGCAGCTGCATACTGCCTCCTTTACAGAAAGCTGTATCTCTTCCTGCATTTATTGGAGGAAGATCATGAAATACAACATTGACAACGTCGCTGGATGTACAAATACTGTTTACAACTGTCCATCCAAAAGTATAGGCACCAAACTGATCAACTGTTACTTTTGCATTAGCCTGATGAGTATCAGGAGTAAATACTGCGGCACCCGGACCACTGATTTTTGTCCACGTTCCAACTCCGGTTGTTATCACTGCTTTCATTATGAAATCCTTATCACATTCATCTCCTCCTGCTCCTGCTTCTGCAGGCGGTTGCTGAATGAATATTACAGTCACATTGGCGCTGCTTGTGCATGTCCCGTTTGCAACTGTCCAGCTGAAAACATACGTGCCAAAGGAAGTCACAGTAGCCAATGCAGTTGGTGTATTTGCGTTGGGACTAAATGAAACATTTCCGGGTCCGCTGACTTTTGCCCAGGTTCCCGTACCAACATTAAGGGAACCATTCAGACTAAATCCCAGACCACAATTATTGCCTCCGGTTCCGGCATTAGCCACTGGTGCAGCAAATACAGCATTAGTAATTCCTGTTGATGTGGCTGAACATCCACTGGCATTTGATACTACTACATCAACCACCTGCCCGTTTGTAAGCGAATTGGTAGAATAGGTTGTTAAAACACCATTCTGAACACTCACACCACCAACCCTGAAATCGTAATTCGTTCCGCCTCCGGCAGTAAATGTCACATTAGTACCTGTACAGAAGCTATTATCTGCGTCCGAACTTGTAAGTGTTGGTACCGGCGTGGGGTTTACAGTATTAGTTATTGCAGCTGATGCGGCTGTACATCCACTGGCATTTGTGACTATTGATACGACGGACTGCCCATTTGTAAGGGTAGTGGTAGTATATGTAGATGATACACCATCCTGTCTGCTTAATCCACCTACCAGGAAGTTATAACTTGTTCCGCCTCCGGCAGTAAATGTTACACTCGTTCCGCCACAGAAAATATTATCTGCATCTGAACTGGTGAGGGTAGGTACCGGCAATGGATTCATTGTGAGTATTACCGGAGTCCGGGTAGCGCTTAAACAACTGGAACTTATCTCTCTTGTTACTGCATAATAAGTACCTGCTGCAGTTGGTGTGAAATTCAGATTTCCACTCAGAAGAATTGTACCACCAGATGCGGAATTATACCAATCTACAGTCTTTGGGTTTCCACCGGCCGGAACAGTCACAGACAAAACAGGAATTATTCCTCCGGCACAATAGGATCTGTCCCCACTACTTACCGGAGCAGGTACTGCCGGACAATTACAATCCGGAGCTGTAACGGTAATGGTATTTTCACAGCCACCGCTATCCAGTACTCTTATGGTAACATTAGTATGAGCCGGAATGTTGGATATTGTCCAAATATTACTTCCCATACTTGTAACAGTGCCAAAAGGGCACGTTACCGTACCTGACCCTACCGTTACACCTAGTGAATAGGTAAGGAAATCAGCTGAACAGGCAGGTGCAGTGGATAAAATAATAAATGGCAGTGGGTTTACAATATTCTGTATTGGCGCAGAAGTAGCTGTACAACCAGTTGCGTTGGAGACAATAACTGTAACTATCTGACCATTTGCCAATGTAGTCGTAGTGTAGGTTGCTAATGTTCCATTTTGTACAGATGTTCCATTTACCCTGAAGTTAAAGTTCGTTCCGCCTCCGGCTGTAAATATTACACTCGTCCCAAAACAAAAGACGTTGTCAGGATCTGAGCTTGAAAGTGTCGGTATTGGCGAAGCATTAACTGTAAGTGTACCAATGCCGGATGTTGCATTATTTCCACCAGTACAATTTGTAATAAAGCAGCGATATTGATAACTTCCGGCTGTAGTAATTCCGGTCACGCTCAGGACGGCAGTGGTGGCATTTGTATATACTGCACCAAGAGGAGTGCCATTAACTACAGACCCCCAGATACCACCATTGTTATATTGCCATTGGTATGTAAATGGAGCTGTTCCATTAGCTGATACTGTAAATGTAGCAATACCTGATACAGCACACATACTGATATCAACAGGTTGTGTTCCTACTGTTACTCCCACACAAGTGGAATTAACAGTCACTAGTAACAGTAAATGTTGCTCCTATACAAGTTCCGGAAGTGGGTGTTACAGTATAAGTTGCAGTTCCTGTTCCTGAGGGAATAGTCAGGCTCCCTGTAATACTTAGCTGAGGACTGAGTTGAGCAGTTCCACCAGTTACCCCATTTGTATAAGTCGGAACCGTCCAGGTATAAGTGGTACCTGCAGGAATAGTTGCTCCACTTGGAGTTATTGTAAATGTTCCACCTGACGAAATTGATGTTCCCTGATTATTTACAATCGGTGTGGGAGGCTGGGCAGATATCGTTGCGCTCGTTCCCGGTGAAATACACCCTGCAACATTTCTCGCAGTTACTGTATATATACCCGGAGCGACTAAAGTGAAAATTCCGGTAGTATTGACATAAGATATACCATCAATGCTGAAAGTCATACCTGCTCCTGTGGGGGCAGAAATTGTTATAGTTCCTGTGCTGACTGAACATGTGGGTTGGGTCAGACCGACGGTCGGAGCTGCGGGAGCAGTTTTGGGCGCAGCTGTACCGGAACCAGCCAGACTTGTACATCCGTTAACTGTTTGAGTCACAGTATAAGGTCCGGCGGCGTTAACTATAATGGAAGCAGTAGTCGCTGAAGTGCTCCATAACAAAGTTCCTGTAAAGGCAGAAGCCGTTAAAGTTGAAGTGCCATTGCAATTATCTACTACTGTTACGGTTGGGGCAGCCGGAGTAGTTTTTGGTGCTGCTATACCTGAACCTGCCGGACTTGTACACCCGCTCACGGTTTGAGTCACTGTATAAGTTCCGGCTGCATTTACTGTAATAGAGGCAGTCGTTGCAGAAGTACTCCACAGCAATGTTCCTGTGTAACCAGAGGCCGTGAGTGTTGAAGTGCCATTGCAGTTATCAACTACTGTTACTGCAGGTGCCGGAGGAGTAGATTTCGGAGCTGCAGTTCCCGAACCGGCTGAACTTGTGCATCCGTTCACAGTTTGAGTGACTGTGTATGCTCCGGGTGTGTTAACTGTAATAGAGGTAGTTGTTGCAGAAGTGCTCCATAATAACGTTCCCGTGAAACCAGTTGCCGTAAGAGTTGAAGTTCCACAGTTATCAACAACGGATACACCGGGAGCCACAGGAGTGGTTTTCGGAGCCGCAGTTCCGGAACCTGCCGGGCTTGTACAACCGTTGACAGTCTGAGTGACAGTATAGGTTCCTGCAGAATTTACTGTAATAGAGGTAGTTGTGGCTGATGTACTCCATAACAAAGTTCCTGTAAAACCAGAGGCTGTAAGTGTTGAGGTACCATTGCAATTATTAACTACTGTTACTGTCGGAGCAGCAGGGGTGGTTTTAGGTGCTGCTATACCTGAACCTGCTGAACTTGTACATCCGCTCACTGTTTGAGTAACAGTATAAGTACCCGCTGTATTAACAGTAATTGAAGTTGTTGTCGCAGAGGTGCTCCACAATAATGTTCCCGTAAAACCTGAAGCAGTGAGTGTTGAAGTACCGTTACAGTTATTAACGACTCCCACGGTTGGTGCTGCGGGGGTAGCAATTTCCGTTAAAACAGCATTTCCATTCATAACAGTAGTACCCCCACCGTTTGTTCCACTAATTGTATATGTTCCGAAAAGCTGACCAGGAAAACTTAAGGGTGATCCTGTGCCTGGAAGTGTAGTGGTGGCAGAACCATTTTTAAGTAAGGTATATGTTACACCATTTTCTGAATCGGTAAGACCGACTGTCAAACCGCCTGATCCCTGGCAGTAAGAACCGGTACCTGTGACTGTAAATGCTGTAGGTAACTGATTAAGTGTAGGATTCTCCAGAACAAATGCATTAACAGTCATCGCAACAGGGAGCTGGGTGTTTATGCCACCTACATACAATGCAACTGCAGTGGGATATGAAGGACTTAAGTCCGTACTTGGTGCAAAGAAAAAATTCGGAGTTGAGTTAGCTGCAAAAGCAACTGTAGAAGTTAGCCGCACACGAATGATACGTGTACCCGGACTAACCTGTGATATAATAGAACCACTACCTGCTCCAGGAGGCGATTTAGCTGCTAATTTGATAATAGTCGATGATGCAGTATAGGTAATGCTTGTTGGCACCTGTGCAGAGTTGGTTAGTGTAGAAGTACCTGCAACAATTGTAGCTGTCAGAGAACCACCAGAATAAATTGCAGAATTCAAGGTGATCCCGGCCTGAAATGTTGCCATTTCCATCGAATTTGCTAAATCGTTGTTCCGAAGATAGATATCGAATTCAAGAACTCGATCTGTAGTCTGCACTACATTTTGGAGTGTTATTTGGAAATCGGTCGCTGTTTGGGCTTTTACATTTGTGAATGTCAGCACTAATGCCAGAAATGGTAAAGCTTTAAACCATTGTGGTACTATTTTTCTCATATTATTTTTACTTTATATTGTTTTTTACTATTCATAGATTCTATGAATGTTTAAAAGTCAGATTAATATTATGGTAGTATTCATTATTTTCATGGAAGAATTGATGAAACAAATGCAGCATTATTATTATCAACAATAGTCATATCTCTGGAATCTATTAATCCATCGCTGTTGACATCGACATTAAAATCATATCCGAAAGCAGAAGAGAGGTTGTCAATAGGAGTCATATCAAAAGATTCAACAAGGCCATTCTGATTCACATCACCTCCAAAGATAGCATAATGACTACCTGGGCCAGTCATGAGTATTAAATTGTTACCATACACTTTTGATGGCGAGTCATAAGCATAGTTGATAATGCTTCCTCCGAATGATACTGGTGCAGCAGTGGTCGTTTCAATGCTCGTACGATTCCTTATAGTGATGTAGTAAGAGCCATTTAAGTTATATGGAACAGTAGTAATACTCGCAGATCCAATAGTGCTGAGGGGCACATCATTAGCAGCAAATACAATAGTAGCATAAGTTGTTGCACTATGCAACTCAACGGTGATATGATCAGACGAACCATCTAACCAGTGCTGACCAAATTCATCATATGCACGTTTCATGGTACCGGCACCGTTATAAAGTCCTTCAAGCATAACTGAGGTAAGGTTAAGTGTCTTGTAACATATAGTAACAGTTACTGTCGCTGAAATGTTGCATCCATTATTATTTGTATACGTTATCACACTTGTACCTGCTGAAACTGATGTTACTAATCCTGCAGGACTTACTGCTGCTACTCCGGGGGTTGCTGAAACCCATGGATTAGTTACTGCCGGAGTTCCGGATCCTGTTAATTGAGTATTTGAACCCAGGCACACATCCAGGGTACCTGTGATGGCAGGTAAAGCATTGACCGTGACATTATATACTGTCGGTGATGCTGCTGTACAACTGTTGCTGTTGGTATAGTTAACAGACACTGTCTGTGCTGCAGCTGTGTTCCATGTGACCGTAATACTATTGGTTCCTGTGCCTGCCGTGATTGATCCTCCTGCCGAGATTGACCATGCATATCCCGTCATACCTGCTGTTGTGGAATAGACGTTGCCAGTGGAGTTCACGCATGCTGACGCCGGTCCTGATATTACTGGTACCGGTAAGGCATTGACCGTGACATTATATACTGTCGGTGAAACTGCTGTACAACTGTTGCTGTTTGTATAGTTAACAGACACTGTCTGTGCAGCGGCTGTGTTCCATGTAACAGTAATACTATTGGTTCCATTCCTGCCGTGATTGATCCTCCTGCCGAGATTGACCATGCATATCCCGTCATACCTGCGGTTGTGGAATAGACGTTGCCAGTGGAGTTCACGCATGCTGACGCCGGTCCTGATATTACCGGTATCGGCAAAGCATTGACCGTGACATTATATACTGTCGGTGAAACTGCTGTACAACTGTTGCCGTTCGTATAGTTAACAGACACTGTCTGTGCTGCAGCTGTGTTCCATGTGACCGTAATACTATTGGTTCCTGTGCCTGCCGTGATTGATCCTCCTGCCGAGATTGACCATGCATATCCCGTCATACCTGCGGTTGTGGAATAGACGTTGCCAGTGGAGTTCACGCATGCTGACGCCGGTCCTGATATTACCGGTACCGGTAAGGCATTGACCGTGACATTATATACTGTCGGTGATGCTGCTGTACAACTGTTGCTGTTTGTATAGTTAACAGACACTGTCTGCGCTGCAGCTGTGTTCCATGTAACTGTAATACTATTGGTTCCTGTACCTGCCGTGATTGATCCTCCTGCCGAGATTGACCATGTATATCCCGTCATACCTGCGGTTGTGGAATAGACGTTGCCAGTGGAGTTCACGCATGCTGACGCCGGTCCTGATATTACTGGTACCGGTAAGGCATTGACCGTGACATTATATACTGTCGGTGATGCTGCTGTACAACTGCTGCTGTTGGTATAGTTAACAGACACTGTCTGTGCTGCAGCTGTGTTCCATGTGACCGTAATACTATTGGTTCCTGTGCCTGCCGTGATTGATCCTCCTGCCGAGATTGACCATGTGTATCCCGTCATACCTGCTGTTGTGGAATATACATTGCCAGTGGAGTTCACACATGCTGACGCCGGTCCTGATATTACTGGTACCGGTAAGGCATTGACCGTGACATTATATACTGTCGGTGATGCTGCTGTACAACTGTTGCTGTTTGTATAGTTAACAGACACTGTCTGCGCTGCAGCTGTGTTCCATGTAACTGTAATACTATTGGTTCCTGTACCTGCCGTGATTGATCCTCCTGCCGAGATTGACCATGTATATCCCGTCATACCTGCGGTTGTGGAATAGACGTTGCCAGTGGAGTTCACGCATGCTGACGCCGGTCCTGATATTACTGGTACCGGTAAGGCATTGACCGTGACATTATATACTGTCGGTGATGCTGCTGTACAACTGTTGCTGTTGGTATAGTTAACAGACACTGTCTGTGCTGCAGCTGTGTTCCATGTGACCGTAATACTATTGGTTCCTGTGCCTGCCGTGATTGATCCTCCTGCCGATATTGTCCATGCATATCCCGTCATACCTGCGGTTGTGGAATATACATTGCCAGTGGAGTTCACACATGCTGATGCCGGTCCTGATATTACCGGTACCGGTAAAGCATTCGCAGTCAAGATTACAGGAGTACGTGTATTACTCTTGCAACCTGTCGTTGTATTTCTTGCCTCTGCATAATATGTTCCTGCC
Organism: uncultured Bacteroidales bacterium; assembly: GCA_963725785.1. Lineage (GTDB taxonomy): Bacteria > Bacteroidota > Bacteroidia > Bacteroidales > VadinHA17 > LD21. The sequence continues at coordinate 41,320 of CAVRZV010000009.1, read as the reverse complement.
GATGAGGGTGTATAGCTTATTCCTGTTGATAGAGCAGATCCCCCTGCTGAGCCTGCGAACCAGTCTACGGTCTCTCCGGCCAAAACACTTGCAGTAATTGCTGGTATTGAACTACCCAAACAATAAGCCTTATCACCACCGCTTACAGGAGGTGGTACAACAGGGCAGCTACAATCAGGTGAAGTTATTGTTAATGTTCCAATACAGCTATTGACATCGGTCACACTAAGTGTAATAGCAGTTCCGGTTGTTATTGAATTTATAGACCATAAATTTCCACCGGTATTATTAACTGTACCTGAGGTACTTGTTACTATACCTGAACTGACCGTTACTCCAACAGAATATGTTAATAAATCTGCTGCACATGATGCAGGAGTGGTTATCGTGATCGTTGGCAACGGATGGACTGTCGCTGTAACCGAAGTACGAGCAGCAGATACGCAGCCATTGGCTGTTGCTTCTGCCCATAATGTGGTGGTTGAACTAATGCTTGTCGGAGGTACTACCACATTTCCTGCCGTTACTGCATCATACCATGTAATTATTCCGGTACTTGCTGTAGCTGTAAATAATACAGAGCCGGATACACAGACTGAGGCCGGACTTACTGACGCTGATGTGACTATTGGTAACGGGCTGACGGTAACTGCAAAATTTGCTGATACCGCTCCGCTACCACAGGCATTAGTACCATGCACTGTTAAATTTCCTGAGGTAGCATTCGAAGCAAAATCTATTGTGACAGCATCTGTAGTCCCTGTGATGGTAGCTCCTGTTCCTGAGTAGCTCCAGACATAACTCGTTGCATTGGTTATTGCTGGTACATTGTATGATACGCCTGTCTGGCCCTCACATACCGCCGAGGTACCTGTGATGGTGCCTGCTGCTATTGGTAACGGGCTGACGGTAACTGCAAAATTTGCTGATACCGCTCCGCTACCACAGGCATTAGTACCATGCACTGTTAAATTTCCTGAGGTAGCATTCGAAGCAAAATCTATTGTGACAGCATCTGTAGTCCCTGTGATGGTAGCTCCTGTTCCTGAGTAGCTCCAGACATAACTCGTTGCATTGGTTATTGCTGGTACATTGTATGATACGCCTGTCTGGCCCTCACATACCGCCGAGGTACCTGTGATGGTGCCTGCTGCTATTGGTAACGGGCTGACGGTAACTGCAAAATTTGCTGATACCGCTCCGCTACCACAGGCATTAGTACCATGCACTGTTAAATTTCCTGAGGTAGCATTCGAAGCAAAATCTATTGTGACAGCATCTGTAGTCCCTGTGATGGTAGCTCCTGTTCCTGAGTAGCTCCAGACATAACTCGTTGCATTGGTTATTGCTGGTACATTGTATGATACGCCTGTCTGGCCCTCACATACCGCCGAGGTACCTGTGATGGTGCCTGCTGCTATTGGTAACGGGCTGACGGTAACTGCAAAATTTGCTGATACCGCTCCGCTACCACAGGCATTAGTACCATGCACTGTTAAATTTCCTGAGGTAGCATTCGAAGCAAAATCTATTGTGACAGCATCTGTAGTCCCTGTGATGGTAGCTCCTGTTCCTGAGTAGCTCCAGACATAACTCGTTGCATTGGTTATTGCTGGTACATTGTATGATACGCCTGTCTGGCCCTCACATACCGCCGAGGTACCTGTGATGGTGCCTGCTGCTATTGGTAACGGGCTGACGGTAACTGCAAAATTTGCTGATACCGCTCCGCTACCACAGGCATTAGTACCATGCACTGTTAAATTTCCTGAGGTAGCATTCGAAGCAAAATCTATTGTGACAGCATCTGTAGTCCCTGTGATGGTAGCTCCTGTTCCTGAGTAGCTCCAGACATAACTCGTTGCATTGGTTATTGCTGGTACATTGTATGATACGCCTGTCTGGCCCTCACATACCGCCGAGGTACCTGTGATGGTGCCTGCTGCTATTGGTAACGGGCTGACGGTAACTGCAAAATTTGCTGATACCGCTCCGCTACCACAGGCATTAGTACCATGCACTGTTAAATTTCCTGAGGTAGCATTCGAAGCAAAATCTATTGTGACAGCATCTGTAGTCCCTGTGATGGTAGCTCCTGTTCCTGAGTAGCTCCAGACATAACTCGTTGCATTGGTTATTGCTGGTACATTGTATGATACGCCTGTCTGGCCCTCACATACCGCCGAGGTACCTGTGATGGTGCCTGCTGCTATTGGTAACGGGCTGACGGTAACTGCAAAATTTGCTGATACCGCTCCGCTACCACAGGCATTAGTACCATGCACTGTTAAATTTCCTGAGGTAGCATTCGAAGCAAAATCTATTGTGACAGCATCTGTAGTCCCTGTGATGGTAGCTCCTGTTCCTGAGTAGCTCCAGACATAACTCGTTGCATTGGTTATTGCTGGTACATTGTATGATACGCCTGTCTGGCCCTCACATACCGCCGAGGTACCTGTGATGGTGCCTGCTGCTATTGGTAACGGGCTGACGGTAACTGCAAAATTTGCTGATACCGCTCCGCTACCACAGGCATTAGTACCATGCACTGTTAAATTTCCTGAGGTAGCATTCGAAGCAAAATCTATTGTGACAGCATCTGTAGTCCCTGTGATGGTAGCTCCTGTTCCTGAGTAGCTCCAGACATAACTCGTTGCATTGGTTATTGCTGGTACATTGTATGATACGCCTGTCTGGCCCTCACATACCGCCGAGGTACCTGTGATGGTGCCTGCTGCTATTGGTAACGGGCTGACGGTAACTGCAAAATTTGCTGATACCGCTCCGCTACCACAGGCATTAGTACCATGCACTGTTAAATTTCCTGAGGTAGCATTCGAAGCAAAATCTATTGTGACAGCATCTGTAGTCCCTGTGATGGTAGCTCCTGTTCCTGAGTAGCTCCAGACATAACTCGTTGCATTGGTTATTGCTGGTACATTGTATGATACGCCTGTCTGGCCCTCACATACCGCCGAGGTACCTGTGATGGTGCCTGCTGCTATTGGTAACGGGCTGACGGTAACTGCAAAATTTGCTGATACCGCTCCGCTACCACAGGCATTAGTACCATGCACTGTTAAATTTCCTGAGGTAGCATTCGAAGCAAAATCTATTGTGACAGCATCTGTAGTCCCTGTGATGGTAGCTCCTGTTCCTGAGTAGCTCCAGACATAACTCGTTGCATTGGTTATTGCTGGTACATTGTATGATACGCCTGTCTGGCCCTCACATACCGCCGAGGTACCTGTGATGGTGCCTGCTGCTATTGGTAACGCAGTAATAGTAATATAATCAGTCTTCGTTTCGGTATAAACTGTCCCATCAGTAACAGTAAGACTAACAGTAACAGTTCCTGATCCTGTATAAGTTATTGCAGGTGGATTTATCACTGATGATGAACTAGGTGCTGATCCTGAACCAAAATCCCAGCTATATGTCTCAGAGCCTGAGAATCCGGAAGATAGATTAGTGAAGGTGATAGTGGATCCACTGCATACCGTTAATATATTAGCACTGAAATTTGGCGTCTGCCCCCACCCCTTCGCCGAAATCAACAAAAAAAGACAAACCAAAAGAAATACCTTAGGTAGTCTTAATTCTTTAATTATGTTGATTTTAGCAAGAGAGAAACATCTCATTTCAATAGCTATCTTATATTTCAGGGTTACTTCTTAAAAGTAAATACAATGTACATAATAAAGGTACGAGAATTCAAATCATTGAAAAAATATAATTTTAAAAATCTCACCATCCTGCAAGCTTTCGCTCCGTCAGTCACATATTAAGTATGAACTGACAAATTCTGACATTCTTCTTCCTGTAATTAGCAAAAAACCTTCCTGCAGATTTGCTAATTCTGTATCGGATGAAGACAATGAACTATAAATTAATTCTTAAGACTTCTTTAAAAAAGAGTCTGCAACGGCTAAGATAAATTAAATAAAAAGAAATCAGATTTTTATTTGACCAACCCCGCTAAATCGTCCATCAGAGGAAGTATTTATTAAATTAACAAATTTTGAAAATTCGAAATATTTTCCCGGAGTAAATTTGATTTCCATTTCAATAAAGAAAAGTAAAAGCCGTGCACAAAGTACCCGGCTTTCCATATATCAGATTTGTAAACGATTAAAAAACTTCATTCCATATATACTTCACTATTTCATTAGTTTGTTCAAATAATAATCAGCATATTCAGTATACATACTTTGATTTTTTAAATGTACATTATCACTAAAGTTTGTATCATTTATGTAAATCAATTTTTCAAAGTAATTGTTAAATTCATTTTCTAAACCAGTTTTGGCAATTTCATTTCTGTTAATTTTTTCAATAAATATCTTATTACTTAATCTGGTCGGAGTTGGCAGTACAACTAATTTGAATTTATTTATAATACTTAGTTCTTTTATTTTTGCCAGATATTCAACTGAGACGGGTGACAAAAAAGTATAATCCTCTACATCTTTTGATCTGAAATTTGGAGCCCAGTTTGAAGTAAGAATATTAGGCTCCCTGCAAATAAAATAATATGGTATTTTATGTACCTGGTTTTTTACTGTTGGCGTAAACAATGGATAATACTCTTTTATATAAAATGGTTTTAAAAAATAATGAAACGTATATACCTCATCTAAATTATTCAAAAAAGAAAATGGGGTGAAAATCAAATAGGCAGTGTCGATCTTATTTCCTGCTTTAAGATAATTATTAAGTAAAATAAAATGACCTGCCATACTGATTGCCCTGTTACATGCCAACGAGTTGATAGTATCATTATTTGTAGTATTACTAAATAATGAAAAGCCAAAACTGTCACCGATAAGTACTTTTTTTGCTTTTCCTCTTTGTTTACTTTTAATAATTGAGTGATATACTTCAGACCCTGCAACAGTGCTTTTGTATTTTTCTGAATAAAGCAGATACAGAGATTTTGAATAGGCAAAAATCAAAATTGGCAGAATGAATATAATGATATTAAGAATGAACTTTTTCATATTAAAACTGGAAATATATGAATTGATGCTGTTTACCACCAAACCAGATTATTGCTATGATAATTGCATAATATATTGCATACCGTAATGGCTTTTTCCACTTAATCCCCAAATTTGAGATAGCGTATTGTTGTTCTCTTCCAAGCCATTCGATAAAAAAGAATATAATTACCAGAATGATTACAATAAAGCCATGCTTCCTGTCTGGAAAATCAGGCAAGGAAAAGAGAGACTGAGAAAAAATTCCAGAAATATAATTGATCGCTTGTCCGATATTCTCTGCTCTGAAAAATATCCATGTGATCATAACCAGGAAAAGAGTAATTATTGTTTCAGAAAAGACAATAAGCATATGATTATTGGTAATTCCTATTCTTTTAAACAACTTCTTTCTTGGATTTTTCTGTATACGGTAAACTATTAAAAAAACCCCATGCATCAATCCCCAGATTATAAATGTATAGTTGGCTCCGTGCCAGAGACCAGTCAGGAGCCAGGTTATTGTGCTGGCTATTATATAAATATAAAGATCCGACTTGATAAATAGAGTTCTTTCACCCTTTAACCTCCACGAAACATTAAAGGAAATAGGTAAAAATACATAATCCCTAAACCAGGTTGTCAGTGATTTATGCCACCGTTGCCAGAATTCGGTAATATCGCGTGAAAAATAGGGATAGGCAAAATTTCTCATTAAGCTAAAACCAAATAGTTTTGCGGTACCAATTGCTATTTCAGAATAACCAGAAAAATCAGCATAGATTTGAACTGAATAAAATAGAGCTCCAAGCAGTAGTGTGCTACCCGAATAATTGGAATGATTAAGGAAGATATCATCTGCAAAGACTGCTAAATTGTCGGCAATAACAACCTTTACAAACAGTCCCCACAGGATCTGTTTCAATCCGTCAACGGCCTGGCTATAACTAAATTCACGTCTTTTGCTGATCTGAGGAAGCAATGATACTGCCCTCTGAATTGGGCCTGCAAGTATTATTGGAAAAAAACTCAGCGCCAACAATACTTCAATAATATTACGGTTTGCACTAAGATTCTTCTTATGTATGTCAATGATATAACTCAATGATAAAAACACATAAAAACTTATCCCCAGAGGAAGAATGATCTTAGTGGTCGATCGCGGTAACTCATATCCGAAAAGCGATATCAGATTAATAAAACCGTCAATAAAAAAGTTAAAATATTTAAAAACCACAAGAGCACCAATATTGGCAACCAAGCCCAAAATCAACAAAATTTTCCCTTTCCTGGCTGTTTCGCTTTTTTCTATCTGAATCCCGATAAAAAAATTTGCTAAAGACAGTGACACCAATAATATCAGGAAACGCCAATCCCACCAGCTATAAAAAAAATAACTTGCAATTAATAGTAATATATTCTGAGATTTAAGATTTTCTATTTGTCACAAACCAATAGAGTAAAAACACTATTGGTAAAAAAATCGCAAATTCGATTGAATTAAATAACATTACAATTAATTAAAATTAATATCAGGCATATAAGATAAAAAAGGTTAGCCATTTCGAAAATCTTCTGCGATCTGAAATAAAGCATAATTCAAAAAACTGTCTTTGAAAGCTAAGATATAAATAATAAGAAGTAATTGATTTTTTTTTTGACCAAATCAGGCAAATCGTCCATAAGAAGTAGAATAAAGAAGCCAGACACATTGTGCCCGGCTTTCATTTGTAGCGAGACGGGGGAATGATCCCCGGACCTCATGATTATGAATCATGCGCTCTAACCAACTGAGCTATCTCGCCAATATAAGATTTTCCAACTATCCTTTTTGCGGGTGCAAATATAATCAGTTTGTCACAAATTACCAATAAGGTTTTTTAGTTTCATTTTTTTTTCTATATTGCAGAAATAGTAGAGAGGTCAGAATAAATTCTTATCATGAGATCAAAGTACGAATTGGAATATAATCTTAACTGTTCACCGAAAGTGCTCTTCTCACGACTCAGCACTCCGGAAGGATTAGCTGAATGGTTTGCTGACCAGGTGAATGTTGACGGTGACCTCTTCACATTTTTCTGGAGTAGTTCTGAATCAAAAGCCCGGCTTTCTGCCCTTAAAGAGAATAAAATGGTCAGATTTGAATGGCTGGGAATGGAAGATGAAGAGTCAAATTTTTTTGAGTTCCGAATTAATCTGGAAGAACTTACAAACGAGCTTGCTCTTATTATTATTGATTTTGCACAGGCAGAGGAAAAAGAAGATGCTATCTATTTGTGGGATTCACAGATCAATGATCTGAAAAGAGCATTAGGGATATAGCGGCTCAAAGGCGCAAACCACCTCCGCCAGGGCTTCGGTGTTCAAAGGGCGCAAGGGCGCAGGGGTAAAAAACCTGGGATCAGCACTTCCTGATATATAAATACAATTTCTAATCCGATCTTGTTACGAGTACACGCTATCGATTGAGACGTTGTGCCATTGCGCCATTGAGCCAATTCTCCTTTTTGAACAAAAATGAACAATCACTAAAAGTAATAATTGATAAAAATCAACTAGTTTTGCACTTCAAATGCAATCAGCAAGTGAAAAGAGTTGACAATTTCTTATTAAAATCGTTCATAGGCCCGCTGATATTCACATTTTTTATTGTGCTTATCATTCTCATTTTACAGTTCCTGTGGATGTATGTTGATGAACTTGCCGGAAAAGGGCTTGATTTTAAAATTCTTAGCGAGCTTCTTTATCATTTTGCACTAACCTTTGTACCAACTGCTCTCCCACTCGGAATTCTGCTTGCATCTCTTATGACCTTTGGAAACATGGGAGAATTCAATGAACTTTCGGCACTAAAATCTTCTGGAATACCTTTACAGAGGATTATGCGTCCATTGATCGTCCTTATCGGATTCATAGCAATTATCTCTTTTTTCTTTTCAAATAATGTACTGCCATATTCAACAAATAAGGCCAGGACACTACTTTGGGATATCCGACGAAAAAAACCTGATATTAATATACAAGCTGGAACATTTTATAACGGAGTACCTGATTTCAGCATAAAAATAACTACAAAAGATCCGGCAACCAACCGACTCGACAATTTGTTAATATACGATCATCGTGAAAAAAGAGGCAATTATTCAGTGATTTTGGCAGATTCAGGTTACATGAGACCAACACGCGATGAAACAGGTCTGATAATGACCCTGTATAATGGTTGGAGCTTTACTGAAGGTGAAGAAAAATATGTAAATGCTACAGCAAGAAAATATCCATCGAGAGTAGACAAATTCAAAGAACAGTCAATAGTTATATCTCTGTCAGGATTCGATCTGCAACGAACTACCGAAGGACTTATAAAATCAGGACCAGCAATGTTAAATATTTCGCAATTAAACTTTGCAATAGACTCTCTGAACAAAATACATAATGAAAAGGTCAATGCTCAATTCAGGGTCTTCCAAAAGACTAAACTCGACATTGCAAGCAGCATGTATAACAGTTCACCCAGTCCATCAGGAAAAACTGAAAATTCAGAAAAACCCGGAGAATTTGACATAAAAGCTCTTTACGATTCTCTTACCGTTAGCGAAAAGAGGATGGTGCTTTTTAAAGCAATCGAAAAACTCAAAGAAGCCACCAATGTGCTGCTTGAGAAAAATGAAACACAACGTTATGAAATCAGGACCATCAAAAAGTACGAGGTGGAATGGAATAAGAAACTAACAATGTCCTTTGCCTGCCTTGTTTTTTTCTTTATAGGAGCTCCATTGGGCGCCATCATCAGGAAAGGAGGATTAGGTACTCCGGCAGTTATTTCAATCTTTTTCTTTGTGGTATATTATGTTATATCAATTTCAGGACAAAAACTTGCTGAAGAAGATGTCATAGGGATATTTGCAGGGATGTGGGCAGCTTCATATATTTTATTGCCGGTTGGCATTTTCCTTACATATAAAGCTACTACCGATTCTGTTATTTTGAACATTGATACCTATCTGATGTTTTTCAAAAAGGTTAAGGATTTCTTGTACAGGCATTATATAAATAAATCGGGCAGAAATACTGCTTCGGACTAAATAAATATTAAGATGAATGATATTATTCTAAATACTATTGAAGAGGCAATTGAGGATATTAAACTTGGAAAATTACTTATTGTTGTTGATGACGAAGATCGCGAAAATGAAGGTGATTTCATATGTTCCGCAGAATTAATAACTCCTGAAATAGTCAATTTCATGGCCAAACATGGCCGGGGACTAATCTGTGCAGCATTACCTGAAGAGAGATGTGAAGAGCTCGATCTGAATCTTATGGTAGGTAACAATACCTCAATTCATGAGACACAGTTCACTGTGTCAGTAGATTTGATCAATAAAAATACATCAACAGGGGTGTCAGCTTTTGACCGTGCACTGACAATTAAAGCGCTTGTTGATCCGGCTACAAAATCTAGTGATCTTGGACGACCCGGACATATCTTTCCGTTAAAAGCAAAATCAAAAGGTGTTTTGCGAAGAGCAGGTCATACTGAGGCTGTTGTTGATCTTACACGTTATGCTAATCTGCTTCCCGGAGGAGCACTTGTGGAGATAATGAATGATGATGGTTCTATGGCCAGGTTAAACGACCTTGTAAAAATCAGAGAAAAATTTGATATCAAGATAATTGCTATAAAGGATCTTATCAAGTACACACTTGAACGGGATTCAATTATTGAGAAAGGTGACAGGGTTAAACTTCCAACAGAAAGGGGGAATTTTGAGTTTATCCCCTTCCGGCAGACCAGTAACGGAATTGAACATGCTGCTCTTGTAAAAGGCAATTGGACGAAGGATGAACCTGTTCTCGTCAGACTTCATTCATCATGTTTTACAGGTGATATTTTTGGTTCAATGCGATGTGATTGCGGACCTCAGCTACAGAAAGCCATGTCAATGGTCGAAGCTGAAGGAAAAGGCGTAGTAATTTACCTTAGTCAGGAAGGTAGAGGAATCGGACTACTGAATAAAATTAAAGCTTACAGACTTCAGGATGAAGGTATGGACACTGTGGAGGCAAATCTTGAGCTTGGATTCGCTGAAGATGAGAGAGATTACGGTGTTGGCGCAAGTATTATGCGTGAACTGGGACTGGGAAAAGTCCGTTTGATTTCAAATAACCCCGTAAAACGTGCAGGATTAGAAGGTTATGGGATAAAAATTGTTGAGACAATACCTCTGGTTATCGAATCAAATCCACATAATAAATTTTACCTCGAAACCAAAGCAAATAAAATGGGACATGATCTAACTTGTTACAAACAAATAACTAAGAAATAATATTGGTATTATATTTGAATGATAATAAACCATCTATGAAGAATCTCAGGATAGTATTTATGGGAACACCTGAGTTTGCAGTTGCGACGCTTGGATCATTGCTAATGAACGGATGCAATATTGTCGGTGTAGTAACTACACCCGACAAACCTTCAGGCAGAGGTCAAAAGATGACAAAATCTGCTGTAAAAGAATTTGCCGAGTTCAGCTACCTTCCTATCCTGCAACCGGTAAATCTAAAGGATCCTGAGTTTATAAACAACCTGAAAAAGTTAAATGCAGATCTCTTTATAGTTGTGGCTTTCCGAAAACTTCCTGAAGCGGTCTGGAAAATGCCTTCAATAGGTACAATAAATCTTCATGCATCACTTCTCCCTGACTACCGTGGTGCAGCTCCCATAAATCATGTGATAATAAATGGGGAGACAACGACGGGAGTTACAACATTCTTTATTGATGATAAAATTGACACCGGGAATATACTTCTGAGAGAAGAGGTACAGATATTCCCATTTGAAAATGCAGGCGATCTCCACGACAGATTAATGAAACATGGAGCAAGGCTGGTTATAAGAACCCTGTCCAATATGGCTGAAAATAAGTTAATATCAGTACCTCAGACTCAACTTATTAACAATGGAAAATCACCTAAATTAGCACCTAAGATACATCCTGACGACTGTGTAATCAATTGGAATAATGATCCGGTTACAATTCACAATTTTATCAGGGGCCTGGCACCTCATCCATGTGCCAGATCTTATTTTAAAAGTGAATCTGCAACGTATTCATTCAAGATTTTCGAAAGCCAGCCGGAGATCGTGAAGAATGCCAATGAGCCTGGTAAAATAGTGTCTGATGGAAAATCCTTTCTAAAGATCGGCTGTAAAAATGGATATTTGAGTATCGTAAGTCTCCAACTTGAAGGAAAGAGGAGAATTAATACCGTTGAATTCCTGAGAGGATTCAAAATAATGAACTTCACTATTCCGGTTAGTTGACCGGCATTATACTCCTTAACCAGATCTTTTTACCAGCTGCCGGTTCAATACCTGCCGCCATTCTGTTCATCTCCAACAGCTTTTTAAGTTTAATGCCGAACCTCTGGGAAATCATGTACATGGTATCTCCTTCCACACAACTATAGTACTCTTTCCCGGGTTCAGCCCGGTCCCTCTTTGGTTGAAGATAGAGTATCTGACCCGGAATAAGCTGAAAATCATTATTAAGTTCGTTATATTTTGACAGTTCCCATTTTAATAACTGGAACTCATCCTCGAGTTTTTCCCTGGTATCGCCATCTTTAACAATAATATACTGGATCCTGTTGTTTTCCATCACTCTTGGAACCCGGGCCAATACTGCAGTGGTCCCACTAATGTCCGGGGCTGATTTACGAATACTGTCCTTTGATTGAGGTGTAATCACAGTCAGGGAAGCAGTGGGTGGTAAACTGACAGAATTATAACCCCGATCAAAGTAACTAAGGTTGTTATTTTCGATTGTTCGTATCAGCATATTTGCATAGTCGGGATTTGTAGCATAGCCAGCCTTCTTTAATCCGTGCGCCCATGCCTTGTAATCAGCAGGATTAATATTGAAGAGGAAATCATAACGAGATCCTGATTTGAGAAAATCAGAATGATCATAAAAAGATTCTTCAGGTTTACGGTATTTTCTAAAACACTCATTTCTTCTGTTATCATTATGCCTGACTGTGGGTCCTGTCCAGTTGTCATGACATTTAATACCAAAATGATTATTTCCTTCACGGGCGAGAGAACTACGACCGCAGTCAGATTCAATAATGCCCTGTGCCAGAGTGATACTGGCCGGTATGCCTGTTCTCTTCATTTCGGTGACGGCAAGGCTTTTATACGTATTTACATAATCCTGAACCGACACATCAGGCGCTGAAGTTGAAATGAGTGGTTTATATGCTTTGCATGAAATCAGACCTGAAAATAAAATCGGAATAAGAATGAGAAAAAGTCTGCTGTTCATGTAAAATAGTTTATTAGTTAATTTAAATAAAAGTGCCGAGGGTACTCAAAGTGTCCGGAGAGCCTAAAGGTAAAAGAATTATTAACTCTGAGCACAGCATATCCCTTGCACTCTAAACTTTCTGCACTTCAAATTTTTTACTACCTTTACCCATACTGACAAAAGCTATTATGATTAAAACGAACAATAAATCATTTTCATATACAGAGTACGAAAAAACTGACGAATTGAATTCCGACGACCTGGAACTTATTTTAGCTGCCAGGGAATCGGCCCTCAATGCTTATGCGCCCTACTCAAAATTCAGTGTCGGAGCAGCGGTCAGATTGGAGAGCGGTATAATCATCAGGGGAGCAAATATAGAAAATGCTGCATTCCCTTCAGGCATTTGTGCTGAGAGAAGTGCTCTTTCCAATTCAATAACAAATCACAGTGATGACAAACCAATAGCGTTGGCTATTGCTTCAATGACAGAAGACGGGATTTGTGAAGAAGCACCATCTCCATGCGGTAACTGTCGTCAGGTAATTGCAGAGGAGGAGATAAGAATCGGGAATAAGATAAAAATAATTCTATCGGGGAAAAGTAAAACACTTATTTTTGATGGTATAGGAACTCTTCTTCCAATGCAATTTAACAGAAATAATCTGAAGATTATTCTTCCCTGACAATCAGCTGGAAACCAGCTCCATGGATATTTTTAATATTCAGATCAGGATCATCCGATAAAAACTTTCGCAATTTCGTTATATAGACATCCATACTCCTTGCTGTAAAATAATCATCAGAACCCCATATCTTCTTAAGAGCCATTTCCCTGCTGATCAAAGCATTCGGATTAATCGCCAGCAATTCGAGCAGTTGAGCTTCTTTAGGAGAGAGTTTCTTTTGATCATTGCCGATAGTCAATATCCTGAGCTTGGAGTTAAAAACAAACTTCCCAATCTCATAGATGTCTTTCGTTCCGGTCTGAAAGTCGCGTCTTGAAATAATTGCTTTAATTTTAGCAAGAAGTATATCAGTATCAAAAGGTTTAGTAACATAATCATCAGCTCCTACTCCATATCCTTTCAGAACATCTTCCTTAAGCTTCTTTGCAGTAAGAAAAATGATCGGAACCTCATTATTAATCTTTCTTATCTCATTCGCTATTGTAAATCCATCCACATGAGGAAGCATAATATCAAGTATGCAGATATTAAAAATCCCTTTTCTGAAATGATCAATTGCATATTTCCCATCATCGACCCACTCAACGGAGTAGTCATTTATTTCAAGGTATGATTTAAGAACTGATCCAAAACTTAAATCATCCTCAACGAGAAAAATTTTAACGGATTTGTTGTTCATCTTTAATTCTCCATATTAAATGGTAAAAATATTTCGAACCGGCTTCCTTTTCCAGGTTCGCTGAAGACACTTATAGTGCCCTTATGTGCTTCAATTATTGACCGTGCATAATTTAAACCAAGTCCGAATCCTTTTACATCGTGCACGTTTCCTGAGCTCTGCCTGTAAAATCTTTCAAATATCTTACTCTGAACCGTTTTAGACATTCCGATGCCCTTATCTTCGACAGATAAAATTAATCCTTTTTCACAATTTTTTGTTATTACAGTTATTTCCGGTTCTCCCGGAGAATATTTTATAGCATTGTCGAGAAAATTACTAACAAGATTTGTCAGATGCTCATAATCTCCATAGATATCAGGTTTTTCAGCATTCAGGTAAAGATTGATCTTACCTTTTCGTTGATGAACCTGAATTTCAATTGTCTCAATGGCATGTTCAATTATTGTATGTATTGAAACATTATCAAATCTGAATTCTATTTCCTTTTTGTCGAGTGAAGCTATCTGCAGAATTGTTTCAACCTTCTTATTCATCCTGCTGTTTTCCTTTTTGATCATGCCAATAAAATGTCGGATACTGGTCTCATCATTAATGACTTTAGGATTAGTTATGGTATCAGCTGCAAGAGAAATTGTTGCAATAGGAGTTTTGAACTCATGGGTCATGTTATTTATAAAATCCGATTTCATCTCAGATATCTTTTTCTGTCTTATGATGAAAAACAGACTCAGTGCAAAAGTTGCCAGTATAAAAAGTGAAAAAAGAGTCGATCCTCCCAATATCCAGATCATCGATCCCAATACATAGTTAGTACGCTCAGGGAAAATTACTGAAAGTATAATGTTCTTCCCTAAAATATTGTCGGGAAATAACCTGACACGGTAGTTACTTTTCAGAAAATCACTTTTCCCCGATTTTTTACCTGTCCCATCATACACCACTCCATCTTTGATTATTGCATATTCAAAAGGAGTTTTGATTTCGGCAAAAGAAAACGCCTGCATAAGATAGAACTCAACTTCCTTGTTATCAAACTCAAGTGTCTTTTCCCAGAGGTAAGTCTCTCTCACTTCCTGATCACTCATGTATTGTATCTCAGCTGGTCTTTTTTTTACCCATTCGAGGAAATCATTCTGAAGTATATATGATTCCCTTGTATCGGCATTAATTCCTTCTCCTCTCCTGAATAGAGCTGCCTTGCCTGACTTATCTGACGGATCAACATTCAGGGTCACAGAATCTGAAATTATGGTATCATTAGTTATCAGGTAGGATTTGTTTACTGTTGTCACTTTCCCGTTTTGGGGATTTTGTGAAACGGACTGGTTGGTTATCCTTAAACTAAAATTATCACCGGGTACTGAAGAGCGATTTCCAGAGTTCATAAAACCGGAAATATCCGACGAACTATCAACTGTTGAAAACGGATCAAATAACATAAAATTATTAAAGAAATTCATTTTCCTGGAA
This sequence comes from uncultured Bacteroidales bacterium, assembly GCA_963725785.1. Lineage (GTDB taxonomy): Bacteria > Bacteroidota > Bacteroidia > Bacteroidales > VadinHA17 > LD21. The sequence goes on along the minus strand of CAVRZV010000009.1, from coordinate 26,187 downwards.
GATTCCATTGAGTTCGCTGCATTGTTAATACTTACAATTACTGCATTGTTAAAACTTTCATTTCTGATTCCGACAGCCTTCTGAATCCACACAATCTGCACCCATATAATGCCAATAATTGATAACAGCATCATAACAATAAGTCCGGTGAATTTCATCTTGTTCATGCTACAAAAATAAATTATAAAGTCGTTAATAAAGAAGTATTTAACATTTCATTAACTCTTATTTAGCTGGTATTAACTCCGAAATACGCTGTAAAAGTAATTTTGAGGTATCAAACTGAAATATGGAAAAACCTTTAAAGTGTACGTTTCTGAATTCCTTGTGCAAATAATTCAGGAACAAAAAATACAGGAGTCTGTAAAGGTTGAATCAGAAAAGTCTGTGGAAAAATAATAATTCCGATCTGTTTTGGTTTTTCAACATAAAAATGAGTCAGATTTCAGGCTCATTTTTTTATTCAATTGAATCCATAAAAACTGACCAAATATCACCTTCAGGAAAATGGGCAATAATTTTAACAGATTCTTTCTTTACCGGATGAATGAATTCGAGCCGTCGGGCAAAAAGACTGATCCCGCCGTCTTCATTCGACCGGGAGAAACCATATTTCAGATCACCTTTAATCGGACATCCTATTTTTGCCAGCTGAGCCCTTATCTGGTGATGTCTGCCGGAATGAAGCTCTATTTCAAGAAGATAATACTTTTCAGATCTTCCCTTTAACCTGTATGTAAGGCTTGCCTCTTTTGATCCTTTTACCTCATTATCATACACATAACTTTTGTTTTGTGATTCATTCTTTTTAAGGAAATGAGATATTGTTGCTTCATCTTCCGGAGGCCTCTCCTTAACAATTGCCATGTAAATTTTTTTAACCTGTTTCAGCTTGAACATCTCATTAAGACGTGAAAGTGCTTTGGAAGTGCGGGCATAGAGCATTACACCGCTTACCGGCCGATCAAGTCTGTGAACCACACCCAGGAAAACCTCTCCGGGTTTTTTGTATTTCGTCGCTATATATTTTTTGATTTCGGTGTCGAGTGAAACATCCCCTGTTTTGTCGCCCTGGGCCAGATCGGAAGATCTCTTATAAACAGCAATAATATGATTGTCCTCGTACAGTATCTCAACCATCTCAGATCTTTTTAATACTGTTCTTTTTCGTTCGGGAAGTCTCGCGATCTTACATCAGTAATATAAGCCTGAACGGCGCCTTTTATTTCTGAATACAGGTTATGATACCTTCTAAGGAATCTTGGTGAGAATTCCTGGGTTATTCCAAGCATATCATGAAGTACAAGTACCTGGCCGTCAGTTTTTCCTCCGGCGCCTATTCCAATCAAAGGTATTTTCAGACTATTTGTGACTTCTTCTGCCAGTTTAGCCGGTATTTTTTCAAGTACTATCGCAAAACAACCAGTCTGTTCAAGCAATCTGGCATCTTCCATTAATCTGCGAGCCTCTTCTTCTTCTTTGGCCCTTACGACATATGTTCCGAATTTATGAATAGCCTGAGGTGTAAGGCCAAGATGTCCCATAACGGGAATTCCTGCTGACAGGATTCTTTCAATTGATTCAACAACCTGAAACCCGCCTTCAAGCTTAACTGCATGAGCTCCGGTCTCTTTCATAATTCTTATAGATGAAACCAATGCTTCTTTAGAATTTCCCTGGTAAGTACCGAACGGAAGATCTACCACAACAAGCGCTCTCTTGACGGCACGTACGACAGACGCTGCATGATAGATCATATTATCGAGCGTTATGGGAAGGGTGGTATCAAAACCTGCCATCACATTCGAAGCGGAATCACCAACCAGTATTACATCTATTTCTGCTTCATCAAGGATCTTGGCAATGGAATAGTCATACGCTGTCAGCATAGCAATTTTTTCACCTTTCAGCTTCATCTCATTTAATACATGAGTTGTGACTCTCTTAACAGATTTGTGTATCGACATAATAAATGTGTTAATTACCTGGCCAAAGTTACAGATTTGAATTGGATGATACATCCTCTTACTCTCATCTTTTTGTTTTGTCAGCCTGAAAAAGACAACTGTCGTTTTGTCATAAAAAACGCCAAAAACGTTAATGGCATAATCATTGCATATTCATCATAGTTTAAATTTAATTTCGATTTTGCAGAACAAGCTCTGAAACGCATGGACAATGTTCATAATTTAAAATTGAAATTTTTAATAATATAATAAAATGGGAAAAATAATTGGAATTGATCTGGGAACCACAAATTCTTGTGTTGCAGTAATGGAAGGTAATGAACCTGTTGTAATCCCTAACAGCGAGGGCAAAAGAACAACTCCTTCGATTGTTGCTTTCGTTGAAAACGGAGAGCGTAAAATCGGTGATCCTGCCAAACGACAAGCTATTACAAACTCAAAGAAAACTGTTTTCTCGATCAAGAGATTTATGGGTGAAACTTACGATAAAGTTACAAAAGAGATAAAAAGGGTGTCCTATACGGTTGTTAAGGGTGACAATAATACTCCCCGAGTGAAAATTGATGACCGTATGTATTCACCACAGGAGATCTCTGCTATGATCCTTCAGAAAATGAAAAAAACTGCTGAAGATTATCTGGGGCAGGAAGTTACCGATGCTGTTATTACTGTTCCTGCATATTTCAGCGATTCACAACGTCAGGCAACAAAAGAAGCCGGTGAAATAGCAGGACTGAATGTTAAACGAATAATTAATGAGCCAACAGCTGCGTCTCTGGCATATGGCCTCGACAAAAAGTCACAGGACCTTAAAATTGCTGTATTTGATCTTGGCGGCGGAACTTTCGATATTTCGATTCTTGAGCTTGGAGACGGTGTTTTTGAAGTTAAATCAACTAATGGAGACACACATCTCGGAGGCGATGATTTTGATCATCTGATAATTGACTGGATGGCTGAAGAGTTTCTTAAAGAAGAAGGTATTGACCTTAGAAAAGATCCAATGGCACTGCAAAGGCTGAAAGAAGCTGCTGAAAAGGCCAAAATCGAACTTTCAAGTTCAACATCGACTGAGATAAATCTTCCATACATTATGCCTGTTGATGGAATTCCAAAACATCTCGTGAAAACGCTTACACGTGCTAATTTCGAAAAGATATGCGATAAACTTATCCAGGCTTGCATTGAACCCTGTAAAATTGCACTGAAAGATTCCGGTCTTTCTGTATCTGAAATAGATGAAGTACTTCTTGTAGGAGGATCAACACGAATACCTGCAATCCAACAGCTTGTCGAAAAGTTCTTTGGAAAAGTGCCATCAAAAGGTGTTAATCCCGATGAAGTTGTAGCTGTAGGTGCCGCAATACAAGGTGGTGTACTTACCGGAGAGGTAAAAGATGTCCTCTTGCTCGATGTTACACCGTTATCACTTGGTATCGAAACAATGGGTGGGGTAATGACTAAACTTATTGAATCAAATACTACTATTCCTACCAAGAAAACTGAAGTGTTCACAACTGCTGCAGACAGCCAGCCATCTGTTGAGATACATGTTCTTCAGGGCGAAAGACCAATGGCAACAGGCAATAAAACTATCGGACGATTCCATCTCGACGGCCTGCCACCAGCTCCAAGAGGTGTTCCTCAGATTGAAGTAAGCTTTGATATCGATGCAAACGGGATTTTGCACGTGGCAGCCAAGGACAGAGGAACTGGCAAAGAACAGAGAATCAGGATTGAAGCATCATCAGGATTGACCGATGATGAAATCAGGAAGATGAGAGAAGAAGCTAAGGCCAATGCTGAGGCTGACACTAAGGCTAAAGAAAAAGTCGACAAGATCAATACTGCCGACAGTATGATTTTTACAACTGAAAAACAGCTTAAGGAATTTGGAGATAAACTTCCGGCTGATAAGAAACCTGCAATTGAAGCTGCTCTGGGTAAGCTTAAAGAAGCTCATAAAGCTCAGGACGTAGATGCAATTGATAAAGCTCTTGCAGAATTGAATTCAGTATGGCAGGTAGCTTCAGAAGAAATGTACAAAACTGCTCAAAATTCAGGGCAGACAGCTTCTCAGCCCGATCCTGAAAAACCATCAGGCAATAATACCAAACCGGGAAATGAGGAAGTGACCGATGTCGATTTTGAAGAAGTAAAATAAATTCTAATTCACTTTATTATAAGAGGTTGGAAAATTCCAACCTCTTTTTTTGTACTTTTATATGTTTTTCCCCGTTTCATTTACATGAATATAAAGCTCTATATAACATCCTCGCTTTTAATTATTTCAGTCTATGCTTCATGCCAGACCGATACCCGGATTAATATTACAGATCAACAGGGAAGGAAGCAGGGTCATTGGATAAGAAAATATCCAAATGAAAATATGATGTATGATGGTATTTTTAAAGACGATCATCCGGTTGGCGAGTTCAGGAGATATTTTGAGAATAAATCCCTGAAATCCCTGCTTACTTACAGTCAAGACGGCAAAGAGTCAAATGCAATTATTTATCATCCGAATGGAAATATTTCATCAAAAGGATTATACATCGACCAGATGAAAGAGGGCAAATGGCAATTCTTCTCCGCATTTACTAAAGATTATCTGATCGCTGAAGAAACTTATTCGAAGAATCTTAAAAATGGCCCTTCAATTAAATTCTATCCCGATAGTACAATAGCCGAAAAACTCTTTTTTGTAAACAATGTAAAACAGGGTGAATGGGTACAATACTATCCTGATAAGACAGTATGTCTTAAAACAAATTATTTGAACGGCAAAATTAATGGGAAGTTCGAAGTCTGGTCAGAAAACGGGAAGATAGAGCTTTCAGGCCAGTATAAAAATGATGCAAAGGAGGGACAATGGATCATATATAATGATGACGGAACAATTAAATATAAGTTGGAATACAGGTTGGGGATTGCAAAAGACAACCAGCTCGATATTGACGGATCAGCGTATTTGGATTCCCTGGAGAAAAATAAGGGAAAAATTGCTGATCCGGAAATATCAAACGTCTTTAAGTAAAGAATAAATGAACACTTCTGGAGCACCTGGAGTTACTATTGTAATTACACTTTTGATTTTGTCCACAAATTGTATGAATGGACAAGAAACTACCTATCCTTACTTCTACAGGTTATATTTCAGGGATAAAGGAGAGAATCCTGTTAACAGTTTTTCTGCAGAAGATCTTCTGTCATTAAGAGCTATAGCCCGCAGACAAAAAGCCGGAATTACTTTCCCGGATTTCCGAGATTTTCCTGTTGATAAAGATTACCTGAACCAAATATCACTACTCGGACTGAAGCTTCATACCACTTCGAAATGGATGAATACAGCCCTGTTCAAGTCTCAGTCACTTTTTGATATAAAGATACTGGAAAAGTTACCATTTGTCAGTGAGGTCAAAATAGTAAAATCTCCCGGGAAAAAAACCAGTCAGAATAACAAACTCGATTTTCAGGTAGTTCAGTCTGACCTCCCCTCCTTTGACCGGCCAATAACAATGATCAATGGATATCCGATTCATAATTCAGGATATGATGGTAAAAATGTTTTAATTGCTGTTCTTGACGGAGGCTTCCTTAATGTTGATCAGATATCGTCATTAAACGGACTTCGAAACAGAAACGGAATAAAAGCGACCTATGATTTCGTAAAAAAAAATAAAAACGTATATAATTCTAGTATTCATGGAACAGCTGTTCTTTCCGTCCTTGCCGGGAATTTACCAGGGTTGATAGAAGGAACGGCTCCGGGAGCTGATTACCTGCTCCTCAAAACAGAGGATGTTGAGTCTGAATTCTCCTGTGAAGAAGATTTCTGGGCAGCAGGCGCTGAATATGCAGATAGTACAGGGGCTGATATAATTTCTTCTTCTCTCGGGTACTTCAATTTTGATGATTCTACACTTAATTACAAATATTCAGATCTTGACGGAAAAACTGCATTCGTGACCAGGGCTGCTGATGCTGCAGCCGCAAAAGGGATACTGATAATAAACAGCGCAGGAAATGAGAGAGACAGTTTTTGGAAACATATAATATTTCCGTCAGACGGGGATAGTGTAATTGCAGTTGGTGCCGTTGATGGGAATAATACTATTGCAGATTTCTCCTCGGCCGGTCCATCTGCCGACAGAAGGATAAAACCTGATAACACCACGATGGGTGTAAATGTACCTGTTCAGACATCTTTAAATATAATCGGCAGATCAAGTGGGACTTCCTTTTCATGTCCTGTTTTAAGCGGAATGGCAGCTTGTCTGTTGCAGGCTGTACCAGGTGCCTCTAATAATCACATCATTGAGGTGCTTCGTTCAAGTGCCGACAGATATACTCATCCGGATTCACTTTATGGCTATGGGACACCCGACCTGGTTCTTGCCCTGATTAAACTTCAGAACCTGCTTTTTAAAGTTCCGGAAGAAGGGATATTAGCTTATCCAAATCCCACATCCGGAACTTTTGAAATTATTTTTAACACTCCCCCTGAAAGTTTTACTATTGAGATTATCTCTTTTACTGGAAAACAAATATACAGAAAGGAGTTTGGTGTTTATGCCGGAAGAACCCTTCAGGTAACAGAATTAGAAAAGTGTGACGAGGGAGTCTATTTTGTAAGGATAATAACGGGTACCAGAATAATAGTCCGGAAGATTATTAAACTAAAAAAGAATCATGACTGAAAAATTGTCATTGACTGAGTTACAACTGATCATAAGGGATTCCTTGTATCTTTCTTTACCTGAAGCATTTTGGGTAATTGCCGAAATTGCGGAGTTAAAAGAGAATTATGCAGGTCATTGCTACCTTGAACTAATTGAGAAGCATCCTGATGAGAAAAATGTAAGGGCACGTATAAAAGGCATAGTATGGAGTAACAGGTACAGATTCCTAAAGGCATTTTTTGAAAACAGTACAGGTGAATCACTTAGGGAAGGACTCAAAATACTTGTAAAAGTAAAGGTTGAATACCACGAATTATATGGGTTAAGTCTTATAATTTCAGATATCGATCCTGCTTTTACTCTCGGGGAAATGGCGATGAAACGTCAGATTATAATAAAAAAACTTGAACAGGAAGGGGTATTTTCAATGAATAAGGAACTGGATTTCCCTGTCGTTCCTCAAAGAATTGCTATTATCTCTTCGAAAAATGCAGCCGGATATTCAGATTTTATTAACCAACTTAATGGAAACAGTTTTGGATATGTGTTTTATTGTGCCCTGATTGAAACATCAATGCAGGGAACAGAAACAGAACAAAGTGTAATAAGCGCACTCGATAAAATTGCTTTAAACGCCAACCTGTTTGACCTTGTAGTTATAATCAGAGGAGGTGGTTCACAAACTGACCTTAGCTGGTTCGACAATTATAATATTGCCTACCATGTCACCCAGTTTCCATTGCCGGTAATTACAGGGATTGGACATGACAAGGATATGTCAGTGACAGATATGGTCGCTAACAAATCACTGAAAACACCAACTGCAGTAGCTGATTTTCTTATTGATTGTGTATCAGTAACAGATAACCTGATTATCAGGATGACTTCAGAGATAATTGACCTTTCCCGGATAATTATTGAGAAGAACAGAAACTCGATTGATACAGCCGGTATCAGATTATTGCCCCTGACAAGAATATTGTTGTCTGGTATAAAAGATGATCTTTCAGGAAAAATTATTGACATCTTAAAAATTGGCAAGGAGTTTACTTTTAAAGCAGCCCTTATTCCGGCAAATCACGAATCGAGACTTTCTTTAGCTGTAAAAACCTTTTCATCAGGTAAGGAATCAGCGCTCAGTAGGAATAGCCAGAGCCTGATAGCCAGTACAGTAAATCTACTTAATAAGAAAGAACTGATGTTGTCCGGACTTGAGAGCTCTCTGAGTCTTCTAAATCCGGAAAATGTACTTCAGAGAGGATACTCCATTACTTCGCTTAATGGTATGATTTTGAAAAGCTGTGATGAGGTTAAAAAAGATGATATGATTGAGACACAGCTCTATAATGGATCATTTAAAAGTAAGGTGATAGAGAAGAGGAAAGGAAAGTGATAAGAGGAGAATTATGTTTATAACAATTTAAAACTCATAATATGACAAAAAAGGAATTTTCATTTAATAATGCAGTAATTGAGATTGAGAACATTCTTCATAATATCGAAAGCGGAGAGCTGGATATTGACAAGTTATCTGTTCAGGTAAAACGTGCTTCTGACCTGATTAAGCAATGTCAGAAAAAATTGAAATCGACCGAAGAAGAGATTAACAGTATTTTTAAGGACCTGGTATAAATGCAAATCAGGACCGAAGTCCTGATCTGCTACTTTACTACCCTAAACCTAAATCTATGAAAAACCCTTAAAAAACCTAACTAACTAACTTCTGATTCTTAAACGATTATGTGATATATAATGTTTCGCGTTTTGGCGTATTTTTACTAAAATGTCACTTTTTTTTGACGAACGCATTATTTTTCTACACCAAGCACATCTTTGAATGCTTTAACAAATGTTTCTTTCGGCAGGGCTCCCATTGCCATCTGTGGTTGACCTGTAGAAGGGACAAATAAAAATGAAGGGATACTTCTTATACCAAATACCGATGCAAGTTCCTGTTCTGCCTCAGTATCGACCTTGAATACATTAATCTTGCCATCAAAATCTATTGCCAGCTCTTCAAGAACCGGAGCAACAACTTTACATGGTCCGCACCAGTCTGCATAAAAATCAATAATACAAGGCTTTTCACCTTCATATTTCCATTCCTTATTAACTTCGATAGTTGAATACTTTATTCAGGAATGTTTCCTTTGTTAAATGTTCTATCATTATAGTTTTTATTTAATAAACATCAGTAATTCATGTTTGTTTACTTTATGACAACCATTATGCCAATAAACGGTAATTATCGAAATTCGTCCATAATTGGGTATTAATTGTAACTTTGTCATGATTATTTAACAAATTGTCATATCTATATATGAATATATGTCTTAATGACAAAATTTTCGATACTCTTTCCTCAGTAGTTAGTTCTGAGAATGTACAGGCTTATGTTATTGGTGGTTGGGTAAGGGATTGCCTGCTTAAACGGGACCATGCTGATAAGGACATTGATATTGTTGTTGTCGGAAGCGGTATTGAAATTGCACTTAAAGCAGCAAAAAAGATAAATCCCAGAATAAAAGTAAGTGTATTTAAGAATTTTGGAACAGCGATGTTCAGAAGCAAGGAATATGAGATTGAGTTTGTCGGAGCCAGAAAGGAGTCTTATGACAGAGGTTCCAGAAAACCTGTTGTGGAGGATGGGACTCTTGAGGATGATCAGAAAAGAAGGGACTTCACCATTAATACTCTCGCTATAAGTTTAAATAAAAGGACCTTTGGAGAGTTTTTAGATCCCTTTAACGGAATTGATGATCTGAAGAAAAAAATAATCAGAACACCGCTTGAGCCCGACAAGACATTCTCTGATGATCCGTTAAGGATGTTGAGAGCAATAAGGTTTGCCACCCAGTTAAATTTCACTATTGAACAAAATACATTCAATTCAATAAAAGAAAATGCTGAAAGGATAAGTATCGTTTCATCTGAAAGGATTGTCGCAGAACTAAATAAAATAATTATGTGTACACATCCTTCCAAAGGGTTCATCCTGCTTGAAAAAGCAGGTTTGCTTAAAATTATTTTACCTGAGGTTGATAATCTAAAAGGTGTAGAAACAAAAGAGGGAAAAGCACATAAAGACAATTTTCATCATTCTATAAAAGTTCTTGATAATATTAGTAAAAATACCGATAATCTTTGGTTAAGATGGGCTGCGCTACTTCACGATATTGCCAAGCCTGTAACGAAAAAATATCTGCCTGAAACAGGCTGGTCGTTTCATGGGCATGAATATATTGGATCAAAAATGATTCCCGATATTTTCAGAAAGCTTAAACTTCCGTTGAATGAGAAGATGAAATATGTACAAAAAATAATAGATCTTCATCTTAGGCCAATAGTGTTGTCGCAGGATACTGTAACAGATTCAGCTATAAGGAGATTACTTTTTGAAGCCGGTGATGACATAGACGATTTGATGGTTTTATGCGAAGCAGATATAACATCAAAAAATGAAGAAAAAAAATCGAAACATCTTGAAAATTTTAAACTTGTAAGGGTTAAACTTAAAGAGATTGAAGAAAAAGATACAGTAAGAAATTTTCAGCCTCCTGTCGATGGAAGTGAGATCATAATGACTTTTGGAATTAAACCCGGGAAAAAAGTTGGTATTATTAAAAATGCTATAAGAGATGCTATACTTGATGGAATAATTCCTAATGAACATGAAGCTGCAAGAAGACTGATGATTGATAAAGGCGTGGAACTCGGATTAACTCCGGTAGAAGGAGTTATCTGATCTTAAGATCAAGTAATATCGGAAGATGATCACTAAAACCACCCTGATACTTATATCCTTTATATGTTGAAAACGGGGTTGATCCCGGAAATTTGGGATCTTTCTTCATAAGAAAGTCAGGTTTAAAAATCTGCATCAGACATGGTTCTGTATAAAGCCCCTTTTTACCTGACAAAAGGCTGCCAGAAACAATTACCTGATCAACCATTTCCCATGTCCCGGAATATCGATATGTTCCAAGGCCCCTGTCTCCAGAGGACTCCGAAAGGTTTATTAGATTACTTGAAGTGTCTGTAGATGAAATCAATGATTTTATAACCTTATCATCAGGAGTACAGTTGAAGTCACCTAAAATAATAATTCTCGGTCCTGACAAATCGCTTTTAATAATGGAATCTACTTTTTGCCTCACCATAGATGCAATTTGTTGCCGGTTACTTTCTCCGGCCAGCACACCTCCCCTTCTTGAAGGCCAATGGTTCACAATAAGGTGGACTGTATCAGCACTTATTTTAAGTTTTGTGTACAATACACTCCTTGAATTGAAATTCATTCGATCAACTTCTTTTGGGATCCAATACACATAATAAAGAACATCGGCATCACTGGATTTATATATAAGACAGACGTCAATGCCTCTTCTATCCGGTGATTCCTCATGGATAATTCTGTAATTATATTTTGATAAATAGGTATTATTAATCAGATCTTCCAGAATATTCCTGTTTTCCACCTCACAAAATGCTATAACCGATGGAGTATTCCACTCTCCTGCGGCAACGATTGTTTTCTCCAGGGAGCTTATTTTCTTTTTGTATCTTGTTAAATTCCACCTCATCAATCCACCAGGAAGGAAGTCATTATCCTCCTTCAGGGAATCGTGATAAATATCAAAAAGGTTTTCCACATTATAAAACATAATCCTTACCTGCTTCGGTTCAGGAGACTGGGAAAAACCTCTGTCTAAAATTAAGATCAGAAGAATTAAAACAATTGTTATATCTGGAAAACATCTTTTTGACATAACGTTCCGTTATTAGATAAGACCGCCTTCTTAATTCATCAGAATGACATGATTCAACTAAATTAAAACCTTCAGGGGCCACTATACCTCTGTGAAATAAAAAAAGCTGATTTTATATCAGCTTTTTTATGAAACTTAATATGCATTTATCCATCGGTACCTTCTTGCACTTTCACCAAACTTGACTGCGAATGAAAGCTCGTGAGTACCAAAACTTTGTTTCCGTATATCAGTCAGTGTGAAGTCAAAGGCGTAAGCAAAGTAGAATCTGTCATATTTTAAACCCATCATCATTATAATAGCATCATTTGTTCTCCACGATACTCCGGCCCAGTAATCCTCCTTATAATAGGCTCTTGCGGTCAAATCCATCTGAATTGAAGTCAGTAGCATATCGGACGCCTTAATGAAGGCTGAAGGTTCAAAGATCCAATCAGCAGATAATGGAAACTTATATCCGCCTGTAAGATAAAAACCACCAAGTTCATTCCCTTTCGTTCTGGAGGTATCGGCAAACACTAGCGAACCTCTTAACATATTGGTCATCGCAAACCCGACATAATATTTGGTTGTAGTGAAACTGGCTCCAAAATTAAAATCAGGAAAATATTTAGTCCGGTCGTATGAATTCAAAAAATCGTCATCCGGATTGTCCAGAATCGCTCCATTCAAATTTACATTAAACTGATAAGCTTTTAATGCAAGTCCGAATGAAAGGTCATTGGGAATCCCCCCGGTTTTGCCCATGGGAATGTGATAGGAATAGGCTAACAGCATTCCGGTACGTCGCATAATACCATTGTTATCGTTGAATATGTAAGCGCCAAGTCCTACTTTTCCTCCCTTTGTTGGCTTTATGATCTTCTTTCTTACTGCTGTTGACTTCGAAATAAAACTGTTTTTGAGAATTCGGGTCTGAAAACTTGCAGCGTAGGTGCTCGGAGCTCCAGACATTCCAACCCACTGTTCTCTGACTGTCAGGTTTACAGTAGTATAGCCGTCGCGACCTGCGAATGATGGATTTATCAAAAATCCATTCATAATATATTGGCTGTACATAGGTTCAGTCTGTGCAAATACTGCTCCAAAACTGAAAGTCAAAACGATTGCTGACAATATACCTCTTAAATACCTCATATATATATAAATCTAAATATTACATTTCTTAGCGTATTATACTTATCACACCTGATCTTGGTTTCGATCCGTCATTAAGGTGTAATACGTAATGATATGAATCTGTTGGCAATAGTCTCCCTTGATACTTACCATCCCATTGGTTAGCGGCAAGGTTCTTACTGTTGAATACAAGTTTCCCCCAACGCGTAAACACAAACACTTCAGCATCCGGGAACAGATCTATATTCTTAATTTTCCAGGTATCATTCACTGCATCATCATTTGGAGTAATTATAGTTGGTATTTCAATACATTGCATAGAACCTGTTACCCCAACAACAACATCGAGACGTGCATTACAGCCATTTTTGTCTGTAACAATTACACTATAAGCACCATCTGAAAAGTCAGTACGGTCCTGTATCGTTATATTATCATTCCAGATCACACTGTAAGGTTGTGTGCCACCAGCTGATTGTCAGAGTAACTGAACCATCAGAAACACCAGGACAGGAGGCATTTACAACATCACTTAATATTGAAATTACTGCAGGTTCTACAATTGTAACTGTAACATTTGACGTGCACATATTTGCATCCTGCACTGTTATTGTATATCCTGCACCTGCAAGATTGTTAAATGTACCTGACGCCTGATATATTCCTCCGTTCAGACTGTACATGTAAGGAGAATTTCCACCAGAACCAGCCACAGTAACCGAAGCATCTGCTGCTCCGGAGCATGAAACACTAGTCTGTGTGGTTATACTTCCGGTCAGAGCAGTAAGAGGCTGCGTAATTGTTACATCAACATTAAAAGTGCAGAGATTTATATCCTGAACTGTTATTGTATAAGCTCCTGCCGTAAGAGTACCAAAGGTTCCTGAAGCCTGATAAGACCCTGTCCCCAGCTTGTACAGATATGGAGATGATCCACCTGACCCGGCTACGGTCACGCTACCGGTGTTGCTTCCAAAGCAGAGAACGTTGATCTGAGAAGCTATTGAACCTCCTACCGGTGATGCTGGCTGAGTTATTGTAACATTCATACCGAATGTACTTAGAACAGCATCGCGGACTGTTACTGTGTATGCACCTGCTGCTAATAATCCGAAAGTACCTGAAGATTGAAAGGTTACGGCATCCAGACTATATTCATAAGGCGGTACGCCACCTGAGCCGATTGCTGTAATACTACCGGTTGAAGTACCAAAACATGAAACATTTGTTTGAGTAAAGCTTCCAGATACAGTAGCTGACGGTTGCGTAATTGTTACTGGGACATCAAAAACACACATGTTAATATCCTGCACAGTAACAGTATACGATCCTGCTGTAAGAGTTCCAAAAGTACCTGAAACCTGATAAACACCAGCACCAAGCTTGTACAGATATGGAGAAGTACCTCCTGAACCGGAAACGGTAACGCTTCCATTATTACCACCAGGAACCGAAACGTTAGTTTGAGCGGTAATACTTCCGGATAAGGCCGTTGCAGGTTGGGTAATTATTGCGCTGGCAGTTGCAGTACAACTATTTCCATCTGAAACAGTTACAGTATAGGTACCTGCTGAAAGTCCTGTCGCGGTTACCGTAGGCTGAACAGGTATGGTATTCCACGAATATGTATAAACACCTGTACCTCCGGCTGGTATAGCAGTAGCAGTACCTGTGGCTCCTCCGAAACAGATAACATCAACCTGTGTAGTCGTAACAGTGGGTGAAGGGTTGACTGTCATAGTAACCGGAGCAGAGGTTGCAGGATTGCCTGTCGGACATACTGCATTCGAAGTAAGATCTACCGTCACAACATCGCCTGTTAATGGTATGTATGAATAGGTAGCTGCATTCAATCCCGCATTGACTCCGTTAACCTTCCACTGGTAAACGGGAGCTGCTCCTCCATTGGTCGGAGTAGCTGTAAAGTTAACCGTTGTGCCTGCACAGACTGGATTTGCATCTGCTGCTATCGTGACACTTACTGGAAGTAATGGGTTGACCGTCATGGTAACCGGTGCAGAAGCTGCAGGATTACCCGTAGCACATACTGAATTCGAAGTAAGTTCCACCGTAACTACATCGCCTGTTAATGGTATGTATGAATAGGTAGCTGCATTCAATCCCGCATTAACTCCGTTAACCTTCCACTGGTAAACAGGGGCGGCTCCTCCATTAGTCGGAGTAGCTGTAAAGTTAACCGTCGTGCCTGCACAAACAGGATTTGCATCTGCTGCTACAAGGACACTGACAGGAAGAGACAGATTGACCGTCATGGTAACCGGAGCAGAAGTTGCAGGATTGGCTGTCGGACATACTGCATTCGAAGTAAGATCTACCGTCACTACATCGCCTGTTAATGGTATATATGAATAGGTAGCTGCATTGACTCCCGCATTGACTCCGTTAACCTTCCACTGGTAAACAGGAGCTGCTCCTCCATTGGTCGGAGTAGCTGTAAAGTTAACCGTTGTGCCTGTACAGACTGGATTTGCATCTGCTGCTATCGTGACACTTACTGGAAGCAATGGGTTGACCGTCATGGTAACCGGAGCAGAGGTTGCAGGATTGCCTGTCGGACATACTGCATTCGAAGTAAGATCTACCGTAACAACATCGCCTGTTAAAGGTATGTATGAATAGGTAGCTGCATTCACTCCCGCATTGACTCCGTTAACCTTCCACTGGTAAACAGGAGCTGCTCCTCCATTAGTCGGAGTAGCTGTAAAGTTAACTGTCGTGCCCGCGCAGACTGGATTTGCATCTGCTGCTATCGTGACACTGACTGGAAGCAATGGGTTGACCGTCATGGTAACCGGTGCAGAGGTTGCAGGATTACCTGTCGGACATACAGCATTCGAAGTAAGATCTACCGTCACAACATCGCCTGTTAATGGTATGTATGAATAGGTAGCTGCATTCACTCCCGCATTGACTCCGTTAACCTTCCACTGGTAAACAGGGGCGGCTCCTCCGTTGGTCGGAGTAGCTGTAAAGTTAACTGTCGTGCCTGCACAGACTGGATTTGCATCTGCTGCTATCGTGACACTGACTGGAAGTAATGGGTTGACCGTCATGGTAACTGGTGCAGAGGTTGCAGGACTGCCAGTCGGACATACTGCATTCGAAGTAAGATCTACCGTCACAACATCGCCTGTTAATGGTATGTATGAATAGGTAGCTGCATTGACTCCCGCATTGACTCCGTTAACCTTCCACTGGTAAACAGGGGCGGCTCCTCCATTGGTCGGAGTAGCTGTAAAGTTAACCGTCGTGCCTGCACAGACTGGATTTGCATCTGCTGCTATCGTGACACTTACTGGAAGCAATGGGTTGACCGTCATGGTAACCGGAGCAGAGGTTGCAGGATTGCCTGTCGGACATACTGCATTCGAAGTAAGATCTACCGTAACAACATCGCCTGTCAAAGGTATGTATGAATAGGTAGCTGCATTCACTCCCGCATTGACTCCGTTAACCTTCCACTGGTAAACAGGAGCTGCTCCTCCATTAGTTGGAGTAGCTGTAAAGTTAACTGTCGTGCCTGCACAGACTGGATTTGCATCTGCTGCTATCGTGACACTGACTGGAAGCAATGGGTTGACCGTCATGGTAACCGGTGCAGAGGTTGCAGGATTACCTGTCGGACATACTGCATTCGAAGTAAGATCTACCGTCACAACATCGCCTGTTAATGGTATGTATGAATAGGTAGCTGCATTCACTCCCGCATTGACTCCGTTAACCTTCCACTGGTAAACAGGGGCGGCTCCTCCGTTGGTCGGAGTAGCTGTAAAGTTAACCGTCGTACCTGTACAGACTGGATTTGCATCTGCTGCTATCGTGACACTGACTGGAAGCAATGGGTTGACCGTCATGGCAACTGGTGCAGAGGTTGCAGGACTGCCAGTCGGACATACTGCATTCGAAGTAAGATCTACCGTCACAACATCGCCTGTTAATGGTATGTATGAATAGGTAGCTGCATTGACTCCCGAATTAACTCCGTTAACCTTCCACTGGTAAACAGGGGCGGCTCCTCCATTGGTCGGAGTAGCTGTAAAGTTAACTGTCGTACCTGCACAGACTGGATTTGCATCTGCTGCTATCGTGACACTGACTGGAAGCGATGGGTTGACCGTCATGGTAACCGGAGCAGAGGTTGCAGGATTACCTGTCGGACATACTGCATTCGAAGTAAGATCTACCGTCACTACATCGCCTGTTAATGGTATGTATGAATAGGTAGCTGCATTCACTCCCGCATTGACTCCGTTAACCTTCCACTGGTAAACAGGGGCTGCTCCTCCGTTGGTCGGAGTAGCTGTAAAGATAACTGTAGTGCCAGCACAGACTGGATTTGCATCTGCTGCTATCGTGACACTTACAGGAAGTAATGCACTCACTATTGTCGGTGTTGATGAAGTAGCGGATAGTGCTGTGCATCCAGCTGTATTTGAGTAATTAACACTAACTGTTTTACTTCCTGCGGTAAGCCATTTTAAGATAACAGTGTTGTCAGTTAATAAGCCTCCGGAAGTAATGCTGTAGTCTGTACCCAGAACTCCACTGAATGTCCATACATAATTTGACTGTCCTGCCTGGGTAGTGTAAGTAACATCTGTACCTGCACATGATGTTCCGCCCGGCTGAGCAGTGAATGTCGGTGACGGTGTAAGGTTAAAGGTAATTGTGACATCATCTGATGAGAGTGCACATGGAGGATTAACGATCGTCCATCTCAGAACGTATGAATTTCCAGCTAGCCCTGTAAATGTACTTGTAGGACTATTGGCGGAAGTAACATTTCCTCCTGTACCACTTATTATACTCCAGCTTCCGGTCCCTATTACAGGAGCATTGGCCGTCAGAGTAGTTATAGTTACTCCGCACATCCCTAAACCGGTCTGATCAGCGCCAGCATTGGCAACTGTCGGATTCTCATTAAAAGTAATGTTCACATCGTCAGTCGAAGTTCCGCAAGGCGCACTTGTAATGGTCCATCGCAAAGTATACGTTGTCCCCGCTGTACCTGTGAAAGTACTTACAGGACTTGTCGGGATCGCGATGGTACCTCCTGTTCCTCCTATTATGCTCCAGACCCCTGCTCCTGTTGCAGGAGTGTTAGCCGCAAGAGTAACTGAAGTCAATCCGCAGGTAGAAACCCCTGTCTGATCAGGTCCTGCGTTGGCCGTTGTTGGATTCTGGTTAAATGTAATATTTACATCATCGGTTGATATGCCGCATGGAAGATTAGTTATGGTCCAACGTAAAGTATAAGCAGTTCCTGCAACTCCTGTAAATGTGCTCACAGGACTGGTCGGAATTGTTACTGAACCGCCAGCTCCGATGACAATACTCCATGCTCCGGTACCTGCAACAGGAGCGTTCGCTGCTAAAGTAACTGTTGTAATTCCACAGGTCGATATTCCTGTCTGATCTGGACCAGCATTAGCTATTGTTGGATTCTGGTTAAAGGTAATAACAACATCATCGGTTGATGATCCGCAAGGAGCATTTGTTATAGTCCAACGCAGAGTATATGAAGTTCCTGCCGTCCCTGTAAAGGTACTTGTTGGACTTGCCGGAGTAGCTACAGTTCCGCCAGTTCCACTTACAATGCTCCATATTCCTGAACCAACAACCGGAGCATTTGCTGCCAACGATACTGTTGTCAGGCCACAGGTAGCTGCATCTGTTTGATCAGGACCTGCATTAGCTGTAGTTGGGTTCTGGTTAAATGTGATATTGACATCATCAGTAGATGCTAAACAAGGGGCATTGGAAATTGTCCAGCGCAGAGTATAAGCTGTGCCGGCAGTTCCTGTAAAGGTACTTGTAGGACTGGTTGGGGTTGTAACAGTTCCACCTGTTCCGCTTACAATACTCCAGACTCCGGTACCAACAACAGGTGTATTAGCGGCTAAAGTTACTGTTGTTATGCCGCAAGTTGACAATCCAGTCTGATCCGGTCCTGCGTTTGCAGTCGATGGACTCACACTGAACGTAACAGTTACATCATCAACTGTTGGTAAACAGGGAGCATTATTTATTGTCCAGCGCAAAACATATGTTGTTCCAGATGAACCGCTGAAAGTTGTATTAAATAAGGTTGCATCAGCAAATGACCCGCCGCTGCCACTTTGAATTGACCATGCTCCGGTTCCAATTGCCGGACTGTTTCCAGCAAGAGTAACTGTGGTAAGTCCGCATGTTGTAACCCCTACCTGATCCGGACCTGCATTTGCAGAAGTCGGATTCTGGTTAAAAGTAATTATAACATCATCAGAAGATGGCGTACAGGGTGCATTCGATATGGTCCAACGCAGGATGTAGGTATTCCCTGCCAAACCTGAAAATGTTGTATTAAACAAAGAAGCATTTGCAAATGAACCTCCGGTTCCGCTGAATATTGTCCACACACCAGTTCCAATAGTCGGATTATTTCCAGAGAGTGTGACAGTTGTCAGCCCGCATGTACTTGCACCGGCCTGATCAGCGCCTGCATTAGCGATGGTTGGATTTTGATTAAACGTAATAACAACATCATCAAATGATTGCAGACATGGAGGATTTGTAATTGTCCAGCGTAATGTATATGAATTGCCAGCAGTACCAGCAAAAGTTGTATTGCTTAATGAAGCATCAGTGAAAGATCCACCTGTTCCACTAATAATTGACCATACACCAACACCTATAGCCGGATTATTGGCGGCAAGAGTAACAGTCGTTAAACCGCAAGTTGCTGCGCCCGTCATATCAGGACCTGCATTAGCTATAGTAGGATTCTGATGGAAGGTAATATTGACATCATCAAATGAATCAATACAAGGAGGATTACTTACTGTCCAGCGAAGAACATATGCGGTTCCTGCAGTTCCTGTAAATGTACTGGTTGGACTGGTTGGATTTGCAACAGTACCACCTGCACCTCCTGTTATTGTCCATAATCCCGTTCCAACTGTTGGCGTACTTGCAGTTAATGTTGTACTGGTTAATCCGCACATTGGTGGACCGGTCTGATCGAGTCCTGCATTTGCAACTGATGGATTTTGATTAAAAGTAATTGTAACATCGTCGGTAGAAGGTGCACATGGTGCATTTGTTATAGTCCACCTTAATACATAAGTTACTCCTGCAGTTCCGGTAAAGGTACTTGAAGGGCTGGTTGGCGCAGTTATTATACCGCCAATTCCACTTACAATACTCCAGGAACCTGATCCTGTCACAGGAGTATTACCCGCTAATGTGACTATTGTCAATCCACACGTAGCTGCTCCTGTCTGATCGGAACCAGCATTTGCAACTGCAGGTATTATACTAACCAATGTGGGTGTCGATGATACAGCTGATACTGAAGTACACCCGAATGCATTGGTGTAATTAATGCTTACTGTTTTGCTTCCGGCAGTTAACCATTGCAGGATTACAGTATTATCAGCGATTGTACCTCCTGATGTTATAGTATAATCACTACCTAAAATCCCTGTAAACGTCCAGATATAGTTTGTGTGACCTGGCTGTGTAGTATAAGTTACATCAGTGTTGGAACAAGTTGTTGCCCCGGGTTGTGTTGTAAATGTCGGTGATGGTAATACATTGACTGTTACGCCAATAGCATACGTCCCGCTGACACAGCCAGTAACACTGTTGGTCACAGTGAGTGTGCCGGTGTAGACTGCTGCCGGTGCTGCTGCCGGTACTACCATAACGATAGGACTAACTGGTAACGCTGCATTAGTCACATTGACAAAGCCTGCTGTCAGTGCTGCTGCACTATAGACTATACTATACTGATTGGGAGTACCTGTCGTGGCACTATACGTGAGGTTAGCTGCCGTGGCTCCAGAACAAACAGATGGGTTAGCCCCCAGGGTGATAGTAGGATTAGCATTGACTGTGACGCCAATAGCATACGTCCCGCTGACACAGCCAGTAACACTGTTGGTCACAGTGAGTGTGCCGGTGTAGACTGCTGCCGGTGCTGCTGCCGGTACTACCATAACGATAGGACTAACTGGTAACACTGCATTAGTCACATTGACAAAACCTGCTGTCAGTGCTGCTGCACTATAGACTATACTATACTGATTGGGAGTACCTGTCGTGGCACTATACGTGAGGTTAGCTGCCGTGGCTCCAGAACAAACAGATGGGTTAGCCCCCAGGGTGATAGTAGGATTAGCATTGACTGTGACGCCAATAGCATACGTCCCGCTGACACAGCCAGTAACACTGTTGGTCACAGTAAGTGTGCCGGTGTAGACTGCTGCCGGTGCTGCTGCCGGTACTACCATAACGATAGGACTAACTGGTAACACTGCATTAGTCACATTGACAAAGCCTGCTGTCAGTGCTGCTGCACTATAGACTATACTATACTGATTGGGAGTACCTGTCGTGGCACTATACGTGAGGTTAGCTGCCGTGGCTCCAGAACAAACAGATGGGTTAGCCCCCAGGGTGATAGTAGGATTAGCATTGACTGTGACGCCAATAGCATACGTCCCGCTGACACAGCCAGTAACACTGTTGGTCACAGTGAGTGTGCCGGTGTAGACTGCTGCCGGTGCTGCTGCCGGTACTACCATAACGATAGGACTAACTGGTAACACTGCATTAGTCACATTGACAAAACCTGCTGTCAGTGCTGCTGCACTATAGACTATACTATACTGATTGGGAGTACCTGTCGTGGCACTATACGTGAGGTTAGCTGCCGTGGCTCCAGAACAAACAGATGGGTTAGCCCCCAGGGTGATAGTAGGATTAGCATTGACTGTGACGCCAATAGCATACGTCCCGCTGACACAGCCAGTAACACTGTTGGTCACAGTGAGTGTGCCGGTGTAGACTGCTGCCGGTGCTGCTGCCGGTACTACCATAACGATAGGACTAACTGGTAACGCTGCATTAGTCACATTGACAAAGCCTGCTGTCAGTGCTGCTGCACTATAGACTATACTATACTGATTGGGAGTACCTGTCGTGGCACTATACGTGAGGTTAGCTGCCGTGGCTCCAGAACAAACAGATGGGTTAGCTCCCAGGGTGATAGTAGGATTAGCATTGACTGTGACGCCAATAGCATACGTCCCGCTGACACAGCCAGTAACACTGTTGGTCACAGTAAGTGTGCCGGTGTAGACTGCTGCCGGTGCTGCTGCCGGTACTACCATAACGATAGGACTAACTGGTAACACTGCATTAGTCACATTGACAAAGCCTGCTGTCAGTGCTGCTGCACTATAGACTATACTATACTGATTGGGAGTACCTGTCGTGGCACTATACGTGAGGTTAGCTGCCGTGGCTCCAGAACAAACAGACGGGTTAGCCCCCAGGGTGATAGTAGGATTAGCATTGACTGTGACGCCAATAGCATACGTCCCGCTGACACAGCCAGTAACACTGTTGGTCACAGTGAGTGTGCCGGTGTAGACTGCTGCCGGTGCTGCTGCCGGTACTACCATAACGATAGGACTAACTGGTAACACTGCATTAGTCACATTGACAAAGCCTGCTGTCAGTGCTGCTGCACTATAGACTATACTATACTGATTGGGAGTACCTGTCGTGGCACTATACGTGAGGTTAGCTGCCGTGGCGCCAGAACAAACAGATGGGTTAGCCCCCAGGGTGATAGTAGGATTAGCATTGACTGTGACGCCAATAGCATACGTCCCGCTGACACAGCCAGTAACACTGTTGGTCACAGTAAGTGTGCCGGTGTAGACTGCTGCCGGTGCTGCTGCCGGTACTACCATAACGATAGGACTAACTGGTAACACTGCATTAGTCACATTGACAAAGCCTGCTGTCAGTGCTGCTGCACTATAGACTATACTATACTGATTGGGAGTACCTGTCGTGGCACTATACGTGAGGTTAGCTGCCGTGGCTCCAGAACAAACAGATGGGTTAGCCCCAAGGGTGATAGTAGGATTAGCATTGACTGTGACGCCAATAGCATACGTCCCGCTGACACAGCCAGTAACACTGTTGGTCACAGTAAGTGTGCCGGTGTAGACTGCTGCCGGTGCTGCTGCCGGTACTACCATAACGATAGGACTAACTGGTAACACTGCATTAGTCACATTGACAAAACCTGCTGTCAGTGCTGCTGCACTATAGACTATACTATACTGATTGGGAGTACCTGTCGTGGCACTATACGTGAGGTTAGCTGCCGTGGCTCCAGAACAAACAGACGGGTTAGCCCCCAGGGTGATAGTAGGATTAGCATTGACTGTGACGCCAATAGCATACGTCCCGCTGACACAGCCAGTAACACTGTTGGTCACAGTAAGTGTGCCGGTGTAGACTGCTGCCGGTGCTGCTGCCGGTACTACCATAACGATAGGACTAACTGGTAACACTGCATTAGTCACATTGACAAAGCCTGCTGTCAGTGC
The DNA here is from genome assembly GCA_963725785.1 of uncultured Bacteroidales bacterium. Classification (GTDB taxonomy): domain Bacteria; phylum Bacteroidota; class Bacteroidia; order Bacteroidales; family VadinHA17; genus LD21. Next base: position 3,238 of record CAVRZV010000009.1, on the reverse strand, counting down.
TGCTGCACTATAGACTATACTATACTGATTGGGAGTACCTGTCGTGGCACTATACGTGAGGTTAGCTGCCGTGGCTCCAGAACAAACAGATGGGTTAGCCCCCAGGGTGATAGTAGGATTAGCATTGACTGTGACGCCAATAGCATACGTCCCGCTGACACAGCCAGTAACACTGTTGGTCACAGTGAGTGTGCCGGTGTAGACTGCTGCCGGTGCTGCTGCCGGTACTACCATAACGATAGGACTAACTGGTAACACTGCATTAGTCACATTGACAAAGCCTGCTGTCAGTGCTGCTGCACTATAGACTATACTATACTGATTGGGAGTACCTGTCGTGGCACTATACGTGAGGTTAGCTGCCGTGGCTCCAGAACAAACAGATGGGTTAGCCCCCAGGGTGATAGTAGGATTAGCATTGACTGTGACGCCAATAGCATACGTCCCGCTGACACAGCCAGTAACACTGTTGGTCACAGTAAGTGTGCCGGTGTAGACTGCTGCCGGTGCTGCTGCCGGTACTACCATAACGATAGGACTAACTGGTAACACTGCATTAGTCACATTGACAAAGCCTGCTGTCAGTGCTGCTGCACTATAGACTATACTATACTGATTGGGAGTACCTGTCGTGGCACTATACGTGAGGTTAGCTGCCGTGGCTCCAGAACAAACAGATGGGTTAGCCCCCAGGGTGATAGTAGGATTAGCATTGACTGTGACGCCAATAGCATACGTCCCGCTGACACAGCCAGTAACACTGTTGGTCACAGTGAGTGTGCCGGTGTAGACTGCTGCCGGTGCTGCTGCCGGTACTACCATAACGATAGGACTAACTGGTAACGCTGCATTAGTCACATTGACAAAGCCTGCTGTCAGTGCTGCTGCACTATAGACTATACTATACTGATTGGGAGTACCTGTCGTGGCACTATACGTGAGGTTAGCTGCCGTGGCTCCAGAACAAACAGATGGGTTAGCCCCCAGGGTGATAGTAGGATTAGCATTGACTGTGACGCCAATAGCATACGTCCCGCTGACACAGCCAGTAACACTGTTGGTCACAGTAAGTGTGCCGGTGTAGACTGCTGCCGGTGCTGCTGCCGGTACTACCATAACGATAGGACTAACTGGTAACACTGCATTAGTCACATTGACAAAGCCTGCTGTCAGTGCTGCTGCACTATAGACTATACTATACTGATTGGGAGTACCTGTCGTGGCACTATACGTGAGGTTAGCTGCCGTGGCTCCAGAACAAACAGATGGGTTAGCCCCAAGGGTGATAGTAGGATTAGCATTGACTGTGACGCCAATAGCATACGTCCCGCTGACACAGCCAGTAACACTGTTGGTCACAGTGAGTGTGCCGGTGTAGACTGCTGCCGGTGCTGCTGCCGGTACTACCATAACGATAGGACTAACTGGTAACGCTGCATTAGTCACATTGACAAAGCCTGCTGTCAGTGCTGCTGCACTATAGACTATACTATACTGATTGGGAGTACCTGTCGTGGCACTATACGTGAGGTTAGCTGCCGTGGCTCCAGAACAAACAGATGGGTTAGCCCCAAGGGTGATAGTAGGATTAGCATTGACTGTGACGCCAATAGCATACGTCCCGCTGACACAGCCAGTAACACTGTTGGTCACAGTAAGTGTGCCGGTGTAGACTGCTGCCGGTGCTGCTGCCGGTACTACCATAACGATAGGACTAACTGGTAACACTGCATTAGTCACATTGACAAAACCTGCTGTCAGTGCTGCTGCACTATAGACTATACTATACTGATTGGGAGTACCTGTCGTGGCACTATACGTGAGGTTAGCTGCCGTGGCTCCAGAACAAACAGATGGGTTAGCCCCCAGGGTGATAGTAGGATTAGCATTGACTGTGACGCCAATAGCATACGTCCCGCTGACACAGCCAGTAACACTGTTGGTCACAGTGAGTGTCCCGGTGTAGACTGCTGCCGGTGCTGCTGCCGGTACTACCATAACGATAGGACTAACTGGTAACACTGCATTAGTCACATTGACAAAGCCTGCTGTCAGTGCTGCTGCACTATAGACTATACTATACTGATTGGGAGTACCTGTCGTGGCACTATACGTGAGGTTAGCTGCCGTGGCTCCAGAACAAACAGATGGGTTAGCCCCCAGGGTGATAGTAGGATTAGCATTGACTGTGACGCCAATAGCATACGTCCCGCTGACACAGCCAGTAACACTGTTGGTCACAGTGAGTGTGCCGGTGTAGACTGCTGCCGGTGCTGCTGCCGGTACTACCATAACGATAGGACTAACTGGTAACACTGCATTAGTCACATTGACAAAGCCTGCTGTCAGTGCTGCTGCACTATAGACTATACTATACTGATTGGGAGTACCTGTCGTGGCACTATACGTGAGGTTAGCTGCCGTGGCTCCAGAACAAACAGATGGGTTAGCCCCCAGGGTGATAGTAGGATTAGCATTGACTGTGACGCCAATAGCATACGTCCCGCTGACACAGCCAGTAACACTGTTGGTCACAGTGAGTGTGCCGGTGTAGACTGCTGCCGGTGCTGCTGCCGGTACTACCATAACGATAGGACTAACTGGTAACACTGCATTAGTCACATTGACAAAGCCTGCTGTCAGTGCTGCTGCACTATAGACTATACTATACTGATTGGGAGTACCTGTCGTGGCACTATACGTGAGGTTAGCTGCCGTGGCTCCAGAACAAACAGATGGGTTAGCCCCCAGGGTGATAGTAGGATTAGCATTGACTGTGACGCCAATAGCATACGTCCCGCTGACACAGCCAGTAACACTGTTGGTCACAGTGAGTGTGCCGGTGTAGACTGCTGCCGGTGCTGCTGCCGGTACTACCATAACGATAGGACTAACTGGTAACACTGCATTAGTCACATTGACAAAGCCTGCTGTCAGTGCTGCTGCACTATAGACTATACTATACTGATTGGGAGTACCTGTGGTGGCACTATACGTGAGGTTAGCTGCCGTGGCTCCAGAACAAACAGATGGGTTAGCCCCAAGGGTGATAGTAGGATTAGCATTGACTGTGACGCCAATAGCATACGTCCCGCTGACACAGCCAGTAACACTGTTGGTCACAGTAAGTGTCCCGGTGTAGACTGCTGCCGGTGCTGCTGCCGGTACTACCATAACGATAGGACTAACTGGTAACACTGCATTAGTCACATTGACAAAGCCTGCTGTCAGTGCTGCT